>NZ_AXAR01000004.1 GCF_000472905.1 Alicyclobacillus pomorum DSM 14955 | reverse complement strand
ATGGCCAAGGTTACAGGTAACCAGGCGTTACTGGCCCCGACTTCGGTTCTGCATAAATGATGTATGTCACGTAGTAGAGGCACTCAACAAATTTACACCACTTGACGGGACACTACCTCCGTTTTGGACGAGAAATTATCAAATTAACAGTGAATGTCGGATTTCGCTGACATGTTAAACACGGTTTGAACATCAGAATATCAGTCAATGGGGAACTACGCTGGGCAGGATATTTGCAGACTCCTGTCCTAATTTGTGTTTAGTGCGTAAAGCGGAAATTTTTAAATAAAGCAGAAAATATCTGCGATGTATGTGCGACTTATACGTCTAAATAAATGAGCGGGTAAAGGTGGTGAAATCTAATTGAGTGAACAGCTAACAGCACAAGAAGCGATACAGTCGCTTTACGAGCTGTACTCCAATGACATATATCGATACGCGAAACTTACGCTAGGTAATTCGTCGGACGCCTACGATGTGGTCCAAGAGGTATTCTTAAGGGCATTTCGTTCGTGGAACAACTACCGACAGGATGCAAACGCCAAAACGTGGCTGATGAGTATTGCTCGAAATCATATTGTTGATTTATTTCGCAAGAAGCGGACTGAAAGGCACTTTCTGTCGTTATATGAACCACAAGAAGTTAGTAACGAGTCCACTTCTGCCGAAGCGATATTAGAAGTTGAAGAGGCATTGTCCAAGTTAAAGGAAACTTATCGTCAGGTTATTGTGTTGCGACATATTGAAAACCTGTCCATGCAGGAAACGGCACACATTTTAGGGTGGTCAGCAACAAAGGTACGAACGACAACCCACCGAGCGATGACTAAGCTCCGTGAAATATTGGGGTCTAATTCTGAGGAGGTGAAATTTCACAATGACATCGGAACGCGACATCCTTGAAAAGCTGTCTGTAGTATCAAACATTCGAATGTCATCTCAAAAACAACAAGAGATCTGGAACAACATTCAACAAGAGATAAGTCAGACAAAGGTAATTCAGACCAAAAAAAATAAACTGAAACGATATTCGAATATCTTCGCAGGTGGTTCAGCCGTAGTTGCAGCGATTGCCATTGTAGCAGGTTTGTATACTTTCAAAGGGAACACAGTCAGTAATCAATTCGGTGGCGTCCCCAAATCTAAGACTGCAAATGAGACTAGTAATACGACTGCACAGACACCATTGTCCAGTTCTTCAAACGATACGAACGCAAGCAATGGGACCAACTCGTCCGCACCTTCGAATGGTTCCAATTCATCGACAACGAATCAGACAACAAACAACACGGCTCCAACGAGTTCTCCGAAAACAGATGGACTTCAATTTGCAAATTACGTGGCGCAGGCAATGGGTCAGGTTAAGCAGGCAACAAAGGTTCCTTTTCTCTTTGCCCCCACTGAGCCTACCTTTCATCCAGATGCGCAATTCATTGGAGTGAAAGAATTTGCATCCAATTGGGACTACAATGTTAGGTTGTTCTCCACGCCTACCTCAGTACCTTTGAATGATTCCAGTCTTAATCAATTACCTGCATCTTCATTTGTTGGCATGTTTGGCGGAACATATTATTCGAGCCACGATCAAGCAATGAACAACCTTAATACAGAGTTCCATGTCATAAAGGTTCAGAACGCTGGCACCATAGACGGGTTTATGAAGCAATACACGACTGGCAAAACATACAACACTGGTGATCCGACGAATTACGAATTCCCTCAGAATGTCATTGAGTGGCGGGAAGGAAAATGGACGATTGATGTATTTGGCGCCCCTTCGCTCGACTTCATAAACGAAGCGAAGCAAGTGAACACCTTTTTACTATCTCATGCCTTGCCTCCAACCGATGGGCGCATACTGATTAATCCCAATCTAACTGGCAATCCAGTTACACAAATTGGTTGGGTATTTGGAAATACATTATACGAATGTGAGTTCCCCTCGATGACGATGGCCCAAATATTGAATGCACTGCAGATGGCAGTCTCGATGCGAGAGTATGATAGCTACAGGGTCACGCCATAGTCAAACGAGATTTGCAACGAGTGCGGGTCTTTTCATTAGTCGAAGGATGGGAAGCACACTACATGTTTCCCCTTTTTCTTAGCGACACGAGGTGGTTGCTTGAGCCAGTTCTTCTTGCACTTATGGGCAGAAGTGTGCAAAGCGATGCTAGAACGAAATTCAATAGATGAAACAGTGTCCAATTAGGTACGTGGATCGATCAGGGGGGAAACGTGGAATTTAGCATGATGGAGGAATTGTTTATGGATATTAGACTGGATGATTTAACGTACTTGAAGGTGATTGAGTTGGTGAGGGAGCATCTTCAGGGTATGGCACTAAATTCCCCGCCAGAAAGTATACATGCGCTAGGTCTTGTAGCATTGCGAAAACCCGAAATCACATTCTGGAGTGCATGGGACGGAGATGAACTCGTTGGGTGCGGAGCACTCAAGGAACTGAATAATCAGCATGGGGAGGTCAAATCGATGCGTACTTCCTCGTTACATTTGAGAAAGGGTGTCGCAAAGCAAGTCCTACAACACATAATTGATGAAGCCAAACGTCGTGGCTATCGGCGATTGAGTTTAGAAACCGGCTCACAGGCAGCCTTCGAGCCCGCCAGAAAACTGTACTCAAATTTTGGGTTCCAATTGTGCGATCCTTTTTCTGATTATATTGAAGATCCCAACAGCGTGTTCATGACATTGGAATTGTGATTATCGTTAAGGATCTGGGCAATCGAACATCAGCTATCTGGTTTAAGCGATGGTGTTGATTTAGGGGTTTAGGGGTTGCAAGACACGACATACGCTCCCTTATTGCGTTAATGGGTTGCGACTTGCAAGTTGTCGATAATCATATGGCGAAAACCCATCCGCTCTGAACTGCGAGCGCGAACCTACCGTGACGTAGGATGGTGGTAACGCCGTCTTGCGGAGCTCACGGGACAATGTAGCCGCGTCCGATAGAGTGACTCGGGCAGGAGCTAGGTTGCAGGTGCATGGTGAACGAAAGTGAACCCTTCATAAACCGCGTTATGCAAGACAAGCGAAACACTCTGAGACGCTTGAGCCAAAAGGCATGTAGTCGGGGTCAGCACTCCCGTTTTGCTGATTCGCAGTTCCAAGCGCTACCGCGGGACTCGGGGCACCTAAACACCTGATTATGGGGTTATCGGCGAAACAAGGTAAGCCCCACGGGGTCTGTCCGAAAACACGGACAGTAAGTGGATCAAGCGCAAGCGAGTGAAGCCGAACTCCCTAGGGGGTAGAGGAACGGGCAAAAAGCGAATGCCATCCTGTAATGGGATGGATAGGGACGGTGGCAACACCATGAATGTCCTGACGCGAAAGCGTGCAGACTTGCCCAAGGTCATCTAGCTGGGAATCTCGTAGCACGAGACGAATGGAGTGACCTGTTATGAACCGAAAAGAATGTTTGCTGCTAACCAATCAGGAATTGTGGATTTGCGAATAGAACCTCGGATCGTGTAACCGAGGTTCTTTGGCTGTGACCTCACAACATTTTCTATCTTTAGCATGATAAGTGGTCAATCCAACTGAAGCTGGCCAGTCACTGTGATCACTGCCGCACCGCCTACGCGGATTTCAGGTGAATCCCCAGGGACTATATCCACGAAGACCATCCCAGGACGTCCCATTGAGTCTCCCTGCGCGATGCGTAACGAATGTCTTTGTTCGGAATTCAGTATTCCTTCCAGAACGAGATATCCAGCCAGAGCGCCATTTGCCGCACCTGTAACCGGATCCTCCGGGATGCCCACTGCAGGGCCGAAGTCACGGGTGTAAATATCGTATGGCTCTCCTTCTTGGGAGAATGTAAACAGATGCGTAGTCACTGCCTGTTGCTTCGCATTCATCTCGGCTAATTCGGTGAGATGAGGTTGCGCAGCATCTATGGCGGCGCGTGAAGCAACGGGGACGAGCAAGTGCCAGTTTCCCGTATAACCAAGTCGAATTGGATAGTTCGATTCGATGTCGGAAACGTTGATCCCGACGATACCGGCGATTTCCTCGGGGCTCACTTCAGTATTCCTAACGCGTGGAGCGACTTGGCGCATGAAGACGTTGTCCACATCACCTTCTTGATTGAATACCCATTCCACTGCAACAACACCCACGTTCGTATGAAAGGAAATTCCGGATACGCGTGTCTTCCAACCATATTCAGTTGCCAGCACCCATGAAGCGCCTACAGTTGCATGGCCGCAAAAGTCAATTTCGGATTTCGGGGTAAAGTACCGGATCCGATAGTCCCCTCTACGTTGATCCGGAGTCAAGAACGCTGTTTCAGACAGGTTGAGTTCCCGGGCGATATTTTGCATATCGTCGTC
Source organism: Alicyclobacillus pomorum DSM 14955 (assembly GCF_000472905.1). Taxonomy (GTDB): domain Bacteria; phylum Bacillota; class Bacilli; order Alicyclobacillales; family Alicyclobacillaceae; genus Alicyclobacillus_A; species Alicyclobacillus_A pomorum. The sequence goes on along the minus strand of NZ_AXAR01000004.1, from coordinate 239,317 downwards.
CGTTAGACCCGTCGCATCTGGGACGACCCCTGCTGGATTTCCGCCAAATCTTTGGTTGGTAAAGGCATCCACATGATAAACCAGAACCTCTCTCATTTGGCACATCTCCTCACACCGATTTTCAATCCCAGTCTAATCAAACAAAATATTCGTGTAAAATGAATGAAAATGATTATTGTCATCATGATTTATGATTTGAAGTTGAGGGATGCGAAATGGATATCAACGCCTTCAAGGTGTTTCGTACTGTCGCAGTTGAAGGAAGTGTAACCAAAGCCGCCAGACGCTTGAGCTACGTACAGTCGAATGTGACAGCTCGAATTCAACAATTGGAAAAGGAATTAGGTGTCCCCCTGTTTTATCGAGAGCATCGGAAGATGACCTTGACTCCCGCAGGACAGACGCTGCTTCCATATGCAAACCAGTTACTGAAAATTCTGCATGAAGCGACAACGGCTGTCCTGGATTCGTCTGTCCCACACAGTCCGCTGTCCATTGGTGCGATGGAATCAACAGCTGCCGTCCGACTGCCGGAGATTATTGCTCAATATCACCAACTACACCCTCAGGTGGAGCTACAAGTGCTGACGGCACCAACGGAAGTCCTAATTGAGGCGGTATTGGAGCGCGAGATCGAAGGAGGGTTCGTCGATGGCCCTGTCCATCATCCTGACCTTGTGGACGAACTGACATTCGAAGAGCGGTTGGTACTCGTGACGTCGCCTTCCGATGAACCATTTCGGTTGGAGGATGTTCTGAGCGAACCCCTCCTGATGCCCTTCAAACGCTGTGTCTACCTTGAGCGATGGCAGCGCTGGTTGAAGGAACAAGGTTATCGTCCCGCGAGAGTCATGGAATTTGGGACCCTTGATGGAATTTTCGGCTGTATTGAGAATGGCTTTGGAGTGACCGTGGTTCCTTATTCCGTCATCGCCGCTGTTGCAAACCAGAGGCGGGTTCGCCGTTTTCCGATTCCTGATCCGCATGGTGTTGTTCCAACGGTGTTCATACGGCGCAGAGATCTGTACGTCACAACTGCGTTGCGTACATTTATTGACTTTGCGCGTTCCTTGCTCAGTAAACTCAGTCAACGTTGAGTTGGTTATCAAAGGCTTAGAAAACGCCTTAAATGAGTTTGGAATATCCGCAGCAGAAAGGAACCCTTGGTTTTATCCGAGTATTAGAGAGTATGCCTGTTTGCTTGAGAAGCAGGGCTCTCGAGTCACTTATGTTCTCCATTTTGACCGTCCAACACTTCTCGAAGATGGAGAACGGGGCTTGGACCATTGGATAAATGCCGTCGTGGGACATTTTTTTGCATGGTCAACACGTTCCCATCTCTTTAGGGATGGTCAGTAGTTCGCTGACTATGAACGTCTACGAATTGTTGATGTAAAAATTGAACGGCATATATTTTGGAGTCTGGTCTTCTTGCACTTACGGGCTGCGACTTGAAAGTCGTCGGTAATCATGCGGTGCGAATCCGCCCGTCCAGAACTGCGGACGCGAACCTACCGTGACGTGGGACAGTGGTCGCGCTGTCTTGCGATAGCTCACGGGACAATGTAGCCACGCCAGATAAGGTGAATTCTGGCTGGAGCTAGGTTGAGAAGTGCACGGTGAACAACAGTGAACCCCATATAAACCGCGTTATGCAAGACAAGCGAAACACCATGACACGCTTGTGCCAAAAGGCAAGTAGCCGGAATCGTCACTCCCGTTTTGACGATTCGCAGTTCCGAGCGCTACCGCGGGACTCGGGGCACCTAAACACTTCAGAGATGGATTGTCGACGGAACAAGGTAAGCCCCATAGGGTCTGTCCGACTTTTGGACAGTAAGTGGAACGCGAGTGAAGCCGAACTCCCTAGGGGGTAGAGGAACGGGCAAAAAGCGAAGGCTGTCTTGTAATGAGACAGATAGGGGTGGCAGAAATGCCAATATGCCCTGACGTGAAAGCGTGCAGACTTGCCCAAGGTCATCCAGCCGGAAATCCTGCAGCATGAGACGAAAGGGTGGTCTGTTATGAACCGAAAAGCCGTCCAACAGGGCGAGTCAATAGGCCGCATCCGTAAGAACCTCCAAGAAATCCACGAAGATGAAATTATGCACGCATGGATGGAAGCTCAAACGGCCGACATCAACGAGAATGCAGACGACCAGTGGATAGACTGGAAGGAAATCGAACGCCACGTTCTCAGGTTACAGCGACAACTGGCCCACGCAGTCGAGCACAACAATCGAAAAGCTGTGCGTCATTACAAATGGCTTATCCGTTCGAGCTACCACACCAAACTTCTGGCCATTCGGCACGTGACACAAGAAAATCGCGGGCGTCGTACACCAGGAGTAGATGGACTGACTTACACCACGTCCGAAAGACGGCGTGAGTTAGCCAATCTAGTCAATCTCCGCAATCGACCGCTGCCGGTACGACGCGTGTATATCCGCAAGAAGAACGGAAAACTCAGACCGCTAGGTATACCTTCTATTCACGACAGGGTATGTCAGGCCATTCACAAGATGGCTATGGAACCAGAATGGGATATTCAGTTTTCACCCAATACGTATGGATTCCGACCCGAGCGGTCAACATGGGACGCCATGAGTCAGGTATTCGCTAACCTCTGCAAAGCAGGTTCCGCGCAGTGGATTATTGAGGGCGACATCCGTGGCTATTTTGACAACGTAGACCATACGAAACTCTTGGCCAAACTGGCTCCAGAAGATCGTGTTTACGTGCGGCGTACCCCATCCTTGACCCGGAAGCGGGATTGCTTCCAAGCACTCGGGGCACGCCTCAGGGCGGATTGTTATCACCGCTGCTTGCAGTCATCGCCCTGCACGGGATGGAAGAGGAACTGAAACAAATAGCGCTGCGAATGAAGCTCGGAAGCGTCAACATCGTCACCTATGCGGATGATTTCATTGTCACGTGCAGAACTAAAGAGCAAGCAGAACAGCTTGTGCCCATCATCGCCGAGTGGCTCGCGGATAACGTTGGTGTCGAACTCAGCCTAGAGAAAACGCGAGTGACTCACATTAATGATGGGTTCGACTTCCTTGGCTTCCATGTCCGCAAGTATAAAGGAAAGTTGCTCATTAAGCCCGCAAAGGACAGAAAATTAGCCGTGCTGCGGAAGATTAAGAGCATCTTGGACTCGAACAAGCAGGCCAAAGCCTCTATGGTCATTCGGCTGCTCAACCCAATTATCCGAGGATGGGGCAACTACTACAGCACACAGGTCAGCAAGCGGGCGTTTGCCTACTGTGACCACCGAATCAACCAAATGCTGTGGAGATGGGCAAAGAGGCGACACCCGAAGAAGAGCGCACAGTGGATATACCAGAGGTACTTCCCCCGACAGGGTAGTAGAAACTGGGCTTTCTCGGATGGCGGATATACACTGGCCACCATGGCAGATGTGCGCATTATTCGCCACATTAAAATACAGGGAAGACGCTCTCCCCATCGCCCGAGTGACCAAGAATACTTTGAGGCACGGCAAGAGCAACTGCTGCTCAAACGATTGAACGGATTCCAGATGGTGTTATGAAAAGTATCGCTTGACCTATAGTTACGATACCCTCCCGAGCAATCCAGAACGTTTTCTCACACCTCAAGAGAGGATTGTGGATGGACGAGTGGTTTGGACGCAAGGGCATGTACCAAAGAATGAGGAACGACAAGAGTGCAGGATGGCTTGAGCTGCATAACGGGAAACTGTTACGTGCAGTTCTGAGGGGGCGAGGGCACCGCAAGGTGCCTGAGCTACCCGGCGGCAAGAGCGCAAGAAGAACTCACCTTCCAAACTGAATAAACATACAGAATGCGGTAAATTAGAACGTCGCTTTTTTCTGGATTTTTGACTTGCAGAAAAGATCCGATGATAGTTCCGGCTAAGTCGCGGTGTCATTCCAATCCACTGATGAAAAATCGCTGTGATTATAGAAGAGCCAATTAAATTATCGTATTAGAGCACGCAGATATGTTTTAGCTGTCCCTTGTGATAGCTGATTAACCACCGAAACATAATAGTTATTTAACGGAGAGAAAGGTCTAACCGTCATGAGGTCAGACTTAGCACTTTGAGCGTTCGGCAACATCGTTAACTGCTGGTCATTCATGAGCTGTATCGCCAGGAAGAGGATATGTACCGCAGGAGGATGCGGTGCATCGACGATCGGTCGTTAGTATCTCGCAACCCCATGTGCGTTATATGAGTTCGGGCAAAAGTGACAATCAGCGTGGTGGACGGGTAAGCAAGACTAGAGCGGTTGAAGGGATAGCTTTCATGAATGTTACATCCTGCAGGCGGCGGTTTAGGCTACTATCCAGAGTACTGGCCGACAAGGCCTACCAGAACCGGGAGAACCTGCGTTACTCTGCAAGGAACGTGGCATTCACTTAAGTGGACCGCCACTGGGCCGGCCCTCGAAGACGGAGCGAGTAGCACCGAGGAAGATAGATCCTCAATTTGGCGATGATTCGCAAGTCACGGGCTACAAACCGCAGTTTCTTCCCGATTACCTTGCGCTGTGCACGCGGGCTGACGCCGCCACTGCTTCGTTACCGTCAGATACGCCTTGTTGTGTAACTCAAGTTTCGATACGCCAAGGGATGCTGGCCGACGAGGATTTTGCCTAATGACTCAGTACATTGATCAAATGTGACCACTTCTTATCACTTCTAATCAAAGTTCTAATCAAACTACAGAGATGATTCGTGAACAATCACTAAAATGACCCCTAAAAGTACCGTAAAATAAGCTTTTTCAAAAAGGGGCGTAAAGGGCTAAAAGGGGCTAAAGAACCGGCCATAGGTCTTGAAAACCGCCGTAGTCGCAAGGCTACCGTGGGTTCGAATCCCACCCTCCGCCAGAGAAACCCTTATTTCATGCGGTTTTCCGAACTTTTTCGGATGGCTGCATGTTTTTGTATATCGCGTTTTGCACATCAATTGATCATCACTCTTTTCTATTTGTGTCTCACGAACCGAATATTGCAGATACAAACGCGTTTGCAGCCTGTCGTTGTTGGTTATCGTTGCTATGCACGTAAATGTCCATTGTGATGCTCGTCTGTGCATGTCCCAGTCGTTCGCAAACCACATTTATCGGCACCCCTTGGGCAATGAGAAGTGATGCGTGTGTATGCCTTAGGTCATGAAATCTGATGCGGGGTACGCCGGCCTCCTCAACACATTTGATCCATTGATTATCCATCGTACGATAGTAAATCGGACGTCCATCCTCGCGTGCAATCACAAAATCGTTATCTTGATACGCAGCCCCAAGTCTTAACTTCTCCTGCAGTTGCTGTCTACGATGCTTTTCCAATTTGTCTACGGTCGTAGGGTCAAGCGATATAGTGCGTTTGCTGCGCGTAGTTTTTGTCTCCTGCAACGTCGGTTTGCCAGCTACATACACAAGTGTCTGTCGTACAGTGAGTTTCTTGCCGTGAAAGTCAATGTCACGCCACTGTAAACCACATATTTCAGCCTTACGCATCCCAGTCATGGCAGCGAGATAGAAGACTATTCCGTAGCGATAATTATTCGCATGGTCGAGAAACTTCCTCAGTTGCGCAGGTGTCCAAATGGTTTTGTCTGTATCTGTTACCCGTGGCGGTGTTACAAGTTCCGTAACATTTCGCTGAACTTTACCCCATTTCAACGCTCTATCCAAGGCAGAGTGGAGCATATTATGGATATGCAGGATACTGCGGTTGCTCAGACGATTAGGCCCTACTTGGAGTTACTTGTAAAGGTGCTGTAAGTGTTCTGGTGCTAGTCACTCTAACTGCACATCACCGAGATGAGGGATCACGTGTTGGAGGACAAGCCACTTGTATTTGCGGTAGGTTTCCCAACGTACCTCCAATGCTTTGTCCATTAATCAGTCACGCATGTACTGTTCGACCGTAATTTTCCCAGACGGCAACTTCACCCCCATGTCCTTAGCGTTTTCAACCTCGCGAATGGCCCGTTTTGCTTCGCGTTCTGTGTCAAATGTGCCGAGCCACTTGTACTGCTTTTTCCATCCTGATGCGCCAAATACTACTCAGATTGAAAGTGGNGCCGGTGGAAATAGCGCAGCAGGAAATAATGCTGCCATTGATTCATCAAATACGCTTCAGCAACAGAGTGTTGGGGCTAAAGGGAGAGCGAGAAACCTCGGTATGAAAGGTCATCAATCTGAACCACACGACAAACATGGAAAATTGACAGATAATGAAGAGATCATGATTGTGATCAATAATCAGATCAATAGGACTGGAAAGAACACTTCCTCGGCGACTCAAGTCGCTAGCGGTGGTGGAACAGATAGCACAGGTGGAACGAATGCTGCAATTCAAAGTTCCAACACTAAACAGCAACATGCTGTAGGTGGAGATAAGTCGGGTCGTGCGTTAAATAAGGGGATGAACAATAAACAAAAGGAAACCCGACTGCAAGGAGTGCAGCCCCGTGTTGAAGTTGTTTGCGACAATATCGATTACCTGAGTTGACGTATCGCAATATGCCGCCATTGATTTATCGAATACGCTTCAGCCACAGGAACCTTCTCTGTGCCGATAATTAAGCAGAGGGCAGGGACAATATTGTTAGTTACAGCTACGGACTCATCAAATAATGTCAGCTCTGTAGCTAAGGTGATAGTGAAGATTAAATAGGCGGGCATGACCAATCCATGTAAGGTAATCAGAGCAGTGGTCAAAAGTGATCCCTGCTCGTTATTTTGCTGGAATATGAGACTCTAAGAGAGACACATCACGCAACACAGCCATCCGAACAGCATCGTAATCAACGGAGAAATCGAAGTTGACTAAGCGTCAGTTTGTACAGAGAACATAAATAATGGCAGTCGCTACCGACTGCCAATAGATGGTCCAACAAAACAGGACACTCTGATAATCAACGCTCATCTATCGGAATATACACCTTGTTTACCGGACCCGTATATTCTGCCCGTGGACGGATTAAGCGGTTATTTTCGTACTGTTCCAGTACATGAGCTGTCCATCCTGCAATGCGGCTACATGCAAAAATCGGTGTATAAAGATGTGGTGAAATGCCTAAAGAATAGTATAGGGAGGCGGAGTAAAAATCCACGTTTGGATATAACCCTTTTTTTAGCTTTACGAGCTTCTCAATAATTTGGGACATCTCGTACCACTTGGTGTCATTATTACGTTCTCCGGCTTCTTTGCTTAATTGACGCAAATGGGTTGCACGAGGATCTTCTGTTCGGTACACTCGATGGCCAAATCCCATGATCTTTCGTTTGTTCGCCAATTCACCATTGATCCACTCCTCAACTTTGCCAATGTCACCAATTGCAAGGAGCGTGCGAATCACTTGCTCATTTGCTCCACCATGCAGTGGGCCTTTCAGAGTCCCTATCGCTGAAGTAATTGCCGAGTATAGATCAGACAAGGTTCCCGCTGTCACACGCGCAGAAAATGTGGAGGCGTTGAGCTCGTGGTCAGCATGTAATATCAGTGCTATGTTAAAAGTATCCACTTCGAAGTCGGTCGGTTGAGAACCCTTCAACATATAAAGAAACGAAGCTGCGGCACTGAGGGATTCATCTGCAACAACCGGCTCTAAACCTTGCTGCAATCTGGCAAAAGTAGTGACAATCGTGGGAATTTGAGCCACCAAGCGTGTAGCTTGACGAATGTTCGCTTCTCTGGAACTGTCTCCAGCATCCGGATCGAACATACTTAAAAGAGATACTGTTGTCCGCAGAACATCCATTGCGTTAGCGTTCTTCGGCATGCGCCTAAGGAAATACGATACCTCTTCGGGTAATTTTCTTTGTGTTGCAATATTTTTAGTAAATTCTTCTAACTCTGTTCGTTTCGGAAGCCTGCCATACCAAAGAAGGTAAATAACCTCTTCAAAAGATGCATGTCCATCAATTAAATCGTTAATATCAATCCCCTGATAAATCAAGCGACCATTTGCACCATCAACGAAACAAATATTCGAAGTACTTGCTACTACGTCTTCCAACCCCGATGCAACCATCGACTTGTTATTTGAAATCGTAACTGAACTCATAAATGTGACACAGCCTTTCACTATAGTTTTGTTTCAGACATTACTAGACATAACTCTGAAAATTACTCGAACGTAGAATCACCCTTTAGCATGTTGTATATCGCCTAGCAATGAAAGCGCTATCTATCTGTAAACAGAGTATACAGTGTTATCAGATAATTGTCCCTTTATCTCGATATAACGTGATATATGCTGATGAAACGCGAATATAAACGATGAATGTAATACTCCAAACTCGCGAAAGGCTGCCTTCAGGCCCCTCACATCCTGAAAAACCATTCTACGTGTTAACGTCGGTCCTAACACGTCATTTTCATCTATCGCTAATAGGTTAGTTCCAACAAATTTTAATCTGATGTGCGGGGATGTTCGATGCAAAGAAAGCATTTAACGGATTACTTTTCTCTGTATCCCTTTGCGGAAATACGTTTTTGCAGTGTAAACACGTCATAAAATATGGAATAATCCGCGATCGCTTATGTAGCATGGATATTTTAACGATTTTACCACGATAAATGATTTACGAAAGTTTACCGCTTGGAGTTTTCCATCGGCATCTCATCGGCACGGGGGTTCCGGCGGGGGTGAGTCGGCAAACTCATGGGGGTATGGATTAATCAGCAACGCGAAGGGGGTAACTCAACAAAAGGAACCCTCCATTGCCTTTCGTAACTCATGCTGGGTAGCTCTACGTAACGCATAGTCGTCTGAATGGTACCGTGTGCGGGGAGTCTTGCTGCGTTCTGTATAGACATTCCTGCGTCAACGAGATTTTTACTAAACGCTGTAGCGAATGACAGAAAAAACCGCTCTCCGCAATTCCGCGTCATTCCACATCGCTCTAGGTATCCATCAGCCATACGCGAAATACCTCTAGATAATGGCGAGTTCCCAAGACCGCTTACACTCGTTATTCTCCGTATCCGCACAGAAGTCGATTTACTGCTCGATTATCTAGCCCTTTTGAAGCATTTGTAGCCTGTACTCGTTTCATCCGGGTCTTTAGGGCGGGATTACTAATGGTGTACCCTGCTTTTCCTTGGGTCCAGTATAGACAGGTGTTGTAATGTGTGGTCGCCGACCCCTCCTACGTCGACGACCGTGACGGCCACTCGCGCCGCCCTACCTAGACGGCAGTATACGTCATGATTTATGACGGTATGTGTCGGACTATGGTGTTTGAAAATTAAGAATTTAAAACTAACGATAATACAGTGTAACTCATTCGTTGTATTGCTTATTGATCAGCGGTAGAAATGTCTATCAGATACACGTACAACGAACGAACCGTGGAGTTCACCTGAAGGCAATTGTGGGTATCCTCGAAGACAGTCAGACCGGCCGAATCGGTGATGGCGCTACGACGTTTCTTTCGAAGTTGAAAGCGGAAGTGGAGTGGATCCGTAACTCTGCTAACGTCCTCCGGTAAGTATGTCCAATCCTCTCTCGTCTTGCGACGGAAGTGAAAAAGATCCTAGAACTACGGCCCCGTACGGATCAACTGGAGGTAGACGTACACAGTATAGCGAGTCATGCGGGTTCCTTGGATGTGGGTGTTCATGCCAAGCTGCTTGGTTAGCGGCACGGGTAGAGGCGCTACGTATGGAAGTCAAAGCGAAAGTGGAATTCGCCGATTTCAAGGATGCAGCAGAGTTCTTGGGACTTGACCTGATACAGATGGCTAACGACTCTGGAACAGCGAACCAGACAGGAAGAACCAGACAGGAAGTAGGGAATACGGTCACTTGGACGTAAGACACGAGGCGGCCTGTATCAATCCAGAGAGCAACTTGAACTGGGTACTCATGGTGACAATGTACTAAATGACCTTGTTAGTCGTGGTCGGTCGGTTGTTGTAGTTAAAGAACGGACGGTCGAAACTATACGAACAAGATGTGTCAGAGATATGCGGAGCAACTTTTAACCGGGAAGTACTCTTACAGGGCAAGCCGCTTCACTCCTCCGGAAGTGAGGTTTCTTGCTGCATAGGAATCACAACGAAGGATACGCTATCCGTGATCAACTCGTGGAGGAGACCTCACATATGAAGCAGATGATCAAGATGGCTGTGTCCGGAGCGATCACCCTGATGGTAAGTATGGCTCCCGCTCAAGCGGCGTCAAGGACGATTTCGGTTTCAATTACGGATCACGGGTTTGTTCCAAACCAAATCATTGCTTTGGTGAACCAGCCAGTGCAGGTTAAAGTCACCAACCAAGGGCATAAGGTTCATCAGTTTTCCATTCCGAACTTTCGAATCTACACAGAAAGATTAAGCCCGGGTCAGTCATCAACGGCCGGGTTTTCTCCGTGGACGACTGGCCGATTTCAAATGATGTCCGACCCCTCTGGGCAAGGAAAGGCAGAGTTTTCAGGGACGTTCATTGTAACGGATCAGAAGTAGTTAAGAACGGGAAGGGACGACCACTAAGGTCGTCAACCCTCAACATGACCAGGCTTTCAAGGGCATACGGAGTCGCCCGAAAGGTCATTCGCAACAAGATGCAACGAAAGTCATAGAGACACGTCAGCTAGGCGTTCCGTTTCGATGGAACGTCCTTTTTTGTTCTGATGTAGCACTGTTTATCGGACCGACTATTAGTGTAACAGAACAAAGCATTGAGAGGGGACATCCGCATTACGGGAGGTGAGCCGGCATTAGGACCTATACGCCATCATCCAGTGGTGTACTGATGCTGGCGTCTGGTAATGATGAATTACCCAGAGCCATGTATCGTGTGCAAACCGCGAATATTTTGTGTTTGACCTCGGGATGAAACAGGTGTTGTGATTGTGAGGTCGCCAACCCCTCCTACGTCGACGACCGTGACGGCCACGCACGCCGCCCTACCTAGGAGGCAGTATACGTCATCATTTGTGACGGTATGTGTCGAATAATGGTGTTAGAAAAGTGGGGTTTTTTAGCTGTGGGTGAGACGGCGTAATCAGGCGCTGCGCTGTCGGACGCCTAATTGGTTATGCGATGTGTAAGCTCAGGTTCGTGCCGCGTGGACCAGCACCTAGGTTTCCAGCGAATTACATTTAACCAAAAGGCCTGTTGATACATGGCCTCATACTAGTTCGTGATAACTTTGGTACCTGATTTTGTAACAAGGTGTTGCATGTCCTCACTCAAATTGCTGTCAGAAACCACGTAGTCGAAAGCAGTCAACGGGGCTATCGTGACGAATGATACACGACCAAATTTTGTGGAATCTGCAACAAGCGCTGATTGCAAACTATGTTCGATCATCGCCTGTTTAACTCCGACTTGCTCCATCCTTGTGCCCATCGCGCCATCTTTTATGGTAAGTCCATCACACCCAATAATGGCCAAGTCTGCATGTAGGGAACGTATCATCTGAACAGCAAATTGCCCTCCAACACTCGATGTTGAACCATCAACTTTACCGCCGCAAAAGTAGACATGAAATCGTTCTTGCTTGCACAACAAATCGGCAATATGTAAATCAGTAGTACAGATGGTGAGTTCTTTATGAAGTTCGGTACACATCAGTTTTGCAATTTCCAAAGTGGTGCTTCCTGCATCTAAGAATATTGAACTGCAAGGATGTAGAAGTCGCATACTGCTATTTGCAATGGACTGTTTTTTATCGACATTTGTCACAGACTTCATTTCAATCGTATCTGTATTCCACTTTTGTTCGGCCAAGATGGCCCCCCCGTGAACTCTTCGAGCCTTACCTTCCTGCTCTAACCACTCTAAATCACGTCGAATGGTCATGATGGACACGTTGAATCTCGAAGCGAGTTCACTCAAATGAACCTGGCCTTCGGAGTTAAGTATGCGGAAAATTTCTTTTCGGCGCTGGGCGGATAACATCTGAGTTACATCCTTTCACAAAATTACGGATCGTTACAGTTATATCATTGTACATAAGATGTGATTGAAAAACATCATAACATCATTTTTCAGCTGTGATTGGTTGAATTACGTGACGTGGCTATTCTGTTAGCTCAGCTTAATTGATATCAGAACGTATGTTTTGTGTTTGTGTCATATATTCGGATAACGACCATGAAACACCGGTTTGTGCCGCTCGAGAGGTTAAAGCAAAAGATTTGGACAGATGATGCCTACCGTCAGCATCTAGTTGCTATACGTTTTCTAGGGTCGGAGTCTTGACATAAATCAGAATATAACTAAAATAAACACAAACGAATAAAAGGTTACATATCATAACGCATGCCAGCACTGTTGCGCTTAATGTAGTGGAGTGGCTTGTTACACCATCACACGTGTAATTTTTAAATGATTTTATAGGAGTGGTTATGAATGGAACGTCCAGTTTTAGCACTGACCATGGGGGATCCAGCAGGTATCGGTCCGGAAATCGTCGTAAAGGCGATGCTTGACCAAGAAGTACACAATATGTCGCAATCATTCGTCATCGGGGATGTCAGTGTAGTCGAAGACGCACTTCAGTTCTCAGGACTGACAGCGAATATCCGTAAAATTACGGCCCCGTGGGAAGCACAGTATGAGTATGGAACCATCGATGTACTCGATCTCGGCTTAATGAATGTCGATGAATTACAGTACGGAAAAGTGCAGGCATCCTGCGGAGTGGCGGCATTCGGGTATATCAAAAAAGCCATTGAACTTGCGATGGACGGATCGGTGGATGCAGTTGTGACTGCACCCATCAATAAGGAATCCTTGAAGGCAGCACAGGTACCTTACATCGGCCACACCGAGATGTTTGCAGATTTAACGGGTGCTGCAGAGGAGATGACCATGTTCTCCATTCTGAACTTGAAAATCTTCTTCTTAACGCGCCATGTCTCCCTTGCTGAAGCATGCCGTCTAATCACCAAGGACAGAGTTTTGTCCGGTATTGAAAAGAGTATCAATGCATTAAAACAATTGGGTTTCGAAAATCCTCGATTGGCCGTTGCTGGACTTAATCCGCATGCAGGAGAAAACGGTTTGTTTGGTCGGGAAGAGATGGATGAGATTGTACCAGCAGTAATGGAAGCTACCTCACGAGGTCTAAACGTGGTTGGGCCAGTACCTGCGGATTCGGTATTTCACATGGCTCGCATTGGGCGTTTTGACGCAGTTCTTTCTCTTTATCATGATCAAGGGCATATCGCTGCCAAAATGATGGACTTTGAACGAACGGTCAGTGTAACACTCGGTTTACCCATTTTACGGACGAGTGTCGATCACGGCACGGCGTTTGACATCGCTGGTAAGGGAATTGCTAGCGCCGTGAGCATGATTGAGGCAGTTCGGGTAGGGGCAGAGTACGCTCGAAACGGCTTAAAACTCGGCTGATGTCCAATCCAGCTAGGGATTCAATCCCTTTACCTTATGTAGCATATGAAAGCGCTATCGCAATCAATGTGATGGGGGGATATGAGCGTCATGACTGGGGTTCCGGCCAAACGTTGGGTTTACATTATACCAGTTGCAGCCATTATGTACATGTTGGCGTACATGGATCGGATCAATACAGCAATGATCCTTCCCTATATGGGGAAGAGCTTCAATTTGACCAGTTCTGCAAGCGGCCTCGCATCCGGAATTTTCTTCGTCGGGTATATGATTCTGCAAATTCCTGGCGGTCATCTTGCAAGCAAATGGAGTGCTAAGAAAGTTGTATTTATTCTCATGATGCTCTGGGGACTATCTGCCATGGCAACCGGTCTTGTGCAGACATCATGGGAATTGTATGTGGCGCGCTTTGTACTCGGCATATTCGAAGGCGGCGTATGGCCAGCCGTCTTGGTACTCCTCGCTTTGTGGTTTCCACAGCGAGAACGAGCACGGGCAAACGCGTTATGGATGGCATGTCTACCCCTCTCTGCAATCATTATGACGCCCCTAACGGGTTGGCTGCTCACGATGATGAGCTGGCGTGGCGTCTTTGTTATCGAAGGACTACCTCCAATTATTTGGGGACTTATCTGGTGGTTTACGATTTCAGATAAGCCAAGTGAAGCAAAATGGATTTCTCCTGAGGAACGCGCTTTTATTGAAAAGACAATGGCTCAAGAAGATGCCAGTAAAGTGGCAAGTGCCGGATTTCGTTCAGCCTTCGCGAACAAAACAGTCTTATGGTTAATTGTTGCCTACTTCTTCTGGATGAGCGGTTTTTACGGATACACGATGTGGGTACCAACGGTTGTGAAATCTTTCAGCGGTATAGCGAGCTCGGAGACAGTAGGATGGTTGTCGGCGATTCCGTTCTTGTTTGCACTTGCGTCGATGGTCGTCAATTCAATACTCTCTGATAGGACTGGCAGGCGGCGGTTGCACGTCTCAGTTCCTCTCGCGATTGGTGCAATTGGCCTTGTCGGCGGACAGCTATTCGCTCACACGCCCACGATGAAGATGGTGTTCCTCGTGATTACAGCAATTGGCGTCTATGCACCATATGGTCCATTCTGGGCCATTCCAAGCGGCATTTTACGGCTTGAAGTCGTGGGCGCAGCGATGGGGTTGATTAATGCCCTTGGGAACCTAGGTGGATTTCTCGGTCCGTACATCGTTGGCTATGTGAAAGGAGTTACGCATAATAGTTTTACTGGATTCCTTGTACTTGCCGCTTTTCTGATTATTAGTATGCTTGTGTGTGCATTCCTACGAGGCGAGAAAACGGAGTCTACTTTAGAAGTGCATTCGTCAATTGGTTTTTCAAAATAATTGAATGATGTCCTGGTTAATCATATTCTGATTGTTTTGGACATGGCTTAAGAATTAGCTTTCAAGGGAGGCGTTGAGACGCGTGCGGCACGTCCTTTGTATTGCGGACGATTTGACAGGTAGTAATGCCACCGCCATTCTGTTTCGAAATCTGGGGTGGAAAGCGAGCACCGTTGTCGAGTGGTTTACACCCATCTCACAACGGTTAGGAAATCCGGGTGTAACTGTCTGGAACGCGGGGACTCGACGGCTCCCCCGTCAGGAAGCTGTAGAGCGGATCAAAACCATGGTAGGCCAGTCTGGGGTGATAACGAATCCAGATGTACAACTGTGTAAGCGAATTGACAGTACCTTTCGAGGCAATGTCGGTGCCGAAACGCAAGCTCTGCTTGAAGTTCTCACGGGTCCCCGACTTGCTGTGGTGGTAGGTGCCTATCCTGCATCCGGAAGGACTGTCGTCGGAGGCAACTTATTTTTGCATGGCGTGCCGATTGATGAAACGGAGATTGGAAAGGATCCACAAGGGGGGCTTGTATCGTCATCCCTGAAACAACTCTTGGCCTTGCAAACCAGCCTTCCCGTTTACGAAATGACGAAGGGGTGGTTGGACGACTTCGTCCGCGCTGAACGACAGGTACAACGATATCTCAACCAACGGTGTTTCCTGGTCTGTGATGCGCAAAGTGACGAAGACATCCAGCGCACGGCTCAGTTCTTTGCCTCCCTGGCGGAACCTATTCTTCCGGTCGATCCCGGCCCGTTTTCCGCAGCCTATGTGGCTGCTCGACAGCGCCGATCAGGACGAGTGCTTGTGGTGTCTGGAAGTCGTTCGAAATTGACTACCGACCAGTTGGACCACGCAGAACAGGAGCTAGGTGTCAAATGGACAGATGTTCATCCGATGCAATTGAACGATCCTCTCTATGCCCAAGAAGTGTCGTACCAGCTCGCAGAGTCGATTACGTCTCGGGGTGTGGCTGGCATGCGCACGGATCGAGTCCGTCTGTCCTCGGACGAGCAGCAGCAGACACCGTCTATGCTAGCCAACTACACAAAACAATTAGTAGATAATCTCGAGATCACGGGCCTATATCTGACGGGTGGTGAAGTTGCCCGTGCGGTACTCACGGCATTGTCTGTTACTGAATTGGAACCGCTTTCTGAGACCTGTCCACTTGGTGTTCTTTGCCATGCTATATCAGGTCCATATGAAGGTTTACCAGTAGTCACCAAGGGGGGATCAGTGGGCCAGGTTTCCTCTATTTATGACAGTGTCTGTGCACTTCAGATGCAGGCCGCATTTAATCTCCGGGAAGGCACTAAGAAATGCACAAACCACTGCTAGGCATCACGATGGGAGATCCCGTGGGCATCGGTCCGGAAATCATTGTGGTGAAGTACTCGCGCTGATGAAGGAATGGTTTGAACGCCTTGTTTATCTGGACACACAAAGCTGTGTTGTCTTGAAAAGGCAAGAGCTGATCGGAGGTGACCGTTACTGGTGAAAGTCGTAATATCGCCCGACTCCTATAAAGGGTCTTTAAGCGCACAAGATGCGGCAGCGTCCATCGCGAAAGGGGTCAAGCGGGCATGTCCGGATGCGGAGTTGGATTTGTTGCCCATCGCGGACGGCGGCGAAGGAACGGTGGATTGTTTGCTAGCGGCCGTCGGTGGGCAGAAAGTGTGGGTCAAAGTACCGGATCCGCTCGGACGAACCATTGACGGATTTTACGGCTTGCTCCCGGACGGCACGGCCGTGATTGAGGTTGCCGCTGCCGCCGGGCTTGGCCTCATCGCAGAAAACGAGCGAGAAGTAATGCGAGAGAACACCGCCGGTGTTGGCGAGTTGATTCGGCACGCCTTGGACCACGGAAGAACATCATTTGTCATTGGGTTGGGCGGCAGTGCGACCAACGATGCAGGAATTGGAATGTTATATAGCCTCGGAGCTCGGTTCTATGACGCGTCTGGACATGAACTTACCCCGACACCGGCTGGCTGTCGGAATTTGGCTCATGTCGATGTGACGAACCTTCACCCGGCTTTGGCCAACGCACGGATTCGGGTGGCTTGCGATGTATCCAATCCGCTGTGCGGGCCCACAGGGGCAACCGCTGTCTACGGTCCACAAAAGGGTGTCACTACCGAGATGATTCCTGTCCTGGATGGAATCCTGGCGCAATTCGCCAGGGTTGTGGAACACGATGTGGGTATTTCCATCAAGGATACGCCTGGGGCCGGTGCTGCGGGAGGACTCGGCGCAGCCTCGGTAGGTGTCCTCCAAGCCGAACTCGTTCGAGGCATTGACCTCGTATTGGACATCACTTCGTTTGACCAACGAGTATCGGATGCTGACTTTGTCATGACGGGTGAGGGCAGAACCGATGTGCAGACTTTTCACGGAAAGGTGGTTTTCGGCGTGGCAGTCCGCGCAAAAGCACATGGCGTTCCAGTCTTCTGTCTGTCCGGATGCGTTACAGAGGATGCCGCTTCACTGTATCAACATGGCATTACCGTATTGTTGTCCATCGCTCCGGGGCCTATTTCCTTAGCGGAATCCATGCAGTCAACCAAAGCATATCTCACCAGAGTTGCTGAAGCAGCCACACGGGCATTCTTGGCTGGACGGTTGAGTCAACGGGCCTGAAGACGGATTCGATGTTTTGGGTTAAAGAGAAGGAAAAAGGAGAAGGTAGAGAACGGTATCGCTGATGTACGGAAGAACTTTTGGCGGCTGGCCCAGGCGACGCCAGTCGTCCACATTTTCAACAATGATGGATAGAAAAGATGGATCTCGCTTTGTAAACCCCCAAAGCCCTCCCGTCGCATAACCTCGTGGGAACAGTTAACTTACCCGTTGCCTTCCCTGCAATCGTTATTGACAACGCTTTCATTTGGAGGTACCTTGTTTTTGTAGTAATAATATTTTTCGTTCAAAATCGAAACGTTTTTATTTTTCGAGTGGATAGGGCACACAGTACCACAGTCTCATGAGCTCGTAAGGGAAGGCGATTACCAGTAATAAGAGGCGACCACCTAGACATCGCTAACTGGTGCTAGCACTTAGTGGATTGTTTATCGCCCGGTGTTCTTTATGAAACAATTAAAGTTTTAGGGATTTTTACTTTACATAAGGGAGGGAACCACGTGGCGACGATGAAGGATGTTGCGAAGGCAGCCAATGTGGCGCTGTCTACAGTGTCTCTCGCCTTACGGAACAATCCGCGAGTCAAGGAGTCCACGCGTAGGCGTGTTCTTGAAGTAGCGCGCCAGTTGCAGTATCGCCCTAATGGTATTGCTCGTGACTTGAAGACGCGTCGTACGGAGACAATTTGTATTTTGCTTCATGATTTGGGTGGTCCGTTCTACTCCGAAATCATCCGTGGTGTCCAAGACATTGCAACGAGTAAGGGATACAACACCATCGCGAGCGGATCGCTTGGCGGCCGCAACGGTTCCGCTGTCCGCCTACTGTCGGAACGCCGCGTAGATGGTGTGATTGTTCTCGCTCCTGACGTGGATGACGAGACAATTGTAACGGCGGCCGGCCCTGATTTACCTGTCATTGTTTTAGACAGGGAATTGACTGCGGATTACGTGTATAGCGTTCGAGTGGACAACGAGCAGGGCGGGTACCAAGTTACGAAACATCTACTCGAGTTGGGGCATCGCCGCATTGTCTTTATTAGTGGTCCAGCTGATACGTTGGACTCAGAGCTTCGGTACCGAGGATATGTTAAAGCGATGAAAGAATTCTCGGCCCCTGAATCGAAACGATTCGACTACATGGGGGGGTTTACCGAGGAAGGTGGGTATGTTGTCGGAAAGGTGATGAGTGCGCAACCGATTCTCCCGGATGCGGTGTTTGCGTCTAACGATGAAATGGCTATCGGGCTTTTGAAAGCCTTTTCAGAGAAGGGGATTCGTGTTCCGGACGACGTCGCGATTGTTGGTTTTGACAATATCAGAATTGCGGAATACGTCCAACCGCCGCTTACAACAGTACGACAACCAATGTACGAAATGGGTTCCGTTGCCGCGCAACTCTTGTTTCAAGCGCTTGCTGGGAATTTTGAGTTGCAACCGGTGCGTTTGGCAACAGAGCTGGTAGTCAGACAATCCTCGCAACGACGAGACACAAGTGTCACGGCCTGATGAGGACGACAGGTTCGAACGTTAGAAACATGTCGGCATTGCAGAAGAGGTACATNATTTCTGAGTGTATAGGGGTTCATCCCTTGCTATACACTGCGTGGCTCTGTGTCGTCTCGGATTGTATCGTTTCGATGGCACACGAGTAACGTGAAATGCTGAATCTGTTGAAATTAGAGGGGGCTGTATCTAAGATGCCAAGCTGGAAATCAATCGTCGCGGTGGTTGGGGTTTTAGGTGTCACGGGAGCTACGTTAGCCGGTTGTGGGAACACGACGACAACGAACGCTCAGAATTCAAATGCGCCGGGAAGTACACCTGCTTCGTCTACAAATTCGAGCTTGACGATAGGTGTTGACAACGGATCACCGACCTTCCAAGACAACTTCAACCCATTTGCTCCGTCGAACCGTACGGGTACTAACTACATTTATGAACCCTTGTTCTTTGTAAATAACATGGATGGAACGGTTACCCCCTGGTTG
The DNA here is from genome assembly GCF_000472905.1 of Alicyclobacillus pomorum DSM 14955. Lineage (GTDB taxonomy): Bacteria > Bacillota > Bacilli > Alicyclobacillales > Alicyclobacillaceae > Alicyclobacillus_A > Alicyclobacillus_A pomorum. The sequence continues at coordinate 219,940 of NZ_AXAR01000004.1, read as the reverse complement.
GGTACGAGTTATCAGTGGCAAGGTAACACGAAATTGATTGTTACGGTCCGTAATGGTGTGAAGTGGAATGACGGGAAGTCATTCAGTGCGCAGGACGTAGCTTTTACCTTCAATTATCTAAAGAAGTATCCTTCCTTGGATTCACAGGGGGTGTGGCAGGTGTTGAGCAGTGTCACGGCGAACGGCGACCAGGTCGTGTTCACGTTCAAGCGTCCGAACGTGCCTACTTTCTACCAGATTGCAAGTACGTTGATTGTTCCTGAGCACGTGTGGTCGACCATCACTGAACCGGCGAAAGAAATGGTAACGAATCCGGTTGGCACGGGACCGTACGTTGTGGGCACTTTTACTCCATACCAGTACACCCTGCGAAAGAACACAAGCTATTGGCAGGCTGACAAGGTCAAGGTTGACACACTCATCTTCCCGGTGCTTGGCAACAACCAGACGGCTGCACTGAAGTTGTCCTCAGGCCAGTGGGATTGGGCAACACTGTTCCTGCCTAATGTGAAACAGACCTACGTAGACAAAGATCCGAACTATAACACCTACTGGTTCCCGGCAGGCGGAATCATCTCACTGGCATTGAATTTGAAGAAGGCGCCGTTTGACGACGTGCAGTTCCGCAAAGCACTAGCCTACGCCGTCGACAAGAACCAGATTGCACAGCAAGCAGAAGATGGCTATGTCTCCGTAGCGAGCCAGACGGGCCTCATTCTGCCGGGACAAAAGCAATGGCTGGATTCGTCGCTCCCGAATCAAGGCACGTATCCATACGACCTGCAGAAAGCAAAACAGATTCTTCAACAAGCAGGTTACAAAACAAACAGCCAGGGCAAGTTGCTCGATAAGTCAGGGAAGCCGATTTCGTTCAGCATCGAAGTTCCAAATGGCTGGTCGGACTGGATTCAAACCGTCCAGGTTATCCAATCAAACCTAGCACAACTAGGGATTGATGTCACCGTTTCCACACCGCAATACGCCGCTTATAGCCAAAGCATGTCAACGGGTCAGTTTGACGGTGCCCTGTTAGCGTATGGGGGAACCGCAAGTCCATTTACGTCATATAACACGTTGCTAAACAGTCAATTTGCAGTACCGATAGGACAGAGTGCCACAGCGAACCAGGAACGTTGGTCCAATCCACAGGTTGACTCGTTGCTGAGCAACTGGCAGCAAGCGACCGATCAGGCGACTCAGAAGAAGGACGCCAGTCAGATTGAACAGGTGATGTACAACCAATTGCCGGTCATCAACTTGTTCTACGGTGCAACGTGGAGCGAGTTTAGCACCAAGAAATTCACGGGTTGGCCGAGCGCAAGTAATCCGTATGCGTTGCCAGCTCCGTATGGACAACCGCCGCTTATGATTTTGACCCACTTGCAACCACGTTCGTAAGACTCATCGAACCATCCTGGGCAAATGCCCAGGATGGCATCCTATAAAAGGAGCATTGAATATGAGGTATTTTGTTCGAAAGACAGGATTTCTCATATTGACCGTCTGGGTTGCCGTTACATTGAACTTTGTTATTCCTCGTCTCATGCCGGGAAATCCAGCGCAAGCGATGATGGCGAAGTTTGCTCAGCAAGGGCCGATCAGTCCGGCCCAAGAAAAGGCTTTGGCGCTCATGCTTGGACTGCCCACCGGATCGCTCTGGAGTCAGTATTGGAACTACCTATGGGACTTAGTGCACGGAAACTTTGGTATCTCCTACTCGTACTTCCCTCAGTCGGTGTCTTCCGTCATCTTGAACGCTTTGCCTTGGACGTTGATTCTGGTAGGTCTGATAACAATTCTGCAGTTTGTTGTAGGTACATTGCTCGGTGTGTATGCTGCTTGGAATCGAGGAAAGAAATTTGATTCCACGGCCACCGTTCTGCTCTCTTTTACTTCGGCATTCCCATATTTTTGGCTCGCCTTGGCTTTGATTTATGTTTTCGGATTCATTCTCAAATGGTTCCCGATTTCCGGTGGTTACAATGGAGCACTTGCTCCCGCGTTCAACGGTCAGTTTATCGGAAGCGCTCTTTACCATAGTGTGTTACCAGCCATCACGATTTTTATTACAGGTGTGGGTGGCTCATTACTCGGCATGCGCAACAATATGATTAACACACTCGGCGAAGACTACATTTTGTTGGCTAGAGCAGAAGGGCTGAAAAATCGTACCATTGCCATCCGGTATGCAGCCCGCAATGCCTTGCTGCCGATTGTCGCTAACTTTGCAATGTCGCTAGGATTGGTCGTCGGCGGCTCTCTGTTGATGGAGACCGTGTTCGCTTATCCAGGTATGGGTTATCTATTGGAGACCGCTGTCTCGAACCAGGACTATCCGTTGTTACAAGCTTTGTTCTTGTGTATCACCATATCTGTTCTGTTGGCGAACTTCGCCGCTGATATCGTGTCAGGCATACTCGATCCCCGATTGCGTAAGGGGGCCGTGAGATGACAGTCGAAAGAACTCAGGATCCCTCATCCTACGTTGAACAACAGCAAGCTGCTACCGTCCTTGCGCCGGTTTACGGACAATCTGATGCACCGATAGATCCCTTTCCTACCAAGGAACCGAACGCGTTTCAAGTCGTATGGTCAAATAAGAAGGCTCGGATTGGCATTATCATCCTTGCAGTATTTGTTCTCATGGCCATTGTTGGCCCGTGGATTGCACCGTATTCTCTCACGGATACACATTTTCCGCCGGGAAAAGGACCATCTTTGGCGCACTGGCTCGGAACGACACAGAGTGGCCAGGACGTATTAACACAACTGCTGAACGGGGCTCGAGTTTCCATTTTTGTGGGTTTTGTGTCTGGAGCCATCGTCATTTGCGTGGCTTTGGTCGTAGGTTTTGTGGCTGGCTACTTCGGAGGATGGGTGGACGACGTTTTGTCGCTCTTGATGAATGTGATGCTTGTTCTCCCGGGTCTGCCTCTAATGATTTTGATTGCTGCATATATTCCACATCATGGAATCGGTGAAATCATTTTGGTCATGTCCATCACCGGTTGGGCTTTTGGCGGCAGAACCTTGCGCGCACAGATGTTAACGCTAAGCCGACAAGACTACGTTGTCTCCGCAAAATTTGCTGGTGAATCTTCTTTGTGGATTATCTTTCGAGAAATACTTCCGAACATGTTGTCTTACATCATTGCGAACTTCTTTGGGGCTGTTACTGGAGCAATTCTCGCCGAAGCCGGTCTCGAGTTTCTTGGCCTGGGAAATCCCAGCATCACCAGTTGGGGCACGATGATTTACTGGGCCCAAAACGGAGATGCATTACTCGATGGGCAGTGGGCATGGATTATTGCACCAGGCCTTTGTATCGCACTACTTGCTGCGTCGCTTACGTTGATTAATTTCGGAATTGACGCGGTGGCCAACCCACGTTTGCAGGAGGATTGATGACATGCTGCAGGTCAAGGACCTATGGGTTACCTATAAGTCGCGCCGTAGTGCAGGCGTGGCAGCAGTTCGAGGTGTGCAGTTCGACATCCCTGACAACACATTCGTGGGTTTGGTCGGAGAGTCGGGGTGTGGTAAATCCACACTTGGCTTTGCCATCGCCGGGTTGCTCGATCCGAAGCGAAATAACGTGCAGGGCGAAGTCATGCTTGATGGGCAAGACCTTCGGAAACTCCCTAGCGAACAAATGCGCGCTTTGCGGTGGTCGAAATTGTCGGTGGTCCTTCAGGGGGGGATGAACGCCTTTAATCCTGTGTTGAAGATCAAGCATCAATTTATGGACGTCATGCGCGAGCATTCGAACATGAGTAAGGCCGAGATGACGGAGCGGATTGCTGAACTTCTCTCAGCTGTAGATTTGGATCCAAGTGTCATGGAGTCATATCCACATGAACTTTCCGGAGGAATGAAACAACGTGCGGCCATTGCGTTGTCTTTGGTGTTAAAGCCGCGCCTGGTCATTCTCGATGAACCGACGACTGCGCTTGACGCCGTTGTTCAGCGTTCGATTGTGACGATGCTTAGTGACCTTCAGAGGGAATTAGGCTTTTCAGTCCTGTTTGTCAGCCACGACTTGGGGCTGGTACTCGAAGTGGCACAGCGGGTCATGGTCATGTACGCAGGGCAGATTGTGGAGGACAAACCCGCATCCATGCTCATGGAACAAGCTGAGCATCCTTACACCCAAGCACTGCTTGGTTGCTACGCAAATCCACGGGCAGAGCATGTGTCGCTGTCGGGTATTCCCGGTTCGCCGCCTGACTTGCGGGCAGTTTTACGCGGATGTCCGTTTGCGCCGCGCTGTGCCAAGAAGATGGATATATGCGCTGTTGAGACACCGAGATTGGTAAAACGTGAAGAAGGATCTGTGTTATGTCATTTGTACGCGCCAAAGGAGGTGACCGTGCGATGAGTTTGAGGGAACAAGGGCTCCAAAACAAGCAGACAGCACCAGGTCGATACGTTCTTGAACTTAAAGATGTCAGCAAAGTCTATGAAGGTCGCGGTCACTCTACGGTAGCAGCTTATAAGGTGAACTTTACGGTGGAACCCGGGAAAATTGTTGCTCTTGTCGGAGAGAGTGGAAGCGGGAAAAGTACGTTGGCGCGGCTGATCACCGGAATCGAGAAACCGACGGAAGGTCGCATCACGTTTGGAGAATGGCACGTTGAATCTCTCAAGTCGAGGCAACTGCGGAATTACAGAAAGCACGTTCAGATGGTTTTCCAAGATCCGTTTTCCGCATTAAACCCACAAAACACCGTACTACACAGCATTATGCGGCCTTTGCGCAGACACCTTCGGCTCAGCGAAGCTGAAGCCCGGGAACGCGCGTTCAGTATCATGTCCACCGTCAGACTGACACCTGTAGAACAGTTTATGAACAAGAAACCACACCAGTTGTCTGGCGGCCAGCGGCAACGATTGGTCATTGCCCGTGCTATTGCGCCGGAACCGGAGCTGATTGTCGCTGACGAACCTGTATCCATGCTGGACGTCTCGATTCGAGCGGATGTTCTTAATCTGATAGATGAAATTCGCCGCACACGCAACATGTCTGTGATTTACATTACACATGACATGTTGAGTGCTCGCGTGTTGGCTGATGAAGTCATCGTCTTGTACCGTGGGCACATTGTCGAGCGGGGAACTTCCGATGAAGTTCTCCGGAACCCAAGCCATCCGTATACCGAATTGTTGCTCGAATCGGTCCCAAATCCCTTCGAACCTAAAGTGAGGACCGCGTCCAGGGCACCCGAGGTGTCCATAACCAGGAAACAGGCATTGGTTGCACCTGTGAAAGGGGCTGCAGGACAAGGATGTCCATTCGCGCCGCGTTGTCCGCATGTCATGGACCGGTGTAGAACATCCATTCCTTCATTGACCGGAGATAGTCGACATCAAACGGCGTGCTTCAAGAACTGACCAGTTCGGCTGCTGGATTCGAATACAGTACATCAAGATGGAGGCACCACAGTGATACGCTATCAAAACAAACATTTTCTCATTGATGACAAGAAGACGTTTCTGTATGGAGCCGAGTGTCACTATTTTCGGATCGACCCGTCACAGTGGGCCGACCGTTTGCAGAAAATCAAAGATGCTGGCTTCAATTTGGTGAGCACGTACGTGCCCTGGATTTGGCATGAACCGAAAGAAGGTCAATTTGATTTTGAAGGAACGACACATCCCCGTCGAAATCTCGTTGCATTCCTTGACCTGTGTGCCTCGTTTGGTCTGTATTGCATCGTACGACCAGGCCCATACGTGATGTCGGAGCTGAAAAACGAAGGGATACCTCAATGGTTGCTCGATGCCTATCCTGAGGTGATTGCACGGACGAAATCTGGTGAAGTCCATCCGACACGTGTCGTGTCTTATCTCCATCCCACCTACTTACAAATTGTTGAGAAATGGTACAAGGAAGTGTGTTCCCGCGTTGCACCACGGTTGATTACCAATGGCGGACCGATTATCATGTTTCAACTCGACAATGAAATAGGGATGTTGCACTGGGTTACAAATACCGCGGACCACAATCCACATGCACTCCAACGTTTCGAAGTATATCAAAGTAGTGTCAAAGCTCAGCCTCAAACCGAGCTCGCATCGCATTGGATGTGGGCAGAATTCGCTCGTCACGACTATGCCGAATACGTCAAAGCCTTGAAGAAAATGGCAGAAGAGAACGGCATCAATGTACCTTTTATCGTTAACGTGCACGGATTTAAGGATTTTTCCGTATACAGTCGCGGTGTGGATTACCCGATTGGATTGTCCCAACTACGCGATGCCGCAACTGTGGATGACGTCGTCCTTGCAGGGGACTTCTATCCCGGCAAGATTGGCTATGACAATTTTCATGACCTTCTGCTGAGCTCAGCACTCACAGAGGCCGTCGGAAATCCCGAACAACCCCTGTTTTCTGCAGAGTTTCAATCAGGGCGGTTAGCAGACCGGCCCCGTGTGTATCCGAGTGACGTCGATTTGATTACTCGTCTTTGCGTGGCAAGTGGCATGAACGCACTCAATTACTACATGTACTGCGGCGGTGACAACGTTGAGGGCATTGGCCTGTTTGGTCGTCGTCATGAATGGCAAGCGCCAATTGCGTCAAATGGTGACCTGCGTCCATCGTACGGGGTCACAAGACACCTAGGTGAGTTGTTCAACACTTTTGGAGAAATGCTCTGTGAATCTCCAAAAGTAGCTGATACGTACATTGGGTTCTACCCCCCGTACTACGCCACCGAGGTGGTCAATTGCCAAGACCCGACTGTGCAACGTGTGATTCAGGAAATCGCGTCGCAACGCGAACATTTCCACTTCGACGGAATGTGGCGATTGCTATCCGCAGGCAATATCTCTTATGGGGCTGTTGATGTCTTGAAGACCGACCTGGATGTCACACAATATCCGACGCTTTGGATGTGTACGACAAAGTACATGGATAGGGCCACCCAAGAAAAGCTTGTTGGCTATGTGAAGAATGGCGGCAACCTGATTCTTGGACCGCAGGTGCCCATGTATGATCTCAACGGCGAAATGTGTGAGATTCTCGCCCAAAACTGTGGTGTCTCCATCGTTTCGGAACATCACGGATACCACCGGGTTACTGTTTGTGATATCGACTCTGTCTTTTGTCGGCAATACACGGTGTTCGCAAAGCCTGACGACGCGACACTGGTTGCGCATGGCGAACAGGGTGAAGAAGAAGTCACTGCTTATGTCCGCGGGCTGGGTCAAGGGCGTGTTCTGGTTCTCGGAGTTGGATTGACGCATGAATACCAGTATCAGTTGGAAGTTATTCACCGGTTAGCGCATCTGATGGGCATTCAGCCACATCTCCAAGTGACGGATGAGAACGTCGTGGTCACCGCTCGCACTGGTTCCGATGGCTCTCTGATTTCTATCATCAACGTTGACGATATAGCGCGTGAGACTCGGGTTATCCGCGGACGCGAGGATGTATTTGGAGGAAACACTGTACATCTTGAACCAAGATCCGGGAAGCTGCTCCCTGTCCAGTTCCAGTTGGCAGATGGCGTGATCATCAACTACAGCACCGTGGAGGTCGTTCGTGTTGATACAACCGAAGCAGGTATCGATGTTGAGGTATATGTGCCAGCAGGACAATCCGGAATCGTGTCGTGGGCGCTCGCCGAGGATATGCAACTGGAAGCAGGGGGCTCCACTCAACTGGAGTTTGAGCCCGCACATGGAAACAAGATTGTTCGGATTCCACCGAGTTCCAAGCCGCAGCGCGTGAGCTTTCGCGTTGTGTCCAACCATTCCTTTCCTAAAGTGGGTGCACATTGATGAAGCTGAGCCTCAATGGATTGTGGAGGTATGAACCGGTAGAGAGGGTGACAATCACGGAGAACGGGGTCGTTACTTCGCGCGACGACATCCCCCCAGCGGGACAAATGGAGATTCCACAAAACTGGGAGCTGGGGGGGCTCCATGACTTCAACGGACGCGTTCGCTTTACGAGGAAGTTTCAGCTGTCTTCGCTGCCGAACGAACGAATGTTCCTCACGTTCCGTGGTGTTGATTATCAAGCCACCGTCTTCTTGAACGGTATAGAACTTGGAACTCATGTCGGGTATTTTCAATCGTTCGAGTATGAAGTCACCGATGTTCTCCGCTTGGAAAATGAACTCGTTGTGATGGTGGAATCACCACGTGAAGACGAAAAGACCCTGTGGCCGGACAGAAAGGTACTGATTAAGGGCGTCTTCAACCATCACGACGCTCGACCGGGTGGATGGAACCCGCAGTTAGGGCAGAGTAAGGGTACAGGTGGCATCTGGGGTGACGTGGCACTGGAGTCACGCCCCAATGCGTATGTCCAATCGGTGAAGTTGCAAACGGTTCGTCTTGAGGGAGATTGCGCGTTTGTCCACGCCAATGTAACGGTCAATGCGTCACGGCGGTGTTATGGGACGCTCACGCTGGACATTGCAGGGCAAACGTACACTCAACGTGTTTCGTTGCCAAATGGATTGTCGCACCATAGCCTAGTTGTGAAGGTTTCGAATCCAAAACTTTGGTGGACGTGGGATTTGGGTGAACCACATCTGTATGATGTGAAAATCCGTCTCGAGGCGGAACAGCCACACGAGGTGGTCGTAAAAACAGGGCTTCGTACTATCCAATACGACAAGTCTTCAGGCATCTGGTATTTAAATGGAAAGAGACTTTTTCTGCGCGGGACGAATGTCATTCCGACGCAGTGGCTGTCGAACTACACGCATGAAGTCATCTCGACGGATATACAGCTGTTACGTGAAGGTAACGTAAATGCAGTGCGCGTGCATGCACATATCAACCGTCGGGAGTTCTACGAAGCATGCGATGCCGCTGGCATTTTGGTATGGCAGGACTTCCCGCTTCAGTGGAGTTATCTCGAAGAGAGTGATGTTTTAAGCTCAGCAAGCGCCCAAATCCAGGATATGGTCAACCAGTTCTACAACCATCCGTGTATCTGCGCTTGGTGTTGCCATAACGAGCCCAGTACGAATGCGAATTCACTGGATTTATTGTTGTACCAAATCGTTCGTGGGATGGACGGCACGCGATATGTCCATCAGCAATCGGATTTCAAGGAGCATCCGTACTGGGGTTGGTACTTGGATGACTACACCGCGTTTCGTGAAGCACCGATGGGGCCCTTGGTTACGGAGTTTGGAGCGCAAGCATTTCCAAGTAAAGAAGTGATGGACGTAATTACCGGGGACGAAATGAATTGGGAGAAACTTGCCTACCATAACTTTCAGTGGGACGAGACCGTCAATATCGCAGGATTATCTTTGGAAGGCAGCATGGAACAAGTTATCGAGCGATCCCAGACCTATCAAGCGGAATTACTCAAGTTCATCGTGGAGAGCTATCGGCGTCAGAAGTACAGTAAAGTAGGCGCTGTATTCCAGTTCATGTTCATGGACTGTTGGCCCTCGGTTTCGTGGTCTGTTATTGATGTCAATCGAGTTCCAAAAAAGGGCTATGAAGCGTTGCGGAAAGCGTACCAACCGGTAATTCCCTTGATGGTCCTACCACGCAAACGCTGGCTTCCTGGGCGCGTACTGTCGATTCCAATATGGATTGTGAATGATACGCAAAACGTGGAGGAAAATGCGACTGTTGAAGTCAGGTTGACTCGGGGTGAGAATACATGCGTGATTGCCGAGCAGACTGTTAGGATAACGGCTGACAGCTGCCTTGAGGTGGAATCCGTGAAATATCAAATTCCCGGTGATGCCCACACTGGGGAGTATGAACTGGAGATTCTCATCCGCAGCCCCGAAGGAACAGACATCGCGAGCAACGATTATCGCATTGTCATTTCCGGTCCTGCGCCTAACCAGTATGACGGTCCATCTGAAGCATTAAACGGATGACCCAGTTCGGTCGAAATCTACTAGGTGTATCAATATCATGATAACCGATAAGCCCCGTTGACGAGTACTCTGAAACAACGGGGCTGGTTGTATTCCCCTGTTCACATGGGTTTCAGAGGCACGCAATAGTGTCATGGTTGGATTTCTGTCACTTTGATCTGTGAGGAAAACTTCCGGCTTAAGGCGTTGACATAGATTTGAGTGATGTATAGACTAAAATTTAGGGAATAATCGAAACGTTTCGATTTTAGTGGAGGATGATTACAAGAATATGAACAGACATTTGGCAAAGACTTTCATTGCAACGGGTGTAAGCGCTGTCACGATCGCTGGATTTTCTACCCCTACCTTTGCAGCACCACTATCAGCCGCGACAAGTGTGCATTCGAAGGACTTTCTTATGAAGTCGGCTCAGGAAACATGGGAGTTCTTTGTGAAGGCAACTGACAACCCTACTGGGTTGCCAGCAGATAGAATTGACGTAGCAAACGGCAGCTTTACGCCAGCAACGGACACCTCTCCGACAAATATTGCAATGTATATGATGTCTATTGTGGCGGCCAAAGACCTCAACATTATCAATCAGCACGAAGCGAGTGTGCGAATGAGGAATCTCATTCATGAATTGAACTCACTCGATAAATGGAATGGGTTTCTGTATAACTGGTACAACACTGCCGATGGAACGGTCAATACTCAGAAAAACGGACACTTCGTTTCAACTGTCGACGATGGTTGGTTTGCGGCAGGATTAGTTGTCGCTCGTGAAGCATTCCCACAGTATAAATCTCAATTGTCAGCACTGCTGAACGCGATGGATTTCTCCAGACTATATGATGCGTCGTACAAGCAGCTTTATGGCGGTTATGACGCAGATTCTAATCAGATGCAGACCTGGCACTACGGGAATATCAACACGGAGTCCCGAGTCGCCGATTACATTGCCATCGGGCAAGGCCACGTACCCGAAACCCTATGGTGGGGGGTGTATCGCACACTTCCGTCTGACTGGACCTGGCAGAATCAAATTCCAGCAGGCACAACAGTAATCCACGATGGTGTCCCCGTATTCGAAGGGCACTATAGCTTGAATGGAGTGGAGTATGTGCCAAGCTGGGGCGGAAGTATGTTTGAAGCCTTGATGCCAACACTGGTTCTAGATGAAAAGGACAAAGCACCGAACGGTCTGGGATTAAACGACGAGCGTATGGTCGACCTTCAAATTGAATACGCAAAACAAAAGAATTATCCAGTATGGGGCATTTCACCGTGTGCACTTCCGGACGACGGGTATGGGGTGTATGGGGTCCCGGGGCTTGGCACGGTTAACTACGATGAGGACGGGACCATTACGCCGCATGCGAGTTTCTTAGCGCTCCAATTTGAGCCACAGTTGGCGGTTCAAAACTTGCAAACGATGGCTAGCAAATATCCGGCAATCATCGGGCCGTTTGGCTATTATGATTCGGTGAACGTGCGTACATCGAAGGTGGCAGATTCGTACCTTGCTCTCGATGAAGGTATGATCATGGTTTCCTTGGATAACTCCCTGAAACGCGGTGCGATACAGAAAGATTTCGCGAAGGATCCGATTGGACAAAAGCCGCAACACTTGCTTGCAGAAGAGAATTTCATGATTAACTAACGAGGTCGCAGGTGCATTGCAAACCTCCCGGAGTTTATGTAAGACGTAGTATGGGGCGTCCCGTCAGTTCATCACGATGGCTGATGGGACCGGTCCGTATGAACCGACATGGCTGAAGCATAAGTTTGAAGGGCTGTAACCATGATGCATAGAAAGATGGATCTCGCTTTGTAAACCCTTTACAAAGCTCTTTGTCATACAATCGGGGGATACTTGTTTGAAAATGTGTATGCTGAAGTTAGGGTGGCCGCTGGGTGTCCAGTTGGGTGTCAGACTTCGCATCACGAGGTGAACTCAACAAAATGATCGGAATGACATACACGCTCATATCGCGAGCAGACTGGACGATACGAATGGCGAAACAAGCTGCAGATAGGAGTAAATGACGGGTAGTTATCTTGAAAACCTTTCTAGTCGAAAGGCTACCTTGGGTTCGAATCCCACCCTTTCCGCCAGAGATGCCTGTCAGGGCGCGGGTTATCGGATTTCCGATTCCCGCGCCTTTTGCATATCTTCACTTCGGACTGGATGTCCATTTGGTGTCCAGCGCTTCAGTGAACGGATGACGGTCACGACGGCGAATTCGCCTTCCGTTTCACATGTTCGATGATCTTTGCTGTGACCTCTGGTGTAGTCGCTTCACCACCTAGGTCAGCTGTCTTCACATTATCGCTGAGCGTGTCCTCAATTGCCGATAAAATCAGCGCACCTAAGTCTTCGTATCCGAGGAAGTCGAGCATCAGCTTACCTGTCCAAATTTGACCTATCGGATTCGCGATGCCTTTGCCCGCGATGTCCGGTGCTGATCCATGCACTGGCTCAAACATCGATGGATACTTGCGCTCCACGTTCAGGTTTGCGGCGGGTGCAATGCCGATGCTGCCCATGATGGCACCACCGAGGTCAGTCAAAATGTCCCCAAACAGGTTCGACGCGATGATGACGTCGAGCACGTGTGGCTTCATCACGAAGAACGCCGCCAGAGCGTCGATGTGGGTGCTCGTTGTTCGGATATCCGGATACGATTGACTAACTTCCTTGAACACATCGTCCCAGAACGTCATGCTGTGCGGAATGCCATTTGATTTCGTTGCACTTGTCACGTGACCTCGCCGCTTCGCAGCTTGCGAAAACGCGTAACGCATTGCTCGCTCCGACGCTTTCCGTGTGAACACGGCCGTTTGCATTGCGATTTCATCCTCGCCTCTGTGAATACGTCCTCCAACATCCGAATACTCGCCTTCGGAATTTTCGCGTACGACCAAGATGTCGAAGTCCTGTGGATTGGCGAGTGGTGACTTCATGCCGTGCAGCAGTTTCGCAGGGCGGACGTTAATTGTCTGCTCCATCTCGCGGCGAATCTTAAGCAGTAGACCGCCGAGCGAGATGTGGTCCGGTACGAGGGCTGGCATACCGACCGCGCCAAGGAAGATTTGGTCGAACGATTTCAAGGTTTCGATACCGTCTTCCTGCATCATCACGCCGTGCTTAATGTAATACTCACATCCCCACGGAAAGTACGTCCATTCAAATTTCACACCGCCGTGGATGTCTGCAACAGTGTCTAGCACTTGGATAGCTGCCGGAACAACTTCATTTCCTACGCCGTCCCCAGGGATGACAGCAATGTGGTATTTGTTCAACTTCATGTACCTACCTTTCACATGTGTGCGTGAGTCCGGGTGACCTTTGGGGTGGATCGCGATTCATCAAGAAGGGTGAGGAGACTCGTTCGCTACCATCACCCATCGGATGCAATCGGTGGCTCAATCGGTTTGTTTATTGTACAACTGCTTGTGTTTGGATTTCTTGCAGTTCGCCTGTCGTATTGAGTTTGGCTTTCATTGCGAAGTAGTAGATCACAGCCGGCAAGATCAAGGCCACCATCCATGCGATGTCTACGTGACCTAAAGCTTTGGCGATGGGTCCTTCGTACACTCCGTCCACGTTCATGAACGGAATCTGTGCCACGATTGTGACGAGGTATGCGCCGATACAGATCCAATTGAACCTTCCATACTTGCCGTTCACATCGAAAATGTCCTTGACACTGTAGTTTCCGTGGCGGAGTAGGTAGTAGTCGACCAAGTTAATCGCGCTCCACGGCACCATGATGTACTGGAGCAACAACATGAAGTCGTTCATGATGGAAATCAGACTGCCTTGTCCTACGATGCCAATCCATGTTCCAATGGCGTCGACGATGGCTAAGATGACAAACCGCATCGTCGGCGTGACCTTGATCTTTGTGAACGGTTCGATGGTCGTGACTGTCGCCATGAACGCGCAGTACAGGTTCAGCACATTGACGCCGAGGATGCCCAGGACGATGACTATGTAAACCACGGGCGCCAAACTGTGACCAACCATCTGTGCAAGGAATCCCGTCGGATTGTCACCGAATTTAGATGAAGCCGCGGCCAAGAGCACGCCTAACCCCATCGTCCATCCAGTGCCGAGAACGCCACCGGCGTACGTCCATCCAAACGTCGCCCACGGCGACGTGTTCCGAGGCAAGTAACGAGAGTAGTCTGCGACGTACGGTGCGTACGTGAGCAACCACGTCGCACAAATACTCAGAGCCATCAAGAACGGTCCGAACTTAAACCCGGACACAGCCCAGCTATTTGCCGACAATGGCAGGCGAAATGCTTCGACAGTGATGACAACGAACACGATTCCGAACAGGATGGCGAAGTACTTTTCGACGGCGTGAATGAGGTCGTAACCGTATGTTGTGACAATGAGAGTAACGCCGTTGAGAACAATCATCGCCAACCATACGGGAATGCCATGAATGGCGCTATGAATCGCTTGAGCGCCAAGTAGGCCACTGTAGTAGACGGATCCAATATACATGACCATGACGAGAATCAGTGGCAAGATGGCCCCGATGACACCGAATTGCGCGCGACTTTGAATCATCTGAGGAATGCCGAGCTTCGGCCCTTGGGCGGAGTGTGTTGCCATGAACAACCCACCAATCAAGTTGCCGAGTACGACGGCGACGAGTGCCCAGAATACGTTGAGGCCGAGTGAGATGGCCACCGCGCCTGTCATGACCGGCGTGAGTTGCATGTTGCCGCTGAACCAGATGTTAAACAGGTCGCGTGCTTTACCGTGACGCTCTGAATCCGGAATGTAGTCGATACTACGCTGTTCAACCTTCATGTACAGTCCCCCCTTTTTTGCGCGAGATCTATTACTTCAGTGCTGCACGTACAAGGTTGTGGAAGAGGCGAAGGCCATGTTCAGTCGGGGAGTACACGCCTTGTTTGAAAGCGCTCGAACCCAGCCCGATTTGTTGCAGTTCGACGATTTCCACGTCCTCTTGCGCGACTTGTCGCGTGAATGCCATGAGCTGTTTTTGTTCCTCCGTTGGCTCGTCGCCTTTCAGGTAGACCGTGTAGATCCCGAGTGTTGTTTCGTGGTCTATGGGGACCATTTGAATCGACCGCAAATTACCAGGACCCGGATAAATCGTGAACATGACGTTCGGCCATAGCCAGTAAAAGCGACCCTCTTGTACTTCGGCGTTGTCGAGGTCGCGGCGGGTTTCCTTTACTTCTGACCCTTGGATGTTACACTTGTCCCCGTTGATAATTTGGTATTTATTCATGTCGAGCGTCGCGACGAAGCTTGGATGCGCGATGGGGCAGTGATCGCACTCGAGGTAGTTGTCGATGAACGTCTTCCAATTACACCTGATGATGCGTTGTTCGGAGCTGTACAGTTTTAGGTCATCTAGAAACTTGAATTGGCCCAAGTCTGTAAAAAAGTCTGCAAAATCAGACGATAGTTGAGCTGGGTTAGCGCTCAAGTTGACAAACACCAGCGACTTTTCAACCGCGACGTGCAAAGGTTTCAAGCAGTAGTCGTCGCCGCAAAACCCTTCGACGTTTTTGAAATTCGGTGCCTGGTGGAGTTTTCCGTCCAGTTTGAACGTCCAGCCGTGGTAGCAGCATTGGAGAATTTTCTTGGATCCCGCACCGTCCTGAACCAACTTCGTCCCGCGGTGAGGACACACGTTGTAAAACGCGCGCACTTGGCCGTCGTTGCCTCGCACGATGAGAATAGGCTCGTTTGCGATGGTGCAAGCAATGTAGTCTCCTGGATTATTAAGTTGTCCTATGTGTCCTACGTACTGCCAGGACTTCTTGAAGATACGCTCGTACTCTAGGCGCAGCACCAACGGGTCAACGTACAGTTCATAGGGTAACGTCATGTTAGCGTTTTCATTCAGCAATTCACTGAGCTCAGGAGTCATTCGTACATATCTCCTCTCTCTATTTTCATCGCGAACTCGGAAAACCGTTCTTCCAACGCCCGCATGAATACATGAACGCAAATTTCGTGCCATGCTGCATATAACAGCGTGTCTGTTTCGACATTTTATCGGAATTTACTGAAATTAATGGGTGTTTTCCCGGAGTTGAACGTGAACGCGGAAGTTGAAAAGTGTCTTTGGTACTTCCACAGAAACAGCAGAAATCGCAATTTTGAGTCATATGTGAATCAATTCGTTTCAAATATGGTTCACTTGTACTACGATGTGGGTATCCATTTGGGGAGTTCAAATGACTTCGTTGTAAAGGTGCGAGGTGCGCAGTGTGGAAACGACCAAGATATTAGAAGTGCTCAATGCACTTGATACGCCATTGCTTTTGGTCGAGCAGGGAGGGCGGATTGAGTGGGCCAACCAAGCTGCGAAAGTAACGGTGTGTACTCACTTTGAATTCGATTCGTGGACTGGGGAGCACGCACTTCCTGAGGGTTACTCGTACATCCTGCACAAAGACGTCCTCGGTCCAAACTTGATTTTGATTGAGTGTTTGCCGCTCCCGGAGGGTCCGGATGTAAACAACATGTGGACCCTCCAACAAGAAAACAACGAGCTTGAGGAACTGATCAATTCGTCCCTCGACGAGTGGTACATAACCGATGGCGAGGGCGTGACCCTCCGGGTGAACGAAAAGGTCGAACAACTATACGGCCCGCTCGTTGGAGGTTTGGTTGGTAAGTCGGTGTTTGACCTCGAAAGGCAAGGCATCTTTTACCCTTCCGTCACTGCCATGGTGTTGCGCCACCACAAACAGCAGACGGTGTTGCAGAATACCATTGACGGCCGACGACTGATCTCGACCGGGAACCCGATCTTTCATGCGGACGGTTCCATTAAACGCGTCATTTCTTACGCGAAGGACGTTTCGGAATTAGAACTTCTCACATTGAATGTACGTTCGCATTCAGCACAAGCAGGGACCTCTTTGGTGCGCCCAGTGCCATTTGTGTCTAATAGCCCTGCGATGCGTCGGTGTATGGACGTGGCGCTGCGCGTCGCGCGTACGGACGCGTGTGTGCTGCTGCTCGGAGAAACCGGGGTTGGCAAGAACCGCGTGGCAAGGTATATCCACGAGATGAGCCGACGCGCAAATGGTCCGTGGGTGGAGATCAACTGCGCGTCCATTCCAGAGACTTTGCTCGAGAGTGAGTTGTTCGGATATGAGCGCGGATCGTTCACCGGCGCACGGCGTGAAGGTAAGCCCGGGAAAGTGGAGCTCGCGCACGGCGGAACATTGTTTTTGAACGAAATTGGCGACTTGCCGCTGCATTTGCAGGGGAAGATGCTTGACTTGTTGCAGGAGCACCGGGTCGAGCGTATCGGATCGACCAAATCCATTCACGTTGACATTCGCATCATCGCCGCTACGAACCGCAACTTACGAGAGATGGTCGAGCAAGGTCGCTTTCGCGCAGACCTGTTCTACCGACTGAATGTGGTCCCTATTGAAATCCCTCCACTGCGTGATAGACTCGAGGACATCCGTCCGCTCAGTGACGTTTACTTGGAGCAATTTGCGGTCAAGCATCACCTCGTTCGGCCGGAGTTCGATGAAGAGTGCATCCGTCTGTTTCTTGAATACTCATGGCCAGGTAACATTCGTGAATTTGAAAACATGGTAGAACGCTTGGTCATCACGGTGGATGAACGCGTCATCCAGCCGCATCATCTGCCGCCAGAAGTTCTTGCATGCGGTCAAAAAAGAAGGGGGTATCCGTCGGAAGCGGTGCTTGACGATGGTACCGAATGTAAAACGGATAGCGCGGGCGCGCAAGTCCCTATGCAATCCGAGAGTTGGAGAGATTACAAGCTTAATTTGGAGCGCGAGATCTACAAAGCCGTCTTGGAGAAGTGTTCGAGCACACGCGAGATAGCAAAAATACTTGGCGTCAGCCAGTCGACCGTCGTGCGCAAGCTGAAACAGTACGGATTGAGGTGACTTCGGTGGGCTGTGTGTATCGTCTGAAGTTGATAAATTTGTAAAATTCTAACTTATGGTTGTCTTTTGCAACGCGTATGCGTTGCGAGTTTTCGGTTCGATTTTTCCGGCATCGGTGAGAGCGATGGTGGCTTTGAAGATGTGACGCTCAGTGGCGTGGTGTTGGAAGCGCATGCTATTTTTGACCTAGTCGGATCCGCGTCACCGAGCTCCTTGCAAATTCGAGACACTTCACTCTTGCTGCTTGGGAGTTTGCAATTGAATGGTTCCGACTCTCGTATCCCACTCTCTGCGGCGGTATCCGTACGGTAATTCTTGCGCTCCGTGCTTCGTTCGAAGCGCTCAGCACCACGAGTTGACTGACCTCGGCATCCATCTCGGCTTGGGCAAGGACCTTCAAAACTTCCCGCAGAAAATCGACATCTCCAGGCCCGGACAGATTCTGTTCCCGTTCGGTTTTGGAATTTACTACCCTTGACGGTGCGACACGTGCACCTATGGCAACCGTCCGTTCCGACGAATCGAAGAACGTTCACCCAGTTATCGATAACTGTGCAAGTGGGGGAGATTGGCCTGCTGCGTGCGCTTACGCGTTGCCACCGTGATCATGATTCCGAACATGAACAGTACGGCCGCCCCTAGGAACGGACCGAACAGGCCAATCCGTGTGAGCCCAGAGGCCATGGCAGGGCCAATGATGCCTCCCAGATAAAGCGGAAGATAGACCAGGTTCAATGCAGTGCTGCGATGCGTTTCTGGAATCCGTGTGGAGAATAGTGCAAACACCATAGCTCCACCGATGCTGTATCCTGCGCTGAACACCGTAAGGGCCAGGATGAACCATGGTACATCTCGTGACAGCCCAAGCAGCAGAACTGCCGGAAGTGAGCATGCAAACGCCAAAATGAGGATGCGGACAAACCCTACCTTGTCGCCGAGTCGTCCAGCAACGACTGTGATCAGCGCGCCGACCACTGCAGACAACCCCATCAGACCGCCGATGGACACCGTGGTGGAGACCGAGTGGAGCGGCAGGCGCTCAATGGCGATAGGAAGGTACGGCGTGATCATCTGGCGCGCCATCATCAGAACGGTATAGATTGCAAACAGCGTCCATGTCACCGGTAAGCTAAAGGTAAAACGAACCGATTTCCACGCAGCTGTCCAGGCCGACTCACGCCGGGTTTCCATATTTGCCCCGTGATGGTCTGACGGCAGTGCGGGCTGTCGATAGAGGACCAGCAGCATGGAGCCGGTGAGGCAGGACAATATTCCATCGAGCACGTACAATCCGTGCAAGTTGAGCAGGTGCAGGCCAGTGATCACACCGCCCACCAGTGGGCCACCCGCCATCCCAACCGACGAGGATACGCTGAACACGGAGACGGCGAACCCCACACGCTCATCTGGCGCTGCCTGACGAATCGCATCCAACATGATGCCAGTGTTTCCGAGCTGAAAGCCAACCAGCATCATCGCAACAAAAACGCCAAACAGTGAGTGACTTAGTCCAAGAATCAGTAAGACAGCCATCTCCACATAGGCGCTTCGTATGACCACCAGTTTTCCGCCGTACCGTTGGGCCCAAATCCCCCACAATGGAACCAGCGGCAGTCCCACCACGAATGTCACAGCCGACAGGATGCCTACCCATGTTTCCACGTGTGGAACCTGCATGGACTGTAGATAGACCGGCATAAATGCGAACACATGGCTCATGGACATAGATTCCACGGCCGAGGTGATAAAGAACAAGATGAGTACAGTTTGCCAGCCTGTACGATGCCGAGCTTGGTGCGTCATTGGAACCTCCTGGGTAGTAAGGTCTACATCGGTGATGTTAACAGATTCAGCGGTGTTCGGATATGTTTAATAGATACCACGTTGTACAGACATATTAAGGAACGCAGAAATGTCGAATAACCAACACAATTCGACACACTTCGCGCTTCAGCCGTGCTATACTCCAACCGAATCTTATCGAAGGCACACCTTCATAAGTCATCGTACTGTTGCGGTGGTTCCTTGGCGTGCGGATGGTTCTGCCTATGGAGCTTGCGTTTAACCGCACGTGCCTCCAAATGGGTTGGACCCGCATGAATTTGCGTCTCTAAACTCTTTGAGGTACGTGACTCATATAAATGGGAGGAAATGTATGGGTGAAGTAATGAAAGCAGTCTGCGTATCTTGCCATGAAGAACTAGATAAAAACAACGTTGAATTACGGATAGCAGGGATTGGACCACTTTGTTCATTGTGCGCTCATGATTATGAAACAGTACTCTCTGAGACTGAATGAACGAGGCCAATCCCATCATGACGGCAGCGTTTTCGGCTGAAGGAAGTCGAGGACGTTGCTCAAAATGAACCGTCGCCGTTTAAGTCAACTTCGCGTTCTGTATCACCACAGAACGGAGGTCTTTTTATGCTGTCAGGCAGACGTTTAGGTCGGCGTGCGGTTGATGAACCACTTGGAACTGCCTCTCATCGGTTTGATCCGTGATCGGACCGATGTTCGTACAATTTTGACCATGGTCCGCGGCCTGAACCGCTCACGTACTGTGTCGGCCTGGGAAGGACGTACAACGATAGTGGCGGTTTCGTTAGGAACTCAGGCGTGATGGCCATGGACTACGAGTTTCACCCTGGCGCCTGCTGCGAGGGCGCTGGAGATACTATACATATTTGTCGGGGAGGAATTTCGATGAGCAAGGAAGTTGTTATTGTCAGCGCGGTTCGCACCGCGATTGGAAGTTTTATGGGGACGTTGTCTTCACTTTCAGCCACAGAGCTCGGGAGCGTTGTGATTGAAGCGGCCCTGAACCGCGCTGGCGTGGACAAAGCGCAAGTCGAGGAAGTATACATGGGCAACGTTTTGCAAGCAGGGCTGGGTCAGAATCCAGCGCGGCAGGCGTCCATCAAGGCTGGGCTTCCAGAGACTGTGCCTGCCACCACCATTAACAAGGTGTGCGGATCCGGCTTGAAAGCCGTGATGTTGGCTGCGCAAGCCATTCGAGCTGGAGATACAGACATTCTGGTCGCCGGTGGCATGGAGAGCATGTCCAATGCGCCCTATTTGTTATCTGGTGTCCGCAACGGTTTCCGGATGGGCGACCAAAAAGTCGTTGACAGCATGATCCGCGATGGCCTCTGGTGCGCGTTCTGCGACATTCACATGGGCATCACCGCCGAAAACATCGCTGAACGCTACGGTTTGACGCGGGAAGAGCAGGATGAATTCGCTGCGCGCAGTCAACAGAGAGCGGAAGTGGCACTGAAGGAAGGCAAGTTTAAGGATGAAATCGTCCCTGTCAAAGTTCCCCAACGCAAGGGAGATCCTCTTGTGTTTGATACCGACGAGTTCCCGCGCGCAGGAACCACGAAAGAAACCCTCGCCAAACTGCGCCCTGCATTTAAGAAAGACGGTACTGTGACCGCCGGCAACGCCTCTGGCATCAACGATGGTGCGGCTGCCCTCGTCGTGATGAGTGCAGAGAAAGCCAACGAGCTCGGCCTCAATCCGATTGCCCGCGTGGTCAGCTATGGCAGCGCAGGTGTGGATCCGTCCGTCATGGGTCTCGGTCCGATTGACGCGACAAAAAAGGCCTTGGCGAAAGCTGGCCTTGGAGTAAAAGACCTGGACCTCGTGGAAGCGAACGAGGCGTTTGCTGCGCAGGCACTGGCTGTCGGACGCGACCTCGAGTTTGATCCCGAGAAGCTCAACGTCAACGGTGGCGCCATTGCGCTTGGTCACCCGATTGGCGCAAGCGGTGCCCGCGTGTTGGTCACGCTGTTGCACGAGTTGCAAAAGCGTCAGGGACGTTATGGACTCGCCACACTTTGCATCGGTGGTGGCCAAGGCGTCGCTATGGTGGTCGAGCGCCTGTAACGCGAAGTGGTTCGTTTCATCCTTCCCATCAAGAATGAGTTCAGCGAGAGAAGGCGGCTGTCCCTATCCAGGGAGGCCGCTTTTTAACGACGCCTCATCGGTCCGTTATGGATATGTACGTTTTCTGGTGCATGACTCTGTAGAAGGTGATACATTTGTTCTCGTGCAACGGGGTCAGATGTATGAAGGAATATTTCCTTTGGCCATTTTTTATTGTCGACTATCCACATGGCAACGTCAAAGCCAGTTTCCTTCCCTCCAAGATGATAGTCCAGTGACAACACCTCAACTTCGCACTCTTGCAATAAGAGAACACATTCATCCACATTTCTCGCCAACACAAACCCATCCGGGCACTTTCGCAGATCATCAAGAAATACGTTGATTACCATTCCAAATCTCCCCTATTTGAGGCGAATCCACGTCTTGGTTCAAACCATAGACCCAAACACGAAATCGAATCAGGCTAATGCCTAACGGAGTATCGTTCTTGTTGCTGTAAGACATCATTCTAGCACCTGTTAAGCGCTTTCGCATCCGCGATGAACCAAAAAAGGAAAGCCCGCAGTTTTGCTGCCGCGGACTTTTCATGCTTATTCTCTGCATGAAGAGTTTTGTGAAGGCCTGACGAATCTGTGGATATCTCGACGGTTCAGGAAGTCATGATGTCACTCATCCGGGGCTATACTCAACCTTCATCCGGTTTTGGCGTAGCGATTCATGATGCTATCCAAAATTATGCGGTTGGCCTGTTCATTTTTCCGAATGACCCGCCCGCTTTCTGTGCTAAAAATCCCCAATGGAGACAGCGGATATTCTCCGCAAATGTCGACGCCAGAAACTTTGTAATGCGTCAATATGGAGCTCACCAAACCGACAAGGTGGCGAACTGTCATGTTCCCTTGATCCCAGTTGGTTACAACTTCAGTCCGGTCCAACACATCTTTGTCGATACTAATATAAACAGTGCTCGTAGGAATGCTGGCAACAATTTGATGGCTGAGCGACTCCAGGGATCCGGCATATGGGTAGAAAAACAACGTAACTTTTTCGCGTAAATGAGGAGGAATCTGGTCCTCGAATTCTTTACTGGCACCTACGACAATAACTTTTTGAAGCATCGGGAGTCTGTCGATTGCATGAAAGACCCATGAACCGCAAGAGAGCACGGTGGGGGACGGGTCTTCCATCATGTCTGTATGATGGTCAAACAAGGTCAGCGTAAAGGGCTCTTGAATTTCCGATAGCAACAAGAAGGACACATAATGATAGTTTCCACTTCCCAAGAAGGTAATACCTCTGTTTTTGCGTTTTTGTACTCTCTGATTGATTTGGGAAAGTGAATCCATCTCACAATATCGATTGGCACTTTGGATATCCGAAAGATCTATCCATTCAAAGCTTGGTCGCTGAAGATGTGTTTGGAATACGTACGTCTGGTCAAAATTCAAGACTGTAACTCGAAGAGACATGCGTTCACCTTCCCTTCACGACGCGAGTTGTATTCCCGGGCAACTGCACCCTACATCCTGACATTTGGCCAAGTGCAAGTTCCTTATGTTATTCACAATCGCGCATGCTACCATCTCTTCGCATCCACGAAAAAGGCACATACTCTACACTGTGTAGAACACATGCCTGATGGTAGTCATTCAAATAAAGGGACGACGCTTTTGTTAGGGTCTCAAGTGGGGTACAAATTCTGGGGGCTTGGTATTTACGAAAGCCATCCAGTGCCATCTGCTAACTGGCGCCAATCTTCAATAGAAAGAGGCAAACTCGATGGCTTCTATGGATAAGATCGCATTTTTGCAGCGAATTTGCAAGATCAGCTTGAAGGATGGAGACACGTCCACATTTGAAAGTAGGACAGCAAGTCATTGCCTTCCCTGCAAGGGGCTCATAGGCTAGTGGGGAAGTAGAGCATAGTATTGAAATTATTCAAAAAAAGCGCTATGTTTATTACATACATTACTTATCGATTGTTGGGACAATTTTTGTCCCGTTGGACGTAATTAGTCCCTAAGGATGTTCACAAATGAAAGGCGGGGGATAGCATGCAACAAGTTTTAGATGGTGTGATTGACTATCATTTTTTACTGAATGGCAACTGGGGTCAGAGTGCCTCAAATCGATTCATCGATGTTGTCTCTCCGAATGACGGATGTGTTGCCGGTAGAATCCCAGCCATGACCAAAGAGGAAGTTGATCTTGCCGTCCAAGGAGCCGTTCAGGCGCAAAAACAATGGGGACTTTTGCCAGTACATGAACGAGGACAACTCCTACTGAACTGGGCGGATGAATTGGCAATGATGTCTGACGAAATCGCTGAAATGATTATGAAAGAAGTAGGAAAGACGTATTCAGCTGCAAAAAATGAGGTTCTGCGAACATCGGATCTCATTCGGTATACCGTTGAAGAGGGAAAGAGAATTCACGGAGAGGTCATGACCGGGGACTCTTTCCAAGGGAGCAATGCGAATAAAGTGGCAATTGTTAGAAAGGAACCACTGGGTGTCATTTTGGCGATTTCTCCGTTTAATTATCCTGTGAATCTGTCAGCCGCAAAAATTGCTCCAGCACTCATTTCGGGAAATACTGTCATCTTAAAGCCGGCGACTCAAGGATCCATCAGCGCTCTTCTGATGGCCAAGGCGCTTGATAAAGTTGGACTACCCAAGGGAGTTTTGAATGTTGTAACAGGAAAAGGGTCGGAAATCGGAGACTATTTAGTGACCCATCCATCCATTCGAATGATTTCTTTCACGGGAGGCACTAAAACAGGAAGAGACATTGCAAAAAAGGCAACGATGATTCCTCTTGTCCTGGAGTTAGGAGGAAAGGACCCGGCCATTGTACTGGAAGACGCGAACCTTGACAAAGCAGCGCGCCATATTGTCAGTGGTGCTTTTTCGTATTCCGGACAACGGTGCACAGCAATAAAAAGGGTATTAGTCATGGATTCAGTAGCAGATTCGTTGATTGAGAAGGTGAAACAACAAGTTGAAAAATTGACTGTCGGGATGCCTGAACAAGATGCAGCAATCACGCCTTTAATTGATGCTAGTTCTGCTGATTTTGTAAATGACTTAATCCTTGATGCCCTTAACAAGGGGGCTATCCCTATTACTGAATATAGGAGAGTAGGGAATTTGATTTATCCACTTGTCCTTGACCATGTAACACAAGACATGAAAGTTGCTTGGGAAGAACCCTTTGGTCCTGTACTTCCGATTATCCGTGTGAAAAATGAACAAGAAGCGGTTGAAATTGCCAATGCATCTGAATATGGACTGCAAGCAAGTATTTTCACACAAGACATAGATAAGGCCTTTCACCTTGCTTCAAAGTTGGAAGTAGGCAGCGTACAGATCAACGGAAGAACAGAGCGCGGCCCCGACCATTTTCCGTTTCTTGGAGTTAAGAATTCCGGGATGGGTGTACAGGGAGTGCGCAAGAGTATTGAATCAATGACAAGAGATAAAGTTCTTGTCTTAAATCTATAGAACGACAAGGAGTCGACAGATCCCGTATCCATATCACTTCATTACCCGGCCGCCTCACAGGGGTGGCCTTCTTCATTGGCTCATCGATGAAGGAAAAGAAGTGATCGAGGTCGACATTCCAGAGATAATGATTTAGAAGATCCCGCTAACACAACGCAGAGAAGCCAATGACCGCCTAGAATAGTAAGCTACCAACTAACCTGTCAACTTGCCCCGATACAAGTTTTATTTTTCGTAATGTATTTGATATCATGGCGGTTAAGTACTGATCGTGGAGATGAGCTTAGAATGGTGAACAAAATAAGCTCGGCAATCTGATCTGTATGTGAATTCAATTGGGGCTTGAGACAAATGCAGCTGGCGGTAACAATGGGATTATACTAAGTTAGGGGGACATCCCCCAGTACTGAGGAAAACCATCTGCCCCTTTATTGAGATATGGTCCATGATGTTTCGTTAAACCACTTGAAAAACGCATCTCGCGGAATGATGATGCGTCTACCATCTCGTATATATCAGGAAAATCTTTGCGCCTCGTCAGGTCGTATGCTTTCTCAAGGCAAACACTCATGATCTCTGCCACGTCTTTCACCTGTAGCTCAAGTGGATAATCCATGGAGTGTTTCATCGTGAGACTCCCTTTCGTATCGTTATCAGAGTGCATTCAATAGACGTTCGGAAACATCCTGTACGAGGTTTCGGAATGTAAATGGTTGATAATATTTGTCAAGAGGGGTGAGAAACGTGTCTACTCTAGGAGATAGATTGAGACATGCGAGAGAAGCGAAAGGATGGTCACAATTATATGTGGCTAAACGTACGGGGAACTTCAACATCTCCAAATACGAACGAGGGAGTAGACAGCCGGACGCAGATACGCTTGGAATGCTAGCCAAGTTGTATGAAGTTTCCTTGGATTACTTGCTTGACGATGAAAAAACTACCATTGACACTGAAGGAGCGCCACTAGAAGGACATCCGGAAAGCCTTGAAACAAGAATAGCCCGACTTGTGCAGAAGTTGGACCCAGACTCTCANCGGATTGTATTGGAGCTTATCATGAAGCTCGCCGCATCCACGCCAAACAACATGGATGGCGCGGTTTCGATGAGTGAACAAGATTCAGAGACACGTAAGAGATCGGATAGGTGACCAGTCGCGTAGGCATGAATAAGTCCATTGTCTCCCATGACGAAGCAGATTCGCGTACTCCGGATTTTAGCGGCGGTTCAACTGTTGGCCGATGTGTCTGATGCATCGGTTGACTACTTACTGGGGAGAACGGAAAACCGCATGTATTTACGGAAGATGGAAAGCGTTTTCTTGATGATATAGATTGTCAAACTCCTGAAGGCTGCATGGAAAAGGATCCGCTTATGATTGGTGACCGTAAGGCAACAAAAGAGGAAGTCGAGGAAGCTGTAAAGTATGTCCATTGGGAGGAGGCAGTTTGATACGGATCGACACAATCGTTGACTTGATCCTGTCGCGGACATAGGGTCTACAATAGTAACATCCGGATCTTTCGGAAATAAGTATGGACGTTTGACCTCACGGTACACCGGTATCCTATTACTACCTTGGAACGAGGGACTTACGCGAACATCAAAGTTGGCGAGGGAGGCGCTACACGATGGAACACATCACTCTAGGAACTTCCGACATACAAGCCAGCCGAGTTGGACTCGGAACCTGGGCTATCGGTGGCTGGATGTGGGGCGGAACAGATGAAAAAGAATCCATTCGTACGATTTTGCGTGCACTGGATGAGGGCATCACACTCATCGATACCGCGCCGGCGTACGGAGCAGGTCGCTCGGAGGAAATCGTCGGGAAGGCGCTGCAAGAGTACGGACGTCGCCACGAAGTCATCATCGCGACGAAGGCCGGCTTGGAGCTTCTTCCCGGCGGACGCGTTCGGCGCAACGCGACGAAAGCTGCCATCATGAAGGAAATCGAGGACTCGCTCCGCCGCCTGCAAACCGACTACATCGACGTTTACCAGGTTCACTGGCCCGATCCCCTCGTACCCATCACAGAGACCGCCGAAGCGTTCCACGACCTGTTCAAGCAGGGTAAGATACGCGCGATAGGCGTCAGCAACTTTTCGCCGGCACAGATGCAAGAGTGGATGTCGGTTGCTCCACTACATACGAATCAACCGCCGTATAATCTGTTCGAGCGGGAGATTGAGAAGGATGTATTGCCCTTCTGCCGGGATTACAATATCTCCACCTTGCTCTACGGAAGCCTCTGCCGCGGCTTGCTGACAGGGAAGATGAGAAAGGACACCGTTTTTGATGGCGACGATTTGCGGAAGGTGGACCCGAAGTTTCAATCTCCGCGGTACGACCAGTATCTAGCCGCCGTCGATAAGCTGACGAATCTCGCTCGCGAATACGGTAAGACCATCACGGAGTTCGCGGTCCGCTGGGTCCTGGATCAACCCGGCGCTTCGGTGGCGCTTTGGGGCGCTCGACGTCCGAGCCAGTTGGACCCTGTGAAAGGAATTGATGGTTGGCACATTCGCGAGTCGGACATGAAACGGATTGACGAAATCCTCGCGGAAACCATCCGCGACCCGGTCGGACCGGAGTTCATGGCCCCACCCATCCGCGAGGCTTGATGGCCGTTGTGCTTTAACCCAGGAGTCCAAATGCAGATTGAAACAGATAGAGAGACAGGGAGGCCGGATGGGCGGCCTCCCTGTTTATCTGTAGCCTCGTTGAGAAGGGGTTACTTCGAGGCCGTTCCAAGTGCAGAAGTCAGTTGCGATGTCACGCTGCTCAGAGGGTTTGACCCAGAATTCAATTGCGAGGGTAAATGATTCAACGGATTCGAACCGGAAGAAAGAGCCGACAATGGGGTGCTGCTACCCAAATTGCCTAAACTGCTCAGTGGATTGGAAGACGGCGCAGGCGCTGGTAATAATCCGGAAGACTGCAAACTGCTTTGTGTAGAACCGCTCGTCGTGTGCAAACTCGATGCAAGCGATCCGCCCGATGGGCTTGCCTGGCCCGAGAAACTGCCGCCTCCGCCAAGCCCCGACGCGCCAGAGGTTGCCGAACTAGATCCGGATACACGAAGCCCACCGTTCTGGGTGCCAAGCATCCCCGAAAAGTTGGACTGTGCCCCGTTCGGCCCGCTCAATGTCGACGAGAACGATCCTTTCGATGGAGACACATTAGACCCTGACTTGAGAGCAATTGGGCCAAGTTGTCCGGAAGAGGAGAAGGACCCGCCGGATGGACTGAATGATGACGAAAAAGATCCTCCGGAGCTAGAAGTTGGAGCCAAGACAGGCAATGTTGGTAGCGTCGGTAAAGAAGGTACGGAACCTAGCATGGTTGGTCCACTGCTCGAGCTTGCGGCACTTGCGACGCTCTCGTGATGGAGGGAGGGGATCATCTCCGCTGTGAATCCACCGAATGCAACCAAGGAAGCGGCAGTTGCAATCTTCATTGTCACCTTTCCTACCACAGTCGACTCTCTCCTTTACTAATTGTTTTCTCACTCACTTTATAGTCATCTGACACTCTGTCGTTTTATAAGTTCGAATAGTATGTCTATTTTCTGGCGGTTTGTCATTTTTTATTCTGGTGATTCTTGCAGTTGAATACTCGTGTGATGCGATGTGCTGACGAACAAGGACCCAGGGAAAACCCTTGTCCGTCAGACATGAATCGGCACCTCAATGAGGTGCCGATTTCGCGTTTCATTTCCGGTTTTTCTCATCACGCTGTTCTTTATCGGGATTACTCCATTGATATGACATGTTGTGGAAGTTTGCGTAATTACACCGAGTCCCCAATGCTAGCAGACACAGCGTGTGCGCTAGAAGCACGCGACTCCATGTGCTCGTTCAGTTCTTCTAGGGATTGGCGGGAAACGTCTCCTGATGACTGGGGTGGTGTAGTCGATGAAGCCCAACTTGAATGGCTGTCCGGTCTGGCTCATCTGCCGTACAAAACTACACTGGTTTTCGGGCATCATCCATTCCCAAAGACGACGTGGGCTTCGGATGAACCGATGATGTCCATCTCGAATGCCGAAGAGGTCATTGCCGTACTATCCGCTGCCGCGCCGGCCGCGGTCTACTTTAACGGACACAACCACGTCCATAGCATTGCGCGTGGATGGACTTACGCACCGAAATGGACATTCGTACAGTGTGCTGCGGCTCTGTCCGCTAGCGTGTGCCGTACCGTGGTCGTGAGTGAACGAGACGTGGTTGTAGAGACAGTTCATTGCCAGCCGGCGTTGACTCAATTGGCTCAAAGCTACCAATCGGCACTAGATGGGTATATGAACGTTTCCGCTGCAGTCGGCACGAAGTCAGATCAAAACGTCCGCGTTGTACTGACTATCTGAACCATTTTTTTCACGGCACCCTCATACAACAATTCCACTGAAGGCACATGGAAGTCTATTTTTAAACATCGATAGCAATTCTTGGTATCTGCTTATTCGCAGGTACTTAGATATAAAAAGGAACAACTGGAGGGAATTTCAATGGAAAAAGTGACCGAGTACTTCATGGAGCAGTCGAAAAAGAACACCGCGCAACTCTTTGAGCTGATGGCAAACGCTGTGACTTCCTCAGTGGAGATGCTGAACCAGGCGCAAAATGAGGCGCAGCAGATTGCTAGCCGTCTTACCGAGAAAGGGAAGGAGCAGTTTGTGGCGCAACTAGCAAAGCTTCAAGAGCGTCAGATTGAAGCCCAAACAGAGTTCCAGGAGCAGTTCCGTACTTTGATGAACCTGTTCCAGCAAGTAGGGAATTCCGCATCGGTCAATTCCACTGAAAATTCCACTGAAAATGAAGCGGAAAATGGCATCACGAATGCCACTGCAAATAAAAACGGAACGACACGGAAAACTCCGACGGAAAAATAATGTTGTCGTCCATACATACATCATCGGTCATACTCTTGTCCGGTTGCGGTATAAGCTCAGATGATATTTTGGACGAAGACTTCCCTTGAAGCTGAGCGTTTGCATGTGAAAGCTCCTTTGTTATCACTGCGATATGTACAATTTGACACCAGAGATTCCGGATCCAAACGGTTCGAAATCTCTGGTGTCATGTGATCCGCACATGTTGCACATGCGGGGGGCTATGTGTATGGTCAATGTCGTCATCACGGGCGTCTCAACGGTTGGTCTTTTGGCTGACTGGGTAAGTTAAACATTAACATACATAAAATATTTTCTTAAAATAAGCATTTTATTATATTTCTCGTAGCAAGAAAACTGTCGGGGAGTTGAAGTAGATGCATTCTAAGAAGAAAGTAGCTACGACTCTATTCGCGATGATGGTTTTGGGTACAGGAACGGCATTTGCTGTAGAATGGACGCATCGCACCGCAGGACCTCAAGCAGATGGCACTGCGGTCACTCCGTACGACTGGACGTTAACTCCCGCTGGAAAACAAATTCAATTGGGAGATTTTCCGATGGGCTCGGTTCTCAGTGCTGACCACAGATACATCATTGTATCAAATGACGGGCAGGGTACTCAGTCTTTACAGGTTGTTGACACAAAAACTCAAAAGGTCGTGCAGACCGTCTCCTACGAGGCACCAGAAGCACTGTATTTCGGTCTTGCATTGAGCCCGGATGGAAAAACGCTGTATGCTTCTGCGGGAGGAAATAATAAAATCCGTGTTTATCGCTTCAACGATGGGCAGTTAACTGAACAGTCGCCCATTCAGATGTCTGATGCCAATAAAACCAATTTTTATCCAGCTGGCCTAACGGTTTCTCCTGATGGTAAATATCTATATGTGGCTGACAATATGTCTGGTCAAGTCTCGAAAATTGATTTGTCGACGAAGCAAATCGTGTCTTCCGTTTCTGTCGGCAAGTTTCCATATACCGTAGCTCTCAGTAAAGACGGAACCAAGTTGTACGTAAGCAATTGGGGAGAGAGTACCGTCAGCGTAATTGATATTGCGACTTTCGCAAAGAAATTGGATATCTCCGTAGGCCTCCATCCAAATGCAATTGCAATCAACCCGAAGAATGGTAACATCTACGTTTCGGATTCCGACAGTGACCAAATTTCCGTGATTGATTCGAACTCGGACAAAGTGAAAAATACCATTTCCCTCGCTCCATACAAACACGCCAAGACCGGTAGCCAGCCAGATGCGTTGGCTGTAAGTCCGGACGGCCAAACATTGTATGTTGCAAACGCAGGGAACAATGATGTGGCTGTCATCAGTCTCGGAGAAAAGCCCCATGTCAAGGGCTTAATTCCAACAGCGTGGTATCCAACCAGCATTCAATTGGGTGCGGATGGAAAACAAATCATGGTATTGAACGCCAAAGGTATGGGAGCGGGTCCAAACGAAGGGTATCAACAAGGCACTTACGGTCCATCTTCGCAGTACATTGGCAGCATGATGAAAGGGACCTTATCTTTCATCGACACGCCCAATGACGCGAAATTGAAGCTTTATACACAACAAGTGATGCGTGACGATAAGTTCTTTGATGGACAAGGTAACGGCCAAGGTGCTTCCGTTATTCCACGTCTTGCCGGTGAGCAATCGCCAATCAAGCATGTCATTTACGTCATTAAAGAAAACCGCACATATGATCAAGTTTTCGGCGATATGAAAAAAGGCAATGGCGATCCGAATTTAACTGAATTCGGGGAGAACATCACGCCAAACCTGCATAAGCTAGCCAACCAATTTGTGTTGTTGGACAACTTCTATGCGGATGCAGAAATCAGTGCTCAAGGCCATAACTGGGCGACAGGCGCTAAGGCGAACGACTATGTTGAAAAGAACTGGTTGGCGAACTACTCGAATCGAAATCGCCCATATGACTTTGAAGGCGACAATTCTGCGGCATATCCACAGGCTGGGTTCTTGTGGGATGAGGCAAAACGAGATGGCGTTTCATTCCGCGACTACGGTGAGTTCTATCGATTTGGGGCGTCTGTACCTGCGGATCCAAGCATCGGAAACAACTATGACCCGAATTTTACAGGCTGGGATTTGAATACTTCAGATTTAGCGAGATTTGATGAGTGGAACAAGGAATTCCAGCAATTCGTCAAAAACGGAAACCTACCTCAGCTGGAAATCTTACGTTTGCCGAACGATCACACCAAAGGTACGACACCTGGCTCCTTGTCACCGCAATCCTATGTCGCACAAAATGACTTGGCCGTCGGAAAACTCGTCGATGCTGTCAGTCACTCACCATACTGGAAGGATACCGCCATCTTTATTACCGAAGATGACGCGCAAGACGGACCGGACCATGTTGACGCGCACCGCACAGAGTCCCTCGTCATCAGTCCTTACACACAGAAGGGCACTGTCGATAGCACGTTCTACGATACCGCATCGATGCTCAAGACGATAGAACTGATTCTCGGTATGAAGCCACTCACACAGTATGATGCGGCAGCGACACCGATGCTTAATACGTTTACAACACATCCGAATTTTAAACCGTATGTTGTAGTGGGACCGACCTATCCACTAGACCGTTTCAATAGTCAGAATGCGCCGTTGGCTAAGGAGTCGAGCAAGATGGACTTTTCTCGCGAAGACGCAGCACCAGATGATTTGCTGAACCTCGCGATTTGGAAAGCTACAAAAGGGAATGTACCTTATCCAAAGGATCTGAAGAAGCAAGACAATAACTGATGTACGGCATAAAACTGTATTACGAAGGGGCGGCTGATGCCGTCCTTTTTTCGTTTTCGGTGGATGGAATGATGGAGGAGACCTTTTTCGGAGGAAGGATTTTCTATCACAATCGCTAATAAGTAGTATTAAGCTGCACCGTCGCAGTTCCTCTTGACCCAAGACGAAAGGAGATGGATGGAATTGAAGAGTCATGAACGTTCATCACATGGGGGACATTCTCATCACGTTCGACTTCCCGGAAGTGAGCGAACTGCTCTCCCCAGCGCTCAAAAGATTGGCCCAGCGGATCCGAATGAGCGGATGTCGGTCACTTTGCTCCTCCGTCGTTCCTCACCTGACACCGAACTAACGAGAGTGATTGAGGAAATGGGCTCTCGTCCTCTTCATCAACGTCGCCACCTTAGCCATGAGGAGTTCGCCGCTACGTACAATGTCAATCCCGATGACCTAAAAAAGGTCGAGGAATTCGCCCACGACTACGGCCTCGACGTGAATCAGGTGAATAGCGCCGCAGGAACAGTGACGCTATCAGGACTGGCAGCCTCTTTTAGCAAGGCTTTTGGAGTTGATCTTGCCAACTATGAGCACCCGGAATTCACCTACCGCGGACGCACAGGGCACGTACACATACCCGAAAACCTAGCCGATATCGTTCAAGCGGTTCTAGGTCTTGACAACCGGCCCCAAAGCGGTGCGAAATTCAGAATTTTCGATAAAAAAGAAGGTTTTGTACGTGCCATGGAAACGGGGGTCTCCTATACACCCCCTGAAGTTGCACAGCTATATAATTTCCCATCAAACGTAAATTGTAGCGACCAGTGTATCGGTATTATTGAGCTAGGTGGTGGTTACCGTCCCGATGACCTCAAGGAATACTTTACTCGCATCGGAATTCCACAGCCCAACATTTCAGACGTATCGGTTGATGGAGCCAACAACGCACCAACAGGTGATTCAGGTGGACCGGACGGCGAAGTAGCCCTTGACATTGAGGTGGCTGCTGCTGTCGCCCAAGGGGCACGAATCGCGGTATATTTTGCTCCCAATACAGATGCTGGCTTTCTCAACGCCATCACAACAGCAATCCACGACACAAGAAACAAACCCTCCGTGATTTCAATTAGTTGGGGTGGGCCCGAGAATGCTTGGACACCCCAGGCTATACAGGCCATGAATCGTGCTTTTCAGGATGCTGCAGCACTGGGGATAACCGTTTGCTGCGCGTCAGGCGATAATGGCTCGTCTGATGGTGTGAATGACGGCCGTGTTCACGTAGATTTTCCGGCTTCTAGCCCTTACGTTCTTGCGTGCGGTGGTACTCGATTAGAAGGATCAGGTCGCACAATTGAGCGTGAGTTTGCGTGGAATGAAGGGATGAACGGGGGCGCGACAGGTGGTGGAGTGAGTGATGTATTTAATCTGCCCAGTTGGCAAGAAAATGCCCACGTCCCACCTTCAGCGAACCCAGGAGGGCGCATAGGGCGTGGAATTCCCGATGTTGCTGGCAACGCCGACCCTGCCACTGGTTACCAAGTTTTAGTTGATGGTCAACAATTGTCCATTGGTGGAACGAGCGCGGTAGCACCTCTATGGGCCGGGTTAATCGCAATCATCAACCAAAAACTCGGTCACTCAGTGGGTTTTGTTAACCCTGTCCTGTACAGCTTACCTACTCAAGTATTCCACGACATCACGAGTGGAAACAACGACATGAACGGTGACAATGGACCATATGAGACTCAATCAGGGTGGGACGCCTGCACCGGCCTAGGGAGCCCCGATGGGACCAAACTGATGGATGCCATCACCCAAGTTGGCATCGTGAAAACAGTCCAAGATACTCAGGAGTGACGGCAAGGGCTGTCATTGGCATGAAAAGCGGACGCGGATCACCGCGTCCGCTTCCTTGAACCCGCTGTCCATATCGCTTCTGAATAAGAACAGAATACGAATAGACTTCGTAAAATTATAGTACGGCGATTGTAAAGTCCCATCCCAAGATCACTTCACTGGGGTGAAATTGGACGCTGTCAGCCTATGGAACTATATAACTGAATATTGTGAATTAAAACCTTTGAGAAGGAGACCAAAAATGTGGACTCTGTCGAACGTGAAATGGCCGCGCATCTCGTTATTGACAATGGCGATGGTCGCAGCGGTTGTGCTTTTCACCCCGCAGGACGTCACATACGCAGACAGTGGTACATGGCAGCAGTTTACCTACAGCGGGCCTACTGGCAGCAGAAACTATTACGTCTACACGCCAGTCCATTACCATGTGGGAACGTCTGTACCGATGATCATGATGTTGCACGGATGCATGCAGACGCCTGCAGACTTCGCCGCGGGAACCGGCATGAACGACTTGGCCGATGAGCACAACTTCATCGTGGTGTATCCGGACCAGACCAGCCAGTATAACGGCAGCGGATGTTGGAACTGGTTTGATCCGATCAGTCAGGTCCGCGGCGGCGGAGAAGCTGCCATCATCGCCGGCATTGCAGCACAGGTAGAAAACAACACCTCCCGATGGACTGTTGACAAGAACCGGGTGTATGTGGCTGGCATGTCGGCGGGCGCAGCCATGTCGGTGATCATGGGCGCGACGTATCCGGACATTTTCGCCGCCATCGGTGTACATTCAGGCTTGGAGTACCAGGCGGGAACGTCCCTGTTCTCGGGTGCTACGGCGATGGCATTTGGCGGACCGGCTCCGACACAGCAAGGACAGGCGGCCTACAACGCCATGGGCAAGTACGCCCGTGCGGTGCCCATCATCGTGTTCCATGGCAGCGCCGATACGACGGTCAACCCTGTCAACGGTCAGCAGGTGGTTGAGCAGTGGATGGAGACCGATCACCTTGCTTCCAAGGCATTCAACGCTCAGTTCCCATCTCCGGATAACACGATAAGCGGCCTATCTCCAGGCGGTCAATCGTACACAGTGGAGAAGTGGAACGACGAACGCGGACATGAAGTGGAAGAATATTGGGTGGTGAATGGCATGGGACACGCTTGGTCGGGTGGGAACCTGAGCGGATCGTTCACGGATCCTCTCGGCCCGAGTGCAAGTCAGGCTATGTACGAGTTCTTCATGAATCATCCGAGGGATTGACAAAGGTGGGGGAGTGCAGTGATTACCAAGAACCCTTAGGTCACAAAATCAGGGGTTTGGGTCTACCAAGTTGAAAACGGGGGAAGCCGCATGGAACACGTCTCGCTGAATCAAGCGAATAGGCCGGGGCAACCAGCTCACGGCCTAAATCCCTTGTATGACTAGCTAAACTATATGTGTCACAGTATGGATGGCTCAACGTTCAATCATTCCCATTGTCCCCGCTATCACCGCCGTCGTCATGGTGGTCGCCATGTTTTATTTTATCGCCTTCACCTCCGTGACCATGATGATGGCCATGGTGGGGACGGGGTTTTACTGAACTGGACGCTAGATTCATCGTATCAGTGCCTGTAAGTTGTGACGGTTGGGGTTGCGTAACAGTGGAAGCACCACTAACCAATGCTTGTTGCTCTGACGACTGATGAACCGTGTTACCGGCAACGCTGGTTTGGGTTTGTGAAGAACCATTATCATATACGTACTCTGTGGGACCTGCAGTAATGGAGACGTTTCCATCCGTAGCTGACGTGTTTGATGTTGCATTGGCTGACTTGGGCGCAAAAGCCGATGAATGAGACGTTATCGAAGCGAAGGCAGATATAGAACTTGCTACGATAACTGGCACGCCAATAATTGCTATTTTAATCCACTTAAACATACATTCATTCCCCTTATGATTGATGTCATATAGTATTCGTCTGTGTGAATGTCATATATGGGGTACGATCGAGGTTGAAAAGCCCGCAGGCGCCGAACGAATTTTCGATGATCGATGTATGGACGAACATCAAACGCGTGCGAATGAAATGGTCCTCAAAGGACACGCTACAAAGCGTGCAAAGGGAAGGCCTGGATATAACTTACTCTTACGGAGAAACAACGTGGATAATGTAAATACGTTCTTGAATAAAACGGTAGTCGTTTGGAAAACGGCCATTGCATCAACCTTGTCATGGGAAGTTGCTACGTGGACAGGCTCTAAACATCCGTATTTAGCGCCGCTTACGGTGATTCTTTGTCTTCAGGTGACCGTTGATCAGTCCATTCGGTTTGCAGTTCAGCGAGTCATTGGTACAAGTCTCGGTGTACTTTTGACAGCGTTTATCGCTGATTATATCGGTGTAGGTGGTTGGAGGCTCGGTCTTTTCCTGCTTGTCGGAACCGCAATCGCGAAGTGGTTAAAGCTAAGTGATAAAGTAATCCATCAAGTGGCTCTCAGTGTTTTGTTTGTCTTATATTTTGAAAGTCAATCACGCGGCTACGCACTGGATCGATTGAAAGACACAGTCATCGGTGCAGTGGTTGGCATCCTAGCGGTGATGTTGCTGCTGCCTCCAGACTTTACAAAGAAAGCGGTACAATCCTTCGAGATGTTTGCCGAACATGTATCGGTTGGTCTTGAAAACTTGTCAAAATGGCTGGAGAACGGCTGTCCCGCCAGGCAAGGAATTGCCATTCTTAGTCAAACGAAAACATTACTCAACGAATTACATAAATCACTTGCCGAATTTACGCGTGCCTTCGAGAGTGTCAAATTCAATCCGTATGCCAAAAATAAGCATTCTTTATTAGACCAATACCATAAGCAATTCATCCGCCTTCAACAAGTATATGTCCATTTTCTAACGGTATCCGAAACACTCATAGAATGGGCTGAGACGGGGACACTGACATCGGATGATCAGGCGTTATGGGCAAAGAACCTGTTGGTTTTGGCGTCCTATATCAAAGGCTGGAAGGTAGCAATAGCCACTGACACACAGCCGGCACAACCACCGAAACTAACCATTCAGTTTCCAGAACAGATGGGAAAGTACCGTTATCCACTCGCCATCTACACTGAGGTCTTACACTTGCTCCAAGATTTGCGGCCGTTTTCATAACGTCGTTCTCGAAAACAGAAATACCTTGTTCAATGTGAGTAACGTCCATCGGAGCGCTGTTTGGATAGTACTGATTTGACAGCGGCTTCGATTTCTTCGTATCCGGTACATCTGCAGATATTCGATTCTAACCACTCCTGAATCACCTTGTCGTTTGCATCGGGATGAATATTGACCAACGCGTGGCAATTCATGATAAATCCGGGCGTGCAGTAGCCGCACTGAAACGCCCATTGTTCCAAAAATGCGTTTTGTATTGGTGTATCCTTCAATCCTTCGATAGTGGTGATTTGTTGGTTCACGGCTTCGACTGCCAACATGATGCAAGACTTCATCGGCCAACCATCAATGAGTACCGTGCAGCTACCGCAGTCCCCGTTTTCACAACCTGGCTTTGCCCCAGTCAATCCGAGGACTTCTCGAAGAACACGTAACAGCGTGTCGGACGGCCGAACCACCACATTCCTCATTTCGTTGTTTACGAGAAGGTCGATACTTACCTTCGGGATGCGAGGAATTGTCATCATTACACCTCTTCTAGGGCTGTCAACACATCGAGCAAGGTGTTCTTTAATACGAAAGCTCGGTATTCTGCTGAAGCGTCCGTGTTACTGAGCAAAGGCGCTGGAAGATGCCGAACAGCCCGTTCGATTCTGGTCTCCAAGGGTGTTAGCCTGTCGTTCAATATAGTTTCGATTTGATGCGAGCGGAAAGGAAACGCGCACACACCACTAAAGGCTACGCGAACCAACTGCTCCTTTTTCATTGCGGCTATCGTCACCACAGGATATCCAACAGAACCAATTCTTCTCTTCTTTACAGCGATAAAAGGAAGTTTCGTGTAGTCAGTATCGGTATGAACCTGTACCACAAACTCTCCTCTTTGCAAGCGCATTCGTTGTTTAAAGATCTCGTGAATCGGTTTTTTATTGATACCAGACGGACCTGCAATCAAGATGTCGCTATCGGCTAGCAAGAACGATAACACAGCCTCCCTGAAGATAATTCGACCACAGATGTTCCCACCAACGGTAATTTTGTTTCTCGCCGTTTGGTCTGCGGCCTCACTACAAGTTCTGCTCAACAGGGGGAAGAGGCGTTCCTCGGATACTCGAGTCAGTGTTACCGCTGAGCCGACCAAAAGTTTATGGTCGTGATGTGCAAAGACATTGCATTCTGGAATCCCCTTGATGTCAATCACTGCCTCAGTGTATATTCGATTGGTTCTTGCCAAGGTAATGATTTCCGTGCCGCCTCCGTAATACAATGGATTTCTTCCTTGGAGGAACAAATTTTGGAACAGATAAATCGCTTCGGGGATAGAGGTGGCCTTGTAGTATTCAAAATCGAAAGGAATCACCAGTGTTCTCCTTTTTTTCTCTCCATATAGCTTCTGGAGTAAGTGGTAACCGGTTCATCGCGATTCCTGTGGCAAGGGACAAACTATTCGCCAAAGCTGCCGGCATTCCGATGACTCCATGCTCACCAATTCCTCGTAAGCCGTACGGTGCTTCCAAGTGCGGGGTTTCTACGAAATCAACCAAATACTCTGGATGATCTCCATACCGGTGATCTTTATATGTTCTAAATCGTGGATTTTGTATGATCCCGGCTTTGTTGTACAGGAATGCTTCTCTACTAGCAAAACTGAGTCCCATACTCATTCCCCCAGTCATCTGCCCTCGTGCCGCTTTGGGGTTCATCACTTTTCCGGCGTCAATCACTGCCGAAGCCCTGACAACTCGGTAGGTCAAGTCTTTCGTATCAAACTCTACCTCCACGGCTTGAGCACCCACGCCCCACTCGGGACCCGGGTTTCCTTTCCCCGTTTCCGGATCTAGTGATGTTAAATCTCTCATAGTATAACTACCTCGGCCAATCACCTGTGATCCAATCGTATTTCCATTTGGCAACCTGTAACCATGAGCAATTTCTGAGATCTGTACACCAATTTGTGGATTGTCCTTCTGATAGACTCTTCCGAAACCAATCTCGAGATGGTCTGCCGAACACCCTAACACAACGGATGCGATGTGTCGAAGCTGACGAATCGCATCATCCGCTGCCGCCAATGCCGCTCGGCCGACTAAGAGTGTGCTCCGGCTCGCAACCGTTTTCCAGTGCTCGGGGCATGTGTCTGTGTTCACCTCCATTTCTACATAAATTTGATCCACGTTCATTTTCATTCTTTCGGCTACGATTTGACTTAGGACGGTTTTGGTACCTTGGCCAATCTCCACCGCTCCGCACACAAGGCGAGCGCTGCCATCCCGGTTTAAAAGCAGTACCGCACCGGCCCCAGCGTCCGTCGGTGTACTGGAGTTTTTCCAGAAACAAGAAACTCCTTTCGTCCTCACTTTATGGCCTTCCACCACGACCTGAGGTTCGTCATTCCATCTGATGATTTCCTTTAGTTTATCGATACATTGAGCGAGATTCCCCACATTGCTCGTCGTCAGTACCGTCTGAGTTGGTGTTGTATCTCCCGGACCAATCGCAATTTGTCTTCGTAGCGTCAAGGGATCAAGATTCAGGCGCGCAGCAAGGATGTCCATCGCTCGTTCAATGACAAAAGTTAGTTCCGGGTGTCCAAACCCTCGAAAAGAGGTAGCGTAAGGGTGGTTTGTATACATGCAAAACGAATCACAATGCACGTTGTCAATTCGGTACGGACCTGTGCAGTCTTGAGCGGCCGCCCGAGTAATAATTGCCGCCCGATCCGAGTAAGCGCCGCCGTCAAACAAATACGTGATTTCCGCAGCCACTATCTTTCCCTGTTTCGTGGCACCAAGTTTCACTTTTGCGTCTAGTCCGATATGCACAGGTGAGGTGATGAAATCCTCTTCACGGCTGTTGACCAATTTCACTTTTCTTCCCCCAACAGCTTTGGAGGCTAAATATGCAATGAATTCAAGCTGAACGGGCGCTTTACCACCAAAAGCGCCACCCACGAGGGGGGTGTGCACCACGATTTGACTGGGATCAATAGAAAAAAACAGACTCAGCATATCCCGAATGACGTAAGGGGACTGGGATGCGGAGTAAATCTCAACCCGTCCATTCGGCTTTATTTCTGCCGTCGCGCATCGGGTTTCCATGGCAGCATGATCGGATTGCGGAATTGAAAACGAAGCTTCGATGGCTACGTCGCTCTCAGCCCAACCCTTTTGCATATCTCCTTTCCGTATCTTCACATGGTTGGCGATATTGGTCCCCGGCACGGGATATACTGCTTCAAACCTTTTGTACGACGC
This sequence comes from Alicyclobacillus pomorum DSM 14955, assembly GCF_000472905.1. GTDB lineage: Bacteria > Bacillota > Bacilli > Alicyclobacillales > Alicyclobacillaceae > Alicyclobacillus_A > Alicyclobacillus_A pomorum. Next base: position 178,825 of record NZ_AXAR01000004.1, on the reverse strand, counting down.
TAGGTTTTCGTGGACAAGTGGAGCCTGGCTCCGGATGGCTTCAGTGGGGGAGTTCACCACGGGGAGGGGATGGTACGCCACATCGACCAGTTTCGCTGCATTCATTGCCTGATATTCCTGGTCAGCCACCACCACCGCGACTGGCTCACCATGGTATCTCACTTTATCAATCGCGATGGGCGGCCTGTCTGCTAAAGGACTACCCGTAAGAATCGGGAAGTCTCGCCCGGTGAGGACTGCTCGTACGCCAGGTGCCTTCCTTGCTTTGGACGTATCGATTGATACGATGGTTCCGTGGGCACAGGAGCTAGTAACCATTTTTACATGCAGCAGTCCCGTTGTATTGATGTCGTTTGTGTATTTAGCGATACCAGTCACTTTCTCCGATGCCTCCTGCCTTGGGACACTCGTTCCAATGGCCAGGAATTGTCGCATGGGTAGCGCCTCCTACACGATGTGTTCTATGGAAGTGTTATATGTGCAACTTCTTTTGTCCTATTCGGTGGGTTGCGCAAGAGCCACTTTCTCTACCCAGACATCATGGCCATCCAGCACCAAATTCATGAAGGTGAAATTATCGAAATTGTGGAAGAGTTGATAGGAACAATGGACGTGTAGGATGGAAGACAACAAAGGGAGGCTGCTCAAAGTGAACCCCATATTGGCCGCTTTTTCTCACTTGCTCATCACGGGGACTCTAGTTCATGAGGCGAGCTTTTCTGAGTTGCAAGAGAGGTACAATGTACGCATACACCCTCATCTCGTGATGGTGGTATCTGTGGATCGGTATCCGGATTTGATAGTTGGAAAATCCCTGGAGTGGCGCATCACCGTCGGAAAACATTTGGTGAGTGCCATTCGTAAAAAGGTCCCACTGCCATATACATGGATTTGGATTGAGGAAGGAGTTCTGGCGTTGCTCGTCGAGGTCGACGGGCAACAGGTGGTGTCGTCTCAAAATGTGAGCTCTCGAATGGTACAAATGGCGAGAGAGATTCAACAGGCACTACAGTCGGAACACATCTCGGTCTCCATCGGCATCGGCACGTACTACGACAGTCCTTACCAATTGCACCTGTCGTTCAAGGAAGCTATCCGCTCTATGAGCGGCAGATTTTTTCAAGGGAACGGCTTGATCTTTCAATACGGTGAAGAATCAAGAGATGGGGAGCATTTTGGCGATGTTCTGATGACGGAAAAGACAGAGCTTTTGGCCCTTGTTCGGATGGGGGACGAACAAGGCATCGGCTTTCACTTGCCTGTGCTCTTAGAACGAATGGCGGAGGTCTGTCAGCACAAGGAGGATGTCTTTAAATCGGACGTCGTTGACCTTCTCATGATGATATCGAGAACGGTCGTAGAATCTGGGGTCAGCGCTGGTCCGGTTTTGTCAAAAAATACACGCGTCATACAAGAACTGTACGATACGATTCGATATGACAAGTTTGTCAAAAGAGTCATTGATTACGTGGGTTGGTTGACGTCGCAAATGGAGCAAACCCAGACGGGCAGAGTCTCGCCAGTCGTCCGGCAGGCGATTCGCTACATCAAGTGCAACCACAGAAACGCAGTGTCACTTGACGATGTCGCACGATTTTGTTGTGTCAGCAAGTACCATCTCAGTCACTTGTTTAAGAAAGAAGTCGGTGTCAGTGTCATCGAATACCTCAATCACATCCGGGTTGAAAAGGCCGTATTTTACGTAAAGACCACTGATTTATCGATTCAGCAGATAGCGAGTCAAGTTGGGTTCCAGGACGCCAATTATTTCAGCAGAATATTCAAAAAGTATATGAAATATAGCCCCAGGGAGTACCGAACAGCAATATTGTGCGAATACGAGACAACGAACGCTAGATGATTTGAAACCGTTTTCTAGTAGGCTGAGAGATGTAAAGACACAGATAGTTGCGAAATTTACAATGCATTTTGATTCATTCACCGTTTCCTTTGCCTAAAACTCATGACGGAACAATACCGATTGTACAGGGGGATGACGGCGTGACTGCACAGACAACCAAGCGCATTATCAGAGCACCTCGGGGTGCACAGTTGAATACGAAGGGATGGCAACAAGAGGCCGTCTTGCGCATGCTGATGAACAACTTAGATCCGGAAGTCGCAGAACGACCAGAGGATCTTGTTGTCTACGGTGGCATTGGCAGAGCGGCGCGCAACTGGGCGTGTTTTGACAAAATCGTGGAATGCTTAAAGGATTTAGAGGATGACGAAACACTACTGGTCCAATCTGGGAAACCGGTAGGAATCTTTAGAACACACAAGCTTGCCCCGCGAGTCCTCATTTCCAACTCTGTCTTGGTTCCAGCGTTTGCAAACTGGGACACGTTCCACGAGTTAGATAAGAAAGGGCTCATCATGTACGGCCAGATGACGGCCGGCAGCTGGATTTACATTGGTAGCCAAGGCATTCTTCAGGGGACGTACGAAACGTTCGCGGAAGCTGCGCGCCAGCACAGAGGAGGCACCCTCAAAGGCACACTCACCCTGACGGCTGGACTCGGCGGCATGGGTGGAGCCCAACCGCTCGCCGTGACCATGAACGAGGGTGTTGTCATTGGAGTCGATGTGGATCCCACTCGGATTCAGCGCCGGATTGACACACGCTACTGTGACATCATGGTGCACCATTTGGACGAAGCGTTAAAACTCGCGCGTGAGGCACAAGAGAAGGGCGCGCCGCTCTCCATCGGGCTCGTGGGCAACGCAGCAGAAATTTATCCGGAGTTTGTCAAGCGCGGGATTGTGCCGGACTTTGTGACAGACCAAACCTCAGCGCACGATCCCCTGAATGGCTACATTCCAGCGGGCTATACGCTGGAGGCAGCGGCTGAACTTCGTACGCGCGTTCCCAAAGAATACGTCAGACTGTCCAAACAGTCGATGGCGACGCATGTACAGGCGATGCTTGATTTGCAAAAGATGGGGTCGATCGTATTCGATTACGGAAACAACATTCGCCAAGTCGCGTTTGACGAGGGTGTGAAAGACGCGTTCAACTTCCCAGGATTTGTTCCCGCGTACATCCGCCCACTGTTCTGCGAGGGGAAGGGACCCTTCCGCTGGGCGGCACTGTCTGGTGATCCCGAAGACATTTACAAGACTGATGAGCTTGTGCTGAAGCTGTTCCCAGAGAACAAAGCCCTTCATCGCTGGATCACGCTGGCTCGGGCCAAGGTCGCATTCCAAGGGCTACCCGCCCGTATTTGTTGGCTCGGTTACGGCGAACGCGTGAAATTTGGCCTTGCCTTAAATGAAATGGTGCGCAAGGGTGAGATTTCTGCTCCGATTGTGATTGGGCGGGACCACCTTGACTGTGGCTCTGTCGCCTCACCGAACCGCGAAACGGAAGCGATGAAAGACGGCAGCGATGCGGTGGCTGATTGGGCGATTCTGAATGCGCTCGTCAACACGGCGGCAGGCGCTAGCTGGGTATCCTTCCACCACGGCGGCGGAGTCGGCATGGGTTACTCGCTGCACGCGGGTATGGTCGTGGTTGCGGACGGATCGAAAGAAGCCGACGAGAGATTGTCGCGAGTGCTCAACACCGACCCAGGCATGGGTATCATTCGACACGCGGATGCCGGCTATGAGCGCGCGATTGAGACGGCAAAGGAACGAGGCGTTCGCGTTCCGATGTTGGGAATCTAAGTCACGTATATCAGCGATTTGCCGGATTGTCCGAGGTGCGCTTCGGGCAATCCGGCGTTTGGGGGAGTTCAGATGGAAGGGAAAACAATTCAACTGTTGGTTCACAACATCGGTACGCTCGTTACGCTGCAGGGAACAGCAGGGCCTCGCACAGGATTGGATATGTCGGAAGTCGGGATTGTTGAACATGGTGCAGTCGCTATTTCGGATGGGGAAATCGTTGCGGTCGGTCGCGAGGAAGAGGTTCGAGATCAAGTCAAAGGCCTCGAAATTGAAACGGAACTCGACGCAGGGGGACGCTTGGTCACACCCGGACTCGTCGATCCGCACACGCACCTGGTTCACGGCGGATCACGTGAGCATGAACTGGCGTTGAAGAGCAAGGGCGTCTCCTATTTAGAGATACTGGCTGCTGGCGGGGGCATTTTGAGCACCGTGCGCGCCACTCGTCAAGCGACGGAAGACGAACTGTACCGAAAGGCGAAGGATAGTCTCGACAAAATGCTGCTGTTTGGCGCCACAACGGTAGAAGCCAAGAGTGGCTACGGTCTCACGGTGGAGGATGAGCTCAAACAACTTCGCGTCACCAAGCGGCTCAATGAAACACATCCCGTCGACTTAGTGTCCACGTTCATGGGCGCCCATGCGGTGCCGGTGGAATACCGGGATAGACCCGATGATTACGTCGACTTGGTGATAGAAGAAATGCTCCCGGCGGTGAGGGCGCAAGGGCTGGCTGAATTCTGTGATGTGTTCTGCGAGCATGGGGTGTTCACCATTGCACAGTCCCGCCGAATCTTGCAGGTTGCAAAAGCCATGGGGTTTGGCATCAAGATTCACGCGGACGAAATCGAACCGATGGGTGGGGCCGAACTCGCGGGGGAACTGGGCTGCATTTCCGCCGAGCATTTGCTCGCCGCGTCTGATGAAGGGTTACGGGCCATGCAGCGCGCGGGGACAGTGGCCGTGTGCTTACCCGCCACTTCGTTCAATTTGCGTGCTTCGCATGCTCGAGCTCGGAGGATGATTGAGCTTGGCGTTCCAGTGGCATTGTCGACCGACTACAACCCAGGCAGTTCACCGACCGAATCGCTTCAACTCGTCATGACGCTCGCATGCTTGAATTTACACATGACGCCGGAGGAAGTCATCACAGCGATGACCATCAACGCCGCTTGTGCCATTGGCAGGGCAGACAGGATTGGAAGCCTCGAAGTTGGCAAGCAAGCGGACTTGGTGATATTCAATGCCACGAACCTTGCTTACCTCCCATATCACTTTGGCATCAATCACGTGGATGCGGTCGTGAAGTCAGGCAAGATTGTGGTGCACGAAGGACAGCTTGTGAAGGAGCGGTTTTCGTGATTCGGCATGTGGAAAGACCGGGGACGAGGTTTAAGGACCGTCTCGATCCGAAAGTATCAGACTGGATTCAACCGTACGGATTGGTCGAAACATTCGATGCGGCGATTCTCGGCGCACCGCTCAGCAAGACGTCGATTAGCCACTCCGCCGCGTCTCGTCTGCCGGATGCGATTCGGACGACGTTCCATACATACAGTCCATACAATATCAATCACCAGCTGGATTTGAGCCGCGATATTCAGGTGGTGGACATCGGAAACGTGAAGATGCACATGACTGATCTTCCACGTTGCCAGCAGTTGATTGAAGACGCCGTTGGTTCATATTGGGAACATCACTCGGCTCCTCTGGTTGTGTTAGGCGGAGACCACTCTGTCACAGGCGCATCTGTGTTAGGTCTGACACGTGCGACAAAGAACAAGTTCGGCATCATCCATTTTGATGCACATCACGATGTACGCAACTTCGAGGACGGGGGACGGACGAACGGAACTCCATTTCGAACCATCTTGGAATCTGGTGCCGTGTCCGGAAAGCACGTTGTGCAGATTGGACTTCGCGATTTTGTGAATGCGAAAGCGTACCATGAGTATGTTTTGGGACACGGTGTGACCGTATTCACCGCTCGGCAAGTGTTCAAGCTGGGCTTGTCCGCTATCCTCCACGAGGCCATGAAGATAGCGGGAACTGACACGGATGCAATCTACGTGAGTTTCGATATGGATGTCTTGGACCAGAGTTTTGTCCCCGGTGTGCCAGCACCCAGTCCCGGTGGGCTCACGACGTGGGACGCGATGGAGGCGCTCGAGTGGCTGGGGATGCAAAAGCACGTGCAGGTACTAGACATTGTGTGTGCTGACCCAACGCAAGACGTCCGCGATTTGACGACTCGTGTGGCATCGAATCTGATGCTGTCATTCTTGACAGGACTCGCTCTGCGAAAAAGGTGAGGCGAACACTTGACTCTGAAGTGTAGGACACTACAGATGTTCCCACCCGTGCTAGGAAGGTGGCACTCGTAACCATTGAATCTGTCTACAAAATAGGCGTTCTCAGTTCGAGGACGCTTTTTTGCTTGTTACCTCGGATGCGGTACGCCGGTGTGGGACGTGTTTCTCATCCATAACTGTTTCCAAAAGAAACATGTGAAAGAAACACACACTGTCTGTTTGCGACCTATCCAGCCCTGGCGAAGATGGTTGTTTTTTTGTGTACATATAACACAATATTCAGTCAAATATCCCCCGTGGAACGCTGTATATCGGCTGGCATACATCTTGCTTGTATCTTTGGTGAACGACCATTCTACGTCCTCGAGCGAAGGGGAGGTGGTTTTTGCTCGGGCCGCAGGTGTTCAAAAAGTACCGGAAGCGGCCCGAGGCGCAACGCCCATGCGCCGAAGCACCCACAGCATTCTATGATCAACGTTCCTGTGGACACCCCGGAAGTGCGCATCGAGATTGGACAAGCTCGCCTGTTGACGTGAACAGCGGCGCCCATGAAAAGGACACATTCCTGAAAGACCTACCCAATTCAAAAGCATACGAGGAGAGAGATGAGCATGGCACATGTGGTGAACACCGTTTGCGGTCCGGTTGCTGGAGAAGAATTAGGAAAAACCTTGTTCCATGAGCATATCATCTTTGGATACCCCGGTTTTGATGGCGATGTGACCTTGGGAGGTTTTGACCGGAAGGCGGCTCTGCAGAAGGGGATTGAGGTCGTTGAAAAGGCGAAAGCCAACGGCGTGAAAACCATTGTTGATGCGACGCCCAACGACTGCGGGCGGAACCCTGAATTTTTAAAGGAGATTTCCGAGCAGACGGGGGTCAACATTGTCTGTTCCACCGGATACTACTACGAAGGAGAAGGTGCACCCAACTACTTTAAATTCCGCAATCTGGTGTCGAATGCGGAACAGGAAATCTATGAGATGTTTATCAAGGAAATCACAGAGGGGATTGGCAATACCGGCATTAAGGCCGGCGTGATCAAGCTGGCTTCTAGCAAAAATGAGATTACGGATTACGAGAAGATGTTCTTCCGGGCGGGGGCCAGAGCGCAACGGGAGACAGGGGTCCCCATCATTACCCACACCCAGGAAGGTACGATGGGGCCGGAACAGGCGGAGCTTCTGGTGGCCGAAGGGGCGGAACCCAGCCGCATCCTCATCGGTCACATGGATGGGAATACCGATGTTGGCTACCACATCCGCGTGCTGCAGACTGGCTGCTCTGTCGGCTTTGACCGCTTGGGCATCCAGGGATTTGTCGGGATGCCGATGGAATCTGAGAAACTCACTGTTCTGCTGGGGCTGATTGCTGCAGGCTACGAGGAGCAAATTCTCCTATCCCACGATACGGTAAACATCTGGTTGGGCCGGCCTCCTGTCTGGCCGGAGCAGCTGGCCAAATTGCTGGAAAACTGGCATATCACTCATGTGTTTGACAACGTCATTCCGCAACTCATGGAAAAAGGCGTCACGGAGGAGCAAATTGATCAGATCATGGTGAAAAACCCGGCGCGGATGTTCGGCGTTCGCATCAAGGTGGAAGTGTAATCGACACATTCGGCCCCGGACCCGTGAATACATATCTGGTCGCGGCCATCGTTCCGGGGCTGGTGAATCACAGGAGGGATAAGCATGTCTTCCGCGTATGAGGACAAACCCTGGCTTGCGTCTTACGCGCCTTACGTTCCTCCGGAGCTTCCGCTGCCGAAGATGAGCATGATTGACTATTTCGAGGAGTCGGTGAAGCGGCATCCCAACCAATCGGCTGTTCATTATTTCGACCACTCCATCTCCTATCAGGAGCTGGATGACATGGCGGAGGCCTTTGCCGCCCTCCTGGCAGAGTGGGGGATTGGCAAGGGGGACCGGGTGGCTGTTTACATGCAGAACAACCCCCAGTTCCTCATCGTCCAATACGGTGCCTGGAAGCGCGGCGCCATCATGGTTCCCCTCAACCCGATGTTCAAGGAAAAGGAGCTCGAGTACCACTTAGTAGACTCCGGGGCAAAGGTTCTGGTCTGTCTGGAGTCCCTATACGCCTCGGTGGCCCAGGAAGTGGTGGCGAAGACCAAAGTGGCACATGTGGTCACCACCAATGAGGCGGATCTACTTCCCGACGGGATGAAGGAGTCCATCAGCCTTCTCAATGACTCACATAAGCAGCGGTTTGCCGACACCATCGACATGATGGATGTGGTGCAACAGAGGTTGAACATGCGTGCCCCGCATGAGGAGGTTACCCCTGACGACGTCGCCTGTTTGGTATACACCTCTGGTACCACGGGTCTTCCGAAGGGGGCAATGAGCCTACACAAGAACATCGCCTTCAATGCCGAGGTGTATCGCACATGGATGCAGCTAGGAGACAAGGACTGTGTGTTGGGTGTGGCGCCCTTGTTCCACATCACTGGCATGGTGGGTCATATCGCTGTGTCGAGTCTTGTCGGAATTCCTCTGGTGCTGTTCCATCGGTTTGATGTCAAGGAGATGCTGCGGCTCGTCGAAAAGTGGGAGCCCACCTTTACTGTCGGCTCCATCACGGTCTACATCGCTCTGATGAACCACCCGGATGTTGAAAAGCGCCAGCTCTCTTCTCTGAAAAAATGCTACAGCGGCGGTGCGCCCATCGCTCCCAGCATTACTGAACAGTTTTTGGAGAAGTTTGACATTTACATTCACAACGTCTACGGGCTGACAGAGAGCAACTCTCCCGCCCACGCTGTGCCCTTGGGCGAACGGGCGCCGGTAGATCTGGAGAGCGGAGCCCTCTCGGTGGGCATTCCCGTCCCCAACTGTGAAGTGAAGGTGGTGGACCTGTCAGATCCCTCGAAGGAGGCTGCCAAGGGGGAGACGGGGGAATTTGCTGTGCGGGGCCCGATGATTTTCGCCGGCTACTGGGACAAACCCGCTGAGACGGAAAAGGCTTTCCACGATGGCTGGTTCCTCACCGGCGATGTGGTCAAGATGGATGAAAAGGGTTGGTTCTACGTCGTCGACCGGAAAAAGGACATGATTATCGCGTCTGGATTCAAGGTGTGGCCCCGGGATGTGGAAGACGTTCTGTACAAGCACCCCGCTGTGAAGGAGGCGGCGGTGGTCGGCGTTCCTCACCCCTACCGGGGCGAGACCGTCAGGGCGTACGTGTCCATCAAGGAAGGTTTCTCCATAACGGAGGAAGAGCTGATCCAATTCTGCAAGGAGAGAATGGCAGATTACAAATATCCTCGGGAGATCATCTTCCTACAGGAATTGCCCAAGACGGCCACGGGCAAATTCCTGCGCCGGCAGCTTCGGGACGAGGCGAGGGAGGCGTCTTTGAATCAACAAAACGCGTAACCGAAATCGAGGAGCAGCTCGGAACATGAAAGATGAAAAGGGGATTGGAGGGAGACCCATGGAGGAGAAGACGGTTCCCGTTCGGGAAGGGGAAGCGTTGGATGGGGAAAAGTTAATCCGTTTCCTACGAGAGCATATCGCCGGGGTGGCGGATGCTCCCGTAGAGGTGCGGCAGTATCCCACTGGGGCTTCCAACCTGACCTATCTCATCCGGATTGGCGAGTGGGAGGCGGTGCTGCGCCGCCCTCCCCTCGGTCCGCTGCCGCCCAAGGCTCACGACATGGAGCGTGAGGCAACGATTCTACAGAAGATTCACCCGGTATTCCCTCTGGCGCCGAAGCCATATGCCATCTGCCGAGATACTTCTGTGTTAGGAGCCGTGTTCTACGTGATGGAGCGCCGGCAAGGCGTTGTCATCGATGGTACCTTCCCTCCCGGGGTACATCCAACACCGGATCTCTGCCGGCGGATTTCGGAAGCGGCGGTGGACACCCTGGTGAAGCTTCACGACATCGACTGGCGGGAAGCGGGGCTGGCATCCATCGGCCGCCCCGCGGGGTTTTTAGAGCGTCAGGTAAACGGGTGGATTGCACGGTACGACAAGGCAAAGACCGACGATGATCCTGAAGCGGAGCCTCTCATTCGCTGGCTGTCGGACAACGTGCCTGAGAGTTCCGAGCTGACGGTCATCCACAACGATTACAAGTTGAACAACATGCTGTGGAATCCAAAGGATGTGGCTGAGCCCGTGGCGGTGCTCGATTGGGAGATGACGACCATCGGCGATCCCCTCTTTGACCTGGCCGCGGCTTTAAGCTACTGGGCGCGGCCGGAGGATCCCGAGGAGCTCATCCACGTGTTGCCCAATGTGACCACCTACTCTGGCTTCTTCTCCCGGGTCCTCCTTTGGGGAACGGGTACGTCACCTGCTCCGTCATGCCGATGCTTTGGCGGGGGTGGGAAAACTGTAGACTGGCGTGTGAATCGGAGCCGGTCTCCTGCTGGTGAACCACGCCGGCCTCCGGGCATTGTACCTCGATTTACACCATCCTCTACAGTCATATGGAAACGCTCAGGCGATGGTCCAAGCCATCGCCTTCAACAATGGGTGTCCTTGGGTCATGATGTAAATCGTCCATCGTTGACTATATTCAGAATAGATGAAAAAATAGAATGACAACTTATCATCTCTTTTGGGGGTTAAGATGAGCAAAAACCAGCAGGTTTTGCTAAACAATTGGTCCAGCATCTTGGACCAGTTGGACGAGATTTTCCTGTTTATCGGCAACGATACGGAGATTCTTTACGCCAACAGTGCTTATTCTCGGCTGATTGGCGTCCCCAAGGACAAGGTGATTGGCAGGCACTTATCCGACATCGAGCCCAGGGCGCGGATTATCGAGGTGTTGGAGTCGGAGCGGCCGGTCTGTCACGATTACTCCTATATCGAATCCGCGGGCATGGATATCGTGGCGAATATCTTTCCCGTTTACGACGAAGGGAAAAAAGTGGGGGCCATTGGCATTTTTCGCCCCGTTTCCTTATTTTCCGCCGACTCTTTTCGCGCTTCCGCTCCCGTAAGTCGCACGAAGGGGGAGCCGATGGAGCGAGACAAGCCGTTTAGACGCTTGGTTGGAGAGAGCCAGGCGCTGAAAAACGTGATATCCATTGCGCAAAAGGTGGCCCAGACGGACACCACTGTCCTCCTCAGAGGGGAGACCGGGGTGGGCAAAGAGCTGTTCGCTCGGGCGGTTCACGAAGCAAGCCCCTTCTCTAACGGCCCTTTTGTCGCCCTCAACATGGCTTCTATCCCGGAGACCCTGCTTGAATCGGAGCTTTTCGGCTATGAGGTTGGCGCATTTACCGGGGCGCACAAGACCAAGTCGGGATTGATGGAGTTGGCCGAGGGCGGGACGCTATTTTTGGACGAAATCGGCGAAATCAGCCCCATGCTCCAATCCAAGCTGCTTCGGGTGCTGCAAGAGCGCGAAGTCATCCGGGTGGGGGGGACCAAAGCCCGCCCCGTACGCTTCCGCCTCATCGCCGCAACCAACCGCGACCTGGAGTCTATGGTCGAAAACGGGAATTTTCGCCCCGATTTTTACTACCGCATCAGCGTCATCCCCATCCACATTCCGCCCCTCAGGGAGCGCGCGTCCGATGTACTCCTCTTGGCCGAACACTTCAAGCGGCAGCTGGAGGAGCGTCACGGTCTGCACAAATCTTTCTCTCCCCGAGTCCTGGACGTAATGAAAAGGTATTCCTGGCCAGGCAATGTGCGGGAGCTGCAAAGCTGTATCGAGTACATGTACGTTCTGTCCGAAGGACAGCTATTGGACGTCCAGCACTTGCCCCATCACCTCTGGGAGGCTGCCAACGCCCAGAGCAGAGAAGAAGCTTGTGTACCTCCCTCGCAGAAGGATATCAAGGTCAAAGCGAACCTGAAAGAGGTCATGGAGCAGGTGGAGAAAGAGATGATGATGCAGGCCATAAGGGAATCCAGGACCAAAACGGAAGCCATCCAACGCCTAGGAATGAGCCGCAAGGGCTTCTACATGAAGCTCAAGAAATATCACATCACCTTCTGAATGTGATAGAGTCCATGCCATGGATGATGCCTGAGACTCGGTCTCTAGATCCGCTCGGCTCTCCGATGTGATGTTGAGTTTCATTGTCCTCATTTCCTGGTGAATACATTGGTGAAATGCTGCGTACTGCTCCTCGTATTGCGTGACACCTTTCGCTTGTTCATGTGGTTGTGGGAATGTATCGGTAGCCGCTACAGATGGTATCGCATCGCTCTGTTGGTATTTCAGAGGTTCGGACGATGTCCTCGCAATTTCGGCAAGGAGGCTCACAATACATAAGAGGGAATGCATGGCGGCGTTTTGGAGGTATGGCTTCGGATGTTCGGACATAGCTTTCATTATGGAGATACCTGCATTCTACTTTATTCGCTTTTACGGAATGACATCCACAATGGTGTATTTTTCTTGCCGGATATTCCGTTTTCCTTTAGACTGGAAGAGTGACAGTGAGGAGGGAGTAAGTACTGAGTCACGTGAAACGTGGATGCGCATGCAGAAATGAATTCGCACACAATCTCCTTTCTTACCCTGCCTAGCATACTTAGGACGGGCCGAATTTCGCATCGGTACTGGTGCGAGAACGGGGGACCCACAATTTCTGGGGTGAATTGACTGGCTGTTCTCGCAGCTTCGTCATAGGCGATGTTCGCCGAACCCGACAGCTAACCCCGTAGGCGAATACGACAGAACTGCTACTTCCTTCGTTTTAATTTCCCGAATGTTCGTTTTTGTAATGTAACCCGTTTCGTGGTTTCCGTCGCACGCTCATGGATTGTAGGCGCATTGTACTCGTCATAGATTCTGAGCATTTCATATTTATTGTTAACAGTGATATGGTGTCGGCTGCATTCAGTTGACACCTGAAGCTAGACCATACTGTCACAGGGGGGTATCCATGGCTAATTTCATTGAGTTGAAGAACGTCACTAAAATCTTCGGTACACGAAAAGCACAGGCCTTGCAACTGTTACAAAGAGGCATAGGTAAGGAGGAAATTCTCAAACAGACAGGAGCAACTGTGGGGGTCAATCAAGTCAGCTTGACGGTAAAACAGGGTGAGCTGTTTGTTCTGATGGGACTCTCAGGCAGCGGTAAATCTACATTGCTGCGATGTTTGAATCGATTGGTTGAACCCACATCCGGATTGATTCGCATTGACGACACGGACATTCTGAGTCTCAGCAAGAAGGACCTGTTGCGCTTCCGGCAGACGAAAATGGCGATGGTGTTTCAGCACTTTGCACTGCTCCCACATCGAACTGTCGTTGAGAATGTGGCGTTCGGACTGGAACTGCAGAATGTATCGAAAGCGGATCGACTCCGGATTGCAAGGGAAAAACTGAGTCTGGTCGGGCTGGAGGAATGGGCAGATTATTACCCGGAAGACTTGAGCGGCGGGATGCAGCAGCGTGTTGGCCTAGCACGTGCCCTGGCGAATGACCCGGATATCCTGTTGATGGATGAAGCGTTTAGCGCATTAGATCCACTCATTCGCGAAGACATGCAAACGGAACTATTGCAACTCCAACACCGTCTGCACAAAACCGTTGTGTTCATCACCCATGATTTGAACGAAGCCTTGCGACTCGGTGACCGAATTGCGCTGATGAAAGACGGGCAAATCATTCAATGCGGGACCCCAGACGACATCGTCAGTAATCCGGCAAACGAATACGTTGCACGCTTTGTGCGCGGTGTGGATTTGACGAAAGTGCTTGTGGCAGCCGATGTGATGAAGCGTCCATCCCCGCTTCTACGATTGAAGGACGGGCCCCGGGTGGCGCTGCGGACACTGAGGGACGCCGGATTATCCAGTGGCTTTGTGATTGACGACGCTCGCACGTTGCAGGGCATTGTTTCAGTCGACGCGCTGGTGACGGCTGTTGCAGAGAAAAAGCTGTCGGTCAGTGAATGCAGCCTCGAGGATGTGACCCCAGTTCGAAAGGACACATCACTCGACGCATTATTGCATCGTATCGTGCATTCCAAATACCCGCTTCCGGTGGTGGATGACAAAGCGCGTCTTGAGGGGCTTATTCTCAAAAGCTCCATTTTAGAGGCCCTCACTTCACAAGGAGGTGAAGCGGATGCTGCCGCAACTTCCACTCGATAACTGGGTTAATGCATTGGTCAGTTGGGTTTACTCGGCCCTCGGTCCGTTCTGCAATCTCGTCTCGGAATTTATTAAGACGATTGTGACGGCCATCACAAACGAAATGACCGCCATCCCATGGCTAGTCGTACTGGTCGTATTCTCGGCGCTCGCGTTCCTCGCAGGCCGATGGAAATTGATGATTGGAACCGCGATTGGACTGTTTCTCGTGTACGACCTAGCCCTTTGGAATGACATGATGGCAACGCTGGTCCTCGTCATACTCTCCGCATTTGTGTCTGTGGTGATTGGCTTGCCCATTGGGATTTGGAGTGCTCGCAGCAATCGCGTTTATAAACTTGTCGCACCACTGCTCGACTTGATGCAGACGATGCCAGCCTTTGTCTATCTCGTGCCTGTGCTTATCTTTTTCAACATCGGACTGGTACCGGCCATTTTTGCCACCGTTGTGTTTGCGATGCCGCCCGTGATCCGTTTGACGCGCCTTGGTATCTTGCACGTGCCGACTCAGCTTGTCGAAGCGTCGAGAGCGTTCGGAGCATCCGACAGACAACTACTGTGGAAGGTGCAAATTCCACTTGCCATGCCGAGTATTAAAGCAGGTATCAATCAGACGATTATGCTCTCACTGTCCATGGTGGTCATCGCATCCATGATTGGTGCGGGCGGACTTGGCGCGGACGTGATGTCTGCCCTGCAAACCATCAATGTCGGTAAAGGGTTTGAAGCTGGCATCAGTATTGTCATTCTTGCAGTGATATTGGACCGCATTTCGCAAAAGCTGGGCACTGGGCGAATGCGTCGACAAACGATGGGTGGTAATGCCTGATGAACAAACTGCAGAAGATCACTTGCGCGTTGTCCGGGATTTGCCTTACAACACTTACGCTGGCGGGGTGTTCGAACACGCCGACCCAAGGTCATCAGACCAGCAATCAACCAAACACGTCAACATCGGGGAAGACAGTCACCATCGGCTACGTGGATTGGGATGAAGACGTCGCCGCTTCATACCTCTGGAAAGACATTTTGACGGAGAAGGGGTATAGCGTTCAATTGCAGTCCCTTGACGCAGGGCCGTTGTTCTCTGGTCTGTCCGAAGGTGGTGTTGACGTCTTTTTTGACACATGGCTTCCAGTCACGCACCAGACTTACATGACCCGATACGGAAGCAATCTCGCGAACCTCGGTAAGTGGTATCAAGGTCAAACGCAGGAAGGGTTTGCTGTACCCAGTTATGTCACCGATGTCACCAGCATCGGGGACTTGAAAAAACACGCCGCGGAATTTGGAAATCAAATTGTCGGGATTGACCCTGGTGCTGGAGAAATGCAACTCGCTGCCAAGGCGGTCTCTGATTACGGACTCGGCATGCAACTGGTTCAAAGTTCGTCACCAGCCATGCTCAGTGCATTGCAGAAGGCGTACAGCGAACACAAACCGATTGTCGTCACCATGTGGAGTCCGCATTGGGCCGTGACGAAGTATCACCTGAAGTACCTATCGGATCCCAAAGGCGACTTCGGCAAGCCCGGCTGGATTCAAACGGAAGCCAATAAAAACTGGGCAAGTAGCAACGCACAGGTGTCACAGTGGATCAAGAATTTTAAACTGACGCCGCAGCAACTGGGAAGTCTGGAAGAAGACATCAACAGCGGGCCTTCAAAGGACCAAGGGGTTAAGAAGTGGATAAGCGACAATCAAAACCTCGTGAACAGCTGGTTGAAGTAGAGAACCTACCAAGAGTGCGGGAGTGAACGGTGCCGAAAGCAGGAAGGAATATGGGCCGAAACAAAAAATATCCACAGTAAGAAAAGTACGTGAACGAGGGCGGATACTCTTTCATCAAATTTGAAGAACGAAGTACCAATGAGAAAAACCCCCAGGGTAGTATGTGAGTGTGCTGCCGCCCTGGTGGTTTTTCTTCATAAGGGTGATGACGAATACACAACAGGAAATTACGAACGGAACCAGCTGTTGACGAGGTTTTGGTTTGATTGAACCCACTTTTCGACGCCTGCCTGTGTAGTTGGCGCGTGGTTGATGTCAATCTCAAGTTGACCGAGTTGATCTGGTGTTAGTTTGAAATTTCTGAACCATTTCGCCGGCTCGGGGTTTTGTGCCGCCCAAGTCTTATTGGCTTCAATGTCAATGCGTTCATCGTGGCCCATCGTTCCTTTTGGGTCGGCCAAGTACTTCAACTGCCACTGCGAGAATGCCCAGTGCGGACTCCAAAGGGTGACGGCAATCGGCTTGTGCGCTGCGTATGCAGCTTTCAATGCTGAGAGCATGGTCGTTTCGCTGCCACTGACGAGTTGCATGCTGTTTAAACCATAGGCCTGCATGGACTTTTGAATGACTTCCATCTCGCCTGAACCGGGGTCGATACCGACGACTTGATTCCCAAATTCCTTGGCGTGGGCAGCCAACTGATCTAAAGAATTGACATCCGTTACGTAGCTGGGCACGGCAATGCCAATCTTCGCGGGTCCTTGGTACCAGGTACCCAAATCCGTCAAGTTGCTGCCGTATTGTTTGATGTAGTTCTGATCCGTATAGGGGAGCCATGCATCAAGGTGTACAGAGATATCTCCGGTGGACACGCCGAGGTAAAGAGGACCGGTTACCATTTGTTCGAGTTGGACGTTGTAACCTTTCTTCTCAAGCAGGTTTTGCCAAAGGTAACTGAGTGCAACGTCCTCGGTCCACGTGACGTATCCGATGGTCACGGTCTTGCTGCTTTGCGAAGCAGCATGAGGACCATTGTTGGAACCTTGGGCGACTGTGTCGCATCCGGCCAGCAGCGTGACTGCTAGACCAGAGACAGGTAATATACGTAATATACGCACAATTTTTTTGTCGTTTACCATTCGATGTCCTCCTTGGCTGGGATAATGATGTGGATGTTTTACTCTTCGGGAACCGGGGACGACATAAAGTACTTCATCAGTTGTCCACTGTCCATCGCCTTTGTCAGGTCGCTCAG
This sequence comes from Alicyclobacillus pomorum DSM 14955, assembly GCF_000472905.1. Lineage (GTDB taxonomy): Bacteria > Bacillota > Bacilli > Alicyclobacillales > Alicyclobacillaceae > Alicyclobacillus_A > Alicyclobacillus_A pomorum. Next base: position 161,756 of record NZ_AXAR01000004.1, on the reverse strand, counting down.
CCAGTCATAGTAGTCTTTCGCGTGACGCAGTTTCTCCAAATCGGCCTCGGCCTGCTTGACGTCTTCCGGCGAAAGATCCCCACTCTCCAATAGCGCACGGATTTCCTGTTCTGTTGTGGCCAATCCCTTTGTGCACAGTTCGATTTCCTGACTCCACAGATGCGTGAAAAACTCCCGGAATGCGCGAAACAAGTCCTGTTCCGCCTGGTATAAATCCTTACGCACCCCCTTCTCCCACTTCTTGTGGACCAGTCGCAGGCGGGCCAACTCACGTACGCCGGTACTCATACTTGTTTTGCTCATGCCGCTTTGTGCGCACATCTCATCCAAGGTCATCGGCTTGTCGCGGAAAAACATGATGCCGTATAGGAGGCCCATCGAGGGACTGAGGCCATACATGTTCATCGTTTCCGCCAACGCTTGAATGTAGTGACGTCGCGCCTGTTCTAATTTTGATTCTGCGGGTAATTGACGACTACTCATGCTCGGGCACACCATTCTTTTGTGTATGTTGGTAAAACAGTTCGTACGGTCAAAAGTGTATGAACTGAATTTATCGTAACACTATGTGCTTTTGAAATTCCAGTCTTGAAATGTTCAGATAGTACTGATAATGTTTTCTGTTGTAACGGTATGTACAGAAAAAACTGTACAAACGAAACTTGGTGCGAAGGGGGCTTGGTGTCATGGTCATTCCCAAAGAGGTGATTGTTCGTCAAACGCAGATGTATATCGCAGGCGGGTGGGCATCGGCTGTCTCGGGGGCCATGCGAGAGATCATCAATCCTTTTGATCAAACTGTGATTGCAATTGTCCCGGAGGGTGACAACAGGGATGCTGAACGGGCAATTCAGGCCGCGCGCGAAGCGTTCGACGATGGTCCCTGGCCGAGAATGACGGGGGCAGAGCGTGGACGAATTCTATATCATGTCGCCAGTCTCATTGAACGCGACGCCGAAGAACTCGCTATCCTCGAAACATTGGACACAGGAAAGACGTTGACGGAGAGTCGCGCGGATATGAGCGACATCGTCCGAGTCTTTCGCTACTTCGCGGGGTTAGCCGACAAGGACGGCGGTGTTGTGATTGACTCGCCAAATGCAAATTCCGCGAGTCTCGTCGTACGTGAACCGGTCGGCGTGTGCGGACAGATTACACCTTGGAACTACCCCCTGCTGCAGGCATCCTGGAAGCTGGCTCCGGCACTCGCGGCGGGCTGTACCATGGTGTTGAAGCCGAGCGAAATTACGCCTTTGACCACGCTTCGGATGGCGAAGATCTTCGAAGAGGTCGGATTGCCTCCCGGGGTGGTCAATATTGTCACCGGCCCTGGCGAAACGGTTGGTGCAACGCTCGCTGAATCCCCCGATGTAGACCTTGTCTCTTTCACTGGAGGAGGTGACACGGGGCGGAAGGTGATGCGTGCTGCAGCTGTAAATTTCAAACGAATTGCCCTTGAGCTTGGCGGCAAGAATCCCAACATTGTCTTTGCCGATGCAGATTTTGAGACCGCGTTGGATTATGCCTTGAACGCGGTCTATTTTCATGCCGGGCAGGTGTGTTCAGCCGGAGCTAGGTTGCTGTTGCAGGAGGAGTGGCATGACCAGTTTGTCGAAGCGCTGGTGGAACGCGTTCGGAAGATCAGGCTTGGCAGCGGATTTGAAGAAACCACACAGATGGGGCCGCTCATCTCCGAGGAACACCGTGCAAAAGTCGAACAGTACCTGGCAATTGGCCGGGCACAAGGTGCCAAGTTGCTGGTTGGAGGCAAGCGGCCGGAACGGGGGGATCTACAAAAAGGGTTCTTCGTGGAGCCTACCGTCTTTGACGATTGTGTATCGTCGATGCGCATTGTTCAGGAGGAGACATTTGGTCCAATTCTGACTATCGAGACGTTTCGCACAGAAGAGGAGGCCATTGACCTGGCCAACGATACCGTGTACGGATTGGCGGGCGCGGTTTGGACGCGTGATATGGCTCGGGCACGCCGGGTGAGTCGGGCCTTGCGCCTTGGAACCGTGTGGATTAACGATTTTCATCCTTATTTCGCTCAGGCGCCCTGGGGAGGTTACAAACAGTCGGGCATCGGCCGTGAACTCGGGCCGTGGGGGCTTGAAGAGTACACGGAACGGAAGCATATCTATCAGAATTTCGACACGCAGCCGATGAAGTGGTTTGGCTAATATTCATCGTTTTACCGAATTGAGACGGGAGGGAATCGATGATGATGCGTATTGAACGCATGATGCGATACAAGGGGTTCGAAATGCCGACCGCGGTGAAGTCTTCCATTGGTGCATCCAAGCACGTTGGCGATGAAGCCAAGGCGCTTGGCGTCAGAAAGGTGATGCTGGTGACCGACAAGATAATTTATCGGGCCGGGCTCATTCATCCGATTGAACAGAGTCTACACGAGGCTGGCGTCACCACTGTACTGTTTGCGGAAATCGCAGGGGAGCCGGACACGGCGTTGGTCGCCGAGGGCAGCCGGAGGTTCAAGGAAGAACGGTGCGATGGCCTGGTCGCGGTTGGCGGGGGAAGCTCCATGGATACCGCCAAATCGATTGGCGTGGAGGCGGTTCACGATGCGCCGTTACTCGCTTACGAAGCAGCCCCTGGCAAAAAACCGCTGGAACGCCGCATTCCGCCGCTGATCACGATTCCTACCACAGCCGGTACCGGCAGCGAAGTGACGCAATGGGCTGTGATTAAAGACCCAGAGCGGAAAATCAAGTTCAATGTCGGCGGTCCGCTGATTGCCGCGCACGTGGCCATTTTGGATCCGGAGTTACATGTCAGCATGCCGCCTCACATCACCGCGGCGACAGGCCTCGATGCGCTGTGCCACGCCATTGAATGTTATACCTGTCACTATGCGCAACCCATTACAGACGCCGTTGCACTGTTGGCCATAGAATACGTGGCGAAGTACATTCACCGCGCTTATGCGAATGGACACGACCTCGAAGCGCGTCACGGCATGGCACAAGCCGCCATGTTGGCAGGACTGTCCTACGGCAGTGAGTCGGCGGGGGCGGTGCACGCAATGGCGCAGACCCTTGGTGGAATGGTTCCCGTTATGCACGGTCAGTGTGTCGCGGCGATGTTGGTGCCAGTCATGGAATATAACTGGCTGGGTGAGCCGGAGAAGTTCGCGCGGATTGCGCAGGCTTTGGGCGTCGACACGACGAGAATGAGCGTCAATGATGCTGCCCAAGCAGCCGTGCGCGAAGTGGACCGCTTGGTGCGTCAGTTAAACATCCCTACACTGCTCGAACAAGGCGTAAATCCGGAAGACATCGAGCGTTACGCACAGGCCGCATTCGAGGACCCACAGACCGTAGGCAACCCGCGAGACATCGGGATTGAAGGCTATCGCTGGCTCTACCGACGCTGTCTTGGTCTCGAACCCTCTACATGAGTCCATACGAATCCTGTTGGTTTTTCTAATTGATGAAATCAGTCTTTGGGCTGTTTCATTGGTCGGATGCGACGTCACGCCAACGTCAATCCGAATCATCTAACGATTTGCATATTAGAAAACACCCACGATTCATTCGAGGGTGTTTTCTATTCGATGATTTGGTGGTATGCAACGGCGTTATGAAGAGATCCGGTCGTATTTAATCAGTGCACAAAGCAAGACCTTGTGTCGCGCCTGGTGGTGACGATGGAAAAGGCGAATTCCAGCTTCCTGCATGGGTCACCATGATCCGTGATGAGTTAAGATACTTCCAGAACGCGGGACGCGGCCGGGAGCGTGGATGGAGTGGCTCGCCAGTGAAACGGAGCTATTGTGCGACGGTGAACAGAGCTAGGCCGAGGACAAACGTGGTCAGGTTAGGACTAAACTTCTTGGATTTCTTTTTTTTGACCTTCTCGTGCGTAAACCAATTCATCACTGCTATGAACATACATAGGACCCCGGCGATTTTCAGAGCCAATTTCCACCACATATGTATCACACCTTTCTCACTTGCCATACCAATTAATTATTGCAAAATGAAGGGGTATTGCAAGATGTTTTTGAAAATACATTACGCGATGACGGATGTAGGAGTGTAAAAAAGGTAGATCTGTGCCGTAGGAATAACAGATGAACGCGATACATTGGATACGACGGGCTTTGTGTCTATCCGTGACTCGGTATAATCAACGCCCCTAGAGTGATTCAAATTGACCACTCTAGGGGGACTTCATGACAGGTTGTTTTTGGAAGGGACAATTACATCTTGGCGTGGCGCAGCATCATCAATCCAGGTAGTACCTGTGTGTGTTCTTTCCGTACAGCTTCAAGTGCATTCGGATTCAATCCCAGCACTTTTAAAATCGTCGGTGCAATTTGGGTTGTTTGGACAGAAGAAGCAATTTTCTCGGCGTGTTGGATCCCTGCAAATGATACCAACAACGCTACATGCGTATCATCTTCACTAAAACCGCCATGCTCAGCAATCTTTGAACCAGGTTTTGCATATACTACTCCATCTTCTGGTTGGACAACAATATCTGGCACTCTGGAATCAGTGGCAGGGTTATTGAACAGCCATTGCTTTTTAGATGTGACATAAGAATATACTGCCTTAATGTGCGCTTTTTCCTTGTTGCGTTCGATGGCAGCGACTACAGCCTTCGTCTTGGACTGGTCAGTGAGCCAGATCAATGCAATGTCATCTGCAGTCATCTGAGCAATGAGGTTCGAAGGGACGCCTGCCGTAATTAGATTTTTATCGGTTATTCTCAGCTTTGCAGGGTCGATGGGAGTTTGTCCATGCTTCGCAGTCAGGATGATAAGGGTCGAATTGTAAAGGTGCTTCTTTTTCAATTCATTTACGATTTTACCGATAGATGCATCGGTATGTTCAAAAGCACCCTCAAGACCCTTACTGAAGGTTCCCTTGCTGTTGAGATAACCATTGCCAGGGAGTTTCTGAGCGACACTGACAGCCTGGAAATTCATACCGAATATAGTCGGGACTGGAGTGGACTTCGTACCGGTATGATCTTTACCGTCAATTTCATTCTCAATTGCCTTTACCTTTAAATCATCGTTTGCTTCCGTGGCGGCGATACTTGTGGTGGCATCCCCGTTGGCTGCGATTTCGGGCGTATACAAATCGTCAACACCTTTGCCTGACGGCCCATTCAGCAAATCATACGACAGATGCTTGTCAGCCCACGCAGTGTGCTTTCCGGCCGCTTTGATCACTTCAAAAATCGTGTTGACTCTTAAATAGCTGTGAGGATATACGGGCTGTTTGGTTACAGGATCGCGAGGCAACATCGCTGGATTAATACCACCGCCGCCATCAATTTTATTTTTATCCTTATCGACTGACTCGTCATACAGGACCTCAGTACCCGGTTTGTCTCCGGCATGACTAGCAATAGGCGGCAACAGTTTTCGATCATAGGAGTCGTCATAAAAAACGCCTGTTGAGTTTGGAGTACCGCCGGTTACCATTGCCAGTGTGCCTGGGAAGGAATCAGATGGCTTGGAAGTCGAGGCATTTGTATATGTAATGCCGTGGTTGCTTAAAGCAGCCAGATTCGAATGCGGATGTTCTTTCACGAAGTTCGCAAGGTCACTTTCATGCATTCCGTCGACACTAATCAACAAGACTCGTTGTACTGCTTGTGGTGCCGTCTTTGCGGAGTCGTCCTTCTTCGTTGTTGTTGTTGCGTAACTTGTTAAGGGTGAAAGAGCAACGGATAAAGCGAGACCTGATGCTAGAACTGCTACGCGTTTCTTCATCTTAACACCTCGAATACATAGATTTTATTTGCAACAGAATTTATACCAAACGGGAGTGAATATCTTACGAAGTTTGTGTTAAGATTCAGCAAACGTTTCCAGTAGGATTTGGTGATTCTGGAGGTTTGCCTCCCTGAAGTAGTTCGTACAACAGGTTCAACCACTAAGGGAGGCAGTCCAATTTTTATTTACCAGACTTGGTTGAATAAACGAACAGCCCATCTGCAACCGGACGTTCATGTCCGTCAGACGGTGAGTTTACGACGGAAACCGTCGAATCACCGTGGTGGCGAACCACCATTTCGCTTGAACCGCCACCATCAAGCATTACTGCCTTGTACGCGCCTAAACTCTGTAAGTAGCTCGCCATTTGTTTGTACGACAAACCGATGCTAAGATTTGGTTGGCGACCATCAACGACCACCATATACATGTGTCTTCCATCCCTCGAGACCCCTACCGCAGTCAATGGTTCCAATGCATTAGAAATAGCGTATTTTGTACCGTGTCCGTTCGGGTCGTTGTACCATTGTCCATTTTCAAGCAGGATGTAACCCGTACCTAGTGCTTGTTCCAAATCGTGATTCGGTGATACTTTTTCATGAAGGTGTACTTTGGAGCCCGTTTTGAGATGGCTGGTTACCCAAGATGCTGCATTTCCGCCGCCAGCCACGAGTGCCTCTTCACCAGGATGTAGTTGAGGAACTTGTGAGACATTCGTGTCTACTTCTTCCACTGTGAATTTCGTTGATGAGTTCTGAGAGTCCGGCTTCAAGTATGCGACCGTTGCATTACTGACAGGGAACGACGCACCGAGGTCTGATGTAATCAGAGTTAGGTTCCCATTGGCCTCAGTTCCTGGACGATTCAGGGACTCGATTGAGTACGAAGAACCGGAAGACGAAGTTACGGAAGCAGTGAAGACTTCAGGAGCAATTGAAATTCTCCCATTCTTAGTCACACCTAAAATACCGGATTCATTACTATACTGGCTTTCCACAATCCGCCCATTCACTACCGTCAAGTCAAGGGGGGCACCGGTCGCGTTAATATCAAAGAAATCCCCATTTATACCGGCTACTGCACCTGTGCGGTTAGCCATAGAGCTAACTGTTTCATCAGGGCTATAAAGCTTATTATTGGCTAACGTAACACCCAATCTGACATTCGGGTTTGTGAGGTCAACCTCTGTGACGTTAGTCTGTATAGGACCATTCACCGTTTGAAATGATTCCGAGTAATGAGTGACGCCAGAAGTAATTGTTTCGATTGGAGACTTTTTCTCAGATAAGACCGTCGGCCAATAAGCTGGAGTTGTCGGAGATGTCGTACTCAAAGTGACAGGAGCCGAGGCAGCACTATTTTTAGGAGCTGCATTGGCGACAACGGGAAAACCGATACCCATAGTGATTGCCAGAGCCAGCCCTGACTGGATTACTTTGTGACGTCGATTCATGACTTCTACACCTCTTCATTAAATCCATAACCTGAATAACCTTGGACGAATTAACTCTATTAGAAAGCTAGCAACCGTGTGATAAAAATTGATAAAATTCATTTTAAATTTTGGTAATGAATGCATATAGTTATATAAAGTTTCTTCTAATTGAAACACGGTGGAGCTGTTTATGGAGGTTGGCCACAACAAGTCTAAATTTGGCTAGTGAGCCATAATGAAGAGCCTACTACGATAACGTAGTAGGCTAGCGAGGGAGATAGACTTTCCTGTCTTAAGCTGTAGTTTTTATTTAAGGTTGTTTGTTTCATACACCAGCATAGACGAGTGATCATCATCGGGTACTGCATAAAGTCGAAGCTCTTGCCCAGTACTTTCTAAGAAAACTGGGTTATACGTTATGACACGTCCTTGTGGAGACAATTCCGTGATTGGTACTTCATGAAGGGTATTCAAAGTCTTCACGTCAAGCAAAGCCAATCCACCCAACTGGAATGGATTATTCAGATCTCTAGGGTTTTGAAGTGAAGCGACTCCGCTGCAAATTGCTTTGCCTTGACCTATGTAGTGACAATCTTGATAATCTACGAAGTAACTCGGGTTATCTCTCACAAGCAGCTGTCGCCCTTGTTCGTTCCACTCATAAAACTTGCGCGATCCCCAGTTGACGCCCATCACTTTGTGGTTTTGTCGGTCGATGACTAATGCGCCGATATGGTCATGAACGCGGAAGACTTCTTGTGCTTTCATGGTCTCGGGATTCACTTTGTAGATGATGGCTTGGCTGTTGGGGCGATATTCGGCTACAGGCACCCAAATACTTTTACCATCAAAATCAATTCCTCCCGGATGATAAATGCTTCCTTCGCCAAGTCGGATATCCTTCAACAGCTTGCCTTGTTTATCAAAGACGAACAAATGCCCGATTCCTCGTCCAGGGCTGCGGTCATAGCCTCCCTGGGGGTGATCGTATTTCATCGGCTGCTCGATGATTTGAACCGAAGACATGTAAAACAGATCCCCGATTCGAACCATCCCTTGTGGGTGATAGGTGTCAAATTGTAGATCAATCTTTTCTTTTTGTTGCCAGGTCGTGTCCCGGGTAACCTTCTGGAACTCACTGCTTACGTTCTGCTCTTTCGAACTGGGGTTGTCCGTTGTTGAGGTTGCCGCGGATACGGCGCTAGACGAAGTTGCCAAAGCTGTAGCATGGTTTGACACTGCATATGCAGTGGTCCCGGTACTAATGAATAGCATCGCAGCGGTGACAACTGTGGCTTTTCGCACGATATCTCCTCCTCATGGGTGTGTGTTACAAAGCGGCAGTAGTTAGTGTGTGCGTTGTCTCTTTCGCTATTTTACTGAGCTCATGGTTCGGTAAAAAGGATATTAATGATAATTTAACATAAAATTTGGGTGTTATTCATAATATGAAAATAAAAAATATTCACTTCTTTATGTGCGGCATTATGGTCTCACATGGAGATAGCTGAAGCCACAGGAATTAATAAAACATCGTTGTATAGATATGTCAGGAAGAACGTGAACCGTGATTTCTGCAGTATCAAACAGGGTAAAAACCATAACAGGGATCGCTTACAGAAAAGGTGGAGAAAATGAGAGTGAGGTCAATTCATCTACAAATGAAGTGCAAAGGATGCTTCTAGCAATTGCGTCAATTTTTCTTGTGCTGTGGCTGTTGGGTGTGATCTTTCACCTAGTTTTTTATGGGATGATTCATCTCTTGCTTATCGCAGCAATCGTGATGTTCGGAGTTCATCTGTTCAGGAGAAATCAACGGACGTAAACCGCTGTGAAATTGAATGGCAAGGGTACTCCTTGAAGGGTACCCTTTTTCACTGACCAACCACTTCTCAGTTCCTAAAACGTGACGAAGTACTTCGCATCCACGTCTCTCATCTTCGTGTATACCTCTATCCCATACACATCGAGGGTTATGTTATCTACACTGCATGAAAATTGCCCCGACATTCATACACTTTGTAGCATGCGTGACAGTGATATGGGTTCATAAAATTCACTAACCAGCTGTTTGTGAGGGACCGTTCTACCTCGAGAAGCAATGGTGACGACTCGCTTGGACAGATGAGCTCTTTCATCAATAGGAACCATAGAAAGTCTAAACACATGGAAGAAATGGACGGAAGGAGGTTCATTATGAGCCGGGCAGACGCGAGGGAAAGCGTCGATTCCAGGGTGCATCACACCGTGTACGACGAACTGACCCGACTGGAGGTGATGCGCGAGGCCAACCGATGTTTGTACTGTTATGACGCGCCCTGCACACAGGCTTGCCCTACCCATATCGACGTGCCTTCGTTCATACGAAAGATTGCAACGGATAACCTCTCTGGAAGTGCCAGGGTCATCATGGATGCGAATCCTATGGGGGCCAGTTGTGCGCGGGTGTGTCCCACTGATGACCTGTGTGAAGGCGCATGTGTGCTTGGACGCGATGAATCTCCAATTCGAATTGGAGATTTGCAAAGATACGCGACGGATTGGGCGATGGAACACGGAATGACCGATTTTACTCCTGGTCCGGCGACTGGCCATAGGATCGCAATCGTAGGAGGGGGACCCGCAGGGCTTTCCGCGGCGCGTGAACTGGCGCGGGCAGGCCACGACGTCACGTTGTTCGAGGCGAAAGACAAGTTAGGAGGCCTGAATACCTACGGAATTGTCCCATTTCGATTGCCCATGGATGTTGCGCTGTGGGAAGCAGAGCAAGTTGAAAAACTGGGCGTCCACATTCGAACCAACTGTGCTGTAGGCCAAGATGTATCAGTAGAAAGTCTGACATCAGCATACGATGCCATTGTCCTCGCATGTGGCCTGGGCTACGTACCACAGATAGGTATTCCGGGAGAACATTTGAATGGGGTCTGGGACGCGATTGATTTCATTGAGAAAGTGAAGTCCGGGATTGCTGTTGGGGATATTGGCAGTCGTGTGGCGATTATTGGAGCCGGCAACACCGCCATCGACGCGGCCACCTGTTCGAAGCGTCTCGGGGCCGACCAAGTCACCATATTCTATCGGCGCACAGAACATGAAATGACGGCTTATCCGTTTGAGTATGAGTTTGCGAAACAAGAAGGCGTAGAATTCCGATGGAAGTGTGCACCCACGCGAATCGCCGGAGAAAACGGTCGCGTGCAAGCGATAGAGTTCATACGCACGAGATTGCTAGAGGACGGGACGGTTGAACCGCTCCCGGGTACAAAGTTTCTCGTCGAAGTCGAGACCGTGATTCGTGCCATTGGCCAGAGCAAACAGACGGACTTGATTGAACAATTCGGGTTACGTCATACATCTGGGGTCATAGACGTCGATGATGGGTTCAGAACCAGTCAACCGAACATCTTCGCTGCAGGAGACAATACCTTTTCTCGGGGCGGTGCACGGGAAGCCATGGTGGTTGAAGCTGCAGAGCAAGGGAAAATCGTTGCCCGCAGTGTGGATGCGTTCTTGAAGATGAAATAGATTGGAAACTTTCATCTTGGGAGGTTCAGGTCATGGCAGACCTATCGGTTGACTTCGCTGGCATTCGCAGTCCGAACCCGTTTTGGCTTGCCTCGGCTCCCCCAACCAACAGTGGTTATCAGGTGATGAGAGCGTTTGAGGCGGGGTGGGGCGGGGCCGTTTGGAAGACCCTCGGAGACCCCATCGTCAACGTGAGTTCCAGATTTGGCGCTCTAACCGTCGCGGGACAACGGATGGTAGGACTCAACAACATTGAATTGATTACGGATAGACCCCTAGAAGATAACCTGCGAGAAATTCGTGAAGTGAAGAGAGCGTTTCCCGACAGAGCGGTTGTGGCGTCCTTGATGATGGAACCGAAACGGGAACGCTGGCACGAGTTGGTGAAGCGTGTGCAGGAGGCGGGGGTGGACGGCTTTGAACTGAATTTTGGGTGCCCTCATGGCATGTCCGAACGAGGGATGGGCGCCGCTGTGGGTCAGGTTCCGGACCTGGTGGCTCAAAATACCGAATGGGTGGCAGAAGTCGCAGAGATACCCGTTATTGTGAAACTGACGCCGAATATTACAGATATTCGTCAAACGGCGCGTGCAGCGGTACAAGGCGGGGCGAATGCAGTCAGTATGATTAACACCATCAACAGCTTGATAGGGGTAGATCTCGATACGTGGCATCCCATCCCTCATGTCGATGGGAAAGGGGCCCACGGGGGGTACTGCGGGCCCGCCGTAAAACCCATTGCCCTCAACATGGTCGCTGAGTGCGCACGCGATCCGCTCGTTCCCGTACCGATATCCGGCATTGGAGGGGTGGCGACCTGGCGAGATGCGGTTGAATTTCTCCTGATGGGCGCAACCAATGTTCAGGTCTGTACGGCCGTTATGCACCACGGATTTCGCGTCGTGGAGGACATGGTTGACGGATTGAATCGGTATTTGGATGCCCGCAACATGAATTCCGTCGTGGAACTGGTCGGACAATCGGTCTCATGTTTTACAGATTGGAAGCATCTAAATCTGGAGTACAAAGTGGTTGCGCAAATTAACCAAGACCTGTGTATTCACTGCAACAAGTGTTATATCGCATGTGAAGATGCGGCTCACCAATGTATCCATCCGGTTGAACAGAATGGCATTGCGCAGTGGGTGGTCGATGAGTCGGAGTGCGTTGGGTGCAATCTTTGTGCAATGGTTTGTCCTGTTGAAGGTTGCATCACGATGGCAGACATCAGTACGGGTTCAACAGCGCCATCGTGAAAGAGAGGACTGGGAAAGGGCAGGACCCTCGGGAGGTGCATGAAGTTGGGGACTTTACTTCGTGGCGGCACGGTGGTCACCGCGAGTGACACGGTTCACGCTGACGTGTTGGTGGAAGACGAAGTGGTCACAACCATCGCGAGGCACATTCCTCCAAGTGACCACACTGTCGTGGATGTTTCAGGATGTTATTTGTTTCCGGGCGGTATCGATCCACATACACACTTGGATATGCCTTTCGGCGGAACCGTAACCATTGACGACTTTGAATCAGGAACGAGAGCCGCTGCCTTTGGCGGAACGACGTCCATGATTGACTTTGCGCTGCATACCAAGGGGGATACCTTAAAGAACGCCATCGATACATGGCACGACAAGGCGAGCGGGAAAGCTGCGATTGACTATGGATTTCACGTCATGGTCGGAGATATGAACGCATCGGTCATGGCAGAAATTCCGGACGTTGTGGAAAAGGAAGGGGTCACGTCATTTAAAGTGTTCATGGCCTACAAGAACAACCTGCAGGCCGATGACGAGACGCTGTTTCGGACGTTACGGTTGGCGGCCGAGGTAGGTGCACTTGTCCAAGTACATGCAGAAAACGGAGATGTGATTGATGTCTTGGTCAAAGAAGCCCTTGAGAAAGGCCTCACTGCACCGAAGTATCACGCGTTGACACGGCCTCCGGAAGCGGAAGGAGAGGCGACAGCTCGGGCGATTCGATTGGCTGAGATTGCGGGTGCCCCATTGTATGTTGTTCACGTGACCTGTGCTGAGGCAGCGAATGCAATCAGCGATGCACGCAAACGCGGCTTGCCCATTTATGGAGAAACTTGTCCCCAGTACCTTGTCTGCGATGTCACAGATTATGAGCGTCCCGGCTTTGAAGGAGCCAAGTATGTGATGTCTCCTCCTCTGCGGGACAAATGGAATCAGGATGTTCTGTGGAACAAGTTAAAGAACATGGAATTGCAAGCCTTCGGCTCTGATCACTGCTCCTTTCACTTGAAGGGGCAAAAGGAGTTGGGGATTCACGATTTTTCGAAGATTCCGAACGGGTCGCCGACGATTGAACATCGCATGAACATCTTATACCACTATGGCGTTCATGAAGGGCGGATTGGCCTGAACAAGTTTGTGGCGCTGACATCGACGAATATCGCCAAGCTGTTTGGCCTGTTTCCCAAGAAGGGGACCATCGCAGTCGGCAGTGATGCAGATATTGTGGTGTGGGACCCGAGCGTAAAGCACACGATATCGGCAGCAACACATCACATGAGGGCAGACAACAACATCTTTGAAGACATGACGGTATACGGTAAGCCGAAGTACGTATTTCTTCGTGGCCATAAAATTGTGGACCATGATTCGTACATCGGTGCGGTCGGCCAAGGTCAGTTCCTGCGTTGCGGGAGGTTCTATCCAGTCCAGTTTTAAGTTTAGCAGCTGTACGAGATTCGCTTGCACAGGAGGTCCATGAGATGACGAACAATAAAGTGAAAATTGGGTTGATTCAAGCGCATCACGACGTGGACGGTGGAGAACCGGTTTCCGTGCACAAGCGGGCAGCCATTGAAAAGCACTTGGGACTGATTCGTGATGCGAGTCAAAAGGGCGCACAAATGATCTGCCTCCAGGAGCTGTTTTACGGGCCGTACTTCTGTACAGAACAAAACGCGAAGTGGTACGAAGCAACGGAACACATTCCCGATGGAGAAACGACGCATGTCATGCGGGAATTGGCTAGGGAGTTAGGGGTCGTTTTGATTGTGCCGATGTATGAGGAAGAGATCCGCGGCGTCTATTACAATACGGCAGCTGTCATCGACGCCGATGGAACGTATTTGGGGAAATATCGCAAGCATCATCTACCTCAAGTGCAGGCTGGCCCGGCTGGCTGTGGTTTCTGGGAGAAATACTATTTTAAACCTGGTAACTCGGGCTATCCGGTTTTTGACACGGCTTATGGGAAAGTCGGTGTCTACATCTGCTATGATCGGCATTTTCCAGAAGGAGCACGCCTTTTGGGGTTGAATGGAGCCGATATTGTTTTCAACCCCTCTGCCACCGTAGCTGGACTGTCCGAGTACCTGTGGAAACTGGAACAACCAGCGCATGCTGTCGCGAATGGCTACTACGTAGCGGCAATCAACCGGGTGGGTTATGAGACGCCATGGAATATGGGCGAATTTTACGGCCAGTCGTATCTGGTCAATCCGCGCGGGGAGTTTGTTGCCATGGGAAGCCGCGACAAGGACGAGGTTGTGATTGGTGAAATGGACCGTGATGTCATCACCGAAGTTCGGAACATCTGGCAATTCTACCGCGATAGGAGACCTGAATCTTACGACGCTTTGGTGGAGCTGACGAAGTGATAGGAATCCCTTGATGCATGCTTCACCTGGAGGGTGAGAGCCATTGAAAACGCAGGTTCAGGCAGGTGACGTTGTCTATCTCACCGACGAAGCGAGCAATCAGGTCAAAGGTCATCATTCACTTTGGAATAATGACCTGCGTCCCTGCTCTCGAGACGAACACAATTGGCCAGGCGGACGCTTCGCCTCGCTCTGGATTGGCATGTGTATTTGTCTGCCGACCTATTCTCTCGCCAGTGGAATGATTGCGCTGGGGATGAATTGGTGGGAAGCTGTTCTCACCGTATTCGCTGGCAGTTGCATTGTGATGATTCCGATACTCTTGATGTCTCACGCAGGTACCAAGTATGGCATCCCCTATCCTGTATTTGCTCGACTGTGGTTTGGAAACAAGGGAGCCCATATTCCAGCCTTGGCCCGCGCTGTCATCGCTGCCGGTTGGTTTGGCATTAACTCATGGTTTGGTGGGCAAGCCTTAGATGCCATCCTAAGTCACATTTTCACCGGCTGGGCATCCATCGGATTCCATTTGGGTCTTGCATTCTTACTCTTTTGGGCATTGAATGTTGGTATTGCCACAAGGGGCCCGCAAGCGATTGGGAAATTAGCTATGGTTGCCGCGCCAACCCTGGCGATTGGAGCCATTGTGCTGTTGGTCTGGGCGGTGGTTAGCGCGGGTGGTTTCGGTCACATGCTCTCGGCACCGGCTCAAATTCATGGCGCCAAGTTCTGGGTTGCCTTCTATCCGTCCGTCATTGGCGTCATTGCGTTCTGGGCCACTTTGGCTTTGAACATCCCGGATTACACTCGTTACGCAAGAACACAAAAGGGGCAAGTCGCAGGGCAGATTGTATCCATGCCGGTGACGATGGCACTGTTTTCGTTTATTGGCATCGCGGTGACATCCGCGACGGTCATTCTGTTTGGAACACCCCTGTGGAATCCTGTGGACCTTATTGTGAGATTCCCAACGCTTGTGGTGATTGTCGCGGGCATTGTCGTCATTCTGTCGTCGGTAACCATCAACGTGGGAGCCAACGTTATGGCTCCTGCCCGCGCATTCGAAAATCTTTGGCCACGCCGCATCACTTTTGCCATTGGGGCCGTGATTACGGGAATTTTAGCCCTAGGCATGCAACCGTGGTACGTTTTGTCGCAATTCAGCAATTACATCTTCAACTGGCTTGGTACTTACGGTACCTTGTTGGGACCTTTTGACGGGATTGCCATTGCAGATTACTGGTTGGTTCGATCCCGGCGCCTTGACTTGCTGCAACTGTACACTCCGAAAGGCCGTTACGCGTATGCGCGTGGATTTAACATGAGGGCTGTGTACGCGCTCTTGGTCGGGTGGATTATCGCTTTCATCGGCCTCGTTGTCCCGTCTCTGCACTTCCTTTGGAGTGGTGGATGGTTCTTCGGACTTTTGGGAGGTCTATTTTCCTATTGGATGTTTATGCGAGGGGAAAAGTCGGTACTCACCGACGAGGAGTATGAGGCAGTCACTGTGGCAGAAGTTGCTCCATCGGGTCCATCGGCCGGAACTGCTGTGACCACGGAGTAATATCTCGCATCACTGCCGAGCTGAATTGCGAAACTCTGCCAATGCCACTGCTGCAGGTAAAGACACCAGTGATGGGGAAGGACCGCTTTCCTTCCCCTTTTGTTGAAAGTTGACGTAAATTTAAAATAACTCTTCCATGAAAGGCAGTGATGATCCGTGTTCGACAAGTATTTTGAGGAGTATCAGATTGGCGACACCTGGCGGTCGAGAGGGCGAACCATCACAGAGTCAGACCTTGTCATGTTCGCGGCCTGGAGCGGGGATTGGTATCCGCTTCACACCGACCAAGAGTGGGCAAAGAACACCCAGTTTGGCCAACGTATCGCTCACGGACTACTGATTCTCTCTGCTTCGATGGGACTGACTCATTTAGAACCTGGACGCGTTGTCGCGTTTTACGGCATTGATCATCTTCGCTTCGTACGACCCACCTACATCGGCGACACGATTCACGTTGAAATGGAAGTCGCGTCCAAACAAGATAAAGGTGAAGCGGGCATTGTAGCATCACATGCGACGGTCTTGAACCAGGATGGAAATCCCGTATTGGTGGCCACACACAAACTGCTTATCGCAAAGAGGCCAGCAACGTAATCTTCATCGAGTTCCGACGGGGTGACTACGACCCGAAGGTGCCTAACTTCCCCTGGCGATTGGGGCTACCAAAACCTCCACCAGGGCTTTTTATCTGCTTCTTTGGCTTCTAAGAGTGCTCGCATCGTGTCTATGAGCATCTGATCCCGCCTCTCAAGTATGTCGTCGATGGATTCCTGTGCGGCTGCAATTTCCCGTTCTTTTCTCCATTGTTCACGGATCTGTTCGATTTTTTGATCCACAGCATCGAGGGTATCCAGCTTGGTTGCTTCGAATTGAGAGTGATATTTGGCCTCCAGATCCGCGCGGATCTCCGATTTTATGGTGGGTATCATTGCGGCAACTTCATGCTGAATCAATTGACGAAATGCCGCGTATTGTTCGTCGTATTGCGTGATGCCATTGGCTGTTTCTCCTGGTTCTGAGGGCGAATCGGTAGACGCTACAGGTTGTATTGTATCGCTTTGTTGATATTTGTGGATGACGATTTGGGCTATCATGTCGATCCCCATGTTGGTGTTCTCCGACATTTTCTTCATTTGGTGAAAGACGAGAATGTCTGACTCGCTGTATCGTCTACTTGAGCCGTCATACTCGAAAAGAAATCCGTTCCTTTCGAGCGCTTGTGCGTATTTTCGAACCGTAGGAGTTGCTAGGTTGCAGCGTTCCGACACGTCCTTCGTTTTGTATATCGGCTTGTTTTGGAGTGTTTTTCCGTTCATATCGCTCACCTCGCCCCAAAGTATAGGGGAACACCGTTGCAAAATCCGTCGTTTTCTGCGCTGAGATGATAATCCATTGCGATGATTTACGTTTCAAACGTGTTTCCATCGGAGTCCGCATTGTCATCCTTTTACGATAAAATAAGCAAAAATTCACATAGACTTTACAATTCACGTGCATCATATCTAGTGAGAATATACTGAAATCGCACGGAGAACGTGTTTATTCTGGGGAGGATTTGTGATGGAGGAATATACGTTTTTGGATTTCGATGAATTCGCCAGCGCATGGCTGAGTGCAGACGAATTTGAGTTGGTGCGAGATCTTGAAATTCAGCTGTGCGTCAGCCATAAGACGAACACCATCCATCATGCTGTGTATTCCCAGAACCGCCTGTCGCCTCGTGGCATTCTGGCTCAACGTCAAGTCGTCGACAAAGTCATACACCGTCTGTCCAAGAATTTGAGCGAGTCAGGAGCTGTTGCTCATGAATCGAAAAACTTACTGGCTCTGAGAGATTGATTCACAAGGCGTCTTGCAATAAGGTGGAGAGAACATCTCCGGGACGGAATCTGATTCGCGTCCGGTGTACATTCGGCACGCACTGTTTTCGTGTCCGAATTCCGCTACTGGCTTCACGACTGCGTTCACCGATGTCTCACTGCCAACGAAATATTTAGCACGTGCCTCCAAATCGGAGTATCCCGGCCACTATGAGCGTTTTATCTCAAAACGCTTTTTGGAGGACGTGACATCATATACTGGGAGGAATCTGTATGAGCGAAGTAAACAACACACAGTGTGTCGCTTGCCATGAAGAACTGGATGAACATAGCGTTGAATTAAGGATAGCAGGTATAGGCCCTCTTTGTTCCTCATGTGCGCAGGAATATGAAACAGCACTCTGTGGAGACTGAATCACGGCAGTCACCCCGTTTCGCAATCACGTTCTCCTTCGGTAAGGCTACTTTATCGGTTTGAATCCCAACCCCTTCGCCATAGAGGATGATCCTGGTCACATCAACGTTTGGTGAACGTTGGTGGGTCAATGAGCAACGTGAGGCAACGGATCATGAGGGCAACGTTGCGATTGAAAAGTTGAGCACATTGCTTACTAAAAACATGACCGTTGTCCGTGAAGTCGACCTCGCGTTCTGTGTAACCACAGAACGGAGGTCGATTTTTATGTCCTCAGACGAACGTGTGGGTAGGCAGGCATTGAAACCGTTCTCGTCGCGCATGACCTCTCCATCGGTGGAATGGGATTTCGTTCTCTATGCTGGAAACAACGCATTGAAATATGCGCTTCTCCATACCGAGGGCGGTGGACGTTTCTTGAAGCCAGTGCAAAAACACCTTCACTTGACGACTGGCCATTTTTCCTTGCGCAGCGCATTCATCAATGCTGGCCCTACATTCAAAGTATCCTCAACAAGCTCGCGTGGGGTCAGTGCCATCCACTGGTTCAGCGATACATCTGCGTAGTAACTGCTCTTGAATACCTCGAGAAAAATCAGTTTTTTGTCACCGGTATTCTGAATGTAGTGCCCATAGGCGAATGGTACATAACCAACGTCACCCGCCCGAAAATCGAAAGTGCGCGCCTTGCTTGCGGACGCGAACGCTGTCATGCGTCCCGTTCCTTGCAGATAATACTGCCACTCGTCGGTGTTCGGGTGCCAATGTAGTTCCCGCATCGCGCCCGGTTCGACTTCCACGAATGCTGCCGAAATGGTGGTGATGGGGAATTTCGAGGAATCAGTAATACGCACCGTCCCACCCAGGGTCCTGATTGGTTGCTGAGCCAGCATACGGTGTGAAAAACTCCGCGGCACCGTGCCTGCCGGGCTCGATACCTTCTGGGTCGAAAGTGGACCTGGTGCACTCCTCTGAAACATATAGACCTGTTCAGATGGGATATTGGCGAAGGCGCTTTCCGGCACGCCGAAGTTGGCCGAGAGAACGTCCTTCGGTGTGTGTGCAAAACAGTCGGTGATACTGAAGGTGTCATTATCGGAGAAGTTACCATCATCAAAAACCAGCAGGAACTCGCAGCCCTCAGCGAGTCCTTGAATAGAATGCGGAATACCGGGAGGGAAGTACCACAGGTCTCCCACGCCGACGTCGGCGATAAAGTTCCGACCATTTTGGTCTACGGCGGTGATGCGCGCCCGGCCGACGATCATGAATGCCCACTCTGCCTGCTTGTGCCAGTGAAGCTCCCGAACACCGCCCGGCGTCAGACGCATGTTTACGCCCGCAATGGTCGTCGAGATGGGGAGTTCTCTGGCTGTGATCTCCCGAGACCAGCCGCCAGGCTCCAACCGCATATGGGTGTCGGAAAAGGAGAACTTCAAGTTGGGAACTGTGCCGGCATCGGTGGTCGGTGGGACCAGCAAATCAGGGTTCTCAAGATCTCGCATCACGTCCCTCGGACCGGGATCCGTCGCGCCAGCTCCATCCCTTATGGGCTGTGGAACACGGTTTGCGTTTTCTGGGGGATCTTGAGGTTGTTTGTTCATATCAATTGCCCCCTTTGCCGTATCGTTTTGCGCCTCATTTACGCCGTATGCGATGCGGATGCATTTATGCCTAAAATTACGCAATATGCTCGTCTGACCAGTTTCGAAAGTTCAAGTCACTCCATCCTCTATCGTCAACATTGCAAAGAGGCGCACACGAAAGCCTATTCCACAACTGCCTTTAATATTACTTGAAAGTTATATAACCAAACGGTAAAATAAAATATATGAAAAACCTAAGCATTTTCGAGGTATTGGTGGAACCTAACCGGCGACGTATCTTGGATCTCCTAAGAGTTCGGGATCGTACCGTTGGAGAAATTGCCGAGCATTTTTCTTTGAGTCAGCCTGCTATTTCTAAGCATCTTCGGGTTCTTCGCGAAGCCGGACTCGTTGAGGTTCACAAACACGCGCAGCAACATCGCTACCATTTACGGGCTGAGCCTTTGGCTGAAGTAGATCACTGGCTGGAGCCGTATCGGCAATTTTGGTCGGAGAAACTGGATGCCTTGGAGCAGTATCTTGACGAGGAGGAGTAGCAATTGTTAGCTGTAGTACAAAAAGTGGAGAATGGTTATATCGCCCGCTTCGAACGGCATCTCAAGCATTCCGTTGAGAAGGTATGGTCTTCGCTAACGGAGAACGATAAACTGGCGAAATGGTTTCCCGAACTCCGGGTAGATGATCTCCGTGAAGGTGGGACCATTACGTTTCACATGCAGGATGGTACCGCTGATGAACTTCAAATTACTGAACTCAAAAAGTATTCCGTACTGGAATATACGTGGTGGGGAGACAGTGTTCGTTTCGAGTTGTATCCAGAGCCGGAAGGCTGTCATTTGGTCTTAATCAGAAAGATAAATACCTTGACGGACCATACTTCCAAGGACCTTGCTGGGTGGCATGTATGTCTGGATGTCATCAATGCATTACTGGATGGTACGACATTAGAGTCCAGAGAAGACGAATGGAAAAAATGGCATGAGAATTATGTTCGGGCTGTAGCAGACGCCTCTGAAAATGAACAATAAGTGCTCCTGCATTGACTGATTCATTTTTGAGAAACAGTCCCAGCAGCGACACAAGAATGATTTTTCAAACCACATGAAAATGCGGAACGCGGTATATCCAAACGCCGCGTTTCTTTGTATCTTCAAGTTGCGGAAAACATCCTCCGCACACTCAAGTGGCATTTGAACGATGCGAACCTCTTAGAAACACTCTTTGCGAAAAGAGTGTTTTTTCCTTCCTACACACCGAGAAATCATCCACCTGCAAGGCTGTCGCGGTGCCCCGGTTACACAGTGCTACAGTTGTAGCGCTACAGTTGTAGCGTTTTCGGAGAGGAAATCACTGAATTGAGTGCGGTATTCGGCAATTCGCAATTGGCACGGATATTGCAATTACGTAATGTCGAAGCACTCTGATCTACCAGTGGAAGGAGAGATGGTACATGGCAAGTCGAAAGACTCAAATCCTCGCGATTGATGCCGGGGGGACCATGACCGACACGTTCATCATTGACGATCATGGAGAATTCGTTGTCGGTAAAGCCCAGACGACCCCGGGGGATGAGTCAATCGGCCTGCTGCACTCCGCAGCAGACGCACTAACGTTTTGGGACATGACCGTGGAGGAAGCGTTTCCACAGTTGCTGACCGGTGTGTATTCCGGGACAGCGATGTTAAATCGACTCGTGTCTCGCAAAGGTCGCAAGGTGGGTCTCATCGTGAACAAAGGGATGGAAGACTTCCACCGCATGGGTAGGGCCATCCAGTCCTACTTAGGTTACTCGTATTCAGACCGTCTTCACTTAAATACGCACCGTTATGACCCTCCGCTTGTGCCGAAAGAGTGGACTCGGGGTGTCACGGAACGGATTGACCTCTTTGGGAATGTTGTCATTCCACTGTATGAGCATGAGGTTGAACCAGCTGTCACTGAGCTGATTGAAGAAGGCGTGGAGGCCATTGTCATTTCATTACTTCACTCGTACAAGAATCCGGTCCATGAGCGCCGGGTCCGCGACATCGCGAAAGCGACGATTCAAAAGAAGGGGAAGGACATTCCTGTATTTGCTTCAGTGGATTACTACCCGGTTCGCAAGGAGACCCACAGAACCAACACGACCATCATTGAGGCATACGCGGCAGACCCATCGCGCCACACGCTTGAACTGGTCGACAAACGAATCAAGGAGAAGGGTGCCAATTTTGACGTCCGGGTGATGGCCAGCCACGGCGGGACCATCAGCATCAAAGCGAACGAACTCGCACGCACGCTCGTCTCTGGTCCCATTGGCGGTGTAGTCGGCGGTAGATACTTAGGGGAACAACTCGGCATCAAGAATATTGTTTGTTCCGACATCGGGGGTACGAGTTTCGACATTGCGCTTATCACACAGGGTGACTTCACCATCGATACAAGTCCAGACATGGCTCGACTGGTTCTGTCGTTGCCACTTGTTGCCATGGACTCGGTGGGCGCAGGTACCGGCAGTTTCGTCCGGGTGGATCCGTACACGAAATCCATCGTGCTCGGCCCAGACAGCGCTGGCTATCGCGTCGGTGTCTGTTATCCCGAAGGCGGCATTGATACCATCACGGTCTCAGACTGTCACGTTGTGTTGGGGCTGATTAACCCGGACAACTTCCTCGGCGGACAAGTGAAATTGGACCGTGAACGGGCGTATCAAGGTGTAAAGGAACAACTCGCAGATCCGCTCGGGCTGTCCGTGGAAGCTGCGGCATTCGGCGTCATTCAGTTGCTTGAATCCCAATTGCGCAACTACCTCGAGTCTCTGGTCATGGGCAAAGGATACTCGCCGACTCAGTTTGCCTGCTTCTCGTACGGCGGGGGCGGACCGTTGCACACCGCAGGATATGTGAAAGGGCTCGGTTTTGAAGATGTATTGGTACCTGCATGGGCCGCGGGATTCTCTGCGTTCGGTTGCGGGGCTGCCGACTTTGAGTATCGCTACGACAAAACGCTCGATATCAACGTGGCGAGCGAAGCAACAGCGGATGAAAAAGAGGACGCGCTGGCAACGCTCCAGGACGCTTGGACTGAATTGACGGAAAAAGTGCAGCAAGAGTTCGAGAAAAACGGATTCAACAGTTCCGAAGTTCAATTTCGCCTGTACTTCCGTATGCAGTACCAAGGTCAATTGAACGATTTGGAGATTGAGGCTCCGTTGGCAAAGGTCAACTCCGTCGAGGACTGGGATAAACTCACGTATGCGTTTGAAGAGACGTATTCGCGAGTGTACGCCAAGGCAGCTCGCTCTCCAGAACTTGGATATAGCATTACAGGTGCCATTGTTCGCGGCTCTGTGGATGTACCAAAGCCGAAGATTCCGGAAGAGCCGTATGTCGGCGAGATCCCACCGAAGGAAGCCTTCCAGGGGAAACGGCGAGTGTACTGGGATGGCGAATGGGTTGAAGCGGACATTTGGGAGATGGAGGCGTTACAGGCCGGCAATTGGATACGCGGACTGGCTATCATCGAGTCACCCGCTACGACATTCGTGGTACCACCTGGGTTTGAGACCGTCCTGGATACTCACCGAATTTTTCACTTGCGTGAAGTGAATCGGTAATTTTTCAAAATCAAAGGAGGAATTTCCGTGGCGATTCGGCAAGGGGACTTGAGTAACAAGCAGGAAGAGTTACTTACCCAGCAGTATCGACGGGCGATTGGTTGGAATGGAAAAACGCTCAAGGAAATGCGTGCGGAAATCGATCAAATCACCCAGGAAACTGGGCATTATGCTGGACTGAAGGAACTTGTATTGAAGGAACAAGACCCCATTCGATTTGAGAAAATGTTCGCCAAACTGCGCGGTGGACTCGTGCACGCGCGTGAGACGGCCAAGCGGGTCGCTGCGTCTCCCATCGTCGAACAGGAAGGCGAATTGTGTTTTACGTTGTACACGCCCGAAGGGGACTCCGTCGTGACGTCGACAGGGATCATCATCCACGTCGGAACCATGGGCGCAGCCATCAAGTACATGGTAAACCATGATTACGAAGTGAATCCTGGTATTGAACCGGGCGATATCTTCTGCAATAACGATTGCCAGATTGGCAACGTGCACCCCTGCGACGTGCATACCATTGTCCCAATTTTCTGGGCAGGAGAAGTCGTCGGTTGGGTCGGCGGGGTCACGCACGTCATTGATACCGGTGCAACCGGTCCCGGCAGCATGACGGTGGGTCCTGTAACGCGATACGACGACGGGTATCAGGTCGCATGCCGGAAAATCGGCCGCAACGATACCTTACTTCAAGACTGGGTGATTGAAAGTCAGCGCTCCGTCCGCACAACGAAGTATTGGCTGCTGGATGAACGGACGCGGATTGCTGGATGCCACATGATTCGTGACCTGGTCCTGAGCCTCATTGCCGAAGAGGGTGTTGACGCTTATAAGCAGTTCATTCGCGAGGTCATTGAAGAAGGTCGGCGTGGGCTCATCAACCGCATCAAAGCCGTTACAATTCCAGGAAAGTATCGTCAGGTCGGCTTTGTCGACGTTCCGTATCGGCATTCCGATGTTGAAGTCCCACCCTATGCCAAAGTCGATACCATCATGCATGCGCCGTCCGAGATAACCATCCATCGCAACGGACAAATGGAGCTCAATTTTGATGGATCAAGTCGGTGGGGATGGCACAGTTACAATGCGACGACCGTGTCGTTTACGAGTGGTATCTGGGTCATGATGACACAGACTTTGATCCCGAACGACCGCATCAACGATGGTGCCTACTTCGCGACCAAGTTCCAGCTCCCGTATGGTGCATGGATGAATCCAGACGATATCCGTACGGCCCATAGTTACGCATGGCACTTCCTGGTGTCGGCCTGGAGCCCTCTGTGGCGGGGACTGAGTCGAGCTTACTTCTCTCGTGGATACCTCGAAGAAGTGAATGCTGGCAATGCGAACACCAGCAACTGGATGCAAGGCGGGGGATACAACCAGTACAACGACATCCATGCCATTAACAGCTTTGAAGCGGCGGCCGAAGGCACGGGTGCAGGGGCAGTCAAGGATGGACTGGATCACGCCGCAGCCATCTGGAATCCCGAAGGCGACATGGGGGACATGGAGATTTGGGAATTGGCTGAACCACTCGTGTACCTCGGTCGGTCCATTAAGCCCAACACAGGTGGATATGGGAAGTATCGCGGTGGCTGTGGTTACGAGACGCTGCGCATGGTCTGGGGTTCGCGGGACTGGACGATGTTCTTCATGGGCAATGGGTACATCACGAGCGACTGTGGTTTGATGGGCGGTTATCCGGCCGCTTCAGGGTATCGGTTCGAAGCACACGGTACCGACCTGAAGGAACGCTTTGAGAAACAACTTCCGTTCCCTCGAGGGGGAGACCCGAATCCGGCAGAACACAAATACGAGCAGTGTCTCGAGGCCAAGGTCGTGAAACGGGATAAGCAAACCATCACAACGGAAGCGATTTTTGAAGATTACGATCTCTACCTGAACTACCTGCGCGGTGGCCCTGGCTTTGGCGATCCGCTGGAACGCCGCCCGGAGGACATTGAGAAAGACCTCAACGGTGGGTACGTGCTTCCGGAGTACGCGGAAAAAGTGTACGGCGCGGTGTTTACGGTAGATAATCGCGGGAAGTACCACGTGGATCCGGAGAAAACTGAACAAGCTCGTCAAGCCATTCGGAAGGAACGCTTGCAACGCGGGCGTCCGACCCGTGAATGGATGGCCGAAGAACGTGGTCGGATTGAACGGAAGGAAGCCTCTCTGCCTGTCCGCCACATGTATGCGACCAGTTTTGAAATCACGGAGAAGTTTCTGACGGAGTTCCGAGCGTTTTGGAACCTGCCAGAGACGTGGAATCTCTCCGAAGACGAATTGGAAATGCCGACATTCGGGTCTGGACATAAGAAATCCCATGCGAGGTGATTGAAATGCCAAATTATGATCGCGCGACCATCGAAGAGTTGATTGATGGAACGATAGACTTTTTTAAGCTGAAGGAAATGCTGTCATCGTTCAAAGATCCAGGGCGCTTTGATACCTATGTGAGTATCCTGCAGGACAGGGTACCGTGGGATGACAAGATTTTGTTGCCCTACGGATTGCACCTTTATATCGTGTTGAAACGAGACGGGCGTCGGGTCATCAAGTGCGATTGTGGTCACGAATTTTGTGAAAGCCATGAGAACTGGAAGTTGCACGCATTAATCTACGTGCGTGACACAGAGGAGAAAATGGCAGAGATTTATCCGAAGTACCTGGCACCGGATCCGCAGTGGCAAGTCATTCGAGAATACTATTGCCCGCAGTGTGCCACGCAGTTGGAAGTAGAAAACGTGACACCGTGGTACCCGGTAATCCACGACTTCGAACCCGATATCGACGCGTTTTATGAAGAATGGCTCCAAAGGCCTGTTCCGAGCTACTGAGCTTCAACGATGCAGCCATGACAAAGAAAACCGGAGTGGTAAACCCACTCCGGTTTTCTTTGATGGAGGTTAATTCAGCAGCCCGTACTTGTTCATCCGCCGGTAGACGGTCGTTCGTGCGATACCCAACTGGCGCCCTACTTCAGAAATATTTCCGTTTGTCATCTCGAGCCATTTGAGTAGTTCATCTCGCTCTTGTGTACAGTATCTTCGAGTGTTCCTTGCGGGGTTCGCTTCTTTCAGGTTTCTCTTTCGTCGTCGATGCGGTCCAGACGTTGTTACGTTGAGTGGCACTTCGGTTTGGACCTTGTCTAGCGGCTGAACATAGGGTGGAAGCGCTTCCCACGAGATACGACCATGGCCGAACAGCAACGCATGTTCCATCATGTTTTGAAGTTCTCGAACATTTCCTGGCCAATCGTATTCGTCTACCAAAAATTGATGGACATCCGGATCTACGTTGGGATAGGCCAGTTGATGACGATCTGACAGTTGACGCAACACATGTTGTATCAACAACGGAATGTCTTCACGACGTTGCCTGAGCGGTGGGAGGTGGATGCACACCACGTTTAAGCGGTAATACAGGTCTGAGCGAAACTTCCCGTTTTGGACATCTTCATCCAAGTTTCTGTTGGTGGCTGCAATCACTCGGACGTCAATCGGAACCGACTTTGCAGACCCCAGTCGGACAATCTCGCGCTCCTGTAAAACCCGGAGCAAATACACCTGAAAATCGATGGGCATTTCACCAATTTCATCAAGGAAAATCGTACCGCCTTGCGCTTCTTCAAATTTTCCCTTCTTTCCATTCTTTGCGGCGCCCGTGAAAGTGCCGGATTCATATCCGAACAGTTCGCTTGCCAACAGATCACGGGGAATGGCACCGCAGTTGATGGCAACAAAAGGTTGATTTCGGCGTGGGCTTGCATCGTGAATGGCGCGGGCAAAAACCTCTTTTCCTGTCCCGCTTTCACCCTGCAAGAGGATGGGCACATTCGTTTGCGCCGCCACATCGCACTTGGCGATGGCACATCGAATTTGAGGAGATTGTCCAACGATGTTTGTCCAACTGCCCTTCACTGTCTCGTAGCGTTGGAGGCTGTGTTGGACGAGCGGTTTGATGATGAGGATAAACCCGCTTCGTCGGTTTGCGGAGTAAATTTCTCGAACTGTCGCCGACAGGTCAAGGCTTTCGATGACAATCTCGTAACACTCATGGTTCCCACGAGGTCGATGGTGCAACAATTGATTGTGAAATTCACGATGGTTCCACACGTCGCGAAGTTGCTTGCCGGTCAAGGTTCTCACGGTTTCGATGGCCACGTGATTGGCTTCGATGATCTGAAATGCTCTGTCCAGCAATATGATTCCATCACCAGGGTACCGACGCGTCGCAGTGACATACTCTTCCAACAGGTAGTGCTGAGATTGCGTCGTTTGTTGCATGAGTATGCTCTGAATCATGTCGGCTGCCACCGTCATCATACTGAGCGTGTGGGATTGAGCATGGCTCCAAAGACCCGTCGCGTCGACAACACCGAGGACCTCGTTTGTAGCAGGGTCACGGATGGGGGCAGCAGAGCACACCCAGTCATGCACACCTTCGCAAAAGTGTTCTGCAGCAAACACTTGAATAGGTTGCTTCTCAACGAGGGCGGTTCCAATGGCGTTTGTGCCAATGGCTTCTTCGCTCCAATCGGCACCGACGACGAAGTTCATTTGCTCTGCCCGATGGAATACGTCGTGATCTCCATCCAGAAACAGAATTCTGCCCTGGCTGTCGCACAACGTAATCAGGTGACCGGTTCCTTTCGCCTGATTCGACAACCGCGTCAGGCATGGTAATGCTGATTCATACAGCTGTGAACGGTCGATGATCTTCCGAATTTCGTCGTCACGCAGTGAGACATTTGTTTGTTTTTGCATGGGATTTGTGCCGCTTTGGACACAGCGAAGCCACGAGTCTCGGATGAAGTCGCGGATGGATGAATTGTTTTGGTGGCTGGATTGGTTGGACTGTAGATTGGTGACGAAATGACTCCAATTCTTCATCGTTGTTTG
Organism: Alicyclobacillus pomorum DSM 14955; assembly: GCF_000472905.1. Classification (GTDB taxonomy): domain Bacteria; phylum Bacillota; class Bacilli; order Alicyclobacillales; family Alicyclobacillaceae; genus Alicyclobacillus_A; species Alicyclobacillus_A pomorum. Next base: position 133,502 of record NZ_AXAR01000004.1, on the reverse strand, counting down.
ATGTTGTGCATCGAGACTGCCGGGTGATAAGTCAAGCATACGAGCGGCTGCCATTGACCATCACTCACCTTGAACAATTGATTCATCATTGTCCCGCTACTCATTATAAGAAAATTCCGCCCAATTTGTCGACTGTGAATTTTTTTATTTTATTCAGAAGGAACCGAGGATCGTCCACATCGACAATTTACGATACGTTGTTTCAAAATTGACACATGGTCAGCACCTACAGGTCGAGAGAACGAGGTAAAATAGGTTACAGCATTGTTGAAAGGTGGCTGACATCATGTTCCTTATGCTTCTGATTGTACTGGCGGCAGTCATTTCTTTTGTTTGGGTGGCTTGGGCAGCCAAGAATCTCTTGCACAAGTGAACTGGAGGAAACAACGTCGCTGGCGTTGATTCAGATACATATCGTGTGCTGAATGATGTGGGTACTGAATGAAACATGGGTCGGAGTGTCTTCAAGCGCCACCTCGCATAGGTATGACGCATGAAGCGTAGTGTACGGTGGAAACATACGCGCATCTTAGGTTTGGAGGTGCGTTTCATGGCTCTCGTACCATATGATCCATTCGGCATGTTGCGTCGCGACTTTGGTTCATTCCCACGTTTATTAGACGACGATTGGCTCGGCGCACATTTCGCGGCGATGCCTCGCGTTCGGGTCGATGTAAGAGAAACACCAACGGAAGTGATTGTGTCGGCAGAAATTCCGGGGCTCGAGAAAAAAGAGGACGTCCATATCACAGTACATGACAACCACTTGCACTTAAGTGGTACTATCGAGCGTGTGGGAGAACAAAAGGACGAGCACTTCCACCGAACAGAACGATATCACGGGCATTTCTCGAGAACCATCCCGCTGCCCACGAGTGTTGACGACTCAAAAGCGAAAGCGTCGTACAAGAACGGAATTTTAGAGGTTTGCCTCCCGAAGTTACAGCAGCAAGTCGGTCGTCACATTGACGTTGACTTTCACTAACACCGACCAGGTGACTTCTGAGAATCGGATCGTCTGGGTCAAGCGTTGATAGAAGCCGATCTACTTTTTGAGTGGATCGGCTTCTCCTCATGTGCAGCGCTTGTGCCAGCCACTCACTTAGAGCAGGTGAAATCTTTACGGGGACACTGCAATAGTGCAAACTGTAGGTGAACGCTTTCACAGGTAGAATGATGTTTACAGTAATGGGGTTGAACGACTTGACGAATACACAGCGGATGGCGAGGGAGTTAGAGGAACAAATCTCCCGGCTAAAACACCTCATGTACGTCCGACCCGTCGAAAAGGGTTACGGACTGACCGCTACCCAGATGTTTATATTGAGGTATTTAGACAAGCGGGGCACTGCGAAGGCCTCTGACATAAGCAAGGCGTGCGGACTCAGCCCGGGCGCGGTCACACAAATCTGCGATGAGTTGGAGACACTTGGACTGGTTGCACGGAATCGTTCTCAAGACGACCGGCGCGTGGTGATTATCAACTTAACAGATCTTGGCGTCGCTAAATTAGAAGAGATTCGGCAGCACGTGACAGATAGGCTCGTGAACATCGTCGACAAAGTCCCTCCGCATGAAATGGAACAGTTTATGCGCGTGTTCCGGAAAATTATTGAACTGAGTGAGAAGGACTTCTAGTATCAGACGGGCAAGTGCGTGAGCTTTGCTTCTTTTCGCCTAGACGCCACCATGAAGTGCCACTTTTCTGTCTCCTCCGGAAACTGTAACACCAAGGGTGGACAGAACGCAGAAAGGGCAGAGCGAGCCCGATTCTGCGTTCTATCTTTTCATGTCTCAGTGCAGCGTCACACTCGGGTTTGACTGGATGAACGCGAGTCACTTGGCCATTCGCACTCGGATGGACGGTTGTTATCCCCGATTCTGCACATCTTCCTGCTGCAGGTTTTGTGTCTGGTGCGGAGCTGGTTTACGATTCGTCACGCGTGAACTGTGCCCGGCTTGGGAACTGGAGTGTGCTGAGTTTGTCTTTGGATAGCTGAACGTTTTGCTGTCTCCCATATGTTGTTTTCCTCCCTCACACGTATCTTCAGTCTCTTGTGTGCCCTTCATTCCATCTGTTTCCGGAAATCATGGATGACAATGGTGCACATTGTACATCTTTGGACACCCAGCGGTGACATCCTGAGGTGCATTCTGTTGACTTCCATTCGCTACGACGCTTTCAGGGAAGGCAAAGCTTACATCCGGGTATGGTGGAGCCGCTGGTTGGTGCAAGATAGGTGAAGAATGCCAAGGGGGGGATTGGAATGCCTACGCCACACCACAGCCCGGATGTACAAGCCGACCTCGTTCACGTTCGTTTCGTCGAGTTTGTGGACAGCGATTTTCGCGGGACGGAGCAGGCCGACGGTGACGCTCGCGATGGATATCTGATCTTTAACGGCCACCGCAAGGACTTTGGTTATGGAACGTTCCGTACGTCAGACGACTATACGATTGAACACGATGTCCTGGACTACATTCAACATGAGCACGCTGCTTTTGTCCCGTACATCGAATCGTGTGGGGGATTTTACTTGGGCGGCACATGGTGCGCTGTCGATGGACGAGAGCTTGACCGATAAGAAATGGTCCGCAACCCCATTCAATGGCTACGCAGAGCAACCTCCCGGACTGTGAAGACCAGTGGTTCCCGGAGGTTGGGTCGTGTTTTGAAATGTAATATTTTTCAAGTGAAAAAACAGTTGCAATAGGGCACATGCCTCAGTATAATAGTCCTTGTCGCTCGGGGGCGACGGAAAAAACAAGCCAAAGCAAGTGCCCGTAGCTCAGCTGGATAGAGTGCTTGACTACGAATCAAGAGGTCGGGAGTTCGAATCTCTCCGGGCACGCCATGCCGAAGTGGCGGAATTGGCAGACGCACACGACTCAAAATCGTGCGGGAAACCGTGCCGGTTCGAGTCCGGCCTTCGGCACCATGTGTGGGGCTATAGCTCAGTTGGGAGAGCGCTAGAATCGCACTCTAGAGGCCAGCGGTTCGAATCCGCTTAGCTCCACCAACGTTCCTCGATAGCTCAGCGGTAGAGCATCCGGCTGTTAACCGGAGGGTCGTAGGTTCGAATCCTACTCGGGGAGCCAAACGTTTCCGTCGCCTTCGGGTGGCGCAATGGCCCCATGGTCAAGTGGTTAAGACACCGCCCTTTCACGGCGGTAACAGGGGTTCGAATCCCCTTGGGGTCACCATGGGCGGTTAGCTCAGCGGGAGAGCACTCGCTTCACACGCGAGGGGTCGGCAGTTCGATCCTGCCACCGCCCACCATTGCGCAATGCGCGCACCCACCGCGGGGTGGAGCAGTTGGCAGCTCGTCGGGCTCATAACCCGAAGGTCGCAGGTTCAAGTCCTGCCCCCGCAACCAAAGTTACATGGAGCTGTGGTGTAGAGGCCTAACATGCCTGCCTGTCACGCAGGAGAACGCGGGTTCGAATCCCGTCAGCTCCGCCATCTTGAAAAGCATGGGCCTATAGCTCAGCTGGCTAGAGCGCACGACTGATAATCGTGAGGTCAGAGGTTCGAGTCCTCTTAGGCCCACCACAGCTCTTCGATTCGATTAGGGACCGCAAGGTCCTTTTTTCGTTATGAACGCCCTGTAGTGGGGATTGACGGATCTTGGATTCCTCGGTAAGCTGAAGACAGTTGAGCTGAGTGAGATAGTTGAGTGTAGTGTAGCCTGAGGGTAGCGACGCTTGTATAGGTCTGTCGATATGCGTCCAACATCGACCACAGCTATGCTGCTGTGGTTTTTTTGTTCCCTTTTGGTCCGCTCACTTTAGCGAACAGAAAGGATGTGCTGTCTCCTGCTGTTGGTGATTGATAATTACGATTCTTTTACGTACAACCTCGTTCAGTACTGCGCAGAACTAGGGGCTGAGGTGGAGGTTCGACGCAACTCCGTGCTGCTCGACGAGCTCATCGCCTTAAAGCCCTCGCGGGTACTGGTGTCTCCTGGTCCGTGCTCGCCCAGTGAAGCTGGCTGTTCCCTCGATGCCATTCGCTATTTTGCAGGGCGTGTACCGGTGTTTGGCGTCTGTTTGGGGCATCAGGCGCTCGCCCAAGCGTTTGGGGGGAGGGTGACGCGTGCGAGCGAGTTGATGCACGGAAAAACCTCCATGATTCATCACTTTGGAGATGCACTTTTCGAAGGGGTTCCGACTCCTTTTCAAGCCACTCGGTATCATTCACTCATTGTGGACAGGGACACATTGCCCGCTGATTTTCGGGTGACAGCAGAGTGCGACGGCATCATCATGGGTGTTCGGCATGTACCCACGGGTGCGGTCGGCGTCCAGTTTCATCCCGAATCGATTCTGACGACGCACGGCAAAACCATCCTCAAAAATTTCCTAGCCAGCTGATCTGCCACAACGAAGGGGGAGACGTCCTGTGTCTGATGAATTTCAATCTCACAGCTTCGATGCAAAGGCTGCGACTTTAGACCCGTTCTACACGTATCTCGGATTGACGGAGCAATTTGGTGAAGGTCAGGTGTTTTTGCTGGACGCGGCCAACGAAACGGGTACTGGGTACCGGATGAGTCTCATTGGCGTCTTGCCAATCCTGGAGTTCCAGGTCAAGGATGGAGATATTGCCGTGTTTGCGCTGACAGGGCTGGCCGAGTACCTTCGCCATGCACTGGCTGCGGCGGGATGGAGGGAAGTGTGCGAAAGCGACGCAGGCCGTATGAAAAGTTACGTGGACGGACCTTGTTTACGGTATCGTTCTACTGATCCGATGTCTGTCCTCGAATGCATTCGTCAGGCCATCCGAGCCAATCATCCAGTCGACGCAGGCCCGCCCTTCTCGACCGGCTTATTTGGTTACATTGGATACGACGCGGTTCACTACCTCGAGGCGTTGCCAAAGACCACGTTGGACGACAGAGGCTTACCCGATGTCCGACTTCAATGGTACGCTGCCGTGGCGCATCTCAACGACGACGGGGCTTCCGTGTACGACGCACTACCTTTCCTGGAACCTGTCTTATCGGACAATGAATGGGAACGGTGGGCGCGCCAGGTAGAAGCGGTTCGGTACGCGATGGTTGAGGCGCGCGTTCAGGGCACGCCTCCCCGACAGACCCCACACGTGGATGCAATGGCCTCGGCTGTGGAAGATGTGTCCCGAGAACGATTTATCGCGAATGTCGAGGCCGCGAGGGAGTATATTCGGGCGGGAGATATTTTTCAGGTTGTGCTTTCAAAGCGGCTACGGGTGCCCAAGCGCATGCATCACTACACCGTATACGAGAAGTTGCGCGCTGTGAACCCGTCTCCGTACATGTTCATGGCGGAGTACCCGGATATGCGGTTGTTCGGAGCGAGTCCAGAAGTTCAGTTCCGTGCGGTAGGCGGTGTGGCCGAGATGAAGCCGATTGCGGGAACGTCGAAGGGACGGGGGAGGTCGGTTGCAGAGGACGAAGCGTTGATAAAGCGTCTACTGTCTGATGAGAAGGAGCGCGCCGAACACGTCATGTTGGTGGACCTTTGCAGGAACGACCTCGGACGTGTATGTGAGTACGGTTCGGTGACAGTGGACGAATTTCTCACCGTGGAAGCATACTCTCACTTGTTTCACCTTGTCTCCAGGGTCACGGGCGTGTTGCGCAACGATGTGAGCGTATTTCACGCGTTGCTGGCGACGTTTCCGGCTGGCACGTTGTCCGGTGCACCGAAAATACGTGCTATGGAGATTATTGACGAACTGGAACTCTATCGACGTGGACCCTACGGAGGCATGGTGGGTATCATAGACTTCGACGGAAATGCCAACACGGCCATCGTCATTCGAACGGTGGTGGAGCACCAAGGGACATACTACGTACAAGCGGGAGCGGGCATTGTCGCCGACAGCAATCCGGAACAGGAATGGCAGGAGTGTAACCACAAGTTAGGTGCCCTCTTGGAGGTTTTGGGGGTTCCGAGACTGGAAGCCGTGAGTAACACCAGCTGTAAACAATTTCTACTCAGATCTGCACTGAATCACTTGTACAAATGACGTGAGTTGTGGTATATTCTAATTCGTCACTTGCGCCCATAGCTCAGCGGATAGAGCACCGGTCTCCGGAACCGGGTGCGGGGGTTCAATTCCCTCTGGGCGCACCACAACTTCAGAAGAAGAGAACGCCGACTCCAGGGTCTCGGAGTCGGCGTTCTCTTTTTGGTTGCGCAGACCCTTCCAGCGACACAAAAACGGCATAGAAAGTGAAGGGCCGTCTCCAGGGCGTCAATGTACCCTAGAGCGGCCCTTCGTGTGTCAAGGGTCTTACGTTAACGCTGCGGATTGTAGGGGATTCCGTCAGCGGCTGGCGCTTTGCTGCGACCTACCAGTCCCGCGAGCGCAAGAATGGTCAACAGATACGGCAACATACCCAACAGATTTGCTGAAATCCCGTGGTTTTGTAAGGCAATGCCGAGCGCCGTAGCAAATCCAAAGAGCAGCGATGCGGCGAACGACCCGAGGGGCGTCCACTTGCCAAATATCATGGCCGCCAGCGCGATATAACCGCGACCGTTGGTCATATTGACGTCAAACGAGTTGAGAATCCCGAGGGACAGATACACGCCACCCAGTGCGGACAACACACCGCCGATGATGACGCCAGCGTACCGCAGACGCCACACATTCAGCCCAGCGGTGTCGGCTGCCAGCGGATTTTCGCCGACGGAGCGCATGCGCAGCCCAATGCGCGTGTGGAACAGAAACCAGTGCGACAGGACTACGATGACCAACATCACGTACACCAGCACGCTTTGATTCGTGAAAAAGGCGCCGATGAACGGAATCGACGACAGGACTGGTATCGACAACGTCGGAAGCTGAGGGGTCTGTGGCGGCGTGCCGCCGAACCCGAAGATGGTATCCAGCAGGAAGGCCGTTAAGCCCGCGGCAAAGATGTTAATGGCCATGCCGAGGACGACTTGATCCGCGGCCAGTCGAATCGCGGCCCACGCGAAGACAGCGGATAGCAGTCCACCCATGATGAGTCCACAGAGGAGTCCCACCCAGGCGCTGCCGGTCCAGTACGAAAAGGCAACCCCGAAGAATGCGCCCATCAACATGATGCCTTCCATGGCGATGTTGACGACGCCGGTGCGTTCTGAAAACGTACCGCCAATCGCAGGTAATGCGAGCGGCACCGCCATGGCGAGTGTAGAGGCCCAGAGTTGTGCGTTGGTAAGGATGTTCATGCCGGCTTCGGACCCTCCTCGGAAATGGATGTAGACGCGCGCGACGTCCACCGTTTGTACCACTGGATCACTTGCGGCACGATTCGTTCCGCGGCGACGAAGAAAATAATCAATCCGGTCAACACGTCCGTCAGGCTTGCTGGGATATTGGTCACCTGCTGCATGTTCTGACCACCCGTGGACAGCGCAGCAAAAAAGACGGCGGCGACGATGACGCCAAACGGGTTGTTTCGAGCCAACAGGGCGACGACGATGCCCGTGAACCCGTACCCGGTGTTAAACCCTTCGGCCAGTCGGTGGTCAATGGCCAGCAATTGCACGCCGCCGGCCAATCCCGACAGGACACCGCTGATCCCCAGCGCGAGGACTGTGTATAGCGGGACTCGGATCCCTGCATAGCGAGCAGCGCGCGGATTGGATCCGACTACGCGCAGTTGAAAACCGAGTGTTGTGTGAAACAACACGAACCAGACCACGACGACAGCGACAATGGCGATGACAATGCCAATGGTCAACTGCGACTGTGGTATCAGAGTTGGTAGCCACGTATTTTGAGGAATTGGATAGGATTCTGGAATATACCCTGGTTTACGCATCGGGCCGTCTTCAATCATATACTTGCACAGCAAAATACCAGTGTAGCTCATCATCATGGTGGTGATGACTTCGTGCGCGCCTCGATACGCCTTCGCAAGTCCCGGAATGATACCAGCCCAGAGGCCACCGACGAGCATCGCGACAACGAGGCAGAGGATGACGTGGAGCCACCCAGGTAGCCCTGTGAAGTGATAACCAACCCAGGTTGCCGCCATCACGCTGACCCAGTACTGGCCTTCGGCGCCGATATTGAACAGGCCGGCCCGGAACGAAATCGCAATGCCGAGTCCAATCAAGATGAGAGGCGTAGCGATGGCGAGCGTGTAACCGATATTCGCGGCATTTCCGAACGCCCCAGAAATGAGCGCCCCGTAGACTTGCAATGGGTTGTACCCGATGGCGGCCGCGATAATGCCACCGATGATAATGGCGAGCAAGGAAGCGATGACTGGTGTCGCCAACGCCCGCATGATGTGTTTCACCTAGTCGTCACCTCCGTCGCTTCCCCGTTCGTCACACCTGTCATGAGGAGACCCAGCTGTTCACGCGTCGCCGATTCGCCGGGGACAATCCCGACCATCTCTCCGCTGTGAATGACGCCAATCCGGTCTGACAGGCTGAGGATTTCGTCGAGTTCCAGTGAAACCAGCAGAATCGCTTTTCCTTCGTCCCGCAAGCGAAGCAGTTGTTTGTGAATGCCTTCGATGGCGCCCACGTCCAGGCCGCGTGTCGGTTGAACGGCAATCAGCAAGTGCGGCTCACGGGACACTTCCCGCGCCAGAATGACTTTTTGCTGATTCCCTCCTGACAAGTCACCGGCGTGTCGATTCACGTCGCGGGGCCGGACGTCAAACAAGTTGATCAAACGCTCCGCATAAGTCTTCGCAGGTTTGTGGAAGAGAATACCGCCTTTCGAGAATGGCTTGCGCTTGAAATCCCGGAGGATGGCGTTTTCCGTCAGAGTAAAGTCGAGCACCAATCCATCTAATTGTCTGTCTTGTGGGACGTACGCAATCCCGGCTTTGGTCCGTTCCGCTGTCGACAACCGCGTGATGTCCCGTCCGAGGAACCGCAAACGTCCACCGACGATAGGGAGTAGTCCCGCGATGGCGTCTACCAGTTCCGTTTGGCCGTTGCCGTCAATGCCAGCGATACCAAAGATTTCTCCTGCTCGAATTTGGAACGAGACGTTGCGTACTTTTTCCCGCCGCGCCGTATCGTTTACGCGCAACTGTTGCACGTCCAAAATGACTTCGCCCGGATTGGCTTTGGTCTTCTCGACGCGCAAGACCACTTCGCGTCCAACCATCAGGTTTGCCAACTGCTGTGGTGTGGCATCGCCAATGGGCAGGGTTTCCACTGTTTTGCCCGCGCGCATGACCGTCACCCGATCCGCAATAGCCCGCACCTCGTCCAGCTTATGACTGATGAACAAGACTGGGATGCCTTGCGACTTCAAGTGGCGGACGACACTGAACAGTTCTTCGGTTTCCTGTGGCGTGAGCACTGCCGTCGGTTCATCGAGAATCAACACCTTTGCCTTGCGGTAAAGGGCTTTCAAGATTTCCACGCGTTGCTGGAGACCGACGCTGAGTTGTTCGACTTTCGCCGACGGATCTACCTCGAGTCGGTACTTTTCGGACAACTCCCGGACTTTTTTCTCGGCTTCAGCCCGCTTGTACGTGATGCCACCCGGTTCGTCGCCAAGCACAATGTTGTCTGCGACCGTCAACGCGGGAATTAACATAAAATGTTGATGAACCATACCGATTCCGGCGCGAATGGCGTCCCGCGGGCTGTGAAACTTGACGGGCTTGCCTTCCAGGCGAATTTCGCCGCTGTCCGGTTGATACAAGCCGTAAATGAGCTTCATCAAAGTGGACTTACCCGCTCCGTTTTCGCCGAGAATGGAGTGCACTTCACCTTTGTGCAAGGTTAAGTTGACTCCGTCGTTCGCTTTGACGCCGGGGAAATGTTTCACCAGGTCGACAACTTCCAAAAAGCTGGTCATCCGGGGCCTCCTCTCCCGTTCCTTTGATTCCCGAAAACGGCCCAGGGACGACCTGGACCGAGAATATGACCCTGACTTATTTCATATTTGGCGAAACAGTAATGGTTCCGTTCTTGATCTGTTGCGCAAGCTGGTCGACCTGCTTTTGCACGTCCTGTGGCACTTTGGGGTTCACTGTGCCAAGACCGACACCGTTGTTCTTGAGATCAAAGTACTGAATGCCAGATTTCCACTGGTGGTTCACAGCCTGTTTGATGACGTCAAAGGTCGACGTATCCACACCCTTCACCGCGCTCGTCAGGATGGTGTCTGGAGCGAGGTACGCCTGATCCGCGTCGACGCCAATGGCGTACACGTGCTTGCTCTTCGCGGCATTGATAACGCCTACACCGGTGCCGCCAGCAACCTGAAAGAGGATGTCCGCGCCATCGTTGATTTCTTGTTGTGCAATCTGACTGCCCAGCGCCTGGTCGCTGAAACTGTTGGCGAATTTCACTTCTACCGTCGCACCGGGGTCCGTTTTCGCCACACCTTGCTGGAATCCGGCGATGTATGACGTGACCGGTGGTATCGCTTGGCCGCCGACGACGCCCAGCATGTTTTTGCTGTTGAGGCCGGGGAGTTTTCCTTGCTTTTCTAACAAACCTGCCATGGCGCCAACCAGGTAGCCGCATTGCTCCGTGTTGAAGATGGCGCTCGTGACGTTGGGGATGCCTTGAATTGGATCGTCAATGATAAGAAACTTCGTGTTCGGATACTGTGGCGCGACCTGTTTCACAGCATCATCCATCAGGAATCCGACGGCAATGACGACGTTGTACCCCTGGCGGGCAAATCTTTGCAAGTTGGGAACGTAGTCGTTCGCCGATTGGGATTGAACCACCGCACCTTGTACACCCAGTTGTTTCACTGCCTGCTGAAGGCCTTGATTGGAAAGGAAGTTAAATCCGTGGTCGTTCAAGCCTCCTGTGTCGGTGACCAGTCCCACTTTGAAATTTGACTTAGGGGCTGCCCCCGTGGTGTTGCCAGCATTGTTTGTGTCGTTGTTTGCTGCGGTGCCACATCCGGTCAAGAGGGCACCGAATGTCAGTACTGCGGCCGCAGAAGCGACCATTTGTATGCGCATCTCATTTTCCTCCTTGAATAGACAAACTTCGACAACAGGACAGAATTCTTTGGCAGAGCAAGAAATCCTGCCGCTAGTGTGCGCAAGTTGCAAAAAAAATTGCTCGTAGGCCACGTTCAAGTCCGTAGAAGGGGAGTGAGCGTATGACGGTTCCAGCAAACAAAGTGATACTGTACGCCGCCGATTCCACCGACTGTAAGATGGCACTGGAGGCCGCAAGGCAATCCGGGATTCCTGTGGCAAACGTCACCGGAAACTACGCGAAAGCGTGGAACGACGTGGCGAGCGGGGAGTACCTGGTCCTTGCTGTCGGCGGCGCTGCTTTGAACGCGCTCTACTACAATCCCTGCGGCTGGTCAAATCCTCTGAATCAGGCGGGAGGGCATACGCCGTTCGAGGTTGTTTCTGCGCCGCAGACCACGTTGCCAGGTAAGAACCACTTCGTCAACGCTGCGGGCGTGTCTGCCGCGGACACGCAGCAGATTGCCAATGCATTCGCATACTTTGCTGTACATGGGCGATTTCCGGGCAAACTTGCGAAGTACCCACACCCCGTGGCGCCCACTGAACACTGTATCGGCAGTGCCAATGTCCCTTGTTCTTGCGCCGAAACCAGTCCAGGAATCAGCCCAGGCACGTCTTCGTCGCGTTCCACACCCGAGCCACAGGTACTTTCCATACCTTCCTGGGGCGTGGATTCAGCGGCGGCTGTCGATACGTCGTTCTTCGACTGCGTGGTGGATAAGTACGGGAAGCCTGTGTTTTGGGGACGTTACATCAAACCGATTCGCGGTGTAAGTGACGGCTTAACCACCCCAGAAGTGACCTTCTTGCATGAGCGAGGGGTGCGCATCTTGGCTATCTTCAACAACTTCAGTCGCGCCACCGGGTATTCCAGCGGAGTCGCAGAAGCCAATGAAGGGATTGCATCGGCGCGTGCGCTAGGTATGCCCGGAGGCGTGGTTATCTTCGCAGACGTCGAAGCGGACTACGTCGTCGACGAAGCGTGGATCCGGGGGTGGACGGACACCATGACAAAATCCCAGTACGTGCCCGGGATTTATCACAATCCCATCACGGGAGGTTTTTCCCAGGCGTACTGTACAGCGGTACGGAATGACCTAAAGGTGGCTCGGAACCTCATCTTGTGGAGCAATGAACGGGAACCTGGCATCACGACGAAGACCCACGCTCCCGCTTGGCATCCGGCCGCTCCACCATGCCCGGGCCGCGTCTTAGCATGGCAGTACGGGGAAAACGGAACGGCGGGTTCACACTGCATCGATACCGACCTGGTCCATCCGTCTTTGCTGCCGAACTTGTGGTGACGTCGGACGGTTGATGCGAACCGCGCAACATGCCGCCGGCCCCTTGGTGTGTAGCAAGGTGGCCGGNGGCGCCGCGTCTAGACCTTACGATCTTACATCGAACTTGCCTCGGTATTCCGGACTGCCATCGGCTACCGGATCTGATGTCATTTCGAACGCGCCAAGTTTATAGGGGGAAAACTCGACCTCCGAGACCTCCCCCGGGGACAAGGTTCTCGTAAATATGTAGAAACCGGGGATGGAAAACTGGTGTTGCAAGTGACCGCGGTTTACGATGTGCAAGTGGATGGGGGCATTTTCCCGAGCGTGGATGGTCTTTGGTGACATCCCGTTGTCGAATAAATCCACTTCCACTGTGGGTTCCTTGACCGCAGCACAAGCGGCACCACCCGCAGCATCGTGCGCAGCAGCGACGAAGCCGCACAACATCCCCACCACACACAGCGTCTGCGTCCAGCGAGCTCTGTTCACAGTCTTGCACCTCCACATCCTTCCTATAAGGAATATGTTCCCCGTTTTACTTGAAATATGCGCGTTTCACTGTGCGTTGACCAACGCCTGTCCATGTGAGCGATACGGCGAAAGGCGGAGACCGTTGGCCCCGCCCACCGTAGAGCAAGCCATTAAGGGCTGCTCGGGCTCTCGTATCCCATCATGCCACCCATCAAGTTGTAGCCGCCGCCGTACATAGAGTAGTGGTGATCATATGCTGACATTGCCATCCCGGGTGCGCCCACCCCAACACCGCATGTCGGACCATATGCAGGCACAAACAGGAAGAACAGTACGAAGATAATCAGAAACACCACAGCCCATCGAGTATAACCGCCAAATGCACCGTACATTGTATCCCCTCCTCCGAAAGATACCCCATCAAATGATGGGACAATTGTCCGATGATACGGACAGATGCGGATAGATGACCGCCTGTTCGAGGAGAGGTGGGGTGGAAAACGCATTGCACATTTATAAATTGATGTGTATAATACATCAGAAATACCTCCTATTCGTTGCACTTCATGACCGTGTTCTCTGTTCCCACTGCCGAAATATCTGCAGTCCACGATACATCCAAGCAACGGCAGCGACGACAACGCATGCTAAGGCCCATTGGGAATCTTGAAGTCAGAAATTTAGTCAAATTTTTGTCATAATTGCTGTCAAGCCCTGTAGGAATAAATATACATATTCCTGAATAGGGTTACTTTTCAATCTTCTCAATCAAAATACCGGTGCTGGAAAGGAAGTGATCAGGTGGATCTGAATGCAGTAACGCGAACCATCTCACGGGAACACGACGCTTGCGGTATTTTTGCGTGCGTCGCCAAAGAAGGGGTGCGCACGCGAGAAACAGTCGACATGGGGGTGCAGGCATTAAACGCCTTAAAACACCGCGCTGGATTTGTCCGCGGAGAAGGCGATGGCTGCGGCCTGATGCTCGACCTGCCTCGTGCGCTCTGGCGGCGGTGGTTGAAAGAAGCAGGAACTGAGCCGCATCTGGTTGGGGACCCTAGATTTTTTGTTGCCCACCTGTTTCTGGAACAGGCCCGGTCTGAGCAACTGTTGGACAACGTCGAAGCGACGCTGTCCAGTTTGAACACGCGGGTGCTCTGCGTCCGTCACAACCCTGTCAATGAGGCGGCGCTTGGACCCTTGGCACGCGCTGAAAATCCAGTGTTTGTTCAAATCGCTGGACTCACAGATGAGCCTGGTCAGCATGTGTTGATTCGACTCACCTCTGCGCTGGAACAACTACACGCAGTTCATGTCGCCTCGTTGGATAACACCACAGTTGTGTACAAAGTCGTCGGGGATGGCGACACACTCTACAACTACTATCTCGATTTGCGAGAGGATGCGTTTACCTCTTCTTTCGCTTTGGCACACACTCGCTATTCCACCAATACGAAAACGGCGTTTGCGCGCGTACAGCCATTCCGGACGTTGGGACACAACGGCGAAATCAACACGATTGCGCGGTTCTACGAAGAAGCAGGGATGCTCGGCATCGAGCTGGATCCGGAAGGTAGCGACTCGCAAATGGTGGCGGCAGCGGTGGAGCACTTCACACACCGCTTTGGCTGGAGTTTATATGAAACAGCAGAGCTCTTCTTCCCGCCGATTGTTCACGAAATCAAGCAGATGCCCCAGGAACTGGCGGACATGTATATGCACCTGCGTGCACTGTGGGGGCCGTTTGCGCAAGGACCGGCAGGTGTCATGCTTCGTTCCGGCAATGAGGCGGTGTTCTCCGTCGATGCGCTTGGCCTTCGTCCAATGTGGTGGGTGCAGACGGCAGACAGACATATCTTCAGCTCTGAGCAAGGCATTGTTCCGGCAGACGAGTGGGTCACAGATCCTAAGCCGTTGTCTCCGGGAGAAAAAATTGGTGTCACATGGGATTCCACGGGGCAAGTCACGGTCCACGAGTACGCTGAACTGCAACAACTGGTACTCACCAGGATGAAGAAGCGGTACGATTTTCGCGGTGAGCGCAAAACCATTCGCTCGCCGGGACCGTATCCACAAGAAGAAGCAGCCCCCTCTTACTATGACGCAAAGCCGTGGAAAATTCGCGCTGCGGCGTTCGGGTGGCGTGAGGACGATGTGAAGCTACTGGACGCACACATGCAGACGGCTGCGGAACCTATCAAGTCGCTCGGCCACGACGAGCCGCTTGCAGCGCTCGCCGGAGGTATTCGATCCATCGCTGATTTCATTCAGGAAACAGTGGCGGTGGTCACCAACCCGGCTATCGACCGTGAACGGGAAATTGAACACTTTAGCACGCGCGTCTTGATTGGGAAGCGCCCGTCGCTTGAAGATCCGAGTCACGGCGGACTGCGAATCGAACTGCCGTCGCCTCTGTTGCTCGAGTCGAACGTACCTGCGCCGGACGTCGAGCGACAAGATATACAGGCCATTGCGCACCGGTTTGGAACCGTGTGCTACGAAGATACGTTGGCGGCTCTGCACGACAGCCCCTATGGTACAGTGGAAGTTCTGTTACACCGGAAACCGGACGAATCTATCACGCAGTGTCTGGAACGCCTGCGTAAAGAAGTGATTGCCGCAGTGCAAGCTGGTGCCAATGTGGTGATCTTGGACGACCGCCTGCAATTCGTGCGTGGTCGGCACATCGATCCCCTCCTCGCCCTCGCTGCGGTCCACAAAGGATTGTTGCGCCCGGCGTCTAGCCGCGGAGGAGAGCACCTGAGGCGGCGGACCAGTCTCGTCCTGCGGAGTGGCGGTTTGCGCAATTTGCACGACATCATGGTAGCGCTTGGCCTTGGCGCGGACGCAGTCAACCCGTACCTGATGTGGGAAGCCTGTTGCGACAAGGGCGGCGTGCACGGAGTGGAAAACGTGTATACAGCGCTGTGCAAAGGCATTGAGAAAGTACTGTCGACC
This sequence comes from Alicyclobacillus pomorum DSM 14955, assembly GCF_000472905.1. Classification (GTDB taxonomy): domain Bacteria; phylum Bacillota; class Bacilli; order Alicyclobacillales; family Alicyclobacillaceae; genus Alicyclobacillus_A; species Alicyclobacillus_A pomorum. Next base: position 117,823 of record NZ_AXAR01000004.1, on the reverse strand, counting down.
CTTGGAATTCACGAATTGCGAGGGTACGAGCGACTATTCAGTGCCATCGGTCTGAGTGAACAGGTTGCAGAGATTCTCGGCATCCCTACCTTCTGCGCGTCCGACTCTGTCGGCTACGGCTTCAGCGAAATGGAACAGGATGCCGAGGAACGCCAACGGGTGTATGCACTCGAAGAAGAACGGCAACTGGGGCGTTCCAGAGCGTTTCAGATGTACCCGCGCATCTGGAAATCCGCCGGTCAGGTTGCAGACGGCAGTTTGGCGTACGACCAGTTCTTCGAGAAGCTACAGACGATGGAAGAGGAGAATCCGGTCAGTCTGCGGCACGCACTACGGTTGAAATCGAACAACGCCGAGGTCGTGGATCCGTCGGAAGTATCATCGGTCGATACGACCATTGACAGCCATGCGTATCCGCTGGTCATCAGTTCGATGTCGTTCGGATCGCAAGGAGAGACGGCGTACCGCGCGTACGCGGAAGCGGCGTATCGGTTGAACATTCTCGCGATGAACGGAGAAGGCGGAGAAATCAAGGACCTGTTGAACGCGTATCCGAAAAACCGCGGCCGTCAAGTTGCATCCGGGCGCTTTGGCGTCAACGCGGAGTTGTGCAACGGGGCGTACGTCTTGGAAATCAAGATTGGCCAAGGCGCGAAGCCGGGGGAAGGCGGGCACTTACCCGGTTCGAAAGTGACGGTACAAGTCGCCAATGCGCGAAACGCCGCACCTGGTATTGATCTTATTTCGCCGTCCAACAACCACGACATTTATTCCATCGAAGATCTCGCTCAGGTCATCTACGAGCTGCGGACGCTTAACCCGTTCGCGAAGATTGCTGTGAAAGTACCTGTGGTGCCGAATATTGGAACCATTGCCGTGGGCATTGTCAAGGCGGGGGCGGACATCGTGGAGTTGAGTGGTTTCGATGGCGGAACGGGCGCTGCGCGCGCGCATGCCATTCGGCACGTCGGACTTCCGGTGGACATCGGCATCAAATTGGTGCACGACGCATTGTGTGAAGCGGGACTGCGGGACGTGGCCGAAGTGTGGGCAGACGGTGGCATGAAGTCGGGCATGGACGTGATGAAAGCCATTTTGCTGGGTGCGAATCGCGTTGGGTTTGGGACCATGGCGATGGTGGCGATTGGCTGTACGTCGTGTCGCGCCTGCCACAAGGACACGTGCCATGTCGGCATTGCGACGCAGATGACCAGTCTCGAGGAGGCACGGGAAAAAGGGCTGAAGCAGTTCATCCCGCAGGAATTTGATCTTGCGGTGGAAAGACTGGTTCGCTGGTTTACCGCGGTCGGTGAACACGTTCGCGTCTTGACCGCAGCACTCGGTGCCAAGCGCACACAGGATCTCGTGGGACGCGCGGATCTGCTAGAACCTTTCGGGAGAACCAGCCAAGTGGACCTCCATTGGCTGACCCAGCGCAAGGACTTCACAGGACTTGGCACGCAGATTCGCTACCGCCATTGGGAGAACGACGAGGGACTGGAGCTCATGGATGCATCGGTCGCGGTCGCAGCGGGTACGGAGACTTCCATGACGCCCGTATACTCGCACGGCACTGGTCAAGGAGGAAGCTTTCTGTCGACGGTTGACTCGCCGTCCACGCCACACATCCGGTCCGCGCCGCGTGTCCTCGGGACGTGGGAAAGTGGGGACAGAGTCAGACGACGGAAGGGCGGCGACAAGCCGTTCGAAGCGGTGTACCCCTTCCCAGTTGGCAACGGGTTTGCGGCGTACCAAGTCACTGGCGTGCATCATGTGGTCTATGGTGGGGCCCAGGATGGCGTCGGCAAGGGTGCATACGGCGGACGCACCATCGTTCTCAAGCATCGCACACCCGATGGCCGATGGGTCGGTGGGTCTGTCGGCAAAGGCCTGGCTTACGGCGCACAGCGAGGACTGTTTATCGTGCAGGGCAACGCCGACGCTCGCGCCGGAATCCGACTCTCTGGTGCTGATGTGGTGATTGGCGGCGACCTGACAGGTCCCATCCGGGACGAACTCGGATTCATCGGTGCCCGCGCGAACATCGCAGGGTTCGCTTTTGAGTACATGACGGCCGGCCGGGCAGTGGTTTTGGGAGACCCAGGACCGTGGATCTGCTCTGGTATGACAGGTGGTTCTGTCTACGTCAAGTTGAATCCAGCCCTGGGCTTCACGGAGTCTGCGTTGCGTAAGCGCATTGCCAAAGGGGCCAAAGTGACCATCAAACCCCTGGATGCGGAAGGGGAGGCGGATGTGATTGGTCTCTTGTCCGCGTATCAAAAGGAACTCAGGAAGTCCGGACAACGTGAAGCTGCCACTCAGTTGGCTCCGTTGCTGGCGCGGCCTGCCGAATTCTTCGTGATGATCCGGCCTGGAAAGGATCTCACAGATCAGAGTATCGCGACCGAGTAAACCTCACGGAAGATACGTCTTTACCGAAGCAGCGCAGTGCTATATCATAGTGGAAAACACCTAGGAGTGGACTGCATTGCGGATGGTACAGAAGTACGGAGGCACGTCGGTCGGATCCGTCGAACGGATTGAAGCGGTGGCTGACAGGGTGGCTCGTGCTCGGCGCGAGGGACATGAAGTCGCTGTCGTCGTGTCGGCGATGGGCCATACCACGGACGAATTGTTGGCACTGGCCAAGGCCATCACGGCGGAGCCGGATGCACGGGAATTGGACGCCCTGCTCTCAACGGGTGAACAGGTGTCGGCGGCGCTGGTCGCGATGGCACTGCAGCGCCGCGGAATTGCCGCGCAGTCCTTTACAGGATGGCAGGCTGGCATTGAGACCGAGCCTGTACACGGAGCCGCGCGCGTGATGGAGATTCACGCAGAGGCGTTGGAACAAGCTTTGCAAGCGGGGACCGTACCTGTCATCACTGGATTCCAGGGCATCGCCGGTGGTTCCATCACAACACTGGGTCGCGGCGGGTCAGACACGACAGCTGTCGCGGTCGCGGCCGTGCTCAAAGCGGATGTCTGCGAGATCTACACGGACGTTTCAGGCGTGTTCACAACGGATCCAAGAGTTGTGAAAACAGCGCGTAAGCTAGAGCACGTGTCGTACGACGAGATGTTGGAGTTGGCAAACCTTGGGGCACAGGTGCTTCACCCGAGGGCCGTTGAAAATGCCAAGCAATTCGGAGTGCCACTTGTGGTGCGGTCCAGCTTTTCGGAGGAAGAAGGTACATGGGTGACGGAGACAGCACAGGGCTTTGAACAACGACATGTAGTCACAGGGATTGCCTTTGAGCGGGAGGTTTCCCGCATCGCATTGATTGGCGTTGCGGTTCGCCGTCACGGATTGGCGGCTGTTTTTGGCACGTTGGCGAAGAACAGCGTGAACGTGGATGTGATTGTGCAGAGTGTTGTGGACGAAGCGGAAGTCGACGTTTCCTTCACCGTCAAGGACGTAGATGCAGACAAGGCGTTACGGATTGTCCGAGAACTGCGCACAGACCTTGGCTACACGGACCTGGTGTCAGAGACCGGCTTGGCCAAAGTATCGATTGTGGGAGCAGGCATGATCAGTAATCCTGGTGTCGCAGCGAAGATGTTCCAAGTACTTGCGGACAACGACATTCCGGTTAAGATGGTGAGTACGTCTGAAATCAAGGTATCGTGCATCATCCCAGCCAGCGAATTGGATCGGTCCGTGTCTGAGTTGCACGCGGCATTTTTGGAATCTGCTGTGGCGAGTGTAGAATCTTAGGCTTCCGCAGAAATACGTCCTGGGGCGCAGTGGAAACAGCTGCGCCCTGTTTTTACCGTTCAAACCACCGAGTTTGCAGTGACAAACGACCATATCTGGATGTCATTGTGGGAAGGATGAAACTGAAATTGTAACGACACTGAAAAGGGGGACGACGTATGTTTTGGATTACCGTTGCCATCCTGGCGGGAGGATTGACGCTGATTGCATATACCGTCAACTCTGTCTACGACTGGGGAATGCTGCCCTTGCGACGAACACGAAGGGATGTGTACAACATGCCATACAACAGGCATTCTGAAAACGAACATCCTTCGAGGAATGGGACTTCTGAGGAGTGATCCGGACTTCATACCGCGACGCCACACCGTTCCAAGCGAAATGTTGAGCGGTAGGGATGAGGTGGCTTGGCATGTGGACGCACAGTGAGGATAAAACTGGAATGAAAAATCACTGATTTTCTGTAAGAATGCACTTGCTTGGTAGCACTTGATCATGCTAACATAACCACTGTCCATAAATCGTTTACTGCTCGTCCAATCGAGAGGACCTGGAGAGATGTCCGAGTTGGTCGAAGGAGCACGATTGGAAATCGTGTAGGCGGTTTAAACCCGCCTCGAGGGTTCGAATCCCTCTCTCTCCGCCACTGTGGCGGCGTAGCTCAGCTGGTTAGAGCACACGGTTCATACCCGTGGTGTCGGTGGTTCGAGTCCACTCGCCGCTACCAAGCGTGGGAGCCTGCGGGGCGCCTGCAGGCTCTGAGCAATTTTTTATCCACTTTGCCAATCCGTGTCGGACGGTTGGCAGCTGGTCTGATTTCAATCGGTTTCACGGATACATCACTTGAAGATGCCACCTTGGCTCAGGGGTAGAGCGGCTCACTCGTAATGAGCAGGTCATCGGTTCGAATCCGATAGGTGGCTCCAGATGAAAAGGGCAATCCATGATGGATTGCCCTTTCTTACGTTTCTGGCCGCGTGTCGTCACGTGTGGCATCCTGCCCCGCGCGGTCTTCCTCTTCGAACAGGCTACCGTCGCTTGTGCCAGCCATATACATGTTGCTGACTTGTTCCCGAGTGACGTCCAGTCCCGACGAGAGATCGGTTGGGGGGAGAGAGTTCGGTCGCGCTGGCTGTTTTGTCACAGAGTCCACCTCCACATCCCACCAAATGTCAGGGCGGGGTTGCTCTTAAGGTATCAACTTTGCAACAAGCTATACCTCGGGGATTGGATCCATGCGTGTACGGTGCCGAGCAGAAGGGGATGTGGAGATGTGGGGTGGAAGGATTGGTACTGAGACCCTAAAAAAGGGGGCCTTGTAGGCCCCCGTGAAGTTCATCAGCTTTCCTCTTCGTCGTCTTCTTCGTCCATATACGCATTGTAGGCATCCACGACTTTCTGCCACTCTTCGTCCGATTCAATATCTGCGAGGACGTAATCGTCGCCTTCTTCGCCTTCAATTCGGAAAATAACACCTTCCTCGATGTCCTCGTCGATAGGAAGCAGGACTGCATAGCTTTTTCCTTCGACTTCGATGACATCTCCGAGTACGAATCGGTGTTCGTTGCCGTCTTCATCTTCCAACAAGATGACTTCTTCGTCAAACTCATGTTCGTGGTCGTGATTGTGGTCGTGTTGATGATCCGCCATGTGCAACCCTTCTTTCGTTCAACTGGGAAAATAACTTGTAAAACATAGCACGTGATGCCATGTTTGTCAACGAAGCAGGAGTCATCAGCATGTATTCGGAGTCTGACAAGCCTCAACCGTGTTCTTCGTCCGACACTTTGCGCAGGACAGCCTTCGCCAACCGTTGGGTCACCGCCTGTAACAGCTCGTTGACCGCAGCCTGAGCTTTCTGGAACTCGGCGACTTCTGGTATTTTCTCCAGATCTGCCAGGAGAGATTCGGAGTCCTTCAGCAAATGAATGTAGTGTTTGGGTGGAACCTTCCGTGCCTGGTATTCAGCCACTTGTTCCTGAAGCGATTTCAGCTGTGCAATCATCCGCTGGGCGGTCGGGTGCGCCTTCATGCGCTGTTCTGCTGCTTGGTACGCCACGATTTCTGGAGCCTGAATAATGAGGTCTGCCAATTCCTCCGTTTCAGCCCAGAGCTCGTTGTGATTCATCATGACTGCCTCCTCTGGTACGACCAAAACGCCAACGGTGCTAGCCTACGCTCAGTGTCCGTGGTGGAGTTCATTGTACTTCTTAAACGGTTCGGTCGGCTGATTCTCCAGTTTGTCTGCAATAACGCCTATGGCAATCGCGACCATCGCGAGAACCACCAACAGCGGGTAGGATTGTGCGACGAGTCCGAGTAACACCAAGGCAAATACTGCGCTGAACAGGATATAGCGGAGTTTACGCGTCTTATGCATAATTGGCGACTCCCTTCAGACACTCAATGAGATGGTAAACCGAATGTCTATACTCGCTATTATACGTGATGACGAACGATGCTCAAACCAGCGATTTGCAAAATCACGATGAAGAATTATCTGTGCTGAACCAATCTATTGGAATTTTGCAAATCCATCAAACAACTTTCGTGAACTCGGCCTTGACCCGGACGCGAATCATTCTTAATCTAAGAACAAAGCCGCGAGGCGAGAGGAGGCACAGCATATGTTTACCAACGGACTGATTGGCATGGCAGTAGCGGCCATCGGACTTTTTTGGATGCTTATCACCTGTGCTTCTGAGACCAAGGAGAATTTTGATAAAGCGTTGGCGAAAGAGATTGAGGACGCAAATGTGTAAGTCTGACACGAAACAGCAGGGCCATTTCCCCTGCTGTTTTGCTGTTCTTGACACGCGGGAGGGCGAACGGAATGCAGCGGGACGACCTGAGGTTCATGTTTCCGAAGGCAAAGCACTACGCGTTTGTTTTTGAAAATGCCCATTTGTTGCTTGTCAGTTGGGACAGAGATGATACCAAACTTCTTTTCGTGATTCAGGAACATCAAGCAGATGCCTTGATGTTGGATTACCCAGGTCAGACCTTCACCCATCGCGTGATGGACATCATCGAACATATTTTCTTTGTACAGCTGGCAGAAGGCGACAAGGAGCCCCGCAAGTACGTGCTGGGTAGTTATTTTGTCGTGGGCAATAGGGCCTATGGGGCATATTATCCAGAGGCCGTATCTGCAGAACCGGAGGTTGTTTTGTTCCGCATCACAGGAGAACCGCCAAACCTGGTGTTGGATCCACTGGACGAGGAAGAGTACGCAGAGGCTGCGGCGGCATTCCGGGAGCAGCACAGCGGCCTCTTGGACATCACTTTGGAGTAGGGGCGTAAAGAAAATGACCGCTGTCGCGGTCATATGGTCGAGCGTTACAGGTTTGCAAGCAGGAATTCGGAAAACTCCCGCGCTTCGTTTTCATCTTGAATCTGAAACGCGTGCATCACATACGGGATGTTGGCCGCGTCTGCATCATTCATGATGGCCGTACGTCCGGATTGGATGTCACAGACCAACTTTTTGCCGTAAAAATGACTCGTGGTGGTGATGGCCAGGTCAAACCTGGCGTAGTCTCCCGCATACCCCACAAAACGCGTGGAGGTGGACTCGATTTCGTCATAGAGAACAAAGGACTGATCCATCGGGGCCTCCTGTCTTACCGCGTGTTTGTGAAGTGCACGCGGACTACGAAAACGAAATTCGCCTCGAGTGCAGGTCATCCGCACTGGGTTCGTTAATGAGTTGTTTCAATTCGTTAGACGCTGCCATAAACAGCGCTTTGTCACGTCGTTCCAACGCTTCGTCAATGAGCTTGCGAAGCTCCTGTTTGCGGTCGTGCCTCCGCTGCACTTCTTCAAGTACTTGCGTGACTTCGCTCGGCATAGGAATGTCTGGGAGGTTAATGAATAGGTATAGCGTGTCTTGTTTTTGGAAAAAGAGCTGGAGTTGTTCCAAAATTTCAGCTGGCTGACTCACTTTTTGTACGCCGCCACCCGTCGGAATGCGGGCAATCATACCATGCCGCCCGATAATCAGAAGGGGCACGTTTTCCAGGACAATATTCGTCATCTCGACCTGATGGTGCTTCGAAGCCAGATAGTCGAGAATCTCTTCAGCACCGGTTGGGAGAATTTTTGTTTTCAGGAGTAGCAAATCTTGTCTCGTAATCATCGCGCACATCCCTCCTTCGAAGATTGGACGGTTGGGATTGAGACGTCGCTATCACAGTCTATGCCCGATGGACGACTGTGCCACGGCGCACTCATTCGTGCTGCCGCGCTTTGGTGTTAGTATTGTATCAGAATTGCGTGTGACATAGAAGAAGGAATGGGCTGGCAAGCCCGTGACACATGCGCGTAGCAGCGGACTGTGATGCAGGATTTTGATTTGTGCAGTGCGTTTCTACGCGGCGCATGTTAAGATAATAACGAATTTTCGGAGAGGTGTGAGAATCGTGAAAAAGGCACTGATGGTCCTCGATGTTCAAGAGGATTTTCTTCGAAACATCTTAGATTACATAGCGCCTCTGTGCCAGCGATACGTCGACGAACACGCAACGGAGTATGATGCCATCGTGCTCACACGGTGGGTGTACGAAGAGATTAATGGAAAGGATACGCTCGTCGTCCGTCACCCGTCAGCTGTTGTTGTTCAAAAAAGCACATATTCAGGGTACACCGAGGACACGAAGCGTTTGTTGGAGGAAAAGAACATCGATGAAGTCCATCTTGCAGGTGTTGACGCGGAGGGAGCCGTGTTGGCGACCATGTTCTCTCTGGTTGACTCCGGTTATCAGGTCAAAATCCTGGAACGCCTGGTGACGTCCTACCACGGTCGGAATTGGGAAGCCATGATGATTGCACGGCACGTCCTCGGTAAGGAAAATGTGCTGAACATCGGCGGCGGCCGTGTATATATCTGAATAGACCGAACCGCTGGCAGCGGCAAACATTCCCCGCAGGATGTTGTGCCGCCCCGTGCATACTAGGTGCGGGGAGGCGGTGGCCATGGACCAGAACTGGGTGTACTTTGCCGGTTTGTACGACTCAAAGTTTGAAGCGTATTGTGCCGTCATGTGGGTGGAGGCGGATGAGCGAATTCGCGGAAGCTCAACACCAAGCGAAGTCCAGGTGTATCAGACCCGCCGTGGCAAATTTGGAGTGCGGTTTCGTCCAGCCAAGGTGGCGTATCAGGCCCTCCGATAAGTAAAAAGGGGTTCGCCGATGATGCGGCGACCCCTTTTCTCATTGATATGAAGTGTTGAGGGAATCGGTCTCACTGAATGTGTACGTTGTTTCCAATGCCCCGTTGGCATGCGAGCCGTCGTTGTCACTGGGCTTTGCGAGGTTTTTTACAGGTTCTCGGAGAGGCGTCCGCTTTGCGGAAGGTTGTGTCCCTTTCTTGTGCGCCTGCGTGTCCTCAGTGGATTGAATTCCCAGCGCATGCATGAGAGGACACCAACCGGTAATTCCTTCTGCGACCTTCATCGCGCCGTAAGTGGTCAATGCAGCTTGTACCAGTGGGTTGCGGCGCGTTTGTACAGCGCTGACGAGTGCGATGGTTCCACTGACCAGGCGTAGGTATTGGTCAGCGGTGCCGATGTTTTTTTGCATGTCCAAACCTCCTCATTTATCGGTAGTATGTCCGTCTGCTGCACGTACCATGTTTGACTTTGACTATCCTTGACTATTAGCCGGGGTTGCGTCATACTGTGAATGGGAATGCTGGATGCTTGCAAGAAGTAGCAAGGAAAACACTTCAAAGGAGGAGATTTCATGAGTTTGGTACCCATTGTTGTTGAACAGACGTCGCGGGGGGAACGCAGCTACGACATCTATTCGAGACTTCTGAAGGACCGCATCATTTTTCTCGGCAGTGCGATTGACGCCGACGTGGCCAACGCTGTGGTGGCGCAGTTGCTGTTCTTGGCAGCGGAAGATCCTGAGAAGGATATTCAAATGTACATCAATAGTCCTGGCGGCTCTGTCTCCGCGGGTCTCGCGATTTACGACACGATGATGCACATCAAACCAGACGTTTCCACTATTTGTGTAGGACTTGCCGCCAGCATGGGGGCCGTATTACTCGCGGCCGGTGCGAAAGGCAAGCGGTATGCCCTGCCAAACTCAGAAGTAATGATCCACCAGCCACTTGGCGGTGCACGGGGTCAAGCGTCCGATATCCAGATTCACGCGGAACACATTCTGAAGACCAGGGATCGGTTAAACCGCATCCTCAGTGAGCGCACGGGCCAGCCCTTGGAACGCGTGGAACAGGACACAGACCGGGATCGATTCATGGATGCGGAAGAAGCGAAAGCCTACGGTTTGATTGACGAAATCATTGTTCGCAAGTGACACGCATGAAGACGAGAACCGTTCAGGACGTACTTCGGGAATCCATTCGAGAGCAAGGCTGTATTTCTTTCTACGAGTTCATGGACATCGCACTGTACCACAACCTCGGGTACTACCAACGGTGCGTAGCGATTGGCAGAGAGGGTGCGGATTTCTATACGTCCGCTCAGAGTCGGCTGTTCTCCGCAACGCTGGGGCGGTATGTTGCACGTTGCTGGAAAGACTTTGGAGAGCCCAGCGCGCTGCAAGTGGTGGAGTTGGGCGCGGGCCAGGGAGAGCTCGCGCTCGGCGTTTGCCGAGCATTGGAGCAACGGTTGCCGACCTCTGTCCAATGGTCGTACTGTATCGTCGATGTGTCCCACAAGCTCAGAGCCATTCAACAAGCATCGGCGCGTGACGCAAAATGGGGCTCCCGCATTCGATGGAGCAATCCACAACCAGATGTGCCCACGGTGCTGATTGCGAATGAAGTTCTGGATGCACTTCCTGTGGAGCGCTTGCGGCGCACCGGTACAGGTCCCCGTGATTGGGAACGCGCACATGTGTGTGAAAGCAAGGACGGGGCATTCTGCTGGATGTGGGCTGCTGCCAGCGACGAACTGGCTGCTTTGGCTGCGCGGTGGCTACCTATCCAACCGGGGCAAATCGCTGAAATTGCCCCAGACGTGGCATCGTTCTTCGCGCGCTGTTGCACGTATGGCGCGCCCATAAAGGCGGTTTTTTTCGACTACGGGATTTCCACTCAGGAATGGTCCGAGGGCGTGCGTCCGAACGGCACGTTGCGGGCCTTCTCGCAACATCGAATTGTTCATCCATTAGAGAACCCTGGGGACGTCGATCTGACGGCGGACGTCCATTGGGACTACGTCGTCCACGCTGCGAGGCTCAGCGGCTGTCGCTGTGCCACGTTGTTGCCACAAGGGAATTTCCTGTTGCGCGAAGGCATTGCAGAGGAACTGCAGGCCCGTGCAGACGCTGCGGCTCCCGGTCAGTACACCCGATGGGTCGGCGAGTTCAAGCAACTGGTGCTACCCGGAGGGATGGGAGAGCGCTTCTGCGTGCTCGAATGTGAATGGTGAAGCGGGGCGAGAGAAGTGCTTCGAAAATTGGCCATTGCGTGTATGATTGCGGGGCTGGTGTTTTTACTGTTAGGGATTCATTTTTTGTACACCAGTAAAGCCTAATTCAATCCACGGTTTGTGACATACTAATGTCGAGAAATACACACATTTAGTATGGTACATTCCTTTCTTTTTGTGTAATATAGATACATAAGAACAAATCGTATGATCTATTTTCGGCGTTTTACACAAAGAGAAGGAGCGTCCCAGGATGACAATTCGTATCGCAATCAACGGCTTCGGACGGATAGGGAGAATGGTCTATCGGCGCGCCCTGGAATTTGGAGATATTCAGGTTGTCGCAGTGAATGGCACCGCAGACGCAGCAACGTTGACCCACTTGTTGAAGTACGATTCTCTGCATGGCACATGGCACAGGGATATTCAACTGACGAGTGACGGTTGGCGTGTTGGAGGGCAGCACACACGCGTTTTCAGCACGCGCAATCCGTCGGAGTTGCCGTGGGGTGAGTTAGATATCGATGTCGTGGTCGAGGCGACCGGGAAGTTCCGTACCCGTGAAACAGCCGGTGTACACCTTGAGCAAGGGGCACGCAAAGTCATTATTACTGCGCCCGCGAAAGGGGACGGCGAAGCAGACGCCACGATTGTCATGGGTGTCAACCACGATTCGTACAATCCCGACGAGCACCACATTGTATCTGGGGCTTCCTGTACGACAAATTGCCTCGCACCCGTGGTCAAGACGTTACACGAGGCGTTCACCGTGGAGAGCGGGCTCGTTACCACCGTTCACGCCTATACCAATGACCAGCGTAATCTGGATAACCCGCATAAGGATTTGCGGCGAGCGCGGGCCTGCGGACAATCCATTATCCCAACGAGTACCGGGGCTGCGAAAGCGATTGGCCTGGTCATACCCGCGTTACAGGGAAAATTGAACGGAGTTTCCCTGCGCGTTCCGACTCCGAATGTGTCGTTGATTGACCTGGTTGCTCAAGTCGAGTCCACGGTCACTGTGGAAGATGTCAACGCAGCTCTGGAAGAAGCTGCGAAATCCTCGCTGTTCGGCATTCTCGGTTATACCGGCGAGCCACTGGTGTCGGTTGACTTCAATGGCGATGAACGCTCGGCCATTGTGGATGGTTTGTCTACCATGGTCATCGGCGGGCACACGGTCAAGGTTCTTGCATGGTATGACAATGAGTGGGGCTACTCTTGCCGAATTGTCGATCTCGCTCGCTGGGTAGGGGCTCCTGTTACGGCGTTGCGCCGGAACGAAGTCGTTGGCCAAAAATAAAACGGGGCCGGAAAAGGTACACGACTCCAGAAGGCACGCGTTGCATGCGTGCCTTCTTTACTTTGCAAATCGCTGACATGTTTCGGTAAGCTAATAAGGCGGAGCGTTCGGACAGACGCTTTCGTCCACATACCACTAAAGGAGTCTCTGCAATGGAAGAGATCTATTTCGACACTGCCGCGACCACTCCACTTCTACCGGAAGTGCGGGATGCGCTGGTGGCGTCGTTTGACGTGTTTGGAAATCCTTCGTCCCTGCACAGAAAAGGGGTGCAGGCGGAAGCGCAATTGAAACGGGCACGAGAACAGGTGCGTAAATGTCTAGGCGTGTCCAGTGGCACACTGGTGTTTACCGGTGGTGGTACAGAAGCCAACAACCTCGCGGTGTTCGGTGTCGCGAAGCAGTATCGGGGACGCGGTGGACACATGGTCACCACGCAGATTGAACATCCGTCGGTTCGAGAGGCCTTTCAGGCGCTGGAACGCGATGGCTGGCACGTCACTTACGTGCCGCCTGCCACGGACGGCAGCGTGTCGGCAGAAGCAGTGCTGGACGCCGTGACAGACGACACTGTGCTGGTCAGTGTGATGCACGTCAACAACGAAACAGGCGCGATACAGCCAATTGCCGACATCGGACGCGCATTGCAGGAGAGGCCAAAAGTATTGTTTCACGTCGATGGCATCCAGGCGTTCGGAAAAGTTCCGAGTGGGATTCGGGATCTCGGTGTGGACTTGTACACCATGTCAGGCCACAAAATCGGTGCGCCCAAAGGGATTGGGGCTTTGTATCTCCGGCAAGGCGTGCGTATTGCACCGCTTCTGTACGGCGGCGGGCAAGAAAACGGATTGCGGTCGGGGACGGAAAACGTGCCCGGCATCATCGCTTTCGGGACAGCTGCAGAAGTGGCTGGGCGTCACGTGGAGGCACGTTGGCAACACGTCGAACAGCTGTCGAATGCACTGGTGGACGGACTCCGGCAATTGCCCAGATGCACGGTCCACCTTCCGAGCCCCAAATCACCGTACATTGTGAGTGCTTCGTTTGAAGGGCTTAAAGGGGAAGTCCTAGTGCACGCGCTGGAAGCCAAGGGGCTGTACGTCTCCACAGGGTCTGCCTGTTCCACGCGGGGCGGACATGTGAAAGCCAGCCATGTGCTGAGCGCGATGGGGCTGTCTCCAGCACAAATCAACGGTACAATACGGTTTTCGTTAGGGCCGTGGCACACATTGGACGACGTCCACCGAGCGCTTGCAATTGTGGAATCGCAAGTTCGCTGGTTGGTCGACTTGGAGAGGTAGGGAGCGCCATGACACAACACATTATCGTTCGATACGGGGAAATCAGCCTCAAAGGCAAGAATCGAGCAGAGTTTGAACGGATATTGGTTCGCAACATGAAGCAGAAACTCGCGGGCTGCAAAGGGGTCCGGATTCACCATACAGGCGGGCGAATGATGGTGGAAAGCGACGAAACGCAGGTCAGCAACGTACTGAGTCGCCTGCAAAACGTCTTCGGTATCGTCTCGCTCAGTCCGGCCAAGGTGACGGGACTGGATGTGGACCAGATGTCCACAGCCGTCGTAGACACGCTGTCTGATGCAGTGAAAGTAGACCATGCGCGGACGTTCAAGATTGAAGTCCGGCGGGCCAACAAACGTTTCCCAATGCAATCTCTTGAATTGGCGCGGGTGTTGGGGGGCCGCGCGCTGCAGGCGGTCTCCGATATCACCGTGGACGTCCATCATCCGGACATCACGGTGTTCGTGGAAGTGCGGGACCAGGAAGCGATGGTGTACGGGACGAAGGTCCCAGCCGTGGGCGGCATGCCCGTCGGGTCTGCGGGGCGAGTCGGTCTGCTGTTGTCCGGTGGCATTGACAGCCCTGTCGCAGGGTGGCTCGCCATGAAACGCGGTGCGGAAGTCGAGGCCATTCATTTCCACAGTTACCCGTTCACGAGTGAGCGGGCATTGCAGAAAGTAGAGGACCTCGCACAGATTCTCGCCGACTGGGGTGGACGCGTCCACATGCACACGGTCCATTTCACTGACGTCCAAACGGAAATCCGTAAGCACTGCCCGGACTCCTTGGGAATTACCATCATGCGGCGAATGATGCTCCGGATTGCTGAGGAAATTGGGCGTCGCCGGAAATTACTTGCGCTTGTCACAGGTGAAAGCCTGGGCCAGGTGGCCAGTCAGACGTTGGAGAGCATGCACGTGATCAACGCGGTGACTCGATGGCCGGTTCTTCGTCCACTGGTGGCGGAGGACAAAGTCGACATCATGAGGCGGGCTCGCCAAATCGGCACGTACGAGACTTCCATCCTTCCTTATGAGGATTGCTGTACGCTGTTCGTTCCGAAGAACCCGGCAACACGGCCGAAGCTGGCCGAAGTGGAGGAGGCCGAGCGCGCGCTTGCAGTGGAGCGACTGGTCGCGGAAGCCGTGGAGCGGACAGAGATGAAGACTTTTACAGCCCGGAATGGCGAGTGAGTGAGCTTTTCTGTGGCACCCTATGCAAGGGAGTGATGTTTGCATGGGGATTGTCCGAACGACATATCGGTTGATTAAATTATTGATGTTTATCTACGGTCTGTGGACCGCCATCCTGCGCGGTCGCTGGTTCGCAGTCGGTATCGGTCTTTGGCAGATCTTGCGAAAGCGGCGGGTGCGGCCCATTCAACCAACGGCGAACATCATGTTTGTCAACGCGTCCGAACCTGCGATTTACCGTCGCACTGGGCTCAGGAGACTGTTTTCTTCGCGGCGTAATGTGACCTGATGGCGAGGGGCGCCATGCGGACCAGCGGTGCGGAAGATAGGTAACAAAAGTCACACACGTTGTTCAACGGCGAACAACTCAATCGGTCGAAATTCGTACAGCTTCCCGTTTCTACGGTCAAACCGATGGGCGGGAAGCTGATTTTGTACGCTCCGGAACGTTGGCCGACAAGTGCGATGTTTACCACTTCGTAATTGGTTCCTGTTGGATGTTAAGTTTAAACCCTTGCAAAATTGGAAATTACTTATGATAGTTTGAACAGTCTATAAGGTTGTTTCGGCAGATTCAGGGGGATCAACAACGATGAAACAAAACTTACGCACCATGAGGCAAGACGCCTGGACGACAGAGGACGACGCGATTCTCGCGGAGGTCGTGATTAAACACATTCGCGACGGTAGTACACAGCTGGCAGGATTCAACGAGGCCAGTCGCAGGCTTGGACGAACGGCTGCCGCGTGTGGATTTCGCTGGAATGCCTGTGTCCGCAAACAGTTTCGTCCGCAGATTGAAGAAGCCAAGGAAGATAGAAAGCAGCGAAAGTCGGAGCGCATTCAGGCACAGATGGAAGGCGGAGATTACGACCATCCGACCGCAACGCTCATGAGTTGGGCACAGGTACTTCGCTTCTTGCGTCAGGAAAAGAACACGGCGCAGCAGTGGGCTACGCGTTGGCGAGCTGCCCAACGGGAAGCGGCCGAGTGGAAATCCAGGTATGAGTGCCAGAACGATGAATTCGGGCGACTGCGAGAGGAACATGAGTCACTCCGTCGCGACTACGAGACCATGGCAAGTGATTATCGCGCGCTGGTGCAAATTGTGGAACGGGCTCGCAAAGCGACATTCCTCGATGCCAGTGATGTCACCTCAGGATTTATGTACCGGATTGACGAGTACGGAAATCTCGAACGCGTCAGCGCTGACAATGCTATGGAGCAGGCAGAGTAGACAGGAAAGGCTCACAGAGGGGCATCCCTTTGTGAGCCTCTTTTCGCATGAAGCCAGGTCGGCTGGGGAAGCTAGTCCTGGCGGGTGATGAATATGGGTTACCATCGTTTGCGTCAAGCTGTCATTACACTCTTAACGTGCGCACTCTGTAGTTGTGTCACAGGTTGTTATGACCGACAGGAGCTGGAACAACAAGCGTTTGTCACAGCGCTTGGCATTGACAAGGCACCGGGTGACATGATTGATTTCACGCTTCGTTTTGCGCTTCCACAGAACCCCGCCGGCGGCGGAGGCGGTGGAAGCTCTGCGGATACACCGCTGGCAGGAAAAGCACCCGTCACGTATCGCGCCCACAGCGTGACGGAGGCATTGCTTATCGCGAATTCCAGTGTGGAGCGCCAGGTGTCTCTCACCCACTTAACCAACATCGTTTTCGGCAAGTCATTGGCTCAAGAGGGGCTCAAGCCGACGATGCAGGTGTTGGTACGGTACCGTGAGTTTCGCCCCACGATTCTCGTGGGTGTGGCAGATGGTACAGCACGCGAAGTCCTTGCAACTCAGAAGCCGATGCTGGATAAAACATCTGGTCGTCTCGCGGATGGCATCGCCTTGACCAGTCAGAGAACCGGTCTGGTTCCGGTGGTGTACCTGCAAGACTTGCACCGCTTTGTAGAAGGTGAACAGTCTGGAGGTGTCTTGCCGCTGTTCTCCATCAATCAGAAGGTCAAGGACGATCCGCAGGGAGAACAAGGCGTGAAGGACGGGCAGGACGTCTTTCAACCGGGAGAAGTGCCGCGAGCGGGTGGAGACCCGGTAGAGTGGCTCGGTGCTGCCGTATTCCGCCACGACCAACTGGTTGGGATGCTCAACGGGCGTGAATCGATACAACTACAATTCCTTTCGGGGATTCTGCGCAACACGAAGCTGGATTTTTCCGATCCACTGGCACCGGGTAAGCACGTCGGTCTCTCGATGCGTAAAGAACGCGCGCCTCGATACACCGTTCAGTTGTCGAATCCAATGGCCATTGATGTGGACGTGCCTCTGGAGGCTGATTTGTTAAATGTAGAGAGTGGTGTGGATTACAGCCGGCCCGAGAACCGCACCAAGCTGGAACAGAGCTTACAGGCGGCTACCGCAAAGGAGTACACGGCACTGCTCACGAAGCTCTACCACGACTACGACGCCGATGTCATTCCCATATCTTCACATGCTCGCGGACATTTCGCCACGGACCAGCAGTTCACATCGTACCCTTGGGCACAGCGATTCCGCACGGCAGACATTCGGGTGCACGTGAGCCTAAGGATCCGGCGATTTGGTGTACAGCTCACTCCGCTCTAAGAATCAGTAAAAAGGAAATGGTGGGGCAGGCGGCCTGAACTCTGGGGGGACCACTCCGGGTGTTGGTGCTCCGGGGCGAGCATACCCTGAGCCCGGTGGTCGGGATGGTGGTGCCCATGGCACTGCATGGTGAGGTGCAGGCGCCGGTGTGCGAGGAACGTTCGGCCAGGGAGGGGGCGTTTGGGTAGAAGGCGCCTCTTGGTTTGATGGTGGGGCATCGTTGTTGGACAGAGCGTTCATTACGGACGAGCCAATCCACTGCAGCATGAGCGGGAACATCGGGTGACGAATCCACTGGACAACCTGCTTTGTATCGAATGAACCCGCTCCGGGAACCTGATCCCGAATCGTCTCGGACAGACTGACAACCAGAGAGAGGAGATCGTTCTCGGCGAGACCCCAAGCACGTGCTTCCTTTCGAAGTTGTCGGCGGAGTCGCTTGAGTTTCACCGTCTCACGAGCAGGTGTGTGCCTTCGTAAAGATGTCTGACGCCCGTGCCTCGTGTGCTCCGCTCTGCGTTTCAAGTGAAGTCTCCCCTTTCCGCGATGGCACGAATCGAGGAGTCGACAGGGCGCGTATGACACGGCTCATGTACGACTCCTCTATGTCTTACCGCGGTGCTCTCCCTATAAGGAATGACGGAGACGAGCCAATCGACAGGGCGGCTGTACCCGAATGCGAAAATCGGGTGTAGTCCGAGCGTTGCAACAACGGGGGCTCCAGTCCAACATCGCTCAGGTAACCAAGCCTCCATTTGGGCTAATCACCTGTCCCGTCACGTACGAAGCGCTGGGGGAGGCGAGAAAAAGCACTGCGTGCGCGACGTCGTCTGGATGACCCAGCCGCCCGACGGGCGTCTCCTCGGCCAGCTCCCGTTTTTCTTCCGGCGATAAATTCCAAAGCATATCGGTCTCAATGGCCCCGGGAGCGACCGCGTTGACGGTGATGCCAGAACGAGCCACTTCCTTGGCGAGTGCCTTGGTAAACGCAATCAGGCCGCCTTTGGAAGCCGAGTATGCCACCTCGAACGATCCGCCAGAGAGTCCCCAGATGGACGAAATGTTGATGATGCGCCCGTACTCTGCTCGGACCATGTGTGGAAGGACAGCTTTCGCACACAGAAACGGCGCCGTGAGATTGCTCTTCATAAGGGATTCCCACTCTTCCAGGGTCGTGTCCATTAACAACTGTGAACTCCCAATCCCTGCGTTGTTCACGAGAATACGAGGGACGCCGAGTTCCGCGGCCGCCGCAACAAGCGAATCCACGTCGGCAGGTTCGGTCACGTCGGCCTGAACCGCAATCGCACGACTGCCCATTTGGTGGATCTGAGCAACAACGTCGTCCGCTGCCGCCTTCGACTGTCGGTAGTTCACGACTACATAGGCTCCTGCTCGAGCCAAAGAGATAGCGATGGAACGCCCAATCCCTCTAGACGCACCTGTGACGATGGCGACCTGGCCAAACAGCGGCCTCGTCGTAGAGTATGGAAATCCTGGTGTCATGACCACCCTTCTCTCGGACAATGTACAGTGAATGATTGTAACACACATCTGAATGTACCGAGAAATGCGGCCAAAGGCCCCGCCGCCTCGGAATGGGCGACTCTTCCACTTTGCAAAGAGTCTTGTGAACTGTTACGCTAATATAGAATGTTGGGGAGAGGGGGAATTCTATGTTTCGCAAAGTTCTGATTGCGAATCGAGGCGAAATCGCGCGCCGGGTGATTCGCACTTGCCAAAGGCTCGGCATCGCAACGGTGGCTGTGTATTCCGATGCGGACGCGGATGCTTTGCACGTCCGTGAGGCGGACGAGGCCGTACGCATTGGTCCACCCCCTGTGGCGCAAAGTTACTTGCAAGTCAACGCCATTGTCCAGGCTGCGCGAGACACGGGCGCCGATGCGGTTCATCCAGGCTATGGTTTGCTCAGTGAACAGCCGGCCTTCGCAAGAGCGGTCCGGGAAGCTGGGATCAAGTTCATTGGCCCCTCAGCAGACGCGATTGCGGCCATGGGCAGTAAAATTGCCGCTCGCAGCATGATGAAAACGGCCGGCGTGCCCATTGTTCCGGGAACAGAGGGTGCTGTAGACCTTGCGGAAGCGCTTTCTTTCGCTGAACAAATCGGGTATCCCGTGATGTTGAAAGCTGCTCACGGCGGCGGCGGAATCGGGATGCAAGTGGTACACAACGCCGACGAGTTGAGCAAGGTGTTCACCTCGAATCAGTCGCGTGCCAAAGCCTACTTTGGCAATGGAGAAATGTTCGTCGAAAAAGTAGTGGAATCACCGCGCCACATCGAGATTCAGGTGCTGTTTGACGAACACGGCAACGGTGTCTTCTTGTGGGAACGCGAGTGCTCTGTGCAGCGGCGGCACCAGAAGGTCATTGAGGAAGCGCCGTCATCGTTTGTCGATGATGAACTGCGCCAAGCGATGGGACAGGCCGCGTTGAAGGCTGCGCAGACGATAGGGTACAGCAATGCCGGGACGGTTGAGTTTCTCGTGGACAGTGCCAAGCAATTCTACTTTCTTGAAATGAACACGCGGCTTCAGGTCGAGCACCCGGTGACCGAAATGATTACGGGACTTGACCTGGTAGAACTCCAGTTGCAGATTGCGGACGGCGCTCTCTTGCCGTTTGCGCAGTCCGACGTTCCGCTCGTCGGTCACGCGATTGAGTGTCGGGTGTACGCGGAAGACCCGGAAAAAATGTTGCCATCGCCTGGCACCATTGAACAGTTGACGTTGCCGACGGGCGAAGGCGTCCGCAACGATGTCGGTGTGGAGAGCGGATCGAAAGTCACTCCGTATTACGATCCAATGATTGGCAAGTTGATTGTCCACGCGCCAAGTCGGTCGGAGGCGATTCGGCGGATGGCGGACGCGTTGTCATCGTATACCGTCACCGGCATCAAGACGAATTTACCGCTGCTTCGCAAGGTCATCGACTCCGATGCGTTTGCACGTGGGGATACGACGACCGATTTTCTGCACAAGTGGTTTTGACCATGTATTGCATCATGAATTTCAAACGAAAGGTGTCGTGAACAAAGATGGCGCAAATTTTCGCTTCCATGGCAGGTACAGTCCTCAGTGTCTCCGTGTCGGTGGGTGACGCGGTGCAAGAAGGACAAGATGTAGTGACACTGGAGTCGATGAAGATGGAAGTTCCGATTTCAGCAGACTCAACGGGCACGGTCAAGGCTGTACACGTTCAGGCTGGAGACTTTGTCAACGAAGGAGATCCGTTGGTCGACTTAGAGTAGAGAGGAGACGGGGACGATGGCCGACCAGGTTGTACTCAAAGAAGTGGGGCCCCGCGACGGATTGCAGAACGAGGCGGGCTTTGTTCCGACCGATGTCAAGGTGGAGCTGGTCAACCGGTTATCGGAGGCTGGGTTTCAGTACATAGAGGTCAGTTCCTTCGTACATCCCAAGTGGATTCCGCAATTGGCGGACGCGGCCGACGTGTTCCATCAGATTCACCGCAAGGAAGGCGTCGAGTACAGTGCGCTGGTCCCGAACGAAAGAGGTTTGGAACGGGCGCTCGAGGTCGGCGTCGACGCGGTCAATGTTTTTATGTCGGCGAGCGAAACGCACAATCTGAAGAACATCAACAAGTCGATAGCAGACACGTTTCCTGTGTTGGAACCCGTCATTCGCGGCGCCAAGCAGGCGGGGAAACCGGTTCGAGGATACGTTTCCACCGTCTTTGGTTGCCCGTACGAAGGTCCAGTGGCAGTGGAGAACGTTCTCTCGGTTTGCTATCGATTATTTGAACTCGGCATCGACGAATTATCCCTGGGGGATACCATTGGCGTCGCAGTGCCCACCCAGGTCCGCTCCGTGGTCGAGACGTTAGCGAAGGAAGTAGATTTGTCTCGCATTGCATTGCATTTTCACGACACGCGCGGGATGGCTGTGGCCAATGTGGTGGCCGGCTATGACGCCGGTGTTCGCGTGTTCGATGGGTCTGTCGGTGGCCTGGGTGGCTGTCCTTACGCACCCGGGGCCTCGGGGAACGTCGCCACCGATGATCTTTTGTACCTGTTTGATGGCATGGGCATCGCCACGGGGATTGACAGTCAGGCGGTAGCGGACATCACGCGTTGGTTTGAAGAGAAACTTGGTCGGCCATTGCCGAGCCATGCTCGAGCGGTCGCCCGGGGACGCGAAAGGGGAGCATCGTGTGACTGAAAAGTTCGTCAACATACAAGAGCAGGACGGCATCGTGACGCTGACGTTGAACCGTCCAGACAGCGCGAACGCGCTATCGCTCGCGTTGCTGTACGACTTGCACGACGCGCTGTACCAAGTCAAGTTTCGTCCTGACGTCCGCGTTGTGATTGTCACCGGCGCTGGCAACAAGGCATTCTGCGCTGGCGCGGACTTGAAGGAACGCAAAGGGATGGACGATACACAGGTTCGGAGAACGGTCAGTCTGATTCGCGGTGTTGTTGAAGACCTCGCCGATTTACCGATGCCGACCATCGCCGCCATCAATGGAGTGGCGTTCGGTGGTGGCACGGAACTGGCACTCGCTGCCGACCTGAGGATTGCTTCGAAGACGGCCAAACTTGGACTCACTGAAACAAGCCTCGCGATTATTCCGGGCGCGGGGGGGACACAGCGCTTACCGCGGCTGATTGGCCTGGCAAAGGCCAAGGAATTGATTTATACCGCGAGGCGCATCGACGCCGACGAGGCGTTGTCGTTCGGGCTCGTCAATCAGGTGGTGGACGCGGAAGACTTGTTGTCAGCTGCGTACCAACTCGCTGCGGAAATTGCAGCCAATGGACCGGTTGCCGTGCGTCAAGCGAAATTTGCCATTGATCAGGGCTTTGGGGTCGACCTCCACACTGGGCTCGCCATCGAGCAAAAGGCGTACGAGGTCGTCATCCCTACGGATGATAGGTTGGAAGGACTCGCTGCTTTCGCAGAAAAGCGCAAACCGAACTACATTGGACGATGATGAATGTGCGTGTCCGATACAGGGGCAACGTCAGGCGCGTGTGAGGCGAATCAAGCGCGTGAAGATGCAGACTTCTCGACCCTGTTCGGACAACCTCTGAAAAGGAGTGAGCCTGTGTATGGGGAACGATAGACTTCAGCAGTTCACGGAAGAAATCAAGTCCGGCGGTGCACCAAAGTACCACGAGAAAAACAGGGAAGCGGGCAAACTGTTTGTCCGCGACCGGCTCAAGTTGTTGTTTGACAACGACCTTCAAACGGAAGACGGCCTATTTGCCAACTGCATGGCCGACGGGTTGCCCGCGGATGGCGTAGTCACGGGGATTGGAACGATTCACGGGCGCCCTGTGGCCGTGATGGCAAACGACAGCACTGTGAAGGCCGGGAGCTGGGGCGCACGCACGGTGGAGAAGATCATCCGCATTCAGGAAGTCGCCGAAAAAATGCAGATTCCCCTGGTATACCTTGTCGACTCGGCGGGGGCGCGGATTACGGATCAAATTGAAATGTTTCCGGGTCGGCGCGGGGCTGGCCGTATCTTCTACAACCAGGTTCGCCTGTCGGGTATGATTCCGCAGGTTTGCGTGTTGTTCGGGCCGTCCGCCGCAGGCGGAGCGTACATTCCGGCGTTTTGTGACATCGTCATCATGGTGGACAAGAACGCGAGCATGTACCTCGGGTCACCACGTATGGCAGAGATGGTGATTGGCGAGAAGGTCACATTGGAAGAAATGGGCGGTGCCCGCATGCACTGCTCGGTCAGTGGATGCGGAGACGTGTTGGCGGCCAACGAGGAAGAGGCCATTCAGTCGGCGCGTCAGTATCTCAGCTACATGCCTTCAAACTTCACCGAAAAACCGCCTGTGGCCGAGCGAAAGTCGCCAGCCGTATTTGAAAAGACGATTTCGCAGATTGTTCCCGAGAACCAGAATGCGCCGTTCAACATGTTGGATCTCATCCAGCGCGTGATTGACGACGGTAGCTGGTACGAAGTGAAAAAGTTGTTCGCACCAGAAATCATCACAGGGTTTGGTCGGATTGGCGGAAAAGTCGTTGGGATTGTCGCGAACCAGCCACGGGTCAAGGGTGGCGTGTTGTTCGTCGATTCCGCGGACAAGGCGGCCCGTTTTATTACGCTGTGCGATGCGTTTCACATCCCATTGTTGTTCTTAGCCGACGTACCAGGGTTCATGATTGGTACGAAAGTGGAGCGAGCTGGCATCATTCGGCACGGCGCCAAGCTGATTGCCGCCATGTCTGAAGCGTCCGTCCCGAAAATCAGCGTCATCGTGCGTAAAGCATACGGAGCAGGCCTGTATGCGATGGCCGGCCCTGCCTTTGAACCGGACTGCTGCCTCGCCTTCCCGAATGCGCAAATTGCCGTGATGGGACCGGAAGCTGCCGTCAACGCGGTCTACAGCAACAAAATTGCGGAACTGCCAGAATCAGAACGGCAGGCGTTTGTTGAACAAAAACGGGAAGAATACCGCCAGGACATCGATATCTATCGGTTGGCATCGGAACTCATTGTCGATGACATTGTCCAGCCGGATCAGTTGCGCGATGAACTCGTGACTCGTTTTGCGATGTACGAAACCAAGTCACTGTCATTCGGGCGGCGGAAGCATCCGGTATATCCCGTCTAACGATAGTACAAGCTTTGGTTGATTGCTGCCCGCTACAGGGCGTTCAAACAGGCGAGCGTGGACGTGGTGGACGTGAGTTCCGGCGGAAACTTGCCGAAAGGGCCCCTGAAGTCATATGCTGGGTACCAGGCACCTTTTGCAGCGGCGATTCGTACCAGGGTGAATTCTCTATACATGTTGATGCGCCGTGTGCAAGGGCCCACAAGTAAGCTTGACGGAAATGGGGAACATTTCTATGGAATGGACGCTGCGCGCAGAGTCTAGCGGAAATCCGCTGACGGACGTGCACCAACACGCGTTCCACCAAGTCGCAGACTTATACCACCTGCAGAACCCGACGGAGTTGGAGACGTATCGTCGGCGGGCAGAACACCTGCAAAGCGAGTTCACTGTCCCTCACCGGGAGGCATTGGTCAGTGCCTTGCGTCCGCATATGCTGGCATTGGGCGCGTCCGAGGCCTGTCTTCGCCAGTTGGAACGGTTGCGAGATCCAAGGAGCGTGGCCGTTGTCACGGGCCAACAGGCGGGGTTGTTTACCGGGCCTCTGTACGCGCTGTACAAAGCGTTGTCTGCCATTGGGATGGCCGAGCGGTTGGAACAGGAACTCGACAGGCCGGTGGTGCCT
Source organism: Alicyclobacillus pomorum DSM 14955 (assembly GCF_000472905.1). Classification (GTDB taxonomy): domain Bacteria; phylum Bacillota; class Bacilli; order Alicyclobacillales; family Alicyclobacillaceae; genus Alicyclobacillus_A; species Alicyclobacillus_A pomorum. Next base: position 93,080 of record NZ_AXAR01000004.1, on the reverse strand, counting down.
ATTTTTTGGGTGGCTTCGGAAGACCACGACTGGGGAGAAGTCAATCACGCCTACGTTCTGGATGGCGACGAAGAAATTCGCAAACTTCGCCTGCAGCAGGATGTACCATTGCATCAAATGGTGTTTCATACGCAGCTGACACCGGATGCAGTTCAGCGCGTGTTGGCGGACGCGCACCATGCCCTCCCAGAGGCTCCGTACAAATACGAAGTTCTGGCGCAGATTGAAGAAGCGTTCGCAGACGGCATGGCAATGTCAGACTGGTTTGCGAAACAACTCTTACATATGCTTGCACCGAAAGGCATTGTCATGCTGGATCCGTGCTTGCCGTCCTTGCGCGCGTTGATTCGACCGGTCTGGAAGCACGCGCTGCAATACGTCGCCGACGTTCAAACGGAACTTGACGCTGTCTATCAAGACGTGACCCGTCGTGGCTTTGAACCGCCCGTCATCCGCGATGTCACCAACACCACGGTGTTCTATGTGGAGGATGGGAAGCGGTTCGTTCTCGAAACCACAAGTGAGGGACGTCTCCGTGCGCGCGGGCTCGGCGTGGAAAAGTCGTTGGAAGAGTGGCTCGCTCTCGCCGAAGAGCGCCCGGAAAATTTCAGTTCCAACGTACTTCTGCGGCCTGTTGTGCAAGATGCGCTCTTGCCGACGCTCACATACGTCGGGGGTCCGGCAGAGGTCGCCTATCATGCGCTGGCCGGCGCTGTCTTCCGCGCCCATGGTCGAACGCTCCCTCCTCTGATTCTGCGACACCGGCTGCGTCTGTTTCCGCCCACGGTGCGACGGCAGATGGAAAAGTGGGGGCTGACGACGGACGTATTAAATCAACCGTTGGACGTGGCCCATTGGTTGCGCACTCGACTGGAGGGCTCGGCGTTGGAGGATGCTGTTGCTGCGTTACAGGAACAGACACGCGCTCGGTGGGCAGCGTGGGTGGAACAATTCGGCCACGTCGGTCCTCAAGTACGGGAGCTCACGGATCGGCACATCGCGCGGGAACTGGCAGGCATCGAGCGCGTAGCCAGAAAAACCCGACGTCAATTTGAACTCCAGCACGACGTGGAGTTGCGGCAACTCCACCATGTCAATCGCTGGCTGTGGACAGACGGTCATCCACAGGAGCGACGCTTGTCTCCACTCAACCTTTGGACGAAATACGGCGTTCGCTGGCTCGTAGAAGCCCCCATTTGGTTGGAACCTCCTGCTTCAGTTGGCACTTACGACGTGTTCTTCAACTAAAGAATTCACACACAATCCACTGGTCTTGGGATACCCAAGGCCAGTGTTTTTTTGTGCCACGGCCGCTGGACGTTGCAGGTTGGCGCTTCGGTGTGCGAAAAAATCTCGTCAATTTACCGGTGGTGAGAAGGAATCCGTGATTGCAGGGCGAATGCATAGGTGAGTGGTGGGAAGTGGAGCAAAGTGGTGCGAAATGGGGAGAAGGTGGTGAAGACGCTTGTTCATGGGGGAGTATCAACATACGCTCGACGACAAAGGGCGAATGACTATCCCCGTGAAATTCCGCGAAGAGTTAGGTTCCAATTTCGTGATGACCCGCGGTTTGGACAAGTGTCTGTTTGTGTATCCCCGCACCGAATGGGAGATCTTAGAGGCTAAGTTGAAAAGCTTGCCGATGACGCGTGCTGACGCCAGGTCGTTCGTACGGTTCTTCTTTTCCGGGGCGACGGAGTGCGAACTTGACAAACAGGGGCGCGTGTTGATTCCGTCGTCTCTGCGAGAGTATGCAGGCCTCACCCGGGACGCTGTTGTGCTCGGTGTGTCGAATCGTGTTGAAATATGGAGTCAGGAGGCGTGGGCAAGCTACTCCGAGCAAGCTGCGGAGTCGTTCGCAGAGATTGCCGAGAAATTAGTCGACTTAGCGTTTTAGGAGTGACCCATGTGCAAACTTTTGAGCATACCACCGTACTTTTGGAGGAAACTGTCGACGCTGTTTTGCCGCGTGACGGCGGACGTTATATAGACTGCACACTCGGGGGCGCCGGACATAGTGAGCGATTGTTGAACAAGAGTGCCCCGAGCGGTTTGTTGCTGGCGTTTGACCAGGACACGTCCGCTATCGAGCACGCAAAGCAGAAGCTGCAAGCGTACGAAGGGCGCGTACAGTTCGTTCACGCGAACTTTCGACACATTGCAGAAGAAGCTTCCGCGCGAAAGTTTACGGATGTCGATGGCGTGCTGTTTGATCTGGGTGTGTCCTCGCCACAATTCGACGAGGGAGAGCGGGGGTTCAGTTACCGATTTGACGCGCCGCTCGACATGCGAATGGACACGCGCCAGACCCTGACAGCGGCAGATATCGTAAACAAGTATTCAGAGGCTGAACTTGCCCGTATTTTCTTTCAGTACGGGGAGGAGAAATTTAGTCGACCTATCGCGAGGCTGATTGTTCGACGCCGTGAGGAACGGCCGATTGATTCAACCAGCGAGCTGGCTGACTTGGTCAAAGCAGCCATTCCGGCGCCCGCGCGCAGGTCGGGGCCCCACCCCGCAAGGCGGGTGTTCCAGGCTCTGCGCATTGCTGTGAACGACGAACTGGGCGCGCTGGAGGAAGCCTTGCAAGGCGCGTTTCAAGTGCTGAAGCCTGGTGGCAGGATGGCAGTCATCACGTTCCATTCGCTGGAGGACCGTATTGTAAAACACGCCTTTCAGGCACTGGCACAAGGGTGCATATGTCCTCCAGACTTTCCAGTGTGTCGCTGCGGCAACGTGCCGAAGGCGAAGTTGGTGACCCGGAAACCGGTGGTCCCAAGTGCACAGGAAGTTGAGGAGAATCCGCGCAGCCGATCCGCAAAACTGCGCGTCATTGAGAAACTATAAACCATTTTATGAACAGCCACGGGAGGCGACTTGATACATGTTGGCAGTTAAACAAACGACAGTTCGAGAGACGCAGACGCGGTCGACGCAACACACACAGCAACAAACGAGAGCACGTGAAAGGTCTGCCCTGCGCGACCGGCTGAGTCTGGGCTTGTGTCTCGTCACGTGCGTCGGCGTGGGTTGGTTTATCGCGAGCACAGGCGCCAAAATTGATAAGTTGAGTTACAGTGTCGACAACATGCAAACGCAGATCCAGAAGGTCCAAGCGGAGAATGCGTCCCTGACGAGCCAGGTGGATGAACTGTTGCAGCCAAGTCGAATCTTGGGCATCGCACTCGGTCGCCTTCATATGCAGTACGCTGACCCTGTCCAAATTCAAAGCGGCAGCCATTAACGGAGTGGATGGGCTTGAAATCTAGGAAAAGAACACTACGTCCGAGTCGGCACCGCAAACGGGTCATTGCTATGCAGGCGGCTTTTGTGTTGACACTCGGCGCTGTCGCACTGCGCATTTACTACGTCCAGAGCGCCTTTGGTCCGAAGCTGCTGTCGGAAGCGAACCAGGTTCAAAATACCACCCAAGTGGTATTGGCTCAGCGAGGGGCGCTCCTCGACCGCAACGGACATCCTCTCGCTTACGACGTCCCAGCTTTTATGATGGACATCAAGACGGACGCGTTTCCCGACCTGCAGTTGTTAGCCACTCAACTCTCTCCTATCCTTGGTGATTCCGCGGACCATATTGCCAAACAGCTACAAAGCGGGAAACACTGGGTGCGCTGGCCGAGTTCTGTGCTGGAGCCGGACAAGGAGAAGATCCAGCGTATCCTCAAGAATAAGGCCATCTTCGGTACCGACCACACCTCCGATGTGACGTTTACGCCCACGGAAAAGCGGGTGTATCCTTATGGCTCATTTGCAGCCAACACGCTCGGATACGTGACGCACGACGGCGTCGGTGCGAGTGGGCTCGAGGCAGAATACAACAACGTTCTCTCTGGTGAAAACGGAGAGGTATCATACACGAGGGATATCTGGGGCTTCCCATTGCAAACGACCGTTCACACCACGAAACAGGCTGTTCCGGGGAAAAATGTCGAATTGACGATAGACCAAACCATTCAGGGGTTTGTCGAAGCCAAGATGGACGACTTGATGAAGCAGTACAACCCGGACCACGCCGCGATTATCGTCACAGATCCGTTGACCGGTGAAATTCTCGGCATGGCCAGTCGTCCCACATTTGATCCGAACAATTATGTCAACGCGACTCCCGAAGCGTTGTACAACAACTGGGCCGTGAACGACGCGTTTGAACCTGGTTCCACGTTCAAGATGTTGACACTGGCAGCAGGGCTGGCGACACACGTCATTTCGCTGGATCAGACGTTCGTCTCGGGGCATATGAAGGTGGCGGACCGCACCATCAACGACTGGAACCACGTGGGTTGGGGAACGCTGACGTACCGTCAAGCGCTTGAGCAGTCCAGCAACGTTGGATTTGCCACGGTTGCCCTCAAGCTGGGCTGGGGAAACTTGTTGCATTTCATGGATACGTTCGGCTTTTTGAACAAGACGGGTATCGATTTTCCCAATGAGGCGGGTTCCATTATTTTTCCGCCGAAGGACCGCGGGGAAGTGGAGTTGGCGACCTCTGGATTTGGACAGGGCATCGCCGTCACCCCCATGCAGCAAGTGGCGGCCTACGGGGCGATTGCGAACGGAGGCAAGCTGATTCGGCCGCATCTCGCGAAGGCGCTGATAGATCCCAACACTGGCAAGGTGGTCAAGACGTTCCAACCCGTGGTGGAGAATCCGCAAGTCGTGCCCAAGGACGTCGTGCAGCAAGTCAATGACACGTTGGTTCTAGACGTCTCCAAGGGCATTGACAGTGTGGGCCAAATCCCTGGCTACGACGTCGCCGGGAAGACCGGGACGGCACAGAAAAAGACTCCCACAGGTGGTTATTACAAGGACCGGTTCATCGTTTCGTTTATCGGCTACGCGCCGGCGGAGAATCCCAAGTTTGAAGTGTACGTGACGCTCGACTGGCCGAAAACGCCAGAGAGCAACACGTGGGGCAGCACCGTGGCAACGCCAGCGGCGCGAGACATCCTTCAGGAGTGTCTCCAATATGCACACATTCCACCAAAGTCTGGAATGCAATCCTCGTCGACAGCAAACGCGGTGAAGGCCGACACGCATTACGTGCAAACGCCGAACCTGGTCGGGGAGTCTACCACCGATGCCGAGGCTTCACTCAAGAAGTTGGGGCTCGTCGCGAATGTCGTCGGTGACGGTGGCCCTGTGAAGAATCAGTGGCCCGCACCCGGACTGGAGGTTCCAGCCGGTACGAAGATGTACCTGTGGGCACCCGGGGCAGACCCCACGACAGGGGTCATGCCTGACTTGACTGGTGTGTCCATGCGTGAGGCAGGCGACATCCTCGCGGCGATGGGTGTGAACCTGGAGCCGAAAGGCGATGGGTTTGCCGTTTCCCAATCAGTGGCACCAGGTCAGCCAATTCAACGCGGGGCAACGGTGGCGGTGGACTTTGAACCGCCAAAGAATCCGGTGGACCAGGCGTTTGCATCCATTGCAAACGACACTTCGAATGTGGCCGGAAACGGAAACAATTCAAATTAGAGCACTGGCACGCCGATGATAGGGCACCATTCGAACAACTCGGAATGGTGCCCTAAGACATGCTTCTATGGCCAGGATTGTCCGCATAGGATCAATCTAGAAATCTGGCATGGGGGCGACTAGCGTGCGAGTGACTCGTAGGACCATGCGCCGCAGATTCGTCATCTTACTTCTTTGCCTGCTGTTGGCGGTTGGCGGCCTGATTGGTAGATTGGCGTACATTCAAATGGGGCAGTCCTCGTGGTTGAAGGCGCGCGCCGAGTCATCCTGGGAGCGGAACATTCCTGTGGAAGGTACGCGTGGCACGATTTACGACGACAAAGGCCGGGAACTGGTATACACCGCGAGTGCACCGACTGTGATTGCTGTGCCCGCTCAAGTGAAGGACAAGCCAGGGACAGCGCAGGCGTTGGCAGGCATCCTGCAAATGCCGGTGGCGGACGTACTGAAGTTGTTGCAGAAGAAGTCGCTGACCGTGTACATCTCGCCGAAAGGGCGGCGAGTCACAGAGCAGCAGGCGACGCAGATCCGCAACCTCGACCGCTCCGGCATCTACATTTCGGAGGCTGGCAAACGCGCCTATCCGTTAGGTTCGCTGGCGGCTCAAGTGCTCGGTATCACCGGGGCGCAAAACCAAGGCCTGACGGGGGTGGAGAAGCAGTACGACGACATTTTGCAGGGTCAACGAGGCTACATTTCGTTCTATGCCAAAGCGAACGGAGAACGAATGCCTGCGACCGGCGAACATTACCAGCCACCGACGGACGGGCAAGACCTTCAATTGACGATTGACGCTCAGATCCAGCAGTTCGTGGAGCGCGAGGTGGAGCGGGCGGTCGCGGAGTACAATCCGGACCGAGTCACGGCCATTGTGGAAGACCCGAAGACGGGAAACATTCTCGCTATGGCCAATTACCCCAGCTTTGATCCCACACACTGGCAGGACTATCCGTCAACCACGTATAACCAGAACCTGGCCATCTGGCAGACGTTTGAGCCTGGGTCGACGTTCAAGGTGGTCACTTTGTCCGCTGCGCTGCAGGAAAAGAAGGTCAGCCTCGCTGACCGGTTTTACGACCCTGGTTACTACGAAGTCGCTGGACGCAAGGTGAAGTGTTGGAAGGCCGGTGGCCACGGCTCGGAGTCGTTCCTGAACGTGGTCGAAAATTCTTGTAACCCCGGCTTCATTGCACTGGGGGAACGGTTAGGCAAGGAGACGTTGTTTTCGTACATCAAGAAATTTGGATTCGGATCCAAAACGGGCATTGACCTGCCTGGAGAAGGTAACGGCATCCTCTTTAAGTTGAACCGGGTTGGCCCGCTGGAATTGGCAACGACCGCGTTTGGCCAAGGGGTCTCGGTCACGCCCATCCAACAGGTGATGGCCATGGGGGCGATTGCCAACGGTGGCATGCTCATGCAACCGCACGTCGTGCAAGCGATTCTCGACCACGACACTGGGCAGGTCGTTCAACAGGTCAAACCGCAGGAAGTGCGCCGGGTGATTGACGCGGACACGGCGAAACAGGTTCGGGACGCCTTGGAGAGCGTGGTCGCTCGAGGGAGCGGCGGTTCAGCCTATCAACCAGGCTATCGGGTGGCCGGTAAGACAGGCACGGCCCAGGTCGTCGTCAACGGACGCTATGACCCAAGCCACTACATTGTCTCGTTCATGGGGATGGCACCTGCGGACAACCCGCGCCTGGTCGCGTACATTGCCATCGACCACCCGCGTCCACGCAACGGCGCTGCTGTCTTCGGCGGTGTCATCGCTGCGCCGATTGTCGGCCGCATCCTCGGGGATAGCCTGCAGTACCTGGGCGTACCGACATCTAACCAAGGGATTCCGAAAAAACCGAAGCCGTTGGATCCCGTCAAGGTGGAAGTCCCGAACTTGGTTGGAATGACTATTGGCGATGCGAGACGGACAGCGATTCAGAGCAGTGCGCAGCTGAACGCAGAGGTCATGGGCACCGGCAAGTACGTGATCTGGCAGTCACCGCCCGGTGGCACGCTAGTGGAACCCAATTCCAAGGTGCGGTTGTACCTGGGGGACAATCCTCCGAAGGCGAATTGACAAGCAGTCGGAAACACGAGTAGTCTGGTCAATGTAAAATCGAAGGGCGGTTGGCCCCGCCCTTTTTTCTCTACCGAAGAGATTAGACAAATTCATGGCTACAGAGCGGATAGGTTGAGGAGGCAAGCGACATGCTCTTGCGGCAGCTGGTCGCACCGTTGATCAAACACAAACGGATTGATTGCAAGGGAATTGACTTCAACGACGTCGAGATTCTGTCGGTGACGGCAGATTCTCGCAAAGTGACACCGGGTGCGCTGTTCATCGCCATTCGTGGAAACACCGTGGACGGGCACACATTTCTCGCGGAAAGCGCGCGCAAAGGCGCGGCCGCGGCGCTTGTGGAAGAAGCCCATCCGGACCTCGGCATTCCGCAAATCGTGGTTCCGGATACACGGTTTGCCTCCGCAGTGGTCGCCAGCGTATTCTATCGACATCCGTCTCGCCGATTGCAGATGATTGGCGTGACCGGTACGAACGGGAAGACAACTGTGACCCACCTGATTGAGACCATCCTTCAGGCGGCTGGGTATAAGACGGGGTTGTACGGTACCATCGGGAAGCGGATTGACGGAAAGACCGTCGACGTCGTCAACACGACGCCGGAGGCCGTGGAATTGCAGGGGATTCTGCACGAAATGGTGGAGGCGGGGTGCAGTCACGGCATCATGGAGGTGTCTTCCCACGCGTTGGAGCTGCATCGAGTGGCCGGCACGCGGTATCACATCGGGGTGTTCACCAACCTCACGCAGGATCACCTGGACTTTCACGGCACCATGGAGAACTACCGGGCCGCCAAAGGCAAGCTGTTCTCTCGACTCGGCAACGAGTACGGGGATGACACCCGAGGTTCCGCGTACGCAGTGTTGAACGCGGACGATCCCGCTTTCGAGTACCTACGCCAACAAACCGTCGCGGAGTGCATTACATACGCTATCGACACAGAGGCGGACGTTTGGGCAAGGAACGTCCACGTGCGTGCGGAGGGTGTCTCGTTTGACGTGTGCACCTTTGCTGGGGACGAACACGTGCAGTTGGACATGACGGGGCGTTTCAATGTGTACAACGCACTGGCAGCCATCAGTGTAGCGCTGGTGGAGGGTGTGCCGCTTGCGGTGGCGGTTAAGGCGTTGCAGTCTGTGCGGGGCATTCCTGGCCGATTCGAAAAGGTGTCTGCCGGTCAGCCGTACACGGTTCTGGTGGATTACTCGCATACGCCAGACAGCCTGGAAAACGCCCTCTTGACCGTTCGCGAGTTTGCCACCGGCAACGTCATCACGGTGGTTGGATGTGGCGGGGACCGAGACAAAGGCAAGCGGCCGCTGATGGCGCAAATTGCTGCGCGCTACAGTGACCAATTCATCTTGACGAGTGACAACCCGCGCACGGAAGATCCGGAGGCCATTTTGGACGACATGGAAGCAGGCCTTGTCGGGATGGACGCCCGGTATGACAGAATCGTGGATCGGAAGCAGGCGATAGAGGCGGCCATTCAACGGGCGGCCGCGGGTGATGTGGTGCTCATTGCAGGAAAAGGGCACGAAACGTACCAAATCGTTGGCACCGAGAAATTCCACTTTGATGACCGGGAGGTGGCCCGCGCGGCCATTCTACAATCACTGCAGTCATCGTGAAAGGAGATTATCCATGGATTTGCAGGCACTCCTGCTGACTGCCGGAGCGGCATTCGCCATTGCAGTGCTGCTCGGGCCTATCTGCATTCCCATTTTGCATCGGTTGAAGTTCGGACAGCGCGTACGCGAAGAAGGGCCGAAACACCATCAGGTGAAATCGGGCACGCCCACAATGGGGGGCGTGATGATTGTCGTCGCTCTCGTGCTGACGACGTTGAAGTTCAGCTTCACGAGCATGGACGTCCTTTTACTGTTGCTTGCCACGGTGTCTTTTGGACTCATTGGCTTTGCTGACGACTTCATCAAAGTCGTAAAAAAGCGCAACCTCGGCTTGCGGGCAAAACAGAAGCTGTTTTGGCAATTTGTCGCGACGCTGCTCTTGTTTGGCGGTTTGTGGTTGCACTGGAAGCAGCAGGGGCAACATTTTACTGTCAGCATTCCTTTGACGTCGCTGTCCATTGATCTTGGTTTGTTCTACCTATTGTTTTTGTTGTTTGTATTACTTGGCACCACCAATGCGGTGAACTTGACGGACGGATTGGATGGCCTGTTGTCTGGGTGTGCGGCCATCGTCTTCGCGGCGTACGCGTTCTACGCGTATTGGCACACCGAATACGATGTGGCGTTGTTCTGTGCTGCCATGGTCGGCGCATTAATTGGCTTTCTGGTATTCAATCGCCACCCTGCCAAGGTGTTCATGGGGGACACGGGCTCCCTGGCAATCGGCGGAGCGTTGGCTATGGTCGCAGTACTGACCCACAGCGAACTCGGACTCATCCTGTTTGGTCTGGTTTTCGTGGTGGAGTGTCTGTCCGTGATTATCCAAGTGTTTGCGTTCCAGACGTTTGGAAAGCGAGTGTTTCGCATGAGTCCGTTGCACCATCACTTTGAACTGTCTGGCTGGTCGGAGTGGGAAGTGGTGATTGGCTTCTGGCTGGCGGCGTTCATCACGGCGTTTGGCACGCTTGCACTCCTGTCACACGCATCGTAAGCGTTCATTCGGAAAGAGGAAAGAGGAAAGAGGAGAGGTCATGAAAATCGAGAGCGGGCAAAACGTGTTGGTCATGGGTCTGGCGCGCAGCGGTGAGGCTGTTGCACGACTGTTGTTGTCTCACGGTTGCAGGGTGACGGTCAATGAGCGCCGGCAACGGGAGGAATCAGAGCCGGAGGCGGATCAGCTTGCGGCGCTTGGCGCCCGCCTCGTATTTGGCGGGCATCCTCTGTCATTATTAGACGACAATCCGGACTATATTGTGAAAAACCCAGGAATTCCTTATTCAGTTCCGCTCCTCGAAGAGGCAGTTCGGCGAAACATTCCTATCTACACTGAGATAGAAGTCGCGTCGTGGGTCACGACGTCGCCACTGGTCGCCATTACGGGGTCAAACGGTAAGACCACCACGACCACTTTGGTAGGTGAAATTCTGGCAGAGTCCGGTATGGAGCCTGTGGTGGCGGGGAACATCGGGCGTGTGTTATCGGGGCTTGTCACACAGGTACGTCCCGACCAACCGATTGTCCTGGAAGTGTCGAGTTTTCAACTGCTTGGCGTGGAGACGTTGCATCCCCGCGTGGCCGCATTGCTGAACCTGTATCCGGCGCACCTCGACTACCACGAAACGTACGAAGCGTACGTGGATGCAAAATGGCGCTTGTTTCGAAACATGGGGGCTGGCGATGTCGCTGTCTTGAATTTTGATCAGGCTGAAATTCGCCAGCGCGCCGCCCAACTGCGCGCAGACGTGGTATGGTTCAGCCGACAGGGTGAAGTACCGGAAGGAACATTCGTGGCAAATGGCGAGATTGTCGTGCGCAAGTCGGGCGTAGATACCCGCTTGATGGCCACCTCAGCGCTCGGCCTCAAAGGAGAGCACAACTTGGAAAACGCGTTGGCGGCGACTGCCATCGCCATCTGGGCGGGGGCCTCGATGGACGCGGCGAGGAACGTGCTGATGCGTTTTCAAGGCATTGAGCACCGCTTGGAGTTTGTCCGTACGGTTGGCGGTGTAGACTGGTACAACGACTCCAAAGCGACCAATCCGACAGCGGCCATTCGCGCTTTGCGGTCATTTCCGGAGAACGTCGTGTGGATTGCCGGCGGTCTCGACAGAGGGGACGATTTTGGCGTGCTCGTGAATGAACTGCGCGGCAAGGTCAAGGCAGCCGTGTTGCTTGGACAATCTGCGAAGCGCCTGGAGGCTGTCTGCGTCGACGCGGGCGTCCAAAAAACCATGCTAGTGAACACGGTGGAGGAAGCTGTACGCAAAGCAAATGACTTGGCGCAACCTGGAGACGTCGTGCTGTTCTCACCGTCCTGCGCAAGTTGGGACATGTTTGCGTCATTTGAGGAACGTGGACGAATCTTCAAACGCGCCGTGCATACATTGTAGCGTTGGCGATTGGACAGACTTTCGCGTTTTGCTAGGTCCCGCTGCCCGCAACGTCATCAGGGACCGTACCCACTTCTCCCAAATGGAGCAAAGCGCAAAGGTGGTCAGCCCATCGCCGTACTCGCAAAGGAGGTGCGGCTCTGCGGTGGTACGCTCGAAGGGCAATGTTGACTATGTGATTGTCGCCGTGACGCTCGTGCTCTTGTGCATTGGCTTGGTCATGGTCCACAGCGCAAGTTCCGTGATTTCGGCGCAAAAATTCACCGACGCTTTCTACTACGCAAAGCGACAATTGATGTGGGCAGGGCTTGGATTGGTATTGATGTTCATCATGGCCAATTTCGACTACCACAGACTTCGCGCGTGGGCTCCGAAGGTGGTCATCGCCAGTTTCTTGTTCCTCGTTCTGGTGCTGTTGGTCGGTGAAAGCCGCGGCGGTTCCAAGGCCTGGCTCGGCATAGGATCTTTTGGGATTCAGCCCTCGGAGTTTGCTAAATTGGCCCTGGTTCTGTTCCTCGCGCACTATCTTGCGGACGCGGCCGACCGCATGGAGTCATTTGTGCGCGGGTTTCTCCCGCCGCTTTTCATTTCTCTGCTCGCGGTCGGCCTCATCATGCTCGAGCCAGACCTCGGCCAAAGCGTTGTCATTATGGGGACCACGATTGTCATGCTGTACGCAGCGGGAGCCCGTTTGAGTCAGCTTGGGTTGCTCGGGGGCTCCGGGTTGCTCGCCTTCGCTGCGCTGGTCGCCATGGCGCCGTATCGGATCAAGCGCATTGTCGCGTTTTTGGACCCGTGGCAAGACCCGTTGGGTAAAGGGTATCAAATCATCCAGTCGTTGTACGCCCTCGGCTCTGGCGGTCTGGTCGGGCTTGGGCTCGGGAACAGTCGTCAGAAGTATCTGTATCTTCCGGAACCACAGACCGATTTCATCTACTCCATCCTCGGAGAAGAGCTGGGCTTTCTCGGCGGTGCCACGGTACTTGTGCTGTTCGGCGTCCTGGTGTGGCGCGGCTTCCGTACCGCTATGTTCGCTCCGGACGAGTTCGGATCACTTTTGGCAGCAGGCATCACAGGAATGATTGCGGTGCAAGTGCTCATTAACGTGGGCGTCGTCACCAGTTCCATTCCTGCGACGGGCATCACGCTGCCGTTCATCAGTTTTGGTGGATCTTCGTTGACTTTGATGCTGACGGGCGTCGGCATTCTGTTGAACATTTCCCGGCAGTCTTTGCGCTGACGATTTGAAACAGATTGTCACGGGTGCAAAATTCCTCTAAAGTGCTTCAGCACGTCTAGATGTAGTGTTTCTTGCGTTGCGGAAACACTACATATTGTGTTGAAGCGGCTTTCGTCGCTATTTTTCAAATCGCCGGTCATTAGCGAGACAAACCTCCCCTCTGCTATCATGGATGGTCAGAGGGTTTTTTGTGACGTCCTGGAGGGGTGAGGACATGCGCCTGATGTTGACTGGCGGCGGTACGGGGGGCCATATTTACCCGGGGCTCACGTTGCTGCGTTACTTGGAAAAGATGTACGGATCTATAGAGGTCCTTTACGTAGGGTCAGAGCGTGGATTGGAACAAGACATTGTGAAGCGCACGGGTATCCCGTTTGTTTCCATTCCGGCCGCAGGACTGCGGCGGCAATTGAGTTTGTCTGGCCTGAAGACGGCTTGGACGACCGTACGAGGGTACTGGAAGGCGAAGAAGCTCGTTCGTCAGTTTCGCCCGGATGTGGTAGTTGGAACAGGGGGCTACGTGACGTTGCCCGTGGTGTTTGCTGCGGCAGCCTACAACGTCCCGTCGGTCGTTTGGGAGGGCAACGCGCGGCCTGGACTCACCAATCAGCTTTGCGCGCGGAAAGCCTACGGTGTGGCAGTGTGTTTTGAGGATACGAAGAAATGGTTTCCCAAGGCGAACAAGGTGGTTGTGACCGGCAACCCGCGGGCCAGCGAGGTGCTCGAAGTGGACGAAGCCCAACTGGCTGCAGCTCGTCGTCAGTACCGGCTGTCACCAGGGAAGAAACTAATTGTCTGTTTCGCAGGCAGTCGCGGGGCGGAAACCGTGAACGAGGTGTGGGCGAAAACCATTCCTAAATTCGCGGAAAAACCGGATTGGCAGCTGCTATACGTGACGGGGGACAAACACTACGAGGCTGTGCAGTGTTCGCTGTCCGACGTGCCACCGAATGTCACCGTGATTCCGTTTGTACACGACATGCCCGCGGTCTTACCGCAGGCGGCCGCGCTGGTGACCCGGGCAGGGAGTTCCACGCTTGCTGAAATCTGTTCGTTTGGCCTGGCGTCCATTCTGATTCCGTCCCCGTACGTAACGGCCAATCACCAGGAGGAAAATGCCCGCAGACTGGTGGACAAGGGGGCGGCGTTGATGATTCGCGAGTCCGAATTGACGCCGGAAAGCCTGTGGAAGGCGCTGCTGACCGTTTTGGAAACCAATCAGGGCGATGCACTGCGCCGGGCCGCAAAGCAGTTGGCGACGCCGAATGCGGTGCGTGATTTAGGTGCATTAGTGATGGAAGCGTGGGAAACACGGCGCCCATCTTAAATCCTAGAGGGATGTAGAATCACCCATTCCCGGCTGACGCCATATGATGCCATACGGACCTGGGCGCAGGCGTCAGCCAATGTTTGGCTCACGTTGGAGGTTAGAAGATGAATTCGCAAAGCGTCCTCGCTGTCCTGGAGCGATACAACATCCGGGATGTGCTTTTCGATGAACCGATGTCTCGTCATACAACATGGAGAATTGGCGGTCCTGCCGATATCTTCGTCTGCCCAAAGAGTTTGGAGGAAGTGCAGAGTGCCATCCTCGCGGCGCGGGAGCTCGGCATACCGTGGACGGTGATTGGGCGAGGGTCAAATGTGCTCGTCCTCGACGGCGGGATTCGCGGCATGGTCATCAAGATGCACGACAATTTCGCGCGTGTGTCGGTGGACGGCAACACACTGACCGCACAGGCGGGTCGCTCGTTCGTCTCAGCCGCGAGCATTGCGATTCGCCATGGTTTGTCTGGGCTCGAGTTTGCCACCGGGATTCCCGGCAGTGTGGGAGGCGCCGTAATGATGAACGCGGGCGCACACGGCGGTGAAGTGAAAGATGTCCTGCTCTGGGCGGATGTGGTTGACAGCGACGGAAACGTCGAGCGTTTGTCCAACGAGGACTTGAAGTTCTCGTACCGCTACAGTGTGCTGAAGGACCACCCAAAACTGGTCGTGGAAGCTGCGTTTGGACTGAGGGCCGGCGACAGTGAAGCCATGATGCGCACGGTCAAGGAATGGTCCCAGCGGAGAAACCGAACGCAACCGTTGTCGCTGCCGAACTGCGGATCTGTCTTTCGCAATCCGGAAGGTACGCACGCAGGTTTCTTGATTGAGTCGGCAGGTTTGAAAGGACTGAGACGAGGGAACGCGCAAATCAGCGAGAAACATGCCAATTTTATCGTTAACCTCGGAGGTGCCAAGGCGGAAGACGTACTCTGGTTGATGCGCCACGTCCAGGAAACCATCCAGGACCGCTTTTCCATACACCTGGAGACCGAAGTACGGCTCATGGGTGAACCAGCGTCGGGGAGGTGATGGGTGTGGATGCATTTGAGATTCGGGGTGGTCAACCGTTACGCGGGGAAACACGAGTCTACGGCGCAAAGAATGCAGCGCTCCCGATTCTCGCAGCAACAGTGATGACGGAAGAAACCTGCGTCATTGAGGATGTCCCAGATCTTGAGGACGTCAAGGTCATGATGGATATTTTGCGGACTTTGGGAGCGAAGGTGGAACGCGTTGAAGACGCTGTAATCGTCCATCCCAAGGATATCCGTTCGGCCAACGTACCACCCGACTTGATGCGGAGGATGAGGTCGTCCATCTTTCTCATGGGACCACTGCTGGCCCGCTTTGGGGAAGTGCGCGTCAGCAAGCCAGGTGGTTGCGTCATTGGTCAGCGTCCGATTGACTACCACCTGCGCGGTATGCGCGCCTTGGGGGCGAGCATTGAAGAAAAGCACGGATTCGTGCGATGTACGTCCCATCGGCTGTTTGGCAATGAGATCATTCTCGATTTTCCGAGTGTCGGTGCGACGGAAAACCTAATCATGGCAGCTACGCTAGCGGACGGCGAAACGGTGATTGAGAACGCCGCCAGAGAACCGGAAATTTTAGATCTCGCGAACTTCCTCAACAAGTGCGGTGCCAACATTGAAGGTGCCGGAGACGACACGGTCCGGATTCAGGGTGTGCACCACTTGCATGGGGCCACGCACAGGATTATACCGGACAGAATCGTGGCGGGTACGATTTTGCTGGCGGCTGCGGCCACGCGCGGGAAGGTGACGCTCACCGGAGCGGAGCCTGCGCACCTGACGGCACTGCTGTCGAAACTTCGCGAGGGAGGTGTGCGGGTCTCTACGGACCATGATATAATTACCGTTGAATGCCTGAAGCCTTGGCGGGCGGTGGATGTGCGAACGTCGCCGTACCCGGGCTTTCCGACAGATTTGCAGGCACCATTCATGGCTGCGCTGACGACGGCTGTCGGCACCAGTGTGATTCGGGAAAGTGTGTTCGAAGCGCGCTTCAAGCACGTCAACGAGTTGACGCGCATGGGAGCCGACGTATCCGTAGACTTACAGACGGCGGTTGTCCGCGGAGTCGCGCAACTCTCCGGTGCATCAGTTGAAGCGACGGATTTGCGCGGAGGAGCCGCGTTGGTCATCGCCGGATTGATGGCGGATGGGACTACGCGCGTCGAGGGTCTTCAGCACATTGACCGGGGGTACCAGCAACTTGACGTGTACCTCCGCGACTTAGGCGCGGCAATTGTCCGTGTTTCCTCTTAATTCTGTCCACGGAGTGCTAAGAGTGGAAGGCGGTGAAACATCAGCCGCCTTTCATTCGTCCATTGTATATAGCCTGTTGCAGGTGAAATGGCGGTTCCGCCGCTGTTTTGGAGTGGAGGACAAGCTGTTGAGACGTGACATGCAGACAAGGGCAAACGGCGAGGGAGGTCGGCAAAAACGGACCCGCGTTCGTGCGCTCATCCTGGGGTTCTTTCTGTTCCTCGGCGTTGTGATGGTCTTGGAGTCGCCGTTGACGAGAGTCAGGGGAATGGTGGTCACCGGTAACACGTCGGTCACAGAACAGGCCATACTTGAGGCGAGTGACCTGCACAATGGGATGAGCCTGTGGCAAGTCAACGCCTCCGCGATTGCCGACAAGGTGACCGCTGCAGAGCCTCGTGTGCAGTCTGTGACAGTCCACACCGACTACCTCAGTGGCACGGTTACCCTGGCTATCAAGGAAAAGCAAATTGTTGCGGTCCTGGCTTCGTCCGGCCACTTTTACAACCTGTTGAGCGACGGCAAGGTGTACACCCAAGCCGCTGCCAATGCAGGGTTTACCTGGCCGCTGGTGACCAGTGACCATTTATTGAACGTACAGCTCGGACAGGCTCCAGATCCGGCGGTTGCTGATATTTGTCAACAACTGTCCCAGATCCCTCGCGACCAGGCCAACCTAATTTCGGAAGTACACCTCGACAACTTTGGCGTGGCGACCGTCTACCTCGTCAACCATTTTGCTGCCGAGTGTAAACAAGATCAGTTTGCCACTTGCATGAAGGAAATGACGAGCGCTGTCGCTTACTTTAAAGGCAAAGGCTACGCGCCAGGATTGATTGATATGACCGGAGGACAGCCGTATCGATATACTCCGTTTTCCACGCCGTCGGAAGGGAAGGGATAAGTGTTGGTCTCGACCAGAGCCAAGCTCACGTTGTCACTGACCGTCGTGGCTGTCGTCCTTGGGTTCATGATAGCGCTCCAATACAAGCAGCAGTTGGCCGAGCGCGGACCTGTTGGCTATTCCTCGAGTGACACGGAGCAACAGAAGCTGTTGTTGCAGTTGCAAGCCCTCAAGGAGACCAACGCCAAAGCGCAGCAGCAGCTGCAAAACGTGACGTCAAAAATTGCGGCATATGAGAAGCAGACAGGCGATGCCAGTGACCTCTCGCAGATGCGGCAGAAGTTGGAGGACGAGCGCATCCTTGCGGGGATGACAGCAGTCCAAGGCCCGGGCGTACGTGTCACGTTGATGGACGGGACGTCTCCAGCGGGGGCGGATACGGAGCAATACCTTACGCACGACTGGGACGTGCGCAGTGTCATCAACGAGCTGTTTACGGCAGGGGCTGAGGCTGTGTCCATTAACGGATACCGCGTAGTGGCGACTTCGGGTGTGTTTTGCACCGGCCCTGTCGTCAAGGTCAACGACCACCGCATCGGCGCTCCGTTTGACATCGAGGCGATTGGGGACCCCCAGGTTCTCAAGTCTGCGCTTACGCTTCAGGGCGGAATCCTTGACCAGTTGCGCGGCCGCGGCGTGAACGTCTCGGGCCCGGTGATTGTGCAAACCATCAAGATGCCGCCGTTCACTGGCAGCGTACTCAACTCCGGAAGTAATTAGTGTTCGGACAACCTCTTGGCGGTACTTCAGTCCGCCGGGCACATCCGTGGGGGTGATTGTGTTGCAAAAGCGTGCGTTCATTTGGTCCCTGACAGGGATTAGTGCGGTGCTCGGGTTCATGCTCACCGTACAAATCTCTTCACGTCCACGGTCCTCGGCGGAGAGCCTGTCGAGTTACCTCGATTTGCGGACACAGGTGCAAGAACAGTTGGAGGAGAATCGGGTACTGCAAGAGGAGGTTGCGAAGCAAAATGCGTTGCTCCTGCAGTACCAGAACTCAGCCGGACAGGCGACGGAGTTGCGCAAGGCGCTGCAACAGGATGCCAAGAGCGTGGAAGCAGCTGCAGGCACCACGAGTGTCAGCGGCCCCGGTATCACCATCAAAATTCAGCCGGATCCATCGCTGCCCTATGACCCGAAGTACGCGGGCGCATTCGAACAGGCAGCTGACCAGGAGTTGGGGGAAATTGTAAACTGGCTGTTCGCGAACGGCGCCCAAGCCATTAGCATCAATGGCCAACGGCTCGTGACGACGTCGTCCATTCGTCTCGTGGGAGGCCTGGATCCATCGACGAACGTGTTGCAGGTCAACACCAATCCTATCACCAGTCCCTATGTCATCACGGCTATGGGGGATATTGACAAGATGCAAGCGATACTGACTGTGAACAACGTCAAGGACGATTTGAACCTGATGCAGGAAGACTGTGTGATTACTGCACACCCTGGGTCAAAGGGCGTCACCGTTCCGGCGTACACCGGACCGCTGCCAGGACACTGGGCGAAGGAGGTCAACAACGGATGATTTGGTTGCCCGTGATTGGACTGGTACTGGGCGTGGGCATTGGTTTCGCCACCAACGTGGATATCCCAGTTGCCTATTCCTCGTACCTCTCCATTGCTATCCTGGCGGCATTGGACACGGTATTTGGCGGTGTACGAGCGAGCCTCGAAAAGTCGTTTGACGGGGCCGTGTTCATTTCTGGATTTTTCTTCAACACCCTTGTTGCCGCGTTGCTCGCTTACATTGGCGTCCAGCTGGGCGTTGACCTGTATTTGGCGGCTGTCGTTGCATTCGGTGTGCGGCTCTTTCAAAACATCGCGGTCATCCGCCGCATCGCATTTCACAAGATGGGGCAAAAGCGGAACAAGGAGATTTCAGTCCCGCCAAGAACGTAGTGTTGTGAGTTTCACTGTGTGTTTTACGAAAAACTTTGTGTCAAAAAAGAGGATTGTCGAAAACCTTGTTGAAGTAGCAAGGAAGTATGGTGTGTAATTGGCGGTCAGGGAGGTGCCACTCGGTTGGCCAAAGGGGAATACATCGTAAGTTTAGACATCGGCACTTCTAAGGTTCGGGCAATCATTGGCGAACAAGCTGGAAACACGATTAACGTCGTTGGCGTTGGATCCGCGTCGGGAGAAGGCATTCGCCATGGATCCATAGTAGACATAGATTTGACGGTTCAGTCCATCAAAGAAGCTGTCGATCACGCGGAACGCATGGTGGGAATACATATCTCGTCCGCGTATGTAGGTATCTCAGGCAATCACATTCACCTGGAAAACAGCCATGGTGTTGTGGCTGTGTCGTCTCCGGATCGAGAAATTAGTGAAGAAGACATCGCACGCGTACTACAGCAAGCCCGCGTCGTTGCACTTCCTCCCGAACGGGAAATCATCGACGTCGTGGCGAAGGAATTTATTGTGGACGGGCTGACAGGCATCGTTGACCCGAGAGGGATGTTGGGTGTTCGTCTGGAAGTTGAAGCGTATCTCATCACGGGTAGCCGAACAGCCATTCACAATGTCGTTCGCTGCGTGGAGCGCGCCGGTATCGAAGTGGCGAATCTGGTGCTCATGCCGATGGCGGCGAGCACCGTTGCCTTGTCGCATGACGAACGCAAGTTGGGTGTCGCGCTGGTGGACATCGGTGCAGGTGCCACGAGTGTCTCGGTATTTGAAAATGGCGTGCTCGTCGGTTCAAGCATTATCCCGATGGGGGGCGATTATGTCACACACGACATCGCCATCGGCCTGCGAACCCACACGGCTGCGGCGGAACAGGTGAAATTAAGGCACGGCTGTGCTCTGGTCAGTGCTGCATCCGAAGCTGAGAAGTTCAAAGTGCCGCGCATCGGAAGCAATCAGGAGATTGAATACACTCAGTACGACTTGGCAACCATTATTGAACCGCGCATGCAGGAGATCTTCTCTCTCGTTCGCAAAGAAATTGAGAAGATGGGATTCCTGGATCTCCCCAGCGGGTACGTGTTGCATGGCGGTTGCATGGCCATGCAAGCGGCCGGGGATTTAGCACAAGAAGAACTGAGGGCACCGGTCAGGGTGGCGGTGCCTGAGTTCATCGGCGTGCGCGATCCATCGTTTGTCAACGGAGTCGGCATGATAGGGTATGCCTTGCGCTCACACTTGCGCAACAACAACGTGCACGAGACGGTACCCGCTGATAGGCCGCTAAAAACAGGCGGCGGGATGTTTGCCCGACTCAAGGACTGGTTGCGGGACTTCATCTGAGAATTCGACGCACAGCGCAATGGATAAGCATGAGGGGGAGCAGTAATGCTGGAATTTGACGTGGACTACGAACCATTAGCAAGAATTAAGGTCATCGGGGTTGGTGGCGGCGGCTGCAACGCGGTGAACCGCATGATAGAGTCCGGCATCGAGGGCGTCGAATTCATCGTTGTGAATACGGACGCGCAGGCGCTTCAACTGTCCAAGGCGGCGACCAAGCTGCAGATTGGCGAGAAGTTGACGAGGGGACTCGGAGCGGGTGCGAACCCTGAAATCGGCAAGAAAGCTGCGGAAGAGAGTCGCGAGGTCCTCGTCAATGCGCTGCAGGGAGCCGACATGGTGTTTGTCACCGCTGGCATGGGAGGCGGTACAGGGACAGGCGCCGCTCCAGTGATTGCCGAGATCTCGAAGGAATTGGGTGCATTGACCGTCGGCGTCGTCACGAAACCGTTTCGTTTCGAGCAAAAACGACGCATGGCGCAAGCAGAAGTCGGCGTGAATAACCTGCGCGATAAGGTGGACACGCTGATTGTCATTCCGAATGATAGACTGCTTGAAATTGTGGACAGGAACACACCGATGTTGGAAGCCTTCCGCGAGGCGGACAACGTGCTGCGTCAAGGTGTTTCCGGGATTTCAGACTTGATTGCTGTGCCGGGTCTCATCAACGTCGACTTCGCCGACGTGAAAGCCATCATGGCAGAACGCGGATCCGCCCTCATGGGCATTGGGGTGGCGAGTGGTGAGAACCGTGCAAGTGAAGCGGCGAAAAACGCCATCAACAGCCCGCTTTTGGAGACGTCCATCGACGGTGCCATGGGTGTATTGATGCACATCGCGGGCGGTGCGAATATGAGTCTGTGGGAAGTCAATGAGGCTGCAGACATCGTATCCATGGCCGCGGATCCGGAAGTGAACATGATTTTTGGCGCACACATCAATCCTGAGTTGGGCGACGAGGTTGTGGTTACGGTGATTGCGACCGGATTCGACAGCAAACCGAAAGAGTCTGCCCAGCCGCAGGCGCAGGCGCAGACCCATGTTCGCCCGAAGACGTCAGTCATTGAAGAAGTGCCTCTGGCGACCGGAAACAGCTGGGACGTGCCAGCTTTCATGCGGCGCAGAGGACGCGATAAGTAAAAACCGCCCGTGCCGTTCGGGTCGCTGCGTCGTTCGACGTTGCGATCGAAGTGCGGAATCAAGGGCAGCAAACCAGGGGATTTCCGTGGTTTGCTGCTCTTTTTTCTTTTTCAGAGAGCGCCAGAACTCAACGGGATTCACCAAAAACTCTATGGATTCGCAGGCAAGTTCCGACAGGCTTTGTAATAGAGATGTACTATACTGTGGCAAACACCGCATCGAGGTGATGCCATGCCCATCGTCTATGTGGACGTGGTTTGGCTGGTCAACGCCGTCATGGACGCGGTGATTTTGCTCACAACTTGCTGGGTTCTGAAGGTGCCCACAAAGCTCTGGAGAATAGCGGTCGGCGGGATCATCGGGGCCTGCTACGCCTTACTTCTCTTCGCGCCAACACTTTCCACACTCACCACTTGGCCGGGGAAGGCGGTCGCATCGCTCCTCGTGGTCGGCATCGGTGTTCCCTGGCGGAACTGGCTGCAACTCGCTCGGGCGTGTCTCACGTATTACCTTGTCGCATTTGTGTTCGCCGGAGCCGCGATAGCGATGCACTTTGCTGTCCCAGGGACCTCAGTGACGTCAGGCGCCGTCGCGACGGGTCACGGCCTCGCGTTTGAAACCAGTCTGGAGAGTCTGGCATTGTTGGTTTCTATTCCCTGTGGAGTAGGCCTGCTCCAGTTCACACTGAAACGAGCCCAGCGTTCGCGGCAAACGCATGCCTCTCTCTATACGGTACACGCCACCATCGCCGATAGGCGCTGTTCTTTCGTCGGACTCGTCGATACTGGCAATCAACTGCGGGATCCGCTCACGCGCAGACCGGTTTGTATGGTGGATGCTTCGGTCATGAGGCAACTGTTGCCCGAAGCGTTGGCTGAAGCTCTGACCACCGACGATGACGTGATTGCGAATTTGCAGAAGTGCGCAGGTGTTCCTTTTTCCGAACGGCTTTCTCTCGTTCCCTTCCGAGGAGCGGGCGGGCGACAGCAACTGGCAATCGCTGTTCGACCGGACAGCATGGAACTGGAACGGGATGGGAAACGCACAGCGGTGTCGGTTCCGTGTCTGCTAGCGGTTCACCACGAGCCGCTTTCCGTCGAAGGTCGCTTTCAAGCCATCCTACACATCGAAGTACTCACAGGAGTTGACGGGCGTGAAGATGACACTGTTGCCAAAACGGCTGAACATGAAGTTGCGCATACGGCTGCAACTGTTTTGGATCCGGATTCGCATCAAACTTGGCGGCGGGGCTGAAGAGGTCTATTACGTCGGTGGCAGTGATGCACTGCCTCCACCACTGTCGCGGGACGAGGAAGAGTACCTGCTCAGTCGACTCCCTGGTGGAGACGAATCTGTCCGGGCCATGCTGATTGAACGGAATCTACGCCTGGTGGTGTATATTGCGCGCAAGTTTGAGAATACAGGCGTTCACATTGAGGACTTGGTGTCCATCGGAACCATCGGGCTGATCAAAGCAGTCAATACGTTTGATCCAACGAAGAAGATCAAGCTCGCGACGTATGCGTCTCGGTGCATCGAAAACGAGATTCTGATGTTCCTGCGCAGAAATAACAAGCTCAAATCGGAAGTCTCCTTTGATGAGCCGTTGAACGTGGACTGGGACGGGAATGAGCTGCTCTTGTCCGACGTGCTCGGGACAGAGGCGGATACGATATACCGCAACCTCGAGGACGAGGTGGACAGAGAGCTTCTCTATGACGCGCTGGAAAAGCTGTCTGAACGCGAGCGGAAAATCATGGAGCTTCGCTTTGGGCTCGGACGTAGGGAGGAAATGACGCAAAAAGACGTTGCAGACTTGCTCGGCATCTCCCAATCCTATATCTCTCGTCTGGAGAAGCGGATTATCAAGCGCTTGCGGAGAGAGTTTAACCGCATGCTGTAAGGCGGGGGTTTTCCGGCGCAGCGCGAACGCGTTGCGCTCACCCTCATCATTCGTCTCCATGTTGCAAATCGCTGCAGCTGGTTTCGCCATTCAGCACCGATGCCAACGCGCGTGAATCGGCCTACTACGGCCGATTTTTGTGATCCCACCCGACTTTGACGGTTCTTTTCAGCCCCCTTCGGCATCTTCCGATGGTGCATAACTTTACCCTCCTCGGAAATACTGTTGACGACATTCCTTCGCCGTTTGTTTCTCCGCTGGAATCGTAGGCGGCTTGGGTCAGACACCATAGGGGGAAATGGAATGAAGCGAAACAAAGTCGAGATCTGCGGAGTCAATACCTCGCAACTCCCGGTTCTTACGAATGGGGAAATGCGCGAGTTATTTCAATGTCTGCAAGCGGGTGAACTTTCAGCCCGCGAAAAATTGGTCAACGGCAACCTCCGCCTTGTCCTTTCCGTGATCCAACGCTTCAACAATCGCGGCGAGTACGTCGACGACTTGTTCCAAGTCGGTTGTATTGGACTGATGAAAGCTATAGACAACTTTGACCTCGGTCAGAACGTTCGTTTTTCTACATACGCTGTGCCGATGATTATTGGTGAAATCCGCCGCTACCTCCGCGACAACAATCCCATCCGGGTCAGCCGGTCGTTGCGGGACATCGCGTACAAAGCACTGCAAGTGCGCGACCAGCTTACAAACCAGCACCTGCGGGAGCCGACCGTGCAAGAAATCTCGAACGTGCTCGAACTCCCGAAGGAGGACGTTGTCTTCGCGCTGGATGCCATCCAGGATCCCGTCTCGCTGTTTGAGCCGATATACAACGACGGGGGAGATCCCATCTACGTCATGGACCAGATCAGCGACGACAAAAACATCGACAAGACGTGGGTCGAGGAGATTGCCTTGCGAGAGGCGATGAGAAAGCTGAGTGACAGGGAGAAAAAAATTCTCTCCATGCGGTTTTACGAAGGAAAGACACAGATGGAGGTGGCGGAAGAAATCGGCATCTCACAAGCACAAGTGTCTCGTTTAGAAAAAGCAGCCATCCATCGGATGCAAAAGCACATTCAGGTGTAGGACCTGCTGAGCAAGTTCCTGCCTTCCCGGACATATATATGAGGATGACGCAAGCATGAAAGGTGTATCGAGGGAAGGCGGGATGGTCCATGCGTATTTCCGATTTACAGTCGAAGGACGTGGTGAACGTCAGCGACGGGAAGCGGTTGGGCACCATCGGGGACCTTGAAATTGACGCGGACAGCGGCCTCATCCACGCGCTCGTCATTCCCGGACAAAGCCGCTTCTTCGGGATGGTCGGTGGCGGACAGGATTACGTGGTGCCGTGGAATCAAATTGTAAAAATCGGATCTGACGTAATATTGGTGGACTTACGCCCACTGCGCGAAACAGGTTACTATTTGCCGCCTCAATCCGGCAAGCAGGGAACCGGCGGATACTAACCGTAGTCGTGCAATTCGCTCCGCACTGTTGTAATCTGAACAGTGAGCGAAGTTTGAAGGAAGTGGTGCTGTGTATACCATATGGTCTGGGTCTGTCGGGGATCCTGTATGGATCCGTCCAAATTGGCCTTTGCACGAAGTGCGGGGTCTATTTTCGTTTCGCAGAGGCGGCGTCAGCCTGCCTCCATACGAAGAACTCAACGTGGGATTGCATGTTGGGGATGATGCGGACGCTGTACTGAAAAACCGAGAGCGCTGCGCGATAGAAGTGGGCTGTCCTGTTGAACGCTGGGTGGTGGCGGAACAAGTGCACGGCGCGAAAGTGGCCGTTATCACCGAAGCCGAGGCAGGATGCGGTGCGAGAGACGTCCACAGTGCTATCCAGGGTGCGGATGCGCTTGTCACCGATGTAAGCGGCCTTGGGTTAGTGGTCATGGCGGCAGACTGTGTTCCGGTGCTATTCTACGACGGGGTCAGGCAGGTGATAGGCGCAGCACATTCAGGATGGAAGGGTACGGTGCAACACATCGTCCGCCGCGTACTGGAGACCATGCAACAGGCGTTTCAATCCAATCCAGCGGATGTGCAAGTGTGGATTGGCCCGTCCATTCGTCAGTGCTGCTATGAGGTCAACGACGTGGTGGCGGATCCCATCAAAGCAGAGTTTGGCCGACGTGTTCTCGTGAAACGATTTCACCGAGCTGAACGGTATCTGCTGAGCCTGCAGGCGTGCGTGCGGCAGGATCTTTTGCGGTCCGGTGTGCGCCCGGAGCACATTGTCGACACCGGTGTTTGCACGTCGTGCCAGGCTGACGTCTTGTTTTCACATCGGGCGGATGCGGGGCGCACCGGACGTCAACTGGCCATGGTTTGTCTTGTTGAAGATGAAGTGTGAGCAGGGATTTTTCGCGGTGACATGGAACTAGTTTGGCGGAAGGTGATGACATCTGGTCGAAGTGAGAGACTACCGGGCTGTGTTGGCTGACATCCGGCGAACGATTGCCGAAGCATGCCAGAGAGCTAACCGCAGTCCGGAGGAAGTACGCGTCATTGGTGTCACGAAGACCGTGCAGCCCGACGCCATCGCAGCGCTCCGGACGGCTGGACTGCACGATTTTGGCGAGAATCGCTGGCAGCACGCCAAAGAGATGTTGACGGCTCCCGGCGCCGAGGGCGCAACATGGCATTTTATTGGGCACTTGCAACAGAACAAAGTGAAATACGTCGTACGGCACTTTTCTTGGATTCATTCTGTCGATTCTTTAGAGTTGGCGAAAGCCATCAGTGATCAGGCTGTCAAAGTGGGTAAAGCTATCCACGTTTTGATACAGGTCAACGTGTCGGGAGAAGAGCAAAAGTACGGGTTGCGGCCAGAGCAGGTTCCGCAGGTGGCGACGGAGGTCAGCGCATTACCTGGACTGAACCTGCGCGGACTCATGACCATGGCGCCGCACACGGAGGACCAAGCGTGGATCCGCAGTGTCTTTCGCGGTCTAAAGGACTTGCAACGCGACCTTTTAGCGGCCGGGTTTGCACCAGAGGAAGTGGCGGAGCTGTCGATGGGCATGTCGGAGGACTTTCCCATCGCGGTCGAGGAAGGCGCATCCATGGTTCGGATAGGACGGCGATTGATGCATGGACAGGCGCTGTGAAGACGGGCTCATCAGAGGAGAGTGAGTGAAGTGTACGTCGCGGTCATCAACGTTGTACAGGCTATCCTTACAGTGTACTGGTTCCTGCTCATCGCAACGGCGGTCATTTCCTGGGTTCCGGATTTGGCTGAAACCCAGCTTGGGCAACTGCTCGCACGGCTGACAGACCCCTATTTGCGACTGTTCCGCCGGTATATACCAGGGATTCCCCTTGGCGGTGTGGTTCTGGATTTATCCTTTATCGTAGCCGTCATTGTCTTTTACTTTATCGAAGAGGGCATTATGTCAGTGCTTATCGCTCTCCTGAGAGGTTTGACGTAACGATGAACGATGCGACGTCGCTCGCGGGATGGGCGAGGCCTGATGAAAGGCCATTCCTGCGCCGCGTATTCGACATGACAGGGACCGTGATTGCAGACCGGCGCTGGCGACTGACAGACTTTTTGACACCGCGCGAGCAGTACCTGTTGCAATCCGTCGCCAACCACGAAGGTGTCTGTACGGCCATGTGCGGGGGACCGGAGCACGCAGAACGCAAGCGAGCATTGATGATGCCGGAGGATTGGTACCCCGCGGCTGAAGATTTTCAAATCACCTTGTTGTTTGCATCCACACTCAGCGGAGCAGAAGTCACGCACGGCAGCGCACTGGGTTCTCTATTAGGCACTGGACTGAATCGCCGCAAAATCGGGGACATCTATCCTCAGGACGGTGGCGTCTACGTCGCGGTTTGCGACGATGTCGCCGAGTTTCTACTGCAAGAATGGGTACAGGTCGGACGCGATGTGATCCGCGTTGAGAAGGTGACTCGACCCGTGAACCTGCTCGCGCCGCAGTACGAGGAAGAGGTGGTCAGCGTCTCTTCGCTGCGGGCGGACGCGGTACTGGCACAGGCCTGTCGCTGGTCTCGGTCGACTGCGCAACAGGCCATCCAGAAGAGCATGGTCACTTTAAACTTCACAGAACTTGACAAGCCAGACGTCGCGCTGGATGTCGGAGATCTACTGTCCATCCGTGGGTTCGGAAGGATCCGACTGCTTGCATTACAAGGAGAAAGCCGGAAGGGCAGGCAGCGTGTGAAAATCGGCGTACTGCGCTCCGGAAGATAAATTTCCCAGAGTGCAGGAGAACCTTCTTTGCGCGTCGAAAGACATCTAAGCATGCTGTCGACCCTTGCGGTGTTTTGCATAGAGCTGTCGAATTTCAGGAGGTGTCTTGGGATGCCATTGTCCCCTTTAGACATTCATAACAAAGAGTTCAGCCGTGCTTTTCGCGGTTATGACGAAGACGAGGTGGATGATTTCCTGGAGCGAATTATCCAGGATTACGAAGCTTTGATTCGTCAAAATAAGGACTTGGAAGAAAAGCTGGATCAATACGCGGAGCGGCTGCGCCATTTTACAAACATTGAAGACAGTCTTGGGAAGTCGATTGTGGTGGCCCAGGAGACGGCTGAAGAAGTGAAGGCGAACGCACGTAAGGAAGCCCAGCTCATTTTGAAGGAAGCGGAGAAAAACGCGGATCGGATTATTAGTGAGGCGTTGGCGAAATCTCGCAAAATTGCCATGGAGATAGAAGAAGTGCGGAAGCACGCCGCCATCTTCAGGGCGCGTTTCCGCTCGTTGATTCAGGCGCAATTGGAAATGTTGGAGTCCGGTGATTGGGAAAAGTTTGACGTGGACCTGAGCGAACAGAAGTTGCTGAGTGCGGATTTGCAAAAAACGGAATAACGTGACGAAGTGAGTCTGACCCGGTATGCTACCGGGTCTTTTTTGTATCAAGAGGCTCGTAGAGCAGCTACAACAGGCGACTGAACGCGTACATGGCGATTCCAATCAGAAGAACCAAGAAGAACAGGGGACTCAGGTGCGTTTCAAACTGAAACCACTGCTTGGCGAGGAAGCTCGCTGCAATTTCCAGCGCGCCAATCCACATTAAAACCAGTGCAATGGATTGTAGCCGGTATCTGCGCAAATGCCGTCTCTCCATTTCTCACTTCAGCGACTTGCATCGCTCATCTGATACGTCCATCATACAACGTCCGCAGAACGAAAGCGGTGACAGTCTTTTGAACAACTTGCCAGAGCGCGCCTCGGTATCTTCCAGATGCCACTGACCCACACTAAACACGTGGAGGCGATGCGAATGGCAAACTGGAGTAGCCAAAAGGCGTGGCTGGAAAACGTGCGGTCTGACATTCGAAACCGTATGGACCGAACTGGGCAGTACGGTTTGGATGACGCCATGAGCGACGAACTGAGTGAACTGTCTCTGTACGACAATCATCCGGCGGATATCGGAAGTGAATTGTTCGAACGCGGCAAAGACGTTGCGTTGCGGGACCTCGATAAGCTCCGCCTGCAGGAAGTGGACAGAGCACTGGACGCGATAGACGGTGGCACGTACGGGGTATGTGCGGAGTGTGGGGAGCGCATTGATCCGGATCGGTTGGAGGCGTATCCGCTCGCCACGCTTTGCATCGATTGCAAGCGCAAGGACGAGCGGGAACACCCTGACCGGTCGCGTCCGATTGAGGAGGAATTTCTCACGCCCGGATTCGGCAGAACTGACTTAGATGAAACCGACAACGTGGCGTTTGACGGGGAAGATTCGTTACAAGCGGTGTGGCGGTTCAACCAGCGCCCAGGTTACGACGAAGAGTACGACTACCTCGCACAAGACGATTACCTGAACGACAACGAAGGCATTGTCGACGACGTGGAGAAAATCACGAACGACGAGTATAAGTCCCAACTTCCCTAACAGAATGGCTTGGATACCCGGCTTATCGAGTATCCAAGCCATTGTGTCTTGGCTAGCCTTGCGCCAGTTTTGGGGCCCAGGCAATTGTGGTAGACTGTGTGCAGACACTTGGGCTTGACCTGGGTGATGAAAGGTGAGTTTCATGCTCTACATACTGGCACTTCTTGTGTTTGCCGCAGATCAAGGGATTAAGTGGCTCGTACAGACCCACATGGTACAAGGTGAGTCCATCCCGATTTGGCCCTCTGTTCTGGAGATCCAGTACATCCGAAATCCAGGGGCAGCGTGGGGCATTCTTCAGCAGGCACATTGGTTGCTCGTGCTCGTGGCCTTGGCGGTCATTGCGGCGGTGGTGTGGATTGAAAGAAAGTACCGCCCCAAGTTCTGGGTCACCGTCGGCCTCGCGTTGGTCCTCGGGGGTGCGCTTGGAAACCTCTGCGACCGCGTCTTCGCGGGAACCGTGGTAGACTACGTGTATATCGAAGCCATCAACTTCCCTGTGTTCAATTTGGCGGACACCTGCATTGACGTAGGCGTCGTGCTGCTGCTTTGGCGGAGTTTCCGCGCAGACAAATCGGTCAAACAAAACACGGAGGACGTTACGAAATGAGCTTGATCTCTGAAGAGTTGGTGGTAGAGGGCGTAGACGCCGGGGAGCGGCTGGACCGTTGGCTGACGGACGCTTTGCAGGAGCGTGAGTACGACGTGTCGCGCAGCCAGGTTCAGCAATGGTTGGCAGAAGGACATATCACAGGCCCGAGGCCGCGCTTGAAAGCCAGCGATGCCGTCGCTGATGGAGAGCGATACGAGGTTCGGATTCCTGAGCCAGAGCCGGTAGAACTGGTCCCTGACGACGTTCCGTTTGCCATTGTACATAACGACGACGACGTGGTGGTGGTGGACAAGCCGAGAGGCGTGGTGGTGCATCCTGCGGCCGGGCACCCGCGCGGCACACTGGTGAACGGTCTGCTGTTCCGTGGCGTGTCTCTGTCGACGCTGGGAGGAAGTTTACGGCCCGGTGTCGTGCATCGCATCGATAAAGACACCTCCGGACTGTTGATGTTGGCAAAATCGGACCTCGCCTACCACAAGCTGGCTGCACAGTTGAAGGAGCACACGGTACATCGCGTGTACCGGGCCATCGTGCACGGCGTCCTCACGCACGACGAAGGGATGATTGACGCGCCCATCGGACGCGACCCTCGAAATCGGCAGCGAATGACGGTTCGCGATGGCGGAAAGCGAGCCGTAACGCACTTTAAAGTATTGGAGCGGTTTCGCGAGTACACCTATGTGGAGTTGAAGCTGGAGACCGGTCGGACGCATCAAATTCGCGTTCACATGGCCTACATCGAGCATCCGCTTGCTGGCGATCCGCTCTATGGCCGTCGCCATACGCTCGCCATTGATGGACAGGCTCTGCACGCGATGGAACTCGGCTTCACGCATCCTCGGACCGGACAGACGCTGATGTTTCATTCAGACCTC
Organism: Alicyclobacillus pomorum DSM 14955; assembly: GCF_000472905.1. GTDB lineage: Bacteria > Bacillota > Bacilli > Alicyclobacillales > Alicyclobacillaceae > Alicyclobacillus_A > Alicyclobacillus_A pomorum. The sequence goes on along the minus strand of NZ_AXAR01000004.1, from coordinate 62,058 downwards.
CCGGAGGATATGGAGCGCTTGCTGCAGGGGTTGCGGGCCGAGCTGTTGTAATCGTGGGGACTGTGGCTGGAGCCGGTTCAGCCACAACAGCCACAGACTGCTTGTTCGGATTCGTGCTTGACGAACCGTTTCGTTTGAAGTACAGTAAAACAAACATGAACACTGCCTTTAAACCAATCCCGAGAGGTTGGAAAGGAGTCGCCAAACGTATCCTTGCGTGAACACGCAGGGTCACTTGCGCACATATGCCAAGGTGGCTTCCAATCCGGGAGCCACCTTTTTTGTGTCGCGGCGGCAAAACGGGCAGAATTTGACAAAGGCGGGAAGAGAGATGCAAACCAAGGCACAAATCATGGATGCAGCTGGCATGCAGCGGTCGATGACCCGCATGGCCCACGAAATTCTGGAGCGCAACAAAGGGTTGAACGGGGTGATGCTGCTCGGCATTGAAACGCGCGGTGCCGTGCTGGCGGACCGCATCGCAGATAAATTGTTGAACATTGAGGGCATCCGACCTGAGGTGCATCACATGAACCCGCGGCCGTACCGTGACGATGTCGCCGTGCAAAACGGAGCGCGTCCTCCGTTGGACGGAGTGCAAATTCAAGACAAGATTGTCGTGCTGGTGGACGACGTCTTGTACACCGGGCGGACAGTGCGCGCGGCCCTCGACGGCATCATGGCTACGGGGCGCGCAAAAATGGTGCAACTGGCGGCATTGGTTGACCGTGGGCACCGGGAGCTGCCGATTCGCGCGGACTTTGTGGGCAAGAATGTTCCGACGTCTAGGGAGGAGGCCATTTCAGTACATTTCGCGGAAGTGGATGGGGATGATGGCGTTTGGATTGTGGCCAAAGACAGCGACAAGGAGTCGGACCTGCGATGACAATTTCCACGGTAGTCAAACGCCATTTGGAGACGGGCACGTCGTCCGTACGGCACTTGCTGTCCACCCGCGACGTGACGCGTCACGATGTCACGCGCTGGATGGCTCGTGCGGAGGAACTTCGGGTGATGTCGGCCAAGGATCGCCAAACCATTCTTGCAGGCTCAGTCGTCGCAGCGATATTTTATGAACCCAGCACACGCACCCGATTGTCGTTCGAGTCCGCTGTACTGCGGCTCGGCGGTCGTGTTATCAGCGCTGAAAACGCGCTGGAGCATTCATCGGCCAAGAAGGGTGAGCGATTGGAAGACGTGTTTCGCGTCCTCGGCTGTTACGCAGATGCGATAGTCATTCGGCATCACGAGAACGACGCGATGGCGATGGCTGCACCACAGAGCCCGGTACCTATCATCAACGCGGGAGCGGGGTCAGGCGAACATCCGACCCAGGCGTTGCTCGACGTCTACACCATATGGCGGGAATTGGGCCAAGTGGACGGCCTTGAGATTTGCATCATGGGAGATTTGCGCTACGGGCGAACCGTCCACTCCCTGCTGCAATTGTTGACCAAGTACCGAAATGTCTCTGTCACACTGCTTCACCCTGCGTCACTGGGACTCCCTGAGGAGATGATGCAGGCGCTTCGCAGCCGTGGACTTTCCATACAGACGACGCAAGATCTGACGAGCGCGCTGTCCCGTGCGGACATCGTCTACCAGACCCGGATTCAAACCGAGCGCTTGTCTTGCATCGACGAAGCGCTGGGAACCGAAAAGTTCCACTTGACCTCTGCTTCTCTCTCGGTGATGAAGCCGAGCGCGCGGATTCTGCACCCCCTTCCACGCGTCGACGAAATTCACCCAGAAGTTGATGACGACCCGCGCGCAGCCTACTTCCGGCAGGTGGAAAACGGGTTGTACATGCGCATGGCCATTCTCGAAGACATGGTGAGGAGGTAACCGCGTGAGGCTGAAAATCACAGGCGGACGATTGTTGGACTTGACCGATGGCAGTCTCGCGCCAGCAGACGTACTCATCCATCAAACAGAAGGCACCATTCTCGCCATCGGCCGTGAACTGCCGGAAGCGGATGCGACGGTCGAATTGTCCGGCGAAGTGTTGTTACCTGGCTTTATCGATATGCACGTACATTTGCGCGAACCTGGGTTCGAAGATAAGGAGACCATCGCGACCGGAGCGAAGGCGGCAGCGGCCGGGGGATTTACTCAAATCGCCTGCATGCCCAATACCAACCCACCGCTGCACACGCCTGAACTGGTTCGGTACGTCAGGCGTCAGGCCATGGCGGCGGGCGCAGCGCAGGTCCTGCCGATTGCTTGTATTACAGAAGGTCAAAGCGGTGAGCGGCTGACCGATTTTGCGGGGTTGAAAGAAGCGGGCGCCGTGGCCTTGTCGGACGATGGAAAAGGTGTTCAGCACGGGGGTCTCATGCGGCAAGCGATGATAGAGGCAGCGGCCGTTGGGTTGCCCCTGTGCATCCACGCCGAGGATGAGACCATCGCGGGTCGCGGCGTGTTGCACAAAGGCGCGGCGCGCAGACTCTCGTTGCCTGATATCCCAGGCGAGGCGGAGTCAGCTATGATTGCGCGCGACATTCTCCTGGCGGAACAGACTGGCGCTCACCTGCATGTTTGTCACGTCAGCGTGGAGTCTGCAGTCGCCCTGATTCGCTGGGCGAAATCACGGGGGATTCACGTGACTGCTGAAGTCACACCGCACCATCTACTATTGACCGAAGACGTCATCACGTCGGACGACGCCGTGTACAAAGTGAATCCGCCGCTGCGCAGTGAACGGGACAGATTGGCTTGCCTCGAAGGATTTCTGGACGGAACGTTGGATATGGTGGCGACCGACCACGCGCCGCACACTGTACAAGAAAAGCAGCGCTCGATTTTAGAGTCTCCGTTCGGCATGGTTGGTATCGAAACGGTGTTTCCACTGCTGTACACCTACCTGGTCATGCCTGGAAAACTGTCACTGGTCGACCTCGTCAAAAGAATGTCTACCATTCCAGCGCACAAGTTTGGCTTGCCAGGTGGCGTCATCCGCGTTGGCGGCAAGGCGGATGTGGTCGCGGTAGATCTCGATAACGAGCGGGTGATTTCACCCGATACGTTTCTGTCCAAAGGGCGCAACACGCCCTTCGCCGGATGGCGTGCTGTCGGTTTTCCGACGTTGACTGTATGTGGTGGGAAGATTGTCTATAACAAACAGGAGGCAAGCCAGTATGGGACTATCTAAACCAAGCCGGCCAACGGCTCGACTTGTTCTTGAAAATGGGCTCGTCTTCTCCGGCGTAAGTTTCGGAGCGACCGGTGAGTCTTTCGGTGAAGTGGTATTCAACACAGGAATGACAGGATATCAGGAAATCCTGACTGACCCTTCGTACTACGGACAGATTGTGACCATGACGTATCCTCTGATTGGCAACTACGGCGTCAACGTGGACGACGTGGAATCCCGCAAGCCGCACGTTCGCGGATTTGTGGTGCGCGAGTTCGCGGAAGTCCCGAGTCACTTCAAGAGTGCAGGGACGCTCGAGAACTACCTCCAGCGCAACCACATCATCGGTATCGCGGGCATTGATACGCGGAAGCTCACGAAGGCCATCCGGAGTCACGGCACCATGAAGGCTGTGTTGACGACGCTGGATACACCGGTGGAGGAGCTCCGCGAACGACTTCGCAATCCGTTTCCAAGAGATCAGATTGACCACGTGACCACGGGATCTGTGTACCGTTGTCCTGGCAGCGGTCGGCGCGTGGTCGCCATGGATTTCGGCATGAAGGCAGGCGTTGTTCGCTCGCTGTTGGCGCGACAATGCGACGTGATTGTGGTGCCGGCGAGAACCACGGCTGAGGAAATTCTTGCGTGGCAGCCGCATGGCGTCATGCTCAGTAACGGACCTGGCAATCCAGAAGACGCAGACTACGCGATTGAAACGGTGCGCGGCCTGCTCGGGCGGGTTCCGATGTTTGGGATTTGCTTAGGGCATCAGCTCATGGCGCTAGCGTGTGGTGCGAAGACCGAGAAGATGCGGTTTGGACACCGAGGGGCAAACCATCCAGTGAAAGATCTGCGGACCGGCAAAATTTCCATCACGTCGCAGAACCACGGGTATGTTGTTAACCCCGACTCTCTTGCGGGGACGGACCTCGTGCTCACGCACGTCAACCAGAACGATGGCACTGTGGAGGGACTCACGCACCGCAAGTACCCCGCCTTCTGTGTGCAGTACCACCCAGAAGCCAGGCCGGGCCCGGACGACTCGGATGGCCTGTTCGACGAATTCATGCAATTGATGGACGACGTTCGGGAAGGGAGATGGACAGCGCGTGCCTAAGCGTACGGATCTTCGGAAAATTATGGTGATTGGCAGCGGCCCCATTACCATTGGCCAAGCCGCCGAGTTTGACTACGCCGGGACGCAGGCCTGCGAGGCGTTGCGCGAAGAAGGATACGAGGTCGTCCTCGTGAACTCCAATCCGGCGACCATTATGACGGACCCTGACATGGCGGACAAGGTCTACATTGAACCCCTGACGCCTGAGTTTGTTGCACAGATTATCCGCCGGGAACGTCCCGACGGACTGCTGCCGACGCTCGGCGGTCAGACTGGATTGAACTTGGCCGTGCAACTCGCGGAGATGGGCATCCTGGAACAAGAATCGGTGGAACTGCTCGGTACGCAGCTCACGTCCATCCAGGAGGCAGAAGACAGAGAAAAATTTCGGGCCTTGATGCGTCGACTGGAACAACCCGTCCCGGAAAGCGCCATTGTGACGAACGCGGAAGAGGCTCGGGCGTTCGCGCGCAAAATTGGCTTTCCTATCATCGTCAGACCCGCATACACACTCGGTGGAACGGGTGGCGGGATTGCGACCACGTGGGACGAGTTCGACGAAATTGTGGAACTCGGCCTGACGCTGTCCCCGATTCACCAAATCCTCGTGGAGCAAAGCATCGCCGGGTACAAGGAGATTGAGTATGAAGTCATTCGCGACGGCGCAGACAACTGCATTGTCGTCTGTAATATGGAAAACGTGGATCCGGTCGGGGTCCACACCGGCGACAGCATCGTCGTTGCCCCGAGTCAGACGTTGTCCGACGCGGATTACCAGATGCTACGGTCCGCGAGTCTGAAAATCATCCGCGCGCTTCAGATTGAGGGCGGATGCAACGTACAGTTCGCGCTGGATCCACACAGTCAGCGGTACTACGTGATTGAAGTCAACCCGCGCGTCAGCCGCTCCAGCGCGCTCGCGTCGAAAGCAACCGGATACCCCATTGCTCGCGTCGCCGCCAAAATCGCAGTCGGCTACCGTCTGGACGAAATTCGCAATCCTGTGACAGGTGAGACATTTGCCAGCTTCGAGCCCGCGCTGGACTACATCGTCGCCAAGATTCCGCGTTGGCCATTTGATAAGTTCCAGAGTGCCAATCGCAAGTTGGGTACGCAGATGAAGGCGACTGGGGAAGTCATGGCCATCGGCCGCTCCTTTGAAGAAGCGTTGATGAAAGCCATCCGCTCCCTGGAAGTCAAACGCGATTCGTTGTGGACGAAGGAAGCGCCAGCCTGGTCAAACGAAGAGTTGGAGCGGCGTTTGAAAGAACCGGACGACGAGCGCTTGTGGGTGATTGCTGAGGCATTTCGCCGTGGCTACTCGGTCGATGAGATTCACGATTTCACGAAGATAGACCGTTGGTTCCTCTACAAACTTGGGAACCTCGTCCAGGTGGAATTGGACCTGAAAGCACAAGCAGCGACTGTATCCAACCCGTTGGACCTGTTCCACGAGCACCCTGAATGGTTGCGCGCCTTGAAGGAGATGGGCTATCCAGACACGGCGATTGCTCGGTTCCTCGGTGTGCACGCGGCCGACGTGACGGCCATTCGGCGGGATCTCAACCTGCGTCCGGTGTACAAAATGGTCGACACCTGTGCCGGGGAGTTCGCAGCGGCTACGCCGTACTACTACAGCACGTACGAGGAGGAAGATGAAGTCGAAACGTCGGATAGGAAAAAGCTCCTGGTGCTGGGATCTGGTCCTATTCGAATTGGTCAGGGCATCGAGTTCGACTATTGTTCGGTACACGCTGTGTGGGCCATTCGCAAAGCCGGGTACGAAGCCGTTATCATCAACAATAATCCCGAGACAGTGTCTACCGACTTCAACACTTCTGACCGGCTGTATTTTGAACCCTTGCACATCGAAGACGTGATGCACGTGGTGGAGCGGGAGCGCCCAGACGGAGTGATTGTGCAGTTTGGGGGGCAAACCGCCATCAACCTGGCGGAGCCGCTGGCCAAAGCGGGCGTGCCCATCTACGGCACATCCATGGAGGACATCGACAAAGCGGAAGACCGCGAAAAGTTCGATGCCCTTCTCGCAGGGCTCGATATTCCACGCCCAGAAGGCTATTCCGTCACGTCGCTCGAAGGGGCTCTGGATGCGGCGCACAAGCTCGGGTATCCCGTCCTGGTTCGCCCATCCTACGTGCTGGGCGGCCGCGCAATGCAAATCATCTATTCCGACGAAGAACTGCGCGGCTACATGGATGAAGCGGTGGAAGTCTCGGACAGCCATCCGGTGTTGGTCGACCGTTACTTACAAGGCGTGGAAGTGGAAGTGGACGCTATCAGTGACGGAGAAACGGTGGTCATTCCCGGCATTATGGAGCACATTGAGCGCGCAGGCGTGCACTCCGGTGACTCCATCGCCGTCTACCCACCGCAGTCCATCGGCCAGGCGGTCAAGGACCGCATCGTCGACTACACCATCCGCATCGCGCGGGGGCTGCATGTCAAGGGGCTGGTCAACATCCAGTTTGTCGTACAAGGTGACAAGGCGTACGTTCTCGAAGTCAATCCGCGGTCATCGCGGACAGTACCGTTCTTGTCCAAAGTGACCGACGTCCCGATGGTTCAACTCGCCATGCAAGCGGTGCTTGGGCAGTCCTTGGCGGCGGCAGGTTGGAGCACGGGCCTCGTTCCAGAACAGCAGCGCGTGTCTGTGAAAGTGCCGGTGTTCTCGTTTGCAAAACTTCGCCGCGTCGACATCACGCTCGGGCCAGAAATGAAGTCGACGGGCGAGGTGATGGGGTCGGAAACGACGTACGCCAAGGCGCTCTACAAAGGTCTGTTGGCCGCCGGGACGACGATACCGCTCTACGGCACGATATTGGCCACCATTGCTGACAAGGACAAGGAAGAATCATTCCCGATTTTGGAAGGGTTTGCGAACCTCGGGTTTCGTCTGGCGGCGACGGAAGGCACCGCCAAGTACCTGCGTCAACGCGGGCTCGAGGTGCGCGTGGTCAACAAACTCGCGCAAGGAACCCCCAACCTCGTCGACGATATTCGCGATGGACAGATTCAGTTGGTCATTAACACGTTGACCAAAGGCAGGAAGCCAGAACGTGACGGATTCCGCATCCGCCGCACTGCGGTGGAGCACGGCGTGCCTTGTCTCACATCGCTGGACACGGCGGCTTCACTCCTTGAGGTACTGTCAACCATTCGATTTGCAACTGTACCGCTTGCGAGCACCAGCCAAGGCGGTGGCCAGCCGTGACGAATGTGTTAGATATGCTCGCGAGTCATGCGTACGACTTTGCGCGCAGCCATTCGTACATTGCGCTGGACGTCCCTTCACTCGAGCGTGCCAAATCGTTGGTGGAGCTGTTCGGGAAAGCCGTGGACGGCTACAAGGTCGGCCTGGAGTTGTTTCACGCCGCGGGCATGGACGTGGTGGAGTGGCTCGTGCGGAGCGGAAAGCGCGTCTTTTTGGACGTCAAGTTGCACGACATTCCCAATACCGTGGCGGGTGCCTTGCGGGTGTTGCGTGACAGCGGCATCGACATGGTGAACGTACACGCCTTGGGTGGTGCAAAAATGCTGGAAGCCGCCCGGAATGCCTTGGAAGGAAGTGCACACCGCCCGCAGCTGATTGCAGTGACCGTGTTGACCAGCCTCGGGGACGATGCGCTGCATCAGATGCAGCTGCCGCCGTCGTCGGCGCTGGTACCCCAGCTTGCCCAGTTGGCCTACCAGTGCGGGCTAGACGGGGTGGTTGCATCTGCCCTTGATATCGAAGCGATTTATACACACGTGCCCGCGCCGTTTGTTACGGTCGTGCCAGGTACTCGGCCAGCGGGCGCCGACGTACATGACCAAGTGCGCACGCGGACGCCGGGGCAAGCGATTGCATCCGGCGCGACGCACCTGGTCATCGGGCGAGCCGTCACCCAGGCGGCCTCTCCGCTTGCCGCGCTGAAGTCCATCTGGGACGAAATGGAGCGAGCGCAGATGCACAGAGTGGACACAGAGAGGAGTCATACGTCGCATGAGTGAATTGGTATTTTTGCGGAGTCCCTCGGACGTGAGTCGCAGTTTGGCGCTTGGGTTGTTGCAGATCCGGGCTGTGGAACTTCGTCCCGACGAGCCCTTTACTTGGTCCTCGGGATGGAAGTCGCCGATATACTGCGACAACCGCCTGATTTTGGGTTATCCCCTCGTACGAGAACACGTCGTCCAAGGATTCACATCCATTATCGAAGCATACTATCCAGGCGTGGACATCATTGCTGGAGCTGCAACGGGTGGGATTGCGCACGCTGCGATGGTCGCGGATCGGTTGGGTCTGCCCACGGCGTACGTGAGAAGCAGCGCAAAAGACCACGGGCGGCAGCAACGAGTGGAAGGCCGCGTGTTTGCAGGTGCGTCCTGTATTCTCGTGGAAGACACGCTGTCCACTGGAAAATCTGCGTATGACGCGGTGGAGGCTCTGCAGGATGCGGGCGCTCGCGTGCTGGCGGTCTGCTCAATCTTTTCATACGACTTCGAACACGCTGCACAGCGGGTTGCTGCCTCCGGGATTCCGGCGTACCGCTTACTGGACTACGAAACGCTCATTGACGTGGCCGTCGAGCAAGGGTACGTCACATCGTCCGATGTCGAGCGGCTGCTCTTGTGGAGGAGCGCTCCGGATCAGTACGGACAATCGGGACAATCGCAAAAGTCGGAGTGACGAACTTGGCTTGGTGCGGCGGCACCCATGTTGCGTAGTTTCAACACCGTGTGAGCGGCATGTATATACAAGCAAGGGCGTGTTCCACCGCGTGGACACGCCCTTTGTTGATTTGGTAGCGACGCTATGCAATGGTCGGTCCAGGAATCTGGTTCCAGGTGTCCTTTTTGCGTGGGACAGACTGGCCGACGTAAACGGTCCCGTCTGGATCCACCTTGTAGTCGTATACCGCGAGCGGATCTGGCGCGGGTGAACTCGGTGTCGGTACGCCGTAGATGTCGTACATGCTGCCGTGGCAAGGGCACGTGAACCAGCTCTGGCCGTTGTTGTACTTGGCAGCGACTGATTTTCCGCCATCCTCGGATCCGTTCACGTGACAACCCAGGTGCGTACACGTGTGGGACATAATCATCAACTTGTTCTGGTACTTGATGACGAAGACGTCGTTGTCTTTGTCCTGAGAATTCCAGGCGTCGTCAATGTGCTCCTTGAACTTGACGTGTTTCGGAAGTTTGTCATCGAAATCGGACACTTTCCAGCCCGTTTTGCTGTAGGAGCCGCTGGCGCTGCGATGTAGGGGATCGAAAGCACTTACCACCATGGGCGCTAGCATTAAGGTTCCCATGAACGCACCGGTTCCACCTAATACGTAGCTGAGGAACTGGCGGCGGGTCAGGCCTTTGTCGTCATCGAACGAAACGTGTGGCTGCCCTGCATCGTCTTTCCGGTCCATCCCTATGCCTCCTTACAAAGCGTCTACCATCTACAGTCGCGATGCAAACGTCGATAAATTCAGATAAGTACACACTACCTTTATACTACCATGTTGAAACATCCAGTCATAGCATAATTGTATAGATTCATGGAATCATCTGAAATCTATGTGTGCAGGTACCCATTCTTCTGTAAACAGGTTGCGCACAGCCCCTGCGGACGGCAGGAGATTGTGCGCAATCGCAAGCGTTTCTAGACCCAACCGCGCCAGCGCATGGCCTCGGCAAACGGCTTGACACCCATCATGTATGCGGCAAGCCGCGTGGATACTTTATAGCGTTCGGCCGTCTTTAAGACGTTGTGCACCGAGCCTACCATCAAGGATTCCAAACGGCGATTGACTTCCTCTTCCGTCCAATACAAGCCTTGGCTGTTCTGAACCCATTCGAAGTAGGAGACCGTCACGCCACCGGCGTTGGCCAACACGTCCGGTACAACGAGAATGTTGCGTTCGGCGAGAATTTCGTCTGCCCTCGGCGTGGTGGGCCCGTTCGCCGCTTCCACGATGATGGACGCCTGGATGTCATTCGCATTTTTGCTCGTGATCTGATTCTCCAGGGCCGCTGGAATGAGGACGTCGCACGGTTTCAACAGGAATTCATCCTGCGGCAACACGTGGCTAAACGCGGGAGTCACCATCCCGAAGGAATCCCGCTTCTCAAACAACTCGGGAATATTTAAGCCGTTCTCGTCGTATATGCCGCCGCCAGCGTCGCTGATGCCGACCACTTTTGCACCCATTTCGTGCAGAATCATGGCCACGTTGCTGCCCACGTTGCCAAATCCCTGGACAATCACGCGCAAATCCTGCACCGACCGATTTTGCGTCGCGGCCGCTTCGCGCATCGCCACGCACACGCCCAGGGCGGTCGCCCGTTCACGTCCTTGCGATCCGCCGAGGACGAGCGGCTTTCCTGTAATAAATCCGGGTGAATCATACTCGCGAATGCGACTGTACTCGTCGTACATCCACGCCATGATTTGGGGGTTGGTATACACGTCTGGTGCTGGAATGTCCTTCGTTGGACCGACGATTTGGCTGATGGCTCGAACGTAGCCGCGGGCGAGCCGTTCTTGTTCGCCGATAGACATTCCGCGCGGATCGCAAATAATACCGCCTTTTGCACCGCCGTAAGGGAGGTTGAAAATGCCGCATTTGATGCTCATCCAGATGGAAAGCGCCTTGACTTCGTCAAGAGATACGTTGGGATGAAAGCGAATGCCGCCTTTGGTCGGGCCAACGGCATCGTTGTGCTGCGCGCGAAAACCGGTGAACACTTCGACGTGACCGTCGTCCATGTGAACCGGGATGCGCACCGTCAGCACGCGAATTGGTTCTTTCAACAGTTCATACACGGCCTCACTGTACCCGAGTCTGTCCAAGGCCGATTTGACAACTTGTTGCGTATTTGTCAGCACGTTGTCTCCTGGTGCCGGCATGCTTGCCCCTGCAGCCAGTCTTTTGCTGACTTTTGCCATGTTGTGACGCTCCTCTCAACGACATGGGCCCTTCTCGGCCCATTATGTTTGAGTCTCCGTTTCATAATAAATCAGTCGGGGCAGGATGGAAAGTGTAATTCCACAGAATGCGGGGTGCGGGCCGTGCAGAAAACTTCCATATCTAGGAGAATTGCGCTCTGGAGCCATTTGCGCATGGCCGCGTCGTCCTTTGTGTTTCACTTGTTGATCTCGCTGCTGGTGTTGGTTTTGGTGTTTCTGCATCCGCCAGACATGTTCTCCGGCGACACCGACACTGCTAGAAATTACCTAAACACCATTATTTCGTCGCTATCCACCATCCTGGCGCTGTGTATCTCCATCATCTTGGTGGCCATTCAGTTGACCGCAAGCAACTACACACACCGCGTGCTGGATTTTTACATGCGGCTACCCTACAACGTGTCTCTGTTTCTCTTCTACCTTGTGACCATCATGCACAGCTTCATTTTGATGGCCGACATCAAGGATCCGGAGCGAGATCCGCTGCCCTCCTCGCTAGCCCGGGAAATGAGCGCGGACCTCGTCCTCGTCGTCATCTGCTTTGTCAGCCTGCTCATCTACATGTACGCGGTGGTGCAGCTGCTGAAGCCGGAGAAGATTATCCTGCTCGTCCTCCGAGACTACCGGAAGGCGTATGAGCGCGGTAAATTTCAGGCTGCCCTGGAAAACGTGGAACAGATCTGCGACATTGCGAAACGCGCCGCGTCGTTCAGTGACTCTGTCACCGGCATGCGCTGCATGGAAGCCATGCTCGTCATTGCAGCAGACTTGCCCTTACCGGCTGGGCTGGACGATCCGCTCCTCAGCATCCACCAGAATCTCGTAGACCAATGGGTGGAAATCATCGGCGTCGCCGTGAAGGAGAAGGAGACCGGGTTGATTTATGGCGTCCTCGACGGTTTACAGGTGCAAGGTGAGAATTACGTCCGTCAGGGTGCTTGGCAAGCAGCAGAGTTGGTCATCCGCGCGTATCGGCATTTGACGTTCAGCGACTTCCTCGCCGACGGACAGGTGTTTTATGCGGACAAGGTGGCAGACCGACTCTACGCCCTGGCTCACTGTGCAGCAAAGCAGGGGGATAGAGGGGAAACGTTCTCGGTTCGCACGTGGAACGTGATTCGTACCATTGGCGAGAATACGTTTGTGGAACATCCGTCTTCCACGTCGAGTTTGACGGACGGATTTCTCATGTCCAGCAAGTTCTGTGAGACGCTGGGTATGATGAAGGATGCACAGGAGCGAACGAAAGGCATGGTTCTTTATTTTCAACTGTGGAAGGCGTTTGTTGTCGCAGCGATGCGTCGCGACGTGGCGCGTTGGGCTCGTTGGTGGGACGAACACATGATGGACCCAGGGGTGCGTGAGCAAGGGCGAGAACTGGCGCTGCTCATCGCGCTGCATGAGGACAAGCAGGCGGCCAAAGACACCCTGTGTTACATCTGGCAGGTGTCCCTACACGACGTGGATTTAACGCGGGCGCACGCGATGGCCGACCACTACGCGGTGGCACTGTTCGACGGCTGGCCGTGGGACGCTGTGGTGCAGCGAGTGAAGGAGACGTAGGGTCTAGTCCAGCGTGTAGGTTCGTGGGAGCGGGACGAGGGAGCACGTGCTCTCTTGTCCGCTCCAAGCCATCGCACATCACTGCTTCCGGCGTAAAATCTCTTCCACGTGACCGCGCTCCGGCGTGACGTACAGCGTTTTCTGATGATCGTACAGCACGTGACCAGGCCGCGCTCCGTTCGGTTTCCACACATGTCTGATCTGTGTAAAGTCCACAGGCACGTTCGCTGAGTTCCTGCCTTTGCTAAAGTAGGCAGCGAGCAATGCCGCTTCTTCCAACGTGCGCTCCGGCACCTCTGTCGCCCGATTTGCCGTAATCACCACGTGGCTTCCGGGCATGTCCTTGACGTGCAACCAAATGTCAAACGGTTGACTGGACTTCAATGTCAATCTGTCGTTCTGGGCGTTGTTGCGCCCGACGCGGATGGTGTACCCATCGGAACTCACGTAGACGTCAGGCGTTCCTGCTCCGCCGCTCGCTCGCTTTTGCGGATGGCTGCGCCGCTTCCTCGTGGCTTTCGGCTGGAGAAAGCCTTCTTTTTCTAGTTCGTCACGCAGTGCCTGCAACTGCTCGGCGTTGGCGTCCTGCAGGTACACGAGGATGTTCTCCAAATATTGCATATCCTGCTCAATCTGCTCGAGCTCTTTCTCGAGGAGCGGCAGGGCGCGCTTCTTCTTGCTCGCCAAGCGGAAGTAGCGCTGGGCGTTGTGGGTCGCCGACAGGGCGGGGTCCAAGGGAATGGTCAGCGGTTTCTCATCGTCGTAGAAGTTTGGCAGCGTCACTTCCGTGGCACCTTTTTGGACCAGGTGTGCATAGGCCGTCAACAGTTCCCCCTGTATGCGGTACTGTTCAAAGTCCTGACTTTCCGCATGTTGTTCTTGCATTTTTTGACGCTTGCCGCGCAGTCGGTCCAGGTGAGCCAGCACGGCGTTTTCCAGGTCGCGCGACAGATTCGACGTGTGGACTCTACCTACAGCTTCGGCGTAGACCAACTGTAGCGCATCGCTCAGCGACTCAACGGCCCGAAAAGAGGGATAGCTATGCAGTGCGTAAGGCGCTGCCTCGGCTGGGATACCCAATTCATCGAGTCCAATACTCGGATGTTCCGTTCCGTGTAGCACCCCGTCTACCAGGCTTCGCAGTTCACGAACCACCGCATCTGCGCGTACTGGCACACCTTCTTCCGCACTGCCGGCTCGGTACAGAATTTCCCGGGCGGCCGTCGGTCCGATGCCAGCGACCAAGCCGCACAGGGCGAGGTTCTTTCGTTTGCCGGACTTCTCGGATAGCTCGAGTGCAGCGACGTCTTCCACCGTCACCTCTAGGTACGACTTTTTGTTCTGAGGCGGCGCAGGTTGGTAGGGGAGGCCTGGCAACACCTGACGTACACGGGACATCTCGCGCGTGACATGCACAATACTGTCCACAATCCGCTCGGGTTGGCCTGCATCGTTCGCCGTTGTCAGAATCAGGTTGCTGTGCTTGCCCATGACTTCAAGAATGAGCACGTGTTGCACCGTGTCGCCAATCTCGTTCAGAGATTCAAATACGAATTCCAGGACTCTGTCCCACCCCTGCTGTCTCACCTCCAGCAGTCGCCCGGACTCCAGTCGCTTGCGCAACAACATGCAGAACATCGGCGGTTCTTCTGGATTCTTCGGCCGTTCGCCAGTGAACAAATGCGCGCGGGCAAACGTTTTGTGCGCGGACAACAGAAGGCGGTGGGTGGCTTCCCGCGTCCGCAGTGTGAAAATCAGGTCTCGCTCACTCGGTTGGTGAATTTTATCAACGCGCGCCAGTTTGAGGCGGCGATTCAAGTCCATGCACAAGGCGCGAAGGGTCAACGCGTCCATCGAATGTCACTCTTTCCAATCGGGGTTTTGTCGTGGATAGGGGCTCGAAGGGAGCCACTTCCGTTGATCTGTTTCCTACTTTACCAGATGTTTGGCCTCGGGTCGCCGCTTCTCGCGCCGCGCAAGACCGAGTTGGACATCTTTCCTCCGGTACAAGCATACAGATTACGAGACACGATTCACGAAGGGGTGGCTCCAGTGGGGAATAACTGGCATTCGCTGACGGCGAAGGACTGCCTCGGTTTGCTCGAATCCCAGCCGGCCGGGCTGACCGAAAGCCACGTTGAGGAACGGCGACAGAAGTATGGGGCAAACCAACTGGTCGAGGGCGAGAAGATGTCGCTGCTGACCATCTTCTTTAACCAGTTCCGCGACTTTATGATCATTGTCTTGCTCGCAGCGACGCTGATCTCCGGCATACTGGGCGAGTACACCGACGCAATTACGATTATTGCCATCATTGTGCTGAACGGTATCCTCGGCTTCATTCAGGAAGTCAAGGCCGAGCGTTCACTTGCTACGCTGAAGGAATTGACTGCTCCCATGGCACGCATACGCCGCGACGGGAACGTGGTGACCGTTCCGGCCAAAGAGCTCGTCCCGGGCGACATCGTCTTACTGGAAGGCGGTGACCGGGTGCCGGCCGATGGACGGATTTTGACTTCTGCGGGATTGGATGTAGAAGAGTCGTCGCTCACGGGTGAATCGGTGCCGGTGACCAAACAAGCAAACACCGTGGTGGATCCCGCGTCGCCCGTCGGAGACCGGGTGAACATGGTGTATATGGGGACGTTGGTGACGCGCGGCAAGGGTGAAGTACTCGTCACTGAAACTGGAATGAGTACGGAAATGGGGAAGATTGCTGGACTCATGCAGCAGTCGGAGGAATCGCTGACGCCGTTGCAGCGTCGCCTGGATCAATTGGGCAAGGTGTTAGTTTGGGTTGCCTTGGGCATTACCGTCCTTGTGGTCATGACGGGTGTCATGCACGGCCACAAGTTGTACGAGATGTTCCTTGCGGGCGTCAGCCTTGCGGTTGCCGCCATTCCAGAAGGACTGCCAGCCATTGTCACCATTGCTTTGGCCCTTGGTGTCCAGCGCATGATCAAGCGCAACGCCATTGTGCGCAAGCTTCCGTCTGTCGAGACGTTGGGGTGCGCGACAGTCGTCTGTTCGGACAAGACGGGGACACTGACGCAGAACCGCATGACCGTGCAACGCGTGTGGGCCACCGGCGAATGGTTCCGAGTGACAGGTTCTGGGTATCATCCTGCGGGTGAATTCCTCTACGAAGATAGGTCCATTCAGGCGCTGCGCAGACCCGCCCTCAAGTGGCTGGTGGAGATTGCGGCCGCGTGTAACAACGCGGTGATGAAGTTGCAGGTGACCGAGGACGGCGAACAGTGGCAGTGCGAAGGGGATCCTACCGAAGGCGCGCTGTTGGTCATGGCCAAAAAAGCAGGATTTGACGACCCAGACGGAACGTATACACGCGTCGACGAGCTGCCGTTCGATTCGGACAGGAAGCTGATGTCTGTACTTGTCAAACGGGGTGAAGACGTTTACCTGTTGACGAAGGGCGCTCCGGATGTACTCCTCGACCGATGCACAAAAATTCTTTCCGGCGAGCGTGAAGAACAGATGTCTTCGGGACTTCGCAAACAGGCGCTCGCAGCCAACCAACAGATGGCGGGAAACGCCCTGCGTAACCTAGGTTTTGCCTATCGGAAGTTCCGAAGCGTCGAAGCGGCCAAAGCAGAAAAGGATCCGGAGTTGAACCTCGTATTTGTCGGGATGTGCGGCATGATGGACCCACCGCGTGAGGAAGTGTACGATGCCATACGCCGATGCCACACGGCTGGCATACGCACCGTGATGATTACGGGCGACCACCAGGAGACGGCCACTGCGATAGCTCGTCAGCTGAACATTCTCCCTCCAGGTGGATTGGTCCTCTCTGGCATGGAGTTGGATGCAATGGACGACGACGCGTTGCGCCACAATGTGGAAGACACGTACGTTTTTGCCCGGGTGTCGCCTGAACACAAGTTACGAATTGTCAAAGCGCTGCAGGCAAACGGGGAGATTGTAGCCATGACAGGTGACGGCGTCAACGACGCGCCGGCCATCAAACAGGCGGACATCGGTATCGCCATGGGGATGTCTGGGACGGACGTCGCCAAGGAAGCGTCAGCGTTGGTGCTGTCGGATGACAACTTCACCACGATTGTGGCTGCCGTGGAAGAAGGGCGCGGCATCTACGACAACATCAAGAAGTTCATCCGCTACCTGCTGGCGAGCAACGTCGGCGAGATTGTCACGATGTTTGCTGCCATGCTAGCCGGTTTGCCCCTCCCCTTGTTGCCGATACAGATTCTTTGGGTGAATCTGGTGACGGACGGGTTGCCAGCCATCGCGCTCGGGGTGGACCCCGCGGAGAAAGACATCATGGATCGGCCGCCGCGTGACGTCAGGGAAGGCATCTTCGCACACGGTCTCAGTACCAAAATTCTCAGCCGCGGACTGCTGATTGGTCTAGTGACACTGGCCGTGTTCTACTGGTCATGGAGGACGACGGGCGACGTCGCGAGTGCACAGACGATGGCCTACAGCACGCTGACCATGTCGCAGTTCATTCTTGTGTTCGATTGCCGCAGCGTCGAAGGGGGCATCTTGAAGCGCAATATGTTTGAAAACGTGTGGCTACTCTTGGCGGTGGCGTCCTCCTTGGCGTTGTTCCTGCTCACGATATACGTGCCAGCCATGGCCACCGTGTTTCAGACCGTGCGACTGGGGCTGCGGGAATGGTTGATTGTCGTCGTGGCGGCCGCGGTGCCAACATTTGCCCTCTCGTTGCGACGTGCCGGACGAAAGGCTTTGAAAGCGAAAATGGCGACACACTAATTCTCACGTGCGCCTTGGTGTTTAGGGGCTGTCTGCTGTGGAACCGCGGTTCCACAGCAGACAGCCCCTTTTCTGCCTCTTAATGCGAGGAATCCCCTGAAAATCGAACCTAGGGCGAGCAAGGAGGAGATAACTTGTATCCTTGGCCTCATGTAGAGTAGAATAGTATCACGTTTAGGGGGCACGTCAATGGCGTTGTGCAGCATGACTGGATTCGGGCAGGCTGTGGTAGAGCAGGAATCGTACCGCGCAAAGGTCGAAATCCGCAGCGTGAACCACCGGTTTGCGGAGTTTAACATACGCGCACCGCGCGATTTGCTGTTCGTGGAAGAAGAGATACGGGCGTATCTGTCGACACGTCTAGCGCGTGGGAGATCCGATGTCTTTGTGTCCGTCGAGGAAGTTGCGGCTCGACCGTACAACGTCCAAGTAGACTGGGGACTCTTCGACGCGTTGTGTCGTGTGGAGCGCGAAGCGGCAGCGAGGAGCGGGCAGGTTGCGCCAGCCTCTGTCTCCTGGACGACGTGGCTGACGTATCCGAATGTCTTGCAAGTGCAATCCGCGGTGAATGAGATAGAACCGTTGCGCCGAGTGGTCATGGCAGCGGTGAAACAGGCGTGTGATGCGCTCGTGGCCATGCGCGAGCGTGAGGGCGCGCGGTTGAAACAAGACCTGCTGGCAAAACTGTCGGAGTTGAGCAGAGTTGTCGGCGGGATGTCCGATGTGTCTGGAGAGGTGAACCAGCAGTTACGCGACAAGTTGCAGCAGCGCCTGGCTGAATGGCTACCACAAGTCGACGAACAGCGGTTGTTGATGGAGGTCAGCCTTTTGGCTGAGCGGAGTTCGGTCGACGAAGAGCTGGTTCGTTTGCGAAGCCACATCGACGAGTTTCAATCGTCACTGGGCGAAGGCAGTCCAGTCGGCAGGCGACTTGACTTTATTGTTCAGGAGATGCACCGCGAAGTGAACACCATCGGGAGCAAGTCGTCCGATATCCGTATGTCGAAGGCGGTCGTGAACGCCAAGACGATTGTCGAACAACTGCGGGAGCAGGTACAGAACATTGAGTAGCCAGCCGAGCATTCAATCACGCTGTGGGCGGCGCATGTCGCCGTTCGTAAAAAGGGGAGCTTCGCGGTGAGTATTAAGCTGATTAACATCGGTTTTGGAAACATCGTCTCGGCCAACCGTATCATTTCGATTGTCAGCCCCGAATCTGCACCTATCAAGCGTATCATTCAGGAAGCGCGCGACCGGGGTATGTTGATTGACGCCACGTATGGGCGCCGGACGCGAGCGGTGATTATTACGGACAGTGATCATGTGATTCTCTCAGCCGTGCAACCGGAGACCGTGGCACATCGCCTAACCGCGAAAGACCAAATCCTTGACGACGAGGAATGATACACATGCCGAACAATCATTCAGGGATCTTATTTGTGTTGAGTGGGCCATCCGGAGCCGGAAAAGGTACCGTGTGCAAGGCGTTGATGGAACGCATACCAGACATGTGCCTCTCGGTGTCCGTGACGACGCGTTCGCCTCGTCCTGGAGAACAGCATGGCATCAATTATTTTTTTCACACCAGGGAACAGTTCGAAGAAATGATTCGCAATGACGAGTTGCTGGAATGGGCCCAGGTGTTTGATAATTATTATGGAACGCCGCGAAGTTTTGTGGAGAGTAAACTCGCGGAGGGTTATGATGTACTTCTGGAGATTGACATCCAGGGGGCGATGCAGGTCAAACAGACGTACCCGGAAGGCGTGTTCATTTTTCTGATCCCGCCGTCTGCCACCGAGTTGGAAGCACGCATCTTAGGCCGGGGGACAGAGACTGACGAATCCTTCCGCATGCGCTTTGGAGCGGCGCGGCACGAACTGCAAATGATGAAAGAGTACAACTACGTCGTCGTCAACGATGTGGTGGACGCCGCATGTCAACGCATCGAGTCCATCATCACGGCGGAGCACTGCAGCGTGTCTCGGAATTTGTATTTGCTCTCTGAATGGTAAGAATGGAGTAGGACACGAAGCGTTGTCACATCGCTCTCGCAGAGCGCGCTGTGACAACGACCGGATGGACGCTTCTGGATTGAAGCGATTTCGGAAAGGAGCAGACGCGATTATGTTGTACCCGTCTATTGATAAACTGATGGAGTTGGTGGACAGTAAGTACAGCCTCGTCGTAGCCACGTCGAAGCGAGCTCGAAAATTGCAGGAGAGGGAGCTCGCAAATCCGGGCTCTTCAACGACGAAAAATGTCAGTCGTGCGCTCTGGGAAATTGCCAACGGTCAGGTCAAGTACTACCGTACACGGGATGGCATCAAGTGACGCACTAAATTGGGCTTGAATCGGTAGCAGAACAACCTTGGTGGTTGTTCTTTTTTCACGTCAGCGGTTTAGAACATAGCGACTCCAATATGTTCAACACCATATATCGTGTTTGCGGCATGAGGAAAACAAATGGGCGTGTTGCCAATCGCTCAACGTAAGTAGTGAAAGCGCTGCGGCGGGACCGTCGCAGGCAAGGAGAGGGTGACGTCGACGTGGGGAAGACCATTCTGTTGGGGGTGGCTGGAGGCATTGCGGCGTTTAAGTCTGCCTCCGTTTGCAGTTCACTTGTAAAAAAGGGCTATGACGTTCAGGTGTTGATGACGGAGAACGCCACAAAGTTTGTGCAGCCGCTGACGTTCCAGGCGCTCAGCCGGAACCCAGTGCTCACGGACACCTTTGAGGAACCCAACCCTGCGGAGATTGCCCACATTGCCAAGGCGGACGCGGCGGATGTATTCGTGATAGCACCGGCCACAGCGAATGTGATTGGGAAGTTGGCGAACGGAATAGCCGACGACGTGTTGACCACCACAGCGCTGGCGGTGACCTGTCCACTCGTGATTGCTCCGGCGATGAACGTCAATATGTATCAGCATCCTGCGGTGACGGAGAACCTCCAACGGTTGCGACAGCGCGGCGCCATCGTCCTGGAACCTGGGACAGGCCTGCTGGCATGTGGTTGGATTGGCAAAGGCCGTCTGCCTGAACCGGAGGACATTGTCGCGGTGGTGGAGGCGGTGTTGCACCGGAAAACCGATTTGAACGGTACGCGGGTTTTGGTGACCGCAGGTCCGACGGTCGAGGACCTCGACCCGGTTCGATACCTCAGCAATTCGTCTACCGGCAAGATGGGCTACGCCATTGCACAGGCCGCGGTGCAGCGCGGGGCGGACGTGATCTTGGTATCCGGGCCCACACACTTGCCGCCGGTCCATGGCGTGGAGATGGTGCGGATTCGCTCTACTGAAGATCTGCTGCACGCTGTGCAAGCACACGCACCTTCCTGCGATGTGTTCATCAGCGCAGCCGCTCCGGCGGACTTTCGTCCGGTGCAGCGGTTGTCCCATAAATGGAAAAAGAGTGACGGAGTGCCTGTCCTCGAATTGGAGCCCACACCTGACGTGCTCGCCACCGTGGCTCAATCGAAACATGATGGTCAAGTGTTCGTGGGATTCGCAGCAGAAACGAAGAACGCCGTCGATTACGGAAGAAGGAAACTCGAACGGAAAAACCTGGACATGGTGGTTGTCAACGACGTGACCGAGGATGGGGCGGGCTTTGGTGTAGATACCAATCACGTGACGATTCTCCGCAAGGACGGACCGGACGTCGCGCTGCCCCTGATGAGCAAGTCAGCGGTTGCGGACGAGCTGTTGGACCTCGTTGTAGAGGCACTGCGTTCAAAACGCAACAGTCATCCGGAGATGGAGCCACATGCCTGAGTTGGCAGTCGAAGTCGTGGTAGACGTACGGGCACGTGCGGTCGCACGTGTGTTTGACTACAAAGTGCCGGATGTATGGGCCGATAGAATACAGGTTGGGCATCGCGTATACGTTTCGTTTGGCAAGCAGTTCTGTCAGGCGTACGTGGTTGCCAAAAAGGAAGTGGCAGACGCCAGTCGGTTGAAACCGGTACTGGAATTGTTAGATGAGCAACCTCTGCTCACGGCAGATTTAATGGAACTCTGTCACTGGCTCTGTTACCGGTACGGCTGCACCCTGCTTGAGGCAATACAGGCGACACTGCCTGCTGCGTTCCGATTGCAGCAGAAACGGGTCTACGAACCGGTTGCAGCATCACCCGGTCCACTGGACCCACTGGGCCAACGACTGTGGCAGGCGCTGCGCTCTGAACCGCTGTCTTTTCACCAACTGGTCGCACGGTTCGGTGCCGAGGCCGTGTTGGTGTTGGAACGGCTCATCCACGACGGATGGGTTCAGGAGAAGCTGGCGCACAAGGACCAGGTATCCGCGAAGACGGAGCCGGTGCTCGTCAGCCGAGGAGACAAAGCGGTGTTGGAGGAAGCGCTCAGAGCCCGACAAAAGCGCGCACACAAGCAGGCTCGGATTTTGACCTACCTTTTGGAGAACGAAGAAATTCAATTGCGGCAACTCGGTCTGAGACCTTCGGACCCTGCAGTGCAGTCGCTTGTAGCGGGCGGGCTCGCAGACATGGTGGACAGAGAAGTGTACCGGACGCCACTTGGCATCGCGGCAACGGATGAGACGCGTTCGGAGACCTTGACGGTCTGGCAGGAGCGGGCGCTGAAAGAGATTGTGGACGCGCTCGCGGAGCCGGCGTTTCGCGCTTTTGTCATGCACGGTGTGACGGGTAGCGGAAAGACGGAAGTGTATATGAGAGCGATGGAAGTCTGCCTAGAGCGCGGGGGCGGGGCGATAGTGCTGGTGCCGGAGATATCGCTCACGCCGCAAATGGTCAGTCGATTCGTTGGACGGTTCGGCGATCGCATTGCTGTCCTTCACTCCGGACTTTCAACAGGTGAAAAACGGGATGAGTGGATGCGCATCCGGAGAGGCGAGGCGCAAATTGTCATTGGTGCCCGATCCGCCGTGCTGGCCCCGGTCAAAAACCTCCAACTGGTGGTCGTGGATGAGGAGCACGAACCTTCCTACAAGCAAGAGGAGTCCCCGCGCTACGACGCGCGCGACGTAGCTTGGTGGCGTGCGGAGCAGAACGCTGCAACATTGGTGCTTGGATCGGCCACCCCATCGTTGCAGTCCCTGCACTTGGTTGAGGGCGGCCGCGCTCAGATTCTATCATTGCCACAGCGGGTCAACGGCAGGCCGTTACCCCCCGTACAAATCGTGGATATGCGGCAAGAGCTGAGGTCTGGGAACCGAAGCATATTTAGCCAGGCATTGCAGGAAGGTTTGGAGAGTGCGGTGCAGGGCGGAAATCAAGCCATCTTGTTTTTGAATCGGCGAGGCTACGCGGCGTTTGTCCTGTGCCGGAATTGCGGGCACGTGCCGGAATGTCCAAGCTGCGACATTTCCCTTACCCTCCATAAAGGGCGACACGGGGAGTGGCTCCGCTGTCATTACTGTGGTTACACGGAAAGTCTGGGCCAACTTTGTTCCGAATGCGGAGAGCCTGCTCTGCGCCCACACGGGCTGGGCACCCAGCAGGTGGAAGAGGTTTTGGCGGAGCGTTACCCGGATTGGCGGGTTCTGCGCATGGACGTCGACACCACGCGCAGGAAAGGAGCGCACCAAAATATCATTGAGCAGTTTTTGCACGGACAGGCGGACGTGTTGATTGGCACGCAAATGGTCGCCAAAGGTCTCGATTTTCCGCAGGTGGCGTTTGTCGGCGTCATCTCGGCAGACACCATGTTGGCCCTACCCGATTACCGCGCAGCGGAGCGAACGTTTCAGTTGTTGACGCAAGTTGCGGGGAGAGCGGGACGCGCGAGCGTGTCAGGCCGGACTGTCATTCAGACGTATCGGCCGGAGCACTACGCCATCACAGCAGCTGCTCGCCACGATTTCACCGGCTTTTACGATGCGGAGCGGAGGTTGCGGGAGACCTTTGGTTATCCGCCGTTCTGCGAACTTGCTGTGTTTACTGCCATTCACCGGGAGCGCAGATTGGCAGAAGGTGCGGCAAAACGTTTTGAACGGGAACTGCGCAGAGCACAGGACGCTGCAGACCTCACGGTGTTGCCCGCCGTGCCTGCGGGTGTGGAGCGTATTGAAGATTATTACCGATTTCAAGTTGTGGTAAAGTATTCTCAGTGGTTTTCCGTGCGTTCCGCCGTCGTGGACGCATTCAGCCTGGTTCAGGAAAAAATGAGGGCGTTCTCCGGAACGTGTACCCTCGATGTCAACGCAGGCCGCATCTAGAGGCTGTCATATATCGCGCTGACCCTGCATGTGAAAGGAGTCTGTTGACGTTGTCCATTCGAATCATTCGCACCGGGGATGACCCGGTTTTACGTCAAATCGCCAAACCCGTTCCGCAGATTACGCCCGCCATTCACAAATTGCTGGACGACATGGCCGAGACGATGTACGATGCGGAGGGAATTGGCCTCGCGGCCAACCAAATCGGCATCGCCAAGCGAATTGTCGTGATTGACGTAGGAGAGGGTTTGGTTGAGCTCGTCAATCCGGAAATCCTGAGCTCCAGCGGCACCCAGACAGATTACGAGGGCTGCCTGTCTTTGCCTGGCATCCGAGGCCGTGTGACGCGTGCTATGAACGTGCGCGTTCGGTTTCAGAACCGCCACGGCGAGACGGTGGAGCTAGATGCCGACGGTTTGTTCGCGCGGTGCATTCAGCATGAACTGGACCATCTCAACGGGATTCTCTTCACGGACTACCTGAAACCGTCCGAAATTGTTTACGAAAAGGAGTCTCAATGATGGGAGACGGCTTGTACCGAGTCGTGTTCATGGGAACGCCAGATTTTGCGGTTCCGAGCTTGCGCGCGTTGGCTGCCCGCAGCGATTGCGTGGTCGCAGCCGTGGTGACCCAGCCGGATAAGCCTGTGGGCCGCAAACGGGTATTGACACCACCGCCTGTGAAACGCGTGGCCCAGGAACTCGGGCTTTCCGTATGGCAACCGCAAAAAGTGGGTGCGGACGACGTGATCAACCAGTTGCGCGAGGTGAAACCAGACGTCATCGTGACGGCTGCCTATGGTCAACTGCTTCCGCAACGTCTGTTGGACATACCGACGCGCGGGTGTCTGAACGTGCACGCCTCGCTGCTTCCACGGTGGCGGGGGGCTGCGCCGATTCACCGTGCCATTCTCGCCGGCGACGCGGAAACGGGTGTGACCATCATGGAGATGGTTCGCGCGCTGGATGCCGGCCCCATCGTTGGGGTGGAAAAGGTGGCAATTGCGGAAGACGACAACGTGGGCACATTGCACGACAGATTAGCCGAAGTCGGCGCAAGGCTGTTGATGCAGGTGCTTCCTGGATATCTCGACGGCTCCATCACCCCGACGCCGCAGCCGGAAGAGGGCGTGACGTATGCGGATCGGATTTTGCGGAGCGACGAATTTGTGGACTGGCGCCGTCCGACGGATGCCGTGTACAACCACATTCGAGGTCTGTCGCCGTGGCCGGGTGCGGTGACGACGTGGAACGGCTTGGATGTAAAAATCTGGGCGGCCGAACGGGTGCCAGGTGAGGTCATTGGCAGTGCGCCTGCGGAGCCAGGGCAGGTGCGGAATGTTGCCGGCGTTGGCATCTGCGTACGGACCGGGGACGGGTGGTTGAAGCTCAAGCAAGTGCAGCCGAGTGGGAAGAGACCCATGTCCGCGGACGACTGGTTCCGCGGGATTGCAGCCGAGACCGTGCAGTTTCAAGCATCTGAGGTGAAGGCATGACGGCAATTGCCCGTACGGCGGCGTTTACGGCACTTCGTGACGTGACGGAGCGCCGTAAGTACACGAACTTAGCTTTGCAGCACGTGTTACAACAGCATACATTATCTCCCCGGGATCGCGCGCTTTGTACTGAAATCGTGTACGGTACCGTACAGCGTCAGCGGTCCCTGGACGCGCTTATACAGCCGTTGTTATCACGGTCGCTCGAGGACTTGGACACCGCCGTTTTGACCATATTGAGGATGACTGTGTATCAACTGGCGTTCTTGGACAAGGTTCCGCCGTATGCAGCGATTCACGATGCGGTGGAGTTGACCAAGCAGTCGTCGAGAAAGGCGACGGGGTTTGTGAACGGTGTATTGCGGAACTTCGCGAGGGACAAAAGGCCGGCTCGTGAACGGCTTGCGCAGCTCGCCGACCGCTGTGCAACCTGGGCGGACAAAATTGGGCTTCTTCACTCGTATCCGACCTGGTTGATTGCGTCCTGGGAGTCCGCATTTGGCCGGGAACGGGCGGTCGCTTTGGCAGAAGCGTGCAACCAACCGTCAGGATTCTCGGCGCGCGTCAACTTGCTGCGAACGTCGCGGGAAGACGTGCTGGCGGAACTGCGGCACGAGTACGGAGATGTGGCTGAACCGTCGCGGTTGGCAGCGTCGGGGATTCGGTTTTACAGTGGACTGGACATTCACAAGTGGTCGGCCTTGCAGGATGGCCGGGTGACGATTCAGGATGAAGGCGCCATGCTCGTCGCACCGCTGCTGAATCCACAGCCAGGCCAGCGTATTCTGGACATGTGCGCGGGACTCGGCACAAAGACCACGCATATTGCTGAGTTGCAAGGCGATGAAGGTGTGGTGGAGGCGTGTGACATCCATCCACACAAGCTGCAACACTTGCGGGCGGCTGTCCAGAGGATGGGATTGCAGAGCATCAGAGTGACGCTGGCCGACGCGAGGTCGTTGCCAGACCGACCTGGTGCAGAGGAAAGGTATGACGCGGTCCTGTTGGATGCACCTTGCTCCGGGTTCGGGGTGTTGCGCCATCGCCCAGACATTCGGTGGAAACGGACGCAGGACGACGTTCGCTCATTGACACAACTGCAGCGTGAATTGCTGCAAAGTGCGGCTCGACTCGTGAAGCCGGGGGGCGTTGTGGTGTACTGCACGTGTACCATGATGCCGGAAGAGAACGAGGAACTTGTGGAATCCGTCCTGGCGGACCCGACGACTGGTTTGACTTGGGCGGATTGGAATGGTGTAGTTGAAGAGGACATGGCAGTTCGGGCCGAGGCGGGCCGCGGGTTACTACTTACTCCAGAGTTGTTTGGGACAGACGGATTTTACATGGCTCGTTTGCGCAAGAAATTGTCCTGACACTATAAAAATTGACACGTAGCCGCCATGGTGCGCGGCAACGCGGCGGTAGAATACAATTCAGCGTTTTGTAAAACGCCATCGAGATCCTGGCCGCCGAACACCTGTAAAATGAGTTTGGCAAAACGCCGAGTGGACGAGGAGTTATGACAATGCCCCATCTATACGATATGACACTGACAGAGATGCAACAGTGGATGGCTGACCAAGGAGAGCCAAAGTATCGCGCCAAACAGATCTTCCAATGGCTATATCAGCGTCGTGCGGTTTCGGTAGAGGACATGACCAACTTGTCCAAGGCACTGCGCCAGCGCCTTGGACAGGAGGCGACCTTGGGCACGTCCCGCGAAGTCACGCGACAAGTGTCCAAGGTGGATGGTACGGTCAAATTTCTGTTAGGATGGCCGGACGGTGTGACGGTCGAAACGGTCTTAATGCGCCACGAATACGGAAATAGCGTCTGCATTTCGACGCAGGTTGGATGCAAAATGGGTTGCACGTTCTGTGCATCCACCCTGGGGGGCATGATTCGCCAGATGACCGCTGGCGAGATGGTGGAGCAGCTGCTGTACAGTCAGCGACTGCTGGATGAGTCCCACGAACGCGTGTCCTCCATTGTACTGATGGGTTCTGGGGAACCGATGAACAACTTTGATGCGGCCATGAAGTTCATTGACATTGTGAACGATCCGAACGGCCTGAATATCGGCCAGCGCCACATCACCATTTCAACCGTGGGTCTGGTGCCTGGCATCATTCGGCTTGCCGACGAAGGTCGCCCCATCACGCTTGCAGTGTCTTTGCACGCCGCGACCGACGAGCTGCGGTCTTCCATGATGCCGGTCAACAAAGCCTATCCCATTGCAAAATTGATGGAGGCTTGTCACTATTATCACAACAAGACAGGCAAGCGGATTTCGTTCGAATACGCTCTGATTGGCGGAAAGAACGACAGCCTGGATGATGCGAGGCGGCTCGCTCGACTGCTCAAAGGGCTGCCGAGTCACGTGAATTTGATTCCCGTGAACTACGTACCGGAACGGAATTATCACCGTACACCGAAGGATCAGATTCAGGCGTTTGTGAATGAACTGCGCAGTCTCGGTGTCAATGCCACCGTGCGACGGGAAATGGGACACGATATTTCCGCCGCCTGCGGGCAGCTGCGGGCAGAGCACGCAGGCAAGCTGTAAATCAAGTCCGGCACACAAGCTGGATGCGGACCTTTGGAGGGATGGGGATCAATGCTGTATGCGGCGAGGTCGCATATCGGTTTGGTACGCCAAGTGAACCAAGATTGTTACTCCGTGCACACGGAACTCACGCCGTGGCAACTGCTGGTGGTCGCAGATGGGATGGGCGGCGCTTCTGCGGGGGAAGTCGCGAGCAGGATGGCTGCAGACGCGGTGAGTCAGTTTGTGCGCGCTGAGATTGAACGTCTCAGTGACTCGCCCGCAGATTTGCTCCTGCACGCTGTCCATGAAGCAAATCGAAAAATCTGGGATGCGGCGAAGTCTGTCGACGAGTACGTCGGCATGGGCACGACGCTCGTTGCCGCCCTCTACAACCACGAGCAAGTCATTTTCGTGCACGTAGGCGACAGCCGAGGATACATATGTCGCGGACAGGAACTGCGTCAAGTGACGCGAGATCATTCCTTGGTTGCGGAACTTGTGCGGAGAGGGCAACTCACTGAGGAGGAAGCGCAGCGCCACCCGCAACGCAATATCGTCACGCGATCTCTCGGAACCGCTGAACACAGCGAACCGGATGTCGACATCATCCAATGGTCACCGGGGGACACGCTGCTGTTGTGCACGGATGGTCTGTCCAATTTGGTCACGCAGCAAGAATTGGCGTCGCTGCTGGAACCGCTGGGACAGGCGACGAGTGACGAGGAAGTGGAAGCCGTTGCGGACCAATTGATTCGGCTTGCGCTGGAGCGCGGAGGCCCGGACAACATAACGTTGGTGCTCGTTGTCCACCGGGAGAGGGGCGATGAGCGATGAGTCAGCGCTTAGGCGAGCGCTACGAGTTGCAAGAGCAAATAGGCGGCGGTGGAATGGCGGTGGTCTATCGCGCGGTGGACACGCTGCTGAATCGCCAGGTGGCGGTCAAAATGCTGCGGCCGCAGTACGCGGGTGACGAAGAATTTGTCAGACGCTTCCGCCGCGAAGCGCAGTCGGCGGCCAGTCTGTCGCATCCGAACATTGTCAACCTGTACGACGTCGGTATCACGCCCAATATGGAGCACTATATTGTGATGGAATACGTGGATGGGCCCACGCTCAAGGAAGTCATCCGCGAGCGCGCGCCTCTCTCTGTGAAAGAGACGCTGGACATCGCTCGGCAGATTTGTGACGCGCTGGAACACGCGCACGATCACAACATCATCCACCGGGACATCAAGCCGCACAACATCTTGCTCACCAAGTCAGGGCACGTGAAAGTCACGGACTTTGGGATTGCGCGCGCTTCCACCGGGAACACAATTACGCACCACCAAAGTCATTCGGTGCTCGGCTCAGTGCACTATTTTTCGCCGGAGCAGGCCCGCGGGGCACCCACCGATGTGAAGAGCGATATCTACTCGCTCGGTGTCGTCATTTACGAAATGCTGACTGGTCGATTACCTTTTTCTGGGGATTCGCCGGTGAGCGTGGCGCTCAAACACTTGCGAGACAAGTTCGTTGAACCTCGTGAAATCAACAAGTCGATTCCGCAAAGCGTGGAGAACATCGTCTTGCGTTGTCTGGTCAAATCGCCAGACGCTCGATACCCAGACATGAAAGCACTCAAAGCGGACCTGCGGGATGCGCTCTTGCACCCCAACGTCCCGAAATTTGTGCCGCCAGACGAAGTGTCGGACCAGACGATTGCAGTGCCGATTATTGGCGGAGGAAGTTTGCAATCCGCCATCAGCGGGTCGAATGCCGAGAAGGAGCCCGAGCCGAAAAAGCGGAAGTGGTGGACAGTTTTAGCCTGGTCAGGCGTTTTCGTGGGCGTCTTGTGCATCGGTGTAGTTGCAGCCTATTACATCGTCATGCGCCTGATTCAGGTGCCAGATATCGCGATTCCAGACGTTCGCAACAAGAACGTCGCACAGGCGGTCAAACTCCTTGAGGCCGCGGGCGTTCCGGAGAGCCACATCAAGCAGCAGCACGAGGCAAATCAGAAGCCCAAGGATGTTGTGTACGACCAGGACCCTGAAGGGCCTACGCACATCAAAGAGGGCCGCGACGTGACGCTCTACGTCAGCGATGGGCAACAGCAGATGCAAATGCCGGATCTCATCAATGTACCGTTTGATCAGGCGAAGCAGGAACTCATTAACTTGGGTATTCCTAAGAACAACATCATCGAACAGGACGTGCAGAGCAGTCAGTATGATGCGGGCAACGTCGTGGCGACGGTCCCTGCTGCCAACGAGAACATTACATTGAACACGAAAATCACCGTACAGGTCAGCCAAGGCAGTATGGTGACGGTTCCCAGTGTGATTGGTATGGACGAAGCAGATGCCAAGCAGGCCTTACTCAATGCTGGACTGCAGGTTGGGGCTACCTCCTACGTGCCCGGGAACGGCGTCGACGGGACGGTTCTGGATACGACACCGTCCAAGCCAGGCGCGAAAGTACCGGCCGGTACCGTCATCAGCCTGTACGTCGTCCGTAATTCCGGGGGATCCGGTGGAGATACGGGCAACGGCTTGAACAATACGAGTGGAATGGGCAATGGCGGTCCTTCAGCGAACCCGCCCGCCAACGCCAAGGCAAAATACGTCACTGTGAACGTGAAAGACAAAGACAAAGTGCCGATTCACGTGCAAATCTTCACGACTGATGCCACCGGTACGCGCGTGCCAGTGGTGGACGAAACCATTAAGTCGACGAAGGCGTGGAAAGTGACACTGTACGTCACCCCGGACAAAGCCGGCGAAGTGATGGTCTACCAGGACGGGCAGATGACGAATGATCAGCCCGTGCCGTATCAGTAAATGATGAAGAAAGGAGGACGGTGTGTGCCAGAAGGGGTCGTTATGCGCGCACTCTCAGGATTTTACGACGTGGCGGATCAAGAGGGGGTGCGCCGCTGCAGAGCACGCGGCGTATTTCGCAAACGTGGTATCACGGTGTTGGTGGGCGACCGGGTCAAGTTTGAGCCGATTGGACGTTCCGAGGGCATTGTAACGGAGGTCTTGCCGCGGAAGACAGAACTCGTTCGTCCGCCGATTGCCAACGTCGACATGGCACTGTTGGTATTTTCCTTGCGGAACCCGACGTTTCACACCAACCTGTTGGACCGAGCTTTGGTCGCAGTGTCGAGTGAAAACATTGAACCGGTGATTGTCGTGACCAAGTGTGATTTGGGAACGAAAGACGAGTTGGAACAAGCCGTCACGCCGTACCAGAAGGCGGGGTACAAAACGTTGGCGGTTTCCGTCCACGCCGGTCACGGCGTCGAGGCCGTACAGGACGTGATTTTCGGCCACGTCGCTGTTTTCGTCGGTCCCTCGGGCGCGGGCAAGTCGTCCCTTGGCAACGCACTGTCCCCTGGCCTTGGGCTCAAGATGGGGGAAGTCAGTGAAAAGTTGGGACGAGGCCGTCACACGACCCGGCATGTGGAGCTGTACCAGTTGAATCCGGAGACCTTTGTCGCCGACGCCCCAGGGTTCAGCCAGCTGGAGATCACCGTAGCCTCTGACCAGCTGCGGAACTACTTCCCTGACTTCCATGAGCCTGCGCTTCGCTGCGCGTATCGAGGATGTCTGCATGTAGACGAAGTGGACTGTGGCGTTCGAAAGGCGGTCGCGGAGGGGGCACTATTAGCGGCCAGGTATGCCAGCTATCGGTCTCTGTACGAGGAGATTCGGCACAAGGAGGAGACGAAATATTGAACGTTCGGATTGCACCCTCGATTCTGGCTGCGGACTTTGGGAGATTTGCGGAGGAAGTGCAGGCCGTACTGGAGGCCGGCGCGGATTGGATACACATCGACGTCATGGATGGCTCGTTTGTGCCAAATCTGACCATGGGACCAGGGGTGGTCGAGGCGTTGCGCAAGCGCTTCTCCTGCGTGTTGGACGTGCACTTGATGGTGGATAGGCCAGAACGTCACATTGACATGTTTGTTGAGGCCGGCGCGGACCTGATCTCTGTACACGCAGAGGCTACGCCGCACATTCATCGGGCCGTACAACACATCCGACACCGGGGTGTCAAAGCAGGTCTGGCGGTAAATCCAGGGACAGGGCTGGACGTCGTTCGAGAAATGGCTAGCGACATCGATATGTTGCTACTGATGACCGTAAATCCTGGTTTCGGCGGGCAACCGTTTCTGAACAGCGTGCTTTCAAAGATTGAACGGGCTCGCCAAATGCTGGACCAGCTCGGGCGGGCGGACGTGCCAATTGAAGTGGACGGCGGGATTGGACCGAAGACCATCGGTCCAGCACACAGAGCGGGCGCCGAGATATTTGTGGCTGGATCTTCGGTGTTCGGCGCAACGGATTACCGCGCCGCCATTGCGGCTTTGCGGGAAAACGCAAGCCAAACTCCCTGAATTTCAAAGGATGTCCCTCGGCCATACTGGGAGCACACTGTGCACATATCCCGATTACGGGAATATATATGTACCGATATCCAGAGGCATCATCGTGTGCGTACCGATGGTTGAAGAACAGGGAGGCGAAGCGGCTGTGAAATTTTACACCATCAAACTTCCTCGATTTGTGGGAGGTATTGTAAAGGCTTGTATTGGTGTGTTTTCGAGAGACTGACCGCTCAGACGGTGGGGGCAAAGAGCGGGCGCGCAGGCATACAAAACACAAAGAAAGCACCCGTCGGGTGCTTTCTTTGTGGCCGGCGGCGCATCGCCGCGTTATGAAGGGTCCATTGCGGACAATCATTATACAGCACGTTTTACCTTACCGGCTTTCAAACAACGCGTGCATACTTTGATGCGTTTCACCGTACCGCCTTGGTTGACCTTCACGGACTGGATGTTCGGCAACCAACGGCGCCTTGTCTTGTTTTCCGCGTGGCTCACGAGGTTACCGGTTTGCGGTTGTTTGCCACAGATCTCACAGCGTTTTGCCATTTCTCCGCACCCCCCTTTGAGCCGCAAAGCGCATAAGTTATACACACAAACACTCGCTGTGGTATTTTAGCACAAGAATTTCTCGAGACGCAACTGTGCATTCATCGGTACACCGTGATATAGTACAATTGCACAGAGCAGCAGTTGCAGGGGGTGCCCGCATGCCAAAGACGATTGAGACGCCTTTGGGGACCATCGCCGTCTCAGAAGACGTCATCGCGACAACAGCCGGAATCGCGGCGATGGACTGCTACGGTTTGGTCGGAATGGCGTCCAGGAAACAAGTAAAGGACAGTTTGAGTGAATTGCTTGGGCGGGACAATCCAGGCCGTGGCGTTGAGGTTCGGATTCGGGATGACGAGGTGTACGTAGATCTGTATATCATTGTCAGTTACGGCACGAACATTTACGAAGTAGCACAAAATGTCCGTGAGAAAGTCCGATACGTCCTCAATGAATCCATCGGAATTGCCGTAGACAAAGTGAATATTTTTGTGCAGGGCGTACGCGTGACAACAGAGCATTAGGAGGCCATCAATGACTTCCCAACAGCATTTGACCGGCACTGGATTTGCGGAGCTCATTCGCTCTGGGCACGCACGCTTACAACAAATGGTGGGCGTGGTCAATGCCCTTAACGTTTTTCCCGTGCCGGATGGGGATACAGGTACAAACATGGAGATGTCACTTGCCTCGGGAGTGGCACAATTAGAAAATTCGTCTGACAAAAAGTTATGTGACATTACGCAAGCGTTTGCATCGGGCTTGTTGATGGGTGCCCGAGGAAATTCTGGTGTGATCCTTTCGCAATTGTTTCGGGGCTTTGCCAAAGTCACGCAAAACCTGACGGAAATGGACGTGCTGGTATTTGCTAAGGCTTTGCACGAAGGGGTACAGATTGCGTATCGCGCCGTTGCGAAGCCGGTGGAAGGGACCATCCTGACGGTAGCGCGCGAAGCAGCCGCGGCGGGACTCCGCGAAGCCAAGAAACACCCGGATTTTGCCGAATGGATGCACCATGTGCACGCCGCAGCAGCGAGAGCACTTGCACACACGCCAGAACAGCTCCCGGTGTTGAAACAGGCGGGTGTGGTGGACTCTGGTGGGCAAGGGCTTGTATTTATTTTTGAAGGTTTTTACCAGTGGTTGAAAGGTGAACCGTATTCCATCGAGCGAATGGAGACTGTCGACTCCGCGCTGAAGCTCGATTTTGCGGGCGCGCATATCGACCACCATGGAGAGTTCGGGTACTGCACGGAAGCTCTCATCCGGATTGAGTCGGGAAATTCTGAAGACGCTCAGGCGTCGTTGCAATCTACGCTCAGTCAATATGGAGATTCCCTGTTGGTGGTCGGAACCGATGAACTGGTGAAAGTTCATGTTCACACGTTGCACCCGGGACGGGTTCTGGAAGACGCACTGGCGTTTGGGCCACTGGTGAAAATCAAGATTGACAACATGACCGAGCAACACGCGCATTTGCCGGAAGCAAGGTCGGAGCATGTGGAAGACGTGGCTCAGAGCGCCCCGGTGCGCCGAAAGCCGCTTGCGACGGTGGCCGTCGCTGCAGGGGATGGGTTATCTGAGATTTTCAGCAGCCTCGGCGTGGATGTGGTTTTGGCTGGCGGACAGACTTTGAATCCGAGTACAGAGGAGATTGTGTCTGCCATCCGGTCTGCACATAGTGACCATGTGATTGTTCTGCCCAATAACAAGAATATTGTGCTCGCCGCACAGCAAGCGAAAGAAGTATTGGGTTCGACGGTTCACGTTGTGCCGACCACCACGGTGCCAGAAGGGATTGCCGCGATGATGGCTTTCCACGGAGATGCTTCGGTAGACCAGAACGTTGCGCGAATGACCGAAGCCATTGAACTCGTACATTCTGGCCTCGTCGTGCGTGCTGTACGCGACAGCGTCTTTCAAGATAGGCAGATTCGAGCAAACCAATACCTCGGCTTTGACCGTCAACAACTGGTGTACGTTGGGGATTCCCGAGATGAAGCGGTGATGGACGTCGTCCGTGAGATGGGCAGCGCAGACGCTGAACTGCTGACGGTGTTTTACGGACACGACGTGCCAGAAGACGAGTTGCATCGCCTGGTGACACAAATTGAACGCCAGTTCGATTTGGAGGTAGAATTAAAGTACGGTGGTCAACCGGTATACGACTATATTTTGTCATTGGAGTAGTCAGCAATGCTCCGTTCTCTCCCCGTAACTCATATTCCAGGTGTTGGGCAGGCCAAGCAAAAATGCTTAGCCGCATTGGGCATTCATAATGTCTACGACCTTCTACACTATTTCCCACGAAAGTACGAGGATAGGAGACCCCGCCCGTTGGAGTCGTTCTCAACGGAGCGGGTCACCGTGCGCGGTGTGATTGAAGGAGCTGCCCGCATTCGTTGGCACGGCCGTAAATCCGTGTGCTCAGCGTGGCTTAGGGTGGATTACAGACATCGGGTCACTGCGATTTGGTTTAACCAACACTACCTCAAACCCAAACTGGTAGACGGACGCGTGGTTGTCGTTACAGGGCGTTACAATGCAAAGAAGCACACGCTGGTCGTTTCTCATACAGATTTTGGCGGTGTCGAACCGGATAGCGGGTACATGCCTGTCTATTCAAGCACCAAGGACTTCTCGTCTACGCAGATCCAGGCCGTGATTGACAAAGCGCTGCAGACGTACGCAGGACAACTCGAGGAAGTGCTTCCGCAGGAGCTCGTCCGCAAGTACCGCCTTGTGTCTCATCAAGAAGCGGTATATAAGATGCACAAACCGGAGACCGACGAAGATCTGCGACAAGCGCACCGAAGGTTAGCCTTTGAGGAATTCTTCCTATTTCAATTGCAGTTGCAATGGTTTCGTGCCCAACGGCAGCAGAAAACCCAAGGTGTAGGTCGAGTGCTGCCACAAGACGCCTTTCCGATGTATCGAGATTCGTTGCCACATCCGCTGACCAGAGGACAGGAGGCAGCGTGTCGGGCCATCGCGGCCGACCTCACCCGAGACACACCCATGCAGCGCTTGATCCAGGGCGACGTTGGTTCCGGAAAGACGTGGGTTGCGTTTTGGGCCGCGTACGCCGTCTTTCGTTGCGGCGAGCAAAGTGCGCTCATGGCGCCGACGGAAATTCTTGCGGAACAACATTATTCGGAAGCCACGCGGCGATTGGTCCCCCTTGGGATGACTGTTCGTTTGCTGACAGGAAGCACGCCGGCGAAGGAGCGTGCGGAGATTTTGAAGGAGCTCCAGAGCGGTGAAGTCCATCTCGTGATTGGCACACATGCGTTACTGACCGAAGACGTGGTGTTTTCTTCGCTTGGACTGGTCATGACCGACGAACAGCATCGCTTTGGGGTATCGCAGCGCTCGATTCTTCGGCAAAAGGGACGAACGCCGGACGTTCTGTTCCTGTCTGCCACGCCGATACCGCGCACTTTGGCTTTGGCGATTTATGGAGATCTGGACGTGACGGCCATCCGGGAATTGCCGTCTGGGCGCAAGCCCATACGTACCACTTGGCTCCGGATGTCCGAAGAAGAGACGGCCATTCGGTTTGCGCGGCGCGAGCTCGCTGCTGGACGACAAGTGTACGTGGTGGCGCCGTTGGTGGAGGAATCAGAGCGCGTGACCGACGTGTTGTCTGCTACGGAATTGGAAGCCCGATTAAAGGACCGATTCGCCGGGCACACAGTAGGCCTACTGCACGGGAAAATGAGTGCTCGAGAAAAAGATGAGGTGATGCGTGGGTTTGCGGCGGGTGATATCCAGGTCCTGGTCAGTACGACGGTGATTGAAGTGGGCATCCACGTTCCCAATGCGACGGTCATGATGATTTACCACGCAGAGCGGTTCGGATTGGCTCAGTTGCACCAATTGCGCGGTCGAGTGGGCCGTGGGGAACACGCCAGCTATTGTATACTGTTGTCAGATGCGACGTCGGAGTATGCTGTGCAACGCATGCAGACGATGGTGGCTACGCAGGATGGCTTCGTCATCGCGGAAAAAGACTTGGAACTGCGCGGTCCGGGAGAGTTTTTAGGAGTGCGGCAAAGTGGCTTGCCGGAGTTTACTGTCGGTGATTTAGTGAAGGACTTTCGCATCATGGAAGTGGCTCGTGATGAAGCGGTAGCCCTCATTCAGAACCCGGACTTTTGGCTGTTGCCGGCGTATCAAGCGTTGAAAGCCGCCGTGCAGCGGATTCCGTATGATTCGTACTACAAAGATTAGTGCTAGGCATCGTTCAACCGGTGGTCCGTCAAAGGCATTTGCCGTAGCAGGAGTAGGAGTGTAGCAATGAAGTCCTTGTTGGGTAAAGTGACACTCAAGGTATTGCCGAAGCGAGCTCTTACGGCAATCGTAGGAAGTGCAGCAAGACAGCCGTGGAGCAGACACCTCATTCCTTGGTACATTCGTCACTACCAGATAGATTGCACAGATTCAGAACGCGCGCCGGGCGAGTACCAGTGCCTGGTGGATTTTTTTGCGCGGGGTTTGCGTGCCGGTGCTCGACCGGTGTCCGCCAGTGGAGCGGTATCCCCGGTAGACGGAACCGTGAGCGAAATGGGAATGATGGATCGGGGTACGCTGCTACAGGCGAAAGGTGACAAGTATTCCCTCGAGTCTTTGGTGGGTGGAGAGGACTTGGCGGCCGAGTTTCGCGGCGGGCACTACGTAACTATCTATTTGAGTCCTCGCGATTATCACCGGATTCATGCGCCTTTGTCCGGGACTGTGACGTTCTGGCGGTACATTCCTGGTACGTTGTACCCTGTCAACGCGTCCGGAGTCCGCAATATCAGAGGCTTGTTTACGAGAAATGAGCGCCTTATCACGAAATTGGAGACGTCGCTTGGCAATGTGGCCGTGGTGAAGGTGGGGGCTACCATCGTCGGCAGCATCCGGACACCATACGGGCCCTCATATGAACCGCCGTTTCGCCGACGGAGGTTGAATATGATGAGCGGCACGGTGTGTGTTCCAGTGCACAGAGGACGGGAACTCGGGCGATTTGAATTCGGATCCACGGTGATATTGCTGTTCCAGCCGGGCATGGTAGAATCCGTTCATGTGCGAACGGGAGATGTGGTGCGCATGGGCCAAAAGATTGCGGAGGTACGGGAAGACACAGGCGACGGATGCGGTGAAGGATAAGGTTCCGACACCTCGGGCACACTGGTCTCGAGGTGGTTCGTATGAAACCCATTCGGAGCGCCCTTTACGTATGTCGGAAGGGATTACGCTGGTACTGGAAGTGGACGTGTTACGCCGGAGAATGTTACGGCGATTTCCACGGACCATGGTGATCTGCAGGGTGATTGTTCACCCTGCTTTTTTTGTGTGATGCGCCCAACTTGCTCCGCAGCGTCAAAACTTGTACAGTGAGAGGGAGTAAAAGTGTTTTGATATGACTTCCGACGAGGTGACCATGGGGATGAAGATTATAATCGCCGGAGGAGACGGTTTTTGCGGCTGGCCGACTGCTCTACACTTTTCTGCGAAAGGCCATGAGGTGGCCATCGCCGACAGTTTGATTCGTAGAAAGTGGGACGAAGAACTCGGCACGCAGTCTCTTACGCCTATCCTGTCTCTTGAGGAGCGCGTAGCGGCGTGGAAAGAAATATCTGGACGAGAGATTCAAACATTCGTCGGCGACTTGATGGACTACGAGTTCGTTGAACATGTGTTTCGGACTTTTCAGCCGGATGCCATCGTGCACTACGCGGAGCAGCGCTCAGCGCCGTACTCGATGATTGACCGTGAACACGCGGTGTTCACACAGGTCAACAACGTGGTTGGCACGCTCAACGTACTGTACGCCATCAAGGAAATTGCGCCCGAATGTCACTTAATTAAATTGGGAACAATGGGTGAATACGGAACGCCGAACATCGACATTGAGGAAGGGTATATTCGAATTCAGCACAAGGGTCGCGAAGATGTGTTGCCCTATCCGAAGCAACCCTTTTCGTTCTACCACTTATCCAAAGTGCACGACAGTCACAACATCATGTTTGCATGCAAGTCGTGGGGCCTGCGGGCAACGGATTTGAACCAGGGCGTCGTGTACGGATTATGGACGGAGGAGACAAAGCGGGATCCGCGGTTACATAACCGCATTGACTACGACGGTGTGTTTGGTACCGCTTTAAACCGCTTTTGTATCCAGGCGGCGGTCGGCCATGACTTGACTGTCTACGGTAAAGGTGGACAAACGCGCGCGTTTCTCGACATTCGAGATACGGTGCAATGTGTGGAGTTGGCAGCGCTGCATCCTGCGGACTTTGGTGAGTTTCGCGTGTTCAACCAGTTCACAGAGCAGTTTTCCGTTCTTGAATTGGCAGAGCGGGTTACCAAAGTTGCGGCGGAGATGGGGTTGCGGGCAAACATCACACACTTGCCAAATCCCCGCGTCGAAAAAGAGGAACACTATTACAATGCGGTGCATACCAAACTGCTAGATCTGGGTCTCAAGCCACACTTGTTGTCTGACCAGTTGATCCGTGATTTGATTGAAACGGCAATACGCTACAAAGATCGGGTCGACTTCGGAGTGATTGCACCAAACGCGAGCTGGAGGTAGGCCTGGCGTATGCGGATTGCAATGTTTACGGAAACGTTTCTTCCGGGGACAGACGGAATCGTTACGAGATTGTGCGCGACATTGAAACACTTACACGCTGCTGGACACGAGGTGTTGTTGTTCGCCCCGGAAGGCGGTCCGGAAACGTACGAGTCCGCAAGGGTCGTTGGATTGCCTTCGTTTTCCTTTTTTCTCTACCCGGAAAAGAAGTTTGCGTTTCCACGGAGGAAGATTGGACGGGCGCTCAAGGCGTTCGATCCGGACCTGATTCACGTGGTGAATCCGGCATTCCTGGGACTGGGCGGAATCTACTACGCGAAGCGCTTCCACCTTCCCTTGGTGGCTTCGTATCACACAAATGTACCTACGTACGCGC
Source organism: Alicyclobacillus pomorum DSM 14955 (assembly GCF_000472905.1). Lineage (GTDB taxonomy): Bacteria > Bacillota > Bacilli > Alicyclobacillales > Alicyclobacillaceae > Alicyclobacillus_A > Alicyclobacillus_A pomorum. The sequence goes on along the minus strand of NZ_AXAR01000004.1, from coordinate 22,390 downwards.
GCCACTACGGAATGTCATGGTTGGAGCCGGCCTTGTGGTGGTATTTTCGTACGCTCCATAATTTTGCAGACGTCAATCTCTGTACCTCGAAGGCGATGCTGCAAGAGTTGGAGGTACATCGCTTCCGCAACCTGGGATTATGGGAGCGCGGCGTTGACGTGGAACGATACGCCAATGCCAAGCGCTCGGAGGAAATGCGGCACAGATTGTGCGGCGGCGACAGTACCAACAAGAAGATCTTACTGTACGTCGGGAGGCTGGCGCCCGAAAAAGGTATTGAACGCCTCCGACCTTGCTTGGACCAGTTTCCGGACGTATGCTTGGCCATCGTGGGCGACGGTCCGCACAGGGCGCAGTTAGAGCGTGTCTTTCAAGGCACACAGACGGTGTTCACAGGGTATTTGCATGGTGCCGAACTGGCCGAAGCGTACGCTTCGGCCGACGGTTTCGTGTTTCCGTCCACCACCGAGACGCTCGGCTTGGTGTTGTTTGAGGCCATGGCTTCACATTTACCCGTGATGGCGGCGGACAGTTTGCCGACGCGGGAAGTTTTGGAGGATGGAGATGCAGGCGTCATCTTCAATCCGGAACAAACGGAGGACATGTGTCGCGCCATCCAACTGCTTCTGTACGACGCGTCCGTCCGGGAGCGGGTGCGCCGCCGTGCAGACGAATTGGTGCGCGGTGTGGATTGGGCGGCCCCGACGCAGCAACTGCTGAACCACTATGAGCAACTTTTGTCACGGCGGGTCCCTTTGGCCTCCGAGGTGGTACGGCAGAGCCGCTCCTAGTTGACCTTCGTACACTGCAGCAAGGAGGCCGTCCGCGTGCCGTCTAATTTGACTCGGCTTCAAGAATGGCCGCGCGCTTCATGGAAACGGTATGTAAAGTTTCTGGTGGTCGGCGGCATGAATGCTGTCGTCGACCTTTTTGTGCTCAATGTCCTACTTTTCTTGAGCACACCGAAGACCGCGTTAGAACTGACCCTTTGCAATTCCATCGCGGTTGCCTGTGCCATTGCAAACAGTTACCTGTGGAATCGCCGATGGACGTTTAAGGATGCCACGGACGGCAGTCTGCGCCAACGATGCTTGTTTTTGTTGCAGGCGCTCGTGAATATTGCCATAAACGACGCTGTCGTCATTCTGTTCACGCGGGAACTCGACAGCATGAACTTTGCGTCGCCGGTGGTAGAGAGCAACGTGGCGAAAGCAGCTGCGATGCTGGTTTCCTCGAGTGTAAGTTACTGGTTCATGTCGGTCCTCGTGTTTCGACTGAGACCTGCACGGCCCCGCTGATGCTATCTCTCCTGCATCAGCGGAATTCGGGGGCCAGCGTCGTACTACCGAGAACGGTTTCAACCCAAGCCGCCACTTGAAGCAACTTGGCGTCTGCGTACATGGGCCCAACCAGTTGGAGGCCGACAGGTAAACCGTCCGGCGATGTGCCGCACGGGAGCGAGAGGGCAGGCAGGCCGCTCAGGTTCCAAGGGTTGGTGTACCGTGTAAGATGGGCTCGCACGTTGACCTCCACCGTCTTGACATGTGCCTTCCACTGGCCGATGCCTGTAGCGGGCAGGCCGGTGGTCGGTGTCACAACCGCGTCCACATTGGCAAACACCGTTTTCAACGCACTGCGGAAACGGGAGCGAAAGTCTGCAGCCGCGACGTATTGGCTGCCGCCAATGGAACGTGCGGCGTCGAGCCGACGTCGGACGTCGTCTCCGTATTCATCCTTCCTGGTTGCGAGCAGTTCTTCATGAACTGCCAGCGCTTCGCTGCCAATCACCACGTTTTGCATCTCTGGTGCATCGCTCATCATGGGAATCTCCACTTCCCGCAATTCAACACCTGACGATTGCAGTTGCTGTAACGCGGCGTGCACCGTCTGCAGCACAGACGGATGGCACCGGTCAAAAAAGAAATTCGCAGGTATGCCGAGGCGAATGGGACGTTGTAGAGGTGCCCCTTTGTACGACCGTACCGGAAGCCGGACTGTGGAAGGATCTCGCACATCCGGGCCAGCCATGACGGATAACAGAAGCGCTGCGTCCGCAACCGATTTAGTCATTGGCCCCACATGATCCAATGACGGGGCGAGTGGAAAGACGCCCGCCTTACTCACCAGACCGTAGGAGGGCTTCAATCCCACGTGTCCACAGAGCGCCGCTGGAATGCGAATGCTGCCGCCCGTGTCTGTGCCGAGTGCAGCGGTGCACAGTCCAGCCGATAGAGCCACCGACGATCCTCCGCTGGATCCGCCGGCTATCTTGTTTTTGTTCCAGGGGTTGCGAGCGTTTCCGTAATGCGGGTTTTCCGTCGTTGTGCCGTACGCGTACTCGTGCAAGTTCGTTTTGCCGACGACGATGGCGCCCGCCTGCTCCAATCGCTGGACGACAGTCGCGGACACGTCGGGAACGTGGTTGGTAAAATGTCTCCCGCCATACGTTGTTCGGATACCGGCTGTATCAATCAGGTCTTTCACGGCCACCAGAGCGCCGGCTAAGGGGCCTACAGGCACTTCGCGCGCCCGTTTGTCATCCAGCATACGCGCTTTATCCACGACGTCCTCGGCCACTGTAATGTACGCGTGAAGGCCGGGGTTGTATTTTTCAATCCGCTGCAAATACCATGTCGCCAGTTCCACGTAGGACAACTGCCCTCGATTCAAGGCGTTTTGTGTTTCTGTCAGGGTCCAAAGGTGTGGATTCATGCTGCATGATTCCTTTCTGCATCTATCAAAGTATTACGAATAAACAAAAGGCGTGTCTTCCAGTGCCGTTGAGCCGATTATACTACGCTGGGTGCGAGTTCGGATCTACCTGGCAGACATTTTAGGAGAACATGCATCCGGGTGTTTTCGCATGACGCAGAAAACCCACGCCCGGGTACGCGTGGGTTCTGCCGTTCGCGCTGCGCGCGAACGATTTCTGGGAGAGGAGAAACCGGAGGGAAGCGCTTATGGGGAACGTAAGGCTTCTCCCGCGGTTGCCTACAACAGCTCTCGCCGTTGTTATCCATAGTTTTGCCAACTTTTCACGTACTATACTTGTTGGTGAAGATTTTTGTCGGACGATTTGCACTGTGTTACAGTGAAGCGGAACATTTGTGTGGGTGTTTGGTATGGAGTGATGCAGAGCGATGCGCGTGATTTCTGGAGAGTGGAAAGGGTTGACGTTGGTTGCGCCGAAGGGGCAGGTGGCGAGGCCGACCACGGACAGAGTGAAGGAGTCCATGTTCAATTTGCTAGGCTGGAACTGGACTGGAGGGGTCGCGGTGGATCTCTTCGCCGGGTCTGGTGCACTCGGCATCGAAGCGTTGAGCCGCGGTGCTGAGTCAGCCATCTTTGCGGACATTCACCCAGCAAGTCTGGCGGCGCTGAGGGAAAATCTCACCCGTTGTAAAGCTGGGCATCGTGCAAAGGTGTACCGCGCCGACTGGGAAGACGCATGGAACAAGATTTGTGCCGCGGGCCTGGATGTCGGTTGGGTGTTTGTGGATCCTCCGTACAGCAAGAACCTGTGGGTTCCCGTGCTGACTTCGATTTCTCGGTGTTCTGTACATCCACGGTTTGGGGTGGTATGTGAACACCCGAAGGACGTGCTCCTGCCGAGTCAGGTGGGGGATTTAGAAGTGGCGAAGAGCAAAGTATACGGAGACATTGCTGTCACGATGTACCGCAGCTACGGCGGTGTAGACATGGGGGATGATTTGTGAAACTTGCAGTGTATCCTGGAAGTTTTGATCCATTTACCAACGGCCACTTGGAAGTCGTCGAAACAGCGGCGAAACTGTTCGACAAGGTGGTTGTGGCGATTTTAGTGAATCCTGACAAACGCCCGCTTTTTTCAACAGATGAGCGGCTGTCCTTGATTGCTGCAGCCACTCATCATATACAGAATGTAACCGTAGACCACTTTGAAGGGTTGTTGGTGGACTACGTTCGGAAAGTGGGTGCCCGTGTGATTGTACGAGGGCTGCGTGAGCCAGCTGACTATGAAAATGAGGTGAAGTTGGCGCACATGAATCGAAGTCTGGAGCCATCTGCAATTACGGTGTTCCTGCCGACCCATCCAGGTCTGTCGTATGTGAGTTCGTCTCTGGTGAAACAAGTCGCATCGTACGGCGGGAATGTCGAGCCATACGTGCCAACGGTGATTGCCAAGGCGTTGCGGCAGAAGTATCAAAAACCTGAGTAACCACCTGTATCGCGGCACCGTCGCATTTGACCAATGGAGCATGACAGCGGACGTGCTGCATCCGACGAAGCAGGCGTGTGGCAAGTCGCATCACTGGAACGAGGTGATGAACGCATGGCCGGGAAAACACTGGGTTTGGCCCTGGGGTCTGGAGCTGCAAAGGGATTTGCGCACGTTGGCGTGCTGAAAGCTCTGGATGAATACGGGGTGCGCCCAAAGGTGATTACGGGGTCGAGCATGGGAAGTTTGATTGGGGCATTCTACGTGACGGGGATGCAACCGCGCTTCATGGAGCGACTGGCCTGTTCCCTCAGTTGGCGCCATTGGCTAGATCTGACGGTGCCAAAAATCGGGCTCATTTCCGGTGAAAAGATCCACCAGATGGTAGCGCTTTTGACGCGTCGGCTGCAGTTTCACGAATTACCGGTCAAGTTTGGCGTTGTGACCACAGAACTGACACAGCGTCGGGCGGTTCTACTGACGTCCGGGAACATCGCGGATGCCGTTCGCGCGAGCATCTCGATTCCGGGAGTCTTCGTTCCGTACGTCACCGACCAGGGGGTGTTTGTGGACGGCGGTGTGTTGGAACGGGTTCCTGTTCAAGCCTGTCGCAGTCTAGGTGCAGATATCGTGATTGCAGTGGATGTCGCGGCGGCGCAAAGAGCCACCGTGCCTGAAACCATCATGGACGTGATTATGCAATCCATTGATCTGATGCAACATCAATTGGTTGAACCTCGGATCCAGGGGGCGGACGTGCGCATTGAACCGGACGTGTCAGACATTGGAACGTCCCAGTTCAATCGAGCGCAGGAAGCCATCACCGCTGGGTACAAAGCGGCCATCGCGGTGATGGATGACATCTTGGCTGCGGCTCAGCAATGCGAGTCTGAACCGGTGTAGGGCATCGCGCGAGATGCCAAGTCATTTTCATTGACACCATTGGACGATAGAAGGTATACTCAACTTTGTTGCCGATAGGGTGGTATTCATGAATATTAGCTTCCGGAGTGTTCAAAAGGCCGGCACGGGTCTAGATGTGCACGACTCGGTGTACCTGCCTCGCTTGGCAGAGGAAAACAAACAGGTTCGCGACATCAGTCCAGTAGAGGTAGCGGTCCATGCGGCAGGGTCTGAGCACCAATGTCGCGTACATGGGGCACTCCGCGCCACGGTCACGTATCAATGTTCTCGCTGTCTGGAAGATGCTTCAGAAACGCTCGACGTCCCCTTTGATGAGTCGTTTACGAATCTGGAGTCGAAGGAAAGCGAGGACATTCATCTCGTCGCTGACGACGAAATTGTACTGGATCCGTACATCGAAGAAACCATCATTTTGGCGTTAGAGTATTGTCCGGTCTGTGCCGAAGATTGCAAAGGCTTGTGCCCGGTTTGCGGCTGCAATCGGAACCGCCAACAGTGTGCGTGCAACACGCGGCGGGTAGATCCGCGGCTCGCGGCGTTACAGGACTTGCTTTCATCGGACGAATCACAGTAAGATGTTAACCGGCAGTCTGTAAAGGGGGTGTCGTCAGTGGCAGTACCGCAACATAGAACGTCTAAAACCCGCAAACGCTTGCGTCGGACGCACTTCAAGTTGGAGTTGCCGGGCATGGTTCAATGCCCGCAGTGCGGCGAATACAAGTTGGCTCATCATGCTTGCAAGAACTGTGGTTCTTACAAGGGACGTCAGGTATTGAATGTGAAGTAAGGAACGTAAAAGCCGGTCGTGGATACCGGCTTTTTTTTCTTGGGCTCCAGACCGGAACGGTCACGCACGGGGAGCATGAAGTACATAGAGTGAATGTTTAGACTGACAAGGGTGGGCGCGACGTGGTCAAGTTTTGCTTGCAGACCGACGTGATTTTCACATACAATTTAGTAGCAGGTCATATTATCTGGTTATAACTGCACGAAAAGAGGGATGGCGCTGAATAAGTTTGAACGAAGGAAAGCTCTCAAACTGTACGTTCAGGAGAATCCCTTTGCCACGGACGACCAGTTAGCGGAGCGTTTCGGCGTCAGCGTGGCGACGATTCGCCTGGACCGAACAGCGCTGAACATCCCGGAGGCAAGGGAGCGCATCCGACAGGTTGCCACGAAACACCACGATGCCATTCGCGCCCTCGAGCAGAATGAAGTGGTCGGTGACATCGTGGAATTGAAGTTGAATCGCTACGCCGTGTCGGAGTTCAAAGCGACGGCTGCACACGTATTTTCGAGAACCAAAATTGTTCGCGGACATCACTTGTTTGCCCAAGTGAACTCCCTCGCGACCGCCGTGATGGACGCCGATGTGGCAGTGACGGCGAAAACCGAACTGCGTTTTTATCGAGTAGCTTACCTTGGAGAGACGCTGAGGTCCCGCGTGGATGTGGTGGCAGTGAGAGGGCCTGTCGCCAAGTGTCGGGTGGAGACCACGTCCGAAGCCGGGAAAGTTCTCGACGGCGTGATTTGGGTTGTCACCGAGCCGTCGGGAGTATATGAGTTTTCGTCGAAGGAGTGGAAGGATGAAAATCGTCGTTGACGCCATGGGCGGTGACTACGCACCTGAGGCTCCCGTCAGTGGTGCCATCGAGTTCGCAAGACAACGTCCAGACGTGGAACTATTGCTGATTGGAGACGAGTCACGCATTCGCCAGGTCGGTCACTTGCCATCCAATATAGAAGTGATTCACACCGAATCGGTGGTAGAGGCCGGCGATGAACCGGTACGCGCTGTGCGGCGCAAGCCGAATTCGTCCCTGGTGATGGCGGCGCAGATGGTCAAAGATGGAAAGGCAGATGCCATGATTTCCGCAGGTAATACCGGAGCGCTGGTGGCGAGCGGACTGTTGGTTGTCGGGCGACTACAAGGGATTGACCGACCTGCTCTGGCTCCGGTGTTGCCTACGTTTGACGGAAAAGGCGTGATGCTGCTGGACGCAGGTGCGACGATGGATGCAGACAGCAAGCACCTGCTTCAATTTGCGGCCATGGGCAACGCCTACTCCAAGTACGTCCTCGGCATCGACAAGCCGCGGATTGGTTTGTTAAACGTCGGTTCGGAAGAAGGAAAAGGCAATGCCGTCGTCAAAGAAACGTACTCGTTGCTGAAAACGGCCGATTTGAACTTTACGGGGAACGTCGAGGCGCGCGAATTGATGAACGGCGTTGTCGATGTGGTCGTTTGTGACGGCTTCGTGGGCAACGTCGTGCTCAAGCTGGTGGAAGGTGTCGGCGCGGGCGTTTTCGGAGCACTCAAGGAAGCGTTCCTGCAAAACTGGTGGACCAAGTTGATGGCCGCTGGGCTCGCGCCTTCGTTGAAGTCGTTTCGACGTCGATTCGACTACGCCGAGTACGGTGGAGCACCGTTTCTTGGGGTGGCCGGCGGATGTTTTAAAGCGCATGGCAGTAGTAACGCACGTGCTTGGTACGTCACCTGTACTCAAGCGGCGCGGTTTGTGGAAAACGACGTCCTACACCACATCGACAGTACCTTGGACATGGACCAAGTTCGCGGCCAGTAAAGGGAGGAACGATAAAATGGCAGATCGAATTCGCGCAGGCATCCTCGGAACGGGATCGGCCCTGCCCAAACGGGTGTTGAGCAACGCTGATCTTGAAAAAATGGTGGACACGAGTGACGAATGGATTGTAACCAGAACAGGGATGCGCGAGCGGCGCATTGCAGAACCAGGGGAAGCCACGTCGGACTATGCGACCGTGGCCGCTGAACGGGCGCTGGCAAGCGCAGGGGTTGCGGCGGAAGACGTCGACCTCATCATCTGCGCGACCGTGACTCCGGACATGATGTTCCCAGCCACAGCGTGCATTGTCCAGGACCGCATCGGAGCCAAAAAGGCGGGGGCGTTTGATCTGTCCGCGGCCTGCACAGGCTTCTTGTACGCGCTCGCCAACGCCATCGGACTGATAGAGTCGGGACGAATTAAGTACGCGGTGGTGATGGCAGGAGACCTGTTGTCTAGGATTACAGACTACACCGACCGCAGTACGTGCGTCCTGTTTGGCGACGGTGCGGGAGCCGTGGTGCTGGGTCCAGTGGAAGGGGACCGCGGCTTCTATTCGTTTGACCTGGGTTCTGACGGCAGTGGAGCGAAGTATCTGTACCAACCTGCGGGCGGATCCCGCATTCCTGCATCTGAGGAGTCTGTTGCAAAAAGACTGCACTTCCTTCACATGGAAGGGCGGGAGACGTTCAAATTCGCCGTGAAAGCCATGGCGAGTTCTACAGAAAAGGTACTGCAAGAAGCAGGCTTCACCCGGGAAGACATCGATCTGCTCGTTCCGCATCAGGCGAACATCCGGATCATCGATGCCGCGCGCAAGCGCTTCGGTCTCGAGGAGGAGAAAGTGGTGGTGACCGTACACAAATACGGAAACACATCGGCTTCTTCGATTCCGATTGCGCTGGATGAAGCGGTGCGTGAAGGGCGTGCAAAGCCAGGAGACCTGGTGGTTATGGTCGGCTTTGGCGGCGGCCTGACGTGGGGCTCCACTGTCGTCCGTCTGTAAAGTGGAAGTCCGACAAACCGGGTGTACACAGGTAGGAGGAATTGCGTTGAAAACGGCTTTTGTATTTCCGGGGCAAGGCGCCCAGTACGTGGGGATGGGCAAAGACTTAATAGACAAATACGAAGTGGCCCGCCGCACGTTTGAGGAGGCGGATGCTGCCCTCGGTTTTTCACTGAGTCACATCATCTTGGACGGGCCGGAGTCGGACTTGAAGTTGACGTACCACACGCAGCCCGCACTGCTCACTGTGAGCATCGCCGCGTATCGCGTGTTTGCGGAGCAGTCGTCCGTCACACCCGTCTGCGTGGCCGGGCACAGCTTGGGCGAATACACGGCGCTGGTGGCTGCTGGTGTGTTGGACTTTGCGGACGCCGTTCGGTTGGTTCACTGGCGCGGTAAGTGGATGGACGAGGCCGTTCCCGCGGGGGTCGGCGCCATGTCAGCCGTGCTCGGTATGGACGCTCGTTCGCTGGAACAGGTGTGTGAAGACGCGTCGGATGGCTCGGAAGTCGTGGAATTGGCCAATTTGAATTGTCCTGGCCAGATTGTGATCTCAGGCACGCGCGCGGCTGTGGAGCGTGCGGGCGCCCTGGCGAAAGAGCGAGGAGCGAAGCGTGCGATTCCGCTCGAGGTGAGTGGTCCGTTCCACTGCAGTTTGATGAAACCCGCAGCGGAAAAGCTCGCCCGTGCGTTGGCGGAGACCGCGTTTCACGAGAGTGCGATTCCGGTGGTAGCCAACGTGGACGGGGTGGCGCGCACGCAAACAGACGAAATTCGCCGCGCGCTGGAAGCGCAGCTCTACTCTTCCGTTCGCTGGGAAGATGATGTGCGTACCATGCTGGGGCTTGGCGTGGAAACGTTCGTCGAATTTGGCCCAGGTACCGTGCTGTCCGGGCTGATTCGGAAGATTGCGAAAGGAATTCCAACCTTGCACGTAGAAAATGATGCTTCGCTGCAAGAAACCTTGCAGGCGCTTCACGGATAAGCTTCACGGATCAGTTGAACACATCATACGAAGAGTCTGCAAGGAGGGAAGACCGTGACAGGACGAGTTTCCATTATAACGGGTGCGTCGCGCGGCATTGGTCGGGCCATCGCAGTCGAGCTCGGTAAGGGCGGCGGCCAAGTGGTTGTCAACTACGTCGGGCGGGTTGATGACGCGCGTGAGACGGCGCGCCTCGTCGAACAGGCCGGTGGCCGAGCCATTGTTGAACAAGCGGACGTCAGCCTGGCAGAAGATGCCGACAGGTTGGTAGAATCGGCACTAGCGGCGTTTGGCCGCCTCGACGTGGTCGTGAACAACGCCGGCATCACCCGAGACACGCTCATTTTGCGCATGAAGGACGAAGACTGGGACGCTGTGATGAACACCAACCTCAAAGGGGCGTTCCACCTCATCCGATCCGCCGCGCGCCCGATGATGAAGCAGCGGCGTGGTCGAATCATCAACATTGCATCGGTGGTGGGGATTGTCGGCAATGCGGGCCAGGCCAACTACGTCTCAGCGAAGGCCGGACTGATTGGATTGACGAAGACGGCTGCACGAGAATTGGCCGGTCGTGGCATTACAGTCAACGCAGTTGCGCCGGGATTTATCGAAACAGACATGACGGCGGAATTGCAAAGCGATGTAGTGGCCAAAATGGTAGAGCAGATTCCGCTGGGCCACGTCGGCAAGCCGGAAGACGTCGCAAAAGCTGTCGACTTTCTTGCATCGGATAAGGCGGCCTACATCACTGGCCAAGTTTTGAATGTCGACGGCGGCATGGTCATGTAGTATACTCTTGTCCAGAGGCTTGCCGTTTTGCCATCATCGCCTGTTGCCGCGGGACACTGTGGACTGGGATTGAAGTCTGTGCCCAGCGACCCGGCTGATGTTGCGGATGCGGCTTGGCCTGTGTATTGAGGAGGTGGGAACGTGTCTGATACGTTCAATCGTGTAAAGAACATTATCGTAGACCGGCTCGATGTAGAAGAGTCGAAGGTGACGTTGGAGTCAACCTTCAAAGACGACCTCGGAGCGGATTCCCTCGATGTGGTCGAGTTGATTATGGAGCTGGAAGACGAATTTGATCTCGAAATATCCGACGAGGATGCCGAGAAGATTCGTACGGTTGGAGATGTGGTTACATATATCGAGCAACACCAGTAAGCAGTACCAGCTTCCACACTAAGCAACAGAGTCCCGCGCAGTTGCCGGGGCTTTCTGTTATGTAGCGGGGGTGACGGCGTGAAACGAGTGGTTATTACAGGAATGGGTGTTGTGTCACCCATCGGCAATGACGTTTCCACGTTTTGGGACCGCCTGATTGCTGGCCAGTCTGGTATATCGCGCATTGAATCCATGGACGTCTCGGAGTATCCTTGTCAGATTGCCGGAGAGGTAAAGGATTTTAATCCGGAACAGTACATGGATAAAAAGGAAGCACGCCGATTCGACCGTTTCACGCAGTTTGCAGTGGCGGCTTCCGTACAGGCTATGCAGGATGCAGCGCTTCACATCACAGATGAGAACGCGGAACGCTGCGGTGTCTACATCGGGTCCGGGATTGGCGGTATCCACACGTTACTGGACAACTATAAGTTGTTGCTGGACAGAGGCCCGAAGCGGGTCAGTCCGTTTGTCGTACCGACCATGATTGCCAACATGGCATCCGGTCAAATTTCCATCATGTTTGGTTTGAGGGGTCCGAACAGTTCGCCCATCTCCGCGTGTGCAACGGGCACCAATGCGATAGGCGACGCGTACAAAATGATTCAACGCGGCGCTGCGGACGTGATGCTGGCTGGCGGCGCTGAGGCGGCGATTGTCGACTTGGCTTTGGCCGGATTCGGCAACGCGAAGGCGTTGTCTACCCGCAACGATGATCCGCAGCGGGCGAGCCGGCCGTTTGACATGGATCGCGATGGCTTTGTCATGGCTGAAGGCGCCGGGGTGGTCGTCCTCGAATCCCTTGAGCATGCAGAGGCGCGAGGGGCCAACATTTACGCGGAGATCATCGGCTACGGCATGTCTGGTGACGCGTACCATATCACAGCCCCGGAACCGGAAGGGCGCGGTGCGTACCAGGCGATGCGCGACGCGCTGAGTGACGCTGGCATTCAGCCGGAAGATGTGGGTTACATCAACGCACATGGGACGTCCACGGATATGGGGGACAAGTTGGAGACGCTCGCCATCAAGAAGACTTTTGGAGATCACGCGTACAAGTTGGCTGTCAGTTCCATCAAGTCGATGACGGGGCACATGCTGGGCGCCGCTGGTGCTGTGGAAGCGATAGCGACGGTTCTGACGCTGCGCGAAGGCATCTTGCCGCCGACCATCAACTACGAGACACCGGACCCAGAGTGCGACCTGGATTATGTGCCGAACCAGGCTCGCAAACAGGACGTGGAGATTGCGATATCCAACTCGTTCGGCTTTGGTGGGCACAATGCAGTCATCGTTTTGAAGAGGTTTTCAGCCATGTCGTAATCGTGGTCAGTACCCCCGACCCGGGTCGGGGGTGTTTTGTTCTAGCGATTCCGCTTGAAACATACGTTGCTGTACACGCTTGTCAATACAAGGACAGATATTATCAAGGGGTTTTGCCGAAATGGCGGGGACAAAATGGGATGAGTTGTTGTCTGCGCTGGGAATTCAGTTTGAATCTCAAGCATTGCTCAAGCAAGCTTTTACGCATGCATCCTACCGCAATGAACACCGTAGACCACAATTGAAAGACAATGAACGCCTGGAATTTCTCGGTGACGCCGTATTGGAACTGGTTGTCAGTGATTACTTGTACCGAACGAAATCAACCCTGCCTGAGGGGGAACTGACCCGGTTGCGAGCATCCATTGTTTGTGAGCCCAGTCTGGTGCACTTCGCTCGTCGACTGCATTTTGATCAGTTCATCCGTTTGGGACGGGGTGAAGAACGGTCTGGTGGGCGAAATCGCCCCGCGCTTCTCGCCGACGTATTCGAGGCGTTCATCGGTGCGTTGTACCTGGATCAAGGACTCGAGGCGGTTCAATCCTTTATGGCAGTACACTTTTTTCCGTATCTGCAGGAGTACGCTGCGAGCTTGGACTACAAGACGTCGCTCCAGGAGTGGGTTCAGCAGAACGGCGGAGGAAAGGAGCTGCGGTACGTGATTGTCGAAGAACGCGGCCCAGCCCACGCGCGCGAGTTTGTCGTTGAGGTGTGGATTGGCTCGGACATGATGGGACAGGGTGTCGGTCGGTCCAAGAAGGAAGCCGAGCAAAAGGCCGCGCGCGAAGCACTGGGTAAACTCGGAGAAGCGCCAGGGGGCTTAGCAGGTGTTTCTGAAAAAGATTGACGTCGTCGGGTTTAAATCGTTTGCGGACAAGACGAGCATCGAGTTTTCACCTGGCATTACTGCCGTCGTTGGGCCCAACGGGAGTGGCAAAAGCAACATTGCGGACGCCATTCGCTGGGTCCTCGGTGAGCAAAGTGCGCGCAATTTACGTGGCAGCAAGATGGAGGACGTGATTTTTGCTGGGAGTGACAGCCGTCGTCCGACCAATTTCTGTGAGGTATCACTGACGTTGGACAACTCGGACGGGCACCTCCCGGTGCAGTTCGCCGAAGTGGTCATTACCCGGCGTGTGTATCGGTCTGGAGAGAGCGAGTACTTACTGAATAAGCAGTCCTGCCGCTTGAAGGACATTCTCGAGCTGTTCATGGACTCTGGTATGGGCCGTGAGTCTTATTCCATTATTGGACAAGGGCGCATTGAAGAAATGCTGTCCACTCGTCCAGAAGACCGACGCGGTCCCTTCGAAGACGCCGCCGGCATTGTCAAGTACAAGTTCCGGCGGCGCGAGGCGGAACGGAAGTTGGCGGAGACGGCTGCGAACATCGTGCGCGTGGATGACATCCTATCTGAACTTGAGCGCCAGGCCGGGCCGCTCGAAAAAGAAGCAGAACGCGCGGAACAATACAGGCAGTACGAGCAGGAATTGACCGCCCTGGATATTTCGTTGCTGGTGCGCGATATTGAATTGCTACAAGAGCGGTGGAAGGACGTCACTGCGAACGTCGACCAAGCAGCGCGCCAGAGACAACTCGCCAGTGATGCGCTGAAGCAATCGGACCTGCGACTGCAGCAGGTCAAAGCTGCATTTGATGCGAAGAGCACGGAAGTGGAGGCCGTTCAGAAACAGCTTTTAGAAGCTGTGGAAGGCCGACAGCGGGCGGAAGGCAACTTGGAACTGGCGAGGGAACGGGCGAAGAACGCAGAGCAAAGCGTTGCCGACCGGGAGCGACAACGCGCCCAGATGTCGGAAGACAAGCAGGCCTTGGAGGCGCAGGTGTGCGCGCTGATGGAGCGCAAGAGCCGCGTGGAAGCGGAGCTTCAAATCAAGACGGCTGAGTTGGAAGCTGCGGCACACGCTGTGGATCCTTCGGAACGCCAACGATTAGAGCGCGAGATTGAACAACTGAACGCAGATCTCATCGAATATCATCACAAAGCTGCTGCCTTGCGCAACGAACTGAAGATGTCGGAGGAGTCGATGTCCCAGGAAGGCCGAAAAAAGGCACGGTTGGATGAGGATAGACAGCGGTGGGAAGAAGAGCTGCAAAAGCACCAGGCGCTGCGGAAGCGTCTTCACGAAGAAGGAAATCAGGTAATGGAAGCGCTGCAGCGGAATGCGGCGGAGCTGGATGGAACGTCTCACTCGCTGCGCGAGCGCGCTCAGGAAGAAGCGTCTATCGTCACAAAAATACACCAGGCCAAGTCGCTGGTGGCCTCCCTGCAGTCCAAGTTCGATCTCTTGCGGGAACTGGAAGAAGGCTACGATGGGTATGCCCTCGGTGTCAAAACGGTGCTGCAAAACGCGGCTAAGGGACGGTTGCAGGGGGTGCACGGGCCGCTCGCCTCACTGATACAAGTACCCAAACAGTACGAAACGGCCATTGAAACTGCGCTTGGCGGTACTGTGCAAAATATAGTAGTCAGCACAGAAGCAGATGCAAGAGCTGCCATTGAGATGTTGAAGAAGCGACAGGCCGGGCGGGCGACGTTTATGCCGCTGTCGGTCATTCGCGGACGGTCCATCGCCGCGGGCGAACTCGCCAAGCTCACTGGCGTAGAGGGCTATGTTGGAGTCGCTAGCGATTTGGTGCGGTGCGCCCCAGAGTACACAGAAGTGGTACGACATTTGCTTGGCAACGTACTGGTTGCGCAAAAGCTCATCCATGCCAACGAGATTGCGCGAAAATTGGAGTATCGGGTGCGCATTGTCACGTTGGAAGGCGACGTCGTCAGCCCGGGTGGTGTGATGTCCGGCGGTAGCCACGTGCGCAAGGGCCCCGGTCTTTTGGGAAGATCTCGAGAAAAGAACGATGTGGAACGCCAAATTCGTGAGGCAGAGCAGGCGGTCGCGGACTGGGAAGCAAAGCAGGCCGCGCTGCGCGCCGAAATGACGTCTTTACAAGAGCGCCAAAAGCGTCTTCTCGAGGAAAACGAGAATCTGAAAAAGACGTTGAACGCGTTGGAGACGCAAAGCCGCGAAGCGGCAGCGAATGAGCAGAACGCAGCGGACCGATTGCAGAACGTCATGTGGGAATTCGAGCAACTGAACAGTGGGCAACAGGTGTGGCAGGAGCGCCTTGAGCAGGCACGGCGGCAGCTGCAGGAGACGGAGTCGGAATTGACTCGGATTGAGCAGGCGTTGGCTCAGAAACGCCGTGAGTTGCAGGAACGTGAGAAAGTGGTGGAAAGCGCACAGGAATCACTGACCGCGCTGCGCGTGGAAGTGGCGACGCTCACGCAGGAGTCGGATGTGTTGCAGGGGCAGTTGCGTGAACTTGCGGATCGGAGTCGGCGAATCGCGACCAGAGAAAGTCAGCTGGTCGACGAGATCAGGGAGTTCTCGACCACGCAGTCGGCGTGTCTGCAGGAAATTGCGGATACAGAGCAGCGGCTTCAGGAACTCACGAATGTCGTCCGCGACCTAGAAGCTCGGTTGGCTGTGATTCGGCAGGAACGACAGTACATGGAAGCGAGTGTCGCGGAAGCCGAAAAGGCGTATCGGGCGCAGCAACAAGCTGTCACTTCCGCAGACGAGCAGTTGCATCGAGCGGAAGTGCTCGCAGAGCGCATCGACATGGAACTGAACCACGCTTTGCGAAAGATGGGCGACAATTACCATATGACGTACGAATGGGCCAAAGAGCATTATCCACCCGTGGAGAATGCAGAGGAATCCAAACGGATGGCGGACAGCTTGCGGCGGAAGATGGCCGCGCTCGGTGAAGTGCAGTTGAGCGCCATTGACGAGTGGAAACGCCTGTCCGAACGCATTCAATTTTTGGAGCGGGAACGCACAGACCTGGAAGAAGCGCGCAATCACCTCGAGTCGGTGATTGAGGAGATTGACGAGGAAATGTCGAAGCGCTTTGCGCAGACTTTCGAACAGATTCGCACGGAATTTCAGGTCTCGTTCCGTCAACTGTTTGGCGGCGGCCGCGCGGATTTGACGCTCACGAATCCGGAGGACTTGCTGAGCACGGGCATTGATGTCATTGCACAGCCCCCCGGAAAGAAACTGCAGAACCTGAACTTGTTGTCCGGTGGCGAGCGTGCACTCACTGCAATGGCCCTGCTCTTTGCCATCCTCAAAGTGCGACCCGTTCCGTTCTGTGTGCTGGACGAAGTAGAGGCTGCTTTGGATGAAGCCAACGTGAGCCGGTTTGCACAACAACTCCGTCGATTTTCGACGGACACGCAGTTCATCGTCATCACGCACAGACGTGGCACGATGGAAGAGGCGGACGCATTGTACGGCGTGACGATGCAGGAATCAGGGATTTCGACGTTGATTGGCGTGCGCCTTGCCGACGTGGATGTAGAGACGGAGCCGGCGTGACGTCCATGCACGCCGAAGGCGCTTAGATTCATTGAAGGTGGTGGATGCTGAGTGGGGTTGTTGGACAAATTCCGAAGGGGTTTGGAGAAAAGTAGGGAAGCCGTGTTCGGACGGCTCGGGCGGCTTTTCCAGGGACGGAAACTGGACGAATCGGTCTACGAGGACATGGAAGAAATTCTGATTTCCGCCGACATTGGGGTGGACACCTCACTGTGGCTGATAGAACGAGTCCGCAAACTGGCGAAAGAACAGCGTGTCACAGACGCTGAAGCGCTGCCGCCGTTGCTGCAGCAAGCGATGGAAGAGGCGCTGGCGGACTGCGACACATCGATGCGCATCGCTTCGGAAGGACCTACCTTGTACTTGTTCGTTGGTGTCAACGGCGTCGGCAAGACAACGACCATTGGCAAGCTGGCACACCGTTACCTGCAAGAAGGCAAGAAGGTCATCATGGCTGCCGGCGACACATTCCGCGCGGCCGCTATCGAGCAGCTGGTGGAATGGGGAAATCGCGTGGGATGCGACGTGGTGCGCCACACGCAAGGGTCAGATCCAGCGGCGGTCGTGTATGACGCCATTGTGGCCGCGAAGTCTCGGGGGATTGACATTATTCTTTGCGACACCGCGGGAAGGCTTCACAACAAGGCAAATCTCATGGCTGAATTGGCTAAGATCCGAAAGGTCGTGGCCCGCGAGATGCCTGATGCACCCCACGAAGTTTTACTCGTTGTTGACGGAACGACGGGTCAAAACGCGGTACACCAGGCGGAGGCGTTCAAAGAAGTCGTGCAGGTGACGGGGTTGGTCGTCACGAAGCTCGACGGCACGGCGAAAGGAGGCGTCCTGTTGCCGATTGTGCGCGAACACGGAATTCCCGTGAAATGGGTTGGCCTGGGCGAAGGCATGGACGACCTGGAACCTTTCTCTGCGTCGTCGTATGCACAAGCTGTCTGTCGCCCTGACGGTGTGTAAAGGAGTGGCGCTTGACAGTGACACGTGAGACCCGTATGATAGATAAGGTCACGAAAGTAGTCAACCTCTATGACTTGTACGGCACACTGCTGACACAGCGGCAGCGCGAACTCGTGGAGATGTACTATTTCGACGATTGGTCGCTGGCGGAGATTGCCGAGAACCTGGGCGTCAGCCGCCAGGCTGTTCACGACAATCTGCGGCGTGCAGAGGAGCAGTTGGACAGTTACGAGCGCGCACTTGGACTTCTGGAGAGTCAGGCAGCGTACGCCGCCAACGCACGTGAAGTGCTGGCACTGTGGCAGTCGCTTCGGGATTGGGTGCCCGAACCATCCCGCGGTCAGTTTGAAGCCGCCTTGGAACGGCTGACCAACGTGGATGGGGCTGGTGAAAGGGGAGACGACCGTGCTTGAAGGACTGTCCAGCAGTTTACAGAAGGCGTTAAGCAAGCTGAGGGCAAAAGGTAAACTGACAGAAGACGACGTTCAAACTGCGATGCGGGAAGTCCGCCTCGCTTTGCTAGCGGCAGACGTTAACGTCAAGGTTGTCAAGCAGTTCGTGGACAAGGTCAGGGAGCGAGCCGTTGGCCAGGAGGTCCAGAAAAGTCTGACGCCCGGTCAACAAGTCGTCAAGATTGTCTATGAGGAACTGACAGACTTGATGGGTGGCACTGAAGAGCGCATCCGGATGGCGGCGAAACCGCCGACTGTGGTGATGCTCGCGGGTCTTCAGGGTGCTGGTAAGACGACGGCTGCCGCAAAGTTGGCGCTGTCGTTTCGAAAGCACCAGCACAGGCCCTTGTTGGTGGCGGCCGACGTGTACCGCCCTGCCGCCATTCAGCAGCTACAAGTGCTGGGGCGGCAAATCGATATTCCTGTCTTTGATTTGGGCACGGAAGTGGATCCGGTAGAGATTGCTCGGCAAGGTCGAGAGGAAGCCATCCGCCAAGGAGCAGACGTACTGATTATTGACACGGCGGGGCGCCTGCATGTCGATGAGCGACTGATGGATGAACTGAGTCGCATCAAAGCTGAGGTTCCACCCGACGAAATTTTGTTGGTCGTGGACGCCATGACCGGTCAGGACGCGGTACACGTAGCTGAAACCTTCCATCAACGCCTGTCCATTACCGGTGTCATTCTGACCAAGATGGATGGGGACACTCGCGGTGGTGCGGCGTTGACGGTTCGAGCGGTGACCGGGTGTCCGATTAAATTTGTGAGCCTCGGGGAAAAGATTGAACCACTAGAGGTGTTTCATCCCGACCGCTTGGCTTCGCGCATTCTCGGCATGGGCGATGTGCTCAGTCTGATTGAAAAGGCGCAAGAAAACTTCGACCTGGAAAAGGCGAAGGAAATGGAGCAGAAGCTCCGGACCGCTCAGTTCACGTTGGACGACTTTCGCGAGCAACTGCGTCAGGTGAGAAATCTCGGGCCTCTGGATCAAATCCTGAAGATGCTTCCCGGCATCGGCAAGCTCAAGGGACTGGAAAACATCCAGGTGGACGAAAAGAAATTTCTACACATCGACGCCATCATTTCTTCTATGACCAAAGAAGAGCGTGCGAATCCCAGTTTGATGAACGCAAGTCGGAGACGGCGGGTGGCGCTCGGCAGTGGTCTCACTGTCCGAGAGGTGAACCAGGTGCTCAATCAGTTTGAACAGGTACAACAGCTGATGAAGCGCTTCGCAGGTGGCGGCAAGAAAATGGGTCGCCGAAACGCACTGAACGCTCTCAAATCGCTGGGCAACCTGGGAGATCTTCCGGGTGGCATGAACGTGCCCTCTCTCGGCGGCGCTGGATCACAACAGAAGCGCCAGCATCGAAAAAAGAAAAAACACTAACTTTGGAGGTGCCAATCATGGCAGTAAAAATTCGTTTGAAGCGCATGGGTGCAAAGAAAGCTCCGTTCTACCGCGTGGTTGTTGCTGAATCTCGTTCTCCACGCGATGGTCGGTTCATTGAGGAGATTGGTACGTACAATCCGTTGACGGATCCCGCGCAGATTTCCATCGACGAAGAAAAGGCATTGCGTTGGCTGGGAACAGGTGCACAGCCATCCGATACGGTTCGCTATTTGTTCCGTCAGGCAGGAATTCTGAAGAAGTTCCACGAATCGAAACTGCAAAAGTAATCAGGCTTCGACGGTAGGCACGGGGAAGCGGGAGGACGCGTATGAAGGAACTGGTGGAGTTTTTGGCCAAGTCCCTGGTTGAGCATCCAGAAGCTGTGACTGTCAAGGAAGAGCAGCGCGGAGATACTACAGTGTACCGACTGACGGTTGCGCCTTCTGATACGGGTAAAGTGATTGGGCGGCAAGGGCGGATTGCAAAGTCCATCCGCAATGTCGTGAGTGCAGCTGCATATCGCCAAAAGAAGCATGTCGTCGTCGATATCGACTCGTAGATCTTCTCTGTCAAAGGCAGCTTTTGTGCTCTGCGTCCCGTGGACGCGTGCCAAAAGGAGGAATTCCGGTGCTAACGATTCGTCAACCTGTGGCTGTGAAGTTCATCTTGACGGAAACAACCAAGCAACAAATTTTGGCTGAGCAGCGTCGACAAGTAGACCGTTTGACTGCAGAAATTGAGCAAATTGAGCAGCAGGGAGCGGCTATGCTGGAACAAGCGATGGCACAAGGTGGTGCCCAGGCGCAAGAACTCCGGGAGCGGTTGGAGCAGGAGAAGAACAACCGCATTCAGCAACGTGAGCAGGTCATCCAGCAGATCCAGCAAATTCAGCAAATGGAACTCGGCACCGAAGTCCCGAACATGAACGTTGAAACGACAGTTGATGTACACGTCGGCGACGACTGGTCGAAAATATTACGTGGTGCAGAAATCATCATCAAGGACGGTATCGTCCATGAAATTCGTCGCGGTGGCGAGCCGGTGTAGTATTGGCTTTCATGCGACAACCTTGATAACCAAACGGGGTCACTACATCCATTGTGCGATGTGTTGACCCCTTTGTCTTGGAAAAGGTGAGGTGAGATGGTGGCGACCGAGTATTTTACAGTGGGCATTGTCGTCGGAACACATGGAATCCGCGGGGAAGTCAAAGTGTTGTCGAAGACCGACTTTCCGAAGCAGCGGTTCGGCCCCAAGTCGAAACTGTGGCTGCGGAGAGAAGGGGAGCAGCCTGTTTTACAAGTTCAAGTTCGATCCGCTCGACCCCATAAAAATGTGTGGCTGGTCTCGTTTGAGGGGTATTCAAACATTAATCAAGTGGAATCCTGGCGCGGGATGCAATTGTGTGTCCCTGAAGACGAATTAATGCCTCTTCCGGAGGGGACGTATTATATTCATCAATTGGTGGGTCTCGAAGTGTACACGGATGATCAGAGGTACGTTGGCAAGCTCGTCGAGGTACTGATCCCTGGTGCAAATGATGTGTACGTCGTACGAGGCCCGCTGCAAGAAAAAGATGTCTTGATTCCAGCCATTGCAGACGTCGTGCAGGAAGTGGACCTAGACGCAGGCCGGATGATAGTGCACTTGTTGCCTGGCATGTTAGAGGAAGACGAGGAGTAGAACCTTATGGCGCCATGCCTGGAGATTATTGTATTGACCCTGTTCCCGGAGATGTTCACAGGGATACTGAACGAAAGCATCTTAAAGCGAGCGATTGCGGATGGTCAACTGTCCGTCCGCCTTGTGAACTTTCGTGACTTCGCGAATGACAAGCATAAAACGGTAGACGACTATCCGTTCGGTGGAGGCGCTGGCATGCTTCTGAAGCCTGCACCGCTCTTCGAAGCCATTAGACACATTCAATCAGAATCCAGCGGGCCGGCCGGGCGTGTGGTTCTGATGACGCCACAGGGGAAGCCCTTTACACAGAAACTGGCGCAGGACTTCGCACAGGAATCGAGGCTTGTCCTGGTGTGTGGACATTATGAGGGGTTTGACGAGCGGGTGCGGCAAGAATTGGTGACAGACGAGGTGTCCATCGGAGACTTTGTCCTTACGGGAGGAGAAATCCCGGCGATGGCGGTGATTGATGCTGTCGCTCGCCTGTTGCCCGGAGTGCTTGGCAATGAGGAATCCGCCGAGGATGATTCGTACACTTCGGGGTTACTGGAGTACCCTCAGTACACTAGACCTGCGGTATACGAAGGACTCGCCGTTCCAGACGTATTGCTATCTGGGAACCACAAACGCATCGCTGAGTGGAGACATGTTCATGCTTTGTATCGCACGTGGGTTCGCAGGCCGGACTTGTTGCGTACATACGCCATGAGTGAGAAAGACAAAGAGTACATCTCTCGGTGGGAGCGCGGGGACTTTAAAGACATCGACGTGTTCGACCGATATCACGAACTGAAACGAGTGTCGGATCCAATCGACTGAACGCGGGGAGCGCCCAATGGCACCTGCCACACTGTATCCCGTTGTGGTGCCATTGGGCCTGAGTTATCGTATGGGAATCGTGTCAGGATGGTTCTCAAGTTTTTATGGAAACAACTGTAACGCATAAAATGTCGAATGACGCTTGATCTCATTTATATGCCGTGATATATTATTCGACGTCGCCGCTGCGGCGACGATGAAAAATGAAGCAACAAACCGCGTCACATCAGCGTTTCTGAAGTCGACAGCGACCATCGTTCTCCAAGGGAGATTCGTGATATATTGGTCGATGTCGCTTAGACAACGAGTGAAGCGGTCGGACAGCAAAACCAAACGTTTCCGCTTTACTTGAATGAGTGGAATGTGGTAACATAGTTGGGCTGTCTCGGGGCGGAGACTCCGGTCAAAGCTCCAACACAGAGTGGTTCCTTGAAAACTAAACACGCGCAGAGAGTGATTCAAAACACGCAAGTGTTT
>NZ_AXAR01000030.1 GCF_000472905.1 Alicyclobacillus pomorum DSM 14955 | reverse complement strand
ATTGCAGCCTGGCTGATGTTCGGATTGATTTTCCTCTGGACACCGCCGCACTTCTGGTCGCTGGCGTTGTTGAAGGACGAAGATTATCGTCGGGCAGGCATCCCGATGATGCCTGTTGTACGTGGAGCCAGAAGTACCAAAGTGCAGTCCGTGTGGTACGCGGCCATCTTGTGGCTGGCCGGGATTGCGTTGTACTTTACGGGATTTTTCCACTGGATTTACTTCGTTTGCGCGATGTTGATAGGGGCTGCGTTCTTTGCGGTGACGGTCAAGATGCTGCGCGAGCCGGACAGCGAGAACGTCTGGGTGCGGTGGACGTTCCTGGCGTCACTCCTATACTTGCCGGTGATGTTTGCAGCGATAGTGGCGGGTGCCGTTCTCTAAGGCGCCCATACCCACAAGGAGGTGAAGAGGATGTCCCGCGCTTCTTCCGTGGCGAAAAAGGGAAAAGTATATTGGCTCTCTGTGGTGACGCTCGTCTCGTTGTTCTGCGTGAACACCCTGGGGTTTATTGATACGCGCACAAACTCTTCGGAGGGGCTGGGCCGCAGCTGGCCGTTTAGTTCCACCGGCATTTTGCCTGCGCATTGGCAACAAGCTGCCGCGATTGAATTTACGCACCGGGCCATTGTCTTCGTGTTCATGGTATCGTTGGTCACCTTGTCTGTCTGGGCTTGGCGACGCTACGGTGCGTGGATTGAGGTCAAGGTCCTGATCTCCATTGCGGTGCTATTTATGGTGGTGGAAGCCACGTTCGGGGCGATGGCGGTGCTGTTTGTGAATCCGCCAGTGGTAACGGCCATCCACATGGGCAACGCGCTCCTGTCCTTCGGTGCTGTGCTCACGTTGTCGCAAATCATAGGACAGATTGACCTGGCAGGCGGACCTTCTCAACGGATGCCGCTTCGCGGCGTGTTGCCGGACACGTCGTTTACCAAATGGGCTTGGTTCACGCTGCCTTACCTGCTGTTTGCCATTTACTTTGGGTCGTTTGTAGCAAGTCGCGGGGTAGGCGGCAGCTTTCAGGGTTGGCCGTTCCCTACCGAGACGTATCAGCAGGCTGGAACGGCGTTCATCATTGACGTTGTCCACCGCTCTCTGGCGCTCGGGCTGATTGTGTTGTTGGTATTGCTGACCGTCAAGTCGTACCGGATGAGGGCGCAGGTACCGAGACTGTTTAAGCAGTGTCGCACGGCACTGATCCTAGGCTGCTTGCAGGCTGTCAGTGGCGCCTTGCTCATTTACACGGAACTGAGTCTGACGGCGTTCCTGATTCACGTCTCCATTGCGACGTTTCTCTTTGGCACACTTTGTTCTCTATGCGTGCGGTCGTTACCCGAGCCGCAGCGCCAAGCACATCGTGGGCGTGTGGGTAAGAGGAAGCGCGCCATGAGTTTGTGAAATCACACCTGTACAAATGACGCCTGACATAGGGTGCGACGTTGATGGCCGCGGCGTTTAGTCCCATGTCACTTGTGATGGGGGCGGAAGCCATGCGAGCAACGCTCGCTATCGGAGGAGTACTGGCGGCGCTTGGCGCGGTCACGTTTATGGCGCAGTGGCTGCTGGCGAAACCTCGACACTAAGCATTGGCTGTCTAAATGTGATGCACTCGCCACCAAGCCGTGCATGCTCTTAGTCAATGATCACGATCCAAAGCCTTTATACTATCAACTGCCGCGGAGTATCTCGGGGCTTTCGAATGGAACTACGTGGAAGAGGGGCCGGAGCGATGGCGGGTGGAAATCACCAAGACTTCAGCCAGTTGAGCCGAATGGAATTCAATCCATGAGGGGAAGCTAATGCCCATATTCATTCCTCGTTGGAGAGTGGTTGACAGTGGAAACTCTAACTCTGTCGGTAAAAGACTTCAATGTGAACGCGGTCATGAGAGCGTTGCAACGGTCACGCGGTGTACAGGACGTGGATGTGGATCTCGTCGAAAATATCGCCACCGTCACATTTGATGAAACGGAAGTGACCTCGGAAACACTTCGGCGTGTGGTGGCAGGAACAAAGCACGAGTCGAACTGACCATCACGGCGCCGAACCATGAGATGGTCAAGTCTATTCCAAGAACGAAATGCGGCGTAGTCTAGTGTTCAACAGGCTCAACGTCTGTCCATGCGGACATGCTCTTGTATACTCGGTCTACCTGTAAGGAATGGGTTTTGCATGGTTGTCCATTTCAAGGTATACTCTCTTGAGAGAATGGTATATCTGCGCTGAGTTCCTTATGGGAAGCGGGGGAACCACTCTATCGGGGCGAATCTGGCCATTTTGTGCCGGTAGGGCATCACGTCGTGTCCGAGTCCGTCAGCTCACTTCGTAAGCGCGTTTAGAGACCTACGGTATGGGTGTATCTTTTGTATTTTAGTTCACAATGTCTATCAATGCCGCCCAATGCGGATGGCTATTATACAAAACAACACTAGGAAACATTTATATATAGAGAGAATCCTGTTTTCCAATGTGGCAAACAGGTAAAAAGGTCCATAGACGGTTATGTTGGCGGATGGTACGGGCGTGCCTGGGCTCTTCCCCACGTTCTCGAGGCTGAGTCATCAGCGCAGGGATGAAGGGAGACCTGAACATCGTGCACCTTGTAGTAGACTTAGGCAGCTCAACGTTTCGAGCAGGCGTGTCCGGACGAGAGGACTTTATCAGTGAACCTTGTGTCATTGCCTACGATGTAAGTGGAGAAGCCATCATTGGCACTGAGGCTGCGAAAATGATAGGCCGGAATCCGGATCTGGTCAAAATTACCACACCGGTTCAATGGGGGGCCGTGAACGATTTCAGCGCGGTGGTGGACATTATCCGACACGTCGCGAAAACATGTCTGCCCGGTCGCCTTCGGCGTAAGTTCACGCTCACTATGGCAATTCCTTCGGGGCTCACACAGGTAGAACGTAAAGCTATGGTCGAAGCTGGAAAAACCGCTGGGGCAAAAGAGGTAACGCTCGTCAACTCGGGTGTTGCTGCAGCGTTGGGAGCGGGCCTTCCCATTCAAGATCCCGTCGGTTGCCTCGTCGTGAATTTAGGCGCGGGTGTCACTGAAGCAGCCATCTTGTCGATGAGAGGAATTGTGGACAGTCGGAGCCTCAATGTCGGTGGACGTTCCATTGACCACGCCATCATTGAGACACTGAAGAAGGACTACTCGTTCCTCATCGGACAATTGTCTGCTGAACAGCTCAAACGACGTTGTGATGCGGCGGACGGGACGGAAACCTTAGAAGTCAAGGGACGAAATCTCAGCACCGGATTGCCGGATAGTTTACAGGTTCCATGCGCTCTGATACAAGGTCAATGGGAAAACTACTGTAATACCATTGTCGACCTCATCGTACAAACGCTCGCGTCATGTCCGCCGGAGTTGGTCGGCGATATTATGGACAGAGGGATTGTACTCGTCGGAGGCGGTGCCCAGTCCAAGGGCTTAGTGAACCTGTTGATGGAGCGCACCGACGTTCCCATGATTGTAGCTGACGATCCGGAAAACTGCGTCATCCGCGGACTTCTCAAGGACGCCAAGGACACCAGAAGCGCTGTATTAGCGAACTTCTTCTCGAATCTGTCTCATCCACAGCTACCAATTTCATCGAAGAAGTAACAGATGTTCAGTCTATGTTCACAAGCTTTTTGCTAGAATAATGGGGCTAGTAAAAGGCTAGGAGGAGACACGTGAAAGCGAAAGTTGTTGGTATTGGAATTGTGGTTTTGGTGATTGTTGTGGGTTTGGTACAGCTATTGCGCCCGTTGCCGAACCCACAACTGACGTTGCAAGGAGCAGCGGAAAGTGTCGTGCCGGGGAAGGCACAGTTTTCTTTTCCTGGTGAAGGCCAATCCGCTGTCGCAGTAACGGGTGTAGGCCTGATGGGGGCCACTGCGAATCAGACACCGGTGCC
Source organism: Alicyclobacillus pomorum DSM 14955 (assembly GCF_000472905.1). Taxonomy (GTDB): domain Bacteria; phylum Bacillota; class Bacilli; order Alicyclobacillales; family Alicyclobacillaceae; genus Alicyclobacillus_A; species Alicyclobacillus_A pomorum. The sequence goes on along the minus strand of NZ_AXAR01000030.1, from coordinate 4,562 downwards.
CATCGCAAGTCTCACCAAGATGATGACCGCTTATGTGGTGTTGAAACATCATCCATTGTTAGAGGGCGAAGATGGCCCTACGCTTACCATGACGGCGGAAGACGAAGCGTTGTATAAGAAAGATAAAGCGGCTGGGGATTCAGTCGTGAAGGTGGTGGCTGGTGACAAGTGGACTGAGCGGCAAATGCTCGAAGGCTTGATGTTGCCGAGCGGCGACAACATGGCGATGACGCTGGCCAAGTGGACGGCCGGGAGCGAAAGTGCCTTTATCAAGGAAATGAATGATACCGCCAAGCAACTTGGCATGAATAACACGACGTATGCTGACGTATCTGGTGTCAATCCAGCGTCGAGGAGCACAGCCGTGGATCAATTGAAAATTGCCGACGCGGCAATGCAGATTCCGGCGTTTCGCGATATCGTCAAAGAAGCACAGGCAACGCTCCCGGGGGCAGGTACGGTTTATAACGTCGACTACTTTGTAGGAAAGAACGGAATCGTCGGTGTCAAAACAGGGAGCACATCCCAGGCTGGCGGTTGCTTTGTGTCTGCGATGTATCACAACGTCGGCGGCAAGCAGGTGCTGATGCTGGGTGCCGTCTTGGGGCAACATGGCGGACAACCGCTGATGTCGGCGCTCAAAGCAAACTTGACGCTGCTTCAAGAGGCTGGAAAGTATATTACGACCAGTTCCATTTCCAAGGGCACCACGGTGGGGTCTGCAAGTGTGCCTTGGCAATCTCCAGTTCCGCTCCAAACGTCCGAAGACGCTACATACATCGCGTTTCCGGGTATGACCGTAACCAGGAAGTTGGTTGGAAACAACTTGCAAGTCACGGCAGGCGAACAAAAAATCACAGTTCCGCTGACGCAAGCGGAGCAACTGAAGAAGCCGTCGTTGAAATGGCGCTTGATGCGACTGTCATAAAATCCGTTGGGCAACGTTCCTTCGTGGAGGCGTTGCCCAATGTTGTTTTTCGTATTCATCTCGATTGTGTCGGTATGCAACGTGAGATGTTTTGTTGATTTTTTATGGGCAAATGCATGTCATCTAGGCTGGTGAATAGTGCTTTTACAAGCCCTTGCTGAGAATGCCATGCTGATCTGCAACGACCAAATATTCATAATCAATATCGTTTAATATGATATACTGAAACACATCAATATTTTGGCCGTTCGGAAGGAGGAATGTAGGTACCGGCCCTTAGATTGATCTATATCAACCTAAGGAGGTAAGTGAATGCCGCAATGCGCTGTCGTTTCGAAAACTGTATCTTCGCATTATTCGGGTCGTAATAGGATAACCTTGGTCCGCAGCTTGGGTATAGGTGCTCTCCTTGCTATCGCGGTTTCAAGCATATCTCAAACTACCTCTGTGTTTATTAACTTTGGCCCGGTGCTTCATGGAGTCGGTACGGGAATCGTTCTGGCATTTTTAATTGGCGGTGTGAGCGCCATCTTAAACAGCTTGATCTATGCTGAGCTGTCGAATGCCATTCCCGTCTCTGGCGGTGCTTACGCCATAGCACTGCGCGTATTTGGAAGACCGATCGGGCTTGTCACCGCGTTTTTGTGCCTATTGATCGGATTGGGCTCTGCACCTTCCCTTATCCTCGGTATCGCTGGATACTTGCAATCGTTCTTTCCGGGCGTAAATGAGCAGGTATATACTGTTGCCGTGGCGCTTTTGGCAACCATGATGGCTTTGATGCGAATCCATTCAGCATCCTGGTTGACAGCCGCTATGGTGATCATCGAATTCCTGATCATCCTCGGGATTACGCTCATTAGCTTTTTCCACTTCGTTCACCCCATGTCATTTGTGCTCCATCGCTACGCCATAACTTCCAGCGGCATCGGTCATTCCTTGGGTAGTACCATCCTATTTTCCATGATTGGAGTCACTCTGTTTTCGTTCTCCGGCTATGAGATGTCTCAAAACTTTGCGGAGAAAACCATGAATGTACGCCGCGTATTGGTAAAAACGATTCTTGTCTCGGCCATCATCGCGGTCGTCGTGGAGACAGCGGCTGTACTCGGACTGCTATTGGCCGCAGAAAATATCGGCAGCGTGTATTCGGCTGAGGTGTCTTCCACTGCCTTTGTGCAGTCTATCCATATGCGCGACGATTGTCTTCGTTGGTGTACTCGTCGCGACTTTTGACTGTACGGTTGCGGTGATCATGAGCTACATCAGGGTGTTTTACAATGCCGCTAGGGACGGGATGTTCACACCGTCGTTCTCCAACTGGCTGGCGAATTTGTCTGTTTTTTACTCTGTTTTATTTCGATTCTAAGGAGGAATGTTTAGAATACATGGAATATACAAACGTCAGTTCAGGATATTACCGACGCTTGCGTGACTATTTCCCAGCTCACGAGATGAAGGATCGCAAACAACTTGAGGCATTGATCGCAAACGTCCCAGAGTACAAGATATGGGAAACCGATGATTTTTTGGTCCTATATGGGGAGTTTGAGTCGTTTCTTTTCATCGATTATCTACTTGTGACGGGCCAAAAACGTGGCAGAGGTTTAGGTTCAGAAATCCTCCGCAAACTCAAACGCAAAAGAAAGCCGATTCTATTAGAAGTCGAGCCTGCGTCTGCAAACGACCTGGACAGCCAACGTCGACGCCGCTTCTATGCCCGAAATGGATTCGTTCCATTAGATGCGATTACTTACAAACGCAAGGACGAAGCTGGTCGATATTTTGTTATGGATGTCTTCTGTTGGTCCCCGTCAGGTCAGATAAACGATGAACACGCTCTTGTCATGATGAAAACTGCTTGCCGCAAAGTTCACAATTACAAAGCAAAGGAAATCTACGGCCGCCTGCCGGCGGATCCAGACAAAGTCTTAACGCTCAATTAAGACAGTGCTGAGTCAGAGTAAGCCGCTAACCGCTATCAGAATCATGGCATAGCGGCTTGCTTTTTCTTAAACCATCAACTTGTGCAAGAATTCAACGGTATTGCGCTTAATAATCGTGGTTCTGAACGAACTGATAAACCTGACATTCCGTATTCGATACCGATTTTGTCCCAGGACGCCGTAGAACTTCTACGCTATCTTGGCATTGATCGAGCTCATATCATAGGGATCTCCTTGGGGGGATGTGTCGCCACAAAGCTGACACTAAAACATCCCGATATGGTTGAAAGTCTAATCTTGGTTTCAACGTACGTACATAGGATCGAGCCGATTTTATCGAGCCGTAGGCTGAGTAAATTCCTCCGGCTTTTCTTGATAGGGAAACGACTTCATGGTGCCCTTCGACAACACGATGCACCGCGCGACCATGATGCAATCGAAAGTTTGCACGAAATAGATGTACCCACTCTCATTGTGCATAGGAGAAGGATAAGTTCGCTCCAAATAGATTTGCAGATTGATTTCAGTCGCCGGGGGGGACACGTTCTTGCTTTACGAGCGATGGGGCTCGTTGATATCGTTTCAAGCTATTTACCGAAACAAGCTTAGCAGGATAATCTGTAAATTATTCAGAATTAGTAGGTATTTTAGCTGGTTTAGCAGGGGGACTGACGGTGGAAAAATCGGAAATCACCTATAGCGTAAAACAAGTCGCTCAACAAATTGGCGTTAAACCTGTAACCCTACGTGCATGGTGTCAAGCATTAGAACAAGCTGGATACAAAATCATGAGAGATGAACAAGGAAATCGACTGTATACGGAACGAGATATTTCTGCGTTAAGACAGCTTTCCGAGTATGTGAACAAAAACATTGAATGGGATCAGGCTACAAAACTCATCATCGATGAATTTAGCGAGCAATTACTATCTGTTGCGAACACCCAGGAACCCCAGAATCCGGAAACTAATAAGTTCGTTAGGACCATTCAAGAAATGAATGAAACTTTGCAGCAAATGCGTGAAGCAATGCAACGGCAACATGATGTTAATCAAGCGATTATTAATCGCCTGGATGAACGGGACCGATACATCGAGGATTTGGATAGGATCATTCAAGAAATGAATAAAACTTTGCAGCAAATGCGTGAAGCAATGCAACAGCAGCGCGAGTTTAATCAAGAGCTTATCAAGATCGTGGATGAAACGGATCGATACATCGAGGACTCTGTGAAACACCGGGACGAACAGATGATGACAGCCCTTCGACAGATAGAAGAGACCACGCGGCCAGAGATCGCAACTGCGAGAGGACAACAAGAAGAGCAACAGCCCTGGTGGAAACTCTTGTTGAGAAAATAGCATTACTCCCACAGAGTGAACAACACTTTGACAGGCAGAACGATGGAATGTGGCGATCAAGTCCATATTTGTGTGTACTTTCCCTCTTCGGTAGTGCGCTCAAGCGAGTTGCTTAACGACGGAAGCCTTGGACGCACGCCACACCCAGTACTCCTGCATGTCTAGGTAGCGGTGTCCCGTCGCCCACTTTTCATCCATCTCCATCAGTAAAGCTCCCAACAGACGCAACACCGACGCACGGTTTGGGAAGATGCGAATGACGCGCTCCCGGCGTCGAATCTCCTCATTGAGTCGCTCCACACTATTGGTTGTCCGGAGCCGTCTGCG
>NZ_AXAR01000029.1 GCF_000472905.1 Alicyclobacillus pomorum DSM 14955 | reverse complement strand
ACTTCACTCTTGCTGATTCCTCCGATACCCAGCGACTCTACAAGTTCGTCCACTTTACGGGTGCTCACACCATGCACATAGGCTTCCTGAATAACATTGAGCAATGCTTTCTCCGCTCTCCGCCGTGGCTCTAACAAGCTGGGGAAATAGCTGCCTTTTCGGAGCTTGGGAATTTGCAATTCAATGGTTCCGACTCTCGTATCCCACTCTCTGCGGCGGTATCCGTTACGGTAATTCTTGCGCTCCGTGCTTCGTTCGAAGCGCTCAGCACCGACGAGTTGACTGACCTCGGCATCCATCACGGCTTCGGCAAGGACCTTCAAACCCTCCCGCAGAAAATCGACATCTCCATCTTCCAAACCGATCTTGCGAATCAGCTCCAAAAGTGCGATCTTATCCATAGAAGCCATCGAGTTCGCCTCCTACTACTGGTGATTGCCGTCACTTTAGTAGATGGCACTCGATGGCTTTTTCGTCAACATGAAGCCTCAGAATTTACACCACCACTTGAGACTTTAACTAACAATAATAATATAATTAAAAACGATATAAGTTTATTGTAAAACGATAAATTATGTGGTAAAGTCAAAACTGACATTAAATAAGTGAGGTGCACTTTATGAAACGAGGAACAACACTCTTTTTGAAGATGGCTGTTATTCTTATTGGAATCCCAATTCTCGCTTTGTGCATATTTTTAGTGCCTAAGATTGGGGATTTTGCTGGAGAATTGTATCCAGAAATGGCTTATATGAAATCTCTCGTTTTAATCGATATGTACGCAGCAGCGATTCCTTTTTACTTTGCTCTGTATCAGGCTTTTAAACTTTTAAGCTATATTGATAAGAACCAAGCGTTCTCGGAATTATCGGTAAAAGCTTTAAAGAATATAAAATACTGTGCCATCACAATCAGTACCCTGTACCTGCTAGGTATGCCACTCTACTATCTCATGGGGAAGAAAGTTGACCCTCCAAGTTTCATACCAATCGGATTGGTCATTATTTTCGCCTCTATGGTGATCGCCGTTTTTGCTTCTGTTCTCCAAAGACTTTTACAGGAAGCTATTAATATAAAATCAGAAAATGATTTAACGGTCTGAGGTGGAGCATATGGCAATTATTATTAATATTGATGTGATGTTAGCAAAACGAAAAATGAGCGTAACGGAGCTTTCGGAGAGGGTTGGAATTACTATGGCGAATCTTTCCATTCTGAAAAATGGGAAAGCAAAAGCGGTTCGTTTTTCAACATTAGAAGCGATATGTAAGACTTTGGATTGTCAGCCGGGTGATATTTTGGAGTACAAAAGCGACGAAGACACTCAATAAAAATAGACAACAAATTTATTTAACTAACGGGAATCGAGAGTGCAATAAACATAAGCCGGATATTCCTTTCTTAACGAGCAGGAATCCGGCTTTTTTATATAAAAAATTGGCTTAGCGTGCGAAATCCGCATTTTGTTGGCGATACCCCTAGGTGTACTGTTGATTGATTCAGTGAGTCAAGACATCATTGTTTGCGGGCATACACATATTCAATTTGACCGTGCTGTACTCGGTAAACGCATCATCAATGCGGGTAGCGTCGGACTTCAAAGTGCGGCTCGTGGAGCGTGTTGGCTTTTGCTGGGGCCAGATATAGATTTACGTGAAACACAATACGATTATCGGCACGCTAAATTCGTCAATCTGGTGTACCCATGGCTAATGACTTCGCAGATCATGTTTTGAATCCACCGACGGAAGGTCCGTAGTTAATACGGGTTATTACGGTATAAATTTCTGAAGGAACTTTTGAATGAATATGCAACGGCAATTACGTGTTCCTTGCTGAACTATGGGGCAGGAATGTCGAATAAGCTGGGGGTAAAATATTTGAATTTCACAATTAGAGATATCAATCAATATGATATTCCTTTTCTATGGGAAATGTTGTATCAGGCGATGTATGTACCCGAAGGGCAGAAACCATTTCCAAGAGAGATAGTACTAGAGCCTTTTCTAGCGAAGTACGTGAATGGATGGGGTCGGGCTGGTGATATCGGGTTAATAGCAAAATACAATAATCAGCCAGTAGGTGCGGTTTGGCTGCGTCTTTTCGATGAAGCCAATAAGGGATTCGGTTACGTCGATGACACTACTCCAGAACTTAGTATTGCAGTCGTTGAAGATTACCGAGGTCAAGGCATTGGTAGTGCGTTGATGAGAGAGATCGAAGATAGGGCTAGAGCATACGGATATCAAAAGTTATGTCTAAGTGTAGACCCAAGAAATCCTGCTCGTCGACTATATGAAAGATATGGATATATTCATGTGGGGTGGTGTGATACGTCTTGGACAATGAAAAAGGATTTGGTTTAAAACGACCATGATCCGATAGCTGAACCTGAACCTGAACTAAAGGGGGCGAGAGTTTAACAAGCCCATTTATCGCTTTTTGCATGAATATTCAATTAGTAAGATTTTACCTTATTGAACTTTGGGGCAGAAGTATTCAAGATGCTGAATTCAGTTTATAATCACGATCAAACGACTGTTCGGTTTATGGGAGGGATATGAGTGAGTATAGCAGTGGGGGATGTTTTCACCTGGCAAAGGACTTTTACGGACGAAGAAATTCTACAGTTTGGAGAACTTACTGGTGATAAAGGTAATCATCACATCCAGCGAGATGACAAGGGTCGATTGATGGCACATGGGTTGCTCACTGCCTCTGTCGGAACAAAAATCGGCGGTGACCTCAATTACATTGCGAGAGAAATGGTGTTTGAGTACGTTCGTCCAGTCTTTTCGGGTGACACAATAACCTGCGAGCTCACAATTACAAAAGTCGATAAAAGGGAAACTTTTGTTGAAGTCGCCATGAAATGCGTTTATACAAACCAACATGGAAAAGAAGTGCTTATTGGTAGCAGTTACGGGATTATACGTGATTAGTTCGGTTTCTTAGACTGTTTTGAAAGTGCCAATGTACTACTAGTGGTATTCGCTCCTTGTTGCACATAAGGGGGCGTTAACGACATAAGGAAACGCTGACCAAATTGCATAAATATAAATAACGCGGTATATCGGAGCGCAGCGTTTTTCTGCATTTTTAAGTTGCGGAAAACAGTCAACATTGTGTGGCCTCTCGCAGACGACGGCCGAACTGATCACTTCTCGTACCGTACAAGGGATTGGAGCGGCGATGCTTCAAGCAACGTCTGCTGCGATCATCACAACCATCATCCCACGTGACAGACAAGGACCTGCGCTTGGTACACTCGGTATTCTCATGGGATTGGGACCCGTTCTAGGTCCAAGTGTCGGGGGCACCCTGATATCGTTTTCTGGTTGGCGCTCGATCTTCTGGATCAACATCCCCGTTGCCGTCGCTGGTCTCATCGGATGTGGCCAACTAAAGAGGACCGTCAACGAAGTGCTCAAGCCTGTTCACCTCAATGTAACAGGCAACTTGCTCTTGTCAATGTCGATATTGGCGCTTCTGTCTGGAATCCCTGTCCGTGTGGTCTACGGTCGGGAGATCGAACTTCGTCACTATCAGTTTGTTAGTGGTATGCGGACTACTTCTTACGGTGTTCGGCATGCGGGAACTGTATATTGCACACCCAATTATTGACCTCAGGTTGTTTTGCAAGAGCGACTTCACGGCAGCGGTATTAGCAGTGTTCTTCTTTGGTGGGGCAACGTCACTTGGCTTCATTATCCCTCCGTATTTTTTGGAGAGTGTCCAACACCTGGCGCCGTGGCAATCTGGATTGGTGAATCTATCGGCGCCACTCGGGCTGATGCTGCTATCCAAGGCGTCTGGAAAACTCATGGGGAGGGTGGGAACCAGACCCCTGATGGTAACTGGTCTTACAGTCACGGTGTTTGCATACGGGAGCTTGAGTCTGATGCGTGCCGGCTGGCCTCCACTTTTCCTCGCTATTCTGCTGTTTGTATATGGCGTGGGCGCCGGAATCTTTGTATGGCCAATCTTTCAGCCATCATGGGGATAGTGGGGAAAGAGAGTCAGGGGACCATCGGGGCCGTGCAGCGTATGATTCAAAATCTCGGCATTGCCGTCGATACGGCTGTAGCAGCGGCTTTCATCTGGATATACGCTGGATCGGGAACGGCAGGATTGATGGTTGGATTCCGGGCGGCATGGGGATATGCCACCTTCACCTTGTCCATTTCGTTGTTACTGATTTTATTCATTTTTGTCCGGAAGCATGGCAGCCCGTTGTCGATTGACACAGGAGACGACGACTGAAGATCAGTGCTCCTGTATCCGTTGCATGCATGAGCTTTTCATGTATCAGCGAGCATTGAACATGGTTGAAAATCGTCGTACCATGTCTATCAACTCTGTCAACGTGCTTGTCAACAAGGCGTCCTTATGCCGGATAAATGCAGTGCTGACTGAGCTATAAGGTTCGGGAATGGGGAATGCCTTCACCAACCCTGCTCCTGCAAGTTTCTGGATTGCAGACCTCGGTATAAGCGATACTCCTAGTCCAGCTATGACTCCTCCGATGATGGCATCAAGTGTATTGAATTCCATAATACGTGGAGCAACGATTCCTTCAGCATGTAGCCAGTCTTCAATTTGTGCCCTGTACCTGTATAAACAGCCAGTGCTATTCATGAGAATTGGCTTCTGGTGCCACCGCTTAGCAGAGTATCCGCCAAACATTTATAAAGCGGTTGCAGACATGGTTGGCCCCGAAAACTACATAGACAATCACTACTGAGTTAAAGGTCAACACATTTTGATGCAACGATGTCAGGGCGACGAGATGGCGTTGCTAGGATTAGGACCAACGACGTATGGTGACTCACGATTGCTAGGTGCTAACGTGGAACCGACCAAGCAGTACATTGCCGGGGAAGAAGGTCACTGATGTCCGGAATATAGTTGCTACGTACCAATCAAAACTATCGAAACTTGTGGTTAGCCTCCGTAGGAAGCCAATTTGGCAACTGGTTCAACGAGGTAGCTTTGGCGCAGGTTACGTTGACATTGACGCACTCACCAGCAGTGATGGGCCTGGTTCTTCTCTGTCGGTCACTACCTGCTGTTATCCTTGGGCCATTTGCGGGGCCCTTTGTCGATGGTTTTCCCAAGCGTCCATTCTTATTTCTGACGGATTTGGTTCGGGCTCTATTTGCACTAGCGTTCTCCTTAGCCGTCGTGTTGCATGCAGCCTGGGTTCTCTATGTTGGTTCAGCGCTGCTGGGTGTGTCGGGGGTTTTGTTTGGACCGGCTCGCAATGCGGCGATACCACTCATCGTTTCACGTGATGACTTGGCGGCGGCTAATGGATTGGAATCCCAAGCAAGTGGGCTGATACAAATTATCGGTGCGGCGTGTGGCGGAATCGTTTCAGCGACCGTCGGGCCGATTGTTTGTTTCATCATCAACGCTGCATCATATCTGTGGTCAGCATGGCACATCCTGCGTTGCCACTGGGATGAGACAGGCGGTGTTAGAAGCAATACACCGTATTTTCAGTCGCTCAAGGCGGGCTTTGAGGAGGCGCTTCATAACCGTGTGGCTCGGTCCATCATTCTCATCGGGATCAGTTGGGGTCTCGCTAGCGGAGGGTATTACATCCTGCTCCCGGTTCTTGGGCAGCGGGTTTATCACATGGGTGGGCTTGGCATCGGAATGTGTTATACGTTGTGGACGGGATCGGCGTGTTGGCTGGGGCGTATGTGGTAAATCATTTTGTCAGGAAGAATCATCGCCGAGCAGTCGTCTGGTACGGTATAGCGTATGTAACGCAGGCACTATTCTTTGGCGCCATGACACAGTTCACCATTTTCGCTTGGGGCGCTTTGATGCTTCTGTTGATGCGTATCAGTTCCGGCGACATCATTCCGTTAGATACATACATGTTGCAGACAAGTACGGATTCAACAGTTCGAGGCCGAGTTTTTGCGTTACACGGTTCCACGTACGGTGGCGTCATGCAGTTATCTTATGCACTCATGGGACTGGCCGTGACGAGATTCCGGATTCCTGCGGTTGGCATTGTCATTGGGGCGATGTCGTTGCTGTGTGGTGTGTCCTGGTTGATGCAGTTTGGACACAGAAGTGAGCAGCCCTCAAACAAGTTCTCGCCGCCAGAATGAGAGGCAGCAAGGACCTCATTGCAATAGGTCACATCAGGGGCTCCAGCCTATAACCGTCAAATCAGATGCTCTGAAAGGAACATGCGTGATCTGTGACGAACCCATCTTGAAGGGGCAACAAATTGGTAGTATCTTCTTCGCTTCTCATGACACAGGCGAGAGGGAGCCCGGCCTTGTGCGTGATAGTAGCTGCTTCCACGCACTTGGTTCCGTATCAATCATTGCAGCGAGTTGGCGCTGAGTGTTTCGAAAGGAGTTGTTCCCGCCATGCAGACTGTATTGTGGTCCCGGATCGAAGGCAACGGGCTGGAATATTGTGAGATTCATACGCAACCCGTCACTACGCTGAGAAGGCGAGTCGTAACTCAACTGGATGGTAAGCCACTCTCAGTGTCTTACAGCGTACAGTGCGAGGACGATGGGGCTACGCCTCAAAGATACACATGTGTCGATCCGACAGCCTACTTGTACGAATCGATTAAAAGCGGTTACCGAGCAAAAATCAGTGTAGATCCCGACGGTGTCGTGATTGTGTACCAGGGTGAATGGAACCGGGTGTAGGTGCACGAAAAATGGCGTGATGTAAAACAACAATTATTGAAAACACAGGGTCTCAAAAACAACACTTCTCCGATGAACAGAGCGAAAGATTGGCGACATGACACTTTGTAACAAAGCATGGAATGACCGTTTTGCTCATACCACAGATGGAGTAATTGATTGTACCAACAGGTGTTGGGAAGTTACTGGATGTTGCGAATCACTCGTGACGGCAAAATACATTGAATCTTGGAAAGAAACTGTTCAGACATTCCCAGATGGCTACCCAACATGGTACGGTTTATCCAAGTCGCAAAGCTGTTTACGCTAGTTGATTCTATCGCTTTAGCAAGTCGGTCTCCTGAAGCCTATTCGATGAATACCGTCTAATTCATCGTACATCACCTGCCAGAACGACTCCGCCAATTATCAGAAACTTTGGACATATTTGTTCCCGATGATGGTTTTCGCTGTTTTGGCATTGAACAAGGGTGGTGAACAGTTCATTGACATTGTGGATGAATCATGATGACGTAGAACAGTGCATTCGAGAACATGAATTGATTCGGTCTATGCAATGGGCGTTTAAAAAGATCGATTCCTGTACAACCAGCCCGCTGCGTGTTCGGGCTGCGCTGTCTGATGTAACGGGCGCACCTACGAATGCAGAAGCCATGATTTTATTGCCGGGGGTAGTGCCTGGAATTCCGCCTTATACGGTGAAGGTCCATGCAAATTATCCCGATAACCCCAGTGCTGGTTTGCCAGCGATTCAGGGAGTCATTCAACTCTTCGATTCTTCAAATGGAACACTGTTGGCCGTGATTGATTCACCACTTGTAACGGCCCATCGTACAGCGGCCGCTGGGGCGGTTGCAGCAAACGTTTTGGCACGCCAAGACGCAGAAACAGTAGCTATCATCGGCGCTGGGGCGCAAGGAGAGATGCAGTTTCGGTATCTCACTCATGTGCGTCGGATCAAGAAGGTATTCGTTTACGACGTCCGACGAAGTGCAGCTCAACAATACCATGAGCGACGAACGAACGAGGGTTTCCGCTGTACGGTTTCGGATTCGATAGAAGAGGCGGTTCGGTATGCCGATATCATCATTACTGCCACGTGGTCACGAGAACCGTTTCTCTTTTCCAACATCATTCGTCCAGGCACACATATTACAACGTTGGGTCCGGATGCTCCTGGTAAGGTGGAAGTGGCGGAGGAGCTTATACGAAAGAGCAAATTTGTTTGCGATGATCGGTCCCTGACAGAGCAAATGGGTGCATTGCACACGTTCCAAGAGAAACACTTTTTCGTATGCCACACTAACAGTAGTCCTACGAGGCCAGGTCCAGGGTCGGGATAGTCAGGAAGAAATCACGATCTTTGGCGGTGTTGGCCTCCCGTTTCAGGACTTAGTGGCTGCATGGGAGGTATATCACAAGGGTATTGAGCTGGGCGTGGGTAAATCGCTCAACTGAGTGATTCACCACGACTGTGCCATACCGGATGGTCTGGAGCGTTAATTTGGCCTCCCGACTTCTCCTATAAGGATTGCTGTTAAACAAAAGGAGAACTGACCAATGCATGCTCTCGTAGTCGGTGGCACCGGAATGCTTTCAGGCGTGTCGCTTTGGTTGGCTCAACAAGGTTATACAGTATCAGTCATCGGGTAGCGTCCGGAGCGATTGAACTTACTCCTGTCGAAGGCTAGTCCAGATGCGGTGATAAATCCGATAGCTGTCGATTACCATCAGTCGAATGAATTGAAGCAACACATCAATGAAGCCATGGCAGCACATGGACCTGTCGATTTGGCAGTGTTCTGGATTCATTCGGATGCGCCGGATGCGTTTCGGGTTATTGCTGACGAGATTTATAGTCATACAGATAATGCTTGGCGACTGTTTCATGTCAGAGGCAGTAATGCACATTTCCAAAAGGTTGCCGTGAGTTCGATTTATCCAAACGATGCAGGAGCATCAAAATGTCATCAGCGGTAACTTTGGACAGGGGAACAGGTTGCATTCCCGTATCTGTAAAGAGGCTGTTATGGAGTACGTGGTCCTCGTAAAAGTACATGAGATCGTAATATTCGGCTCGAATCGTTGTACGGGCTTTACCTCGGCGAAAACGTACACGAACGTAATACTCAATAGCGGTGAGCAGGTCTGTTACATCGCCTGGTCGTAAGACCTCCTTCTGTTCTTTAGCCAGTTTCTCGAGCTTCGCCAACTCCGCGGCTAACGTCACAATCATCCCTCCGTGGTTTTGAAAAGGATTTGGACCGGACCGAACGTGGCGAAACATGCAAGACTTAGGCTGAAATCTTTCCCTTGGCTAAAGTTGAAGAGCGCTGATTGACGCCCGTTTTAAAAACGAAAAAGATCCAGCACATTTTTGTACTGGATCCTTGTCGTGACGGGAAGTTTTAGATCTTGGAGCGGACGACGGGACTCGAACCCGCAACATTCAGCTTGGGAAGCTGACGCTCTGCCAATTGAACTACGTCCGCATAACACTTTTCAGATATCTACAGAGTACACCAGTCACGTTCTGATTTCAACCAACTTAAGTGGACGGACACGCGAGAGCAAGTGGTGTTTCAGGAGTATTTGCACCCTAGACGGAATTGATGGCCGCTTAAAGCGTCTCGATGCTGCGATTCATCTGGAGGCGACAGAAAGCGAGAGAGCCCCGGTTATCCAAGCGTTACAGACACTACGCGGTGTGGCGGAGGTGACAGCAGGAAGAACCACAATGTGGCTATCACCACAGTGGCGAGAGAATTGCTTGGGTTCATATGGGCCATTGCATGTGAGGTAAAGAATCAGTTGGAGTCATCCAAGATTGTGTAACAGCGTTTTGTGAGTCAAAGTTTTTTATAGTTGAGCGAAAAGGGGTGAAGGTCGGGCCTGAAGGCACAGGACCCGGTATGGGGAAACCCGTTTGTGCAAGGCCAAAATGTCCTTACGCACGTACATAGTCCGAGGCACCCCCTTGACGGAGGTACGAAATGCGGTAACCAACCCGCGAATATCAGTGTGCCAACCGTCGACGAACCTTGCCTTCGGGTCGGGCTTTCAACCTCACCACGATACGGGGCTTGAAAGGTGTCGTTCATATCAATAAAGGTTATTAGACACATCAAAAACCGCCTGTGACAGGCAGTTTTGTATCGAACTCAAGTGCTTTGTGTAGGTGGCCACTCTATGGATTACCGTGAAAATCGCTTTCGGCAGCGGACGATTGATTAAATGCTGTAGCATGGGTTGCCAAGTTGAAGTCTTCCATTCCGTAAGGAAGAAATACACTGCTATCGGATAGATGATGCACAAAGCAAGTTGGATGCGTTTATCGGCATAGATCTTCACCAAAGGAATCATCCTCCAAGAATTGCGTTTTGTTTCATTTTACCACTACAGATAATTTAGTAAATTTGTCCGGTACCCACGAAGACAACATAGTCATAATGAACGACACCGGCCCCATTTCGTACGTCGTGGATTACACTGAATCTATCGAGAACAGTGCAGAGCCACATACGAAAGGGGCCGATACTATGAAGAGTATCACAAAGTTCGTTGGTTTGGATGTGTCCAAGGAGAAAATCGCAGTTGCAGTCGCGGACGAAGGCCGGGGTGAGCCCAGATTCATTGGGATGTTTCCTCATACAGTAGAGGCCGTAAGAAACCTCGTACGTCAACTCGACGGCGAGGGAGTAAAACTGGAGTTCTGCTACGAGGCTGGACCCACGGGCTATGGCCTGTATCGATTGCTCCATGCAATGGACGTCTCTTGTACTGTTGTGGCTCCTTCACTCATTCCCAAAAGACAGGG
>NZ_AXAR01000028.1 GCF_000472905.1 Alicyclobacillus pomorum DSM 14955 | reverse complement strand
CAAATCCTTCATGCGTTGGAAGGATTGGAGTACGGTTCTGTGAACATTACAATCCACGATGCACAAATTACTCAGATTGACCGAATCGAGAAACAGAGATTTCCCTTAGCGCCTTCGTTGGAGAAGACGAAGCCCTCCAGCAAGGTGTCAAGGCGCTAGGATGGAAACTGTTAGAGAAGGGAGAGGGATGGAGTGGAGCAGTCGCTTTGGCTCCCGTGCGGTGACGCGATGCTTGCGATGAGTCTGCATCGACCCGCGAGAAATAAGAACGCAGATTGTAAGGAACATTCGAAGTATCCAACCGTAGTGTTCTGTCACGGCTTCGTGGGAAACCGAATCGGAGTGGATCGTCTGTTCGTCCATGCAAGTCGGCTGTTTGAACAACACGGATTCATGGTTTTACGCTTCGATTATGCGGGCTGTGGGGAAAGTACGGGTGATTATGGGTCAACTGGCCTTGCGTCCATGATGGAACAAACGCAACACGTGTTGGATTATGTGTTTGCATTAGACGAAGTGGATGTTGAGCACGTGACGCTTCTCGGACATAGCTTAGGTGGCGCAGTGGCTGTCTTGACAGCGGTCCAGGATCCTCGTGTTCGGAACTTGGTTTTATGGTCGGCAGTGGCACATCCATTTGAAGAGATTGTGGGCATTACTGGCAAAGATATTTTGAACCATGCGAACACATCTGGCCGAGCCACGTACCGTGGGTATCACCTGACACCCATGTTTTACAACTCGTTAAAATTGCACGATCCGCTTTCAGCGGCTACACAATTTAAGGGCCATGCGCTCGTGGTCCATGGCAGGGATGACTTAGAAATTTCTGCAGAGAACGGTTTCCTTTATTGGAAGGCGCTTCGGTCAAATGCGACAACGTGTCGGGTAGAGGTTTTGAAAGACGCAGATCATACCTATTCCTGCAGTGATGCGTCAGAACGCCTTCGAGAATTGACGGTAGATTGGTTACAGGAAGTTCACGAGACAAAGCGGGGTTCGAATAGGCTCCGCAATGTTCAGTGATTTGCAAAACAGCAATGAACAAGATGTTTTCAAGTGGATTCGCACCGTCTCGTCGACGTTTCTCATTTTGAATCCGCCAATCGGACGACCGAAGGCTCTTGGACTCGGAGATGACATATCGAGACAAGAGTTTTTTCGTCGTCGCCACCTGATTCCGTTTCATCCAAGGATCGATACAAGGTACCGTCGTGGGGGTGAATGCGTGCGGATATCCAATGAATTTCAAACCTATACGCTATCGCGGAAACAACTCCTTCAGTGGCCTATCCTACTCAAACAAATTTGGTCACAAATTGAGCAAGCTGAAATCAAAATTGTCGACATTACACGTACACAGGACCATCTCGTGATTGTTTATCGAAGATTGAGAAGATGAAAGTTTTATCGAAATGGAAACGCAGGCGACACCTAGTCTTGCTGAACCAGTCTAGTATATTTTGCAAATCGCTCAGATAACAAGCTGACGAAAAGAACCCCCCCTTCAAGAAGGGGGTTAAACCAAAGGACGCGATGCAGTGAATTTCTCACTTTCAGATTTTCTTTGAAGAGACAACGCGCCTGCACCACTTAAGAAAATCGAGATGACCCCTGCCAGTAAGAGTATTTCTAGGTTGTTGCCTAAGAACCCTTTACTCGGTTGGACGAAGATGATGACTGTAAGCATGTCTAGGGCAAGAAGTACCGTGAAGAGTCGTGTCAGCCAACCCAACATCAATGACAGCCCTCCCAGTACCTCCACGAGTCCAACGATAATGACCGAAACGTGTGGTAAAGGAATACCAACCTTGGTGAAGAACCCAATCATCATTGCGGTATTTGTGAATTTCATCAAACCGTGAAGAAAAAACGTAATCCCTACTGCGAAACGAATGGGCAAGGGAGAGAACTTCGGGATAGACTGGGAAGTGTTCATGAGTACTTTCCTCCTTAGATAAATAACGATAAGTAAGTTACTTGTAATGCATCATACCATCTTTACTTCATAAAGGCGATACTGGTCACGAAACCAAAATTATGCGGTGGTGAACAAAAAATTAGGGCATCCAAAAGGATGTCCCATTCATCGGTTGTAGCACGTGCCATCGGCAGAGTTTTCACAATAGGCATTTCGTGAACATCAATGCATCGGTGAAATCATTCCAGGTCTTCCGACGTCCATCGAACGGATCCCTGTTTCTCCTCGTTTACAATCAACTGAAAAATATCCGGTCGCGCATAGCTGCCTACTGGATCGAAATCGAACCGGCTTTGCGGAATTAAGTCAAGGTTCAAATCCCCAATCAAGATGTCTTCCCGGCCCAACACAGGCTCCACAACATATTCACCGAGCGGGCCTACAATGGCGCTGCCGCCAACGGACATGACCTCTGGAGCAGAAGATAGTTCGTCATAACACGCCAGGTCAGTCGGGTACATGTCTTTCGTTACATACTGATTGCAAGACAGCACAAAGCACCGTCCTTCCACTGCGATGTGCCGAATCGTGGATTGCCACACATCCCGAGCATCGGCAGTCGGGGCAAGATATATTTGAACCCCTTTTGCATACATCGCGGTCCTGGCCAACGGCATGTAGTTCTCCCAGCAGATAAGGCCACCCATTTTGCCGTATGGCGTGTCCACGACAGTCAGAGTGCTACCATCGCCTTCTCCCCAAATCAGCCGTTCAGATGCCGTGGGCTTCAGTTTCCGATGTTTCCCCAACAATTGTCCATCTGGCCCAAAATATAGGGTGGTACAAAACAACGTGCCAGAACTGAACTCAGCGTCTCTCTCTATCACTCCGACAATCAGGTAAACTTCGGCACTTCGAGCCGCTTCGCCCAAACTTTCCGTGGTTTCGCTTGGCACACTCACCGCATTGCGCCAATACCGTGCCCAATCCTTGCGCCCGACATCAGACCGGCTTCCCACTCGGGTTCCAAACGTGAGTCCTCGAGGATAGGCTGGAATGAAAGCTTCCGGAAAAAGGACGATTTTCGCTCCCTGTTTCGCCGCTTGATGAGTCAGAGCGACGACCTTGGCTGTGGTGGCCTCTCGGTCCATGATCACTGGGGCCGCTTGAACGACGGCTACTCGAACGAAATTTGATTCAGATGTCACTTGTCAGGCCTCCCTATGCAGACGGATGGTCTATCCTAAAATTCACGAATATATGGTAAACATCTCGCAATCCGATGTCTCCATCCAATTTCGTATTTTTCACTCATCCAATTCGTAGAGAACCGAGGGTCAAGGAGTGAGCTCGGTCAGTGCCCGATTCAATCTGCGAAGTCCTTCTTCGATGGTAGCTGCTGCGCTCTTTGCGTATGTCATTCGGAGATATCCTGGTTGTGCTCCGAAAAGAGCCCCAGTGGTTCTGGATAGTTTAACGCGGCCTTCACTGGAACCTCAGCCATCAACTCGGAAAGGGAAAGTGTCGGGAAAAACCCCGGATCCGGTTCGCCACTCGCCAAGTTGATGACACCCGGTACGGCCATCGCCTCTCTGACACGGTTGAAGAGAGGCAAACTCGGCAAAAACATTCCCTGTTCAACGTATGCCCGCCAATCGGGCAAACGACGAGTTGAAATGCCCCATAGTTCTGTACTGACACGGGTTCCGCTTCCTTGTTTCGACTCGATTAAGCCGGTTGAACGGAGTTCTGCATATGCTGCAACGACAGTGCTTCCATTGACGTTGAGTTGTTTCGCCAACTTTCGTTCCGATGGAAGTAAGGAACCGGGCGACAACACGCCTTTGGAGATTTGTTGTTCCAGATGCAAAGCGATTTGGCGATACAGCGGTGTTTTCGATGGTGGATCCGGCGCCCATGTCATGTAATCACCTCCAATTGCCTGTAAGAGAACTATAGCAAAATCGGGTAGTTTTCAACCTACCCAGTGGCTGATGACGAATCCTGTATTGGGAGGTAACTGGATGTTGCATACATGTGAACCATGGCCCGACGAGATGATGAGCTTTCTGACAACACATTTTGGGAAACCCGAACATGTTGAACGTCTTCAAGGGGTGGCAGGCAAGGACGCCTGTACGCGGGTTCGATGCACGCAAGGTTCCGTCGTCGTCAAATCAACAGCGGGGGCACGGGAGGGGGCCTTTTACGAACAGCATGCGGCACGTTTGCGCCAGCAAGGTGTTCACATTCCGGGCCTACTCTGGTCTAGTATCGACGCACGTACCACGACCTGGCTCATCCTTGAAGACATCCCACATGCGTTTCCACAGGAACGGTGGGTGGGGGACAAGAGCCAACTCGAAGTATTGTTCCACCTTCACAATGCCACATGGAAAGAGCGTCGTCCGGTAGTGGACGATGCGTACATTCCGGTCTGGGATGACCACATGACAGAGCTTGCCCTAGACTGGTTTGCACGAAGTACGGGGGCAGGAGAAATCCGTGCACAGCTCATCGAGGCTCAACATGCCTTTGCAGCACTTCCGCCCAGAGACTGTTGCATATCAGGGGATCCCAACCCGACCAACTGGCGTGTTCGCGACGACGGAACGCTCGTGTTGTTGGATTGGGAGAAGTTTGGATATGGAACTCCGGCGTTCGACCTCGCCATCACAATACCCGGACTTGGAACAGATGACGGATCTACGGAATCCCTCGTGGCGGCAAAATACTTGGAACTATGGAATGAAACGGGGAATCTATTCCCATATGATCAACCAACCGTGGTACGGTGGATCCAAGTCGCAAAGCTGTTTACACTGGTTGATGTTATCGCTACTGCAAGTCGGTCTCCTGATGCCCATTCGATGAAGACCGTCCAGTGCATCGTACAGCACCTGCCAGAACGACTCCGACAGCTGACGACTGCGGATTAGTACCACGGTCCTGGATGTTGTCTCGATGGCCGATGCGGATTTCGTTGTGGCAGTCTCCCGTACAACGCCCTGTGCTCGGGCATCGGGGCCACAGGTCTAACGGGAAGTGGGCGGCCGCCGGGGAGACGAGATGGTTGGGGCCTGCGACTGGGGATGGAAGGATGGCCCCACATGTAGGCCCCTCTGTATTGGGGGATCTGTTGGATTCCGGAACCACCGTATTGAGGAAATCGTTGTCTCATCAAGTAAGGGTCCCTTCCGCCGGCGGGCGCCCCGGTTCGGGCCATGCCTTGGGATGGGGCGAAGGTCGCTGCGGGTCTTCCTGCGTGGCCCCCAGGCAAGGGCTGTCCTCCGTTGGGATAAGTAGATGGCTGCCTCGGCGACTGGGTCTGCTGCCGACTTTGTACTTGTGGATGGCCCCATTCAGTGGACGGATGGGTGAACTGCCAGGGCTGTTGGGAATTCGTAGGAGGTGGTGCGGTGTCCGTTTCTTCTTCCGTTTGTGTATTTTGATGTCTTTTCATGAAGCCTTTCAGGATATCCATGATCATTTCGAGTCAGCCCTTTCAAAACGTTTCCACATCACATGCGATGCCAAGTGTACCTGGAAGGTACAACGGTCTAACGTCGTTTTTGCGGACCCAACCGAGAGATTGGAAAGGGCCGTTCTTGCGTCGTAAGACGGACGGACGCAAACAGCCCTCATCAATGCCTATTCCATTTTACAGGTGAACTCATCGCCGCTTCCGATGGGTACAGTAACGGTGGACGCGTCGTCCATGAGCGTTAAGATACCGCGGTACGCGTCAATGCCAAATACGCCATCGTGAGACAACATGTTGTCGGCAACGACCAAACCGCCGGGGCGTAATTTCGGCCACACCATCGAGAGATAAAACATGTACTCTTCTTTAATGGCGTCGATAAACACAAAGTCAAACGGGCCATCCAATGGTTCCACAGTTGTCAGTGCATCACCTTCCACGACTGTGATATAGTCGGACAGCCCAGCTGCCTCGAACTGTTGTTTCGCGAGTTGCAATTTGAATGGGCTGTACTCACAGGTCGTCACTTTACCGCCGTTGGCACGTGCAGCATCCGCTAAAAACAATGTGGAGTATCCACTCGAAGTGCCGATTTCAAGAATGTTCTGCGCTCGGCTGTGTCGGAGAATGATGTTGAACAACATGCCTGTCTCTCGCGGGATATGCCACAACCCTTCTTCGAGCTCTTCGGTTTCTTCCATCCGTTCTAGCGCTTCCACGACAGCCCAAACCCGGGGGTCATTCACACCCATCCCTCCAAACGTTCCTTGTGGCACGCCTCTCGAAGCATCTTACGGTAGCGAACGGTTGGTCCGTCCGATGGTACGTGCGCTTCCATATGCAAATCAAACGGGGCTACTAATGGGCGAATGCTCTCGATGATTCTCTGGTCCTCGCCGAGAACTCGGAGCGTATGTTCCAAATGGTGACTGTCGAGAAACTCTGAGTCGTCGGCGAAGTTGCGCATGACGACGCCGAAAATGAGGGTGTGAGCATCGTCAATTGGCGTATACGTGACATACGTACACATCATGGCGTCGCCTGCAACCGGTGCGCGAATCATCCAGTGATTCGGAAACCGTAATTCAATGTGAACTCGCTCGTCGGATTCAGCGTCCGTAGGTCGGGGCGGTTCCATTGGATGTGCCGGCGCAAATGGCCTGGGGTGGATGCGCAATCGGTTGCCTTCCACATGGTACTCTGGGCCTTGCACGACCGGGCTGACGTCACGCCCTGTGGTATCTGGGTGTACGAACGGCAAGTGGGACACATCGAGAGAACTTTCTACGGAACGAATGAAGTGTGCGTTCCACACCAACGAAAACACCCGCTTGTGGAAGTTTGGATGGTCTAACTCCTCCTGGATGTCAAGAGGAGGCAGCGATGCAGCGTTGAGATTGCCGCCAGTGCAAACCCATACAAGTCCGCCGCGCACGGTCACAGGATATGTTCGGAGCCTGGCCCGCTTCGGTATCCTCTGTCCGTGCTGATTGGCCGGAATGTGGACGCATTGCCCTTCCGCATCGAATTGCCATCCATGAAAGGGGCAGACCAGTACCTCTCCGGTCACTGCACCCAGGCTCAAATCGCAGCCCCGATGCGGGCAATTGCGCCCTACCGCGCGAACTTGCCCTTGTGCCGTGCGGTATATCAGGATGTTTTCACCGTGTACCGTTACCGGGTGCAAGTTGCTTGAGACGTCTTCGAGCTTTGCAACGGCATACCATGCCCTCCGCAACAACGGGCTTCCACCCCCCCCAGCCGGATCGTTTGGATAGTGTATGCCGGACACTGCACACATTCTTGGGCTCACCTCGAGTTGACACCCATGTCCGTACAGCGCAATCCACCGATTCAGGGAAGGGAACATTCCGGGTGCTTGTTTGAACGCATGATTCTGGAGAAGAGCTGAGTTGGCAACAGAGGTGGCATACGCCGACAACCCAGGTCGGACCACCCGCATACCCTGAGGGCACAGCGTGTCAAATGTTTGGTAATGATTCGCTATCATGAAAGAGGATGGGTGACAACCATGGACTCAACGGCGCTCACGACATTTCGGCGAAAGATGGCAAACCCACTGCATTGGCGGAAGGCGAATCGGATTCTGCTTGGATATACTCAATCGGACCTAGCAAACCTGGAACGTGCGAAACACCTCATTGCGGTATTGGCGGCCGAATTTGATGTTTCCCTCACAACGGAAGAACAAACTGAGGCAGCCAAATGGGTTGTCAAGCAGAGAATGAATCCCCAGAGTCCACGAGATAGAATGAGTATCTGGAAAAAGACCAAGTAGGCCTGAGAAATACGTAAGTATGAAAGTCTAGGTACGAACGGTATAGCTTGTGCCATCACGGATTGCAAGACTGTTTGGCATTCCGCTAGAAGTCAATGTATGGCATACCTCATAAGAGCCATTCAAAAAAGACTTCCATGTTCTTCACTGCGCTTGAGACCACCTTCTAGTGACTGTTGTAAGAAGTTAACCAATCAATGACCTCGGTTACAGAGGACACTACCTGGTGTGCAGCCTTTTGCACAACCGGGTCACTGTGGCACATCGCAAAGCTGTGTGGAGTAACACTGAACATCGCTAAGTCGTTGAACGAATCTCCGACGCAGACCATTTCTTCGGGGCTTACACCAAGGTGATGTAGTAGCGCTTTTAACCCTTCCCCTTTAGACACGTGACGAGGCATCACATCCAGACAGTCTTTGTCAGAAATAAATGTATTGATCTCTTGTGGGAATCGTTTAAGTAATTTCAACCGGAAACCTTCCAGAGCGTTCAGTTTCCCAAAGAACGAGAATTTGCATGGCAAAATACTCTTCGCAAATACACTTTCAATTTCAAGGCATTCATTGACTGGCATGAACATACGAGCCTGTAGTTCTGGCGCATTTTTCTTTTGAGCTATGTAAATCTGATTGTCTGAGCAACTCACCGTGTACGGAAATTCTCCGTTTTTGGCTATGGAAAGAAGTTGATGAGCTATCGGCGCATCAAAGCTGGCCGATTTTATCATCTGTCCCGTACTTGTATGTACGAAGCATCCATTTTGGCTCACACAGTGACAACGAATATCTAACTGCTTGGCAATCTCTTGTAGTTCCGGATACATGCGTCCAGATGCTAAACAAATCTCAATCCTCTGAGCGGCTGCACGCTGGAGTGAGGCTACGTCATTGGGAGATATGGAATCTTTGGTTAACAAAGTACCGTCCACATCACTGACGAAAAGCCGAATCATTAGATGTTTCCCCCTCTACGACGATGACCTGAACTTCAAATTCGCTGAGAACGCGAAGGATTTCTTCGTCTGGTTTCCTATCAGTAATAATCATGTCAATTGACTCTAATCCCGAGACCTTGTGAAATAGTCGTTTTCCAAATTTGGTGTGGTCCGCTAATACAATCACTTGATCGGCACGACGTATCATTTCGCGTTTCACCACACCGTCTTCTTCGTGTGGATAGGACAATCCGTCTACAGTAATGCCACAAGCGCCGAGAAAAAGTTTGTCGACTTGATACTCGGAGAGCTTTTCAAGGGTAGAAGCGCCATGTAAAAATCGATGTCGACCGTTCAAGATTCCACCCAACAGATGTACCGTAATGTCATCTCTCTCTGATAGAATGCTGGCCACATCTATTGAATTTGTGACGACTGTAACGTCGCGTGCTGTCAGGCACTCTGCCGCAAATTGGACGGTGGTGGATGCATCAAAGATCACGTATTCGCCATCCTTGACCAAAGACGCCGCTGTCCGCCCAATTTTCAGTTTTCCAGCCGATTCCTGGGTCAGTCGTTCCTTATACCCAAAGACTTCTTTAGTCAAGTTCGGTAACATGACACCACCGCGAGTTCGCACTACAGTTCCAGTTTTGACGAGTTTCACTACGTCTCTTCGAGCCGTATCCCGAGAGACATTGAACATATCACAAATCGTTTGAACGGTAACCCGACGGTGTTGTTTCAAATACTCGAAAATATGGGCAAGCCTTTCTTCTTGACTAAGTGATTTCAAGTCAAAAATTCTCCTTTCTTAAGTATTATATTTCAATATTTTAAGCAATGACAAGTCTATTTAAGTGGTTTTAAGTGTTTATAAGCGAAACTGTGTATTTGGAGCGTTCGCGATGTCCGGGCGTAATCACAGTAGGCGAAAGCGGCACTTGGGACAAGCAATACGCACACTCTGATTCTGGACTAAGTACAAAGATGGTCAGCATATGCTGTCGTGAGCCCACCATCAGGAGGTGGAACGTCCCATGAGTGGCACGAGAAATCTGAATCCAAATGATATTGTCGTGCCGTCAGGGTTTAAAGTCGATGTTTTCGCCGAAGGTTTGAACGCTCCCATCAGTTTCTTGTTCACTGAAACAGACGAAATGCTTGTCGCAGATGCAGGCGTTACCGATGGAAACGGGAAAGTCTTGAAACACACGGAGAGTGGCTTTGTTGTCGTGGCTGACGGTTTTTCACCGCCTTTAACAGGAATCAACCGTCATGAAGGTAACATCTACGTTTCCCATCGAGGATTCATTACAATCATCAAGCCGGACGGTCAAAAGGAAGATATTCTGGCAGGACTCCCAAGCTGGGGAGACCATCACAACAATCGAGTGATCTTTGGGCCTGACGGCAAAATGTATTTCGGGCAGGGTACTGCTACAAATTCTGGTGTCGTAGGGGAAGAGAATGGTTGGGTGAAAAAGTACCCATTTTTTCACGACTATCCTGGAGAACGTATCCGTTTGGCGGGTCAGAATTTCGTCTCAAACAATTTTCTCACACAGTGCCCAGACGACAAGTCGTATACTGGGGCGTACTCTCCATTTGGCGTACCAACAAACTGGGGAGACAAGGTCAAGGCGATGACTGCAGCCAGCGGCAGCATATTACGAGCGAATCCTGACGGTTCACAGCTGGAACTGGTTGCATGGGGACTGCGCAATCCATTTCGAATCAAATTTGATTGTCACCATCGATTGTTTGCGACCAACCACGGAATGGACGAACGAGGGAGTCGGCATATCGCGAATTCTCCTGACGAGTTCCAAAGGATTCAGTATGGCGCTTGGTATGGATGGCCAGATTTTACTGGCGGATATCCAGTGACCTTGCCTCAGTTCAAACCAAAAGGTAAGCCTCAGCCGACTTTCCTGCTTGAGGAACATCCCATGCAACCGCCCCTACCTGTAGCTGTATTTCCGCCACATTCTGCGGCGATGGGGTTTGACTTCAACTACAATCCTGACTTTGGTCCCACCGGAGACGTCTTTGTTGCGGAATTTGGGAGTGGTGCTCCGGGTACAACGGGAGGAAAACCGCTGCCGCAGGTCGGTCATCGGGTTTCTCGAATTGAGTTGAAGACAGGAAGACTGAAGAACTTTGCCATCAATCGAACAGGGTATGCCGCCACCCATACGGGGGGTGGCGGATTGGAACGGCCCATTGACGTTGTATTTGGTCCATCTGGTGACCTGTTTGTTCTTGATATGGGTATAACCTCGAAAGAGGAAGGTTTCATTCCACAGACCGGTGTTGTCTGGAGGATTACGAGACAATGAAATACATAGTATTGAGGCGAAACATATTGGCTTACATGGATGCCGATCCAGCCATAAAAACCGGTGAACTGCAGAGTCCACCGGTTTGATGCTTTACCCATTTACCTTTTTCTGGAGATTGCTCAGCGCCTGAATCAATTGGTCATTCAACTTTGATAATGCCTGTTTGTCAAGCGGAGTGGCCTTCGATCCCGCGACCGTCGGATCCAGATATTGTTCCACCGTGCCATATGAGTCAGGATACTTCTGTTTCACACTGTCCTCGAATGAGTGCCAGGTATCTTCTAGTTTTGGCCCAGTTTCCTTGATTTTGCTGTCGTTCCCTGTGGAGATTTCGTTCTTCAGTTCATTTGCAGTGGCAAGCATCTTCGCCACACCATCCTTGATGTTCGATGAAGTCTCACCCTGCATCCCTGATGGGGATTGTGTGGTCGAATTGACCGGTGTATTTCCAACGGTATTAGATTGCGGTTGATTTGCTGTACCGCATCCGGACAAGGCCATTGTACTCAAGACAACAACTGCAATCATGATTTTAAAGGTTTTCATTCAAAATTCCTCCTCAGTTTTGGTGAAGTTTTATCCCTGCGTGACTTCCCGAGATTGACGACGCTTCGATACGACTTGTTTCCAGACCAGAACTGCAACAGCAAACAGTACCAACATGAGCTGTGGTATCGCGCTCTGCCAAGACGGGAAGAACCCGATGAAATCAATGCTTGGCAACTCTGAAGACGTGGTCGACGGCACAATTCCACCCAGTTGCAGACTATGGATGCCGAGACCGGTAAACTTCAGACACAGGTAAAAGACGATGAGACTGGATACCAAGAAAAATGGCCGAATGGGCATTTTCACCCCGACAAAGAGCATGAGATATGCAATCACTGCCAACAAAGCGAAGCCAATGAGTATGCCGAGGATCAAATTCTGAAGGCTGATCTGATTTACCATGCCGATAATAAAGAGCACGGTCTCCGTTCCTTCACGGAATACAGCCAGAAACGATAGCACTCCAAGGGATATTAATCGTCCCGTGTCAAGCGCCGACTGGCTTTTGGAACGTATGTATTTGTTCCATTCAGAGATATTGGACTTGCTATGCAACCAGTAACTCATGTACAAAAGCATGACGGCCGCGATGACTCCGGTCCATCCGGAGATAAGAAAGTTGTTCCGGCCAAAGGCACCTGATGAGAACACAAATTTAACGATGATGGCCAAAATGAGACTCAGCCCAAGCCCTGCTGAAACACCACTCCAAATCCATCCTTTGCCCTTGCCATCGTTCGATTTTCTGACGAATGCCAGCAAGGCAGCGACGACGAGTATTGCTTCCAGTCCTTCTCGAATGGGGATCATTGCGGCATCCCACATGGTGTATCCAGTCTTGTCGGCAAGTGGTGTCAAGTATGTGATCATGTGACTGAGTAACTTGTCAGCGCCAGCGTAGTCACCGGCAGAAATCATGGCGTTGATGGTTACCATGTCGCGCTCTGCATCGTTATATACGCTGGCGGATTGGGCCACCACAGTTCCTTCAACGCTGAGCCAGGATTGACGAACTTGCGTAATGTTAGAAAGGGCGGATTGCTGATTGTGATTTTGCACGCTTTCCTTGGTACGTTGAAGCATTGTAATGAAATCTGAAAGTGTGACGTTTTGCTTCTGAAACCCATTGTCTGTGCTGTACTGCCCGTGGATGTATTTTTCGTCTACGTTATGAAGCGCTTGTAGCGCCTTCATTACGTTTTGCTGTTTTCCGACCGCCAATGCATATTCGACTTGGCCCATGCTCGATTCGATATCGCTGTAGGCCTGACCGGAATCGGTCTTTACGGTGTTTTCAATAGCGAGCCACCGGTCGTTGAATTGTTGGAATGCCTTTTGGGCTGCAGGTAGCTCACCACGTTGTGCGGCACGAAGGGCCTGTTGGACGTACTGGTCGGCTTGAGTTACATTTTTTACACCCAGGCTTTCTGCGTTCGCTGTTGTACACCACGAAGAGAACAACAAAAAAATGATGAGAAGCCCTGGAACAATGCGTAACAAAGGCTGGCTGAGAGGCCTATGTACCGTGGCATGTGGCA
>NZ_AXAR01000027.1 GCF_000472905.1 Alicyclobacillus pomorum DSM 14955 | reverse complement strand
TATTAGAGAAACAATAAAACGCCCCTAGAAACGGGGGCGTTTTATTGGAAGGTGAATGTACGATGGTGGCTTTAGTGGTGCATCGATGGGTAATTTTAATATATGCCACCACAGTTCAAAAACAACGGCTTGTACCTATCAAGCAAATGAAATAAGACAGTCGTCCATTCCGATGTCATACTATTATACATGCGGTCTGTCGGANCTGCCCCCTTATCCCACCACCTCAGAACCATAGTTATGCCTGATTCATGGTTTCCCAATATGTCTGTATGGTACTTTGGCGGAGGTAGGTGATATGTCAAAAAAGGCGCGTAATCCGTTTCGAGAATGGAGCATTCCAAAGAAGAAGGTCCCACTTTGAAGGTGATTTACCCACGTTTCCTTGCTTAGGTTGAATCTTCACATACATTGTTTATCCTTTTGCATACCCTGAGCGTCGGGAAATGGGTATCAGTAAGGAAAATAGAACAAAGATGATTAAAAAGGCCACAAGCCAGATTTGCATTTGCTCACCCCCCCACTTAAGAGATTAAGACAAGCAAAGAAACAGAACGAATGGACAAGTGCCCGTGCTTTTTAAAAGGATGAACTGGCAACCTGGTCATCTTCGTATTCTTTTTCTTGCTCGTCCTTGGTTACGATTGGTATACATATGCCAGCCTATCTCCAACACTTTCTGTACCTTTTCGTTTCGTGCCAAATTCAACACCATAGGGGCAAATTTGATCACCGTTTTGATTAGCGTATTGAGATTCATCCTCCCACCTCCATCCGTTGGGTCATAAGTTGTTTTTCCTCGTTAGTTTAAGACTATGGAGGAGAATTCAATTGTGAGGCGGCTTGTATCATAGAAATGCGCGGCTTGTACGCCCTTATTAGACAAACAATAAAACGCCCCTATGTACGGGGCGTTTTATTGGAAGGTGAATGTACGATGGGAGCTGGTGGTTCATCGATGGGTAATTTTAATATATGCCACCACAGTTCAAAAACAACGGCTTGTACCTATCAAGCAAATGAAATATGACAGTCGTCCATTCCGATTTTAGACTATGATACATGCCTACTGTGACTGTGTGACCGACTGAATCTAGGTGGACAACTATGTACGCTGTGGACAACTATGTACGCTGAATGCCACCTAGAGTACCCCAGTGTCACACATATCTGCATAAAATAGCATGATAATGCGCTGAGGATAGCAGTAGCACTGGGGTTAGTGTGAAAGAACTGTGGGCATACGTTGTAAATAAAAACAACGGTCAGGATTGACCGTCATTGTTTACGTACTCTACAACTTCTTCTTTCACGTATGCTACAACTTCATCAATTCTGCAATCCAGATGAGTACATAAGCGGTCGATTATCTCCAGTGATACATAGTCACCCCGTCGGAATTTCGCCACGGTCGGCCGACTGACCACACCAGCTTCAATCAGTCGCTCCCGATTTAATCCTCGCTTAATCAGCAGTATTTCTAAAGGCAAGTAACTGATTGCCACCGTAATCACCTCCGATAAATTAAACATATGCGAAGGTTAATTTGTCGTAACACTCACATTAAACAACGCATACGATACATCAAATAACGTTAAGGGAGATGTAGCGTGTGGCCGGAAAGGTAAAGTATATCGCCGAACATTACACGTCAACGGGTACAACGTACTACTACAAACAACAGATCCTGAAAGATACAGCACCTTTCTGGTCGAAACCGCGTCCTATCAGTGAGAAGACGTACAACAAAGCAAAGACACGTGGGGAAGTGTGTGAATACCTGGAGATAAAACGGAACGTGGCTGACGTGATATCGTTCGACGAACTGTTACGTTATAAGATGCTGCGGGAAGAATTGAAAAATAACGGTTGAAATAAAAATATCCGCCTCATCGTACCGGTGGGCGGTTTGTTTTTTCTGTCGATACCGATGGTCAGGTGTTTCATTTGTTACCCCAAGACCTTTGGTATACTTGTTAGCCATGGTCGACGCGATGCAAGGCGTCATGGACTCTGAACCCAGAGTGGCGGTGGCAGAAAGCGATTTGGCGACCGTCCCCCCCGGTACGACGAATTCCGCGTTACACGGATTTCATCTAGATGAGTATCTCCAAGTGGTCCACAGCGAGAAACCTACCCCCAAGTTCACTCAGTACTATTTGCAACGGAGGCCCCTTTGATCCTGACGTTGCTGGACAAAATGCTTCAATTGTCAATGCCTTGGATGATTCATGAAGAACTCGTACATGGCCTGACTTGCGCTTGGACCGAAGGGGTCGGTGAACAATCCACCAAGACGACCACCCGACCAAGCGTGCCCCATGCCATCTACGACCCAATATTCTGCAACGACATGTCCACGTTTGTCTTTCCACTTCTGCACTGTGTACGGATAACCACCTGGAGATATGTGGGTTATCGTGCTGGCCGGAGATGAGAACCGGGCGTTGTATGCCTTGGAAGCAAGGTGATTGGTCTCCATCCACTGCTCAACCACCTGCTGACCGTTGATGGGATTGACCGTCGTATCGGCACTGCCGTGGAACACGATGACGGGCATCGCACGAGCGTACTTGCCCATCGCGTGGTATGCCGCTTGTCCTTGCTGTGTGGGATCCGGTCCGCCAAAAGCCATTGCCGTCACACTCGATGTCACGGAGGTACCCGCCTGGTACTCCAAGCCTGAATGTACACCGATGGCGGCGAAAATGTCCGGATACGTCGCGCCCATAATCACCGACATCGCCGCGCCGGCCGACATACCAGCCACATACACCCGTTTCTTGTCGATTGTCCATCGGGAGGTGTTGTTTTCTACCTGATGCGCAATGCCGGCGATGATGGCGGCTTCTCCGCTACCACGTACCTGATTGGCCGGGTCAAACCAATTCCAACATTCGCCGCCATTATTCTGGCTGGTCTGTTCGGGGTACACCACGATGAAGTTGTGCTGATTGGCTAAATCGTTCATGCCGGTGCCCGCGGCGAAGTCCTCAGGGGTCTGCATACACGGGTGCAGCATGATGATCATCGGCATAGACGTTCCCACATGGTAATGGGCTGGCGTATAGACATAATAGTTTGCACTTCCAGTCGGCCCGGTGTAGGTTAACTTCTGCAATGTGCCATGGGGGGGGGATGTGAAGTGCTGAGGTTTCGAAACCGTGCGTGTCCGCTTCGCGTTCGACATTTGCATTCCCCTTTATCAAGGTGATTATTTCTACTATTTAGCGAATTTTTCGCATGGCTGAAAGCGTCGGGTTTTGCCGCAGTCAAGTCTAAGGGATGAACTTTGAAATCGCCGTACCACCGTGTTACGTAAGTATGTTCCTATTGCAAACGATATTCAGTTTTGTAAAGTGTAACTCGTCCATAATGAAACATCAAAAACTGATTTGTATAGGAATGGCGAGGATACAGCAAGATTTCGCTGGATCAACCGCACAATGGCGCTGCGTGGTAATGCCCCACGCCTATCGACGTTTTGCCGGTTCATAAGGGCAGCATTTTTCAAATGGGATGAGTGCAAAATTACTGACCAAGCTGCAGATAGATGCAGAACTATCGTGCATTTGAGTATTGACAACGTCCGAAGGGGGATGATATGTTGAATGCATAATCAATAGTATTCCTATAGGGATAGTGTTCGACCGGACAGCCGGAGACACAATGGAGGTCATTGGTTTTTGCCTCTGTTGTGTCTTTTCTATTTTATCTCACCCTGAATGGAGTTCATCATCAGGGAGCCAACAGTGATGTGACAGGAGGTCGATTGAAACTAGAGTCAGGTGGTTACGATTTCCGGAAGCCCAAGCATTTCCTCTCGTTTGTCTGGGGTGTTGGATTTCGTTCACTCCCGTCTTGAGCAACACAACGTACAAGTTGGTTGGACAAACGTACGTGATTTACCTGCGGAGGACCTACTTTATGCAAGAGTAGATAGTCCTTCGATTGTCGCACTCAATCGCCAAATTGAACAGGCAGACGCGGTCATTGTGGCTTCACCAGTATATAAGGCCTCCTACACGGGCCTGTTAAAGGCCTGCTTGGATTTATTGCCTCAAAAGTCACTTGAAAACAAGGTGGTCTTTCCAATGTTAATTGGTGGCACAATGTCACACTTTCTCGCACTTGACACCGCCTTGAAGCCAGTTCTGGTTGCGTTAGGGGCAGAAAACATCTTGCGCGGGGTGTTTGTGCTAGAAAAGGATGTGGAACAGACACCAGACGGCGATTTTCACATACATCCAGATATCCGGTCACGCCTGACGGATGCGGTAAACGGTATGGTTGAAAAAGTCAATCCGCTGTCACCGGCATAAGCCGTAAGCTGGAAGAAGGTTGTCCGAATCGGAATATCCACGCGGGGTATCCATCGCGCAGCATGGTGGCATAGAGAAACATACGTCGTCCCACATAGTCAAGAGGGAGGTAAAGAAACTTGAGACAAAAACGAGTCTATCTTAACGCATTTTGCATGAATTGTGTGGGATTTCAGTCTCCTGGCCTGTGGACCCACCCCGACGATGAGGCATACCGCTACACCGACATGGAGTATTGGGCAGATTTGGCGCGCATGCTGGAGCGAGGACATTTTGATGCGGTCTTTCTTGCAGATGTCCTAGGGATATATGACGTCTACCAAGGCTCCAGAGAAGCGGCGGTGCGCGATGCCGTACAAGTTCCAGTCAACGATCCGATGTTCGTCGTCCCCATCATGGCTCAGGTGACGAAATATCTTGGTTTTGGGATAACAGCATCAGTTAGTTATGAGCACCCTTACGTGTTTGCGCGGAAAATGTCCACGCTGGATCACCTGACGAAGGGGCGTGTGGGGTGGAATATCGTTACTTCCTATCTAGATAGTGCAGCGCGCAATTTTGGTTTAAAACAGCAAGTTGGTCACGACGAACGCTACGACATTGCCGAAGAGTACCTTGAAGTGTGCTACAAACTTTGGGAAGCCAGTTGGGAAGACGACGCAGTGATCCGAGATAAGGTTCGCCGAGTGTACACAGACCCGACAAAGGTTCATGACATCCAGCACCACGGGAAATACTTCACCGTTCCCGGCGCACATTTGTGTGAGCCCTCGCCGCAGCGTACGCCAGTGCTCTATCAGGCTGGTACATCGACGCGCGGGCGTGCATTTGCAGCACGGCATGCCGAGTGTGTATTTATCAGCGTTCCTACGATTCCGATTGCCCGCACATACGTTCAGGCCTTGCGCAGCGAGGCCGAAAGAATAGGGAGAGATCCAAATGAAATCCGGGTATTGGCTTTGATCAACCCGATTGTTGGGAGAACGCAGACGGAAGCGGAACAAAAATACCTGGATTACATGGAACACGCCAGCTACGACGGGGCACTGGCGTTGTTTGGAGGATGGACTGGCATTGATCTGTCCCAGTACGAGCGTCATGAAAATCTGAGATATGTGCGCAATGACGCTGGACAATCTGCTGTTGAGACCTTCACGAAGATGGATCCAAACCGCAAGTGGACTGTGGAAGAGATTGCTAAATTTGTGGGGATTGGCGGGAGAGGCCCCGTCGTCGTGGGCACTCCGGAAGTCATCGCTGACACGATGGAAACGTGGATTGCGGAAGGAGGGGTGGACGGTTTCAACATCGCCTCCACGGTGACGCCAGGTAGTTTCGTTGACTTTGTGGATCTCGTCGTTCCCGAGCTACAGCGTCGAGGATTGGTAAAGACAGAATACGAATTTGACACGCTGCGTGGCAATCTATTCGAGGGGAATAACCATTTGCCAGACCATCATCCTGGAAGGCAAATTCGCTACTCTTGATATGCGATGGAGGGATCACCGTGCCTGAGCAAGTCGGTTTTGTTAAATCAAAGCAGATAAGATTACCCTTCGGCAATCCATTACAGAGCATGACCCAGTTCTTCACTGTTCTGATGGACAAATATTTGCCGGATCCATTTGTGTTTGTCATTATCCTGACATTCGTAATGGTGATTTTAGGGATCACCGTTGTGCATAAGACGTTACCCGAAATGATAGAGTATTGGTCAGGTGGGATATGGGATTTATTGTCATTTTCGATGCAGGTCATATTGGTCGTTGTGACGGGGTATGCTTTCGCAGTATCACCGCCAGTTGGTAAATTACTTGGCTGGATTGCGGCTCGAGTTCATGGGCCACGCCGAGCCATTGTATGTGCGACCGTGGTCGCAGGGTTAGCCTCATACATTAACTGGGGATTCGGTTTGATTGTTGGTACCTTGATGGCACAGCAACTGGCAATGAAAATCCGGGGAATTCACTATCCCTTGTTGATTGCCGGTGCTTACTCAGGGTGGATCCTTTATGGTCTAGGCATGTCTGCCACGATTCCAATTACAATTGCAACGCCTTCGAATCCCTTTGCCACATCCCTTGGCGGGTTAGTCCCGTTGGCGCATACTATCTTTCTCCCCGCGATTGTCCTTGATACGTTGGTTTTGATCATTACGCTGCCGATTTTAAACGTTCTCATTCATCCTAAGCCCGAGAACGTCCTCGATGTAAATCCATCCATGTGGCAGCCCGAGCAGCTTGGCGAAGATAAGGCGGATACACCTGCTGAAAAACTTGAAAGAATGTGGATTCTAAACTTCATCTTGGTTCTCATGGGTGGTGCTTATCTTGTCTACCACTTTGCGGGCGGGGGCTCACTAGATATCAACACGCTAAACGGTGCCTTTCTATTTCTTGGATTATTGTTTCACGGAACGCCGAAGCGCTATGTCAGAGCAGTTTCGGACGGGGTGCGAAGTGTTGGGGGAATTGTCTTGCAATTTCCGTTTTATGCAGGAATCATGGGGATGATGAAGGGGGCGGGGCTGGCTGTCATCATCTCAAAAGGGTTAGTTGCAATATCCTCCGCACATACACTACCTTTTTGGGGCTTTATCAGTTCATTTGTAATCAACTTCTTCGCTCCATCGTCGGGTGGGCATTGGGCTATTCAAGGTCCATTTATGATTGATTCGGCAAAGCACCTCGGAGCAGATATAGGTAAGGTAAGCATGGCAGTTCAAATGGGATGTTCATGGAACGATTTAGTTCAGCCATTTTGGTTAATACCGATACTTACGCTTGCTCGTTTGAATATTCGTAAAATCATGGGATATACCGTTATACCGTTCGTATGGGTTGGTATTGTTTACGCCGTAACAGTACTTGTTTGGTAAGCTGTTGAGCCAAAGTCATGGTAATGGGCATCGGTATTGACAGAAGATACACTACATGGTAAGTTCGTTGTGTAATTCTGAGTATTCATATAAGTTTTGTGTTCGACCGGGCAGCCGGAGACACAATAGAGGACATTGGTTTCATCCTCTGTTGTGTCTTTTTTGTTTCAATGGCCCGAAGTGAGTGGCATCAACTGCTTGTCACAGGTGAGGAAACAGGGGCGAGACAGTGTTCGAGTCACCGATATCCTCATGTGCAACACCTTGTTTGTAACAGTGTAGGTCATATTACGAGGGTTCAAAGGAGTGGTTGGCGTGGGAGATTTGAAATTTGCTTATTGGGTTCCCAACGTAAGTGGAGGTCTTGTGATATCTAACGTAGCTCAGAAAACGAGGTGGTCCTTCGAGGCCAATGCAGAGTATGCACAAATTGCGGAGAGTGTTGGTTTTGATTTTGCATTGCTTCAAACGCGCTTCATTGCAAGTTACGGAGCCGAAAACCAGTTGGAAGCCATAACATTAGCTGCTGCATTGGCACCTGTGACAAAGAAGATCAATCTAATCGCTGCAGTATTACCCGGACTATGGCATCCGGGGGTAGTGGCAAAAATGATTGCTACTTTAGACCAAGTCAGCCATGGTCGAGCCGCTATTAATGTGGTTAGCGGGTGGTTCAAAGGTGAGTTTTATGGATATGGGGAGCCTTGGTTAGACCACGACGAACGCTATCGCCGCTCTGAGGAATTTATCCGAGTCTTGAAAGCGATGTGGTCCGAGGACGAAACGACTTTTCGAGGTGATTTCTATCGGATAAACGGAGCACCACTCAAACCCAAGCCAATCAATGGTCTTCCCCCGGTTTTCCAAGGTGGCAATTCAAAAGCAGCAAGACAAATGGCGGCACGAGTATCCGACTGGTATTTCATGAACGGCAACACAATCGACGGATTCAGATCTCAGATTCAAGAGGTGACATCACTCGCAGCTTCGGAAGGTAGAACGTTGAAATTCGGCGCGAACGCGTTTGTTCTTATACGCGATACAGAAGAGGAGGCAAAGCAAGTTCTCAGAGAGATCATTGCGAATGCTGATTCTGAGGCAGTCGAGGGATTTCGTAGTCAAGTCAGTCATGCTGGCAAGGCATCTCCTGAGAGGGAAGGCATGTGGGCGAATTCTAACTTTGAAGATTTAGTCCAATACAACGATGGATTTAAGACCGGACTCATTGGAACTGCTGAGCAAGTTGCAAACCGAATCATTGAATTGAAGAAAGCAGGCGTCGACTTGATATTGACAGCTTTTTTAAATTACGACGAAGACATAGAAAATTTCGGAAAAAAAGTGATACCACTTGTCCGTGAAAAGGAAGCTTCACTAAGTACACACCTCGTCTAAGAATGGCAAAGGAGGATGTTCAGATGAGCATTTCAGTAGGTTCGAAACTTAATTACGAGGAGTTGCGACGAGGAGTAAGAGATATTGTGGATAACGTGATCAAACCGCGAGCGGAACAAACGGACAGTGAGGGCATTTTTCCACGAGAGAACCTTCAGGCTTTGGCCACCTCAGGATGGAATGGAGTACTCATACCGCAACAATTCGAGTAGGCGTAAAAGATACATGAAAAGAATGGATTCCACATTCCACTTGTGTTTGGAGGGTTTTAAATGGGACAGGACAGAGGTAGAGGTCAGCGTTTCATCGATAGTCTAAACGATGGGCGTACGGTGTGGTTAAACGGGGTAACTGTTTCGGACCTTCAACAACACTCTGCCTTCCAAGGAACGCTCAAAACGCTATCAAAGCTTTTCAATAGTCTGGATGAGGAAGGCGTTCAAGAGCGCATAGGTTTTGTCAGTCCAAGGACGGGAAGGTACGTCCACAATTCCTTTTTAGTTCCACGTAGCGTACAGGATTTGGCTAGACGAAATGCAGCTTTCACGTACTGGGCTGAGGAAACGAATGGCGTCATGAGTCGATTGTCTGATTATGCTCGTTCCATGGTTACAGGTTGGTATGCGATAAGAGAGGAAATCCAGCGGTTTGATCATCTATTTGCCGACAAAATTTCTCGGTATTACGAGAGTGCACGCGACAATGACTTATTCCTAACTACGGCGTTGTTGGATCCGCAAATCAACCGGTCGAAGCGCTTAGATGAACAAAATCCGGATGCTGTACTTCGGATAGTGGCAGAAAACAAAGAAGGGGTCATTGTCCGAGGGGCAAAGATGATTGCGACAGGAGCGCCATATACGCATGACTTTCTTATCTTTCCGTATCATCGTGTTCAAGAATTTGCTCCTCAATACGCGCACGCACTGATTGTGCCGGGAAATTCATCTGGACTACACATCGTATGTCGAGAGTCCTTTGCATCGGTTGACGAAGATAATCATCCACTAAGTAGTCGCTATGAAGAAATGGATGCGGTTCTCATCTTTGATGACGTCCTCGTTCCTTGGGAACGGGTATATACGCGTTACTACCCGAGGGCTATCGAAATCTTACAACAAATTGGCGCGGGTGGGTACATTCAAGTTCCTTCTGACGTATCCGAACTTAACGGGCCAATTTCTAGACTGATGCACAAATATTTCGCAAGCTCTAAAAATTCAGCGGAATTGAAAACGAGGCTGTTTAAGCTTGCTTGGGATTTGATTGGTAGCCCTTTAGGATCTCGGCATGGATTATACGAACGTTTCTATGCTGGAGACCCTGTTCGTATGTTTGCGAACCAGTACTTGAATTATGATAAAGATTCATTAACAAAATCCGTGTGGGATTTAATTTATTCCCATATCTGAAAATTGCTCTAGACTCCCCCAAACTGAAGGGCTGTTCTCATGACTGTTCGCTCATTCGCAGGATTTCATCACCTCGATTGAGTCCGAGGCAGTCTGTTTTTCGTTCTGGGAGAGGCCGATCCGTTTGGAGGGTATGCGGAAATATAGAAGATGTGGTAAATCACGCGTCTTCCCGACGTCACCCGACGCCGCACATATCTCCATCGCTACTATTTGATTCGCTCCCCGGTCTCAGGGGGTCTTAGCCCTTACACTTCTTCATCTTCTATCCAAAGTGTGGAGTTTCATTGACGTTGCATTGTTATAATACACATCTCCTACGATAGAACCTGATCCACTTCCTTCAGAAAATCTCTGTATTCCCTTTACGTCTGTTCTACCCCTGCAAAGCGCTGTCATTTCTCGGGATTCAGTCCATCAAACAATGCCTGTGACGTGCATTTGTCCAGATATATACCGCATTCCGCCG
This sequence comes from Alicyclobacillus pomorum DSM 14955, assembly GCF_000472905.1. Lineage (GTDB taxonomy): Bacteria > Bacillota > Bacilli > Alicyclobacillales > Alicyclobacillaceae > Alicyclobacillus_A > Alicyclobacillus_A pomorum. The sequence goes on along the minus strand of NZ_AXAR01000027.1, from coordinate 2,696 downwards.
GCCCATACCCATATTCGACACTATTGACAAAAAATTTTCACAACGAACTGTATCAAAACAGGTTTACAGACATATTGATGTTGTAGTACAGTACCAACATAAGCACGAAGGAGGAATTGACCATGATTCCTGTGGCCCCCAGGCGTGACAGTACACCTCCAGATGAACCGCGCAAACAGTGCTGTTACTGTGGCAGAGAGTTTGACGAACAGGCCCCGTCGTACGCGGTGATCTGTGAGCGCTGTGTCAACATCCAAGATGAATACTCGCAATGTTCTTAATGTTTTACAAAGTTGAAAGAGGTGGATGAACGGTATGTCAACGGCGATTGGATGGCTTCCCGCAGGCGTGAGTGTGACGGCGCCCACAAGCCCTCAGTTCGCGGAGGTTCTGACCCCCGAGGCGCTGGAGTTTGTGGCAGAGCTGGAGAGAACGTTTGGGCCGCGACGCAAGGAACTGTTACAGCGACGCGAAGCGCGCCAGGCAGAAATTGATGCCGGAAAACTCCCAGACTTTCTGGCAGAAACAGCGCACATTCGGAACGGAGACTGGCAAATTGCGCCGGTGCCTGAGGACTTGCAAGACCGGCGTGTGGAAATCACGGGACCGGCCGGCGACCGGAAAATGGTCATCAACGCCTTGAACTCCGGCGCCAAAGTGTTTATGGCCGACTTCGAAGACGCCAATTCTCCGACTTGGGAGAACACCGTGCAGGGGCAACTGAACCTCCGGGATGCCATTCGTCGTTCGATTGACTACGTGAGTCCCGAAGGCAAGTCGTATCAGCTCCACAAAAACATCGCGACCCTTGTGGTGCGTCCCCGTGGTTGGCATCTCGAGGAGAAACACGTCCTCGTGGACGGAGCGCCGGTGTCTGGCGGACTGTTTGACTTTGCGCTCTACGTCTTCCACAACACCAAACAACTGCTTGAGAACGGAACCGGGCCGTACTTTTACCTGCCGAAAATGGAGAGTCACCTGGAAGCGCGCCTTTGGAATGATGTGTTCACGTATACCGAGCGGAGATTGGACATCCCACACGGCACCATCAAAGCCACCGTGCTGATTGAGACCATCCTCGCGGCGTTTGAAATGGACGAAATCCTCTATGAATTGCGAGATCACGCTGCGGGTCTGAACTGCGGACGCTGGGACTACATTTTCAGCTACATCAAGAAGTTTCGGAACCACAAGCAGTTCCTGTTACCGGACCGGGCGCTTGTGACGATGACGTCGCCTTGCATGCGGGCGTATTCGCTGCTGGCCATTCAGACGTGCCACAAGCGAAACGCGCACGCCATTGGCGGCATGGCCGCTCAAATTCCGGTCAAGAACGATCCCATCGCCAACGAGGAAGCGTTGAAAAAGGTACGCATGGATAAAGTTCGGGAAGCCTCGGATGGGCACGATGGCACGTGGGTCGCGCACCCCGCGTTGGTCCCGGTGGCGATGGAGGCGTTCAACGAGCACATGCCGACGCCAAACCAAATCCACCGCAAGCGCGAAGACGTTCACGTCACGGCGGCGGACCTGCTTGAGGTGCCAGAAGGGGGCATCAGCGAGCATGGCTTGCGCAACAACATCAGCGTCGCGGTTCAGTACATTGAGGCCTGGCTGCGCGGCGTAGGCGCGGTACCGATTTTCAATCTCATGGAGGACGCCGCAACGGCAGAAATCTCGCGCACGCAAGTGTGGCAGTGGATCCGCCATCCGCACGGCATACTCAACGACGGCCGCAAGGTGACCTTCGCCCTCGTGAAGGAACTGCTGGCTGATGAACTGGCCAAGATTCGCGAGCAAGTGGGGCAGGAGCGCTTCACAGGCGGGCGGTATCGGCAAGCCAGCGAACTGTTCTTGAACCTGACTGCAAACGACGAATTTGTCGAGTTTCTCACGCTGCCCGGATACACCTATTTGGATTAACCAATGAATCACATAGAGGAGGAAGATGGAGAGATGAGCCATTTTGAAACTGCGGAAGCGCTGAAGAAGTACTGGGAGACGGACAGCCGATGGAAGGGAGTCGAGCGGCCGTACAGCGCAGAAGATGTGCTTCGACTGCGTGGATCGGTCCATATTGAATATACCTTGGCGAAGCTGGGGGCCGAACGCTTGTGGAATCTGCTGCACACGGAGGACTTTGTGCGCGCACTCGGCGCACTGACAGGGAACCAGGCGGTTCAGCAGGTGAAAGCGGGCTTGAAAGCCATTTATCTCAGTGGTTGGCAAGTGGCTGCGGACGCCAACTTATCGGGTCACATGTACCCGGACCAAAGCTTGTACCCTGCCAACAGCGTGCCACACGTCGTGAAACGCATCAACCAGGCGCTGCTCCGTGCGGATCAGATTCAGCATGTGGAAGGCACAGGGAACGTGCACTGGTTGGCGCCGATTGTGGCCGACGCTGAGGCTGGGTTTGGCGGTCCGTTGAACGTCTTCGAGCTGATGAAGCAGATGATTGAAGCCGGAGCCGCTGGCGTCCACTTTGAAGACCAGCTCGCCTCCGAGAAAAAGTGCGGACACATGGGNGGCAAGGTGTTGATTCCGACGTCCCAGGCCATTCGCAACCTCACGGCGGCTCGCCTCGCGGCGGATGTCCTCGGCGTACCCACCATCCTGGTGGCTCGCACGGATGCAAACGGTGCGTTCCTGATTACGAGTGACATTGACGAGCGGGATCAGAAATTCCTGACAGG
>NZ_AXAR01000026.1 GCF_000472905.1 Alicyclobacillus pomorum DSM 14955 | reverse complement strand
CGTTGCTGGCCGACCGTAATATTCGCAGTACGAGGCTTTAACGAGATCGTGGATAAACGAAAAATCCACCGCTTGATGAATTTTTCGAAGCAGGTGATCCTTGGGGACTAAATTATACAGTTCTGCGTGAAACGACAATTTTGTTTGCTTCGACGAGTGGAGCATCCGAGCCTTCCTTTTTTCTTAAAATTATACAACACCCCCAGCACCAAGACTGTACTGGGGGTGTTCTTTACAATTACTGTATTCGTTTTGCAGTGCTCTCCCGAGAGGGGTCTTTTTTATTTGTGATGAAGGTGGCAGTGGAGAGAACCTGTCGTCCCGCGCGCAGGCGCAGTCTGCCGAGCACGGCATCTGTTTTTACCGCTAACCGTTGATCAGGGCGCTTTTTTGTTTGTCCAATACAGGTGTTGATCTCCCAGTCATCTGGCAGTATGATGGGCTGGTGACTGACAATGGGATGTGTTTCGTTTGATTGGGAACTACCGAACTCAAAACTCAAAACGAACGTAGTAGTCACCCTCCAGAATTCCTGGAGGGTTTTTGTTTCCCACGGGAAAAATTTTTTCAGTCGACCAATGACAATCCGGGTGAAGGGGTACGACGATGACAAGCGATAAACAAGCAAAAATTGCTAGCTGGGTGAGTATCGCTGCAAACATCTTTTTAACCATAGTTAAGGTTGGAGTTGGACTTTGGGCTGGCAGTAAAGCGCTATTTGCGGACGGAATTCACTCTGCCATCGACATCCTGGCGTCCATTGCAGCGTTAAGTGCTGTGACCATTGCTTATCGGCCGGCGGATGACAGTCATCCGTACGGGCACGGGAAGGCAGAGGATCTTGCAGCGTCCCTCGTATCGCTTGTGCTGTTTATGGCAGGGGGGTATATTGTCTACTCATCCACACAGGGGCTTTTCCTCCCGCCACATGGGTTAGGACAGACAGCACTCTACATCGGCATCATTTCTCTCGTCATCAAAGAGGCATTATATCGCTACACAAAGCGACTCGCTGACTCACTGAACAGTCCGGCCCTCATGGCTTTGGCACAAGACCATCGTTCTGATATATGGGGTTCGTGGGCGGCAGTGTTCGGCGTTGGAGGCTCATTACTAGGACGTGTTACGCATGTTCCCTTACTTACATATGCCGACCCCATTGCTGGCTTTTGCGTTGGCCTTCTCATCCTTTGTACCTCGTACACAATGGGTAGCAGTGCTATCGATGCACTCATGGAACGGAACGTTGATCCGGAGCTGTTGAGTTCCTATATTGAGCTTGCCAAGTCCGTTTCGGGCATTGAGCGGGTAGACCGACTGCGGGCTCGCAAACTGGGGCACTACATCTTGGTTGATGTTCGTGCTTCGGTGCAGGGCGAGAAGTCCATCCAGGAAGGCCACGATATTATCCGCGAAGTTAAATTCACGATAATGAATGCTCACCCGGATGTCAAAGAAGTGCTTGTTCACCTAAATCCATTTTATGGTGAACAATAATATGACTATCGGGTACGTCAATGCCTAAGTTTGCGCAAATCGCTCCAACTTAGCTCTGGCCGCCGCCTTGGTGCTGGCTCGATAAACGAGCTTCAGCCCTGCAGCGACAGCCTTATCGTGCTTGTGGGATACATATTTGAGCGAATTGCGGATCTTGTGAACGATAGATCTTGGACTCGTTGAGCACCGTCAGCCAGAACTTGGATGAACACCACTATCCCTTATTCCCGCACTTGACCGTTTCCTCGGACGATATATTTATAACTCGTCAGTTCACGCAAACCCATTGGACCACGTGCATGGATTTTCTGGGTTGAGATGCCAATTTCGGCTCCAAAACCGAACTCAAATCCGTCCGTGAACCGGGTGGAAGCATTGTGGTATACCACTGCAGCATCGACTTGGGACAAGAATTGCTCTGCAACCACCGCATCCTCGGTGACGATGGCTTCTGAATGGAGTGTGCCGTAGCGGTGAATATGGTCGATGGCCTCGTCGACGTTTGCAACGACTTTCACCGCCAGAATGGGCGCCAAAAATTCAGTGGCCCAGTCCTCTTCTGTTGCAGGCTGAACCGAGCTTTCATCCAGGCCCGCCTTCAGGGCGTATAACCGCGTCTGTTCACATCCGCGAATTTCCACTCCCATCTGCTGTAATTCCACCAGCATGTGCGGTAACCACGATTCCGCCATCCCTTGATGGACCAACAACGTTTCGGCCGCGTTACAGACGGACGGACGCTGTGTCTTCGCGTTCAGAACAATGTGCGTCGCTTTGGTGGCATCGGCCCTTGCGTCAACGTACACATGGCAATTTCCCACCCCGGTTTCAATCACTGGTACGCGCGCTTGTTCAACAACACGCTGAATGAGCCCGGATCCGCCTCGCGGAATCGCGACATCCACCAACCCGGTTGCCTGAATCAGAAAGTCGACAGCCTCGCGTTCTTCTCGTTGTATCAATTGAATGGCGTCTTCAGGTACGTTGCTGCGCCGCAAACCGTCTCGCAGTGCGTCGACCAGGGCCTGATTGGATTTCCGTGCCTCTTTCCCGCCGCGCAGTACAGCGACATTCCCTGATTTTAACGCAAGTGCTGCCGCGTCAACTGTGACGTTGGGCCGAGATTCGTAGACGATTGCGATGACTCCAAGCGGCACTCGTACTTTTTCCACGTTCAGTCCGTTTGGGAGTGTAGTCGAATCGATGCGCTCACCAACCGGATCCGGCAATTTGGATATCTGCATCAATCCTGTCATCATGGATTGAATCCGAGTTTCGTCCAGCTTCAATCGGTCTATCCGCGTGTCGCTTTGACCGGCTGCCAAAGCGTCAGCCACATCCGCTTGGTTCGCCGCCAAGATTCGTTCGCGAGATGACCATAAAGCGTCGGACATGTGCTGTAACGCTAGATTCTTCTGATCCGTTGAAAGTTGCGACAGGCTACCAACCACTGCTCTGGCTCGACGAAGCTGATTCAACACGTCTTGTTTCAGGTCTGTCTGAATACCCACCGTCAATCCTCCTTGAATCACATACTTTTTTGTGATGGCCTAGCGGATTTGCTCTGTAGGGGAAACACCATCATGTTATTGCGGTGCACGACCTCCGAATCCGGGTGAACCGATTCTCCAAATTGTCGGCGCTGCAACAAGAGACTCAAATCTCGTGCGGAAAAATTCACGATGCCACGACCGAGGACATGTCCGTCTGGCGCTATCAACTCGACGATGGAGGCTTCTGGAAAATCACCTTCCACATGAATCACACCAGGCATGAGCAAGCTGCCAGATTGCTTGGAGAGTGCCTTCGCTGCGCCAGCGTCGATGAACACACGGCCTTTTGCCTGGGAACCAAACGCAATCCAGGACTTTTTTGCGGAAGGATGGTCCGGCAGCGCGTGAAACATAGTACCTACACGCTCACCGTTGAGCACCCGCAAGAGGACATTCTCGGTGTAGCTGGCGGCTACGATGACGTCAATGCCGGACTGTACTGCGATTTTTGCGGCGGCGACTTTCGTCCGCATGCCGCCAGTTCCGACGGTACTTTCGGAAGAGCCGGCGACGCGTTCCAGCTCGTCTGTGATTGTCCACACATCCTCAATTTTTTGCGCGTTTGGATTGTGTTTTGGATTGGAAGAGTAGATTCCATCAATATCCGTGAGCAGGATGAGTTGGTCGGCCTCAGCCACAAGAGCGACCAGACTGCCGAGTGTGTCATTGTCACCGAACCGGATTTCATCCACCGCGACAGTGTCGTTTTCATTCACGATGGGCAAGATTCCGTGGTGCAACAGGGTCGTCATGGTGTTGCGGATGTGCAGAAATCGTTTCCTATCTTCAATGTCCGAGCGCGTCAGGAGCATTTGGCCAATCTCTATGCCTTCCTCCGCGAAGAGTCGTTCGTAGGTGCTCATCAGCAGTTGTTGCCCAACCGCTGCGGCGGCTTGCTTTTCGGGCATGGTACACGTTGCCCTATCCCATCCCAATTTGCCAATGCCTGCAGCGATGGCACCGGAGGACACGAGTACAACCTGGCCGTTCAGTTCTTGATGTAGGCGAGCCACTTGCCTAACCAAGGCAGTCATCTTAGTAACAGATATGCGACCCCCATCGCCTGTCAAGCTGCTCGAACCCACTTTGACAACGACACGGTGCGCTTTCACAGTTCCATCTCCTTCGGAAAAGCATCGAAAACAATGGGACAATCCAGTGTGAAGCACAAAAAACCCTTTCATCCGAGAAGGACGAAAGGGTGAATTTCGCGGTACCACCTTCTTTGATACGTTCCCAGGTATCGCTGGATTCCGGTCAATCCACCATGAACCTGCGTACGTATCCACTCATGCCGGGTAACGGTCGGTGCCGTTCCGCTTTTCACGGAACACTCAGGAGGCGGGTTCAACGTACTGCACCGTCGAAGGCTTTCAGCCGACGGCCTTCGCTCTCTTTGCGGATTCGTACGTCTACTCTCTCCATCATCGCGCAACGATATGAGTCAGTATGAAAGACAGACTTGTTAAAGGATGTATACACCGTTCAGGGGAGTATGTCAAGTCACAAATCCAGGCGAAGCACAGGAGCAAGTACCTCGCCCTTTTCATACATTTTTCTCCTAACCTTTCTCCAAACCTCATCGAACCCCCATCTCACGTTAATCAAACTCTAAGATTTACGCGGTACATTCAAAGTACTCAGTAGAAGAAGTGAAATGAAGCCATCATGCACGAGGACGTCCTAGGTTGACAACGACAACATGAAGGTGCAGGGATGGTTGACTGTTTCTACATTTATATCTTGGCATCAAGGAGAAGGTGGATGCAGGGATCACCCTGCACCTTCCCAGGGAGGTTGAAAGGGTGAAGACGCCAAGGTTACTACGAATACTCCCGGTTATTGTTGGAATGTCTTCCTTATTGTCAGCGTGTGCGACCCAGCCAAAGGCACCGCTAAATAGTGCGAAACCAAAGGTTACAACGGTCACTGAAAAAGCCAAAGGACCGAACGGAGCATCCGAAGTGCCCGTGGGTTCGGTCGGAACGGAGAATGGTGTCTATGATACAGGTCAAGCGCCTGTAGTATACGGAATGCGCAAGTTTCCTTATCCGTATCAGGCCATGTTGGCGATTTCGTCAGATGCGGACAGCGAAACACTCCGTAAGTTCAACTTGGTTCATGAGTTTATCAATACGACCCAGATGACCCCTCTTGGCCGTGGTCTCGGACTTGATTTTGCCGACTCATTTTTTATGTATAACGGAACCAATGAGCCTGGGTATGTTGACATCAATCACGAACCCATGTCCGATGAGTTATCGTACTTTAAAGGTGTGACTGATCAGCCCTATGCTGCGAGTGTCATTAATCACTATATTCACGTAGGTTGGATTGACACCATGCACACATACGGTGACTTCAGCCAAGTGGATCAAAACAAAACATTGTTCAGACGTCAATTGGCCAAGCAGGCCATCGACGCGCTCAATGCAAATGGAGACAATATCACGGTTTGGACGGATCACGGGAACAGATCCAACGTTGATAACTTCGGCGCGTATGGCGAAGAACCGTTCTATTCATACCAACAAGGTGCAAATCCTTGGTCGAAATACTACCACACCAACTGGACAATTCCGTATGGTGTGAAGTTTGTATGGGCTGACATGTCGAGTAGCAAAATCGGCATGAAGTCGGTGATCTACCCGTTGACATTGCCAGATGGGCGACACGTGTGGGGATTTTGGCGATATACGAACTCCGGCTACAACGGCAAGGGAGTTCCACAGTGGAATTGGACGCCGTACAAACTCGCGAGCCAACTGAACCCGGCGAATCTACATGAGTTGGAGAGACTACACGAATACTCCGTCGTGGCACAACACTTATGCGGAACACCTTATCCAGGGGTGCTGGGTCAGAGTGCGGTCAATGCACTCAGATTGTTAGCCACGGAATATCACGATGGTAGAATCCTGGTCACACGGACAAGTCGATTGCTCCAATACAACGTTACGCAGCAATACGTCTCGTACGACGTGACCTATCATGGGGGCAAAGCGTACATTCACATCCGTGAAATTTTAGATCCGGTCCTCGGTGCTCACATTCCAAGTATGAACGAAATACGCGGACTGACCTTTTACACCTCAAACCCTGCACGAACTGTCATTGAAATTGGAGACCATCCAATCCCGAACAGTCTCGTACAGGAGAACCGAAGCGATGGAGTTCACCCGAGTGTTGCCGTGAAGTGGTTCCCTGTGGACACAACGAATTATGCAGAGACGGAACCTGGCGTTTACTAAAACTGTTTCAATCATGGATACAGATTGTTTCCCCCTTGTATTCGCAAGGGGGTTCTGTTTGGGGACACCATGTGGACCGGCAAATCATCTTGTGAAACGGGTTAGGGGGGCAGCGGAGAATGCCCAGAGTACTACTCTTTACAGCGTCCTTTGGCAGCGGGCACAACCAGGCATGCAAAGCTGTGAAAGAAAGATTGCAAGAGCAAGGGGCAGTGGTGAAGGAAGTCGATTTAGTAGAACTCTTTCATCCTGCATTTCGTTGGATAGTGATATTTCTCTTCCTACAGGTGATGAAGAAAGTTCCGTGGATATACGGCGTGTTTTACGGCTTCTTGGCAACAAGTCGGTCAAAGTCGTTTGTCGAGAGACAATTATTTCGCTTGGGCAAAAGGAAAGTATTGTCGATTCTTGAGTCATTCCGCCCTGATGTGATTTGCAACACGTTTCCAACTTCCGCAGGCATTGTATCAGAATTGCGTGCGCGAGGGATGTCGACCGTTCGAAATGTGGTTGTGATTACAGATTACACTGCGCATGGACATTGGGTCCATCAAAACATTGACCTCTACTGCGTCGCGAGTGATGACGTCCGAATTGAACTGGAACGCAAGGGGGTTCCAGCTCACAAAATATGTGTAACTGGCCTACCCATTCGCAAAGTGTTCAACGAAATACTAGAAATTCGCGATAAACCTGTGCGCAGGCGCCAATTACGACTCAAGAGCGGTATGGATCCGGACAAGCCCTTGATTCTCATCATGGGGGGTGGAGAAGGAATTATAGGAAAAGCGAAAGTGTGGGAGAGCATCATACGTACGGTGGATGCTCAATTTGTCATTGTCTGCGGACAAAATCGGAAGTTGTACAAGAAGCTTCGCGATTTGGAATCAAACCATGTACGCGTGTTGGGGTATCGGTGCGACATTGAACAATGGATGGCCATGGCAGATGTCCTCGTCACCAAGGCTGGAGGACTCACAATCACGGAAGCAGCCAGTTTGGGGCTCCCCATGTTGTTGTTTCGGCCCATTCCTGGACAAGAACATGCAAATGCTTGTTATGCTGTGGCAAAGGGCTTTGCACAGTTGTTTGATTCTTCTACAGATATCCAAAGAGTTATCGCCGAAATGGTTGCGCGGAGCGATAAAGAAATGGGGGTTCACGCTCGAATGGCAGGCCGTGACTTTCTCAACGCGTCTGTTCGCGTGGCGGAACTTCTCCTGAACCCAGAAGGAGCGAGTAATTCCATGAAGACGGTGGTCTGTCAGCAAAGTTATATCCAACGTTGGGGTGGGGTGGGTTTGCAACAGTATACCGACAGTGCATGCGAAGTCCGATAAGAGGGCAACGTAACGGAAACTCAATGCGTTGTAGGTGAAAGCATGCGTGTTCGTCGGCAAACTGTAACATACATCAGCGGTCTGACATTATTCATGTTCTTTTCATTCAATGTCACCGCGTGTGCGCAAAATGTTCACTCAGACAGCTACTCTCCTCAGGTGATTAGGAAAGTTCCCCTTGGACAAAAAGTGGTTGCACTCACGTTCGATGACGGCCCCAGCGCGGAGTTTACGCCGAAAATCTTACATATACTCAACCAGTACCACGCCAAGGCAACATTTTTTGTCATTGGATCTCGTGTTGAAAGGTATCCGTCTTTGGTGAGACAACTTTTTTACAACGATGACGAAGTCGCGAATCATTCATACAGTCACACCATCATGACGCGCAAACGAGAAACAACAACGGAAACGGAATTAGACAGTACGCAAAATGCGGTGGAGACCGTTTTGGGGTACAGGCAGCCGCGTGTATTTCGGCCGCCGTTCGGGCGGGTTGACCGCACGCTCCTTCGCACAGCACGAAAAAAGGACTACGCTGTTGTGCTATGGAGTATTGATTCTCACGATTGGGCAGATCCAGGTGTAGAGCGCATTGTGAATCAGGTCACTTCGCGAGTGCATAACGGGGACATCATCTTATTCCATGATCAGGGTGGAAATCGTAAACAAACGGTGGAGTCAGTGAAACGGATTATTCCCATATTGCAGGAGCGGGGATATGAATTTGTTACAGTATCGGAATTACTCAACTATTCGAATCTGAAACGCGATTAGTGCTGTGCCGGGTGCGGTGTGGAATTTGTCACTGTATATTGACCTATCCATGACTTGTGCGTGAAATCCCTGGCCATGACCACGACTTTATGGCTGTACACTTGCACATACAGTCCCTCACTATCTCCTGCCAGTTTTACATGCGGAGTAATGGGGTTCCGAACGGATGAAACGTTAAACATCGTGAATTTGTCTCGGTACATGGTCCTCGGTTGATTTTTCAATGTCCAATGGCTGTGTCCTGAGAAGAAGATCACCTGTGGGTACTTGTTCAGCACTTGTCGAAGCTTGTCGGAGTGAACAATATAGTTTTGACTGCTTCCCGCTACGGTATGAGCGATGGGTTGATGTAGAAATACGAAAACGGGTTTGTTGGATGGGCTGAATCTCAATCGTTCATCCAGCCACTGTAACTGACGCAGTGAAAGAGCTGCGCGATCGTAGGTATGGATATTGATGGTACCAGACGGCTCGGAACCCAATACGATAAAGTGGTACCCCTTGATCCATTTGTCATAATAAACACCTGGCATACCTGTGTTTTTCAGGAAAAGATCAATGCATTGTTTTTTTGTTACCCCATTCGGAAATGTTTTCATGCTGAACAGTCCCCGCTTGTTGCGGAACGCCGAGTGAAATTCATGGTTTCCTATAGCAAACAACGTGTTTTTGGGGTGAGGCGATTTCTGTAGGACATTTTTTAAACTGTCATAGTCTGTTTGCATCCCTGTCACTGTGAGATCTCCATCGATAACGAACGCATCTGCGTTTGCATTGATGCGATGGAGGTCTTGGAGAGCCGCCACAAGTTTGGTTTCCGCTACGTAATCATGATACGGGTGTCCCCTATCATTCTTTCCCGCACGTAAGTGAACATCGCTCACTACACTAAAACTCAACTCAGGTCTACCGTTGATTGCACGATTTACGGGATGTGCGTCTGCACTCGCTTCCCCAGTCATATTGGAAATAAACAATGGAATCGTGCACAAACACAGCAATTTTGATACACGTTTCACCGTATCCCTCCTCTGTGCTGGGTTCATTGACTGCAGCCACGTAGGTACCAGGTGCATGCAGGACAGCGTGCGAGTGGAACAGAAAAGCTATCGTCGTTGACTCGGGCTTACGTTTCAACAACGCCACGGACTAAAGGGCTGTCAGCATTACCCTACAGTCTGATGCAACGGATACGTTCTATGCGCGTGCGCGGGGAATATCTCGTTTCTCGCATTCGTACATCCTGAACGGGGCTATCGGATAGTCCGGACAGACCATCTGTGTATGGTCAGGATGGTCGTTTCGGAGGCTGCACGTATGGGGTAAGATGGTACAAGATTGCAGTTATCGACTGAATGCAAGGAGAGAGATTTCACATGAGTGAAAAAGCCAGTGGCTCGTCCATTCGTGTGATGGTCGTGGACGATCACGAACTGTTTCGCCAGGGTGTCAGCTCCATTCTGTCTCGTGAAGATGATGTGGAAGTGGTTGCAGAAGCCGAAAACGGTCGGGTGGCAGTGCAGAAAGCGAGAGAATATCGTCCAGATGTTGTGCTGATGGATATCAACATGCCGGTGTGCGACGGATTAAGAGCGACCCGACAAATCAAAGCGGAGCACCCCGACATCCGAATTCTCATATTAACGGTCACCGATACAGAGGAGATGTTGTTCGAGGCGATTAAGTCTGGCGCTTCTGGGTACGTGTTAAAGAACGCGACGCCAGCCTTGCTCATAGACAGTGTGAAACGGGTGAGCGCGGGGGAACCTGTCATCCCCGGAAACTTGGCCATGCGCATCATCACTGAATTCTCAAGACCCGCAGAAGGGAAAGGGACTCCCGTCGTTGACCAGTTGACTGAGCGCGAGGTGGAGGTGTTGCGACACCTCAGTACGGGCGCAAGCAACCGTGAAATTGCAAAGGCGTTGTTCATCAGCGAGAATACTGTCCGGAACCATGTTCGGAGTATCCTCGAAAAACTGCACCTCGCAAATCGCGTTCAGGCCGCAGCGTACGCTGTCCGGGAAGGATTCGTGATGGACAGGACAAAGGATAAGGATTCGTGATGAGGAGGCAGTACCACTTGGCCACCGACATGAAGAGATCCCCTTCACATCGTTGGAAGGGGATCTTCAGTGTCACATGGTGGCTTCTGCCGTGGTTCAACTTGCCGCGGCTACGCATTGTGTTGGTATGTATTACACGGCGCCTGAACAGGGTAACAGAATCTCCACGACAGTGCCCTCGCCAACCTTACTCTTTATCCACATTTTCCCGCCATGATCTTCGATAATCTTGTGAGAGACCACCAGACCCAGCCCAGTGCCCTTCTCTTTGGTTGTATAGAACGGTTCTCCAATGTGAGCGAGGTCTTCTTGGGGGATGCCACATCCTTGGTCGGTAAAGCGTACCAGAACATGGTCATCACCCGAGTTCAATAGATCTACGTCGATGTTTCCACCAGTAGGCATGGACTCAATCGCGTTTTTCAAGACGTTGATGAAGACTTGTTTTAGCTGATTCACTGCACAGCGAACAGTCGGGACGGGTTCGTCGCAGTGAAGGTGGATTTGGACACCGGATTGTCTCGCGGAGATGCTCATCAGAGCCACGGTCACTTCGAGCACGGTCCGAATATCACTGTCGCGAAAAATCGTTTCTTGTGGTTTGGACAGATACAAGAACTCACCGACGATGGAATCGACTCTATCCAGTTCAGCCAACATGGTGTCCAGTAACTGTTGATTCCCTGCGTTGTCCACTTGCAGTGCCTGGATTCCCATCTTGATTGCCGCCAACGGATTGCGGATCTCATGTGCGATTCCGGCAGCTAAGTGGGCAACAGCCTCTACCTTGTCATTCCTGCGAAGATATTCCTCTGCTCGCTTCCGATCCGTGATGTCAATTCGAAATGACACGTATTGGTACGGTTTACCTTTCTCGTTCAAGCAAGGAACAATGGTTGTGTCTACCCAGTACAATGTTCCGTCCTTGGCCTTGTTACAGATCTCTCCACGCCAGATGCGGCCATTCGCAATGGTCCTCCACATCTGTCGGAAGAATTCTTTGGAATGGTATCCCGAGTTAATGATTCGATGATTCTGCCCAAGCAGTTCCTCTTTACTGTACTTGGAGATTTCGCAGAACTTTTTATTTGCAAATGTGATGGTGCCACGTTGGTCGGTTACGGCCACGATTAAGGTTTCGTCTAATGCCTCATTAATATCGATGAGTTCTTTTAATGCAGACTCTAAGTTTTTCAGGGCTTCGTTTAGCATCGGGGACACTCTCCCTTTGGATTGCAAAGCACAAAATGGGCGTGCCGTGGGACATGGTCATCGCCATAGTATTCAATTTCCCAGTGGAAGTATATACGGAGGAATGGACCGTCGTCCAATTCAAGATTCCGTGTCGCGAGCGCCTTTGTAATCACTACATCGCCATTGCATGTTGTTTTGCAGTGACAACCACGCTCGTCTTTGTGTCGGATCCAGATGGTCCATCTCGACTATGTCAAAATGAGCCATCCAGTGGATTCTCGTGTTCCCTTTTGTCAAACATAATGAACACGTCAGTGATGTTGAGATTTCCCGCGCGGAGGTGCGAGATATGTGGACACTGGAACAAGTGGATGACCTGGAACTGCTGAAAGACGATTTGATTGCGATTCTAGCCGGCCGTTATGGGCTCGTACCGGATTCCGTATACGGATACATCCAAAGGCTGAGTGACACGGACACCGTACATCACTTGATTGCTGTTGCATTGTCTTCTCACACGTGGGCCGATTTTGTAAGAGAGCTGAAACAGAGGGCGGTCGTCTAAAACAGCCGCCCTGCCACACGTCGGCCATTGTTCCGCGAAGGTGAGGATATGAAGAAGGATCCCAGTCCGCCTGTTCTATATTAATTTTTTTAAATGTTCTTATTTACATTTTGTTGTATATTGTAAAATTGTAAAATCCGTGTTACATTTGAATCTGTCCTTCGGGACAGTCTAGGCACTTACACCTAGATGTCCAATTCATCACGCCAGTGAGGCATCCAACAGGGACTGGGAGTGCGGAAAATGGGATACAATCGGCCATGTGTCGCGACACAAGCCTTGCGGTGTCATGGAGTCCGATACGAGCTTCAGCCAGTATATCTGTTTTTGCGGAGGCCAGCGAAGGCGAATAAAGGGGAATCTTATGGAAACTAACCGTGAAAGCGTTACCAAAAAGTTGACATTCGTTCCTGTCATTCTAATGATTTTTACTTCGGTGTTCGGGTTCACCAATATGCCGAGGGCCTTTTTCCTGATGGGGTACAGTGCGATTCCCTGGTACATCATCTCCGGTATCACTTTCTTCATTCTTTACGCGTTGATGATGGGGGAATACGGCGCCAGTTTTCGGTCGGAAAAAGGCGGAATATACTCCTGGATGGAGAAGTCGGTAGGGCCTAGATTTGCTTTTGTTGTCACCTTTATGTGGTATGCATCAAATGTCATTTGGATGGTGAACGTGTCTTCCGCCATCTGGATTCCTTTGTCCAATACGATTTTCGGAACTGACACTACCGGATCGTGGTCGATTTTTGGGCTTAGCGCCACGCAAAGCCTGGGTATATTGGCAGTGTTGTGGATGCTTTTGGTGACGTTCGTTGTCACAAAAGGCATCAAACAGGTTTCATGGGTGGCTTCCGTGGGAGGTACTGCTGTCGCCCTGCTGAACGTCGTACTGCTCGTGGGTGCGGTCATCGTCCTCATCGCCAACGGGGGACATCTGGCTCAGCCGATTACGTCTGTTCAGACCTTCTTCCATTCCCCGAAAGCTGGTTATCAGACGCCCATCGGCGTGCTCTCGTTCGTCGTATTTGCCATCTTCGCTTATGGCGGTATAGAAGTCGTCGGCGGGTTGGTCGACCAGACGGACAAGCCTGAACGGACGATGCCGAAGGCCATTACCGTTGCCGCCATCATCATTGCCGTTGCCTATTCTTTGGGTATTTTTCTGATTGGTATCTTCACCAATTGGCACAGTGTTCTGGGTTCCGACAAGGTCAACCTCGGGAACGTAGGGTATGTTGTGATGCAGAATTTGGGATATCAAATTGGGCTAGGCCTGGGTCTTGGGCAACAGGCTTCTCTGATGGTAGGGGCCTGGGTGGCCCGGCTGGTGGGTCTGTCCATGTTCCTCGCCTTGGTGGGCGGCTTTGTCACTCTTGGATATGCCCCGTTAAAACAGTTGATTGAAGGTACACCGACAGAGCTATGGCCTGGAAAATTGGGAAAAATCACCGACGGCGTACCCAAAAATGCTCTTTGGGTGCAGTGCCTTGTTGTGTTGCTTCTGATTGTACTATTGGCTTTCGGTGGTGAAGGGGTTTCCACGTTCTTCAATTACCTAGCGTTGATGACGAATGTTGCCATGACGTTGCCTTACATGTTCTTGGCAAGTGCGTTTGTCGCGTTTAAGAAAAAGACGTCCATCCCGAAACCGTTTGAAGTATTCAAGAGCATGGGGTCTGCGTGGATTGCGACCGTTGTAGTGACCTTGACAGTTGGGTTTGCGAACTTGTTTACCATCGTCCAGCCTGCCATCACGGGAGATTGGTCGTCCACCATTTGGATGATTGTGGGCCCGGTGATTTTCGCCGTTGTTGCCCTGCTCCTGTACCAGCGGTACGACCGTAAGGTTCAGGCCGATTCGGCAAAGGCGAAGCGCCAGGTTTCATAAGGGATTTTTCGACTGGTACTACGCTTTCGAACAAAAGTTGAAACGCGCATGTTCGGGATNTTGTTGCACAGGTTCTACGCGCATGGGTATTTTCCTACACACGGTGCTAAGGTTTAGGGCGAAACGGTTGTTTCGCCCGTTTTTTCGCAGAGACACGCGAGTTATCCCAAATAAAATCTGAATATTATGACTTAATCCTTGAACGAAGCTGTGACCCTAAACATAGGACACATGAATCGCCCGTATCATTCCAGGGGATAATCAAGCCTGTGATGACGATACAATGACGTGTGAGGTGGGACTGAGTTGCGTAGGATCGGACTTGTGATTCTTTCTGCTTGGCTTTGCTTCGCAGTACTGGTGACGGGATTTTCACACACTAATGAAGCGTTTGCCCAGCAAAGGACGATTACGGATACTGTGCAATTTCGACTTGTATCCGCGGTAGATTTCAAACCATTATCGAATGCTCGAGTGATTGTGGTGGGTCAAAACGGACGCCTTCTGGGCACCGGTTTAACTAACAACGAAGGTACATGGTCAACGCGCGTTACTGTGCCACTGGATCCTCGGTTCAAGGACATTGGCGTTGTCACTGCAATTTGTGTGGCAAATGGCCACAATGAGAATGTGGTTTTTGAGGTTCCTGTCAAACAAGGTACGATTCAGCCGGTTACGCTCTATCCCATCAAACCCAAACTGAGAAATGAAGCCTCGGCGACATTAGGGCAGTTGCATCACCTAGACGTGATTGACATTGTAAACAAGTATGCACAGCAAGTAGGTCTCACGAAACAGCGTGCAGTGGCAGGGGAACTTGGTTATGCACCGTGGGGACCTACGGCGCGGCAGGGTCGTTAAGTTTTTGGACAGGCCGAGCCATTCCGCATCGGGGTTCCGCGGCCAGCCCGCTCATGGTGTGATTTTGCAGAAATCAGTCAGAAGGGGAGAAGGAGATTTGCTGATGCGTCAATGTGGCGAATCGGCAAATCTCTTTTTCTGTGTCCTGTTCTGTACGTACAGTCTCAGGTAGTGAGAAAAGGAGCGGGTGGCTCTCGATGAGACGCTATCGCCACTTGTCTTCCCGCGGCTCACGTTCCGAACGACCGTCATACGGGGTGGGAATATACTGAACGCTCGGACGCCGTTGGGAAGGTTGAGGATAAAGTTCCATCAGTTCATACACCTCACCGGGAAGTCCTACCCGAATGGGCAAGCCGAATCCTTCTAATTGTTCCGCCGTGATGGGATAGTCGTGCGTCCAACGACCGGAAGACAGCACATGTGCCAGCTCTCGTGCTTGGACCGAGTCCATCTTGTCACGGAGGAGATATTCCAAGAATAACTCCACTTGTTTCATGGCCTTGCGTGCCATGTCAATCAAGATCAACGTCTCATCCTTCACGTGCTCAATCGGTTTGTGCTCCACAACCTCCAAGAGGGAGGCTGCTGGGTACTGACCGAGCTGCGGATCTACCGGGCCCAAAACGGCATGTTCGTCAACGGCGATTTCATCCGCGGAGAGCGCAATCATGGTTCCACCGGACATTGCGTAATGGGGAACAAACACGGTGACTTTTGCAGGATGGCGACGTAACGCGTTTGCAATCTGCTCCGAGGCAAGCACCAAGCCTCCTGGGGTGTGTAAAATCAAGTCAATTGGCATGGAATCAGGCGTTAACCGAATAGCGCGGAGAATCTGTTCGGAGTCTTCAACGGATATGTAGTTCCTCAAGGGAATTCCAAGAAAACTGATAGTCTCCTGTCGATGAATCAACGTAATGACCCTCGTACGCCGCCGACGCTCCAATCGACGAATGGATCGGATGCGTTGTGAGTGAATCCAATATTGACGCCAGACGGGAATGAGGGACCAGATGAAGAAGATGATCCAAAACCACATGGTTCACTCACACCTTAAGGTCAAACTGCGCACCTCCATGTTCGTGGAAATCCGCAGGACCTGTGATTGTATTCACTTCGAGTCATCACTGTGCTCTTATTCATTCACCGCGTAGAACGACCGTCTGTCCCGTCAGTGGTATTTGAACTGTCCGGGTGTGGCACTTCAATTTCGATTTCGGGTCTATCAACTCGTTCGATTTCGCTGGGTTGATTTTCGGGCAGCTTGTTTTTCATGGCTCTGGCCTCCCATAGGTGATTTGACACGACAAATTGTTCCCTCACACAACGGGCTTTTATTCAGTTTGCCACTCCGGGATCTTTATTCCTCGTGGTGAACGCCATCTCGAGTCGGTTGCAGCGCCCTTTGCTCTTTGACATGAAATATAAGGAAATATACCTTTTTCCATTTTCTACAGTTGATTTTTCATCGCCTGTCGTGCTATTATCCTTCCTGCGCTTTTCAATTCATGTGCGCTTGAGGTTATGCCAGAGAATGCTCAGTGTCATAGGGGTTATGGACGACGACGCTGAAAAGTTATGTCTTGTCGAAGTGGCGGAATTGGCAGACGCGCACGTTTGAGGGGCGTGTGGGTAACCGTGCGGGTTCAAGTCCCGCCTTCGACACCATTTGGCTGAGCGTTGCTCCATGCAATCATTGTGTCCGTAGCTCAGTGGATAGAGCGCTAGCCTCCGGAGCTAGAAGTCGGGGGTTCGAAACCCTCCGGACACGCCATGCATGCGGGTGTAGTTCAATGGTAGAACTCCAGCCTTCCAAGCTGGTAGCGTGGGTTCGATTCCCATCACCCGCTCCATTCCATGAGCCATTAGCTCAGTTGGCAGAGCACCTGACTTTTAATCAGGGTGTCGGTGGTTCGAGTCCACCATGGCTCACCAGTGCCGGAGTGGCGGAATTGGCAGACGCACACGACTCAAAATCGTGCGGGAAACCGTGCCGGTTCGAGTCCGGCCTCCGGCACCAGCATCTTGGGGGTATAGCTCAGTTGGGAGAGCACCTGCCTTGCAAGCAGGGGGTCGTCGGTTCGAATCCGTCTACCTCCACCATAGGTCAAGGCTGATGTAAGGCGGCGTTTGACCGTTGTTCCTCGATAGCTCAGCGGTAGAGCATCCGGCTGTTAACCGGAGGGTCGTAGGTTCGAATCCTACTCGGGGAGCCAGCGCTCCCATAGCTCAGTCGGCAGAGCGCATCCATGGTAAGGATGAGGTCATCGGTTCAAATCCGATTGGGAGCTCCACTGATGATGGCCCCATGGTCAAGTGGTTAAGACACCGCCCTTTCACGGCGGTAACAGGGGTTCGAATCCCCTTGGGGTCACCATATCCCTCGTGCTTCGTCACGAGGCAAGTTGGGCGTTTAGCTCAGTTGGGAGAGCATCTGCCTTACAAGCAGGGGGTCGGCGGTTCGAGCCCGTCAACGCCCACCAAGTCCAACTGGCTCGGTAGCTCAGTCGGTAGAGCAGAGGACTGAAAATCCTCGTGTCGGCGGTTCGATTCCGTCCCGAGCCACCAAGTAACTCGTGGCGAGTTACTCCTGTCTGCGGAAGTGGCTCAGGGGTAGAGCATCGCCTTGCCAAGGCGAGGGTCGCGGGTTCGAATCCCGTCTTCCGCTCCATGTGTTTCATACACTCGGGATGTGGCGCAGCCTGGTAGCGCGCTACCTTGGGGAGGTAGAGGTCCCGGGTTCAAATCCCGGCATTCCGACCATTGGCGGTTATAGCTCAGAGGGAGAGCACCACCTTGACACGGTGGGGGTCATAGGTTCGATTCCTATTAACCGCACCATCTGGAGAGATGTCCGAGTTGGTCGAAGGAGCACGATTGGAAATCGTGTAGGCGCTCATCGCGTCTCAAGGGTTCGAATCCCTTTCTCTCCGCCATCTGAGTGGCGGCGTAGCTCAGCTGGTAAGAGCACACGGTTCATACCCGTGGTGTCGGTGGTTCGAGTCCACTCGCCGCTACCAACTGCACCGTGCCACCTTGGCTCAGGGGTAGAGCGGCTCACTCGTAATGAGCAGGTCGTCGGTTCGAATCCGACAGGTGGCTCCAGTGCCAGCGTAGCTCAGTAGGTAGAGCAACTGACTTGTAATCAGTAGGTCGCGGGTTCGATTCCTGTCGCTGGCTCCATCGCGCCGCTTACGGATCAATGGGGCAAGGCGTGAATTGAATCGACGGTTTATATGAAGCTCTTTACATGGTGAGTATGGCGAAGTGGTTAACGCACCGGATTGTGGTTCCGGCACTCGTGGGTTCGATTCCCACTACTCACCCCATATCTTGATGGGGAGTAGCCAAGCGGTAAGGCAACGGACTTTGACTCCGTCATGCGAAGGTTCGATCCCTTCCTCCCCAGCCAATTCGGTCCTTTGGATCCTACATATGTGCCCGTAGCTCAGCTGGATAGAGTGCTTGACTACGAATCAAGAGGTCGGGAGTTCGAATCTCTCCGGGCACGCCATGGAGCATCGCGTGGCTTGGTCGCGCGCTTGCCTTGGGGGCAGGAAGTCATGGGTTCAATGCCACGACTCACCCCTGATGTTGGTGGGGAGTAGCCAAGCGGTAAGGCAACGGACTTTGACTCCGTCATGCGAAGGTTCGATCCCTTCCTCCCCAGCCAATTCGGTCCTTTGGATCCTACATATGTGCCCGTAGCTCAGCTGGATAGAGTGCTTGACTACGAATCAAGAGGTCGGGAGTTCGAATCTCTCCGGGCACGCCACGGAGCATAGCGCAGCTTGGTAGCGCGCCTGCCTTGGGAGCAGGAGGTCGTGGGTTCAAATCCCGCTGCTCCGACCAGTGGGTACAGTGCCCACGTAGTTGCTGAGATGGCGGGATGTCCTGTCTCTCCTTGCCTGCGTGGGTCAACATATTATGCTGGAGCTGTGGTGTAGAGGCCTAACATGCCTGCCTGTCACGCAGGAGATCGCGGGTTCGAATCCCGTCAGCTCCGCCATTGAATGGAAATTTGAATATGCGGTCGTGGCGGAATTGGCAGACGCGCAAGATTCAGGTTCTTGTGGGCGCAAGCTCGTGGAGGTTCAAGTCCTCTCGACCGCACCAACTTCATCATATCATGGGCCTATAGCTCAGCTGGCTAGAGCGCACGACTGATAATCGTGAGGTCAGAGGTTCGAGTCCTCTTAGGCCCACCATGTCAAACCCCGCTATGCGGGGTTTTTGTTTTGCGCGCGCCTAGATACGCGGTGGCAGGGCACTCGGCGAACTGCTGCGCTGCGCAGAGGATTCCATCCGCCTTCTGGGATTGAACCACGGCAGGACAAGCCCAAACGTTGCAGGGGCGAGTACGCCACGACGACACCCTGCGCTACCGCATTGGTTGACGCGGAATGCGTGCAGATAGATAGAAACGATTTCCTGTTGATCCTCGTTTCGAACCGTGATATATTATTCGACGTCGCCGCTGCGGCGGTGATGAAAAATGAAGCAACAAACCGCGTCACATCAGCGTTTCTAAAGTCGACAGCGACCATGCCGGAAACAATTTCCGGTGGATCTCCAAGAGAGATTCGTGATATATTGCTCGACGTCGCTTCAAGAACAAGTGAAGCGGCAGGGCAGCAAAACCAAACATTTCCGCTTTACTTGAATGAGTGGAATGTGGTAACATAGTTGAGCTGTCTCGGGGCGGAGACTCCGGTCAAAGCTCCAA
>NZ_AXAR01000025.1 GCF_000472905.1 Alicyclobacillus pomorum DSM 14955 | reverse complement strand
CGGATGCGGATCGCTCCTTCGAACCCTAGAAGCATGGAGATTCATCGTGAGGCGAGCAAGAATTTCGATTCGTACCATCGGCTCGGGCGAATTTCGGCACCAACGCTTATTATTCACGGCGAGGATGATTGGGTCTTCAGTCCGAAGCATGCCAAGATTCTGAANCGTCGTATTCCAGNCTCCAAGCTGATTCTATTTCCCCATGCGGGCCACGGTGTCTTTTCACAGGAGCATCGCAAGGTTCTGGAAGAAATCCGTCGTTTCATCGATTGACCTGCATGAACGAAACAAAAAGACGACTCTGATTCATTTTGAATGAGCAGTCGTCTTTTTCACTGACTGTTGGGCTTCGGCGATCGCGGTTTCAGCGTACCGACTGCAGCCAGCTTTGTTCCCCAGCCGCCGCATGTCCGGCTATCCGACTCGGTGTACGCTCCTCATTGGAGATCATCTCGCTAATCTAAGTACTCTCGTAGATTACTATCTGCCCAAACCATCTATAGATCTCATCACTTTACGTATGTCCAGACTACTCAAAGACCGCCTGCCCACAGCAACAGATGACTCTTCCTCGCACAAAGAAGATACGAAAGAGATTTGGTTGGAGGGTGAAGTAGATGAGCCAAACGATCTATGAAATCCTTGAAAACATGTGTATTGGTCGCGTGGAATTCGTGTCACTAGATGAAATAAAAGTTTTGCTTGACGTTGAAGCACCTGATTTTGTTGCCTTGAACGCTGGGTCGCCTCGCCCATTTCCACGCGTTCATGGATACATTCTCATTCCTAATGACGATGGATACATAGTGGGACAAATTGAATGGATCACCGTAGAACGTTCAACTGAGTCAGGAGGCGTTACCAGTCAAGCGGTCATCAATGTAACCAAGTAAGACATCAAGTTAGTCGTTTTAATATCAATGGAATCGGGTAAGAGGGGGTGACTAACCCCCGTCTTCCACACCACCGTACGTACCGTCCGGTATACGGCGGTTCATGTTGTGTAACGAAGTGAATCGTACCGTTCGACTAAGCTTACAAGTCCTTGGTTGCGCCAATAGGCAATTCCAAGGGCTTTGTTCACTTGTGGCGTATTTGCGAGGCGCCAATACCCTTTTCGGGAAGCGCTTATGAGTGCTGCCCATTCGTTTGGAATGCCGAGTGCTACTAGATTGCGTTTCTTTGTTTTAGGTTTCTTCCATTGTTTCAGAAGGCACATTCGTAGTCGTCGGCGTATCCACTCGTCAAGTTCGGCGAAGACACTCCTGGTTTCGGCGTGGCGGTAGTAGCCGGCCCACCCACGTAGGTAGGCGTTGAGCCGTTCGAGTCTGTGGCCCATTGATTGTCCTTTGCTTCGCTTCGTCAGTTCACGGACTTTGTCCTTGAAGCGCTTGAGGGACTTGGGGGCTACTCGGATTTTCGGCCGTTGGTGCCACGTGAATGAGAAACCCAGAAATTTGCGCTTCCAAGGTCTGTCTACTGCACTCTTTTCCGCATTTACCCTGAGCTTTAATCGTCCTTCTACAAATCTTCGCACACTCTCCATAACCCGTTCTCCTGCTCAACGACTGCGGACGTAGACATTACAGTCATCTGCATAACGGGCGAATCGGTGCCCTCGGTGCATAAGTTCCTTGTCCAGGTCATCCAGCATAATGTTCGCCAGTAGCGGACTCAGCGGTCCGCCTTGCGGAACGCCCTCGTCTGTTGTTACGCAGACTCCGTTGCACATGACACCGGCTTCTAGATATCGCCTAATGAGCCGTAACACTCGTTTGTCCTTAACTTTTCGAGCCACTCTTGTCATCAGAATGTCGTGGTTTACTCGGTCAAAGAATTGGGCAAGGTCAAGGTCTACAAGCCAGCGATATCCTTGGGCGATGTAGCTTTGTGCCTGTTTCACTGCCTGGTGAGCACTATATCCTGGTCGGAACCCGTAGCTGTACGGTGAGAACTCTGGGTCAAAGATGGGTGTGAGCACTTGCAGAAGGGCCTGTTGAATCAGGCGGTCCAGCACCGCTGGTATCCCTAGCATCCGCTTGCCACCGTCTGGTTTCGGGATTTCGACTCGACGTACGGGCATCGGTTGGTAGGTTCCACGAAGGAGTTCGTCACGGATGCGCGTCCAGTTGTCCATCAGGAATGGTCGAAGGGATTTTATCTCCATTCCATCGACTCCTGCGGCACCCTTGTTCTTCTCCACACGGCGCAGGGCCGAGAGCAGGTTCTCCCGCTCTACTACCTGTTCCATCAGGTTCGTACAATTCACTTCGCGGATTGGTTCGTTGGGTCGTGCCGGAGAGAAACTCGGCGCTTCCTCGGTCCCCCGTGGATTCACCACTTCCTCCTGAGGATAGCTCCCTTTCGGGATATTCGGCTGTCTATGCTTCTCTCTCGAACTTGCCATGAACAACCCTCACAGTCCTTCCCTGCTCTGGCGTCCCTTTGCAGGTACTATGACCTCTGCTGACTCCTCTCTCTATGATCTTTCGTTTTCTCCCGTAATCTAGCTCAATCACAGTATTTCTCGTTTGACCTGACAGACAGATTTGACCGATAAGGAGGACAGAGTCCATCTTTCGGACACAAGGGTATGTGGAAACAAGGGCCGAGCCCCTTTTTCTAAAATATGGTCGCACATTGGATGTCCACATGCACCTTTGTGGCTTACCCTCTCATGTCTCACAGGGTCTCATTGGAGCCCGCTACATTCCATCGTTCTGCCGGTCCGACACACTCCTAAGATAAAAACTATTGATGAAAAGGTGATTTTACTCCGTGCCATCAATGACATGTCGATAAACTATGCCTCTCTTATAAACCTATTCGCAGCCCCGCAGGGCTACGAATAGCCGATGGACAAGAAGACAGGCTTACCTTCACGCTGTGCCTTTTGGAAAGCCTTGGGACCCCAAGGAAACCAATCCACAGGATTGTATGCATGCTGTAATAAGTACGGACTTTTTTCGTGTATCAGTCGGTTCGGCTTACGTGTATTTGTCTCGCTCATTCGTTCTGCCTCCGTTATGTAAGACTTATAGGTAAGTATATCCTATCGTAAGAAAAGAAAAAGCATCGATGCTCATTAGCCGATGCCGTAGCCTGACGCTTTATCTATTGTCCCAGTAAGAGGGATGTCCCCAAGCCCCAAGGATTCATACACTAATCAGTACAACGCCCAGGGTAACAAGTATTGAGCTCATCCAAGTGACCCATGTAAGGCGTTCTAAGTTTTTCATGAGAAGAGAGGACAGCAGAGCGACGATAACTGGTTGAATACTGCTGATCATGGAAACCTGTGAGACGGGAATCGAATCACACGCGTCAAAGAACGACAGGACTGCCGCGGCACTTACAAATCCAGCTGTAACAATATATGGATTGGGATTCTTCAGAAAAGGTCTGATGACACTTCCGAACCGCCCGAACATGTAAAGCAATAAAGTGTAGGCAACGAGTGCTGAGAGCGTATCCAGTGTTCCAGCAAGTGGGGCAGTAATGGAAGTATCGACGCCCACTTTCCGAAACGTATGCCCAACACCCTGAAAGAGTGTTGCGAGAATCGCAACCATCACGCCCTGTTTAAAGAATCCACCGATAAACCGAGATGGAAACCACGCTCGTTCAACAGAAATCAGAATCATGCCAACCACCAAACAGAGCATCCCATATATATCGGAAACGTTAAATTTTTCCCGCAATATTGTGATGGCGATGGCTAAAGTGACAATTGGGGCCATGGCATTGATGATGACCCCGCGCGTCGCACCGATTCGTGCAATTGCTGCATACAACGCGAGCCTTCCAAATAATGTACCAACAAGTCCGGAAAGAACACAAAATCCTACTGCCCTCTTCCAATCAGTACCTGATATGACCGAAGCAGAAGGGTTGGTAAATATTTTAAGGATAAAGCATAAGAAGAGCACAGTGCTACTGATTAGCAGGATTAGGAACAAGCCGTTGTCTAGTTCATCTGTCTTTGTTTCTGCCTGGCCCTTGCGTAATAAGATATAGGACGAGGCATAGCAGATGGCGGAGACCAGTGCTGCAACTTCTCCGGGCAACATGTACTCCTCCTTCAAGGTGCATCTGACCCTTATTGAATGCAGCCTCACGACTTTTTTTTGACCTCACCACGTATTGTGCTGAACCAGGGGCTCGTCGTTATTTTGCAAATCGCTGATATAAACACATCTCACGTCATAAGTTTTCTCAGTGCAAATCCATTTTGATACACAAATATGTATAACAGCATACAAAATGGAATTGTAACGAGAGAGAACAGAATAAGCAATAACTGATGCTAGTCATTGGGGGCACGCCACACAGTATGATATGGATGACCTATGTACAGAAGAGGTACACTCCTTCAACACTACACCTGTCATCACAACCAACACGTAAGTCATCATGAACCACAAGTGTACGTAACCAATGTATGTTGCTTGTCTTATCGATATTCGCTCGTTTGGGCCATTCAAAACTGGATGTTCTGCATCGTCATGGATCTGCCGTCAAGAAGATTAGATACATAAAATTAGACACCCTGGCCATTGATATTACCCCTGGTCATCTTACTACATTTCAAGACTGTTCCCGGCCAACCGATTGGCTGAATCACTCTTGAACCACTCTTCCAGCATCTTTGGAAATACCTTGAGTCTAATTACCTCTCCCGTGATACCGAAAACAATCCGACCGCCTTTACCTAAGGAGACGCCGTAGATATGAAGTTGTTGAACCATGAGTAAAACTCCGACCAATCGATTCAACACCCGATATAAGGGGCCACCGTTCGGAATGGCTGTAATACCGAATGTAGGTCCTGGCGTCTTTGCCTTCGAAGCAAGTGCGTCCGACGTAACAGAAAAGCCTAATTGATGATCAAAAGGACGGGGCGTGACGCCGGTAATACCAAACGTATTTTGGACGAGACCCCAACCCACACCGAGGTTCAACAGAGCTAAAATCATGCGATCCAATTCATTGTTTTTTCTCGCTTGCAACACCTTCTGTAACGCTTTGAATCGAAACCACTCCGATTGTACGCTGAAGACAATGCCGGCTCCTACGAACGTTGGATCGTGTATATATGCTTGTCCTGTGAACAGAAGGTACGCCAGTAGGGCCTCAATTTTCACGTAGGCTTGTGCCGTTGGGCCTCCTTCCGGAGAATTCCCTGGCGCCCGGAGGTAGCGGGCAATACCGGACGTTAATCGTGAAAAGATGGGGCCACGAAGAACAAAGTAGAACTGTCCATTTCGAAATGTCACAACGTTGATATCGACATATCCCAGTACCATCAGCAATGCAAGGATTTGTCCCAATTGCCGCTGTGGAAGACTGAGCAGTTGTCGTTGCGAAAGATTGAGCAATGGCGTCATTGCGAATCCACCATTCCTGAGCGTCTTCGCTCTTCTTCATCTTGAGACCACAGCCAAACTGGCGTTAGTTTCGCAATGGCGTAGACCGTTATGATGGCAAACCCGGCCACCGAGACATAGCCGAATGCATCCCGGATCTTGTTGGTTGTCTGATTCACATCCTTGTCGCGTGGAGTACGTTGATTCATGGCAATAAGCACCCCTTATGAAGGCATGAAGAAGAAAAAGAAAAATAACGCTACGCCTGTAATGATTAAGACCCAGTCGTGAAAGATATCGGATTTTTTAAATCGAGTTTCTGTCATGTTCCCCACCTCGTGCCACAAACGTTGATGTGGCATTGTATGTTGAACGACGTCTCGGGAACTGTGCGAAACACGGGATTCGAGTAACAAAAATCACCGTTGACCACCGAATTTAGTAGAAAATGGATTACACACCGAAAGCACATCGAATACAGCCCCTATCACAAGAGCGTAATTCATCGCGCTTCACTTAGCGGCGTCGAGGTCCCAGCACCGCCACACTTTGCGATTGGGTCCGAACAGGCGTATCATCAAAAAGTACAAACGCAATGTGACAGATGATGACAAAACCGGGTGAGCTACGTGGCAAGACGAGGTCGTTTTGCACCCACTCCTTCGGGACAACTGCATATTGGCAATGCGTACACAGCACTGTTGGCGTGGTTACAGATGCGAAGCGCCGATGGCCTGTTCGTACTGCGCATGGAGGATATTGACAAGCCCAGGTGCAAGCCAGAACTGGCAGACCTGGTGATGGAGGATTTGCGCTGGCTCGGAATCGACTGGGATGAAGGACCAGATGTCGGCGGGCCCGTTGGTCCTTACACGCAAAGCCAGCGAGAGGATCTATACCAAGCGGTGTTTGAGAAGTTGCTCCGTGACGGATGGATTTACCCCTGTTTTTGCAGCCGCGCGGATCGGATGGCGATTGCAAGCGCTCCGCACGGGCTATCCAGTACAAACATGTTCGCGTGCAGGTGCAGGACCTTGACATCACAACAACGGGTAGAGAAATCAGCCGTCAAAGTGCCTTGTTACCGCTTTCGGATGCCGGATGCCCCTGTCCACTTTGTGGACGCAATCGCCGGGCCACAACTGGTCCCTGCGGGACACAGTAGGGACTTGATTCTCAAGCGAGCGGACGGGGTCTTCGGCTATCAGCTGGCAGTGGTTGTGGATGATGCGACCATGGGAATCACGGATGTGCTTCGCGGCTGGGATTTGCTGGACTCCACGCCGTTGCAACAGATGCTGTACAAAGCCCTGGGTTGGGAGGCTCCGCAATTCGCGCACGTTCCGCTGCTCTGTGATTCCGATGGCCGCAGGTTGTCCAAGCGAAGCGGATCCATCGCCATCGCTTCGATGCGCAAAGCTGGCGTGGCGCCGGAGCAAGTCATCGGTCTGTTGGCCTTTATCAGTGGTTTACATGACAGGCTCGAACCGATGAAGGCTGTGGATCTCATTTCGGTGTTTACGCTGGACAAAGTGCCACGCGGTGTCATAAAGGTCAGTGAAGACGTGCTGCAGTTCGTCTTCACAGGAGCAGAGCGTTCGCCATCCAAAATCAAACAGTGACCGCGGTACCGGGTCACTGTTTCATGTTGCTGCCACCCATCAGGATTTAGTCGGACGGAACCTCATGGCAGACCAGATGTCATCCACCGAAATCAAGGTGACACCGTCCCATCCGATTGATGCATGATTGAAATTATGACAACGACTCCAACAGTCGCTTGCGTTCGCCCGCAACCGCTTCGAGACGTGCGTTCACACCGTCATACTCACGCTGCAACTGAGTCCGAATCGACTCGACGATGCTCCGCTGCCCAAGCACTCGTTGCTTCGACTCCTTCAGTCGGTCCTGCACCATCCAATCAGCAAAGGCGTGCGCATAGCTGCGCACGCCTTGTAGGGGTTGATGGATAACACGTTGCGATTTAGCTTTCGAAATCCACCGCGACGGAGCTCTCCACAACTTGTCCCACGAATTTCAGAAGTTCCTGATGGACCGGGTGTACTTGGTAGGACTGCATGCTGGCGAGGTCATCGAGCTGCGCGATGAGTCCGACATCGTAGGACCGGGCGGATTGGACCACATCTACGCCAGCTTGAATCTCCCTCAACCCGGGAATCTTCCCCTTCATGTCCAGTATCTTTGCCACGAGCTGTTCTGCCTGGTCTTTGCATTCCGGCTTCAGCCGGAAAAACACCGCGTGAGTGAACAAGTACACGACCTCCTAGCGCTTGCGGCTTACCGAAGCAACAATTTTATCGCCAATCCACTGCATGACTTGAACCATGACAATCATAATCACAATGGTGACAAACATCACGTCGGTTTGAAAGCGTTCGTATCCGTAACGAATGGCTAAGTCGCCAAGGCCTCCGCCGCCGACGACCCCGGCCATGGCCGAGTAACTGATGAGAGCGACGGCCGTGATGGTGACACCAGAAATCAACCCCGCCTTTGCCTCCGGCAACAGGACTTTGAACACAATCTGCCACGTGGACGCACCCATCGCTTGAGCCGCTTCGAGCACGCCCGGATCTACTTCGCGCAAAGCCGTCTCTGCCAAACGCGCGAAGAACGGGGCGGCACCAACGACCAGTGGAACAATCGCTGCATTCGTGCCGATGGACGTTCCAACGACCCATTCCGTGAATGGAATAATCGCTATCAACAGGATGATAAACGGTACCGACCGAAAAATATTCACTATCACTGAAAGAAACTCGTACAGCACGCGATGCCGTACCAGATGACCGCGGGAAAACAGATACAAAAATACGCCAATCGGCAAACCAATGACAACAGAAAGCAGCGTGGATACGCCGACCATGTACAGGGTGTCGACGCTGGCTTGCCACACTTCCGACCACACAATATCCGCAAACATCCGTTACACCTCCACCGTGGTCCTGTCTTGTGAAATCTCAGTCACACCACAGCCGCGGGCGGCCAATTCCGATATGGCCGCGGTGACGGCACGACGGTTACCGTGCCATGCCACAAGCAACTTCCCGTAAGGCACGTCCTTCAACGTACCAATCGTTCCCTCCAGAATGCTGAAGGTAGAATCCGTGGCACGCGCAACTTCTGAGAGCACGGGCGCGTACGTGGTGTCCCCTACGAACGTCACCTCAAACACAGGTGCAGCCACATCAGCCAGTGCCGGCGACGAACTGGTGCTATTTTCGGTCTGCAGTAACCGGCGAGTGACGTCGTGCTGTGGGTGGAGGAACACGTCCGCCACTCTGCCGATTTCCACGATGTTTCCATGGTCCATGACAGCAACTCGGTCACAGACGCGTTGAATCACCGACATTTCATGCGTGACGAGGACAATCGTCAAATTCAATCTGTCGTGGATGTCCAACAACAGATCCAGGATGGATTGCGTCGTGTCTGGGTCCAGCGCAGATGTGGCTTCGTCGCAGAGCAGCACATCCGGGTCGTTTGCCAGTGCGCGGGCAATCGCCACCCTCTGCTTTTGTCCCCCGGACAGCTGAGCAGGATAATGCTTCTCATATCCACGCAACCCCACAAGGTCCAGGAGCGCGTGAACTTTTTCCATCGCGATGCGCTTTGGAACCTTCGCTAAGCGCAGCGGAAACGCAACATTTTCTGCCACAGTTGCAGAGTGCAATAGGTGAAAATGCTGAAAAATCATACCAATTTTCTTGCGCGCTTGCTGCAGTTCACGGTTTCCGAGCGCTGTCATGTCCTGCCCGTTAATCCGCACCTGTCCTTGCGTGGGCCGCTCCAAAAGGTTAATGCACCGTAACAACGTACTCTTGCCGGCGCCGGAATAACCAATCAAGCCAAATATCTCACCGCGCTCAATCTGTAAAGAGACGTCGCGGACCGCCGTCAACGACTGTTTGCGCGAAGTGTACGTCTTTGTAATTCGCTCAAGGGAAATCACCGCTGCTCCTCCTTCTGCCTCGTCCTCTGATGCGCAAAACCCCATAAAAAAACGCCCGAGAAGGGCGAGTTTCGACTGCTCTTCTCTCATCTTTCGGACACGGTTCTCTGTTTGTCCGCAGGAATTGGCACCGTCATTTTGCGGTTGCCGTGGCTTCACAGGGCCTGTCCCTCAGCCACTCTGGATGAGAACTGCGCGTATTCAATTCCGCTTCGGCGAATCTAGCAAACACGAGTACGCCGATGACAATAGCTTGTATTGTATTCCGAAAAAAGATTTTGTCAAGTGATTGACAACTAGATTCCCGCGCCCTATTATCAAATCACGTAACGCCAGCTGGCGATATCCAAAAACCCGTCGCACAGGTGCGATGCGGTCATACAGAAAAGCTCTTATCGAGAGAAGGCTGAGGGACTGGCCCTATGACGCCCGGCAACCGGCACATGTGCACGGTGCTAACTCCTGCGGAATGAACATTCCGGGAGATAAGAGGTGCGAGACTACAAAGACGCCCTCTTTTCGACTGGAAAGAGGGCTTTTGATATGTCCGAGTCTCTCGACGAGCTACAAGATGGAGAGGAGAAATCAGGGTGAAGAAAACATCATGGTTGAAGTTGGCAGCCACCACACTGATGGGAGCCGCATTGGTTGCAGGCTGCGGCGCATCCAACAACGACGCGAACACGGAACAAGGCACAACCGGTGGAAAAAAGGAAGTTGTCCTGAAAGTCGGTGCAAACCCAACGCCGCATGCGGAAATCTTAAATTACGTAAAACCTCAGTTGGCAAAGGAAGGCATTGACCTCCAAGTCGTGGTATATCAGGATTATGTTCAGCCAAACCGAGCCTTGGCTTCCGGTGATCTCGATGCGAACTATTTCCAGCACGTCCCGTATCTGAACGACTACAACAAAAAGAACGGTACAGATCTGGTTCCGACGGTGTCCGTGCACTTTGAACCGCTCGGCCTGTACGGCGGCCGCAGCAAGTCGCTCAAGGACGTAAAAGACGGTGCTACCGTCGCAGTCCCGAACGACACCACCAACGAAGCTCGAGCACTCTTGTTGCTGGAGAGCGCAGGCCTCATCAAGTTGAAGCAGCCTGAGTCGCTGTCCGAGACCGTCAATGACATTACGGACAACCCGCATCACATCAAGATTACGGAAGTAGAGGCAGGAACCATTCCGCGCGTCCTGAGAGATGTGGACTACGCCGTAATCAATGGCAACTACGCCGTGGATGCAGGTCTGAAAGTATCGGATGCACTCATCGCGGAAAAGGCAGATTCGCTCGCGGCGAAGACCTATGCGAACTGCGTGGTGGTCCGTAAAGGCGAAGAAAACAATCCGGCCATTGTCGCGCTCGACAAGGCCCTCACCTCGCCGGACGTGGCCAAGTTCATCAACGACCATTACAAAGGTTCCGTCGTCCCAGTGTTTAACGCCATCAGTCACAAAGGCTGAACACAGCCATTGTCTATATGTGAAAAAAAGAGGCGCCGAAGTGAGAGCACTGCAAAACGAATACAGTAATTGTAAAGAACACCCCCAGTACAGTCTTGGTGCTGGGGGTGTTGTATAATTTTAAGAAAAAAGGAAGGCTCGGATGCTCCACTCCAGAAACCTCTTCAGGTGATTCGGGAGGCAGCCAAAAGACTACAGCGAGCACGCGGAGTACCGAATAGAAAACCGGTAAGGGCGTAAGACCCGTTACTCTATCATGATCGGCCTCCACACCTTGGACAGATCGGACGAAGGACTGAAAGGGCAAAGACCCGTTGAGACATGGGAATGTGAATCCCAAGGCATGCTGTGGAGAAGTGTGTGCAGAATAACCATAATTTGGGTAGACATGACGTGTCTTCTGTTCCTGTATGCCCTTAAACGGGATCGAATGACCAGAGAACAGGTCAACCCAGCGTACTCTTCCATTTCCCCCCAAAGGAACGTGCGGATCGTGGTGAAATCCTGCGAATGAGTGAGAATACGTGAGATATGAGTTACTTAGGAGGGAACGGCTTTCGTTGTAAATGCAAAACGAATGGTACAGCTGATAAATAAAATGCAGCCTTCCTCTTGAGCGAGGAAAGCTGCATTTTTACTGATCTTTCATCCAATAAAGGGATCTGTGTGGGATTAGCAACTACGTTGCTCTTTAAATAACCCCTTTTGCAGTGCTCTCCGAAGTGGCGCCTCTTTTTTTCTATCAGCGGGTTTACAGCATGGCGACAGACAACCGGTTCAACACACGAGTGGAATTTTGCAAACCGCTCATATCGGAACTTGTAAGTACACGAGGTTCGACTAATCGTGGGCACGTCCGCGTACACATGAAAAAGTGTGGTTGTCCGCCAGCTGCTGGCCTATTTCCGAACTTCCGGTCGGAGATTTTATGGAAGGGAGATGGCTAACTGTTGAACGCGTCTTTTCCAGTTCGCGAGTCCACCATTTTCAGCATCTCCGAGTTCACGGCCCGGGCGCTAGGACTTCTGTTTCTCGCGAAGTTCGTGGCGTTATTCGGTCTCGGTTCCAGTGGTCTCTTTCGGACAGTACTTCCAGTCATCGGAATTGCATGCGCCATCGGCAGCGTGGGAGTGCCTCAGGCAGTCACTCGGCTGGTATCGGCCAGCGACGTCCAAGAGCGGCATACCCTATATAGAGACCACTTAACCGTGACCGCAGCGACAACCGTGCTTTCCATGGGGATCACCATGGCCCTGTTGCTCGGCCTCATCCAAATGTCCCGCATCGGACACTTCGGCGATGCAGACATGGTTCGGCTACTGCTCAACTCTCTGCCACTCTTACTGATTACATGCATCTCCGGTACGACACGCGCCATGTTGTTGGGAATGGGCATGAATTTTGTCACCGCGGCGTCGCAAATTCTGGAGGCCTCTGTCCGACTTGGACTCGTCATTGCTGCCGCATCCGCCCCCGTCAAAAAACTGGACTTTTCGGGTGCTGAGGCGGGCATCTACATGATTACTACCTCCGAGACGATGGCACTGCTATTTCTCTTGGCCGTCCTTGGATTCTCGTTGTCCACAAAGAGGCTGCGCGTCATCCATCGCTCCGTCTCTCTTCGCCACCGCATACAAACTTGGTGGTCCATTCTCCGCATGTCCATCTCCCCGACCACACAGTCGTTGTTGGCCAGCGCAGGCTATGCGCTGGAGCTCCCTCTGGCGGAACATTTCCTGGCAGTGCAGTTCGGAGAGCATCAGGCTGAAGCGCTGGTTGCTGAATACGCGGCGGTTGCAATTCCTCTGCTGTGTGCACCGATGTTTGTGACAGATGGAATGGCCACGGCCCTGTTACCTGCGCTGACAGCGCAACGCGCGCAGCGCGGTAGAGCCAGCCTAAGCGCAGCACTGTTCAGTACCATCCGAGCGGTGGCCATGATGTCCATTCCCGTGAGCGCAGGCCTGTACATCCTGGCACCTGTGCTGTGTCGTTGGTTTGGAGCTGGACACGCTGCCCTGCTGCTGTGTTGGTTGGCACCGCTCGCGTTCCCTTTGTATTTGCAGGCACCCTTGGCTTCTATCTTGCAGGCGCAGGGCAGGGGGCGCGCGCTATTGTACGCCAGCCTGTTTGGAGATCTCGTGCGCATTGCTTCCTTGTACGTATGCCTTGGTCCCCTTCACCTCGCGGAGTTTGGATTGGCGTTGGCTTGCGCGATTTCCGTGGTCTCACAAACCCTTGTGCTGCTCACCATGGCGCTCCGCCTGTCACCCGTCTCCACCCCGTGGAGTACCCTTTGCCATTCGGTATTCAGCAGTGTGGTCGTGGGCGCAGTTTGCCTGGTGGGGTTGCACGTACACCATGCACTGGGGTTTGAACAAGCTCCGTGGGTGTGGTTGGTACTTGCGGTAACTGCGAGTGCTCTCTATTTATTCATAGCAGGTGAGATTTCACCGGCTGCCCTCGGCAGCCTTCCGGTCGTGGGGAGTCGCTTGCGGCAAATTGCTGAATTCGGGTTGCGGCGGATGATTGAATAAGGGAGATACTCACTTTCTGATACGACTTTCGTCTCAACCCAGATAAAGGTACAATGAGACGGACGGCCCTTGTCTCAGGAGGTGAGCTGGATGCTTTTCATTGACAATCAGGATATTACGGATCCGAGGATCAACCTCGCGATTGAAGAATTTGCAGTCAAACATCTGGACATCGAACAGACGTACTTGCTGTTCTACGTCAATCAACCGTCCATCATCATCGGTAAGAATCAGAACACGTTTGAAGAGATCAACGTGGACTACGTCCGCGAACACGATATTATTGTTGTGCGCCGCTTATCCGGCGGCGGTGCCGTGTACCACGACCTCGGCAACTTGAACTTCAGCTTTATCACCAAAAACGATGGAAACAACTTTAGCAATTTCCGCAAGTTTACGGAACCCGTGGTGCAAGCGTTGCAGGCCGTCGGCGTTCCCGCAGAGCTTAGCGGTCGGAACGACATCCTCGCGAATGGCCGAAAAATCTCCGGCAACGCGCAGTTTGCCACACGGGGACGAATGTTCAGCCATGGTACGCTGATGCTTAATACCAACATCGACGACGTCGTGAAAGCCTTGAATGTGAAGGCCGACAAGATTGAGTCGAAAGGCATCAAGTCGATTCGCAGCCGGGTCGCAAACATCAGTGAGTTTCTCGACCGTCCGATGAACATGTCGGAATTCAAGCGCTGGTTGCTAGAGTTCATCTTTCAAGGGCAGTCTCCGATTCCAGAGTACAAGCTGACGGACGCAGACTGGCGAGTCATCCGCCAAATCTCGGCGGATCGGTACCAAAATTGGGACTGGAACTACGGCAAGTCTCCGGCGTTTAACGTGCAGCGCTCCCACCGGTTCCCTGTCGGGTCCATTGACGTTCGACTGGACGTGCAGCGTGGCATCATTGAGTCTTGTAAGATTTACGGCGATTTCTTTGGTATTGGCGACGTAGCGGACCTGGAACAGCGACTCATGGGTACGCGGTACGAGCGCGACGACCTCGCCGCTGCGTTGGCGGACGTGGACATCTCGCACTACTTTGGCAACATCACGAAAGACGAGTTTCTCCAACTGATTTACTAAGAGGGGGTTATTTCATGGCGTGCGCATGTGGAAACAATGCCTGCAGCTGCAAGACACCGGAAACGATTCACCTCATGGACGAGGCAGGTATCGTCCATCCGTTTTACATTGCAGATAAAGTGGAAATCAGCGGAAAACAGTACGCATTTGCGGTTGGTTTGGAAGAAGTTGAACAGTATGCGCTGCTGCGCGTCAACACAGGGGACGACGGCAAACCGGTCTATGAAAACATCGACGATGAGGCAGAGTGGGCAGCCATTCAGGACTACCTGGCCAACGTCCAGTAGTGAAAGCGAGCGAAATACAGCATGTCCAGGTATGCGAACAAAATTACGGCAGGGACCATCGGGACGGTTGTGCGTGACGATGGCGCACTCCTCTTGCTGCAGCGGCAGAAGGAACCGTTTGTCGGCAAGTGGTGCATGCCAGGGGGCAAGATTGAGTTCGGCGAACACCCTTCTGCAGCGATGATCCGCGAATTCCGCGAAGAAACGGGATTGATAGCGGACATCGAACGCTTCTGTGGGGTGGCGTCAGAAATCGTACCCGCTGGAAACGAACAAAGCCATTTTCTGCTCTATGTCTTCCGCCTCCGCATCGTGAACGGGTCTGTGCTACACGGCGGCACAGAAGAAGGTCCGCTCGAATGGTTTTCACCGTCCAACCTGAGTGGTCACACCATTCCATCGGACCAATGGATGATTGAGCATATGCTCTTGCGCGAAGATGGGCCCAAACTTGTGGAACTCGCTTCGACAGACACAGCGTCGTCCATCGTTCGTACACATTGACGAGGCGCTCACACACGGCATGGACAAGCTTTGCGGCAACACGTACTCGTTGCATCGTAGAGCATTGACATCTGATAAATCATAGAAGCCTGGGAGCCACAGCGCTCCCAGGCTCATTTTATGGGCGTTCGTCCGATTCTGCGGATCCATGTGGTGGTCGTTCACGCACCATACGGCCTTCTGTCGGATGGGACCTCCCCAACAGAACCGTCTTCAACTCTTCAACACTGTTCACCAGTGCGCTCGGGCGTTCTGACTCCAATTCCAATCGCGATCCGTATCCGTACAACACCCCCACTACATCGATGCCGTTCTTGCGCGCCCCCATCACATCAAACTTCCTGTCCCCAATCATCACCGCGCGCCGAACATCCCTTACGCCCACGGCCTCCATCGCTGCCGCGACCACCTCGTCCTTGTTCGAACGCCGGCCGTCTAACTCACTGCCTACGATGGCGGCGAAATGCTGGGCAAGTCCAAAATGCTCGCAAATTTTCTTGGCATACACGGTTGGCTTTGATGTGGCAACAGCCAAAATCCCGCCGTTGGCTCTGAGCTGTGACAGCAGTTCCTCAATGCCGGGAAACACCGCGTTCTCAAACATGCCCCGCTCTTCAAAGCGTTCCCGGTAGTAACCTAGCGCTGCCCGCGCCGTCTGCTCATCCAAGTGATACGTGTCACGGAGCGCCTCCAATAGAGGAGGGCCGATAAAGGATTGGAGCTTGTCCGGATGTGGTTCGTGAATGCCTAGCTTTTCAAGTGCATATTGAATCGAGCGGACAATCCCCTCTTTTGGATCCGTCAATGTGCCGTCGAGATCGAATAAAATCCATCGATACATCAAGATTCAGTCAACACCTTAGGGTTTTCGCCTAGTATACCATGTCTTTCCGCTTGTACAGCGAAATCAGCAATCGCGCGATTCAACGCCGTCGGTGCCCGCCCAGGCAATTGATGCGTCATTCCTGGAATCAACACAGAAGTCGCGTTCGGCAAGTTGCGAGCCAGGATGCGCCCATAGGGCCGGAAGAGACGGTCTTTTCCACCATAGGCCAACAACACCGGTTGCTTGATATCCCCCAGTCGTGATGTACAATTGTAGGTCAAGCTTTCCGCAAAGTATTGTACTACACGCACGGGGTGACTACGTCTTCCCGCTCGATACATCGCTCGTTGCAACGGTCGGTACCCCGTGTTGGCTAGGGCAAGCCCATAGGCGAGCAGCCCCATGGCTTCGATTCTCGCCAACTGCACGCCGAGTTGGATTTCTCGTTTCACTAGGAAATCACTCACTTCCGACATCCCGCTGACGAAAATTCCCGCCTGAAATGTATCCGCGTATTGCAACATGGCTTCCATGGCCACCGTCGCTCCAGTCGAATATCCACACACAATCGCTTTGTCGATGGCCAACGCGTCGAGAAGAACCACTGCGTCATTCACAATGGTCTGATATGTAAGTCTGTCACTTCCCGGCTCACTATTGCCGTGACCGCGGATGTCAAATCCGACCACGCGAAATTTGTGGCATAATTCCTGAACCTGATACGCAAAGGAGACAGCACCAATCATCGGCGGGTGGATGAATAACATCGGCACGCCCGTCCCTTGATCAAAGTAGTGAATCTGTACGCCGTTGACTCGCATTGTTGGCATCAATGTCACCTTTCTGGCGCCCCATGTTACGCTCTCCTTTCATCGTCCCCGGAACGTCCGGTTTCATGTGGATACGGCGGCCACGTGCACGTCTCGGACCTCAGAACGTAGAAGTACCACGGACATTTCGCCGTCCAGCTTGTCCTATTAAAAGAGGACCATCAGATACGCTGATGGAACGAAAAACACCGTCCACACGGGACGGTGTTGTTATATGAAATGTGACGTTACATACAGTCGAGCTTAGGGAACAAATCACTCAGTGCCCTTCACCCTCATTTCAAAGATGCAAGCCGTTAGTGATGATGGTGGTCTTGAACGTCCTGCTGACAGCAAAGCACCGAAGACTCATGGGGATGATCTTGGTCTTCCACCTGAATAGTGACGTGTCCGATGTTCATGTGACTCAGTCGGTGCTCAATGTCGCGAAGCACGCCCTGGCTTCCCCGTACCGTCAGAGTGCCATCCATCACCACGTGACAAGACAACGCGTTCTTACCACGGGTAATACTCCACACATGCAAATCGTGGACATCGTGTACGCCAGGTACAGCGCGGATGGCCCGGATGACTCCCTCTATGTCCACATCTCTCGGCGTTCCTTCCATGAGGATAACCACCGTCTGTCGCACAAGCTGCCAAGCGCCAAAAGAAATGAGAATGGCAATGGCAACGCTCAACAGAGGATCTACCACGTACCAGCGTGTCAACGCGATGACGATTCCGCCAGCAATCACGGCCGCAGATGCGGCGGCATCACCGAGCATGTGGAGCACCGCGCTCTTAATGTTCATATTGTCCTCGTGCCTCATGCCGAGTCCGAGGTACAGATTCACGAATAAACCTATACCGGCGCTGATGAACATCCACGTACTTGTGACCGGTTCAGCGTGCTGAAACCGCTGAACGGCCTCCCATAGAATCCACAAGGTGATGACAATCAGGGTAATGCCGTTGACGAGCGCGGCCACAATGCCCGCTCGATAGTATCCGAACGTCATGGATTGATTCGATGGCTTCTCCGACTGCAGCAATGCGTACCACGACAGTCCAATGGCCGCCAAATCGGTTAGCACGTGCCCGGCATCCGAGAGCAATGCCAGACTGTGTGAAAGCATCCCGCCGGCAATCTCCACTGCAAAAATGCACAGCGTGAGCAAGAACGCCATCCTCATCTTACCCACGGGAGCATGTGAATGAAACACGTCTGAGTGGTCGTGGATATGTGCATGATGGTGTTCCATTCCATCGCTCCTTTACACTCCATTGGGCTTCAACAGTCCATTACTAACATTGTAGCGTCACGTGCCTTCGCTTGACAACGGCCGCTGCCCACGTCGAGTCAGCGCACCGTACTTTCCGTACGAAATACGGTTCCCCGCGCAGAAGCAATCAGTTTTCCGTCCTCGGACGTCACCGAAATCAGGTAGAGACCCGTGCGCCGGGTGAGGTTCGCCTGTTCCGCCGTGGCGGTCACGGTGGAGCCGATGGGCGCCGGTCGGCAGTACGTAATGTTTACATCCAGTGCAACCGCCTTGCTTCCGTACGAGTTACTGGCGAATGCAAGCGCCGAATCTGCCAACGCAAAGATGGCCCCTCCGTGCGGAGTTCCCATCGCGTTGGCCATCCAGGGTTGCACCTTCATACGGATGACAGCCCGTCCTAGTGAAATTTCGACAACTTCGATGCCAAGGTGCTGGGCAAATGGATCTGCTATGATCCGTTCCAGCACGTCCGCTGCAATTGCGTTGTTGTTGGGGTCAGTCATTTGCTGGAGCTCCTTATCAATACGGATGAGGTAGATGTCGCGACAAGCTTGTCCTCCTGGTACACTTCGCCCACAAGGTACGCAATGGTACGTCCGCATTGTCTAACGCGTGCCTCGATGTCGAGACGTCCAGAGCGGGCCGGTCGGTGGTACGTCGTCTGTAAATCAATAGAAGTGAAAGACTGATGGTCCTGGAGGCAGGAAGCGATAGCATAGGCCATGACAGCGTCTGTCGCAGCAGAGACCAGTCCGCCCATGATGACGCCATGTCCATTCAACAACATCTCACTTGCAACCCACTGTGCTTGCGCCACGCCCCGCTCACAGTGGACAATCTGTATGCCCATTGCCAAATCACACGGTGGAGGTGCAAGTTTTCCTTGCGTTACGGCCAGTAAGTCGCTGCATCGATACGGTTTATCCACGTCGAACATCCCGAATCGCCACGGTGCAGCGGGATACGCAAATCAGGTTTTCCTGTTCATCCACGATGCGGATATCCCAGACCATGGTCGTCTTGCCTTTGTGTAGAGGCGTGGCAATCGCAGTGACGATACCACTGTCCTTGCCTCGAATGTGGTTCGCGTTGATTTCCAAGCCGACAGCGATTTGTCGGTCCTGGTCAATCAAGTTCCATGTTCCGACGCTTGCCACCGTCTCCGCCAACGCGACAGACGCTCCGCCGTGCAAGATCCCCATCGGTTGCCGAGTGGCAGCGTGCACGGGCATGGTGGCAACCACCTTGTCCGGTGTGACCTCTGTGATTTCAATGCCTAGTGCCCCGACGAGTGTTTCACTGGGATTCAAAATCTTCTGTTCTTCCAATGTATGTCCCTCCTGGCTGTCACCTGCGGCTCTTCAACTCCCGAAGCCGCCCTACCATGTCCCACCTATGTACATCTGCAACGTAACACACCTATCCTGGGGGTGACAAGACTTTACCGTCGATAGAACAGCAGCTGACAGGATAGAAAAGGTGCCCTTTTATGAGAGCACTGCAAAAGGGGTTATTTAAAGAGCAACGTAGTTGCTAATCCCACACAGATCCCTTTATTGGATGAAAGATCAGTAAAAATGCAGCTTTCCTCGCTCAAGAGGAAGGCTGCATTTTATTTATCAGCTGTACCATTCGTTTTGCATTTACAACGAAAGCCGATAGATATGCCTGTATTCGCATGCCGAATAGACCACGGTACTTCGCCCTGGTTAAGCCATGGTGTCTCTTAAGTTCCGCGTTCTTGTGTTCAATAATGGGTCGTCGCCGGATGCGTGATTTAAACGTATCACTTTGCTCGAACTCCATGTGCTCTTTATAGTGTTCTGCGACGATCCGTATCGAGTAAGTTTTGGCTTTTGCATTCGGTTTGTAGCATCCATCGCGATGAGGGCAAACCTTGCATTTTTCTACATCAAAGTAAAAAACCATTGAACGACTATGACCAGAGTTCTTACT
>NZ_AXAR01000024.1 GCF_000472905.1 Alicyclobacillus pomorum DSM 14955 | reverse complement strand
AGGTACCATTGCGATAGCCCTGGCGTTCTTCGGTTCTCTCGTATGGAGCGGCTTGAATCTGCTCCGCGACTTGAGCTTGCAAGATCTGGTTCAAAACCTGTTCAAGAAGTCGGGCTACACCCCCGTCTTGTTGAAAGAGCCCGTGCAAAAGCGCGTCATCTAGGTTAATCTGATAAAGAGCCATTGTTCGTTCTCCTCCTCGTGAATGGGTTTGGCCAAATTCCATTCTACCGAAGAGGGACGAAATGGCTCATTTTGCTACTTACGACACCGAGCCTTTTTTACACAATGATATGGACTTCACTCTCAACGGCCTGTGCTCATTGAGATTCTTATACAAGAAGATAATCTGTGTTGTATGTGGAGATTGCAAAAATGCTGATACCTTCATTAGCCAGAGGTTGTGTTAAAACGGAGACAATTCCAGTGAGCAAAAATTCCAAAGGCCCCTCTACATTGCAATCTGTGTGAACTAACCAACCATCGGACGCCCTTGTTTATGGGCCATTCATGTCACCGTTTTCCGCGGTTATTTCGTACAGAAAATGCGCCAATAACACTTCAAAGACGCACGAAAACCAAGGATTCAACTATGTCAACTGGAGGAAGGTGTCAACGTGCATTTCACTTGTATCGGTTCTGAATAAAAGCGGTGCTGTTGAAACAATATACTCTGTGAAAAATTGACTGTACCTTGGAGGTGTTACGATTGAACAGTAAACAACTCCTCACTGCGGCTGTTGTAAGTCTAAGTGTCACAATGTCCTTCGTACCAGTTACGTTTGCATCTCCTAACGTTCAGCAAACACTCAACACGCAAGATAATCCGTCTCCCCAGAAAGTGAATATTCGGCAGGTCATTGTAGTGGACGAGGACAAGTTTAGGCTTGTTGGAGCGGGAGATTTCCGACGTAGAACCATTCGGATCGTTCCTCAAGCGGGAGAGACGCTCGTAGCCAGGTACGATGCGGCCCAAAAAATGTTTGTAACGGTAGGTCGCAAGAAAGTAGTACCAGGTATTCGCTACGAAGTAAAAGCAGATTGGGCTCGAATCCCCAAAAACCAAGCCCTGTTTGTTATTCCAAACCTTCTGGAGGCAAAGCAAGTGGGCCCGAACCGGATCGAACTTCTGTTCGATAGACCCGTGAACCTCCAATCTGCAACCCGTGCCGGTTCATATTGGGTGCGAAACAATTTGGACCGGCCGGCTGATATCGCCAGCATTGGTAAAAATGATCCGGTTACTCGTGAAACCGCTCTGACGCCCAACCGGGTCGCCATCACCCCTGTCGACCGCACCGGCACACGCTTGCTGATGACATTTACTGTGAACGCAACCCCGGGCGTGCGATACACCGTCATTCCTTGTTTCATTACAACACCCGACCGAAGCGGCTATAACGGAGGCAACTACTCGCCAGCCAGCCGAAATACATTTATTGCAAGGAGATTCTGAGAATAATGCGCTTTAGATTTGCGGGAGCTCCGTGACATCAAAGTAGAGGACTGGCTTCCTAGCCTCTGGGAAGAGAGGCCACCCAACTGGTGGCCCGACCCCCCCCACAGAACCCGGCGTGCGGATTGTTGGGATAGAAATCAGGCGCGTGCATAGGACCAAGGAATGATTCCGTTCCTGCATTGCCAATGACGGCGAGGTTGCAGGATACCTGCCGCCGGTGATTTTATACTTCGTACCATAGAAGTGTTTTCGGTCGTCCCATTGTTCTATCACGTTTCCTGAAGCCCCCCTACGATCCCGGACGGTCGGATTTCCCGAGTCCGGTTCTGGCCCTGGGTCTACTATCGCGTCATAATCCTTCCCTGCCTGTCCCAGGGTTAAATGGTGACACCCATGTACGCCCGTAGACAGCTAGGTTTACTTAAGCGTTAGCCGTACGCTGAGAGGTGTGACCAGATCCTGTGTTCTGGTTCAATTTGTTCCCCTCCAGTTTCGGCGCCCCAGGCGCCCAGAGGCCCTTCGCTCAACTCCGGTGTTACCTTTGTTGAAGTACATCTGTCCCTGTACTTAAGCGGGCATTACCCCTCTATTCTCGCTACTACGGCCTCATGCGCCAGTCCTAAATCC
Source organism: Alicyclobacillus pomorum DSM 14955 (assembly GCF_000472905.1). GTDB lineage: Bacteria > Bacillota > Bacilli > Alicyclobacillales > Alicyclobacillaceae > Alicyclobacillus_A > Alicyclobacillus_A pomorum. The sequence goes on along the minus strand of NZ_AXAR01000024.1, from coordinate 20,389 downwards.
TCCGTACCACTTCGCAGTCGCTTATAGGATCGGTCTTTGCTGGTTGTTGTCATCCCAGCTGGAAGTAGGACCTTCCCGACGTTATCTCTGAGAAACTTTCCTTGGATGCCAGAACCCATACCCCGGCTGCTCCCATGGTGCTCGTGGTCGTTTCTTCCCATGGGACTTCGGCCTTCCCCTTGCGGGAAACCGGGTCGGCGCAAGCGATGACCCTTCAACAGCTTCAGAAGGGAGCCTAATTTCGGAGCTGCAGTATTCGTTTCCGTCCTTCTGGCCTCCAAGTTTGCTCGCCGTACAGGCTGTTCCGACCTTATGATTTTCCATAGGCCGCCACGGCTTTTACGTCCAAGCAGAACATGGTTCGTTACCTCTCCATGCATTGGATATGCTAATCACCCGAATCGACCAATTGGTGATGTGGAGACTTTCACTCCACCAGCTTCTCAGCCTTGTCGGCTGCTCCTCCGGCACCTGGCTCTTCAGAAATGGCTTCTCAGCATGGCGTACGTTTTCGGCTTCCAAAGCGTGGGTTCTCTTCTCGCACAAAATGACAAGTAACGCGAACCAGGGTACCGACATGAGCGAACTGCTTCTCTCACACCGTATCGTGATAGTCAGGTAGACGTTTGATTTCCGTTTGATCCCGCCAAAACTACAAAAATCTAGGATACTCGGTTATTCGTAGTCCGTTATCATTGAGATCTCGTGCTGCGCTTCGATATTATAAGATTTCGCTCAAATGTGCCTTCCCCAAAAGTGAGAATCTCACCTTCCAACAACATCCCGTAGCCAGCGATTCAGTTCTAGTATCAACAAAAGGTGGCACAACATTGCGATGCAATCTTGTGCCGCTCTTTCTGTTATTCAACTATCGTTTGCTGCAAGCAATACCGGCCTTGAGACGTGCAGCCATTGCCGGCTCCTCTTTCTTCATCGATTGTTTCATGGAGAACTAAGCAACCTTTCCGAGCTTCGCCAATCTCAATGGTGAGTGCGCGCTGCAGGAATTTGCGCGGATAGTTCTTATTTTCCTGGCCTCAGCGAAAGAGGAGGGTGGTGAGAACCTCCGTCAAAGTCTGCTCAAGTTCTTGCGCATTTTCACCTACCCCCTGGCTTCGCCACCCAATGAATCCGTCAGGTCGCACGATCACCGCCCCAGTTGGGGTGATTCCGTACGTGTCACAAAACGTACTCCCAGCGTCGATAAAATCTCCCGCCTCCCCGCCAATCCGATAGACGTCCAAGGGGAGATGTAATACGTCAATTGTGCGTCGGGCTGCATCTAGCCAGTTCTGTCCGTTCGGACCTACGAGCAAGACAAAGTGAGAACCGAACAGATCCAGCGTCGAGTGGGACTTGCCTTGGCGTTCGAGGACAACATGGGCAGCGCGTGTCCCGGGTTGGCCCATCCACAAATCTGGGCGCTGAACAAGGGGGAGATTCTTATCGTCTTCTGACACGATGGCTCCTACGCTGTATCGATAACCCATATTGATGGCTAAGGTATCTACTGTGATCCCCTCAGATCCCTCGTTCTTGCGCTGCTGTGAAAGCAACGCCACCTGTTCGACAGTGTAGTCCGCAAGGGGTCGTCTCTCAGCATCGTAGGTGTCTAGCAATCGCTCACCGGCCTCGCCCCGCAGTACAGCGGCAAGTTTCCAAGCGAGATTCTGTGCCTCGGCGATGCCGGTATTCCCTCCCAATGCACCCGCAGGAGGTTGGGCGCGTGCGGCATCACCAACCAGGAACACATGACCTTGCTGAAAGCAATCAGAAATGTGCGCGACCATTTCCCAGGAGAGCACGGTTTTCAATTGCACCGGGAAATCTGGAATTCCAATAGCTGCCCGAATGAGCGGCAAGCACCGTGCCTCAGGATAATCAGCAAGTGCTTCTTCCTCCGGGTCATAGCCAGTGTCCAGCCGGAAGAGGTTCGGCCTCGCTTCCGATCCGGTATAGGCGACGAGCGCCCCGCTCACGGTTTCGTTCGCGAGAAAGCACATGACAGCCTGCCGCTTGTGAAACAGATCCATTAGTCCAGGAGCTTCGAAGACCATGCTGATGAAATGCCCTAAGCTCCCCTCTCCATGCTGGCCGATGCCAAGCTGCTTTCTGATCCCGCTTCGGCTGCCGTCAGCAGCGATCAGAAACCTCGTGCGCACCCGGCAGCTGGTACCGCTGCCCCGATTACGAATGGTAGCTGTAATCCCTTCCTCGTCCTGCTCGAACCCGACTAGCTCGGTATCATAGCGCAGTTCCCCTCCAGCCTGTGTAGCAAGTGTATACAGCACCGTCTCTAGCACGTCCTGAGCAATGAGGCTTCCCTGAACCGGGCTTGCAGGGGAAAAGAAGGCGCTGAAATCTTCCATCAGGTTATCGAACTCTTGGCCAACCAGACTTTCGACTAAAGGGACCTTGCTGTCTAAAGAGAACACCGGTTCGACCTGACGAATGGCGGATTCAGCCCCGACAGCACGGAAGATTTCCATGGTCCGTGCGGTGAGGCCCGCCACACGTGGATGAATTGCGGTGCCCGGATGGCGCTCGACCAGCAACGAATCAATTCCCTGCCGAGAGAGAAATAGAGACATGCAAAGGCCTACCAGACTGCCCCCAACAACAAGTACAGGTGTGGTCTCATCGTACTGGGACGGGCTATGCAATTGATTATTCATGGAAAAGCCTTCTTTCGTTCGTAGTCGTTGTTCGGTTTGATACCGGAACAAAAAGCCATATCATAACCTCATCGGTCGTTTCACTGCCAGATCGCTCAATGGGTGTTTATTACTTGGCACGGCGACACGCTTTGCAGTATCATCAGCATCTTTCCATCCATTACGCAGCAGGCAGCGGAACCAACGAATTTCCCTTTAACGCAACAATACGTTTCAAATAATCGGTATATGAGCGTCGTTCTATAACCTACCTTATGCAAAGAAACCATCAAGAACCGTTAGAATTTGACAAGATATTGGCTGGTTTATGTGAATTAACCGTTGTTGAGTGAATCGGCCCCATTTACGACGGATTGAGAAATGCGTCCAAGTTCTTCTTTTCACATACGTACACTTTTCACATATTTACAACCTTCAACAGAGTATATATTGGAATATTAAGATGACTTTGCGGAGGAGGATGAAAGATGTCGCTTATCGATTTTGATGACATGCAACGTATTTGCCTGGAGTTATGTAAAGATGGAGAAGAAAGGCCGGTTAAAAAACACATGGTTTTTAAAAAATTGGTCATGAATCCTAAGGTAGGAGTACCGACAGCAAAACGACCAGACACAACCATCGACCCTGAGAATGTTTTAGAACGAAAAATCCTCTAGCGCAAATTCACCGATTGAGCACGAATGGCGGGACCGTCATTCTAATGGACCACCCTAAACACCCGTGATGGTTCTAACTTGCCCTCCAACCCAGAGCCGAAACCGACAGGCCCTTTTATTCCTTGGCGGAACCGCCATTCGCACAGTGCTTTGGAACTACACTACAGAATTTATGTGGGGTGAACATCAGAAGTGTCTGTACCCGGTGTCAATCGCTTCAATACCCTCTGTATTCAAAGTAATTTTGGCACAGAATACCGACGATAGGGATATAGAGGATTGTCTCTTTGAAGCTCCAAAACCAATCCAGATGGACTTTCGTGAAGCAATATATCCACCGACATGTGGCGATTTTGAACGCCCGGAACGTCAGTTACGTTAACAAACGCGTCTCAGGTCCGCCATCAGCGAAATCAACGATTCGTCCCGACTCATCTTCGACAACACACATAGTCTATTGGGCGGAATTCTTTTCGAAACGGTTCCGCCATTGATTTTCACTATTTACGTACGACAAATTAATTTTTTACAGCAACAATTCGTAGACGCTTATAGTCAGCAAACCACTGGCCATCTCTAAAGAGATGTGAGCGTGTTGTTTCCTTAACCATTTGTATCACATGAAGTCTTTCGGAATCATTCAGACCATGCAAAAAATGTCCTGCGAAGGCATTTATCCAATGGTCCAAGCCCCGTTCTCCATCCTCTAGCGGTGTCGGACGGTCAAAATGGTGTGCATAAGTGACTCGAAAACCCTGCTTCTCAAGCAAAGAGGCATACTCTCCAATACTCGGATAATACCAAGGGTTCCTTTCTGCTGCGGTTATTCCAAACTCATTTAAGGCGTATTCTAAGCCTTTGATAACCAACTCAACGTTCCCTTTTCCCCCAAATTCAGCAACAAACCGTCCACCAGGTTTCAATGCCAACCAAACAGACTCGATAACATTTGAAGCACGCTTCATCCAGTGCAATGCAGCATTTGAAAAGACGGCATCAAATTTTTCCTCAGTACGAAATTCTTCTCCATTCTCCACCTTAAATTGCAGGTTAGGATACTTTACACGTGCCTCTTGAATCATCGAATTGGATAGATCAATCCCAACGACTAAGGCGCCGGATTTCGATATTTCAAAACTTAGGTCCCCAGTTCCACAACCTAAATCCAGGATTTTCTCTCCCGCCTTTGGATGTAACAATGAAACAACGGCTTTTCCGAACTCGGACACAAATCTAAGCTTACTGTCGTAAAGTCGCACATTCCAATCATTGTTCATCTAAACGCCTCCTTAGTCTCATGTTATATACGTAATATTACAAAAACTTAGTATACATGTCGAAGTACAGCCCTCCACCTACCTTCGCTTATGAAACTAATGCCATTCCAGTGTCTTTCGGCTTTGTACTGTATGACGAATCGTCTCCGGATCGGGATTCAAATCTTCAGAATTCCCCCTGCAATTGAGGAGGAACATTGTAACGGATAAATAACTACGCACGTCTCATCTACAGGGGGGGATTAAACCATGGGGAGAGCGATGATCATTGGAGTGGCGCTAAACGCGCTTATTTTAGCTGGATGCGGAGCTGCACAGAAAATTGGTCCTGATGGCGGTCAACCGGTTTCACCATCGAACCAGCCCGTTACATTTTTTCAGAACGCACTAACCCCCAGTGTAAAAATGACCCTTGATCCAGATCCTATTGTAGCAGGGGTAGCACAGCAAATTCCGCATGTAACTCCACCAACGAAAGCGGTCATTGTGTATTTGCCTGTTTATCCTGGAGCTACATCCACGAAACCTGTGACCGCCATCGGCGATATGGGGACACCGATGGATGGAGACTTGGTCGACGGGACGCTGTATTTTAAGTCCAGGGACTCACAATTGCAAATTAAAGCTTGGTACACTCAGCAGTTGAAAAAGTTGGGATACACACTAGGTGGGCAGGGGCAATCCGGGAATTTCGGGAAGATGACTTCGGTCTACTACGACTTCACAAAGGGTGATCCACCGGGAAACCCAACGAAAGCACCCGATATCAACCTTGGTTTTTTAGCACAAAAGCAAGACGGTGAAACGATTTTTAAATTAAAAACATCGTATATCGTCACGCCGACACGTCCGAAGGATTCGTATTTGCCAATCGATATCGTTAAAGTCGTGTTGACAAACGGAAAATCGTCCAAAACCATTACAGATAAAACATGGATTACGAACGTGGTACAAATGATGAATGAACTTCAAGTTTCTACGCCTGGAATGAGCAGTGGTGGTCCATCAGCCACTCCTGGGACAACTACAAACATCGCTGCGAAGTTCTATAGAGAAAATGGTTCCGAAGCAAATGTAAAGTTCTCACTACTGTCATGGACGGTTACAATCGGGAACGTCATGCTAAACTGTGGAACTTCTCTGACTCTCGAAAAAACCATGGAATCCGTTTTTAGCAAGTGACCCGAGGACGACTGAAATATCTCTATTACACATTCATCGGTTTAATGCGGCACTGAAGCATGTTATTCATTGATCCCTCATAGGAAAAAACGCCCTGCTGAATTAAGCAACGAATTCTCCAGAAAGCGATTGCATCCATCATACCTTGTTCTTGACGGGCGAGAAAATCACCCACAAGCCTTGCAGCAACAAAATCACGCTTCGTTTGCCGATAAGTCTTTTGGGCCAGACGAATAATTTCGGGGTCAAAATAATCTTCAGGTACCGTTTCCACCTGTCGGTTCTTCAGTATTCGAAGAGTGCCTTTGTCCTCTAGTAGACGGTTCCAATTCGCTACGTATCGCTCCCTAACACGTTGAGAAAGGATTTTTGCATCCTCCAGAAGCGTGATCATCTTTTCTGAGGTGACTTCACATGTTGAGCGTGGTCGAAATTTTTTATATCTCTTGTGATAGGCGGAAGAAACCATGACAACTGATGCTGGAATTGTGCATTGTAAATATGCCAGCACACACATCATGTCTGTGTATTCTGTTGGACTATCTCCCACCACCCTCCAGGGGCGACAGGCATTTATGGATGAGCTACTAGATGATGAGACATTGAGGAAACGTGCTCATCCCTCGTTGGCAAAACGACTTCAACCATTGTCCCTTTGTTTACTTCACTACTTATCCTAATCTCTCCGTGATGGGCTTCAATGATTCTGTAACTCACCATAAGCCCCAAACCTGTACCCTTTTCTTTCGTTGTATAAAACGGCTCTCCTAACCTGGGAATCCGTTCTTCGGGAATACCGCATCCATTGTCAATAAATCGAATGAACACCTTATTTCCCTCGTGCGTCACTTGAATCTCGATGTCTCCACCCAAAGGCATTGCATCAATCGCATTCTTGATAATATTGATGAACACTTGTTTTAGCTGGTTTCCGTCACATGGAACCATTGGAACACTAGGTTCAAAATTTATGGATACTCGTACATTGCTCATAGTTCCCTGCGCATTCATCAAGATAATGACATCCCTAAGGAGATTTCGGACATCATTGTGTTGGAATTTTTGTACCTGTGGTTTCGCCACCATCAAGAATTCATCGACGATTGTATTAATTCGATCCAATTCAGATAGCATAATGTTACAATAACGTGCATTCTCACCTTGTCTAGAGATTAACTGTAAAAATCCTTTTAAAGCCGTCATTGGATTGCGAATCTCATGGGCAACTCCTGCAGCTAATTGACCAACGACCGCAAGTTTTTCTGACTTAAGAAGCTGTTCTTCAGTTTGTTTTCGTTTAGTAATATCACGTGCAACCACTACAATTTTTTCGACATTGCCGTATTCATCAATTACTGGAGTACCGTGTGCCTCCACAAATACCCAATGGCCATGAAAGTGAGCATATCGAAATTCCACTCTAGTCCGCTCTTTCGTTTCCAGCATCGTACGAAATCGTTGTTTCACTAGTGCAATATCTTCAGGATGAACTAAATCAAAGACAAAATTACCTTCATAATGCTCAGGAGGGAACCCTAAAACCGTCTTGTGTGATGGTGATGCGTAGAGCGCAACGCCGTCTACATTTACAACCCCGATTAAATCAGACATATTTTCAGTAATCAGACGGTATTTTGCTTCACTTTCACGTAAAATTTCTTCGGCTCGCTTCCGTGCTGTAATATCCCGAACAATGGATAAGACAACTTTCTTTCCACCTAATGTTAAGACACGTACACTATATTCGCTCTGAACCAAACGTCCATCCTTGGTGATATTACTGCCCTCCCAAGTGAAAGAACCTTGTCTGACAACCTTATCAAATATAGATGGAATCATTTCCAGTCGATTTTCTTGAGTAATACTGAGTGGCGACATGGAGAGAAGCTCATCACGTGTGTAGCCAAACCTTCTGCATGCCGCTTGATTTACTTCGATAAAATTCGAAGGCATGTTGTTTTCCGTCAACTCGTATAAAAGAATTGCATCATTCGCATTTTCAAATAACGCGTGAAATTTTTGCTCCTCTAATTGAAGCGCTTCAGTGGATTGTTTAACCGATGATTCATGGCGACGGATTAATACATAAAGCAACAACGCAGTCACTATAGCGTACAAGACACCTTTTAAAATTCGAAGAGGCGCATTATATTCCAGTAATCTATCCAACAACATATCCGAGAATAAGATCCATCCCCCTCCGACCAATGCATAGATGATTGATATTTCAAGAGCACGGTTTTTAATAATACGTTGAAGATTTTTCTTCACAAACATCACCATCTGACTACTGTATGTGTTCCTCGTTACATTGTGCTTATGTAAATCTTTTACTTACTTTTCACCTAGAATACATTTAACACTAAACACGGAGGTATTAATAGTGTACATCCGGTAAAATTACTGTAAAACATTTACATGAAGTTTTAAAGTGCGTTATTTGGTCTCTTGGTTAATCTCGTTGTAAAATTTCCAAGTCATCATATGGAAATGTAGCTATACATGTACTAGTCATATAAGAGCCATGTTGCTTGTGTGCAATCTTCACATCGCAAATACTGACCCCTACATAGACAATAACACCTAAATGCCCTGCAAAATCGCTGTCAGTGCCTTGGCGAATCCTAACACGCTGACCAACACGATATTTCTTTATCACACTCATAGGACTCCTTGCCCACCTTTTCACCAAGGTTGCATCATCAACTCATCTTATGCTTGCAGTGACACATTCTATATTACATTCGTCCGTACTTTCGCCAACCGTTAAAACTTACTGGTGGTTCTGGGACCCTCCATACGATTTATGGGAATCTCAAATGTACTTGCTACAGTCATTGCTTGTCTTCGTGTATGGACAACATTGTATTCATTCAATACCGAATTCGTTCTCTGATGTTAAGACGTGCCTGTGGAGCAGCTCACATTCAACGAGAAGGAAATGTACTGAACTACTCACTATGCCTGTTACACAAACCACGTCTGAACCTTATTCCTAAACTCGTCAGACAACCGCATGTACTGTTGTCTCCTATGTCCATTTGATACGGGTGTGGAATTGCCTGTCCTTTAACACCCCTTCATCTATAAACACTTTCAGAACATCTGAAACTGCTTTTCGCACGGGAACAAACAATGCAACATGCAACATCTGTACCTCTTCCCTGAAGTAATGGATGATGTACTAATTTTCATCTTCAGCAAATACCGGATAACGGTGAAGAGAAGTTGAGTGTAGATATTGTCGATTCACACCAAACAACAACCCCATGGACGGAATATCCAATGCTGTTGGAAGCCCTATCCCATCGAGCATTTCACTAAGGTTCTTCCTCAGCAGTGCCCATTCCTCTCGCAATCTAGGAATGCTACCCATTTTAATCAAAGATACACCATTGCACACTTCTGTCCTTTAGCTGAAGATGAAACGCAATATTGCACGCCCGCCCCTCAACCACCATATACAAAGCCCTTTCAATCCCCTCCGAGAAACGCCTTGGCAGTTATTCGTGAGGGCAAACCCGTTCCTTTTACCACCGTGTTAAACAAACCAGAGTAGGAACACCCGTGTATCGAACGTACTGGAACCACTCGTATGCTGGGGGTAGATGGAGCAACCCGACGCTCAGAGTCCATTACGCGCTTCATCAAGTGTTTGCGTCGTATATAATCGGGTCAATCTTTTGTGATTTCGTTCATAATGTTGGAATTAATGATGAAATCCACAAAGCGCCTCGGTTCGTTGAAGCAAAGGCGTTCGGTAAGCTCATGATGGTTGTGTTGCAAGCGAGGGTACAACAACTCTATGCGAAAGGAAATCAGATTGTAATCGTTGTAATTCCACAGAGAACGGGTCTTCACGTCTTAACCATCAACACGGCAGACGTACCCTCAACGGAGCCAATAACCAAAGCTGAACCTAATTTGATTCAACTGGTAACAGAAAATGGTCATGAAATCGACTATTGGGTCGTTTGAGAATTAAAAAAAACACGGTCCTAAGTGCGTATTCCTTCCCGATTGCGCCATACGCCCCCAAGGAAATGGAGGATGAACAGATGAAATCGGTAATCGTCTATCGTCATACTACTTTTTTTCGCATAATGAAACTTGCCGTTACCTTAGATGATTTGAGAAAAGGATTACTGGGAAAGACAACTGCTGGTAGCGGTTTATTTCTTATGGGGGCAAACCGGATCCATACCTTTGGGATGAAGATTCCGATTGATGTTGTTTATTTAAATCCATTTGGGCTTGTCATTGGAATTGAGGAACATCTCATGCCTAACAGAGAAGGGATTGCATTCGAAGGGACAAGACATGTCGTGGAATTGAATGCAGGGGCTATCCGAAGACACCAAATTACTGTAGGAGAGCAATGGCATTGGCAATAAACAATACCAGTCCAAAATGCGAAATTAAGGGTAGTCTAGTTTGTTTATTCAACCATCCTGCCCTGTGTGTAATTATTTTATGGGCATTTAATCAGTAACCATCAAGTTTGATATTGGTGAGGATTGACTTATAATCATCCATAACGATGAAACGTTAGACGATGTGTTTTATACGCTTTCGGATGCGACTAGACCAGAAATGATTCGCATGATGACATGGAAAGAAAGAACGGTCTAGGAGCTGGCGAACGTGAGCTAGCGCAAGGGAACAATAAGCAAAGGAGACAAGGAATGAACAATGATTCGAGCACGACGTTAACGATGGTACGGACGTTCCTAGTATCACCGGAAAAGGTATTCGACGCTTGGCTGAATCCGAACATGATGAGAAAGTGGCTCTTCACGCTGGAGGGTACGAATAAGGAATCTCGCAATGAACCGCGGGTCGGCGGAGGTTGGGAAACTATGGATCACTGTAATGGCACCGATTATCGGGCGATCGGGGAATACCTCGAGATCGATCCGCCCGCGGAAATTAGTGTTCAAATGCCGTAATTCAGCCAAACCGAGGATACGATAACCATCGAGCTGACAGATATCCCGGAAGGCTGCGAGATGACATTCACGCAGAACATTGTCGTGCCTCACGAGGAGCATTGGACCACCGCAGATATCGAGAAGGCGCTGAGAGAGTATCGGGACGGATCGGAGCACGGTTGGAATTTGATGTTCATGGGGCTTAAGGAATTGCTAGAGACGGGGCAAATCAGCTATAAAGGCTAAATCTAATCAATGAACGGCTGCCAACCTCATGTCAGCCGTTTTCTGTCTGGCCGGCAGACCATTGAGAGCGTAACGCGCAGGCTGTGGTTCCAGGGCTTATTCAAGTGAGAAGCAAGCTGTTGTTGCGTTTATAATTTCTTAACACTATTAGGATGATTGAAGCGATGATTAAGATCATATAAAATCAAATATAAAAATAATAAGAAGGGTATTCTACAAAAATATGACATGGTGGTATGGAATCGCAGCAGCATCTTTGTTTTTTTCTTCAGTATGGGCGTTTAGTGCAAAATTCTTAACGACAAACCGGCAGGTATTCATTTCGCAAGTGGTTTTAATCCCAGTTATGTATTTGATGAACGCTTGGTACTCTAAAAGTGTCGTTTTAGCAACAAATCAAAAAGTTCCATTGTTTATCGTGCAAATGCTAAACGTATCACTCAGTGCAATCATTACATTTGTTTTGGGGATGCTCTTGTTAAAACAACATCCATCCAGTTTACAAATCATCGGCGGAATTGTTGTGGTGGTAGGTGTCGTGTTGCTGAATGTGAAATGAGACGTATTCAGTGTCCATCGCAGGATGTTAACCCCCAATGTCCTCCCATATCTCAACGGGCCAAGCCCTTTTTCACGCAATCCTTGGTTCCATCAATTGCACTTTTATGCCAACTCGTATATCATACCTGTCATATAACGAATTCTCGCACCGTGGAGGTATCCAATTAGACACCATGTCCAATTCCGACAGTTTGTCCAAGTAACCTCATAGGGCAAATGTCTCTGCCAGCGGCAGAGCGTACGGAATAAGTGTGTCTCATTGCGGCCTTGCATGTGTTTCTTGGAGAGTTTTGGCGATACGTGACGGTGATCTCGTTATCTATCCCCATCCGTCACGCGGTCTCTCTCCTCCCCGTCCCAATGGTCACCCCAGTCGATGCAACATCCATTCGTACGTTCCGCCGCGGGCCGTTTGCCTGCGGCTTTTTCAATGCTAAGAATGGATGTGAGCAGAATGTTATTTGCGCTGAAAGTGGCTGGCGCCGCTAAGGAATGGAATGGCAAGCGGCTGTTTGAAAACGCGTCTCTCAATGTTTCCGTTGGAGAACGCGTGGCGTTGATTGGCAGAAACGGCATCGGAAAGACAAGTTTCATCGAGGGAATTATGGGGCGGTCAGTGTTTGAGGAAGGCGTGATCGAGCGCGGCATTCCTCTCGAAGCATGGGGATGGATTGAACAGGAGATTCGCGTCGGACGGGACATGACGTTGTTTGATTTCGTGCACAGTGCGCGCAGGGATTTGCACGATGTGAGACGCGATATGGCGCGCATTCAGCGGAACTTGGAGGGCGGGTCAGACGACAAGCATGTCATGGACGAATACCTGAAGCTGATTGACACGTACACTGCGAAGGGCGGATACGAGTACGAGGTGGAGGTAGAAATCGCGCTGAAGCGTCTGGGCTTTGAGGCATCCCACTTCCCCGTTCCCTATGAGCAGCTGAGCGGCGGGCAGAAGACGCGGGCGCAGTTTGCGAAATTGTCAGTTACGGCACCGCAGTTTCTGCTGCTCGACGAGCCAACGAATCATCTCGACGCCGCGACAATGGACTGGCTGGAGGATTGGCTGAAATCTTATGGAGGGAGCGTTCTGTTTGTCTCGCATGATCGGTATTTTATCGACGCCGTCGCGGATACGACGTACGAATTGACACCCAAGGGTACCAAACGTTATAAAGGCGGCTACTCGGCATTCCGTGCAGCAAGGGATTTGGAAATCAGAACGCAGCAGGCGCTGTACGACAAGCAGCAGCGCGAGCGAAAGGCGCTTCTCGAAGCCATTCAGAGATATAAGGAGTGGTACGACAGAGCACACAATGCGGCAAGCGAACGTGATCCCTTCGCAAAAAAGAAAGCGCAGAAAAATTCGACTCGGTTCATGGCGAAGGAACGCGCGCTTGAGCGTCTGGAGGCAGAGCAGGAGGATCGGCCTCACGACGGGTTCCACGCTGATGTATCGTTTAAAGACGGCGCATTCGATGCCAAGACGTTCGTACGGTTGGAGGACGTGCATTTCTCCTACCCCGACCGCGAAATGTTCCGGGACATCCGGTTAGAGGTTCGGAGGGGCGATAGAATCGGCGTGATCGGGCCGAATGGCGCGGGAAAATCGACATTTCTTGGCATCGTGACCGGGCGACTGAAGCCACAGTCGGGAAGCGTGACCCATCACCCACAGACGAAAATCGGCTACTTTGCGCAGGAATTGAACAACCTGAATGGCTCGCACACGATTCTTGATACCGTGCTCGCGCTGCCGGGGATGACCGAATCCTATGCGCGAACAGTGCTCGCCAGTTTCCTATTTCGGAAAGAGGATGTGTTTAAGCAAATTTCGTCGCTCAGCATGGGCGAACGCTGCCGCGTCGCGTTTGTGAACCTCTACTTTTCGAACGCAAACTTCCTCTTTCTGGATGAGCCGACGAACTACTTGGACATCGAGACGCGGGAACGACTGGAGGAGGCGCTCCTGGCGTATCCTGGGGCATTGATGGTAGCTTCGCATGACAGGTATCTGCTTCGCAAGCTCGTCAATCGCGTGATCTACTTTGAAGAGAAGACGGTGCGTGTAGTCGATGGGACGATGGATGATTTCGTCTCGCGAATGGAGCGAGACCATACGGACATTCAGGTGCAGGGCGAGATCCAACGGCTGGAACTCTCACTGACACAGTTGATGTCGATGGAGATGGATAACGCGGAGGAGAACAATCGCCTAATGGTGCAGATTCGCAAGGTCCGGGCACGGCTGCACGAGTTGCGGAGATAGTAAGCGAACGGCGGAATTCGCAACCGGAAACCTTTCGGGTTGCTGCTTTACTCTGCTCCAATACGCGCTCTTCAGCCTTGTGGATCTATGCGAGTCTCAGACACTTTTCCTTGGGGAACATTACTACCGAATGTACCTTCGCGAACATGTCGGAGGGGCACAGTTACCCCTCCGAGATGCCGGTGTTCTGTTTATTTCGGAGTATATTTTTTCAGTGTCTTTACGGTTTCTTTATCTACATTCTTACCGTATTTTTGAATCAATTCATCAGCATTCGATCCGTTCCTTATTGCGTCCTTATACGCATCCATAAATTGATGGATACGTTGCTCGGGCACCGAAATGCCCAACTTGTCGATATACTTTCTAGCAAGCTGTTCCACTTGGGATGGATTTTTCCACTGATTGGGATTGACTTTTTTAACCTCATCGAGAATCTCAAAAGCTGTTCCTTCTTTACCCGCAAGATTTCGCTTCAGTGCATTTAATGCAGACGACTTTTTTACGGACTTCCTTGCCATAGAAATATCCCTCCTCCATTCTCCGTCGTATCTGCTTCGTTCCCGTTTCTACCCTTTGCCCCATCATTGATTGCTCAATGTGCGGGGGTTATTGCCATCAACTGCTTAAAAGAAAGTTTTAATTTAGGGTATGGCGGGAACTTCGGTCGTGAGACGGCTTGTACCTATCAAGCAAATGAAATAATACAGTCGGATCCATCACTTCTGGCCGAGTCTACTCATCAGTTGCACAAATTCCAGTGACCAGCCGTATTCCCTATACCTTTGAATCGCATATAACATTGGACAGCCACACAAGGGCTGTCCAATGCCTGTCTGTGGCACGTCCGTTCAGAAGGGGGAGGTGGGATGTACCGGATATGAAGTTTTTGTGTGCCACAGACATGCCATATCATAGTGATAAATCATTCCCAGTTGGAACCGACAGGTATCTTGTAGGACAAGTCCACCTTATGGGGTCTATGCGAGTCAAAGCCTCAGACACATTCCTTTGAGGAAAATTACCACAGAATGTACTTTTTAAGTCAGAACAGCAAACATATCGGAGGGATACAGGTACCCCTCCGATACAGGTTTATGTTGATTTTGATTTCGAAACATATTTTTTAATCGCTTGTGCAGTCCCTTCATCTACATTCTTACCGTATTTTTCAATCAATTCATCAGCGTTCGATCCGTTCTTTATTGCGTCCTGATACGCATCCATAAATTGCTTGATGCGTTGTTCGGGAACCGCAAGACCCAACTTGTCGATATACTTTCTAGCAAGCTGTTCCACTTGCGATGGGCTTTTCCATTGCTCGGGATTGACTTTTTTCACGTCGTCGAGAATCCCAAAAACATTTCCTTTACCCGCAAGATGTTGCTTCAGTGCATTGAATGCAGACGACTTTTTTACGGGCTTCCTTGGCATAGAAATATCCCTCCTCCTTTCTCCGTCGTGTCTGCTTCGTTTGTGTTTCTACCCATTGCCCCATCATTGATTGCTCAAAATGCAGGGGTTATCGCCATCAACTCTTTAAACCAAAGTTAATTTAGGGTATGGCAGGAAATTCAATCGTGAGACGGCTTGTATCATAGACATGCGCGGCTTGTACGCCCTTATTAAACAAACAATAAAACGCCCCTATGTACGGGGCGTTTTATTGGAGGTGAATGTACGATGGTGGCATTGGTGGGTCATCGATGGGTAATTTTAATATATGCCACCACACTTCAAAAACAACGGCTTGTACCTATCAAGCAAACGAAATAAGACAGTCGTCCATACCGATGTCATACTACCCCCATATCCCACCACCTCAAAACTATAATGATGCCTGATTCATCGTTTTCCCAACATCCTCTAGTACTTTGACGGAGGTAGTGATATGCCTCACAATGGACAGTCATGGAATGTCTGGACCACGTTGTCAAATTCCTTACAGGTGAGTAAACTTCAGCTTCCACGATGGTTTGGGTTAGGACTTTCAGTCCCTCCCGAAAAAAATCGACATCCCCATTCAATTGGATCTTTCGAATAAGCTCCAAAAGTGCGATGTTATCCATAGAAGCCAATGATGTAATTCTTTCTACTAATTGCTCATCACATGAGTAGCTGCACTCGATGGCTTTCTCATCATAGGAATGCTGCTGAATTTACATCACTACGTAAGACTTTACCTAGGGCAAGGTCCTTGTACAAGTACCTCAGGGATGACTGGTGATTCGTGTTCCGCTTGCGAATAAACTTCCCAGTCGTGTGTAATAATGGGGTTGATTTGAGCAAGTAGAAATGAAAAATAACAGGATCTAAGGAGTGGTTGAACGATGGCAGTGAAATTGACTCCCTATTTAGTCATGAACGGTAATGCAAATGAGGCTATTCAATTTTACGAAAAGGCGTTGGATGCCAAAGTTGTCTTTAAACAAACTTTTGGCGAGATGCCGGAAAACCCGGAATTTCCCTTACCAGCAGATGCTAAGGACCGCGTATCCCATGCAACAATCCAAATCGGAGAAGACGCCCTCATGTTTTCTGATACGTTTCCCGGTCAACCTCATCAATCAGGGAACCAAGTTACCATCTGTATTTCGACGAACGACAAAGAACAGTCAAAAAAGTTCTTTCAGGCCTTGCAAGAAGATGGTGAAGTGAGCATGCCCCTTCAAGAGACATTTTTTAGCCCCGCTTACGGTATTGTAACGGACAAGTTCGGTGTAACCTGGCAAATCTACACTGAGGGACATCAATAATGTAATGAAACGGCTCTGTTCGCATGCCTGCGACAGAGCCGTTGTTGTTTCGTATTGAACATAACTCTGGGGTGTTTAGATGCACTCTACACTCTGTTTTCCAACTGAGGTTCGTTCTTACTGATCCAATTCCACATTTCTTGCCACTTGGATAAAAATAACGTTGCTCGATCCGTGGACTCAACAACATCGAAGTAATTCGATTCCTGACTGGCACTCAATGAAAAGTTCCAACTGCCGGACTCCACTGATACTTTATCTTTCACGGTAAACTTGTGGTGCATAATTTTATGCTTTTGACTGGTGCCTACTACAAGTGGAACTCCAGCTACATGCAGTTGCTGAATTTCAGGATGTTCATATTTCCCTTCCGCCTGTGAATGGTCGCAGACTAGAGCGATATCCACTCCCGAACGATGCAACTGAATCAATTCGTCTACCAATGGCGGAAGATGTAATGAATAAATCGCGATGCGCAAATGCTGTTTCGTGCTGCGAATAAAATCCAAAAAAACTTTCTGCGTGTCATCATCCGGAGAAAAGAATGTATGAATTTGAGCTTTCGTACTAAGACTCATATGATTACCTCCCTGTCCTCACTCCACCTTAAATGTACGAAAACTCTGTAAAAATATCGTTCACGAGTGGTATGGTTTTATGGAACAATTCACTAAAGTTTTATGAATATTTTGCAACAAAATCCAAAGGTCTACGTCTGGCTATCTTTCTGATTCCCGCTGTGGTTAACTACTCGCCTGTTGCAATTTGTGCCATGGTCTTCTCTTCTTTGAAAATCTTCTTCAAGACTTAGGGTAACTCCCTCTTCCACCCACAAATTGGATGTGCAAATCCAGTTCATTTACGAGCGGGTATGCGCACCCTCGGACAATTGCGGTTTAGTGCTGCGGTAAAGCTGCCACAAAGCAAAATATAAATCTGTATCTAAGCGCATAGTACCGGTACGGAATCATGTAGTTTGAGGAGGAGACTGCGTATTGACCTCGCGGCATCTTTTACGATTGGTATCCATCTGTTTGGTAACAATGGTCACTAGTGTGGCAAATGGTCGAGTTTCTGCTTCACCTATAGGCCACCCTGATCTAAAAGCCAAACAATTGGCAGTGTCAGTAAGATGCACCCGGCGGATGGTATCGACGGATTCTAAGCAAGTCCGGGTACCAATTCTCATGTATCATGAATTAAATTACCTCCATCGCAATAGCCTTGGAATGGCTCCTGGGCAGTTCGAATCTGAGATGGAATTCCTGCATCAAAATGACTTTCACACGATTACGATGGAACAATTGTATGCTGCTTTGTATCAACAACGTCCGCTACCAGATAGGCCCATTCTTCTTACATTTGACGACGGATACAAGAGCGTTTATACAAAGGCTTATCCGATTCTCTCTCGATACGGGTATAAAGGAACGGTGTTCATGGTGACTGATGCAATCGGATCTAGAGGGCAACACCCAATGCTCACGTGGACAGAGTTACTCGAAATGAATCGGCGAGGAATTATGGACGTACAATCCCATACGGTTCACCATGTCGACTTGCGCAATGCTTCTAACGTAGTGACGAAGCAGGAATTGATGCAGTCGGCACAGACGTTATCCAAGCGACTAGGTCACCCAGTACGCTTTTTCTGTTATCCCAGTGGCAAGTTCCGTGTGGCAACTTTCGATTTCCTACGCAATTCAGGCTATGTTTTGGCTGTAACAGAACATTCGGGTTATGCAAGTGCCAAGGATGGCCCTTACACTTTGCATCGGATCCGGATATATGAAGGTATGCCCCTCTCGACGTTTCGTGGTGCCCTGGCGCTGTCGTTTGAAAAGTGAGTTCTTAGCCTTGCGCACTATGCCGAAGAGCAAAAATAACAGGAGGAAGGCCATCTGTTAGGCAACAGGTATAATTCCCTTAGGACACCTCTAAAAGCCTCTTAAAACGAACGGTAGGAATGGCATTTGTGGACGAAAAAGGTACATAAGTAAACGATTGGTCGTTCACATCGCACACCATGTTCCCCTCCCTGACAGAGAACTTCACGTGCGTCGCATATCTCCAATTCGCTTTTATCCTATTCGGTCATGTGTGGGACCACTTTAATTTTTGTTGTAAATCACCTTCTGCAATGCAATTTTAGTTTACATAATCTATGTACGATAATATAGCCTTATCGTGCTAAAAAAATGCTAGAATCTATATAGTCGGAGGTGACTACTGTTGAACGATATCGTAAAAAAGCCATCCATCATCTTGTCCGACCGACTACAAGAATTGGTGCGTGAAACAAAGGATTATATGGAACATTCTCAATCTGATAATACGATCCGATCCTATGTATCAGATTGGAAACACTTTGTGAGTTGGTGTCAATCTAATTCTCTACCGTTCCTACCTGCACCGGACTTCGTCGTTGCACTCTACATTACGGAGTTGGCCAAAACGAGAAAGGTAAGCACCATTAGTCGCCGGCTACTTGCAATTAAGGCTGCGCATCTGCACTCTAAGTTTGAATCGCCAACGGCAAGCACGGTTGTACGAAGGACCTGGAAGGGTATTGTACGAACAAAGGGATCAGTGCAATCTGGAAAGGCTCCCGTACTAACCGATGATCTATTACGCATGCTGGAAAAATTACCGAACGGGGCGCGAGGTGTACGAGACAAAGCGATTTTGCTCGTTGGTTTCGCAGGAGCATTTCGTCGCTCGGAGCTGGCCAACATGAAGATAGAGAATGTAAAATCCGTTCGCCGAGGATTACTGATTACGCTAACGAGGAGTAAAACGGACCAAGAAGGGAAAAGTCAGGATGTTGCCATCGAGTTCGGCCGAAATGAGGACACCTGTCCGGTGTTGGCGCTGGAACATTGGATTAAGCTAGCAGGTTTTGATTCTGGCCCCGTGTTCCGGCGCATTACCAAGAACGATCGAATTCTGGAAAGCGGAATCAGCGGCCAGACCATCTCGCGATTGGTGAAAAAGTACGCTTCCCTTTGTGGGTTGAACCCCCACTTGTATGGCGGACATAGTCTACGTGCAGGATTGGCTACCCAAGCAGCAATAAACGGAGCGAGTGAACGTTCCATCATGAAACAGACTCGACACAAGAGTCGCCAAGTCATGGAGAAGTACATCCGAGATGCCAACCTATTCCGAGACAATGCATCGACCTATTTAGGCTTGTGAGTGGTTGATATTTAATAGGTAGAAACTCGCTATAATTTCAACGCCAACTGAGCTGACGAACTATAAATTGGGCCCGAATAAGGATTGCTCACTTGTACCATATGCTCACATTCGGAAGTTTGGTTATACATAAAAGAGCCCAGTGCATATGCACTGAGCTCTTTTGCTCTCTTGCCTGGCGGCGTCCTACTTTCCCAGGGGCTCCCGCCCCAAGTATCATCGGCGCTGGAGGTCTTAACGGTCGTGTTCGGGATGGGTACGCGTGTTTCCCCTCCGCCATTGCCACCAGACATCTATGTATGCTCATCGCACATCTTGTGCGTTGAGTTACATCCTTCCTCCAAGGTAACTCACTGTACCTTGCAAACTAAACAGCGAATCCTCTCCTACAGGTTACCCTGTGTGTTCAGGTGAAGCCCTCGACCGATTCGTATCCGTCTGCTCCACGTATCACTACGCTTCCACACCGGACCGATCTACCTCGTCTTCTTCAAGGGGTCTTACTCCGTTGACCGGATGGGATACGTTATCTTGAGGGGGGCTTCGCGCTTAGATGCTTTCAGCGCTTATCCCGTCCCGACTTAGCTACCCAGCTGTGCTCCTGGCGGAACAACTGGGACACCAGCGGTCGGTTC
>NZ_AXAR01000023.1 GCF_000472905.1 Alicyclobacillus pomorum DSM 14955 | reverse complement strand
GGCCGACTACAACGAGCGTATCTCCCCGTTTCATGACCGTGTCGCCATGTGCAACCAGTTGAACACCGTCTCGAACAATCGAGAGTATAAGTATGCTCTCTGGAAGCGTGATGTCACGAATCCTCCGACCACTCCAAACGCGGTTACGAAGTACGACTTCATGTATTTGAAAATCAGACGAAGCAGAGAGCAACTGGCTAGACACAGGCGTCTCTACTAACTGCTCCATGAGCGCAACACCTGCCAATTGCGGATTCACGACGGTAAAGGAGTGCTTTCCATAATGCTTTTGGAAGAATTGAATGTCTTGAACACTNGCAATCACGCGTCGTATTCCGTGATTGACAGCATTTCTTGCGATTTGAATGTTTTCTTCATCATTCTCGCTATAGACCACAAGCGCTTTAAAAGACGAAGGAGCGTACGTGTCAAAAAACGAGGCCACCACCTCGGGACTTGTGTTTCGCTCCCATATCACACCCGTNTGGCGCTGTTCTAACTCATTCACCAATAGCGAAGCCCCAGGGGACTGCCCGAGAATCCCAACTCGTTCCTGCAGTTTGTCTCCTTCATTCGGGAGAATTTTACCGAACAGAACCGGNGAAATAATTGAAGTGAGCATTGCCACTAAGATAATGGCCGTGTTAACCCCTGGACTTATCGCACCAATTTTGAGAGCAACTTCCGCNGCAGCAACGGTTACACTCATTTGAGTTGTCAACAATACTGCACCAGCTGTCGTCTTTCGCCACGGGAACTTGAACCGAAGCANGAGACCGGGCAGGGCTTTAAAGATGTAAACCGCCAGAAGCAGAATCGGAAACAAGAGTAATGCTTTGGGGTCTTGAAACAACTCTTTGATATCGAAACTGACCCCAATCATAATGAAAAAAATGGGAATCAAAAAAACCAAAGCCAATCAAACGTCGTCAGAATGAGCGAAAAGAGTAGTGGACTTTTTATGAAATGAAGATTGAAGAGTACTTGGGACAAACTGTAGGACAGGACAAACGTGAGGCCCGTTGCGAAGGTTGCAAACACTGGGGGCATCGTCAGGAAACGCGCGTAACGGTTACCCTTTCGCACCTTTGTTGGCTTCAAGGTAGCAAAGTCAATCTCTAAGCCCGATACGAACATAAGAAAGGCCAAACCAAAAAACTGCAGAAATTGTAGCCATTCACTATTCTGAATAATGCTAAATCCACTTTTGCCGACGACTACGCCAGCAATAATTTCACCTACCACGATGGGAATACGTACCGCCCGAATTCGCGTCACAATCAGCGGAACAAGAAGTCCAAGCGCTGTCACAACTAAAAGTGAAGCCAAGGAAAATCCCGTATTATCCAAACGCGTCCCTCCTGTCCGCCGAATGGTACAATGTTCTGAAATTGTACAATATTGGTGAAGGACAGTCAAACCAGTTAGGCATGAAAAAACCGCACCATCTCGGGCTCTGTGCCCCGACAACGATGCGGTCTTCCCAAAGGGTATGTAACTGCGAGGAAAGCAAGCCTGTAAGCCGAGTTCTGTACTCCGCGTGCTGCAAGCGGCAGACCTAGCGCCCGTATCCGGAACGCCGGACGCGACGCCTCGCTGCCTCGCACACATATGGAGCGGCAACCATCTATCTAGGCCGACTGTTGCCAGCCGGCTCAAGCGACCTACCCGAGCGCGTGACGGGCCGCCACATATGCGCTCCTATCCGGTCTTGCTCCAGGTGGGGTTTACCTAGCCAGCCTGTCTCCAGGCTGCTGGTGCGCTCTTACCGCACCGTTGCATCCTTGCCTGTGAGCGATGCTCCGGAACGAAGCATCGACTCCATCGGCGGTCTACATTTCTGTGGCACTATCCCTAGGATTGCTCCCGCCGGACGTTATCCGGCACCCTGCCCTGTGGAGCTCGGACTTTCCTCCCGTGCGGTCTTTCGACACTGCACCGGCGGTTGCCCAGCTTACTTTCCTGTTCAACTCAGCATGTTCGAGTATAACCCATTCACAGCTCCATCATCAAGTGATATCTGCTGGTGAAATTGGCACGGTACACCGCATACGTGAAGCTCACACCCAGTGAAATGGGTCTTCATCCACATCAGCAATGGTCACCTCAAGCGTTTCACCAAACGCGCTCTCCAATTCCTTTTTCAGACGGTGCAACACGGGCCGCTCCAGGGATGCATGTGTCGCGTCCACAATCGCCAGGCCATCCTGCCACGCTTCGGCCACGACGTGGTGGTCACAGTCCGCCGTCACCAGCACCTGTGCACCTTTGGCTATCGCCTTCTGCACCCAACGTCCCCCGGATCCACCAAGGACGGCCACTCGGTTCACCATGAGCTTGGGATTCCCTCCGAAGCGAATGTATGGCAAACCGAGCACCGTTTTCACGCACGTGGCGAACTCGGCAAGTGACATCTCGTGTCGAAGGTTTCCTACTCGACCGAGCCCATACGGCTTGCCCATAAGTTCGAGAGGGTAAATATCGTACGCCACTTCCTCGTAAGGATGGGCTTCCAGCATCGCCCTGACCACCGGTTCAATCAATCTCTCGGGGACGATGGTTTCTAACCGTACTTCAGGGACTCGCTCCATTTGACCCGCTTGACCGATGAACGGTTGCGTCCCTTCCTCCGGCAGAAATGTGCCAAATCCGGTGGTGTTGAACGTGCAATGGCTATAACGGCCGATGTGGCCCGCTCCTGCGCCGCAAAGGGCGTCCAAAACAGCTTGATGGTGCGATTCTGGAACAAACACCACCAGTTTCCGGAGCCGTTCGTTCTGTGACCGATCCAGCACTTCTACGTCCTCGAGACCGAATAAGTCCGCCAAAACATCGTTGACACCGCCTTCGGCAATGTCGAGGTTCGTATGCGCCGCGTATACGGTTAAATCTCCCGCTAAAGCGGTGCGAATGGCATTTCCTCGCGCAGTCCCAGTGTCAATTTTGCTGGCCGGTCGAAAGAGTAGTGCGTGGTGCGTGATCAGGAGATCGGCTTCATCCTCTACTGCGGCCTGAATGACCTCCGGCGACGCATCTAGTGCCAACCATACTTTTTTCGCAGGCTTGTCCAGACGCCCAACTTGTAGTCCGATGGCATCTCCGGACATCGCAAGTCCCGGCGGCGCGTATTGATCCACCACGTTCACCACGTCGCGCACGGTTAAAGACGTCACCGCAATCCCTCCTCGTCTACAGGTTGCCATTGTCTGAGAAAGTTGAGGCGTGAAATGACGGCGGATCGACGGCGATCCGCCTCCGCTGTCCTCCCCCGCTCCAACTGGCTAAGTTGCCCGCGCAGTCGGTCGGCGACATAACGGAAGTACGCCGCTGTCACTGGGTCACGGCGCATCAACAAGGTGGGGCCAAACTCCATCGCCAGTTCTAGGCTCTCTGGATGCCCCGCAAACGGGCCATACGCTTCGTCGGGACCTACGGTTCTATCCACCACGAGCAATTCGTAAAACCGACCGTCTTCCAAAATGACCGCTTCCTCGGCGATACCAAACTGTGCTACACGTACATATTTGCGCAGCGAGCCTGAGGCGTTCATCGGTTGCAAGTGTAATCGGTTCAGTGCGCCAGTGACCGCGCGGGAGGCATCGAGTATGGAAGTCGCCGTAGCGCCGCCCATCCCCGCAATGACCGCCACCTCCACTTCCCCAGGTGTCACGGTTGTCAGTCCGTCACCTAAACGAACAGATATCGCGTGC
Organism: Alicyclobacillus pomorum DSM 14955; assembly: GCF_000472905.1. GTDB lineage: Bacteria > Bacillota > Bacilli > Alicyclobacillales > Alicyclobacillaceae > Alicyclobacillus_A > Alicyclobacillus_A pomorum. The sequence goes on along the minus strand of NZ_AXAR01000023.1, from coordinate 38,323 downwards.
TCGAGGCCGTGGCGCTTCACGTTGCTCACAGCGGCGTTGTACGGTCCAGGCCTCACATCTGTGGCCACGGCAAATTTGCCTCGTTCTGATTGGATGAGGTAGATGGGTAACATCGCATGGTCTGTGCCGACATCCACCACGGACGAGCCCTCTGGAACCCTGTCGGCTAACCACTGTAACCGATTGGAAATTGTAATCGTCAATCAGCGTCTTCCTTTCCGAATCAAAGCGGCCTGTCCTCTGACAGTGTACACCACTCTCGCCATCACCTCTCGTCTGGCGTAGTGAATTTCAGCAGCCGTCGTCCAGGCCGCAAATCCCGTCGCTTGGATGCCCAACTGCTCTGCCACAGCTAAGGCTCTCGGTAAATGGTAGTCACTTGTCACAACGATGGCCGTTCGAAACGAGTGTTCCTCCATCACGTGTTGACTGTTGGATAAATTTTCCCATGTATCATTCGAATACTGGTCTTCAAGAATGGTGTGCGGTGGAACACCGTTGAGAATCAAAAAACGTTTCATAGACCTTGATTCGCTTACGGTTTCATCCGCACCTTGACCACCACTGACAATAAAATACGATATGTAACCTAATCTATACAAATGAAGGCTGGCTCGAAGCCGCGCCTTGAGTGTCGGGCTCGGCTGGTATCCATCCGTGTACGCGCCTAATACAATCGCACAGTCCGAAGGTGACGGACGTTCCCTTCGTCCGCGCTCCCGAATATCGTATGCCATCCAGTTCAATAACGTCCAACCGGCTACAGCAAGTAGACCGATGACTGCAACCGCCAATGACGACCATAGTAGCAACTCCCTTCCCCCTTTGTACGTCGTCTATTCGTTCGCGTAGGTACGGACAGACGCTATAATGTACGGGGATTTTGGGGATATTAGAATCGCACAAGTGACACGTGCGATTTGTAATATCACGACGAACAACTGGTTCAGCACAGGACAAAGTGTTTGTGCGTGCTGAAGCACTCTTAAGTCATTTTGCAAAGCGACTACATAAAAAGGGAGGCCACCTTGGCCTCCCGGTTGCGACGCGCGCATCTAGCATCCCAGCTGTCGCGCAATCACCAGGCGTTGAATTTCCGAAGTGCCTTCGCCAATTTCAATCAGTTTTGCGTCACGCAAATTTCGTTCCACAGAATACTCTTTCATATATCCGTTGCCGCCGAGAATTTGAATCGCCTGATTACAAGTGTTTGTGCACATCTCCGAGGCAAACAGTTTTGCAAATGAAGCCTCCTTGGTGTACGGAAGTCCCTGATCCTTCATCCACGCAGCCTTTAGCACCGCGTTCCGCGCGAGGTCAATGTGCATCGCCATGTCCGCCAGTTTGTGTTGAATGGCTTGAAACTTGGATAGGCTCTGTCCGAATTGAGTGCGCTGTTTTGCGTAGTCCAATGCCACTTCGAAGGCCGAGCGGGCAATCCCCACTGCCAATGCCGCAATGGCTACGCGGCCCCCATCGAGGGTGGACAGGAACTGCTTAAATCCTGCGTTCAATGGACCCAGCAGATTCTCTGCCGGTATTCGGACATTTTCAAGAATTAACTCGACCGTGTTGGAGGCTCGCATCCCCATTTTCTCATAGGGCTTTGACACGGAAAACCCTGGGGTGTCCGTGGGTACGATAAACGCACTAATGCCGCGATTCTCCTTGTCTGTGACGGCCGTCAAAACTACCGTTTTCGCATAGCCACCGTTGGTGATGAAGATCTTATTCCCGTTGATCACCCATTCGTCACCATCACGCACCGCGGTCGTACGCGTCCCACCCGCGTCAGATCCAGCGCCTGGCTCCGTCAACCCAAACGACCCCAGTCCTTTGCCAGACGCGAGCGGTACCAGGTACTTTTGCTTTTGCTCCTCAGTACCGTACAGCAACAGTGGAACGCACGCGAGCGACACATGCGCTTCGTAACTGAGGCCCGTGCCGCCGCATGCGTGTCCGATTTCCTCAAGTGCCAAGCAATAGCTGATCATGTCCGCACCTGCACCGCCGTACTCTTCCGGGATGGGCAGACCCATCAGCCCGAGTTCTCCCATCTTCTCAAAAATTTCAAGAGGAAACCGAGACTCTCGGTCGAGTTCAGCTGCCTTGGGCGCAATCTCTGCTTGCGCGAATTCTCGAACCATTTCTTGAATCATTTTTTGTTCTTTCGAAAGTTCAAAATTCATAGTCCAGTCCCCTCCTAGTTGTACCGAGATCTATTATAAGTGCGAATAGAAAACGCTTGCAAATCCTTTTTGGATGACAAATAACACAAAAAGGGCCGTCTCCCGCTAGTTCTGACGGCCCCTGTGAAAGTCTATGCACAGATTTTACTCGAGAAAGTCTTTCAGTCGCTTGCTGCGACTCGGGTGTCTCAGTTTTCGCAATGCCTTCGCTTCAATCTGACGAATGCGTTCCCGAGTCACGCCAAACACCTTGCCCACTTCCTCCAGCGTGCGGGTACGCCCGTCGTCCAAACCAAACCGCAGCCGAAGCACGTTTTCCTCGCGTTCGGTCAACGTGTCAAGTACGTCTTCCAGTTGTTCCTTCAACAGCTCATATGCAGCCGCATCGGCAGGAGCCAACGCTTCGTCGTCGGGAATAAAGTCCCCAAGGTGAGAATCGTCCTCTTCGCCAATCGGTGTTTCTAACGACACCGGCTCCTGAGCGATTTTCTGGATCTCACGCACTTTCTCAGGACTGAGATCCATCTCGGCGGCAATTTCTTCGGCAGTTGGTTCGCGGCCGAGCTCCTGCAGCAATTGCCGGGAGATGCGGATCAGCTTGTTTATGGTTTCAACCATATGCACAGGGATACGAATCGTCCGCGCCTGATCTGCAATGGCACGTGTGATGGCTTGACGGATCCACCACGTCGCATAGGTGCTGAATTTGTACCCCTTACGATAATCAAACTTCTCAACGGCCTTAATCAAGCCGAGATTTCCTTCCTGAATCAGGTCCAGGAACAGCATCCCGCGCCCAACATAGCGCTTGGCGATGCTGACCACGAGCCGAAGGTTTGCTTCCGCAAGCCGACGCTTCGCCTCTTCGTCCCCTTCTTCAATCCGCTTCGCGAGCTCAATTTCCTCGCTAGCGGACAACAGCGGCACACGACCGATTTCTTTTAGGTACATCCGCACAGGGTCACTGATCTTGACACCTGGCGGCATGGTCAGGTCGTTCAAATCAATCCGTTCGTCATCCAGATCTTCGCCATCCTCGGAGGCGTCGTGATCATCTGCGTCGTCAAGGTCTTCCAGGTCGTCGTCATCTTCATCCCGTTCATTGACGACCTCAACGCCCGCTTCTGAGATTTGGTCAAAAAACTCGTCCAATTGGTCTGGATCTAAGTCGAACTTCGACAGTCTGTTAACAATCTCGGTGTACGTGAGGGAACCGCGTTTCTTTCCAATTGAAATCAATGCATCCTTAGTTTCCTGAAGGGTGAGTCCACGTTCTTCTTCGCGGGCTTCTTCTTTTATCTCTTTCATTCCTTCCCCGCCTCCTTTACCCTGTGACGTTTCCTCGCGTTTGTTGTCGTAGTGCGTTCAATTCTGTCTGGAGTTCTTCCACTCTGTGTTTCAGGACGTCAATGTCGTCACGGCCATCGACCTGCGCCTGTACAAGCTCTTCCATCGCTTGCTGCAGTGCCTCTTCGGTGCGTTGCAAATGAATAATTCTCAGGCAGTCATCAATGACATCCTGGTCAAACTCAGGTGGATCCTCCATCAGCAGTGACGACGCGAGTCTTGCCAACAGGGGATCCTCTAAACTATCTACAAAAGCGATGGCGCTGCCGTCCGGATGCTCACTGCGGAAATGATAAAGATGTGCCAGCAACGCAGTTTGTTCCGGCTGAGCCAACTCATCGACTTCGCGCTCTAGCAACCAGTGATATGCCTCGCTGTTCGTCAACAGCGCCTGCAACACGTGATTGCTTGCAACGACGTCTTTTCGTGGCAAGGGTGTTTCGTTCAGCCGCACCTCCGGACGAGGCGGTCGCTGGAAGCTTTTCCGCTTATGATGTTGTTTCGAGACAAGCCTGAGCTCTTCCTTCAAGGCATCGACAGAAATTTGAAACTCCATCGCGAGACGCCGCAACTCCGCATCTTGTTCGATGGGTGTCCCACGTTCCCCCAGCAAAGCCAATGTTTGCCGAAGAAAATCGGTACGCCCTGCGGCGCTGTCTAGTTGAGCGTGCCTGCGCAACTCGTTCAGCAAAAACTCCAACTCTGTCAAGGCAAAGTGGTGCAATTGGCGAACAAAGGCATCCGCCCCTTTACTGCGAATGAAATCGTCAGGGTCCTGCCCCTCGGGAAACGTTGCCACGCGAACGCCGAGGTGGCTTTGGCCGGCGATTTCGATGGCCCTTTTTGCAGCTTTGACACCTGCGTCATCACCGTCGTACGCGATGATGAGTGTCTCCGCATACCGTTTCAAGACGCGCGCATGATCCACCGTGATGGCGGTTCCCATGGTGGCCACTGCATTCTTGACACCAGCTTGCCAAGCGGAAATGACGTCCATGTATCCTTCCATCAAAACCGCCGTTCGCGTCTTACGCATTTCTCGTTTCGCGAAGTGAAGGTTGAATAACACTTCGCTCTTGTGAAATAACAACGTTTCCGGCGAATTGAGATACTTGGGTTTTCCGTCTGGCGCGATGGCTCTCCCGCCAAATGAAATGACGCGTCCTTGGCCGTCACAAATGGGAATCATGACGCGGTTGCGAAACCTGTCGACCACTTTTGATCCCAGCGCAATGCCGAGCCCTGATTCCACAATCACCGGGAGCTCATATCCTCGTTTGCGCAAAAACCGGACCAACGCGTCCTCCGCGTCTGGAGCAGCACCGATTTGAAAGTCCACCATCGTTTGTCGAGAAATTCCTCTGCCTTCCAAATACGTTAGGGCTTGCACACCCGCCGCAGAATTCATTAGAATGTAGTTATAATATTTCGCAGCTAACTGGTGTGCATCGAACATCCGTTGCCGCTGTTGGTTCTGTGGGCTGTGATCCGGCACAGCGTCAACTGCCACCGGAAGTGTTAGGCCCGCTTTCTCCGCCAGTTTGACAACGGCTTCGGAAAAGGTCAGACCTTCGATGTCCATCACAAATCGAAGCACAGTACCACCGGCTCCGCATCCGAAACAGTGGTACAGTTGCCTGTCTGGCGACACGGAGAATGACGGTGACTTTTCATTGTGAAAAGGACACAGTCCAACGAAAGATCTGCCCGTCCGCCTGAGTTGCACGTACTCGGAAATCACGTCGACAATGTCGACGGACTTTCGCAATTCCTCGACAAACTCGTCGGGAATTTTCGTCACCCCATCACCTTCTTCTGAGCCCTGCTGCGTGCAGCGCCTTCGGCGTCGGGATGGTGGGTTGTCACACTCGCCATCGGTATTGCGTTTTGTTGCATGGTGTCTTATTCTACAACAAAGGGTCTATTTCCTCCTTTGCGTAAAAAATCCTCGCATCTTCTTCGCCAGCAATCGACACGGGGTGCCCACGGGCTGCACGAATCCCCATAGAAACAACCTCTAGTATCGACCCACATAGTAAAATTTATCCTCATAAAGAACCCTGCATTCAAGTCTATGGTCGTTTTATACAGGTTATGTACTGAACATACGCAACGAGGCCGTACCTCAACCAGGCACGACCCCAAGCCGCAATGGACCCTATTCAGATGTCAGCGCTTCCTTGTCACGTAATCCAGAATGATGGCTGCTGTCTCTTCCACCGCTTTGTCGCTGACGTCGATAACGAGACAGTTCAGCTGATTGATGATGGAATTCGCGTACTCCAATTCTTTCATAATCCGTTCATAACTGGCATAGCTCGCATCTGGTGTAAGTCCAAGCGCCTTCAGCCGTTCCTGACGAATCAGGTTGAGTTTGTCCGGACGGATGGTCAATCCAACGACCTTCCGCTGATCTGCCAACTGAAACAGCTCTTCTGGAGGAGAAACTTCAGGCACCAGCGGAACATTGGCGACGCGCAGGCGGCGGTGTGCGAGGTACATACTCAAAGGGGTCTTGGAGGTTCTCGAGACACCCACGAGCACAATGTCGGCCCGTTCGAGTCCACGCGGATCGCGTCCATCATCGTACTTCACCGCAAACTCAATAGCCTCTACGCGTCGAAAGTAGTCGTCGTCCAGTTGATGCACCAGACCGGCTTTGCGATGCGGCGTTTGCCCCAACACGTGTTCAAACGCGTCCAACATCGGCCCCATGATGTCCACTACGGGTACCCCGTTTGCGGCCGCCTCGGCCGCCAGGTGTTCCCGCAGGTGGGGGAGAACAATGGTATATGCAATAATGGCGCTCTCTTCCTTCGCGCTCTGTACCGTTTCGTCAATCACCGCAGTGTCGTTCACGTGAGAAACGCGCCGCAAGTCGACGTGTCCGCCGTCAAATTGGCTGGCTGCGGCGCGCACAACAAACTCAGCCGTTTCCCCGACGGAATCGGAGACGATGTAGACAACTGGCATCTGCCCTGTCATTCTTTCCCCTCCCGTATATCGTCCTAAACATCGCGATACTGGCCGAGTTCCACAAAGGCCCTGGTTACAGTGGTCTTGGACACTCGACCGACAACTTCCAAACCAGACTGCTCCGCGTTGTGACGGACGACGGGCAGAGAGTCGACTTCGTGGCGCACCATGAGTGAGGCCGCCTCGTACAGCGACTCTTCCACATCCACAGTAATCACATGCGGCAAGCGGGTCATGGCCATATTCACAGGAAATTGACGGATGTCTCCGCCACCAATGGCCACCTTGAGCAGATCCTTGCGCGAGACAACACCTTGCAAAAAGCCGTCGCGCACGACAATCAACGTGCCTACGTCTTCCATAAACATCGTGACGATGGCGTCGTATACCGATGTCTTTTCCGTAATCACCACCGGTACCGCCTTGTAGTCCTTCACTTTTAGCTTGCGCAAGGCCTCCCCATACAGGTCGGCGTTCTTTTTGCCGCTGTAATAATACCCTACTCGAGGGCGCGCTTCCAGATAGCCTGCCATTGTCAGAATCGAGAGATCCGGTCGCAGCGTCGCTCGCGTCAAGTTGAGAATGTCTGCAATGCGCTCTCCAGTAATCGGTCCGTGCCGCTTCACAATCTCAATTATCTGCTCCTGACGTTTCGTCAGTTCGATGACCATCACCCCCGCTCAATCCGTCATACTATTTGATGCATGATTGTAATTAGTATATAACACTCGAACAGCGTTTGCACATGATGGTCACCTTACTCCTGGGTGTCAGGATACACTTCGTCAATGCTGTCCAGGAACGACCGCGACCTTGGCCAAAGCCCGGCAAAATCGCGGAGCTGCACTTCCAGAATGCGCTTGATGGCTTCCAGTGTCGCCTGTGACAACCGAACCGACCCAAGGCGGTTCCACGGCACGATTTCAAAACTCTTTAATATCTTGGGAACCGAACTTGGCGTAACCCACATGGACTGTCCAGGATCACGGTTTCCCGCGTACTTCGATGCACAAAGTTCGCAGACAAACCCACCTTCTCTAGGGCTGTATGCGGCGTTCTCCAGCCCTTCCCGATGGCAATGAACACAAGTGGTCCAGTCCGGACTCGCACCCACCAGCCGCAAAATCTTCGTTTCCCAAATCCGCGCGGTCACCGGAGGCGGGCTTTCCTGCATCTCGAGCCGGTCCAATGCTCCAGCAAACAAGCGATAAACGACCTCACTCCCATTCGGAGCCTCTTCTGAAATGGCAGCCACCAATTCACAAAAATAGGCGGCATACGCCGCCCGTTGGAGGTCCTCCCGCAACCCACGCCGTGAGTTGACCATCTCCACTTGTGACAAAGTTCCCATTCCGGATCTGCGGTATAACGTAAACGTTCCCTGGACACACAGCTGTACTCCGGCCGCCAGGCGGCTTTGCGGCTTCTTGGCACCCCTTGCCATAACAGCGACCAAGCCGCCCGGTGTCAGCAATGTCACAATGGCATCCGATTCACCATAGGCTATGCTCCGTACCACGATGGCTTCCGTGTTGTAAAGCAACCGACAACTCCACTCCCAAAGGTTCAGACAACCCCTGATTACTCCATGGATGGTTCTATCGTGTCCGCCTCGCTGTTCAGTTCCTCAGCATCCTGTTCGCGTTCCTGATGTTTTTTGTACAGCAAATACGCATGAATGTCACCCGTCATTGTGAAGTATCTCCATGAAAAATCCCGCAACCAAATCATCTCCTCTACAGAGTTTCATTTCAGCTGCGTGGTATTTCAGGGTGCCTCACATCTAGAGTGCCGCGGCCAGACACGAATATACTATGAACAAACTGCCAAGCTGGTCACTGCTGCGTCAGCGCTCATCAAGACCAAACCGTCTCAGCAGTGCCGGCTCATTGCGCCAATCCTTTTTCACTTTCACCCAAAGTTCCAGATATACCTTGTTCCCGAACAGTGCCTCTAACTCTTTTCGAGCGAGTTGTCCCACCTTCTTGAGCATCGCGCCGCGCTTGCCAATCAGAATGCCTTTTTGACTTTCGCGCTCCGTGTAGATCACCGCGTGAACGTAGAGAACATTGCTGTTCTCCCGACGCTCCAGTTGCTCCACCACGACTGCCACTGAGTGTGGTACCTCTTCTCGGGTTAAGTGCAGGACTTTCTCTCGAATGTTCTCCGCAATGATGAACTGCTCTGGATGATCCGTGACCATGTCTTCCGGATAGAATTTCGGCCCTTCCGGCAGCAGCTTCGCCAACGCACTTGTGAGCACATCCAATTGAATGTGTTCCTTCGCAGATACGGGAATGATTTCGGCAAACGGCCCCTTCTGACTGTAGTCCGCTATCATCTTCAGGAGGTCAGGTTTAGGGACCGCGTCCACTTTGTTAATGATGAGAAACACGGGTGTCTGTACACCGTGAATTTTCTCGAGGACGTGGTCATCACCGGGATGGCCCGGCTCCGTGGCGTCGCACACAAACAGAATGACATCCACTTCCCGGAACGTGGCCTCCGCGGCTTCTACCATGTACTCGCCCAGCCGATGGTGAGGTTTGTGAATGCCCGGTGTATCAATAAACACAATCTGCATGTCATTCGTCGTCAACACGCCGCGAATACGGTTTCTCGTGGTCTGAGGTCGATTCGACATGATGGCGACCTTTTGACCCACTAAGGCGTTCAACAAAGTCGACTTACCCACGTTTGGTCGCCCGATGAGAGCGGCAAACCCTGATTTAAACGGCTTGTCACGGTCGGCGTCCATGGTTTGTCTCCTCCGATACAATGGGATATATGTAAAGCTTGCGTCTCATCCATGAACACAACGCCAGGATGAACAAGAAGATCAATCCAACCAAGCTCACCAGGGCACCGCCCAGATGCGCGAGAGACCATAGTCGAAAATGCCAAGGAAGCATGGCCACAGCGACGTACCCTCCGACGGCCACTGCGCCGACGCTGACCATCAGGACAGCTGCTGCAGCCACATCCTTGGCGAATTTGGCGAGGGAGTGAACACGTCCCCCTGCGGCTAGGTCCACTAAGCGCTCGACCGATGTGTTCACCAACTCTGCGGAAAACACCAGACAAACAGCCGCTATTGTGGCCGTGACCAAAGGCAGAGGCGGTCGGACGCACAAGTTCCAAACAAGTACGAGACAGGCGCCCACGAAGTGGATTTTGGTGTTCCGCTCTGTGACTAAGGCGTAACACATCCCGTCCAGTGCAGCAGCGAAGGAGGCCATGAGAGATTGGCGGCGGCCGTGTGCAGACCTGTGCATTAACCGCTCACCGAATTCCTCGTGAGGCCGAGTTTTTGAAGGACATCTTCTTGCAGCTGAAACATCTCGCGCTCAGACGCCTCATCCTGGTGATCATAGCCAATTAAGTGTAAAAACCCGTGCACTAACAAAAAACCGATTTCTCGCTCGACGCTGTGGTGATATTCGGCCGCTTGGGCGACGGCTCGCGGCACGCTAATGACGATGTCGCCGAGCAATTCCAGCCCGTCAGTTTCTGCCACAGACGGTACGTCGTCGCCTTCGCGAAGCGCAAACGACAGCACATCGGTCGGCCGGTCAACACCCCGATAGTCCCGGTTCAACGTATGGATTTCCTCGTCGGATACGAACGAAACAGAAACTTCTCCCGAAGTCGACACGTGCTCTCCTGCTGCTTGCAACACCTTTTGCACGAACGACTCGTTGATACTTGGATATGGGGACATATCCACGCGAACGTCCACGCTGGTCTCAATCACCACATTCACCGCGATACTTCCTTTCGGATTTTCTCGGGATCTGGATACTCAATCCTCGAGTGATAAATACCCTTTAACGTCTTCATGAATGCGCCAACCATCACATCCAAATCCTGCAAAGTCAAATCGCACTCGTCCAGTTGCCCATCCTGAAGCCTGTCACGGATGATTTTACGGATGACGCCTTCGACGCGGTTCGGCGTAGGTCGAGACATGCTGCGTACAGCCGCTTCCACCGCGTCGCAGATCATCACGATGGCACATTCCCGTGTTTTCGGCTTCGGCCCTGGATAGCGGTAATCATCAATGCTCACAGTTCCATTCTTATCCGCTTCTCTGGCCTTGTTGTAGAAGTACCAGAGAATGGTCGTCCCGTGGTGCGTCGCACAGATATCGCGAATCGGCTTCGGCAAGCCCGCGTTCTCGAGCATTTCCAGTCCGTCGGTCACGTGCGACGTGATAATCAGATGGCTGAGGCTCGGCGCAATCTTGTCGTGCGGGTTGTCCCTGGTCATCTGGTTCTCAACGAAGAACAACGGCCGCTTCGTCTTCCCCACGTCATGGTAATACGCGCCGACGCGGCAGATCAGTGGATCTGCCCCTACGATTTCTGCGGCGGCTTCCGCGAGATTCCCGACAATCAAACTGTGGTGATACGTGCCGGGTGCCTCCATCAGGAGTTTCTTCAACAGCGGATTGTTCGGGTTGGACAACTCCAGTAAGCGAATGGAAGTCAGCAACCCAAAAGCCGTCTCAAAGAACGGCAGAATGCCCATGGTCAACACGGCACTGATCAACCCATTGAGAATACCCATGCCGATGTACAGCGAGAACGAATGGAAGTTCATCCGGTTATCGGTTTCCATCAGGTACATCGCCGTAATACCCAGGACGTTGATGCCCGCTACGAAAAATCCAGCGCGCATAAACGTGCCTCGATGCGTGACCTTTGCCACGCTGTACGCCCCGACGAGCGACCCGAGAAACGCGATGCACGCGAACCAGTAATCATAGCCCTCGGCGGCACCAAACAACAAGGATACGTAAAACGACGCGACCACCGCCAAGGAGGCGTCCATCAACACCGTAATCAGCATCGAACCAACGGACAGCGGAACCAAGTACGCGACGGAAGTAGGTCCACCGCTGTTGGTGATTCCCTTTGTACAGGAAATCAAAATCGACATGAGTAAAAGGATCAGTCCGAGAATGACGAGCATCAAGTTGTCCAGTTTTCGTCGCGGCGAACGACGTTCAATGTACGTCGCAACGAGGCCGACAGAAATGGCCATGAACAACGCAAATCCCAGAAAAATCTTGTAGTTCGGCTCCTTGCTGTACAAGCCCACGTCACGCAGCCGGCTCTGGACACTTTGCGTAATGATCCCGTTCTTAGAGACAATGACGTCTCCTTGATGAATGTACACGTCCGGTACGGCTCTCGCCGCAGCGTCCCTCGCCGCTTTCGTGGCGTCGGGCTTGTACACCATATTCGGCTTAAGGACACTTTCGACCACGTCCTGCACAATCAAGCGGGACACGCGGTCCAGATCAAAAATTTGCATCTGGCGATCCACCAGAAGACCCGCTTGCTGTGCTGAGTCCTCGTAGAACGGCGCCCCTAGTAAATCTTGAACAATCCGCAACGACACACTCTGCAGCACGCCCAATTGATGAACGTTCATGCTGAGCATGGCCTGCAGCGTGGATTGCGAGACCTTCTGCGGAGCCACCGAGGTCAGTTCTTCGAGCTTCTCCGACTGCGTCAGAGATTTGTCAGAAATAACCTGGGTCGCCGTCGAGAACAGCTTTTGGACACTGGTCACAGCCTCTTCCTCGACGGCAGTAGACTGCTCGTACTGCTTTGGAACCTTGTCCATTGCATCCTGTTTTGCGCGCTGTGTGGCTAGCGTATCCACAGCGGTGATAGGGGCTACAATGGTCACAGGACTGGTCTGCCCAACTTGGAACTGATACCGCGGTGGCAGCACACTCCCAATGAGCACGAGGTACATGGCAATCGCCATGGCAACGTATACCCCAATCCTCACCTTCGGACTTTCGCGGAAGGTTGGGTCATCCAGGAACTTTTGTAAGGTTCGGTTCCAATTCGACAACTGCAACGCAATTTCCCCTTAACTGAGAGTGTTCGAACCCACACTCGGTGTTCGAATGGTCCCACTCCGTCTGCCTGCCGCAGGTGTACTCACTGCGGCAAGGCACTTGCATCATGATCATAAGCCTCGATGATCTTCTGCACCAAGTGGTGCCGGACCACGTCGTGTCCGCTGAAGTAATGAAATGCGATACCTGGGATATCGGTCAACAACCGGGATGCTTGCACAAGCCCCGACAGTCGTCCGCGGGGCAGGTCAATCTGCGTGACGTCTCCGGTAATCACCATTTTTGATCCAAAACCGAGCCTCGTCAAAAACATTTTCATTTGCTCGGCTGTGGTATTCTGCGCTTCGTCCAGAATGACAAATGAGTCGTCCAGGGTGCGTCCGCGCATGTACGCCAGCGGCGCCACCTCAATATTTCCCCGTTCAAAGCCACGCTGCACCTGCTCCAGACCGTAGACGTCGTACAGCGCGTCGTAAATGGGTCGCAGGTACGGATCCACCTTTTCCTGCAGATCTCCAGGCAAGAAACCGAGATTTTCCCCAGCTTCCACAGCCGGGCGCGTCAGCACAATCCGCTTCACTTCGCCGCGCTTCAAAGCCATGACCGCGAGGGCTACGGCAAGGTACGTTTTGCCTGTCCCGGCTGGCCCTACACCAAACACGATGTCGTTCTTGCGGATGGCATCCACATAGCGGCGCTGCCCCAACGTCTTGACGCGGATGACTTTACCGCGATAGGTGGTTGCGACTTCAGCGGTATACAGTGGGACGAGTTCATTAATCTCGCCTGCTTTTGCCAAGTCAATCGCGTACCGATAATCGCCTTCAGACAAATGTACGCCTAACTGGGACAGTTGCGTCACTGCCCGGAGTATGGCGTACATCGCTTCTACTTCTTCTTCTTTGCCACTCAAACTGACTTCGGTACCTCTGGTCGTCACCTTTGCTTCTTCATAGGCGTGATCTAACAGATGCAACAACGCATCGTTCGGGCCGAGGACGGATACCGCTTCTTCGTTCGTTGCGAATGCCCATTTGCGAACGATGATCTCTTGCCCCAAAAGGCACCCAACTCCTTTGTCGCGGCAAGGTCGCTGACCGCCCCACTGACGATAGGACGGACCTTTCGCCTGTTGACCAGCCTCACCATCCGGCGGCTGCTAAGACGAGGCGGCCACGCCGATATTTTCATCAGTCTTCGTTAAAATCGTTTCATATAGCTTACCATGCTGTACTTCGCGATGTAAAACCGTTTGCTCGAGAATTTCTCCATCTCCGCGCATTTGGCCGCGGACGTCTTGGGCTGCTAACGCAAGTGCATTCCGTGCTGCATCGTCTTCTGATTGCTTCACTTGAGCGGGAGACACTTCATACAAAGTGACCTGCTTCCATTGGACAGGCAGCGTCAAACCTCCCAGTTTCCAGTCCGACGTCTCGTCCCGTTCGTAAGTGGCTTGGTAGTCGGGTTGTTGCCATCCCCAGAAGCGCAGGTTCAGGCCCCCCAAGGTCAGGTAGTCTCGTTCTACGTGGTTGCCTGTGAGGGCAGATTGATTCACCTGTAGCGGAATGGTGATCCGCGTGTTGTACCACACCTCCGCAAACACCTGCCCATCTGCAGGCACCCATTTCGTACCGCCCGCGAGGTTCCCGGAAATCACCACGTCACCAGGGTGCACGACTTGGCCTGGCTTGACCATGACGGTTCCGCGGTTGGCAAACACCCTGCGAATGACACCCGGTTTCCCTGCGATGACGTCGTGCGGTGTCTTGTTCAGTGGTTGGACATCCGGCACTTTCGGAACCGCTTCAATACGGACTTTGCTGCCATCCATTTGTACTCCCACCCACATCAGGTTGGGTAACTTTTTCAGCAGTCTGCTCTGGATGACATCAGGCTCGGGAACCTTCGACTTCCAGGAACCTGGATACACGCCCAATTCTCTGGCGGCCTGTATCACCAGTTGCCTGGAATCGTCCTCAACCCCTGAAACGTCTACCTGCCAGATGACGTTCCCAAGTCCGTACAACGCGACGAAAAACAAAGCAATGCCTACGAGCATAGCCTTTCTCCGCCGTAGTTTGCGGATGAAAAACGGCATGCCGGAACGCGACGTAAACCTCAACTTAACACCATGTTTACGGCAGGCGGGATAGAACGCGTCAAAGTCCCTTAGACAGACACCCACTGTGCCGCGGTCACCTTTTACAAATACGTCGTGCAGCACCACACCTTTTTGTTGCATGTCCAGCAGCAACGCCTGAATGTTGGAACCACGGACTTCCATAAATACGTATCCGAATACAATGTGCTCCAGCTGGGGGCGTTTCACCTCTGCCCCTCCTTTTTGGGGAGGTAGGAAATTTGTCCGACCACACCGCGCACATGTACTTCCCGCTCGGCGACAAGCGTGACCACAAAACCTTCCCCTTGCAGAAGGAGTATAGAATTGCCGAGATCAATTTCGACCGCCGTGTCCGCCACGCGCAGTAGCGAGTGGATGTTTTCGACAATCACTTGCCCACCGTCGAGACAGGTGAGGCGGGAGACATCCAACAACGCATCGGGTGGCAAGGACAACCATTCCGTCGCAGCGCGACGAACTCTCTGCTTCCACGTGCGCATGATTGTCCCTCCTTCTCAATCCATCGTATGTCTGACGCACACACGCTAGTACACGGTTTGGGACACATCATGCCACCTCGCGCGCCACATGTTGAACCCCGTCGGGATCGGTTTCTAACGCAAAAAACCCGCCAGAATACTGGCGGGTTTGGCGTAACATGTATGCAATATATGGAAGATCCGGAGGGTCAGGCGAGCAACGACTGTACAATCGTCTGAACCAGACGTCCATCCGCTTTGCCTTTGACCTTCGGCATCACCGCGGACATCACTTTCCCCACATCAGACTTTCCAGACGCACCCAATTCTGCAATAACACCTTGAACGATTTCTCTCAGTTCATCTTCCGTCAACTGTTTTGGAAGATACGACATCAAGATATCGATTTCTCCCTGAACTTCTTCCATCAGGTCGACACGTCCGGCACTCTCGAACGCCTGGAGGGAGTCACGGCGTTGCTTGAGTTCCTTCTGGATGACTGCGAGGACTTCTTCGTCCGTCAGGGGTTGCCCGGTTTCGATTTCCCGGTTCTTCACAGCTGCCTTGACCATCCGTAGAACGGACAAGCGGACTTTATCTTTCGCTTTCATCGCTTGCTTCAGGTCTTCGGTGAGTTGCGCGGTCAAGTTCACTGTTGAATCCCCCTATTTGCGGAATTAGTAAGATTTGCGTTTCTTCCGTGCAGCTTCAGACTTCTTCTTGCGGGCTACACTCGGTTTCTCGTAGTGTTTGCGCTTGCGAATCTCCGCAAGGATACCATCGCGCGCAGTCGCTTTCTTAAATCGGCGCAACGCACTGTCCAAAGATTCGTTTTTGCGAACCTTGATCTCGGACATCTCTCTCCCTCCCTCCAAGCAAAGCGAATCATGAATCAGACGTATTATAGTATAGCAAAAAAACAAGTGTCAAACTCGAGCCTTTCGCCATACCTCTCAAAATTGAGGCATGTACACCAGGGATGGGGCATACGCTCAGACAGGTGAGGTGTTGTCCATGTGGTTGAGCGTTATCGTCACCGCCCTGTCCCTCGCAGCGTTTCTCGGAGGATTGCACGTTATGAGACAGGGACTCGAAGGCATGGGGCATGGCCGACTCCCTGTGTTGCTCAAACGCTTTTCAAAAACGCCGACACGCGGTATCCTCACGGGTGCTGTCGTCACGGCGTTGATGCAGAGCAGTGCAGCTGTGACGGCGATATCTGTCGGGCTCGTATCCAGTGGCAGCTTGTACTTTCGCGACGCGCTCGGAATCGTGCTCGGGGCGAATGTAGGCTCTACCATTACACCGCAGATGCTGACCTTTGACTTGTGGGCCCTTGTCATTCCATGCCTCGCCGCCGGCTTTCTTGGATATGCCAGCCAAAAACCGAGACTTCGCAACCCCAGCATGGCTCTGATTGGCTTCGGCACGCTTATCGTCGCCCTGGAAGCGTTAACGACTGCGTTGCAACCCTTAGCAACCACGGAATGGTTCCATCATTGTTTGGAATATGCCGGACAAAATCCGCTGCTCGCCGTCTGTGTCGGATGCCTGCTGAGTGCCGCCATCCAGTCGAGCACAGCGACGACCGTTATCACCATGGCCCTGGCGACGCAGTCTCTCATCCCGTTATCAGGCGCCATCGCCATCGTGCTGGGCGCAAACGTGGGCACCTGTTTCACATCCGTGATTGCCGCGTTGGGCCAAAGTCGTCCTGCGCAGCAGGTCGCTTTGGCCCACGTGTTGTTGAACGTCGGCGGAGTCACGATTTTTCTACCCATCATTGCGCCCTTTTCCGACTGGATGACTCACTTGGCTGACACACCTGCGCAACAAATTGCCAACGCACACACGCTCTTTAATGTCATCTGTACGGTACTCGTTTGGCCCGTCGCCACCACGTTTGCGCGACTTGTGGAACGCTTACTTCCGGACCAAGCTCGGACCTGAACTGGTACCAATGCGGGTTGCACCGTAGCGCAGGAACGCGACTGCGTCTTTTTGTGTGCGAATCCCGCCAGACGCCTTCACACCCAAACGCCCTTGTGTCGCCATCGCCATCAGCGCCACATCCGCCACCCGCGCACCAGAAGCTGCGAATCCCGTCGAGGTCTTCACAAAGTCAGCGCCGGCAGCGGCAGAGATGAGCGCAGCCATGGCAACTTGAGCGTACGTTAGGAACTGCGTTTCGAAAATCACTTTTACTTTTGCGTTTGCAGCATGGACGGTCTCGCAGACGGTGTGGATGTGCTCATATACAGTCCAAATATCGTCCTCTCGCATGGAGCCGATAGGCAGTACCATATCCACTTCCGCCGCCCCATTTTCGACGACTCGCCGAGCCTCATACGCCAATGCTTCCGCATCCGAAGCACCCAGCGGGAAGCTGATGACCGTGCAGGGAATCACCGAACTCCCCCGTAGCTTCGCAGAGACAGTTGCCACGTGTTGCGGGTTGACGCATACCGTTTTGAACCGATGACGGAGCGCGTCAAGACACACGTTTTCAATATGCAAAACACTGGCCTCAGGTTTCAGAAGCGTATGCTCAATGGCTTGCCGCACGGACTCGACTGCGTTGTCAATGTCCTTCGGAAGCGTCGGAGTGGCCGCCGACGCTGGTAGCACCGATGTCAATCGCTCGTACATCTCAGGTGCAACCACAGCCAACTCGCTGCGAACTGCTTTGCACAAATCCTCCACAGTACCACGTACGTTTACCCAGACTTCATCCAAGGCCGCGCCGTCGGTGGATGCCGGAAGCGCTCGCCACTTCGTCTCCCACTGTTGTTGGTGCCAGCGCCACAATACGTCCGCCTTATCGAACACCCACGACCAATTCGCGTACCCTTTCTCGTCGTGGATTCGCTTGGCCTCGTCCCACGGCAGAAAATACGCAGCGCGAATCTCTTCTTCCTGAACGACGGGTTCGTCCGCTTCATCGATTTCTTCCAGCAGAAAGAAGCGAACCTGCTTGCGGACGGGTTCCCCATCTCGTTCAATCCGGTACTCCACCCGGCCAATTGGCGCCAATACGCGGGCTTCTACACCGGTTTCTTCACGGATTTCCCGAACCGCCGCGTCTTCCCACGTCTCACCTGGCTCCACGTGACCCTTCGGAAACGTCACGTGCCCGTAGTTGTCGTCAATCATCAGGACTTCTCTCCCGGCTTTGCCGAGTCGTATGACCAACCCGCCAGCCGCTCGCTCAATGCGACTCATACTGTTCCCCCTGACACTTGAACAATTTCGTCAAACGCCTCAAGGTCAACATCTGCAAACGTCACCTGTTCGGAGAGCTCACCCAGTTGAAGTTGGCTGCCCACCTCAGTCAGAATCACCTTACAGACTTCGCCCATCAAGGACTCAGGCTGTACGTCCGCCGGCACCGGGAATGCCACCTTCAGGTAGTTCTCGGCGTGGCCTGTGAGCCAATATCCAGGCCGTCCATCCGGGCCCCTCCCCGGTGCGCTGTTTCGAGACTCCTCGTGGTACGGTTCTTCCACGACGACTTCTACCGCTTTTCCTTGATGTTGCCGCGCATACTCCAAGGTCAGTGATTCGGACAGTGCAAGCAGCCGATGCACGCGCTCTTCTTTCACCGCTTCCGAGACCTGGTCTGGGAAACGCGCAGCAGGTGTACCTTTCCGAGGCGAATACGGGAAAACATGCAATTGTGAAAACTGCTGTTCGCGGATGAACGCTTCTGTTGCGTCAAAATACGCATCTGTTTCACCAGGAAAACCGACAATCACGTCGCTGGTAATGGCCACGTCTGGCAATGTTCGACGCAGTTTCGCCAGTTTGTCCGCGTACTGCTCCACCGTGTAGTGCCGGTTCATCTTGCGCAGTACTTGATTGTGCCCCGCCTGCAGCGGAATGTGGAGGTGCTTACAAACTTTCCGCGACGTACCGAGGACTTCAATCAAGTGGTCGTCGATTTCACTCGCCTCAATGGAACTGATACGGACGCGGTACAGTTCGTCAATTTGCTCTAGGTCTTGCAAGAGATGTGCCAGTCGGTATCCCTGTAAATCCGCACCGTATCCCCCGGTGTGAATGCCGGTCAAAACAATCTCGCGGTATCCCGCCTTCGCCAACTTACGCGCCTGTGCCAAAATACTCTCTGGCTTTCGGCTGCGGATGAGTCCGCGCGCGTAAGGAATAATGCAAAAGGTACAGAAGTTATTGCACCCATCTTGAATCTTCAAATTGGCCCGCGACCGTTCCTCAAAGAACGGCACGTCCATCTCTTCGAACTCGCGGGTCTTGAGAATGTTCCCAACAGACTGGTACGGATGCTGCTCTCGTTGTACCTGTTCCACAAGCTCCACAATTTTTGTCTTTCTGTCGTTCCCAACAACCAAATCCACACCCTGGATGGCCGCAATCTCATCCGGGGCAATTTGCGCATAGCACCCTGTCACAACCACCGTGGCGTCCGCATTGGTGCGAATGGCCCTGCGGATGATTTGGCGCGACTTCTTGTCCCCTGTGTTCGTGACCGTACACGTGTTGATGACGTATACATCCGCTTTCTCCTCAAACGGCACCTGTTCGTATCCATTGGCCTTGAACATGCGCCAAATAGCTTCCGTATCGTAAAAGTTGACCTTGCAGCCAAGGGTGTGAAACGCCACCGTCGGCATGAGTTTCAACCTCCTAATTGACGAAAGTGATGTAACATCGCGGAGGCGGCGACAAGGCCCGCGGTTTCCGTACGCAGCGTTCTCCGGCCGAGCGACGTGCGTATGGCGTCCACCTGCTGAGACCACTCCGTCCGTTCCGCGTCGGACCATCCGCCTTCCGGACCGACAACAACGACGATGGTCTGTTGCTTCGCGTCCCAAGCTCGGCTTTCCAACACTGGGTACAGTCCCGCCTCGTCCTCGTTCTCGTCGAGAAATGCGACGAGATCTGGAGCTCGGTCACGGCACCATGCCAGCGCCTCTGGAAGGTGCGCTGTAAAGTCGACAGTGGGAATCACATCCCGATGTGACTGGCTTGCCGCTTCCCGCACAACTTTACGCCACCGATTCAATTTCGCTCTGCTCTTGCGTTCGTCTAATCGGACGACCGAACGCGCAGTGGCAACCACGAGAAAGCCGGCGACACCCAGCTCCGTATTATGTTGCAGAATGGTATCTATTTTATCACCTTTAGCGAGCGCCTGAATGAGGTATACTTTGGTGGTACTCTCGTGGCTCGCGAGACGCTCCTTCAACAAGACACGCACGACGCCGCTGTGCACATCGACGTCTGTCACGTGCCCAAGATACGCTTGTCCTGCACTAGCGAGCGCAACCTGTTCCCCCGGTACCACGCGCAACACGCGGGCAAAATGGTGGCCGTCTTCTCCTGTGACATCCACGGTTTGCCCTTCGCAGAGAGGTATATCGACAAAGATTCTTGGATTCAAGCGCGCTTCCTCCCGACCAAGGCAACCCAGTCTTCCTTGCGCAACCGCTGTTCCACCGCAAATCCGTGTGTATCCATCGCGTCGCGGATGGCTTGCTCCTGGCTCGTGACGAAGCCAGACAGTACAATCCGTCCCCCTGCAGCAACTTTCTCCGCAGCCTGTGGCATCATGCGAATGAGGATGTCCCGCAGAATGTTGGCCACGAGCACATCGTACGTCGTGTCGACCGATGGAGACAGCAAGTCGCCTTGCTCCACGACGATGGTCTGTTCAACGCCATTGTCCGCCACATTCGCTCGCGCGGCAGAGACGGCCACAGGGTCGATATCAATCGCGAGCACTTGACGGGCCCCTAATTTGGCTGCCGCAATGGCAAGCACCGCAGTTCCGCAACCGACGTCAATCACCGATGCTCCGTTCAGTGGGAAGGCCTGCAAGGCTTCCAAACATAATTGGG
Organism: Alicyclobacillus pomorum DSM 14955; assembly: GCF_000472905.1. GTDB lineage: Bacteria > Bacillota > Bacilli > Alicyclobacillales > Alicyclobacillaceae > Alicyclobacillus_A > Alicyclobacillus_A pomorum. The sequence goes on along the minus strand of NZ_AXAR01000023.1, from coordinate 17,456 downwards.
TGGTCGCATGCGTTCCTGTGCCAAAGGCCATCCCAGGTTCGAGCACCACGGCTTCGCGTGAACCCATCTCGACCTTGTCTACCCACCACTTCGGGATAATCATCAACTTGTCCCCGACCGCAATGGGCTGAAAACCGTCCTTCCAGGCGTTTTCCCAACTCGACTCGTCGACCAGGGACATGTTCAGATTGTCTAGGGCAGAGCCCACGTGAACACCCGCAGCGTTCACTCGCACAATGGCTTCCTCCAGCCGCTGTCGAATATCCGCCTCAGCGACAGTCTCGGGCAGGTACACGCTGATGTCCGTCGTTTCGGAGTCCGTCAGTTGTTCGTCCATCCACTCCCCGAACTCCGGGTTCTTCACGGACTCTCGTGGGCCGCCTTCCATGGAAACACCTTGGATTTCCGGCCACTCGTGGAGAACCGCCGCCACCGCCTCGGCTGCCTCCCACGGTACAGTGAATCGCACTTGCCACCATTTCATTTGCTACACCTCATAACGTGAAGCGGCCCTTTGGGCCGCCGAAGTCATAGTATGCACTTGTCTGGCACCTGCCTCAGTCGTCTCCCAGAAAAGCGCTTTTCATGCGGTCAATGAACGACCGCGTCTGTTCCTGGGGCGTCTCCCCCAACTCCTTGCCGAGCTCGCGAAAGAGGTCTTTTTGCCGCTCGGTCAGGTTCGTTGGCGTTATCACGTGAACGCGCACATGTTGGTCGCCACGCTGGTTAGATCCGAGTCGAACAATTCCCTTCCCTTTCAACCGGAAAGACGTCCCTGTCTGCGTCCCTTCCGGAATACGCAGTTTCACAGCACCGTCCAGCGTCGGCACTTCCACTTCGTCGCCTAACGCGGCCTGGACAAACGTCAGTGGGTAATCCACATATACGTTGGTGCCTTCACGTTCAAACACCTCGTGTGGCCGTACGCGGATGACGATGTGCAAATCGCCCGGCTGGCCTCCATTCGGACTGCTCTCCCCAGCGCCCGGTATGCGCAGTCGGGTTCCGTTGTCTACGCCGGCAGGGACCCGTACACTCACCGTCCGACGTACGCGGCGCCGACCTTGTCCGTGACAATCTGGACACGGCGTGGAAATGTGAACACCTCGGCCTCGGCATGCAGAGCAGACCTTGCGATTGACCATGCGGCCAAACGGTGTGTTCACCACAGTCTGCTGTTCACCTGTCCCCTTACAGACTGAACATTGTTCCACCTTCGTGCCCGGCTTCGCTCCAGAGCCCGTACAAGTGGAACACGTCTCGGTCCGAGGAATTTGAATTTGCTTTTCCACGCCAAAAGCTGCTTCTTCAAATTCAATCTCCAGCTCGTACTCCAGGTCGTGACCACGCTGGGGGCCACGTTGTGTCCGCCCACCGAAGAACATGTCGAAAATATCGCCAAAGCCGCCGAAGTCGCCAAATCCGTCAAATCCTGCACCGCCCCCCATGCCTTGTGTGGGATCGGTGTGGCCGAACTGGTCGTACTGGGCACGCTTATTTGCATCCGATAATACTTCGTACGCTTCGGAGATTTCCTTGAACTTCTCGGCAGCGTTCGGATCGTCCTTGTTGACGTCAGGATGGTACTGCCGAGCCAACTTGCGGTAGGCCTTCTTGATCTCATCCTGGCTGGCCGAGCGACTGACACCAAGCACTTCATAGTAGTCTCTTTTACTCACTTGATGTTACCCCCTCCCACCAGTCCAACCGATTGTACCACAGAGACACATAGCGGCTCAGCGGTTGTCTATACGTGGACCGTGTCTGGCTCTTCCCGAACAGCTTGGTTTCAGTGCGCACGGGTTCCATGCGCTGAAACGTCCGCAAACATGCAGACACGTGGCAGGGAAGAGTTCCCTGCCACGCGGGCGAAAGAATCAGTCGAAGGACGCTCGGATCACTTGTCCTCGTCGACCACTTTGTAGTCTGCGTCGACGACGTTGTCATCCTTTTTCGCTCCAGCGTCTGCACCACCTTGTGCGGACTGCGTTTGTGCGGATTGTGCCGCTTGCTCGTAGAGCTTCGTGGTCAGCTTGTGCACAACTTCCGTCAGCGCCTCAGAAGCACGCTTGACCGCATCAATGTCGTTGCCTGCAAGTGCATCGCGCAACGCCTGTTTCTTGTCTTCCGCTTCCTTCTTCAAATCGGCGTCTGCCTTGTCGCCCAGATCCTTCAACGTCTTGTCTGTCTGGTAAATCAATTGGTCGGCCTGGTTCCGAATTTCGATTTCCTCGCGGCGCTTGCGGTCTTCTTCTGCGTGCAGTTCCGCCTCTTTCATCATACGCTCAATCTCTTCTTTGGAGAGACCGCTCGACGAAGTAATGGTAATCCGCTGGCTCTTACCCGTGCCCAAATCCTTCGCGGACACGTTCACAATGCCATTCGCGTCAATGTCAAACGTGACTTCAATCTGCGGAACGCCGCGTGGTGCCGGCGGAATGTCGCTCAACGTGAAGCGGCCGAGCGTTTTGTTATCGCGCGCCATTTCACGTTCGCCTTGCAGCACGTGGATTTCCACGGATGTCTGGTTATCCGCTGCAGTGGAGAAGATCTGGCTCTTGGAAGTCGGAATGGTGGTGTTCCGCTCAATCAACCGCGTGAAGACACCGCCCAGCGTCTCAATGCCGAGAGACAATGGCGTCACGTCCAACAACACCACGTCTTTGACTTCGCCCGTCAACACACCCGCTTGGATGGCCGCGCCGATGGCCACCACTTCGTCAGGGTTTACGCCCTTCGATGGCTCTTTGCCAATCAGCTTCTTGATGGCTTCCTGCACAGCCGGAATCCGCGTGGATCCACCCACGAGAATGACCTTGTCAATGTCGTTCACTGTGAGCCCCGCGTCCTGCAACGCTTGGCGCGTTGGGCCGAGCGTCGCCTCCACGAGATCCGCTGTCATCTCCTCGAACTTCGCACGCGTCAAGTTCACTTCGAGGTGCTTCGGCCCTGTCGCGTCTGCTGAGATGAACGGCAGGGAGATGGTGGTTGTCAGCGTCGACGAGAGCTCTTTCTTCGCCTTCTCCGCAGCGTCCTTCAGGCGCTGTACAGCCATTTTGTCGTTGCGCAGGTCAATCCCGGTGTCCCGCTTGAACGTTTCCACCAAGAAATCGATGATTTTCTGGTCGAAGTCGTCGCCACCGAGGTGGTTGTTACCACTGGTCGCCTTCACTTCGAAGACACCGTCACCGAGCTCCAGAATCGAGACGTCGAACGTACCACCACCCAGGTCGTACACCAGAATCGTCTGCTCGCCTTCCTTGTCTAGACCGTACGCCAAAGCCGCTGCGGTTGGCTCGTTGACAATGCGCAACACTTCCAGGCCGGCAATCTTGCCCGCGTCTTTCGTCGCTTGCCGCTGACTGTCGCTGAAGTAAGCTGGGACTGTGATGACAGCTTGTGTCACCGGTTCTCCCAAGAACGCCTCCGCGTCGGCCTTCAACTTGCGCAAAATCATCGCCGAAATCTCTTGTGGCGTATAGCCATTGCCATCAATGGTCACCTTGTGATCCGTACCCATATGCCGCTTGATGGAGATAATGGTTCTATCCGGATTCGTAATGGCTTGCCGCTTCGCGACGTCACCAATCAAACGTTCTCCGTCTTTGCCGAAGGCCACAACGGACGGGGTGGTGCGTCCCCCTTCTGCATTCGGGATGACGACGGCCTCGCCGCCTTCCATCACTGCAACGCAGGAGTTTGTTGTACCCAAGTCAATCCCGATGACTTTTCCCATATAGTAAGTCTCCTTCCGTCTTCAAAAGTTAATGTGGTCTCGAAGTCGAAGTCAGACTGTGACCTTGACCATGGCCGGGCGCAACACCTTTCCGTGCATGGTGTACCCTTTCTGCAATTCCTGTACCACGGTCCCCGGTGCTTGCCCGTCCGCAGCCGGTTCCTGCATGACTGCTTCGTGCAGGGTCGGATCGAACGGTTGTCCCACGGCGTCCATCGCTTGTACGCCGTACTTCTCGAGCACCGTCAGAAGCTGACGATGCACCATTTCAACGCCCTTTCTCACATCGCTCGTGGCATCATCCGAAGGCAGGGACGAGAGCGCCCGTTCGAAATTATCCACAACACCGAGCAAATCGGTGATCACTGATTTTGTGGCAAACTTTTGCAAGTCTTCTCGTTCCTGACGCGTGCGTCGGCGGAAGTTGTCAAAATCCGCGTGAACGCGCAGCAATTGGTTTTTCAGATCAGCAATTTCCTGTTCAAGCGCGGACTCTGACTCGCTTTCCGCAGCAGGGGCTTGCTCTTCTGACGTGGATGCCTCTCCGCCCACATCCGCCGCCGACGCATCCTGCGTCTCGGTTTCGGATTGAGCGGTCTGCTCGTTGTCCTGCTCGGGCGTATCCTCATCAGGCTGTGGTGTTTTTACGGTGTCCTGATCTTCAGCCAAACCTTGTCTCCTCCTCATTCGACGCTCTGACGGTGGATGCAAAGGGGAAGCGGGATCACCCGCCTCCACCTGTCACCCTTTCCGTGATCACTTTGGACAAAGCGTTCGCCACGTAGTCGAGAATTTGCATGACGCGGCCGTAGTTCATGCGCGTAGGTCCAATCACGCCGATGTTACCGACGGGTACTCCCGCGACGGAGTACGACGCTGATACGACCGAGCAATCCTGTAGTGGCTCGACGTCGTTTTCGTGCCCGATGCGGACTTGCAGCTTGCCGCCGTGAAGCGGAAACGCATGTTCCGCGGTATTCCAATCGGCCTGTTCCAGCCACTCGAGCAGCGGTTTTACCTTCTCGACGTCGCGAAACTCAGGTTGCACCAAGATATTGGTGGCACCTCCGACATACACCTTACCTGGGTTCTGGTCGGTCACCGTAGTCAGTTCGTCCAACACGGCGATGGCATCTTCGAAGTACTCCAGGGTATTGGCCATCTCGTTGGCAATCTCCCGGTAGAGGTGCGAACGCAAATTCGCGAGTGGCGTACCCTTGAGTTTGCTGTTGAGTAAGTTGACCATGCGCACCACGGCATCCGAGGAGATGTCCTCGGTCAGGTGCACCTGTCGGTTTTCCACGTGTCCTGTATCCGTCACCAGTATGGCAACTGCTGTTCCGCCACTGAGCGGAATCAGCTGGATATGTTTGATCTTTTCCTGATGAATCTTTGGACCAAGCACCACCGTGGTATACTGCGTCAACTGCGACAATACGGTGGACGTTTGTTGAATCACCCGCTCAATTTCAACCATTTGTTCCTGAAACAGTGCGCGCAACGACATGACGGTCTCCGGATCAATATCCGCAGACGTCGCCAGGTGATCCACGTAAAACCGATAGCCCTTCTGCGAAGGCACTCGACCGGCGGACGTATGTGGTTGATCCAGATAGCCCAATTCTTCGAGATCTGCCATCTCGTTGCGGATGGTCGCAGGACTTATTTGAAATCCGCGGTGTTTCGACAACGTACGAGATCCCACCGGTTCCGCGTATCGTACGTAATCCTCAACAATCGCGGCCAGAATTAGCTTTTGGCGCGGTGTCAACATCTGTTCTCCCCCCCAGTCGCACGTGACCTGGACAGTGGACATTTGCGTGAGCGTATTGCAAGCTTTCATTCCGCCCCGTAGATGTCGGCCGCCATTTGCAAACCGCTGGCGCATCAAAATATCCCACCGAGCTGGGTTCAGCCGGCCAGTTTATTAGCACTCAAGATAGTTGAGTGCTAACGTTCATCATGAACATAGCAACTACGGGCGGAAATGTCAATCAGAAAGGGCTCCGACAAACGGTTCAAAAGCGGCGTTGGCAATCGGCCAGGCCGCAGGCGTCAGACAGAGTCTGTCCCCTTGCCAGCAGAGCAGGCCTTTTGCCAGCAGCGGATGGATCACAGAACCAAACACATCTGTCATCTCGACACCGTGCCGACGGACAAAGCATTGGCGAGAAACGCCCTCCGACAGCCGTAAGCCCAGCATCATCGTGTCTTCCATGGACTCCGGCACACTGACCGCGTGCTGTTGCACCACCGGGCGTTCCCCTGCCTTGATGTGCTTGGCGTAGTCCGCCAAGGACTTCACGTTTTCGTAACGGATACCGTGCACGTATCCATGCGCACCCACACCGGCCGCCAGGTACGGCTCATTGTGCCAGTACACTAGGTTGTGGCGCGCTTCCTGGCCAGGCACGGCGAAGTTGCTGACCTCGTAGTGAGTAAATCCGTGCCGCTCCAGTTCAGCGCACACCGCATCGTACATGTCCCCTTCTGCGTCTTCGCCCGGAAGTGACAGAAGCCCCTGCGCCTGCCACTTGGCGAACGGCGTGCCTTGCTCAACTTTCAACCAGTACGCGGACACGTGGTTTACGCCAAGGTCCAGCAATTCACGCACCGATTCACGGACGTCCATCAATGTCTGGTCTGGCAGCCCGAACATCAAATCGACGTTGATGCGCTCGAATCCAGCCGCTTGCGCGAGCGCCACACTGTCCCGGACCGCATCCGCATCGTGTAGCCGCCCGATGGCCAGAAGGAGCCGGTCGTTGAACGACTGCGCTCCAAAACTGATGCGGTTCACACCTGCTTCTCGCATCGCCTCCAACTTGGCCTGGTCCACCGAGCCCGGGTTGGCTTCCACCGTGACCTCTGTATCTGGATGCAACTGAAAACACGCATGCAGTCCATCCGCTATCTGGCGCCAGTGCCGCGCCGACAGCAACGTAGGCGTGCCCCCGCCAAAAAACACCGTCTTCAGCGGGCTTCCAGCCAGCGGAGACAGGAGTTCCAGCTCCACCGTCAAATCTTCCACATACCTGTCCACGGCTTCCCGCGGCGCCACGTATGTGGTGAAGTCGCAGTAGAAACAGCGACTCTTGCAAAAGGGAATGTGCACATACAGGGATGTGGGCGCCATGCTGTGCGTCACGTCCACTGCGTCGGCCAATCCTTGCACGGACTTCTTCACAGCACTCACTCCATCTTGAGGACGGCCATGAACGCTTCCTGCGGTACTTCCACGCTGCCGACCTGCTTCATGCGCTTTTTGCCTTCCTTTTGCTTTTCCAACAACTTGCGCTTGCGGGTGATGTCGCCGCCATAGCACTTGGCCAACACGTTTTTGCGCATCGCTCGGATGGTTTCGCGCGCAATCACGCGATTCCCAATGGCCGCTTGAATCGGCACCTCAAACATCTGGCGCGGTATCAGTTCCTTTAACTTCTCGCAAAGGACGCGTCCTCGGTTGTACGCCTTGTCGCGGTGCACGATAAACGACAGCGCATCCACCACTTCGCCATTGAGCAAAATGTCCATCTTCACCAGATTGGAAGTCTGATAGCCAATCAATTCGTAGTCGAACGATGCATATCCGCGCGTGGACGATTTCAGCCGGTCGAAGAAGTCGTAGACAATTTCCGACAGCGGCAATTCGTATGTCACCGTGACGCGCGTTTGGTCCAGGTACTGCATGTTCTTAAAGTTGCCGCGCTTCTCCTGGCAGAGTTCCATCACTGCCCCGACAAAGTCGTTCGGCACAATGATGGATGCTTTGACATAAGGCTCTTCCACCCGTTCAATTCTGTCTGCCGATGGCATTTCGCTGGGGTTGTCAATTTCTAGCATCTCTCCGTTTGTCAAGTACACGCGGTAGACGACGCTCGGTGCCGTCGTGATGAGCGTTAGGTTGTACTCGCGCTCCAGTCGTTCTTGGACAATCTCCATGTGCAACATGCCGAGAAATCCACAGCGAAAACCAAAACCTAGCGCATTCGACGTTTCCGGCTCAAATGTCAGTGCAGCATCGTTCAATTCCAGTTTTTCCAACGCTTCCCGCAAATCTTGATAGTCGCTGCTGTCCACCGGATATAATCCGCAGAACACCATTGGATTGATCTTGCGGTAGCCTGGGAGTGGCTCGGGCGCCGGGTTCTCCGCACTGGTGACCGTGTCACCGACGCGCGTATCCCGGACATTTTTGATGCTGGCAGAGAAGTATCCCACTTCACCTGCGGACAGGCTGTCTACCGGTGTCATGTTCGGCGTGAACACACCGACTTCCACCACTTCGAATTCCGCATTGGTGGCCATCATGCGAATCTTCATTCCTGGGCGAATTTCGCCGTTGACCACCCGAATGTAGACAATCACACCGCGGTAGGAGTCGTAGTGCGAATCAAACACCAGCGCCTGCAGCGGCTTGTTTGCGTCTCCCTGCGGCGGCGGTACTTTCTCGACAATCTGCTCGAGAATCTCTTCGATTCCGATGCCGGCCTTGGCCGAAGCCAGCACGGCGTCGCTTGCGTCCAGCCCAATGATGTCTTCAATCTCCTGCTTGACCCGCTCCGGCTCCGCACTCGGCAGGTCAATCTTGTTAATGACGGGCAATATCTCGAGGTCGTTATCCAGCGCGAGGTACACGTTAGCCAACGTCTGCGCTTCAATGCCCTGCGCCGCGTCAACCACCAGCAAAGCGCCCTCACAAGCCGCCAAGCTGCGCGACACTTCGTACGTGAAGTCGACGTGCCCCGGCGTGTCAATCAGGTTTAATTCGTACTCATTTCCGTCCTTCGCCGTGTAGTACAACCGCACGGCCTGCAGCTTGATGGTAATGCCACGCTCCCGCTCGAGGTCCATCTTATCGAGTAACTGTTCCTGCATTTCCCGCTCGGAAACTGTGCCTGTGAACTCCAAGATCCGATCCGCCAACGTCGATTTCCCGTGATCGATGTGGGCGATAATCGAAAAGTTTCTGATCCTCTCCTGTTTCGTCCGTTGCTCCACGAACATCCTCCTCTTTCCATCGCCCGTTTTACTTCACGACAAATCCGACACCGACGAGAATGATGACGACGCCCAGCCAGCGCATCAACGAAACGTGTTCGTGGAACACGACGATGGCCACAATCACAGCCACTACGTATGTCAAAGCCTGCAAGGGGTACACCAAGCTGAGCGGCATCTTTGACAACAAGTACACAGAGATGACCGTCGCCACGACGTACAGGCAAATCCCGGCAATGATCCACGGCGAAAACATGGCCAGCAGCAAATTGCCGAGCCCGTTCACGGCACCGTGTTTGGCGATGCCGATTTTCCACAACGTCTGCCCGGATACAAGTAGCAGGATGTTTACGAGCAGCAACGCAAAGTTGAACACGCTCATGTCATTGGCCCGCCTTATTCAACATTAATTGGTACATATCTTTGTGCTGTCTGACGATGGTATCCAAGATAAACCCGCACGTCAGCGACGTTGTGGCAAGCATCACGAAACCGACCGCAAGGACGGCGGATGGGAGTTTGGAAATCAGCCCTGTTGCCACGTACTCGCTGATGACCGGAATGCCAACCAGCAAACCAAGAATCAGGAAAACCACCGCGCAGAAACTGAAAAACGCCAAAGGCTTGTAGTCTTTGAAAATGCGAAACACCGTCTTCAGGACGCGGACACCGTCACTGAGGGTATTCAGCTTGGAGAAACTCCCTTCCGGCCGATCCCGATATTCAATCGGGATCTCGACAATCGAGAATTTCTTGTCCAGCGCGTGCAACGTCATTTCAGTCTCAATTTCGAACCCTTCGCTAGCAACAGGCATGTTCTTCACAAACCGGCGATTGAACACCCGGTACCCCGTCATGATGTCCTGCAGGTTTGATTTAAACAACCGATTGATGAGCGTCTTGACCAATTGATTGCCCAGGTTATGGAACGGACGCTTGTTCTCCTTGGAATAAGAGCCATTCGAGTGTCGGTCGCCAATCGCCATGTCCGCTTCCCCGTCGACCACTGGCCGAATGAGAGCATGGACAAACTCGGCGGGATAGGTGTCGTCACCGTCTGCCATCACGTAGATGTCGGCATCAATGTCGCGGAACATGGAGCGGACCACGTTTCCCTTTCCCTGCCGACGCTCCTTGCGCACGACGGCCCCGGCAGCCGCGGCAATTTCCGCCGTTCGGTCCTTCGAATTGTTATCGTATACGTAAATCGTGGCTTCCGGCAGCTGTGCCCGAAAGTCCTTCACAACTTTTTCAATTGTGGCTTCTTCGTTATAACATGGGATAAGTACGGCGATTCTCACGTGATGATAAGCCTCCAAACTTCGACATTCCGTTCAACAGATTAGCACAAGCGGCGCCGGATGCAAACTATTGTGTCCTGCAGGCCGCTTGTGCTGTGTCGCTGAAACGGAGCGGAGGCTGTGATGGAAGAGAGTTCGTGTGAAAACACGCGAGTGGAATTTTGCAAATCGCTAGCGTGTCACGAGAACCGTTCTGAATCGACGGCACCATGTGGTCAGTTGCTGCCCGAACCGCCCGGTGCCGATAAATACCACGGGCATCACGGGCAATACGTAGCGTGGAAGCGGAATGAACGGAAGTTGCAGCACGACGAGAAACGCCATGACAGCGGTCAGCCAACGCACGGCGGTGCACCGGAGACTGAGTAAGAGGCCCAGTACGCCGACGACAACCCAGAGCACGTGCAGGTTTGCCCACCACTGCAGCGGTTCCGTCTTCGGATACCACGGTTGACCGAACATTTGACTGAGTTTATCCACCGTGTACCACTTCAAATAGCCCAGGGGGTGTTGCGAAAATCCCAGGACGATGTTGTGCACAGCGAGCGCTTCCTGTTGCTGTGCTGTCAGACCGCGAATATCCGTGGAGTACGGGGCCCAACTCGGAACACTTCCGTACAACAAGGGATTTCCTGCGTCGTCGCTCGTTAGGATGAGCCTGTGGAACGTAATCCAGTTGCGGATCCACCACGGGACAAGACAGATGAGAAAGCCAACGCACGATGCAGCAAAGAAGGATACGGCGTGCTTCAGGTGAAATCGCGCTCGCCGCCACTGCCACCACAGATAGACGGCGACAATGGCCAGGATGGGCATTGGGGTTGGACGAACGAGGGTGCATGCGCCGAGACCAACGCCCACCAACAACCAGCGCGCGACCGTAGGACGTTCTGCCGCACGGAGGGCTAACCACATGAACGACCAGAGCAAGAATGTATACAACGGCTCCGTCAAAATGGTGGTGGTAGCGTGCGCTTGCGGCAAGTAGAGCGTCCACAACAGAGCGCCGAGCCCCGCCCACAGCGGTGCGCAGACTCGCCGAGCCACGGCGTACACAACCAGCGTTCCAACGACCGACAACATTCCCTGTACAAGCACAATGAACCGCAGTCCAGGAAGTCCAAACTGCCCATGGCCGACAATCCACCGGGTGCCTGCAATCCACTTGCACGCTGCCAGAAAGAGCGGGTACCCAGGCATCACCTGAGCGCTTGGATACATCGACCAATACGACAGCACGTGCCGCTGCAGCAGCTCGTTCGCCGCGTGGTTGTAGTGGATCATGTCCCCTGTGAGCGGAACGTAGGTCGATTTGTGAAATTGCCAACCCTGTACCGCACACGCGACCAGGACGAGAAAGCAACCGACAAGCCATGCCCACCGAAAAGAACCGTCCTCTCGGCGGACCATTCCTGAAAACCACGTGAACACAATTTGTCTCCCCCAGCGTTTCATGAGAATACACGATTCAGCGATTGGCACAACGCAAGTGACATCTCGTCGTACTGAGCCACTGACGTGGAATTTTGCAAATCGCTCAATCCTATCGTAGTGTACTCATGGAACTGGCCGACGAGCAAGTCAGTGGACGTGCGCTTCACCCGTCAACGCCGAGGTCCAGGATTCCAACGCTTCTCGCAGAACGAAGTACACAATGCCGAGCGCAGCGACAGCGTCCATCCACCACCACCCAAATGCCCATTGCACGGCCAGTCCAGCCAAGAGCGTCCACGCCATGTAGGCGCAGGTCATACTGCACGCTGCGTCCCCAAGCAATGCGTGGCTGTGCAGCTTCACGCCCAACCTGTGCTTGAGCGATGCCAGCCAGGGAGTGAGCAGACTCGAAACCGCAGCAACGACTGCACCGAGAGTGCTGACCTCAACCGGCGTCTTCGCAGCCAATTGCTGACCGGATTTAAATGAAATGTACGCGGCCAGCAACAACAGACACGAGCCTACAGTTCCCGCTGCAACCCGCTCCACCATGTCTGACAACTGATCTTTGCCTGTCCAGTATTCCGTCATGAGGCGCAGCAACAACACAACCCCAGACACCAGTTCTACTGCGCTGTCCACACTGAAAGCAGACATTGCCAGACTGCCCGCTGACACTGCAGCGACGGCGGACAGAACCGTCTCCGTCACAATCCACAGGAGAGACCACGTTTCGACTTGAAGGGCAAGTTTTAAGGGCCGCTTGCGGCGGATGGCGGCGCGTTCTTCCATCAGTTTGCGTCTCCCTGTTGAGAAGGTGGGGACTGGTCTACGAATAAAGTCTGCAAGAGACCGGACAAGAGTTGACCGAACGACTGTTGAACCTTGTCGCCCAGCACCACACCCCCGTAATCCAACGTCTGTTGAATCGGACTGTGCATCCTGTCCACTTTGGCGTTGAGTTCATCCATCACATTTACGCTCGCAGCCTTCGGTTGCGGTAGAGGCGTTGCCTGCGTTCCAGTTGCCTGCGTTCCATCTGATACGTGTTCAGTTGGTGCTGCGGTAGACGTGGACGCGGGCACCTGTGTGCTCAAAGCCATCTGTCTCTCGCCACTGCTGTAGTTTCCGGAAAGTGTACTGACTGCGGCTGCAAGTGCGGAGAGTGCGGCCGCGCAAGATCCGACCAACATCACCGTAAACAGCGTGGCTGCCAGCCCCCGTTTGATGTATTGCGGAAGATTCTCCAATCCGTTACTCATCTCTTCATCCCTCGCCCTGTACCATCATCGGTTTGAGAGATGTATATGAGGACAATACCGACATTATCACTGAGATCCAATAGTTTTGCGGATCACTAGATAGAATCGGGAACGGCGTGAAGATGAAGGGGTAAAGCAGGAAATTCAACAGCGGGAGCAGAACTCTCGTACGAGAATTTTAGAGAAAGCGGGTATCAGTATGGCTGACAGTTGGGTGCCCGTGATGAACACAGTATCCTTGTCGACGCAACGCAGCGCCACGTCCAACGCTGCCACGTCTTCGAAAGACGCAACCACGACGCGCGACAGCGTCTTTTCGGAAGTGCTCCTAGAAGCCCTTGCTAAAGATTGGGTACTCTCCGTCCTCAACGCGTTGCCGATGCCAGGAGCAGACGAAGGTGTGACTCCGGCGGAAGATGCTCTGTGGTCGCCGGTTGCGACGAGCGAGATGGAGAGTGGAACCGGACGTCCTGGCATGTCGACTCGCCGTCCTGCAATGGTTGAAGGCCGCGCAGCAGGCCGGTTCATCTACGTATACCGCGATTCACACGTCTCATTCTGCGGATTCGAGCAGTGGGGGAAACGTTCAGCGTGTGATTGACAATGCGGTGAAGCAAGCCGCTAGTAAATACGGCGTACCAGAGTCCATCATTCGCAGCGTCATCGCGCAGGAGTCAAGCATGAATCCAGAAGCGCACAGCAGCGCCGGCGCCATTGGACTGATGCAGCTCATGCCCAGTACAGCCGAGGCACTGGGCATGAATCCATGGGATCCGGCCCAAAACATCGATGGGGGAACGCGATACCTTGCCCAGTTGCTGTCCGAATTCCACGGTGACATGAACTTGGCTCTCGCTGCGTACAACGCTGGCCCGGCCGCAGTACGGGCGAACAGAGGAATTCCGCCGTATCCAGAGACACAAGCGTACGTGAAAAGTGTACTCGCTCGGGCCGCATCGTGGGATGCCACGGTCTAGGCGTTTGTCTATGGGTTTCACTAAGGAGGAACAGAATGCAATCGTTATCCCAATCTAACACGGAGTCTACCAGCAGGAGAAGCCTGCGTACCATGGCCCCACGCATTGCTGTGGCCATGGTTTTACTTGTGGCACTGGGTTTGCGCCTGTTTGCACTGTGGCGCTACGGATTGAGTCTCAACCTGCACAGCGACGATGCTGGGTACACGCAGAGCGCCATTCGGTTGTTGGAGTATGGTCGGCTCACGTACCATAGCTTGAACGAACACACTGTCCACATGATGCCAGGCATATCCTTGCTGCTTGCCGCTGTCTTCGCGGTGTTCGGCTGGCACAATATCGGGCTCTACGCAGCCAAAGTTGTGATGATCCTCATCGGTGTTGCCGGCATCTATGCGACGTATCTGTTCGGCAAAGAGATCTGTTACCCCTGGGCAGGCATCGTCGCGGCCGCCTGCACAGCAGTATACGTTCCCGAAATTCTCACCGATAACCTGCTGCTGACGGAACCGCCGTTTATGGCCAGCTTTATGTTCTTACTGTACTTCTCGGTGCGCCACGCGCGTACCCGAAGGTGGGCCGCTTTTGCAGGCATGGTCGCTAGCTACGTGATAGCCTTGATGTTTCGCCCCACAGTGGCCGCATTTCCGGTGGTCATTGTGCTCTATCACCTACTCAAGCGGTATCCGTTTCGGTCACTCATGGTTCGATCCACGCTGTGGGTGCTCATCATTTGCGCCGTCCTGTGCCCCTGGTGGATTCGAAACTACCATGATTATCACAAATTCATTCCACTCACCGCAGGCACCGGCGACCCGATGTTACTCGGAACATATCAGGGAGAAGGATATCCCAACCAGGTGTCAGAACCACAACTGATTGCCAACATTAAGGCGGCACACCCAGGCTTCACCGCGTATGACTTGTCCATGTATGAACAAGCGGCAGCGAAATCGAGGTTGGCCAAGTGGTGGCACGACAATCCACAGTCTATGTTGAAAAGTTATCTCTATTTAAAACCGCAGCGCTTGTGGAATGACACGTTCTACTGGATCAAGATATTTGGCGTACAGATTCAGACCATCCACACCTGGCAACCGCGCATCGTGACCATCTGCTTTTGGGGTTATCTTGTGGGACTGTTGTTACGATGGAAAAACAAACGCGACCTCCTGTTTGTGTGGGCTACGCTCTTGTACTACACCGCGCTGTACAGTATCTACTTTGTGTTCGGTCGCTACACGGAACCCTTGCTGCCATTGGTGTTTCTAGGTGCAGGAACAGGCCTCTCCGCGGTCATTCAAACCGTCGCCAGGCTCTGCACGTTGCGGGTGCGGGAAAGCACCCCTTGACGTGCGAGCGCAAGTCCTGCGAGGCCAGTCTGCAAAAGGTTGTCGCGTGAACCTCACGTTAGTGCGAAACGGGGGGTTCCGCCTCAGCCATGGCTGGATGGAGCGCTAAGTTCAGTCCCCGCGCGACGACGTCGGCAACGTCGTCCACAAACTCGTCGATTTCCTTCGGGGTCACCATCAGGTTGTTCCCGAGGGGATCCAACACCTCTCGAATCATCTGCCACCTCTCCGTATCTTCAAATTGATCAAACAGTTGGCTGGCGCTGTTGTTGGGAACGGACGCCCTCAGCTGCCCGAGAACAAGGTCCATGGCGTCGTTCGCGATGGTTGCGGCGTCCACCACTGTGGGCACGCCGACGGCGTACACTTTACACCCGAGCGTGTCCTCGTCGAGCGCCTTCCGCTTGTTACCGACGCCAGCGCCCGGAGAGATCCCTGTATCGGCAATCTGGATGGTGGAATTGACCCGCGATAACGACCGGGACGCTAAAGCATCAATGGCAATGACAACATCCGGTTTGACGTGCTCAACGGTGCCCTTGACAATTTCACTGGTCTCAATGCCTGTCACGCCGAGTACACCGGGAGACAAGGCGGCAACCGTGCGGTACCCTTGTTGTTTCAATTCAGGCATGTACGGAAACAAGTGTCGCGTCACAAACAACCGCTCAACCACCTTTGGTCCCAGCGCATCCGGGGTGACGTGTTCGTTGCCCAATCCAATCACAAGCACGGATGCGTGGCGAGGCAGGTCCAGCAGAGTTCCAAATTCAATTTCCAGTTGGTCGACAACCCTGTCTTGTAGGCGTGGATCGCGATGACGCAACCCTGGGACCTCCAGCGTAATGTACTGGCCACGCTTCTTACCAATGGCCTTTTCACCGGCGGCGCTCGTCACCTTCATTCGAGACACGGTAATGCCATCCAGCGCTTCTTTCTCTTCGACAACACCAGGAATCTTCGGCTGCATCCGCTTCGCCAGTTCATGTCTTTCGAGTGCCAGGTCGGTGCGAGGACTGTACGCAAAGTCTGTTTCGACATCGTCCTCGCGCGGCCGGGATCGGTAGAGTCTTCGCCAGTCATTGGTTCTCATCTGGTGCCCCCCGTTCAAGAGGAAATTTGCAAATCGCTCATCTAATGTGTAGACTGCGCCGAACCAAAATCCGTATACCCTTGTCGCCAAATAGCAAGGCGCCACAGGATATTGCGGTGCAGCGCCTAACTGTGCTAAACTCTTCTTTGTCTGTAATCGCTGGGGATTGTCAAGGAGGTGAGACTGTGCCAAACATCAAGTCAGCAGAAAAGCGTGTTCGCATCAGTGCGAAGAGGACGTTGCACAACACATCGCTGAAATCTGCACTGCGAACCACCATCAAGAAGTTTGAGACCGCGTTGGCGCAGAGCGAAATCGAACAAGCTCGCCTTGCTTTGAGAATAGCAACGCGTGCACTGGATAAAGCAGCGACAAAGGGTATCATCCATCGCAACACAGCCAGCCGCAAGAAATCCCGTTTGACCAAGCGTTTTAACGCGGTGGCAAACCAAGGATAATCGCCGACAGGACACAAAAAACGGCCCAAGAGGAGAGCACTGCAAAAAGGGTTATTTAAAGAGCAACGTAGTTGCTAATCCTACACAGATCCCTTTATTGGATGAAAGATCAGTAAAAGTGCAGCTTTCCTCGCTCAAGAGGAAGGCTGCATTTTATTTATCAGCTGTACCATTCGTTTTGCATTTACAACGAAAGCTGATAGATATGCCTGTATTCGCATGCCGAATAGACCACGGTACTTCGCCCTGGTTAAGCCATGGTGTCTCTTAAGTTCCGCGTTCTTGTGTTCAATAATGGGTCGTCGCCGGATGCGTGATTTAAACGTATCACTTTGCTCGAACTCCATGTGCTCTTTATAGTGTTCTGCGACGATCCGTATCGAGTAAGTTTTGGCTTTTGCATTCGGTTTGTAGCATCCATCGCGATGAGGGCAAACCTTGCATTTTTCTACATCAAAGTAAAAAACCATTGAACGACTATGACCAGAGTTCTTACTTCCTTGAATCGCTTTTCGGTTACTATGTTCTCCAGCGGGACAAACCACAAAATCGGCGTCCTTGTTGTATTGAAAGCCTTCTTGCTTGGGACCTCCGGTATGAACTATCGGACTTAACGGGATTACCGCTTGAATTCCTTTTCACCTTGAGTTCGGCAAGGTTATTTCCCTGAGTAGGCGGTATCCGCAATCACTTCATTCACTTTAATCCCGGTTTCAACCGACTCCTGAAGAAGTTTGGATAATTGCTTACCGTCATCTACACTACCGCCCGTGACTTCAATTGCCGTGATGATTTCTTCTTCAGTCATCGCGAGATGTTCCTTGTACCCAAAGAATGACTTG
>NZ_AXAR01000022.1 GCF_000472905.1 Alicyclobacillus pomorum DSM 14955 | reverse complement strand
CTAGGCCGGTATCATAAAGGAGGTTGTCCTGTTGGAACTCAAGGGGAAGACCATTGGATTCGCAGTGACGGGATCGCATTGTACGTATGCAGAAGCGTTTCCCTCAAAAGTGAGAATAAATCAATTCCAATCGAATTCGAGCCTTCCGTCTTTATAAACAGTGACTTTGTGAATTGCAGTCCTGAGGATCATCGATCGTTCTGTTTCGTTCAAATTCTCCCATTGGTTACGTATCTGATACAGTGATGTTCGAATCTCCTCAAAAGTGTCGTCTGGTTGCATCATCTCTAACTCGTCTAAACGGGTCAGGAGAGCCTTTTTTTCTTCCTCTAAGGCATTTACCCTTGCTACGACCTTTGCTTCGTCTATAGAGCCATTCTCGAAGGCTGTGTACCATCGTTCAAGCTTGTCGTCGATGGATTGTATTTCTGCTGAAATTGATGCAATTGCCTGGTCGATGTCGTTGTCTGTATTTCTCTCGCGTAATTCTTCACGCAACAATTCGGGATCAATGGTTGCCTCATCCTGTAAGGCACGGATGACGGACGCTTCCAACTCATCTCGTTTGAAATATCGATTAGAACATGATGAATGACCTGCATGCTTTGAGCTACATAAATAATAATTATGTTCGCTTCGACCGTTATCCCGTTTGTAATGAATGTGTTTCATCGTGGACCCACACTCGCCGCAAATGAGCAAATTACTCAGTAAGTATCGACCGTACGGGGAACGTCCTTTCTTGCGTTTACGGATTTCTTCTTGAACTGCATACCAAGTCTCTTCATCGACAATCGGGTCATGAAGGCCATCAACAAGGTTTCCGTCATAATTGAGTTTCCCCATATAAATGGGGTTCGTCACCATGTACAGAAACGTTTTATGGTGTGAGAAGAAGCGCCCTTTTTCCCGCTTATCAAGCCAACGACCGATTGATGTATAAGACTGACCTTTCAGCACACGACTAAACATCTCTCGAACTAGGTCCGCTTGTTGTGGCACAACAATAAGTCGTTGTTGTTCTGTTGACCACTCGTAACCGTATGGAATGGGGCCACCATACCACAAACCACGCCTGGTACGTTGACGCTTACCTGTTCGTGAGCGTTCAACAATCGTGTCTCTCTCTAATTGTGCGAACACAGCTAGAATCCCAAGCATCGCCTTACCAATGGGAGTGGATGTATCAAACGGTTCGGTTGCAGAACGAAACGCAGCACCATTTGCTTCGAATACATCTTCGAGCAAATACAATGCATCGCGTAGTTTACGACTCAGGCGGTCGATCTTATACACAACCACCATGTTCACGCGGCCGCTCCTGATATGCCGAATTAAACGTGTGAGTTGTGGACGGTTCAAATTGGTTCCTGTGTACCCATCATCCACATAATGCTCGTAGTCCTTCCATCCCTGTGACTCACAGAATGCCGCGAGTCTTTCCTTTTGATGGTCAATGGAAAAACCATGTTGCGCCTGTTCATCGGTTGAAACGCGGCAGTAAAGCGCTATGGTCACCTATAATCACCTCGGAACCATACTAACCAACCATCAATCAGTTAACATCCCCAAATAAATTCCTCTGAATCGACCTGTTCAACCTGTTCCAGTCCTGCTTTCACAATGCCATCTAATACGCCTAACACAATGAAATCATTCCGGTTGCGCCGCTCGGATGGGATTCTGTCGCCGCATACACGTAGAATCGGTTCTGTGTTCCAGATGTCTTCAATGATGCGGAGTGATACGTCATCTCCGAACGCGACCACGCACACCTGGCACTCGTCATTCGGCCACCGTTGTTCACGGAAGATGGCGTAGTCACCGGGCATGAGCCCGGCTGAATCCAGTCCATCATCAACCACTTGGATGGCGAAACGTTTGTATGGCGTATACGAGCGCACAAGGAGGTTCGGGGCGTCATAGACCGGATCCATGATGGTGTATTGCAGCGAAGGTACGGCGCCCATGATTTGAACCGCGAACATCTCACTCATGCGTAACCTCCTTACAACGCGGCGCGCCGGCGGCGACCAATGACGCGACCGTCTTTCACAAGGTACTCAATCGAGGGATTGAAGTGATTTCGGTAACTGTAGTCGTATGTAGCGCGCTCCTCAGCGATGGCAGCGGCCAGTTGTGCTTCGGCCGCGAGTGCCTGCATCCGTCGTTCAAGGAGTCCTAAACGTCCATCCATAAACGTCTCGGGCACGTCAAAGTGGTATGCCAACTGACTGACTTGCTGCTCACGCGACGAGGCTTCTACCCAACAGTTCGCAATCATGAATGTGGGCACCAAGGCGTATGCCGCAAACTTATCGGCCTGCCACTCTTGGAGTGCGCGGAAATCCTCCCTTAGAAACTCCTGTCGTCCGGCGTGAAGTAGAACATGACCGAGCTCGTGTGCCAGCTGGACCTTCTGCAACTCCCAGGGCAGACGGTTATCGACGATTATGGAGTACATATTGTGATCGGTTTCAATATGCGTAGTGGGCATTGATGAGTAATGAATCCAGACCCCCGCATCCCATGCGAACATCTCCAAGTCGATGTCTTGAGGTGACTTGACATGATTTTTGCGGTAAAAATCGACGATTGCAGCTTCCAACGGCGTGGGGCGATAGTACTGTAGTTGCAACAACGAGGCTTCCTCCTGTGAAAATGTGGGTGTTCGTTGCGAGTGATACGAACACACGTTCGACAAAATGTGCTAAAATTGTATCATCGTTTGGTGGTATTTGAGAAGAATTATTTTTGTGGGATGATCCACCCATATGGTAAGATGCAGGTGAACATGAACGGAGATGATTGCTGTGGCAGTCATGAATTCGCATATCGAGTGGACTGAGGCTACCTGGAATCCCACAACGGGATGTACGAAAGTGAGTGAAGGGTGCCGCCACTGTTATGCTGAGACGATGGCGAAACGACTCAAGGCGATGGGGCAACCCAGATATCAAAATGGATTCAAATTGACACTCCACGAAGACCTCGTTGATTTGCCGCTCAAGTGGAAGAAGCCGCGCAAAGTGTTTGTGAACAGCATGTCGGACCTATTCCATAAGGATGTGCCGACGGATTTTATTGTGAGGGTATTCGCTACGATGAATGCGGCAAGTCAGCACACGTTTCAGGTTTTAACAAAGAGACCGGAACGTGTTGCAGAGATCGCACATCTTTTGAACTGGACGGACAACATCTGGATGGGAACAAGCGTTGAAGACATGCGAGTGGCCGGTCGCGTTGAGCACCTTCGCAGAGTACCAGCTGTGGTCCGATTCCTTTCGTGCGAACCCCTGCTCGGGTCACTTGCTGACCTAAATCTCGAGGGAATTCATTGGGTGATTGTTGGGGGAGAGTCAGGACCGGGAGCTCGTCCGATGGATGCGAAATGGGCTCGTGAACTCAGGGATAAATGCCTTGAAAGAGGAATAGCCTACTTCTTTAAACAGTGGGGCGGCGTCCAGAAGCATCGTACCGGCAGACTTCTGGATGATCGAACATGGGATGAGATTCCGTCAACGCTATCGACGTATGCATGAACAGGAGCCAATTGGCTCCCGTTCTTTATGAGAAAGCCATTATGGTACCAGGTGGGAAACTCCCAGTTTTCTTTCGGGATGAATTGACTACCTTAAGTTCATTGCCTTTTTCCATTGGGTTAAGAATCTGGCGCTTGAAGTGCGTTGATAAAAACGGAGTTTCGCACAGTACAAAGTCTTCTATCTCCTCTATTGTCACCGTTTGACCACTGAATTTGTTTACGATTAGTTGTTTAAGGTACGCGTAATCCGGTTCATTGCTGAATAAGACTGCCTGCGATGGGTCGGTAGCATCTGAAAATGTATAGGCACCGCCAGTGTCGACTCTCCACATAGCATCCTTCATTTTTTCCAATCCTTTCTTGTGGTTAGTACCGTAGAAGAGAAAGTACTTGGTGGTATTCTTAAAACCTTTCATTTCAAACGAACGAACATAACGAGCTGCATGTTGTTCTAACTGTTTTTGATACAAGTCATGAATTGCTTGTCGACGTGCTGATGGGTCCAAACTCTTAAGATTTAAGGTACGCCAATCATCACATCCAAATAACATTGTCATTACCTGTTCTTGACCCGCGCGAGTGATGAAACGGTTAACGAATTCATACATGAAATTGATAAACACTTCACATTTGGGGTGCTTCATTAAGCGTTGGATTAAACTGAATGGAAGTGTGTAGCCGAAAGGGTCTATAAACACGAACGCCGGTGCTAGGTTGGATCCCTTGCTTTCCAGGAAATCGAGGATATTTGACGTGGCTACCTCGAAAGTCGAGTTCATTGTCTTAACAGATATTTGCTGCGGGATTTTCATCTGAGCGATCGTTTGCGTCAGTGAGGCGAAACGGTCGCCGTCTTGTTCAATGAACAAACAAACAATCTCTGGCTTAGGCCAATTGTTTTTCGTACACGCGTCAAGGTAATTCATTGCTTCTTTTAACACAATGACCGGTGAACCATCTTCGCCTTGGTCATACACACCCGGTCCTGCATAACCGTCGATGAAAAGAATACGTTGGTTCCATTTTCCCATGATCGGGAACCATGCGCGCAGATAGTTGCGAAGAATAATGTGTTTAGCAAGAGTATGTGGTTCTAGTGTCCAGATTGTCGGCAGATTGTCGTTCATTAAAACGACCTCCTCTATGAGTTATTGAATTGCGCACCTTAGAAATCACTGAATGTTCCAACAATGATGGACAGAAGAACGTTGCTCAGTGAACAACGTTCTCTCCCAAACTGCTTGTTATTGAGTTTTCACCTCATTACGACACATGCAACGTCAATCGAATGGTCTTACCGTTGGCGGTTATGTACACAGGCCAATTGCCCGGTGTGGTCCGTGTGCCAACCATCCAAGTCCATGTGACAATCCCCGCTGAAGTGGCTCTCTTGGGAGTTAGCCCCGCCGCTTTACTTCTGCCGGACTTGTAGTACACCGCGATGGAGCACCAAGCTCCTGGCGACGTTTTAATGGTCACATAGGCGTTGGCACCGTGACGAACATTCAGTTTCGACGATACAACTTTGATGCTAGTCGTGGTGGCTTTAACCGATGATGACGAGTGTACCGCTGTGGCAGCCGAAGCCGTTGTGGCAGGTCCAGTTGCAAACATAGATGTTGCAGCGATGACGGCCGCGCTGATCAGTCCAGTGATCCTTGCCCATACTTTGCTTCGCAAATCCATTCCTCCTATCTATAGTTGAAATTAAATATTCCAATAAACCGCATAGTTTGCGGGTTATTGGGCTGCGTAAAAGATAAGGCGTGACTAGCACCTTTGTTTGTACTCCCTTTACTTCCGCCCTGTTCTGTTACATATCCCTCACACTGGCCCACATCGAGTACAGAATGACGACGAAACCTATAGCCCCACAGGCGACTTGGCTTAGGCTCCACACCTTGCCGCCAACACTAATGTAGGCAGCATTGAACAACGCAGAAGCACTCACCACGAACGTTCCAAGTAGTAGTGCCTTTCGAGCACGAGTCATTCGTTCACGGAACTGCAGGCCCACCATAACTAAGATGCAGACGAATACCAGAACATCGAAAGCAACTATCATTGATCATTCCCCTTGCTTTTGCCCCGGCTTCCGACCTTTCTCCAGGTCGTATATCAGCTTCAAACTCCGCATATATGCTTCCTTGTCTTTCGACTGGTGGAAGTCGTAAAAAAACTGCCCGGTCACGTGTTCTTTTACCCATTCAAGAAACTCGCGTTCTTCGGGGGAGATAGATGCATCTACACCTTTCGATACTGTATCCCCCGTGATGAGGTAGTCGGTGGTCGTATCTAATAACTCAGCGAGCTTAGCCAAAGTGTCGGCATCCGGTTCATTTACGCCATTTTCGTACTGGGATATTGTTGACTTCGCAAGTTTCAGTCGATCAGCAACGTCTTGCTGTGTCATTTTCTTTGCCTTGCGGAGTTGTCTTAACCGCTCGCCAATCATGCCGTTCACCACCTCATAACCAGATTGTACACGGACAATGAACAATCAAAATTTCTTTACCAAAAAAGTTCATGAAAAATGTATTTGTGTATTGACGTTCATAAATCATGAACATATAATCGAGGTGTAAAGTTCATGAAACATGAACGGAGGTGAAAGCAGTGAATGAAGCGCTCAAGACCGCTCGTTTGGAAAAGGGATATACCCAAGAACAAATGGCTGAGTTCCTTGGATACAAGTCAAAAAGCGGTTATTGCATGATCGAGCGCGGAACAAACCAACCGCCCCTGAGAATTGCATTGAAGATCTCTGAACTTCTTGGAAAACCGATTAATGTTCTTTTTCATGGGATAGATGTTCATGATTCGAGAACATCTGACGAAACGGCATGAAGAAACGCTCTCCACTCAAACGCAAGACACCGCTTTGGCGGACCAGTTCCTTGAAAAGAGCGTACCCAAAGAGGAAGAAACTCAAGCGGACGACGTACACCAAGGAGTTGCGCGAGCACATCACGGAGCTGGGCGAGTATTGCCGGGTTTGTGGTGGAGCTGGTCATCACGTATACCACGTAATCCCATGAGGGTGCTACAAGGTACATCCAGAGTGGTACACGATCAGCGGCGTAAACGACGAGCGGAATCTCACGTACGTATGAAGTCGTACCACAACAAGATCCACTCTGATGAATTCCTGCGGTAGTCGTGAGATTCAAGAACAACGATTTGGACCGCACAGAAACGTGGCGTTGGTTGATCCATCCGCAAGTGACCAAGCGGAGGCGGCATAAGCCTTAACGAGGAGGTGGCGTAGTGGTTGAGTCCAAAATCAGCCGCGAAGCGCAGCGCATCATCGCCAGGATTCTTGTTGAGGCTGCCATGCGGAAAGAGCGAGAACAAGGAAAAGCTACTCAGCCGAAATCGACAGCTTAATATCGACCTCGCTGTACCGTTTGCGGAGCTCGACGGCAAGGTCGGCAAGCATCTCCTGCACCAGTTGTAGGATGGTCTGAACACGGAGACTCGGTTCATTTCCTGGTAAGTGGTCAATATGTTGACGGATGTTCACGGAAATCTCTCCTTAAGTGAGGGGTTAGGGGAGCGGCGTGAACCGCTCCGGGGGAATTTTGGACAAGCGAGAGGAGGTGAGGACGTGAGGAGAAAGGACGCAATGGTGCGGAAGATGCTGAGGTTATTGCGTCAGGGGGCAGGACTTTCGACAGAAGCGCTGGCTCACAAGCTGAACGTAGACCGGAGCCTCATCAGCAGGATTGAGAGCGCAAACGCGCCGCTAGGTCCCGAACTCATGCTCGATTGGATAACGGCATGTGGTGGTAAGTCGCTGACCTCCTTTGTGATCGCAGGTATGCAAGGTCTAGAAACATTCTACGACCTATTTAACGGGAATCATGCTGGCTACGCACTTAGCACCTTAGCACGGGAACTTCACACAAAACGTGCAGAAATACAGCAAATCGTGAAACTTGCGGAAGGAGTGAACGAGATGTCACGGATGAGCACAGTGGACTGGATGAGGACCTACGGCGTTGAAGTGGCTGCAACAGAGCGGTTTAGTGTGGTTGGCACTCCAATCATCACAACGAGCGGTCTTGCAAAACTCGAGACTAGCATCATCAAACTGCAAGCCGCCATCGACGTACTCCGGGACAGAAAAAAGGAGTTTGACGCTCAAGGTGAGTGGAAAGCAGCAACGATGTGTGAATCGGTGATCGGTTGTCTGCTAGAAAATTTCCAAGTTTTGAGGTCATTACAAAAAGACCTCCTCGCAGTCCCGGGCCGGTAGGCGAGAAGGCTTTGTGAAAACACACAGTGACAATTTAGCATAAAGGAGGTTTGGAACGCGAGCGCATTGGCTGGAGCAATGATTGCACGAGAGAACGTAGCCCTTCCAATGTCATCGGGTGACTCCGTGATACGAGGTAAATGGGGATGGTATCTCAGACCAATTCGGATGCGCATTTCACAGATATTCCAGATTCATTCCTTGGTCCGCAATTGATTACATCGAAGTCCACAGAGGTGCAACTGATGCCGAGATGAGTGTTTCGACGGCCACGACCTACATACATCGAACACGGATACTCACGTGGTGGCACCAGGAGAGTCATAGACTATAGCACGGTGAGTGGATACAAGGCATGACACATGGGATGTGGTGGACGAAATAGAGCGGATTTACGGGTTAGGTAGTTCAGACATAAGCCAGGGCAAGTTCTAATAGTACCGTAGCGGGGAAGTGACACGATGAACTTCTTTCGAGAGTTGAACGCGTTCCGGGATTGGTCAATGCTAAACGGTCCGTCAACAGGTCAAGTTGCTTTATGGTACTCGCTCATGAGCATAAACAACGTTACCGGTTGGGTTGACTGGTTTACTGCGACCAATCAAACGCTGCAACTCATGACCGGTCTTTCGCGGCAAGGCCTAGATAAAGCACGTAATCAACTCGTACAGAAAGGCTTGATCGAATACCAGAAAGGTTGTTCGAATCGCGTCGGGAAGTATCGGATGGTCAGCTTTGAAAGTCACAAGGTAGGCACACAAGTAGTCACGGGAGGAGCCACAGCAGTGGACAGACCGGTTGACGCAGTGGTAGGCATAGCAGGAGCGTTTGAGGAGTCACAGCAGCAGCGTTCTGGTAGCACATTAGTTAAACATAAACAAAACGAAACTAAACAAGACAGGAAATCATCATCATCGTCTAAGGCGCTTGCGTTGGTCTCGCAAGCCTATGAATCCGAGATCGGCGCTGTTACGAGCATGGTGGCCGAGGAACTTGTCGCATTGTTGGATGAATACTCCGCGGACTGGATTCTCGATGCGATCAAGCAGGCCGCGGTGCAAAACGTCCGCAAGCTCTCATACATCCGCAGCACGCTCGCCAACTGGCGGACGGAAGGCCGTGGAGGAAAAAACCGCAAGGCGAAGCTTGCGCAGATTCATGCCAAATCATCGAAGGGGTCGGAGTTGAAGGATGCGAAAGGAGGGGCACAAGGTGGAAAGCATCGGTCAATCACTCAGCCGGATGATGAGTGGGCTCGCATCGAAGCAAAATTCTTCGGCGGCTGAGTGCCGATATTGCGGTAGCCCCATGCGGCACATCACGACCGTCAAGCTCGGCGACACGGAATACCCGTTCGGCCCGCTCGTCTGTGACTGTCCGGAATTCGTCCGCAAGCGCGAGGAAGAACGGCGCCAGCGCGAAGAACAAGAGCGTCTCGAACAGGATCGGCAACGGGAAGCGCACATCGAGGCGCTGTTCCGCCGAAGCGCGCTTCCCGAACGCTGGCGGACCCGGACATTCGAACGGTTTGAGGTCACGCCCGCAAATACCGGGGCCTTTGCGACAGCCAAGGCGTATGCGGAAGGATTCGATCCGGAAGCGGGCAAAGGGCTGCTGCTGACAGGAACCGTCGGGACCGGCAAAACCCATCTGGCGGCAGCTATCGCCATGGAACTTATCGGCCGCGAGCACACGGTGGTGTTCGGCACGGTCACGAGCCTGCTTGCTCAGGTTCGCAGTGCCTATGGTGACGACAGGGTGTCAGAGATGGACATGATGCGACGGTTCACGCGTTGCAACCTGCTGATTATCGACGACCTGGGCAAGGAGAGAGTCAGCGATTGGGTCGAGCAGACGGTTTACGAAATCATCAACACGCGTTACGAGCGCAACCGCTCCCTTATCATCACGACGAACATGAGCCTTGCTGAAATTCGAGCGAAGTACGTGAACGTGGGCAACGCCATCGTGGATCGCATTCTCGAGATGTGCCAGGGAATCAGGATGGTTGGTGACAGTTGGCGTCATAAGGCGCTTCTCTAGCGTGGTGAAGTGATTGGGGATGAAGCGTAAGGCGAATGTGACGGAACTGGAGCCGAAACAGACGGATGTGTGCTGGATGTTTGTTGGGTCAAGATTCCCGACAAGTCGAATGTGAGCAACATCAAGGTCACGCTCCGAAGTCTCGTCTCCCAACTCGACAAATAGCCAGAGTTCAGAGCGGTCAAAGGCATCCGGCTCTCGTGGGAGAACAGGTCGATCCGAATCGAGCTTGAGGGAAACTGAGGCCTCGTGATGACGCTGAACGCGGGAGACTGTTCCGTCGTCAAGCGGCGAATGGGAAACACCCCAGGACCTGTCTAATCGCCTAAACGAAGAGTTTTGCTTCGACCTCGACGTCTGCGCGACCGCCGGAAAATGCGAAATGCGAGCGGTATGTCACGCCGGAACAGGGCGGCCTCGATGCAGCGGTGGGCGTGGCACACGTGTTCCGATCTCACAAAAACAGGAGTGAAGAACATGCAAGACTTCATTCGGGAGTACCAAGAGCAAATTGTCCTTCTCCGCAAGAAAAAGAACCTCTGCAAGGACTTCGAGCAAAAGAAAATCTACGTCAGCATGATTGAAAGCCTCAGTTATGCCCTCCGAGAAATGACCGGGGAGGATTACGAAGACACCCGGACTGTGCTAGTTGACCCCGATGTTTTAAGCAGCATCGCCGTAAGCCACGACACCTACGAGATGTTTGAGCATGAAAACCACGAAACGGACGCCCCGGTGGCACTCGATATGCGCTGCCTGTCATGTCAGGAATCGCGTGTTCTCCGTTTGCTCATGGGCGGAATGAGCTTTCAGGAAGTAGCCCAGGACATGGGCGTTACAAAAAGCACAGTTCAAAAGTACGCGGAACGCGCCAAAGCCAAGCTCCGAAGGCTGCAAAACAGCGGCGTTCAGATGGCCCTGTTTGACGATACGAAGGATACCGAAGGTGTCTATATCTCGGGCCTGTGGAAGTCCAAAGTTGCCGTACATTGACGCTTTTATGAGGCGATGGACATGAACATAGAGCATTTTATCTGCAGGAAGTGCGGGTATTGGCGCACCGTCGAGAGCCGGGGAACCGTGGTAAGCAGCCCCGTATGTCGCGTGTGCAATGCTCCAATGCGTAAGGTGCGACTGATCCAAACGACATTGAATCTGGAGGGATACAAGTTTGACGTGGCTACTTCGCAATGAGCTCGTTGCCGGTGTTGTTGGCGCTGTTGTCGTTGCCTCTCTAGCTGGGTGCGGTATTTTCTCTCGGACCCCAAACGTAAGCGGAACGTGGACGGTGAAGTACAGCCGGAACACGGAGGTAGATAAGCTCACCTTGACAGAGCAGACCGACGGGTCACTGGCTGGGGAGGTTGCTGATACATCATCGACTGATTCCATGCCCGTTACGGGCCGCATCACGAATGGCGGACAAATCACGTTTACCGCCTCGGGAGTAGGCACGGCGGTTTGGACCGGAATGCTGAAAGGCAATGAAATCACTGGAACATTTCACGCGCCATACACCCCATCACAAACATTTGAGGCAAACAGGAGTTGATTTACATGATTCACGCAACAGTTCATCACGTAGAAGTTGATCCAGCACCAGTCCATAAAGTCGTTCATGCAGCGCCCGCGCCAGTTTGCAAAATCACAGAGCCGAAGCGTTGCTGAAGGTGGAGATCTATACACAAGCGACATGCAATATGAACGTAATCTTCGGGTTTGTCTAGACCACATGGAAGGCAAGACAAACGTCTTTAGTGTACGACCAGATGCCGTACTGCGAAGCCACAATCAACTGGGGCAAAGTGACGAGTACAGGCTAGTACCATGTTTTGATTGCTTGCATTTGACATACGCCTCCGCTGATGCGAGAGGCGTTTTTTAGTGGGAAAGGAGGGACAACGTTGAACTACCGCACGCACTCGATGACGGGAGCGTTGGCAATGGAACTGATACTGGTCGAGACACATGCTCCAGTACATTGGTGGTCTCCAGTTTTGATTATCGCGTCAGGACTATCGGCCACGGTTCCAGATATCGACCACCCCGAGAGCGCGGTGTCGCACAGAGTGCCGCTTGTCGGCATAATCGCCCGCTTCTTGAAACACAGGACTGTCACACACAGCTTACTTGCAGTCGTTGCAGTATGGGCCTTGTTGGTCCGTTTCTTGTACTTTGATTTGCCTGGGGGGATGCCGTGGGATAGCCTCGCGTGGTCTATGGTGATTGGATACGCAAGTCACCCGTTTATCGACCTATTCAACCCGGAAGGCGTTCAGTTGTTTTGGCCCTTGCCGTACTGGGTGAGGGTGTTACCTGAACCGCTGGCTATTCCAGTGAATTCGCTACGCGAAGAGATTGTTTGCTTGATTTTCAAGTTGGCTGTCGTTGTTATCGGGATTTCTTGGGCGTTGGTGAATTTGCGTTTTCACGTGCCGGTTCTGGATTCCTTCGCTTGGCACGTCATTAAAACCATTACTTTCGGGAGGTACTAACGATGAAAAAAGCGGTTATGAGAAGCATAGCTGCAATGTTTTTAACCGCAGTATGCAGTGTATCGGTTGCATTTGCTGCTAGCAATCCATTAGCAAGTGTACCGTCTGTAGGAGTTGGCGGTAGCGGCCCGGGGAGCGGGGTGTATATCTACGTCATGCCGCAGGTGGCGTTCGTGTTCCTGTTGTTCTTGGCGATTCTGGCTACGTGGTACTTCATTACGCACAAACATACAAAGCTCATTTCGTTGGTCGTTGTTGCTGTAATCGTGGGCGTGATGGTACTCGACCCGAAGGCGCTCGGTCCTCTCATTAGCTGGTTCGCCGGCCTGTTCCAGCAGCTATAAGGTGATGTAATGGCGAACAGGACATATAGAAAGCTGTGGCAACAGCGGCCCGCGCTCACCAGTTTGGGGAATTTCAAGTTTCCGTTTGGCTTTCGTATCACCCTAGACGGGATGCTTGCGTTCCTCATTTGCCTTATTCCAGCGCGTTTCTTGCAACCGATGATTTCAGGCCTATCCGCTATCGTTACGGGTAGGCCATTGTCAAAGCCTCTTGTGATCTTCGGGTTAGCCGCACTTGGGGCGTGGGCTTCGACCAAGATCGACCCTGACGGAAAGCCCCTTCCCCTCTATGTACTAAACTTCGTTGCGTACCTCTTTAGGCCGCACGGAACAAACGGATGGACACCAGTCCGAATACGAAAAAAGCCCATGAATGTAACCCTTAACGCAAAGTGCATCATTCGTCGTACACCTCCCCAAGATTGAGGGAGGTGTTTTTAGTGGCTCAACTTTTCCCGGCTATACACTGGCACGAAAACCGGATATTCGACTCGCGGGGCCGCGTTTGGGGCGTGTATCGGTTACCCCAGTTCCCGTATGAACATCGGGGACAGAATGAGCAGTGGTCGGTTTCCGAGAGGTTTGAACGGTTCCTGCACATGTATAGCGGGCAAGGCATGTTGCTGAGTGTTGCAAGGCAAAAGTCACTCAGGCAGTTGGAAGAACACATGCGCTCCCGATCCGATAGCGAAGAATGGCAAGCGCATGTTGACGCCGCGATTGAAGAGTTGGCGTTCCGTCAGGCGTACGACCGGGAAGTGTATCTCGTCCTTCCGCTGCGTACATCGGTGGCAGGGTTTCGTATCGACACGGCCCTTTCGGACTCTGAGCATATCAAACGGTCCATGTCACAAGTGGCGCAACAGGTTCTTGGAGGTCTTGCTTACCTAAAGGACAGAGTGTTTGGCGTAGGACGAGAGATCCCGGTGCATCTCATTGAAACGGCCGAGATTGCAGACAGACAGTTGTTGGCGAAACTAAACGCCGCGATGGGCGGCTCGGTACAGCGTGCGAGTCCTGCCGACATCGAATGGCTACACCGAAAACCATATTTCAGGGGTCTCGAAGAACCGCCAAGCAGGATGCCGAAGGAACTGGCGACAGCAACCTCCATGAGACGCGGGCGGAAATCCAAACGGCCTTACCGTTCCACGATGATTGATATAGCGTCCGCCTACGTTAAAGAGGACCTGTTTCGGCTGAGGATAGTGCATATCAACAAGCGAGTCAGTTATCAGTCCATCATGGCGTTGGCGAACTTCACAGACTCCATCGAGGACTTCGGTGACGAGTGGCTTTACTATCCGCTGGAACGGCTGGACTTCCCGATTGACGCCTGTGTGCATTTCGAGGTAACGCCCGGGCATTTGGCGCGTGGTAAGGTTCGACGCAAGAAAGGCGCGGCCTTAGACCAGTGGGAAGAATTCGAGAAGGATGGCGAGTTATCGCTCGACCTCGAGGACGGTCTTGCAGATGCACCAGTTCTAGAGCAAAAGCTGAAGCGCATGCCGCTTGTCGAATTCCAGGCATTCCTCGCGATTGGTGCGGATAACGAGGACACGCTAATCGAGCGAGAGGAAATCCTGATTAACGCCTACGACGGGTACGCAAAGCCCGTACATCCTCCGGGCGATGCAATTGCGCTGTGGCGAGCATTCTTCCCCTGTACGGTCGGTGGCGTCCATTGGAACGTGCCAGCCGAACCGAGAGTGCTGTCCTGTGCCGCGCCTTTGGGAACGAGCGCACTAGGGGACCCGGAAGGGATGTTGCTCGGTCACTTGCTCGGTAGCGGCAAACCGGTATTCATGGCGCCGGAAAGACCGATGACGGTACTGAACCACACGGGATCTATTGCCTTGGTTGGTACGCTCGGGTCTGGTAAGTCCATGACAGCGAAGTACATCGGTGACCACATCCTCGCTATGGGAGGCGTGGGATTCGTCCTAGACCCTAAGCAGGACGAATACTGGAGCCTTTACGACAAGTGGCAGGATGAAGCGTACTGGTTGCGGTATGGGTCGGATTCAGACGCGGCGTTCAGCCCGTTCCGATTGGCGAAAACCGCGCACGACTGTCGGGCTATCGCGCAAAGCTGGCTGTCGATTCTGTTCAACATATCTAGCAGCCGAGAGGACAAATACGGGTCCATCGTAATAGACGCGGCGCTTCATCGGATGTACCAAGGCGACACATGGGACATGGATACGTTCATCCAGTGCCTAGAGGAACAAGTCAACGAATCCGATGACCCGGAAGAGCAAAGGGTCGGGAAGCTGTTTATCCGGCTCTTGGAGCAGTATCGTACGGACCCGGTGAAGTCTTGCGTGTTCGGTAAGGACGGTATATCCCGCTCGGTTGCGTCCGCACGATTGGTTGTGCAAAGCCTGTTGGGTCTTGATTTCCCTGACGCTTCGCAAACGAACCCGGACAAATGGCGTGACAGCCAGCGTTTCGCGGTGTCGATGCTGTACCTATCCACGCAGATCGGCCTTAAAAAGCTGATGGAGTCGGACATAAACACCATCAAATTCTTCTTGATTGACGAGGCGTGGATGCTGCGGGCAATACCCGAAGGCCGTGCGCTAATCAACAAGGTTCTGCTGATGGGACGCGCCATGAATCTAATCCTCATCCTTGGCGTACAAAACCCGGACGTGCTACTGCCGAAGGACGAGAACGACGACATCACGGCGAACCTTGGTTGGATGTTCTTCTTCAAGCTGGAGAGTCGCATCCAAGTGAAACACGCCGTAGAAATCCTCAACTTGCCGACAGACGAGGATTGGCAGAAAACATTCTCCGCCTACGAGAAAGGACGCGGCATAGTACGTGACCCGCTCGGGAGAGTCGGTGAAATCCAGATTGACATTCTGCCGGAAAGCCTGAAAGAAGTGTTCAGTACGACACCCGGTCAGGCCCGCAGAAGGCAGGTGGCGGTGAGTTGATTCCGTGGAATCAGTACCCGCCTACAGCGTACCAGTGGGACTACATCCCGCCTAGCGCGTGGAAGACACTTAATCCGTTGAGCGGTGTAGTCCCGGGCGCGTTAAACGATGTCGCCAACTTCGTTTTTACGCTTGGGACGATGAGTTTCAACACCTTGCTTTCGTTCCTGCAATTCTCTATCGACCCAAGCTCGTTGCTGAACCCGGTGGAACAGGAAATCGGGAACTTGCTCCATAAGGGTTACAGTTCGGTGTTCTTGCCGCTGTTCCCTGCCATGGTCTCAATCGTCGCGTTGTTCCTGCTGTATCGCTTCGTCCGGGCGCATCACGCATCGGTAATGCAAATTATCACGATGTTTGTTGTGATAACGGGCATGGCGATGTACTTCTACACGAACTTCGCGCCCGTCATGAAGCAACTGACGACGTTTGACGATGCAATGTCCGGCTGGATGCTCAATACGGCGTCAGAGATAGGCCAAGCGGCCACGGGAACAGTCGGCGTGAATCCGAATATCAACAACACGCTTTCAGTGATTTGGGACCAGTACGTGTTAACCCCGTGGGAGCAAGGCGAATTCGGTAAGGCAAGCCCGAACCTGTCAGACTACAACGTGAGCAAGCAGGAAGTCGGGAAGACATGGAAGGATGACAACGGGAAACAGCAAACCATCAAGCCAACTGATAACTGGGTCAATCTGATGCTCAGTCACGAGGAAGGCGGAGACGCACGAAGCAATCTGGCCGGAATCCTTTACGACACGAGCACTCAGCGGGCGGGAGCGTACGCAAACGCGAATCCTGACCCATCTGCACGATTGGCAGAGGCTGCGTTCTATGTGTTCTTCCCGTTGGCGATTCTGCCACCCATCATCTTTGTGGGGCTCATGGGTTGCCTTCTCCTAGCGTTTACGTTCGGGTTTATCTTCTTGGTGTTGAAGCTCGCGGTGACGTTTCCGCTCGGGATTATCCCGGACTACGGATGGAATTACTTTTTCAAGACGCTTAAAAACACAGCCGGGGTGCTTATCTCCAAGGTTCTGCATGCCATGTATCTCGGGATTACGCTGTTGGTCTTGGAGCTCGTGTCAAACGCCTTATTCTCGGCGAACTACGGAACGATGATGGTCGGATTGATGATCAATAGCGTAATCTGCGTGATGGCGATTATCTACCGTGGTTGGTTCATCAAAGCGATATCGAGCCGACTTCCGAAAGAATATCAGTGGTCTTGGAAAGAGCAAATTCAAAAGGCCAAGATTGAGGCTCAACGCGGAACCGCGCCAGTTCGCAACATGGCTCGGAAAATCGCGCAGATACACAACAGGAAAGCGGCAACTGAACCCACTGGCGTACAGGCACAAAGCGATACCAAGACCGCTACAAAAGGCGCGTTGGCAGGTCGCTTGCGTCCCACAAATACGGAGCGTGTTGTGGATGACGCAAAACCGAAACGTCCAGTAAAGCCTGTGACGAAAGGTGTTATGGCTCACTTCGTCAGTGAAAATAAAAGTTTCACAGAGCAGAGCCAAACCAAGAATGAGAAGCCGATACGAAAGAGAGTGCGCGATATCGCTCCCCCGGTTCAAAGGGATAGTTCAGAACCACCAAAGGTATATCGCGTGAAATCCGGTCAATCGGCTTTGAAGGAAAAGGTCGCAACGATGTCGCAGAATCCGCCGAAAACCGAAAAGCCAGCGCCAAAGATGGTGGCGAGAAAGGTTCAGGTATCTACGACACAACAACCGCAAAACAATCGGCCCGTTCGTCGATTTAGGCCGATAAGATGACCCCGCTCGGGGTCTTTTTTATTGCCGTTCAAAGCCGCTTAGTAGGAGGTGATTCCTTTGCTGGAAGCCGTGGTATTGCGGTGGGTAAAGGCGAATCCGGGTAAAACCGTTCTCATTGCGGGTCTCGCGATTTCTCCTTTCATCCTCCTGCCTTTCATGTCATTGGTCACATTCTTAACGATTCTTGACCCACAAGCATTTGACGCTGTTGCAAACATGCCGCTTCCGGGAGACTGGAACGGGCCTGTCGCGGTAAAGCCCGGCGTTATTCCGGCCAAGTATCTACCCGACTTACAGCACGCCGCTATGGCAGAACGTGTGCCATTACAGCTACTTGCCGGGGAAGCGGAAACCGAGTCTGGATTTAGGCCGGACGCCACGAACTACGCGCCTGGAACGCACGCCGCAGGGATGTTTCAGTTTGAACCCGCTTCATGGTCTGGATGGGCAAACCCGTACTCGAACAACTCCACATTCGACACAAACCCATCACGCATCAAGCAGTACGGAGGATACGGCGTAGACGCAAACGGGGATGGCTCAGCAAGCCCGTTTGACCCTGCCGATGCGGCGATGGCAGCGGCCACGTACCTGAGACAGCTTTACAACCAGTATGGACATCGTTGGAGTCTCGCGTGTTTTTGGTACGGGTCGGAGACACAGGCGTACGTGAACACGGTTTTCGGCTACACAGAAGGGTTTATAGCCACGACGCCGCCGCAAAAGGCCGGAAACGGTTACTGGTTCCTTGGCGGCACGAATTCAAAGTTGAGTCAAAACAACGGGAACAACATCACATTATCGGCGCCAGCGTGGGACCCGATAATCGCGCCTGTCGACGGTACGCTTTCCATCCAGTACGGAAGCTCGGGTGATTCCATCTCACTAGACACCGGGGCCGGGACGCTCAAATTCTCGGGAGGCGTTGTGGCGTGGACCAATAACGGGAGCGACGTAAAGGCTGGCTCGGTGATAGGCTTCACAACCGGAAACATCAACGTGACAGGTCCACAAAACCCGTTGCAGATGCTAGGAATTTCAACGCCGAAATGGGCGCAATAAGGAGGTTGTGTATATGGATTGGCGTTACCTTCGGATTCTACCGAAAGACAATCATCAACTTCACTCGGGCCAAGTAACGCAGTTCCTGAACAAGTTGTGGGGATTCCAGCGGCCTATGGTGCAAGCACTTCGCAAAGGGCAAACCATGTTTCGCTCCATTTTCCGCAAGACGACAGCGGGAGAGGTCGAGTGGTACATGGGGATTGCCGAAGACAGGATGCAAGGCTTTTCTGCCGCGTTTCTTTCGTCCTTTCCTCAACTGGAACGTGCAGAAGTACAGCCCGAGTATATGGACTTTTTACAGCGCGTATACATGGGCACGTTCCTGAAACTCGGGCAAAAAGGAGACCGCAAGGGCCTTCCCCTTGGAACGCTAAAGGATGGAGACCCGCTCCCGTCGATTCTGTACGGTATGGGGGTTGGCGCGGAAAGCAACGAAGAAACTGTTCTCGATGTCGTCATTTCCCCTGCGTCTCACAGAACGCTGTACAACGTTGTGAAGCGTACCGAACGCGCCGTGAGCAAGCAAGGAGACCAGCGGATTGACCCATTGGATCGTTTGGCACACTTAGGACACGAGGTCGCCCGAGACCTTGTAAGCGACGGCCACGGGACCCCTCCTAAGAAGACCACGAAACAAACAAAGATGTCGGATCTAGACCCGCAAGACCAGAACCGCGTCCAGTCAGTTCGCCGCCGATATACGGGTCAGGAGTTCGGTTTTCAAACGTGGATTCGACTTGGAGTATGCGCCACTCCAGATAAAGGACAGGAGAAGTATGTGAAAGCAGTTGCGAACTCCCGCTTGCGGTCGATGGTCAACGGCTTTATGGACTGGCAATCGTACAACTACCTCACGGAAAACCGCTATTTTCGTGGGAAAAAGGCTGCGGAAAGCATACGGTCAGGCCGACCTCCAAGATTTCATGAAATGATACTCACGGCCCCGGAATTGGCTTGCCTGTGGCATATTCCCGACTCGCGCAATCCGGTCTTTCAGTACATCCCATCTGTACGTGAACACGCGCAGACGTTGAAGGATGGCGAGCTGAACCAGGGCGTGTATATCGGAGTGATGAAGCACCCCGTTCAGAAGGAAAGGCAAGTGGCGATTCCGTTCAAAGAGTTCCAGAAGCACTTCCTGCTTACGGGCATGACTGGCTCGGGTAAATCCTCGGAATTAGTGGCTATGTGCGATTCGTTAATCCAGCAGTGGAAATCGTCTCCGTGTTCCCCGGGGTTTAGCTTGATAGACCCGGCGCAGGAAACCATCGTGATATTGCTTACCCGTATGTTGAACGCGGGCCTGACAGACGAACAGTGGAGTAAGGTTCACTATGTATCGCTCAAAAACTCGGAGCATCCTATCGGCCTGAACCTGCTTTATAGGGCTCCGGGAACATCTGCCGACGACTTGGCGGAAGAAGCGATGGAATTGCTCAAATTCGCCTACGGTGGCGACACGCCGCAGATGGACCGACTGCTGAGAAACGGGCTGCGGACGTTGCTGGAGGACGAATCACAGGCCCATACCATTGTCGGCCTAATCCCGCTGTTTACTGACGAGAGATTCCGCGAACGTGTACTCGCGCATGTACATGACTCAGTTCTCCGCATGTTTTGGGAACGAGAATTCCCGGCGATTGAGGGCAATATCGAGAAGGCGATGGGACCGCTGTTGAACCGTCTGAATCCGTTTATCTCAAATAAGGCCATGCGCCGTATGTTTGGACAGCGCGAGTTTAGCCTAGACCTCAAACGCTACATGGACGAAGGCCACATTTTCTTTTGGGATGTCCTCGGAGTTGGCAAAGAGCAAATGAAGCTCGCTGCCGGATTTCTGATTACGCAGTACCATAGGGCCGCGCAGACAAGGCAAGTTGGCTCCATGACGCACTTCCTTATAGTTGACGAGGCTCACAAGGTACAGATCCCGGTAGAGGAAAAAATCATTGCGGAGGACCGGAAATTCGGATTGTCCCTCGGCCTGAGTACCCAGTTCGTTGAACAATTCGCTGACTGGCTAAAACTCGCTGTCAAAAACAACGTGCAGAACATCTTCTCGTGCGCCCAAGGGACAGACGCTGCGGCCAGTGTTGCGGCTATGACAAATGGGTACTTTGAGCGCTCCTATTTGCAGGGTCTGCCCGAGCGCACGGTTGCGGTTTACACCAAAATCAATGGTCAACCGAGAAGCCTAGAGGTGACTGTACCCCCACCGTATATGTACTTACCGGGAGGAAAACCCGTGAACAAAGACAATCCCCGGGAGATCGAACAGGCTACAAGGCTGGCACTGGAGAAGGCCCGGGAGTTACAAGCCCGCGACGGTCGATCCATAAAGGATATCGACGCGGAACTGGACGACTATCTGATGACGAAAACACCGTTGCAACAGGAAAAGCGAGAAGAAGAGCCGGAATCCGAAGATGACGTTCTATTTTCCCTGTGAGGTGATTGCATGATTCTAAAGTGGCCCGAGTTACCGTTCAAGCCCGAGGAACAGGTATTGGGGATGTTGTTTGATGGCGGGATGCTTACCCGCGAACAAATAAAGATATTGACGGGATGGACCGATACGAAAGTCGCGTATTGCTTTAGACGGATATACAAAAAGGCAGGTACCGAGGAAGAACCGATGATTCGGCATCGATTCTTGCCGGGTCCTCGCTTTAGATTCATGGTTTATTCCCTAACCGTGACTGGCGTTAGATACGTTTACGACATGCTTGGAATCGAGCATCGTGTGCGAGTGGCCCCGGAAGGTCAGTTAGCGCACTACATGGGAATCAACAATATTGCGGTGCGAACTGTGCAACGCTACGGCCGACAGAATGTAACGTGGCTATCCTCGCGTGAGATTACGGAAGAAATAGCTCTGTCTCGTCGCCTGTATGGAAACGGAGAATCGGAAAAAAGTCGAGTCGTACGTCCAGACGCGGCAGTTGGTGTTAATGGAGGTCGTTCCGCGTGGATTGAATATGACAACGCCACGGAATCGACCGCAAAGCTGGAAGGTAAGTTCCGCGCCTATGCCAACTTGCACAAAGAACTGGGTAAGCACATGAAACCCGTGGTATGGGTAACTCCCACCGAGGCCCGTAAGAACTTCCTCCAGAGAGTGTATATAGCATTACGAAAACAGATCGCTCTACCTGATGACATGCAACATTTATTCTTCACGGAAGGAGAGGAACAGGACTGGTTAGGAGGCGGAAAACAGACAGTGAGAGAGGCCAGCGAACAGGCATTATAAAAATGGCTTACGTATAGCGGAAGGCATAAAGTCTTTTTAATTTCCCTTACAGCCGTAAGGGATTTTTTATATGTAAGGATAGTCACAGAGACACTCAGATGGATACCCACAGAGATACCTACAGAGATACATGTTAGAGACCAATTTTGTCGTACAATGCCACATAGGTGAAAAGGGTAAAAATCAACGGAGGTGCCATCGGTACGCTGAAGATTACGGAACGGAGCGCACGCAGGGGTCACAATCCTCAAACCGGTGAGCCGATTATGATTCCTGCAAAGACGACTATCGTTCGGAGACCGAAAGAAGACGTTCTGAAAAACATCGCTTCCTGAAAGTAGCCCGCCCGGGACCTAGACGGGTTTCTTCGTTGGCTGGCCTAGCTTTGGACGGCTCAAGTGGATCCTCGCTCACGACAGTACCGTAGCTTCTCGCGTGTTCCCCAAAAACCGACTACAGATACCATTTTTTCGGTTTATTTAAATTGTTGTTTCTCCCTGAATTGTTATTGTTTTACAGTCATCCATCTTCATCTAAACTAAGATAGGCCTCCAGATTATTTAACCCATGCAACGTATTTGACATCCCTCGTAAGGAGTGACCGGCTTCAAGAACCACGGGAATTCGGCATATCGCCTCACTCTCGATGAGCGGAATAATATTTGTCCTATTTCTGTAACAAAATACAAATTATATGCAATAAAGTACGACTCTTTGGTACCAGGTAATTATCTGCTAGAATTGGTCATGGGAAATGAAAGTTACATACCGTTAGTCAGAATTAGCTCTTCACGACGAATGCACGGAACCTAACTCTATCCATTATCTTGGCGAAGAAGACCGAGTTACAACCGCTGACTCCCAAAGATGCCGGGATACAAGTCATTTCAGAGAATGAATCCAGACTGCTCATCATTGACGGGCACGTCATGGAAAAGTCCTTACAACATTTCGGTTATACAAGGGAATGGTTGCTGGGAGAAATCATGAAGCAGGGTGCATCAGATTTCAGAGACGTATTTATTGCACAAGTGGACTCAAATGGAAATGTGTACGTTGACCTCTATAAGGATGTGCAAAAGGAGCCGCCAATTAAGGAAAAACCTTTACTGGCAGCATCCTTGCAAAAAATCCAAGCAGATCTCGAGATGTTCGCTCTGCAAACTGAGAATCGACAAGCCAAGGAGACCTATGGCGAGGCAGCGACCCATCTTAAAAGCCTGATCGCACAAATCAGTCCCTTTTTAAAAGAGTAACCGTTAAGGATCAAATGAGGAGCGGTTTCGGTTAAAACCGACGTAATATCAAATTTTTGGTGATTATGTCGTGAACTGCCCCTCAGCATTGTGAGAGGGAAAGGTAATATGAGGAATATTGGTCCATGGCACGAGTCAATTTCGGTATTATTAAACATCCCTAATGAATTGTGCTTTTATGGATTCATTAACCCAAAATTCCGTTCTGATAACCCCTTTTAGACATACATTTTTTCCCTTGATAAGAGCTTCCGTAACTGCTCATACTCAGAATGAATTTTCGAAAAAATGCGGGGGAGCCGACATGGGAATGGTACACAATGCAGTCGGGAAGTTTAACGTGAATCAGCGAACTGAACTTTTTTATCGCAGATTTATTCCCAGCAAACCTTCCTTGGTTTTGGTATTTATTCACGGGGCAGGTCAGCATTCCGGACAGTTCGTCGATTTGGGAAGGTATTGTTTGCAACATAATATTGCTTTCTACGCATTTGATCTGCGGGGGTTTGGACAATCGACGGGGAAACGTGGCCACGTACATTCGTTTTATGAGTATCTGGATGACATGCACAAATTTATTGGGTTTGTGAGGGAGGTGCATCCTGGTGAACCCATCTTCTTGTTAGGACACAGCTTGGGTGGGACGATCGTCGCACGGTATGGGCAAGAGTATGTAAGTCAAGTGCAGGGAGCGATTTTTTCATCACCTGCCTTGAGACTTCGATTTCATATTCCAAAATCTTTATATCTCGTGTGTCACTTCCTTTCGTTCCTTACCCCAAGGATGTCCATGGATCTGAATCAGTGGTGTAACCTTGTAACAAGGGTTTGTCGGCTCACTGATACATATACATTTGTGGAAAATGATCCTTTGTTTACTTGTAATTTTTCCGTCCGATGGGTGAATCAACTCCTTGCCAACGGCCAACAGGCATTGAGGAAAGCACGAAATTTTCAAATGGCTACACTCTGTCTCGGTGGAACAAATGATCCATTAGTGGATCCAGTCGCTGTACAAGAATTTTACGATTCGTTACAGGTAAAAGACAAAAAATTTGTTTTGTTTGAAGCAAATCATGAGCTTTTGCAAGAGGATAGTAAAGAGACTGTCTACGAAAGTATTATCGAGTGGTTGAAATGCCATCTTTAGGATAATGCATCATTGTGTATGAAACGATGAGTGTTCCAGAGTATGGTGAAGTAACGGAGCAGTGTAGGCTATAACAACGACGAAAATAAGCGCGCTCCCTGCTCCAGAATGCGCTGTGAAAGGGTTCGATGCAGCAGATCTTCGATGCGCAGTGATACGGAATCAGTAAGATCGCGCTCGAATTGTTCGGTGATTTCCCGCGCAACGTCGGCACTGTACAAGACTTCGGACACCTCAAAGTCCAGGCGAAAACTTCTCATATCATAGTTTGCGGCCCCTACGACGGCAATATCCCCATCAATGGTCATCAGCTTAGCGTGCAACACACCTTTGTCGTACAAGTAGATATGGACCCCGGCTTCTAGCAGTTCACCGTAGTAAGTACGGCTTGCAGCGCCCACGATTTTATGATCTACGTGGCGAGGAACCAGCAATCTTACGCGCACACCGCGGGTGACGGATGTCTTTATTGCCATGATGATGTCTGCATCGGGCACGAAATAGGGCGTGGTGATGTCAATGGTCTTTGTCGCTTGTGTTAGGCATATAAAGTAGGCCTGCCGGATGATTTGAATCGGAATTCCAGGATTACCTTGTAACGTCTGTACGTACGCTTTCTGTAACGCCTTTGTGCTCGGAGCGGCGTTAACACCGATGCTATTCATGGAGCTCAACTCAGCGCCGAGTTCTACCGACCACGTGGAAAGAGAAGCCGCGCAGGTTGATGAAATGTTCGATTTATACCTTGGACCCTGAAAAGGCTTTCGGGTATTCTTCGTCTTCGTGTTCCAGCGTGTCCTCTTCTTCATCCGTTCGGGCGAAGAGATGTTCCAGTGGGCATTAAAGATTGCCTGTAAATCGACTGCAATTTCACCGACCATTCGCACATGGGTATCGCGCCAGAATCCTACATTTGGCTGAAATCCGGTGTACTCATCTCCGATGTTGATACCACCTGTAAAAGCTTCCTTTCCGTCAATCACGACAATTTTACAATGATCCCGGTAATTCAGGGTGGATCTGAGCCACGGGAAGCGAACTGGAAACAGCGTCCGGCATTCAATCCCTGCGTCCATCATCCGTATGATCTCTCGCCGCGGGAATTGTCGGCTCCCCCAACCGTCTCTCAGAAAGCGAACCTTTACACCGGCGGCGGCCCGTTCAATCAGTAGGTCCGTGATGCGTCTGCCAATTTGGTCATCTCGATATATGTAATATTCCAGATCAATCGTTTTTTCCGCGTTCTGTACAGATTTGATGAGCTTTTCATATGTTTCAACACCGTTTGTAAGTACCTGAACTCGGGCACTCCGAAGTCCATTCACGGTCAACTTTCGTAAAGCTTGTGCGATGACCGAGGCTGACCGGCTGAACGAATCCGGCAACGTGTCCGACCCGTTGTTCGGAGAAGTCGGTATTGCTTGTTTTATGCGCACGGGACTCGATGCGATGAGATAGAGTCCAAAACCAATGACAGGCAAAACATGGCCGACGGTTAGCCAAGTCAAAGCCCTGAC
Organism: Alicyclobacillus pomorum DSM 14955; assembly: GCF_000472905.1. Taxonomy (GTDB): domain Bacteria; phylum Bacillota; class Bacilli; order Alicyclobacillales; family Alicyclobacillaceae; genus Alicyclobacillus_A; species Alicyclobacillus_A pomorum. The sequence goes on along the minus strand of NZ_AXAR01000022.1, from coordinate 22,557 downwards.
CGGCCGGCGTACCTCGCGAATTAATACGACTAACATGAAGAACGTGTTCAACAAGTACAGCCCAACAATCCACACCAAACTAAGTCCTCCCACGTTGATGAAAGGATGCAAACGGTGCTGCGACGCGAACGCTTAGAATTTGAAAGACACATGACGGACCTGTGCAACATGGACGCTTGCTACACATGTTGCGTGACAGAACCACTAACCTTACGCATCCCACTCGCCTCCAATGTAAGCGTCTAACATGCCGAGTTGACAGTAATACTTTCCAGAAGCAGCCCATTTCATGCCGTGCTGGGTCGATACCTAAACGACCCATCGTCCAAAGAATTAGAAAGACCCAAGTCATGTCGTGTTAGGCACGACGAATAGTTGATGTTACACGCCAAATTTTAGGACATCACAAAATGTGTTATTTCGCGTGACATGGGGATAATACTTTCAACTAACTTCGATTGGGGGTGGAAATTATGCGCTTTCTGAACTCGGATGCGTTCATTTTAGTGGATGTATGCAATATTGGCATTACTGATTGGCGAAGAGGTGTTGTTTAACGATTCGAAAACCTAGGAAGGGTGAAGGAAGATTTGATTAGGAAATATGTCATTAAGCAAGCCGGAACGTCCAATGGAATGTGGACACGGGGACAACATGGTTAAAGCGCTATTATTCACCTCGGCCTTCGGTGACGGACATCGGCAAGTCGCCTGCGCACTCCGATACGCATTTGTGAAACGGGGAGTAGAAACTATTGAGGTAGACTGCTTTCGTTCCACAAGTCCCTACATTGCCGGATTGTTGGAATCGACATACGATTGGCTTACACGCCATGGCTCACACATCTATGGCATGATGTACAATCGAACCGCTCACTTTGGTTCAAAAAGCAAACTGTGGAAATTCGCTTCAAGGGTATCTAAATCCGCCGCTATCGCTGCAATTGAAGAACATCGCCCCGACATAGTCCTGCAAGTGTTCCCGGATCACGCGATAGCGTCTCTGCCCCAAAGATTGCACAAACCGTACATCGGTGTTGTTTTAACAGACTATAGCATTCATGGACATTGGTTTCACGAAAATGTCAACACATACTTCCTTCCACATGAAAGATTCGTTGCACGTGCGCAGCCTTTTGTACCACGCCATTCAGAACTGGTAGTCACAGGAATCCCAATTCGACCACAATTTTATACACGAACTGAGCATTTGGTCACACAAAGACAACATCCGTACATTGTGTTTGCGACGGGAGGGCGCGGGGTGTTCCCTCATATCACGTATACGGTGGAAGCCGCTTGTGACATGCTACCGGACTATGATGTGTACGTCATGTGTGGTCGAAGTATCTCCATGTATCAGGAAATAAAGGAGATTGCTCTCCGCATTCCACGTGTACAGGCCCTACCCTATGTTGAAGATGTGGATGCTTGGTTTCGTGGAGCTGAGTTTGCAGTAATTAAAGCAGGCGGAATTACGGTGAGTGAGTGTTTAGCTACTCGATGTCCCATGGTGCTTTATCGACCACAACCTGGACAAGAAGCGGATAATGCGGCTTTTTTAGAACACGAGGGGGCGGGAAAGGTCGTTCGAAATCTGAAAGAATTTAAGGAAACTGTTACCCAGTTACGCTGTTCACAGAGGCAACGGGTAATGTCACAGACGTGTGAGCGCATTGCGCGTTCTGATGCTGCCGAACGCGTTGTGCAGCATGTCTTACGTAATGTAGGCTACATGAATTAAACAGCAACTGCAGAAGTCCAGAAGGACTTGTAAGGGGTTGTTGATAGTTTATTTCCATTCAACTCCGTGACTATGACTACTATAGTCTGCAATCTATGTGCTAAGTGAATAAATTTCCGGTAAAACACTAAAAATATGGTTTGTTTCCAATCCGGAGGTGTTCTCATGGCACACTACGCTGTTTATGGGGCTTTAGACAGTGAACTCAAGAAAAGATTTGCGGATGGCCTGCATAAAAAGTTTAATCACACAGGTTATCAATTGGTCGAGCCACAACAAGACAACATTCGATTAGTATTTAACTTTGTAGATCCCAAAAACCCACGTCCGTTTCGTCGAAAGGCACAAGCTACGTATGTGGTGAGTGTTGTAGAAACAAATGAGCCCCCAAAGGATGTTCTTCGCACCGCATACCCAATTCTAATTCGGTCATTGTCAAACTTGCTGATCTTTATTGTTAATCAACATAGCACGGGTGTGGCACGTTGATTTCGATTTCGCTGGGTTGATTTTTGGGCAGCTTGTTTTTCATGGCTCTTGTCTCCCATATGTCCTTTGACATGATAGATTGTTCTCTCACACACATGGCTTTTATTCAGTGGTATCCACAAGCATAAACATACGGTCATATTAAGGCGTGACCTCGGGGTATATGTTTACATCCTATAGCGCTGGTACTTCTAAACCTGTCACCTTCTGTGATTTTCTTAAGCTGAGATACCATGTGTTCCCATTCGCCCCTTAGGATATTCCATCACTCATAATAGCGTTGGATAGGACAGCCAACGACTGGTGACTTCGTCGATATGGCAAACATGAAATCCTTGCGAATGACACATTTTATATCTGAGGTCAATGCGAGCAAGGGGAAATTGTTTCATGAGAATCTTGTTTATTGTGATTATCACTGTGGCAATGTTAACTGGTTGCAGCATTCAGACGATGCCTAAACAATCCAGTGCGGTTTCTGATATGAACCGGCACAAAGTGGTTGTCATTGTTGTCGATTCGCTAATGGATCGGTCCATTCGAGCGGCGATGAATGACAAACAATTCGCTGCAATACGTTATTTAATGTCGCATGGGCACTACTTGAGTGATGTTGTTGCGTCATTTCCATCGATGTCGGTGTCTGACTTAAGCACCGTTGTAACCGGGTCCTACCCTGAGGAGCATCATATCCCGGGGCTAGTGTGGTTCGATACAAGCCGAGGGACCATTGTGAACTATGGAAATAATCTCTGGCAAACCATCACACTCGGAACCCGGTCTGTATCACAAAGTGCCCTTTATGATCTAAATCAGACCCATCTCTCAAAAGGTGTGCATACGATTTTCGAAGATCTACAGGGTGCCGGGTACAGCACCGGGGCAATTAACATGCTCGTTTATCGTGGAAGAACACCTCATCAGCTCACGTTACCACTATATACGCGACCCTTTGCAGGTACAGGTACCTATACTGTCCGTGGACCCGACACGTTCGTACTTGGTCAACTCACCTCACAGGGAGTGGGGAGGAGTAAGGACGGAATGTTTAATAAATTCGGGTTAAATGATGACTATGCCACCGATGAACTGGTTCAGCTCATTAAGCAAGGTAAGCTTCCTGATTTCACAATGGTGTATTTACCCAATAACGATACTGTCGTCCACAAACACGGAGTCAACGCAATGCAGGGGATAGCTGATGTTGATAAGAACCTCCAGAAAATCCTTTCTACATACGGTAGTTGGGACAAGACATTACAGAGCATGACTCTCATCGTGATGGGGGATGGAGGTGTTACACAGGTCTTTCCGAAAGGAAGACAACCCACCATTTTTCTAAAAAATGTATTTTCGAATTATGTACCCCATCGTTGGGGTAAGAAAATGAAGTCAAATGATGATGTAGCGTTCGCCGTTAATTCAAGAATGGCATACGTTTACCTTTTAAGTGGTCGCATTCGACCTGATGATGTAGTTAAACAGTTAAAGCAGGAAAAGCGGATTGACGTCATCGCATGGACCGATGGAAGCAACGTCTTCGTGACGAGACCAGAGAATACTGCATCTCCCTTGGTCTTTCACAAAGACGGCCCCTTTACTGACCCGTACGGACAAAAATGGAACATCCAGGGTGACCAGTCGTTGCTCGATATGAGTATGGGACCGGACCGGACCATAACATACGGTAAATACCCGGACGCTCTGCATCAACTCTGGAGTGCAGCACATTGTCAGAAAGGCCGATACATGATCGTAACTGCAAAAAAGGGGTACCAATTTGGGGATGAGAATGCCCCGAAGCATAATGGGGGTGCACAACAGGCTTCTTTGATTGACGATGATGTCTTTGCACCAATAATTATTAACGGTACAAATCACGTTCTGAAGGAACCATCCCGGTTCGTGGATTTAAAGAAATACTTTATCTCCATTGTAAGATCTCCGTAAGGAAACAGGCAATACAACGTCTTGAGCTGTTGTTTATACCGAATGTAAAGCATCAAATTCCATCACGAGTAACGGATTAAATGCCGTATAACACAGTTGTTTATTAAAACCCCGAGAAACACCTCAATTAGTGCTTTGTTATTTTGTACTCAAACATCCTCAGGCACAAAGTCCTGTGGTAACCACGGGTGTACGGGAAGCCTCCATCATGTGCCATCTTGCGTAAGATATGTACCCAAATTCATTTATACAACAAATACGATAATTGTGCGTGTCATTTCCACACTCGACAATTTCTTAATCCACCTTTGATTGAGTTTATTTTCCACGCCTCTGTAGATAATACACTCTGGAACGAGTTTGAGAACAGGGGGTATCCAATGATGATCCGGTTAACCCGGAGTCAATTCGTGGACTATGTCTATGTTTTGCTGGCTTTTTTCATTGGCGATGAGTTATTCGTTGAGACCCATACCCCGAACCGGAAAGGCAGCTATAAGAATCAGATCCACAGTTTGGTTTGGAGGTCATGGGATTCACTGTTTCGGGTGGTGGCGAGAATCAAACATCTAGAACAGGGAGAGTCGCATCTTTTTTGTATTGCCAAGCGCCGACATCTAGGACGGCCGTTTGCGGTGGACGGAGTCTGTGTGCGCCGATTTGATCCTGTCATCGAAATTCACATGAACAATAAATTCTTGGCTCAAGTCATGCGTGAACAGGACTCCGTGGTTAGCCTAGCAGCGCGACTCCTAGAAGAGACAAGACGCTCTTTGCCCGCTCTTGCCAATTGTGTAGTTTCTCATAAGTATCAAAAGGTAAAAATCCTGTACGGTACAACGTTCATCCACCGAGGTGTAAAACGTTTTGGCTTTAGTACCCATCCCATTCAAAATCCGACTACACATCGTTTTCTAGCCTGGTACTTACGCAACATTTTGCGTATGGCGAATCCGAACGCATACGTTTTGTCTAAGTCACACCGAAATATCTTTAGCCCTAAACTTGTTGCTATTTCAAAGCATCGCCTCATCCAAGAATACGGAGGAAACCGTGTTGCAGAAATGCAAACAGATGCTGAAGTGTCACCTTGCTAACCGTTCACTGTCCGCTTCAAATTCGGTGAATTTGAAAGAATAGACATACGGAGTTCGGTTACAAAATATCCATAAATTTAGTGTGCAGGAGGGTATGCTATGCTCTACACCGTATCTGGCCAAGTGACCTCTCACGTTCAGAGGTGGTTCATGGATGGGGTCCATCAAGTCCTTCAGAAACATGGACATCTCTTCGTGAATCCAACCGAAAAGGATATTCGACTTGTTTTTAATTTCGTTGATCCCAACGTCCCACGTCCGTTTCGTCGTAAAGCACAGGCGACGTATGTCATTTCAGTTGTAGAGACGAACGAGCAGCCTCAAAACGTCCTTCGGACCGCCTATCCAAGTTTGATTCGCACGCTTTCTAACTTGCTCGTTTTCATCGTAAACACGGACGAACGCCTGAATACATACTTCGTGACACTGGAACAAGGATATTATTCCGTTCCTTATGAAAGCGGCCAGGATGATAAGTACTTCGAGTATATTTACCAGCGCATGGAACCCTTGGCTTCTTCAAATTTGATCATTGATAACGAATTTGAACCTGACCTTCCTGAGGAGTTGTGGGAAGGGGATGAAATCACGGAACAAGTTCGGCATGCTGCTAGGAAAATCGACGAAATGAACTTGTTTCCGGCACCATTCCCGATACAGGAAATCTTGCCGCCGGAAGATTTTCGACATGTTAAGCGACTGTACGGGATCGGTGGGCTAAGCTACGGTAATTTAAGCGCACGGAAAGATGAACAGCGCTTTTGGATGAGCGCGAGTGGAGTCAACAAGGGGAATTTGCGTCGTATAGGGGAAGACATGCTTCTCGTGAAGCGGTTTGATGCGGATCGTAAAGCCATGCGACTAAGCGTACCACCAACCGTTACACCTCGAAGAGTGTCCGTTGACGCAATCGAACATTGGATGATCTATACTGAGCACCCGACAGTGGGCGCAATCGTTCACATTCATGCCTGGATGGATGGGATTCCCTCAACGCAAATCAACTACCCCTGTGGCACAGTGGAACTCGCCCGCGCAGTAGCAGAGCAAGTTCGGCAGGCAGACAACCCTGACCGAGCCATCATCGGGCTGAAAAACCATGGTTTGACCATTACCGGTCGCGACCTCGACGATATTTTTGAACGGATTGACGGCAGAATTATTCCTCAAGTTCCGATGGCGTAGTCATGCGATTGGGTTGGAGTGTACGGCTCGTCTGATGATGGTTACGTCTCTGTTTCTCAATTTCGTTTTGAATCGCATTGTTCCAGTCAGGGACCGACAAACGATAGTACGATTCAACTAGCGAAGGAAACGCGTAGGCAAGGCGAGCCGCCCAACCCATTCGATTTGGAATAACAACGTCTTGTTTACCCCGGCTGACGGCCTTAAATATTTGATGTGCCGTCTTTTTTGGTTCCAACACTGGAATTCCAGGTGGTAATCGGTACATTTCCCGATGAATATACTCCTCGATTAACGGAGTTTCCACAGGACCTGGTGCTATCATTTGTACACGAATTCCTTCTGGTCTCAATTCTTGCCGTAACGACAGAGCGAGTCCGTGAAGCGCGTGCTTGGTTGCGGCGTATGCTGCGAAGAAAGGAGGCGTGCACGGCACAGAGAGAGATGACATGAGAACAATCGTCTTTCTTTGACTATTTCTGATTAACGGTAAAAATGCCTGTATGACGTGTACCGCTCCCCAATAATTTACTTCCATGGCGTGCTTGGCAATATCAATATCCATCATTTCAACCGGCGACAGGTAAAATGAGGCTGCTCCATATATGAGTATATCTACCCGTCCGAATTGACTAAAAATCTTATCCGCCAGCTGTTTCACTTGATCCGGGGATGTAATATCAGCGGGAAATTCTTGGGCATTACCTCCATTCGAATGGATCTCATCGACAACTTCTCGCAAGCGTTCTCTTCCTCGGGCTATCAATAGCGTCTCTGCGCCGTGTTCGGCAAACAACAGCGCACACTCTCTGCCAATACCACTTGAGCCACCAACAATGACTGCTACTTGATTCGTGAATCCGCTCACATAAATTCGCCACCTGTTAGCAACACTCAATTTCTCTTCAATATACCCAAATTAATCCATACACAATCGTTTTGGAGAAGATACTCACACGTCGAATTTATGAAATTTCGTCGGTTCTGCGGATCCGAAACAGTGAATGACCAAAAACGGTATTGGAGAAGATATTTGCTGGCAAGAATCCTCGTTTGATTTTCTTCGAAGGGGAACCACATTTGCATGATATCCGTGCGTTTGCTTCTAAAATGTATCGTTCAACTGTACTACAAAGTATTCCACAGAGTTTCCGTTCGCGGTCTTGAAAAACTGCCTTTTTGTGATCCCTACATCGTGGCTTCAAATCACATTTCCACTCACGATCCGATACTGTTGGCTGCATTCCTGAACCATAACATCAAGTTTATGGCAAAGGAAGAACTGTTTCGAGTTCCTGTCGTTCGTTCCATTGTAAAACGACTTGATGCATTTCCTGTGCATCGTAACGGTATAGGAATTGGTGCGATTCGCCACGCGATTCGGCTGCTAAATATGGGTCAAACGGTCGGAATTTTTCCTGAGGGAACAAGGAACCGGGATGAACGTCAAATTCCTTATAAACCGGGAGTGGGATTCATCGCAACAAGATCCAACCGTGCAGTCATCGTTCCAGTTGCGATTTGTGCTCAGCAACGTGGATTCTTCCGACCAATCCACGTCGTCGTCGGGGATCCTATCACACCACTTGATTCAGATTACCGATTGCTCACTGAACATGTGATGAAGGCCATCAATGGCTTGAAGAATTCCGAATTCACTTCCACAAGGTACGTCATCGGTCAAGAAAGTATCGAGTAATGTTAGGGTTGTTGGTATCGATAACCCATGCGGTGGTTTCGGTTATCCTTTAAGGAAGCGAATCAGTTGTTCACTCATGCTAACTCGGAGAGACGACGAGGCGATGAGCTCACCATCGGCGTGGGCGATCATGGAATCGGGACACGTTATCTCGATGTACTTGCCTTGCTGCGTAGTAATCATTAGCTCCTTCTCGACATGCCTTCCCGAGTATACAGAGGGCAGCAGCTTTAGGAAAGTGATTTTCCCTAGGTTAGACACAATGCAGACGTCAAGCAGACCATCATCATACTTGGCGGACGGGCAGATTTTCATACCTCCTCCATAAAAAGGACAATTTCCGATAGCGATCATCCACACATGTGAAAACGATGCACAACGTCCGTCAATGTTGAGAGACACTTCAAACGGAACAAATGATTTTAAGACAGTTATGGCACTGAAAGCGTATCCGAGTGCACCAAGATTTTTGATAAACATATGACGATTGATATGATTTGCCACCATACCGTCAAATCCGATACCAGCAGCGTTAATAAAGTACCGTCCGTTCACGTTCGCTACGTTTAAATAAGTTTCCCGAGGGTAACAGAGCATGTTCAGGAGGTCCTTGAACGAGTTCTTAGCCCCTATAGACCGCGCCAAGTCATTACCTGTACCAAACGGCAGTATTCCAATGACTACATCATTTCCAAGCACTCCGTTGATGATTTCATTGACGGTTCCATCTCCACCGACGGCAATCACTCGTTCAAAATGGGACCGAATTGCCTGCAAACAAACGGCTTCAGCTTCTCTTGAACGGGTCGTAAAGTGTACCTCAAAAGGGAAATTGGCACGCTTCTTGAGTAGCCGTTCAAAGCTGTCCCATCGTGATTTGGTTTTTCCTCTTCCAGCGCTGGGATTGACAACAAATAAGGTTTTCACGACAAACGCCCTTTGCAACAAAGATGTTCGGTTAAGGAATCCAGTCTTCACTGGGGGCGGGCTGAACTGCAGTATTCATGGCAAGCAGGCGGTGATAGTGATGTAGTAATTGTTTGGTTGGCCCATTCCAATCTAAGGTAAGTACCATCTCCTGAGCACGAGTTTGTACCCTACGCCGCTGCTCTTCGTCATACAGTAATTTATCCAGCGCTTTTAACATGGACTCGATGTTGGCAGGATCATATATGAATCCAGCTTGTCCATTTTCTAATACCTCTCGTGTTACGGGGCTATCTGCAGCCATGACTGGCAACCCGCTTGCTATCGCTTCATATAAGACCAGTCCGAGGGTTTCAATGGTCGATGTAAAGACAAAGCCATCGGCGGAAGCATACGCATGTGCCAAGTCCTCTCCGAACAAGTACCCAGTAAATACTGTATTGGTATCTGCAAAAATGGTTTCGAGTGTTGCGCGGTACGGACCATCCCCCACAATGGCCAGATGTACATCAGGCCGGTGTACCAAACACGCGCGCAGTTTCTCAATTCCCTTCTCCTTGGCCAGGCGCCCGACGTACAACAATAACTTCTGATTCCTATCCTTGTCATTCAACAGTCGTGCACGCATCTGTTCGGACCGCTTTGCAGGCGAAAATATCTGTAAATCGACGCCGTGTTCCCATAAACCAAGGTTACGAAATCCTCGAGACTCTAACTCCGCCATTGTTGCCTTAGACGGACACAAGTTAACTTCGGCTTGATTATGTATCGAGCGAAAACACCACCATAAGTATGGTTCCAGCCAAGGGAGGCGGTAATATCGCGCGTACGTTGGAATGTGCGTATGGTACGGAGCAATCAGAGGTACACGATTTCGCCGTGCATAGTAAATTGCGGCAAAGCCGAGGAAACCTGGATTTACGGCGTGAATGAGGTCAGGCTTAAATTCTTTCAGAACTCTTCCGACCCTTGGTAAGGGTAATGCGAATTTCTTTTCCGGGTAAAGAGCAAAACGGAAGGAAGGAATTCCGACAATCGTGGCGGCCGCAAACGTTGGCGGAGCTCCATTGGGTGCAAACAAGAGCACATCATGTCCAGCATCCCCTAAGTGTTTTAACGTACCGCATAAACATGTGACAACACCATCCGTTCCGGGTAGAAATGTCTCAGAGAACATGGCGATTCTCATTCTGTCCACCGACCTCTTATCATACGTGTTGTTGATAAAGCTTAATAAACGCCTCACGCACATCCCAAAATCTATTGGAAAGTCTGGTCGGTGCTTAATTTTTCCTTGAATGTGTTATGACATACGTGGTGTAACCGATATACAGTCTCACACCATGTGCAAGTCAAGGAACCCAAATGGGGATACGGAGGGGGGGGGAAGGGTAACAGAGATGTCAGCCGTGAAAACTGTCTTTAGTGATTTGGGGATGGGGAAACCTCTACAACCTAATGCAGAACGGTGCGACAAATCTGCCAGTACACGGACGCTGGTACATCATCCGCCACAGAGGGAACACCGGTTGGCGTCGAGTGGTGCCCTGGACTACGCAGACGTAGACGGCAATGGCGGTGGCGGAGCCCCTTTTTCAACGCGTGAAGAACTGGACGAGTACGTGCGACACTACGGATTGCGACCGTATGAGCAGTTGACGCTTGGGATTTGACCACAAAAGCGACAGACCGGACTTTATTATCCGGTCTGCTACGAGGGTTACACCAAGTTTTGCGGGGAAGGAATGTGCAAGCTACTAATGCATACTAACAGCTCGATGTTAGAAAGCCCTGACTGAGTGATTAGAGTTCGATGAGGAAAAGAGAAGGCTCGGGGGGTGGTCCGACATAGGGCCTTGGCCCGAAGAAAGGGGTAGTTGTCTGCGAGCACACATAACCATATGTGTGATTGATATCGGTTATTCCAGGATCTGTGAAGGGTGCAAGCAGGAAGGTTAAACTCGCCCGCAAACGAACAGTTTGTCCACGGACGAGTTGTGTTCTCATTGTGTGTTCTCATTGATAGAAGAATTGGTCTCCAGATAAGTCAGACCAGGCCAACATATTGACGGGACGAACTGGCTTTACATGACGGAGGTATTTTACCGGTAGTACATGGTTTACGTGCTTGACTGGTTTCACATGTTTGACCGGTTGCACTGGTCCTGAGCCAGTTACATTCTCGGTAAAGAAGACGCACCGACCGCTGTTATCTCTAACCCATCCATCTTCATAACGCCCGAGGTGGATGCCTCTATAGGAGTAAATGGACTCTTCATCGAAATAACCTACGGGAGTTCCATCAAACAAGTAAATGTGAAGTCTGTCCTCTGTGTAGGCAATGGGCCTGCCGTGTCGGTCGTAAAAGGTCTTTTCCAAACCTATTCACCTCCTTTTTGTTGTAATTCTGTAACTGCAGAAAATTTTATTTTTTGCGTACTCCGCTTCGGCGGGTTTTTCTTTTGCCCAGATACATACTGAAGTGAACAACATGATAAAGAGGGTAAGAAGCTTGTAAGGTGCTACGAAAATTTGTTAAAATTTGTCGCCTGCCCGTCTCGAGGTGTTATGAGTGTTAAGTGAACACAAAGGGAATATTTACGGGCATTATGGAATAGTGTGCAGTAGATGGCAGGAAAAAGCACCCTTGCTCCGAACAAGCAGGGAGGCGCGAGGCGATGGAACAGGTAGTGGTGATGCTACAAATTGTTCTGGTCAGCCTGCAGATTATTGACCTATCAATGCGCCTAATTCACAAACGAGGTATCGCTCATGTGTTGCGTAAAACCGGGCATGGCCTATGGATGAGGGTAACCCACCGTACTCGCATCCGTACGTAACGAGGAGAGGGTAGGCTTTCCTGTCATCCCTCAACAATATATGGCCCTGGTCTTCGCAGCATGACTAATAAAATACACTTGTGTAACAATACTCACTTCGGTGGATTTTCATTCACACAACCACTTGAAGATGAACGAGAATACCCCGCTTCGGCGGGTTTTTTATTTGATATCCGCGTGTGACGCACGGTAAATGGCTTAATCTTATACGGTCAAGCATGCGTATCCTAACACTACCCATAAGTTTGCGATGGGGGGTGTACGGGTGAAAGACGAAGAACGTGCTCAAGACGAACAACATGTTTATGGAGTTATTTATGAGAGTGAGGAATCCGATGCGGGTACTCATTCTCATAAGATTTTCCTGATTACGTGGGACGGAAGGGTACTTCATACCCATGGTTTTTCAGGTATTACCTCCTTCGATGTTGGTCATCGACACCATTACGCAGGAGTCACTGGACCAGCTCCAAGTGGTGTCCCGCACACCCATGCCTACTCCACTGAAACAACATTCAATGACGGACATCGGCACTTCATCAGCGGACGGACAGGGCCTGCAATTCCACTTCCAGGCGGTGGTCATTACCACTTCTTTGAGGGTGTTACCACGGTAAATGGGAGAATCCCGCATACCCACACCTACAGCGGAAGAACGGGAAACGAAATCCCAGTTTAAATCAGAGCATCCGGGAAGTGGAGATGGTCCCTACATCGGGGCGTATGGCGGCCAGGGGATATCTGGTCACGATGGGCAGTATCGTTCCTCATCATATATGTGCTCGGAATCCCTGTACGGGCAAATATCGATTCAGCGATCCCGCTTCGGCGGGTTTTTTCTTTGGAGGCAACCCATGGTCCGGTACAGTGTAACCTGCTGTAAGTGCAAATACGTTTGCCGATACGAAGGAAAAACTATCGGAGACTGTACAGACCAGACATCAGAAGATGGATGGGAACCCACCGGCAAAATGACGGAGAGAGTGTGTAAGGGATGCAGGAGTTTAGGCAAATGCCTTACCGCCGTGTACAAAAATGAACCTGTTGCAGAAGGACTGAATAAGATTTGTGCCAATGTATGGGGGGGCGCTTGTTATAGAAGAACTTCCAATCGCAAGAATGATTTGTTCATTAGAGTTCTACGCGAAGTTACACCAGTATTGGAAAGAGTATGTTTCACGGCAGTGCATGTCGTTGTTGATGGTGTAATGCCCAACCCGCTAGTACAAAGATCGGCTGTTCTTCGTCAAAAAATTGGATCCGCTTTTGCCTGATTCGTCACAGAAATACATATATCTCTTTTACACGATTGCCCCTTTGTCCCAACAGATAGAGAGAACTCGCCCGTACCACTAATTTACCTCCTCCATACATTCTGGTCTATCATTCCTCACGTTCCGTGGTAATGTTTACGTCAACGTCGCCCAGTCAATAATGCAATGGTGGAGCTTCTCTCTTCCCCATATAGTAGCCCTCATCCTTCATTGGATGGGGGCGTTTTGTCATCTTGCCGCTTCTTGATCGAACAAATAGTTCAAGTGTTTATTGAGCATTAACCCACGACAGTCAAGGCAAAACTGGTTACCGAAATTTGAGTGAATAACCAACGGTACTTTAGCGCATGCTGTCCCTCAGAATCTCTTCGTCAAGGGGGATGCTTGACATGACAGAATCTCCGATCGAGTCCCAGTCTGACGTGTTGGACTTAGTCGTGCAACCGGAGATCAAGGAATTCCTCGTAACCGCGGTCCAGATGATACCGAAGATCACAAACATCATGAAAATCACTTCAGAAATGTACGATCTCACTGAAGCATTATTAAAAGACACGGAGATGTTAGAAATCTTCGGTGAGGCCATGAATGGGACAACTGAACCGATTCAAGACACGATTGAAGATGGCGTTTCCTTGTTGCACGAGGCTCAAGAACGAGCTGAGGCAGATACTTCGAATGTCGGTATGATTGGTTTGTATAGAATGCTTAAAGACCCTACAATACAAAAAAACCTCCGATTCATGAAGGCATTGCTCGCAACTATAGCCGAACGCCGAGACAGGCAACTCCATTAGCTTAATATCGATAATAAAACGGGCAGTGAACATTCCTCTCTTCATACCTAGCCTTCATCCCAGAGCAGGATGGGGGCGCTTTGTCATCTTACATCAGCGAAAACTCTGGCATAACATGCGTCACGTTTTCCCCGAGCTTTCCTGTCACTCCTTTGCAAAGAACGGCTCACTTTGGCGGAGCACAACGCCTAGTGCAGTGTGAATATACAGTTAAATTAATAATTAGTTTAATTTACCCATATGTTACGGGAGGGAGGGTATTGCCCCAAAGTTACAACGAGATTTTCTATTATGGGGCCGATAGCTTGAAGGCAAAGTGCATCTTGTGTAAAAACTATGTCGATGAGTCTGAAATGAAGGTTATATTCAAAACAGGTTTCATACGTAAAGACAACACAGATTTTCCAATGGGTATTTGCCAACAATGCAGTCCTTCTGTTGACTACGAATTACCCGTACATAAGACACACGGTAACCCGTCCGAATCCTAAGATCGGCGGGTGTTTTTATGATCAACCTAGCCCCTAAAAAAGAAAAAGCCGTAGAAACGCGACAAATGAACATGGTTGGGCTTGGCGTGTAGCAGATTCCCTACATCACTGTACTGTACCCTGTGATACGTTGACACGACATTCACTGGTGTGTCCATTATGCATAGGAAAGTATATTACTTTCCGATCAGCCTTACATAAGAGTTCCGTTTTTAACTGTGCGATGATTTCGTTGGAAACACCCGCTTCGCCCAGTCGTCTTTCTAAGTACTCTTCCTGTGACATGTGCGACCATCCAAACATCAGTGTCCACCTCATAGCCTTTATGTGTTTCATTCATCACAGCAATGCAGATTATCACATTATTGGTGTCGAATATTGTCGAAAGTTGACGGACACATTTCTTTCTCAATTCGTCTTCTCGATACACTCCGCTCCATCGTCCAGCACGTTTCATGGTGATGTTTACGTGACCACCGACTGGTCAATACTACATTGGTCGGAGCTTCTCTTCCCCATACAGTGGCCCTCGTCCTTCTTAGGATGGGGGCGTTTTGTCATCTTACTTCCTCGATACACTCCGGTCCGTCATTCCGCACATTTCCCACGAGCTCCGGTGCCCGGTATGCATACATGTCCTCTGAGTACGGCTGCAGTACTGACATAAGTACATCAGTGTCGGTGATACTGCGGTCCAGCCAAATGTCCTCATTTTCCCGCGTTAGAATCACGGGCATCCGGTCATGTAGCGTGGTCATAAACATGATTCACATTTAAAAAGGGCTTGCCTGCCGAAAGTAGTTTGGTTTCACCGTCGTATTATCATACTGCGTATGAAATATGTGAGTCGTCGCAGGAGAAACGGGCGGAATCAGCCATGTCCAGTCGCCCGTGAGCTTTCTTCCACAATCAGCTTCCATTTGTTCAAAACGTGCAAACTGTTTCGCAGCAGTATGATGATCCACAATGCTCACACCGTTTGTTTTGAATGAGTACAACACCGCGATGTTCAACTCGACGAGTGCCTTGTCTTTCCACAGGGACGAATCTGTTTTGGTATCTAACCCCATCAGAGATGCGACTTTGGGCAGCATATTATACCGCTGCACATCAGCCAAGTTACGTGCACCGATTTCTGTCTCCATATACCAGCCATTGAACGGTGCTGCCGGATAGCGAATGCCGCCTATTTCGAGTACCATATCTGAAATCATCGGAACCGCGTACCACTTCAGATTTAACTCATCGAAACTACGTAACTCTGGGTGACGAATATCGACTTCCAGAATCAGTTCTTCAGGTATAGAAAACACCCTTGGTGTACCGCCATCAACCTGAATAACCAACGGTAATACGTCAAACTGTGTGCCTTTTCCCTTCCAGCCTAAGTTCTCGCAGGCTCGGGTAAAGCGAAGTGAGTGCGGATCACCGACGATTCCATGCTCAGTTTCGTACCCGGCATAGCGAATGAGTTGATGGTTCCAAATGCGAATTTGCTGGCCTTGTGTCTCTGGCTTGAATACCGTAATGGTCGGGCGGATTTTCCCTGAATTGGTCGCATATCGGATATGGTTATAAAGAGCATGCACAATGCCCTCTGTTGATTGTACATTTCTCGCATCAAATACCTTCAGGGATTGCCAAAACAATCGACCTATACAGCGATTACTGTTCCTCCATGCCATTCTGGCCCCGTGTTCCAATTCCTCGTATGTATGCTCGTAGGTTCCGTCCTGTTTGATGTGCTCTCTAATCTCCGCCAATCTATGCTCTGTTTCATCGGCGCTCTTGCCGAGTTCCTTATAGCAAGTAGTGATGAACACCTTTGCTTCATCGTACAGTCGACCGTGAGACATCATGATGAAATATCCTTTCCTATACGTTAACACTACCCTGTGAATCTCAATTCAGCCTGTTATTTAGGCGGCAAACATTTCAATTCAGCAGGTGCAATTCAGTTTACTTTATGAGGGAGTGTCTTGCCATGTAGGTCGCATGTTACTCAGCAGTTCATCTACACCCGCGTAGATGGTGCTGAAACTGGTACTCATACCATATCCTTCATCCTTCATGGGATGGGGGCGTTTTGTCATCTTGCTTCCTCAATACATGAAAATTGAGGCCGAATACGGAAAAGAAGTGCTGTCTGAAATAGTAAACACAAGAAGGACATTGAGGGAAAGGAAAAACGGATTGTAATGATTAGGGCCACCTCCCACGTAGGAACGTGAAAGGTGGCCCTAAGCAGCAAGAAAAGTATTCGAGGTGAAGTACAGTATATCTCCTTCCGCACAACGACACAAGGTACGCATACATATAATCCGAGTACGGCTTGACCCGGAGTTTAGCGGTGGTAAGTGGTATATCTACCGGGTGTGGGATTAAAAAAAGACGCCCACATCATATATGTGAGCGCTCTGTAGTGATACAGGGTCGATGTCCCATTTTCGACCGGAGACGCTGAGGAGTATAGCATCTGTATGTGAAAAATATGTGTAGATTGCGTATAGGGTTTGTTTGATTTTCATTGAACAATGATTACAAAAACCCCACTCATGTCATCGTGAGGGCCATTGTAAACGTTATGCACATTGTTTCCTCTACTTCACGGCGATAGCATAGTCCCGCCATTTCGGTTTCGCTTTAATACCGCCTTTAACGTGAGTCATACACACACCCACAATACCCACGACATTATTCTGCACGTTCGGTCGTGCTGTTTACGCCGACGTCTTTCAGCCAATAATACAATGGTCGGGCACTCCTCGTTTCCCATATAGTAGCCCTCATCCAATGGCAGATGAGGGCGTTTTGTCATCTTATTGCCTCAATTCACTTCCGTAAATTCCCGACCTCCAGAAGCATGGTTTGGATTGATCTGGTCAAAATACCGGAAAATGGTGCTTGACCGGAGGCCGACCACCTATGTCGAAGGTACAGATATCGCGATTCCAAATCGTACTCGCTCTCATTTGGAGTACCCTCGGTACGGCCATTATCACGCTCCCTCCGGCCATTGCCCAGTTTACCGTCCGCGACGGCTGGATCGTGAGCCTTCTGTTTGCGGTCGGCGGTCTGTTGTCCGCTAGCGTCGCAGCACTTTTCGTTCATGCGTTACCCAACCGATCTCTGACCAGCGGTCTTATCCATGCGTTGGGACCACGGCTCGGACGCGTGTTTGGTCTCTGGTTCCTTGTCTGGCTATATCTTATTAACTCCACCATCTTACGGAGGGTGGAATTGTTTGTGGGAACCACCATCTTGCCTCAAACACCGGAGTATCTACTCGGATTTGCTGGTATGATTGCGGTCTCATATGCCGTGTACATGGGTGCGGAGGTCGTCATGCGAAACGGCGAGTTTATCACGCCGTTGGCGTTCATTGTGGCTCCCGTTCTCTTCGGATTGTCTCTGCAGCACGTGGATGTTCATCAACTGATGCCTGTGCTCGCCGACGGCTGGAAGCCGGTGTTGCGTGGTGCGGTCACACCGGATCTCACCTTCGCATTGGAGCTCTTGATTGGCCTGCAGTTTGTACAGGCCTTGCGCAACAGCCGAACCCTTCCCAAAGATATGATCATTGCCGCCGGCATCCTGACCGTCGCCGCGACCGTCATCACAGTGATCACGATAGGCGTGGTGGGGCAGTCCGCCAATTATCTTGCCTATCCGGTGCTTGAGGCCGTCCGCAGTATTCGCGTCGGTCGGAATCTGGAACGCCTGGACACGCTGTACGTGATGGCTGTGATGTCGACCATTTTAATCAAACTAGCCGTGTTTCATTATGCTTGGTGCGAAGGGATGAAGGACGTGTTCAAGCTGTCCTCGCACCGGATTGTTGCGCTTTCCGGCGGCTTATTGGTGTGGGCCGGCAGCGTTGCATGCTTTGGCAGCCAGGAAGAGGTGATCCACTTCACCATCTTTGTAGCGCCCGCCTATTTTGTTGTGACGTTGGTTGGGATTCCCCTTCTGACTGTCATGGTGATGGCATTTCGTAAGCGAGCACAACGTTAGACCATGCGTCATATGTATATTGAACCCCCATCCCAATTGGACGGGGGTTCTACAGGAGGAAGAAAAGACTTGCAACCCACGCTCACAAGCGATTACGGTTGCATTTCGCAATTATACATCGCGGAAAACGCAATGTGATTAGTGAACTGGTGGCGAGATTGGAACGCGACCCCATCGCATACATCAAATGTGCACAAGGAGTGCCCAAGTGAAAAAGGGGATGCCGAATAAACCCGTATCCCCTAACTTAACAATAGTCTCCACCGATCCTGTGTACCTTCGTACATAGACGTACGACCGAGAACTATATTGAATTATGTGAGGTTAATGAGTTGTTAATTAAGCCCCTGGAATATCGCCCTCCATTCAAGGCCCGGAACCCTTTTTAAGGTATTCCGTTATCCTGAATTGTGTGCGGTGTTCGATCAGTGGGATTAAAAAAATACGCTCACTTCAGTGAGCGTGATATGTCGAAAAGGAGAGAGGGAATTTGTCACTGGCCACACACTACACCAGCGACTGTTGAGACAAACGCGAGGCACTCAGCCCAAGGAAGAGTGTACAGGATAAATGTTTGAAATATGTGTACAAGGTGTGGAGAGTTTGTGGTTATGGTTTGAAACACAGTGGCACTGGACTATTTGTTAGTGGTGGAAATAAAGAGACGCCCACATCAGTGAGCGTCACGCAGGAGTAGAAGTTGTAGGCTGCCACTGGTGGTCCCCTATTCACCAGTAACTGTGACGACCGCTTGTGCCGTCTTACCCCACAAACACAGTGTAAAAGCAAGATGTGGAAAATTTGCAGAGAAAATATGGAGAAATTGTGGTTATGGTTGGTGGAGATTGTGCTCCACGTTATTCCTTCACGGCAACCCCGTACCTCAACCCCTCTCCATCTCTTCCGATAAGCCACAGCGCGTTCCCCTCGTCTGAATCGACAGTGAGCTGGTATTTCGTACAGAAGATCCGAATGGCTTCCTCTCTACTATCGGCCTCGATGGATTCCTGCTGCGGATAGGTTCGCGTTGTCGCGTCGGAATAGTACAGGAAGAATGAGTACTTTATCTGTCATCCTCCTCACGACGTGGGATCCCCACACACGCCTTTGTATCCGCAGTTGCTGCAGAACGGAGTGCACCCACGCGTCTCTCCACTGAGCGGAAAGTTGCAGATGGGGCAGTACATCGTTTCTGTATTCTCCATGTTTGCTTTCTCCCGTTCGTCCACTCGGCATCCTCCTCATCACCAACTTTCGGTCATCAGATTGAAAATTTATTCCAAACACTATCGACACCTCACGTGCTAACTGATACATTGCAGACAAGGAGGTGTGTTTACTTGATCACAAAAGACGGAAAATTCAATATTGTCGTCTTTGACAACGGAGAAAACTATGAACTGATTGCTTCGCCGACTGATGAGCGAGATGTTCCATTCGTCCTCGACTATTTCGTAACGAAGGACGAAGCGGAACGCATTGTACCCCACTTCGTAGCGTGTTACAACATCGCCATTGAAGAGGGGTTTTCGCTTGATTGGAAGGAAGAGTGGGGCGGACCATACTTTCGGAACCCTATAGAAGGAGAAGCAAATGTCTACGTGGATGACGCACTTGTACCTGATGAACAGTCTGCCGAGCAGTTTGGCGTTTTTGTGCGTGGTGTACTCGGCATACCTAAACAGGTGCAGTAGTGGTCCGTTTTTTCCTGTGCGTTATCGATATGGTATCACGTGCTCTTTATGATCAAGTTAGGTCATCCATTTTTGGCCCGCAGAGATGCGGGTCTTCCTCTTGTATCTTTTCCCCAAGTTCCTTGTGACGTCTCTTGCGCAGCTGTGCTCTAACAAGAATCTCTACAATTTTTCGCATTGGCAACTGGATTGATCTTAGGTTGCTCCATCGACATCCTCATCCTCCAATGGCCACAAATAATCCACCGTTGTATTTAACGCCCGTGCAATCTTCTGAGCCGTTCTCAGGTTAGGTAGAGACTTTCCATTCACAATTACACTCAAAGCTGATGTTGTAACATTAGCCTTTTCCGCTAACCACGATTGTTTGATTCCGCTCTCTTCAAGAATTTTCTTTAGCCGCGTTCTCTGCTTCATATCATCACCACTTAATTATTCCGCACTTAACGTTTCATATCCTTCCACGAAAAAAAGTTATTGTTCGACGAATATCACCAAGCCTCGACAGCGTATCTTCTATCATCCAAACACCAAGGAGGATGGTCGCATGTTGGAACAACAGTTTGCACGTTTTCTGCTGGACCGTATTAACGAGAAGGTGCAGGGCATTCCTGAACCAATCGCCAAGGAGATTCGTTTACATCTGAATGAACTTCGCGGCATCGTCGACACTGCACTAGACGCAACTCCAACTCGCGGTCGAAAAGGTGGTTCCACAAATGCATGAACGTTGCCGCATATGTAACCGGCATAAACGTGCACATCTGATGTACGACGAGAAGGTTTGCATCGAATGCCATGATTCATGGTTGAAGTATTCACGCATGGCAGTACGAGGTCTTTAAAAATGAAAGGGGATATCATCATGCAAAAAGGTACAGTTATGTTGGAATCCGGATTGGTCGGGGTCGCAGTGGTGCAAGTGGATGGTGCTGAAGCTCGTGTTCGGAATGACGAAGGAGAAGAGTACTGGGTATCGTTGTCCGACCTGGAGATTGCAAGTCCAATGTCTCCCCCACCGGTAGAAGGTGGCACTCTGCCACGGAGTGGCGGACTTATTTAGCGGAAAGGGGGGCTGTCAGAACGTTGAGTAGGGCGGACAAGAAGAGGAAAATTGCGCCGTATGTGCCACGTTTCATTAAAGAACATGTCCACGAGGTCAGTCGTTACCTGCGGGCGTCAGAGGGAGATACAGGAGCACGTTTGGCTATTGCAGCGCTGAACGACTTCCCTACATTAAACCGTCTCGCATCATATATGTGGAGAGACTACGCGCACGGGACTCACGCATGGATTGGGCATCGTGATCATGAAAATCTAGACACATTGATCAACCCTCGCGGTCATGTAACAGAACGTCTATTTATGCGGTTCACTCAAGACGATTGGGCATCCATTGACGCATTAGGATTTGCGTTTGGTAGACCCGTTGCTCACGCAGCGGCTGCGCTGTTGCGGTTCGCCTACGACTATCCCCGCGTGACACAGATGGTCGCGCCTGAATATGTACCACGTAGTCCTTACAGTGTACAAAGGGGGCGTGCGCAATGGGGTTTTGGTCAGACGTCGTGATCAGCGTACCAAAGGTGACGTTTCGCAAGTTGGAGGATTTGGCCGAGGAAGTGTATTACCTAGAGACCGAAGAGGAATTGGATCGTCGCGGTCGTAAAGAGTTGGCGGAAAAACTGGTGCAAAAGATGCTTGCCGAATATGTCGATGAGTATTTCGGAGAATCTGCAAAAGCGGCAGCGCAAATGTTTCGGAATCGACAAGAAAGGAATATGCTATCGCTGTGATTTAGACGTATCCATTTGCATACCGTGCACTAAGGCCTCCATGATGAAAAGAGTGGGGGTCACCTTACATTTAAGCAAGGCCCCCACGTTTGTGAGGGCATTTTGTTTTGGGCAGATAACATGATAATGAACCACATAGGCTCACACAGGAGGTGTGTCATGGCGAAGCGCAGTCTACCGGAAGAACGTAAGCCTGATATGGCCTACAAGGTGGGAGAGACCACCATCGAGATTTACGGACCAGGACCAATGACCGAAGAGGAACGGAAGCGTCGACATGCAGCAATTGTCCGGGCAGTCGGCAAGTGTTTGGTGACAGCCACTCGCCAGGACTAACTACGCAGAAGAAAAGGCCCACATTTGTATGACTGTAAACGCATTTTAGAAACTGTGACCCCGTGAAGAGACCCCTACGATGATATGATCAGGGGTCTCTATTCGTATTCAAACTTTTGCAGGAAACGTTGAAGTATTTCCTGAGGTTGTAAGACTTGTTTCGATGGATGTAAACGTCATTCCGATTTTCTCGAATACGGTATTGCAGGTATCCACCCGATTCGG
>NZ_AXAR01000021.1 GCF_000472905.1 Alicyclobacillus pomorum DSM 14955 | reverse complement strand
CCTCCAGAGCGTTGACCACCTTGGCCGCCGTAGCCTCCGGAACGTTGACCGCCTTGACCGCCGCCGTAACCTCCAGAGCGTTGGCCGCCTTGCCCCTGCGCGGTGCCACTGCGCCCGTCAGGACGGTCACCTTGCGTACGCGGCGAGCCCCCAGTTGCTCCATGACCTGGCTGCTGCTCAGCTCCTTCATGGCGACGGCTGCCCGCTGCACTGGAACTGGCGTCGGCCTGACCTGTTGGCGCGTCCTGGCTCGTTCCCACCGCGTCTCCGGCTGGTTCCTTTCGCCCCGCATTGGCTCCGGCATCATGCTGCGCCGCTCCTGCTGCTGTGGGGCGCCCAGTGTCCGCCGATGCGGTTCTCTCTTCCTCACGTGCGAAGTTCACCTGAGCCGACGTTGAAGACTGCGCTGCAGCTCCATCGCGAGCAGGTTCCCGGCGAGGCGTTTCCCGATTTGTGCGTTCGCGTTGCCGCTGTTTCTCCCGCAGGTCCTTTTCCACGTCCGACGCATGTTTCACGGCCGCACGATGTTTCACGTCAGAGAAGAATTTCTCTACCTTATTGACCATTTCGGGCTCCATGACGCTCATATGGTTGGCTACCGGCACATCCAGTCGATTGAGAATGGTCAAAATCTCCTTGCTCGACATGTTTAGTTGCTTCGCGTACTCATACACTCGAAGTTTCGCCAAAGGCTTCACCTCCGCTAAATTCCCCGTAATACTTCTCCATCTTCGCCGCGAACCCCGGGTCCATGAACGCAACGGCTACGGTCTGCGGCTTCCCGCAAGCAATCCCTAGCTCCCATCTGTCAAACCAGACAACCAACGGTATATCGTAAAACGCGCACTTGTCGCGGTACTTTTTCGCCATATTGGCACCAGCGTCTTCGGTGACAAGCACCAATCGGGCTTTCCTTGACTGCACAGCTTTCATCACTGCATCCGCCCCAATGACGGCCTTGCGCGCACGAATCGCCAAACCCACCCATTGCAGCGCCTGCTGCTTTGCGACTGTCCGTATCGCGGACAGGTCCGCGTCTGGACGCTCTTCAGTGCCTGCCATCGGCGGAAATCGCTCCTTGGAGACGAAACTCCAATTCATCGAAAACCTCGTCTGGAATTGCCGTTTTCATGGCGCGCTCCAGAGACTTTCGCTTGCGAGCCACCTTCAGACACTCCAATTTCTTGCACAGATATGCGCCACGTCCGTTTCTCTTCCCGGTCAAATCCAGCTCGACAGTGCCCTCTGGCGTGTGTACCACGCGTATCAGTTCACGCTTCGGACTTTGTTCCTGGCAGCCGACACACTTGCGCAGCGGCACCTTTTTCTGCCGTTGCATTTGCACACACCCCCTTCAGACTCTACCGACCGCGGCTTATGGCTCGTTGAGCCAATCAGCGGACAACGTGCCGATATCTTCGTCGTCCTCGTCATCCGGTGCGAGGCGGCCAAACATTCCGAGCTCCGCTGCCTGCGTTTCGCTCTTGATGTCAATTTTCCAAGCCGTGAGCTTCGCGGCCAGACGGGCGTTTTGGCCTTCTTTGCCAATCGCAAGAGAAAGCTGATAATCAGGCACGATGGCGCGAGCGACCTTTTCGTCTTCGTGAATTTGCACCGAGACCACCTTAGCGGGCGACAGCGCGTTCGCGACGAACTCAGCCGGATCCTCACTCCACTTCACAATATCCACTTTCTCTCCGTTCAGTTCATTGACAACCGCCTGTACCCGCATACCGCGGGCGCCCACGCAAGCTCCAATCGGATCCACTTCCGGATTGCGAGAATGAACGGCAATTTTCGACCGATACCCAGCCTCCCGGGCGACAGACTTGATCTCCACGACGCCTTCGTAAATTTCCGGAACTTCCAGCTCGAAGAGCCGTTTCAACAGCCCCGGGTGCGTCCTGGACAACACAATCTGCGGACCTTTCGTCGTGCGCTCCACTCGAGTGATGTACGCCTTCACGCGATCCCCCGACTTGAACTTGTCCGTGGGCATCTGTTCGGACAGCGGCATCACTGCTTCGGTTTGACCCAAATCTACATACGCAACGCGGGCATCCTGCCGTTGGATGACGCCCGTCACAATGTCTTCTTCCCGATCCACGAACTTGCTGTACACGATGGACCGCTCGGCCTCGCGAATCCGTTGCGTAACAACCTGCTTTGCGGTCTGCGCAGCGATGCGCCCGAACTCCCGCGGCGTCACCTCGATTTCCACGACATCGCCCAACTGGTACGTCGGGCTGATATCCAGCGCCGCATCCAGCGAAATCTCCAGGCGCGTATCTTGAGGTTCCTCGACGACCGTCTTGCGGGCAAACACTTTGACCTCACCCGTGTCGCGCTGGATCTCTACACGGACGTTTGGCGCCGAGTTGAAGTTGCGCTTATATCCAGAAATCAGCGCAGCTTCAATGGCCTCCAGCAACGTGTCTTTGTCTATTCCTTTTTCTCTTTGCAACTGTTCCAGCGCGTCGATGAACTCTGCGTTCATGGACAATATCTCCCCCTTTCAAGCTTCTGACAATTGTCACAGCTTCACTGCAAGCCGCGCAGCAGCTACCTTATCCAGCGGTACGACCATCGTTTTACGAACCCCTTTGAGCATAACCTCCAGCTCGACGGATTCGCCGTCAAAACGATTCAGGGTTCCCTCCAGCGCTTTCTGGCCGTTCAACGGTTCATAGAAGGAGACGTGTACATACTGACCAACCGCGCGTTCGAAGTCGGACGGTTTTTTCAATGGACGCTCGGCGCCCGGTGAGGAAACCTCGAGAAAATAGGAGTTCGGAATGGGGTCCACTTCGTCCAGGCGCTCAGACAACTGCTCGCTCACCCGACTGCAGTCGTCGATGTCCACACCTTCCGGTTTATCGATGAAGACGCGCAGATACCAGTTGGCGCCTTCCTTTTTGTACTCCACGTCGACAAGCTCCAGACCCGCGGCCTCAACAATGGGGAGTGCCAGACGTTCCACGATGTCGGTCACACGCTCTTTTGGCACAAAAGTACCTCCCTTTGCTGGCTAATCATGACTCGCGCGATCCGCCGGTCGACATTGGAGAGACGTGAATCGCCCGAATCATAGATCGAAGAGTGGGGAGTCCCCACTCTTCGCGTCGATACATATACGAAGTCTAACACTGAGAGTATACCACCAATGGTCACGCCTGGCAAACACTTTATCTAAGGATAAATTGCGGTTTTCTCAGACACGTGATAAGGTGGAAAGCGGCACCGCGGCGGGCCGCCAAACACCGCCCATCAAATTCAGAAATCCCGAGGGATCAAATATGACCAAAAACACACAACCGGAACTTCGGAACGTGGCGATTGTCGCACACGTCGACCATGGCAAAACCAGCCTCGTCGACCAATTGCTCCGCCAGTCTGGATTGTTCCGCGAGAATGAACAACTTCAGGAACGTGCGATGGACTCCAACGACATCGAGCGTGAGCGTGGCATTACAATTCTCGCCAAAACCACGGCAATTCCCTACAAGGGCTTCAAAATCAACATTGTCGACACACCAGGTCACGCGGACTTCAGTGGCGAAGTGGAACGCATTGTCAAGATGGTAGACGGCGTTTTGCTGGTGGTGGACGCGTTTGAGGGTGTCATGCCACAGACCAAGTTTGTGCTGCAAAAGGCCCTTTCCGTCGGTCTGTCGCCCATTGTGGTCGTGAACAAAATGGATCGGCCGAATGCACGTCCACTGGAAGTCGTCGACGAAGTGTTGGATCTCTTCATCGAACTCGGCGCCTCCGAAGAACAGTGTGACTTTCCGGTCGTCTACACGTCTGCGTTGCAGGGTGTGGCCACCGAAGACCCAGATACGCCTGGCGAAAACATGCAACCGCTGTTTGAAGCCATCCTCAACCACATCCCAGCACCTTCAGTAGATATGGAAGCGCCGCTGCAGTGGCAGGTTACCATGCTCGACTACAACGAATTCTTAGGCCGTATTGGCATCGGCCGCATCGCGCGGGGAACCATCCAGCTCGGTCAAACCGTGGCCGTTGCGAAGCGAGACGGGTCGATTGAACGGTCCCGCATCACCAAGCTGTTCGGATTTCAAGGATTGAAGCGGGTTGAAGTGGAGTCGGCCCGCGCCGGGGACATTGTGGCGATTGCCGGTTTGTCTGACATCACGGTCGGGGAAACCGTGTGCGACGTAAACCATGTCGATCCCCTCCCGCTCCTCAAGATTGACGAACCGACGCTCCAAATGACGTTCCTCGTGAACAACAGCCCGTTGGCCGGGCGCGAGGGCACGCACGTGACGTCGCGGAAGTTGCGGGAGCGGCTGTTCGCCGAACTGGAGTCGGACGTCAGCCTGCGCGTCGAGGAGACGGACGACGCCGACGCATTTCTCGTCTCCAGCCGCGGGGAACTGCACCTCTCGATTTTGATTGAAACCATGCGCCGCGAGGGCTATGAAATGCAAGTGTCGAAACCCCGCGTCATCCTGAAGCGCGAAGGGGACACTTTGTTGGAACCCATCGAGTTGCTCGTCGCGGACGTACCGTCCGACTCGGTCGGCGCTGTCATTGAGGCCTTGGGTTTGCGTAAGGCGGAAATGCAGAAACTCGAGACATCTCCATCTGGAGAATCCACGCGTTTGGAATTCTCCGTTCCTTCGCGCGGCCTCATCGGATTCCGCACCGAGTTCATGACACTGACTCGCGGGTACGGCATTATGCACCACAGCTTTTTGGAATATGGAGCATGGCGCGGTGACGTCGTGACCCGACGCCAGGGCGTGCTCGTCTCCATGGATAGCGGTACAGCGACGACCTACGCGCTGCAAAACCTCGAAGACCGCGGTGTGATGTTCATCACACCAGGCACCGTCGTCTATGAAGGGATGATTGTCGGCGAGCACAACCGCGAAAATGATCTCACCGTCAATGTGACAAAGCAAAAGCACATGAGCAACGTGAGATCTGCGACTAAGGACGAAACAGTACGGCTAAAGGCGCCGCGCAAGCTGAGCCTCGAACAGGCCATCACCTACATTGAAGACGATGAACTGTGTGAAATCACGCCGCAGAGTGTCCGACTCCGCAAGCGCGAACTATCCAAGAGCGAACGCGAGAAAGCCGCCAAGCGTGGGAAAGTCTCGCAGTAAGCCAAGGAGGCGCACGGGTCACCAATGGCGTCAGGCATTCGGTGGCCCGGAGCTCGGTTGTCCGCGGTCGGATACCGTCAAAAGGGGAACGTTCTCCTCTCATCGCGAACTGAACACGATGGCTGCACATCAGCCACCCTCATGTCGCGCTTCCTCAACGTTTATTCCGCGTAAAGGAGTCCTACCATGAATGCACCTACTTTGCCTGAAGCAGGACACCTCCTTGTGATTACTGGCAACATGATGTCTGGAAAAACAGAGGAACTCATTGCTCGCCTCAAGACCATGGAACGCGTCGAGTCCATTCGCAAAGCTGCCGCCGAGCGCGATGGGTACATATACAAGCCGCGCAAGATTGGCGTGTACAAACACAGTTTGGATACTCGCTACTCTCAGACGGAAATCGCGAGCCACGGTGGTGAGCGCATACCCGCCACCCCTGTGGATTCTGCCAGCCGCTTGCTGGAACGGGTCATTGCGGACAACGTGCAAATTGTCGCGTGCGACGAAGTTCAGTTTTTCATGGAGAAAAACGAGCACGGATACGTGATTGTCCAGGTGCTTGTGGAACTCTTGCGCAGGCACTGTTTCATAGTGGTATCTGGACTGGATAAGGACTTTCGCGGTCTGCCGTTTGGACCCATGGGCGATATCCTCGCATTGGCAGATGAGCGAGTGAGCCTTACCTCAACTTGCGTGCGCTGCGGTGCACCAGCCGTGTTGCCACAGCGCCTAATCAACGGCAGACCGGCAGCCTGGACGGATCCTGTGGTGTATCCAGGTGCCACCGAATCCTATGAGCCGCGCTGTCGCCGTTGTCACGTGACCTTTTACGAGGGGGAATCCACGTTCGCAGAAGTGGCAGCCACCGAGGAGCATTAAGCGCCTTGGTGGTCCTTTCGGGCAGTGGCCAATGGTTGTAAAGTTGGTACGCCCTACGATTTGAACACACCTCACTCCAACAAAAAGCACCTGACCCACTGGATCAGGTGCTTTTGATATTCCATTCAACGTTGCCTCGCTTCGCCAGTGTTCAGTCACACAGCGCTTTAGAACAACGAAAGCTGGTTCGTTTCCGGAAGGCCCTTCAAGCAACCGAGACCATCCAGGATTTCAATGACCGTCTTCGAAACGCGGCTCCGCGACTGCAAATCTTCAATCGACAGGAATTCACCCTCTTGACAAGCTTGATAGAGGTTGTTCGCAGCCGACTCACCCACGCCCGGAATCGCGGCAAATGGAGGCCGTAGTGCCTTTTGTTCTTCGTCAATCAGGAACTTGGTGGCGTGCGACTTGTACAAGTCAATCGGCAGGAATTTGTATCCTCTGACCACCATCTCTAGCGCCACCTCGAGCACGGTCAGCAAGCTCTTCTCCTTTGGCAGCGCGGCGTTCCCCTTCTGCTCAATTTCCTCTATTTTACGCCAGATGGCGTCTCTTCCTTGGGCCATGAGCTCCACATCAAAGTCGTCCGCACGCACCGTGAAATACGTCGCGTAGAACGCGAGTGGATAGTGTACTTTGAACCAGGCAATCCGCACAGCCATCAGCACGTATGCAGTCGCGTGCGCCTTCGGGAACATGTACTTGATCTTCCGTCCCGACTCGATGTACCACTCGGGAACCCCGAATTGCCGCATGTACTCTGCATCTTCTTCCTTGACGCCTTTCCCTTTGCGGATGCTCTCCATAATCTTGAATGCACGTCCTGGCTCAAGTCCCTTGTAAATCAAATAGATCATGATATCGTCTCGGGCGCAAATGACCTCGGACAGCGTGGCAATCCCTTGACGAATCAGGTCCTGGGCGTTGTTCAGCCAGACGTCCGTGCCGTGTGATAGACCGGAGATGCGCACCAACTCGGAAAACGTGGTCGGTCGAGTATCCTCGAGCATCTGGCGCACAAATTTAGTACCAAACTCGGGGATCGCGTACGTGCCGGTTTTGGACCGAATGTCCTCCGGTTTCACACCGAGCGTCTCCGTGCCAGAAAAGAGACCGAGGACGAGCGGGTCATCCAGAGGAATCGTCTTCGGGTCGACCCCCGTCAGGTCCTGCAACATGCGGATGACGGTTGGATCGTCGTGCCCGAGAATATCGAGTTTTAACAGGCAGTTCTCGAGGCCCGAATGGTAGTCAAAGTGCGTCGTGAGCGTCCCGGCGCTCTTGTCGTCGGCCGGATACTGGACAGGCGTAAAGTCGTAGACGGTCACGTGACCGGGCACGACCACCTGACCGCCCGGGTGTTGACCTGTGGTGCGCTTGACGCCTGTACAACCTTTCACGAGCCGGTCGATTTCCGCGTTGCGTAACACCAGTCCACGCTCTTCGGCAAACTTCCGGACGTAGCCGTACGCTGTCTTTTCCGCGACACCGGAAATGGTTCCGGCTCGGAACACGTGGTCCTTGCCGAACAGCTCCTCCGTGTAGCGGTGCGCCCGAGGCTGATATTCGCCGGAGAAATTCAAGTCAATATCAGGCACTTTGTCCCCGTGGAAGCCAAGGAACGTCTCAAACGGGATGTCGTGGCCGTCGCGATCCATATCTGTCCCGCACTTTGGACAGTTTTTGTGGGGCAGGTCAAAACCGGAACCAACCGAACCGTCTTCGATAAACTCGCTGTAGCGACAAGATGGACAACGGTAGTGCGGCGGCAACGGATTGACCTCCGTAATGTCCGTCATCGTGGCAACCAGGGACGACCCGACCGATCCACGGCTCCCAACGAGGTATCCGTCTGACAACGACTTG
This sequence comes from Alicyclobacillus pomorum DSM 14955, assembly GCF_000472905.1. Taxonomy (GTDB): domain Bacteria; phylum Bacillota; class Bacilli; order Alicyclobacillales; family Alicyclobacillaceae; genus Alicyclobacillus_A; species Alicyclobacillus_A pomorum. The sequence goes on along the minus strand of NZ_AXAR01000021.1, from coordinate 40,902 downwards.
GTCACCAACTTGTGTGCAATCAAGTAAATGACGGCGAACCCGTGGTTGATAATGGAGTTGAGCTCCTTCTTCAGTCGCGCTTCCACAATCTCCGGCAGTGGATCTCCGTAGAGCTGGCGAGCCTTCTCGTACGACATCCGGGTAATCTCGTCCTCAGCGCCCTCAATCACCGGCGTGTACAACTGGTCCGGAATCGGTCTGACCTCTTCCAGTTGATCCGCGATGTACCGACTTGCGCCAACCACCACGTCGTAGGCGTCGTCTCCTAAATGCTGAAACTCCTCCAACATCTCGTTGGTCGTCCTCAAGTACAAAGGCGGCTGTTGCACCGCTTCGCCCTGGTTTTGCGACTGCAGGTAAATTTCGCGGAAGATGTGGTCGTTTGGGTTCAAGAAGTGCACGTCCCCCGTCGCCACCACCGGCTTGTTCAGTTTCTTGCCAATCTCGACGATTTGCCGGTGGATATCCTTCACGCTTTGCAAGCTCTGGATCATTTGCTCGCGAACCAGGTTTTCGTAGTGACTGAGCGGCTGCAGTTCGAGATAGTCGTAAAACTCGCAGATGGCCTCAATCTCGTCTATGCTTTTTCCGCGCAGAAACGCTTGAATTAACTCGCCGTTTTGACAGGCGGTGCCAATCAGCAGACCGTCGCGATGCTTGACCAACTCACTCTTTGGTACGCGAGGCGTGCGGTACAGGTACTTCGTATGCGCCAGCGAGACCAGCTTGTACAGGTTTTTCAGGCCAGCCTGATTGCGAACCAAAATCGTTGCGTGGAACGGGCGCACCCGCGTGACGTCGACGTCTCCCGCGAGCGCGTTCAACTCGGTCAGCCGCGAGATACCACGCTCCTGCATGGTCTGTTGCATGTGGGCGAAGACCTTCCCGGTCGCTTCCGCGTCAGCGATGGCGCGATGGTGGTTGACCAGCTCGACGTTGAACTTCTGCGTCAACGTCTTGAGTCGGTAGTTCTTCTCTCCCGGGTACAACACGCGCGCCAGTGCCAATGTGTCAATGACCGGATGGGTCCACGGCTCCATACCGATTCTCAGGGCGCACTGTCCGAGAAAGCCAACGTCAAATTCTGCGTTGTGCGCAACCAAAATGGCCCCCTCCGCGAATGCGCGGAAATGCTTTAACGCCTCTTCCAGTTTCGGTTGGCCCACCAGCATGTCCGGGGTGATTCCGGTCAGCTCGGTGATTTTCGGTGGGACCGGGCGCTCCGGATCAATCAAGGTGGCAAACTGGTCTACAATTTGCTTCCCTTTCATCCGAACGCCAGAGATCTCAATCAACGTGTCTTCACGGGCATTGAGGCCTGTTGTCTCCGTGTCGAACACAACGTATTCGGTATTGTCGTCGAGCACAAGATCCGCCTCGCGGTACACAATCGGGGTCCCGTCGTCCACCACGTACGCTTCCACGCCGAGTAAAACCTTGATTCCATTCTTCTTGGCGGCGGAGTAGGCTTCCGGAAACGCCTGCACCACGCCGTGGTCTGTGATGGCGATGGCATCGTGTCCCCATTTCGCCGCCTGCTTCACAAACTTGCTGACTGGTGTCACGCCGTCAAGCTGCGACATGTTCGAGTGCAGATGCAGCTCCACGCGCTTCACTTCCGCGGTATCCTCCCGCGTCGGCGGATCCACCGGCTGCATGTCCTGGACCATGAACACCAGTTCTTTGGCGTACGTATCAAACTGAACTTGACCTTGAATGCGAACGTACACGTCATCCTGGAGCGGCTGCAAGGCCTCCAGCTGCCGCTCGTTGTTCGAGAACAGTTTCGCGGTGATGGAACTCGTCTCGTCCGTGATGTTGAACTGGATCAACGTCCGACCGCTGGGCAACGTGCGCGTGTCCACACTGAACACGCGGCCTTCCACTGCAACCTTCCGCATTTCATCGACAATGTCCTTCATCGGTGTCAGCAGTGTCTCATCGATGGGGCGCCCAATGGTCAGCGGCTGTACCGGACCGTCATCGTCCTTGCGCCGCTCGCGACGATATGGCCTATCCCCTGTGTGCGCGTGCTCAGCTGGTTTCTCCGGTTTTTCCGCACGACTTTCCGCTTCGCGGGCAAGCATCTCGAGGACTTCCTGCCGCTCGTTGGCCTCCAATTCCTGGCGCAACTTTTCCACGCGTTCCTGTGCGGATTCATCAACTACAAATTCGCACTGAACGTTGAGGCCAAACGCCAGTCTGCAGTGTTCAGCCAGCCACTTGTCCGTTTTCTTTTTCACGAGGGCAGCGCGCTCCGCGTCGTTGCCGACCAGAAACCGCCATAGAGACACAGAGCCTCCATCTTCCGCAGGCCTCGTCGACACACACTGGACGGACGCTTTCCCTAGCCAATTGGCCGCAATCGGTTCATCTTCGCTATACCATTCCAACAACGAGGACACAATGGCTTGTGCGACAGCATCTGACGTGCTCTCCGTCCAACGTGGCGGAATGATACGAAGCTCGATTCGTTCTTCCGACAAACTCGGCGTGAGCGACGTCAGCTTTCTCACGTAGCGAACCATCTCCGTCGCAGCACGGCGCAATGCGTCGACGGATGCATCCTCAGACGCCGACTGTCTCTCCCGCACGTGATGCAGGGGAGTGAGATAGACTTCAATACAACGGGATTTCCGTTTGACGACAACCTTTTCTACAAACCCCTTCGGCAACTCGGCGGTGGCGTCAACCTGCGCCGGCGCCGACGCCTGGTGCCCAGAGGTATCCTCGAGCGGCAACCCCAATTGATTCATGGCAATAACCCTCACTATCCGCGGTTCCCCATACTTCCATGTTGCTCCGACGCGACCGTCTGACAGGACGAAGGCGTCAGAACAGACGTGTCACATCTCGATATGTGATGACCACTGCAAACAACATCAACAAACCGAAACCGACGAGGTGCACCAGCCCTTCCTTCCGAGGATCAACAGCACGCCCCCGAAACATCTCGACAATCATAAACAGCAAGCGCCCACCGTCCAGAGCAGGTATCGGCAGCAAGTTAAACAATCCGAGGTTTAAACTCAACAATCCTGCAATCATGACGACGTGCCAAAAGCCTGTCTGGGCTTGTTGATTAATCACGTCTGCAATCCCAACAGGTCCTGCGAGACTGTTGAATTGGTGCTGTGAAATGACCTGCCAGTATGCTTGAACTGCGTTCACAGATCCAAAATACACGTTTGCAAAGCCCGTTTTCACAGCTTGGAGCACGTTGTGTGACAGCTGCGGCGTGACACCCAACTGGGGAATATTCCCGTCCACCATCCTCGGCGTGACCGTGATGTGCTCCGTCGTTTTATTGCGCTCTATATCAAGGCGCAGCGGTTTCGGTGGTGTGGAGTGGTCCGCCCGGATGGCGCGCTGCAAGTCAGTCCAGCTCGATATTGTCTTTCCGTCCACAGCCAGAACTTTGTCTCCTGTCTGCAGTCCGCTCATTGCAGCCGGAGATCCTGAGGCGACCGTCGCAACTTGAGTCGTCGGCACCCCATTGTAGCCAGACCATGCGGAGAATAAAACACCTGCCAGCAAGAAATTCATCGCTGGACCGGCGAGAATGATGGCTGCGCGTTGCCATAGTGGCTTGCCGAGCACCTGTTCGTGCCGCTCCACCAGCGGCATCGAATTCCGTTTATTGGTCATCAGTTTTGCATGAGGAACGACCGTGTAGTTGCGTACCTCATCGCCAGTATCGATGGTCATTTGCAGGCGGTTCATCAGATCCAGGTCCCGCAGAATACCGACGCGGCCGCCAGGTACGTCCATGGGATCTCCAAGCACGGTCACTCGCCCCTGGTCGTCCACCTGGAACGCAATCTGCTCCCCTTTTCGAAACAGTGCATCCTGCGGAATCTCACCCGCCAGCTGAACAAGGCCACCCAGAGGAAACAGCCGGATTGAGAACTCCGTTCCGTTCCGCGTCCAGCGGAAGATCTTCGGCCCAAATCCCACTGCGAAAGCTGGAACGGCCACACCACTTTTCTTGGCCACAATGTAGTGCCCGAACTCGTGCAGTACAATGCACACCAAGAACACGGAGACAATCGCGACGATTCCTTTCAGCACACTGACGACTGCAATGGTCAACAGTTCCACCCGCCCTTTTCCAACATTGCGAGAGCTGAACGACGCGCCCAGTTGTCCATCTCTACAATATCATTCAATTCAGAAGGTGTCCCCGGTATGTGTCTTTCCAGCACACTCTCCACCAGTTTCGCCATCTGAAGGAATGAAATGCGTCCAGACAGAAAAGCTGCCACTGCAATTTCGTTCGCTGCATTGAGCACACAAGGCGCGTAACCGCCCGCCTTCCCCGCTTCATACGCCAGCCGAAGACTCGGAAATCTGTTGAAATCGGGAGCCTCAAACGTCAGCGTGGCCACAGACAGTAAGTCCAGGCGGGGCCATGGACTTTGCCGTCGATTCGGGTAGGTGAGGGCGTATTGGATGGGCAATCGCATGTCGTGAGTCGCCAACTGAGCCACCACGGATCCGTCCACAAACTCCACTAAAGAGTGGACAACGCTTTGCGGGTGAACCACGACGTCAATCTTTGAATACGGAGCTTGAAATAAATGATGGGCCTCAATCACCTCGAGGCCTTTATTCATCAACGTAGCAGAATCCACCGTAATCTTTTGCCCCATGCTCCAAGTCGGGTGGCGCAGAGCCTCTTCGACGGTGGCGCGCGTCAGCTGTTCATACGACCACTCGCGAAAAGGTCCACCGGACGCGGTGAGGATATACCTCGATACTTCTTCCGGCTTCCCACTGTGCAATGACTGCAACAGAGCGGAATGTTCACTGTCCACGGGAACGATGTGCGCGCCGGTTTTCGCAGCGAGCGGCATCACCAGATCTCCCGCAGCGACAAGTGTCTCCTTGTTCGCCAGTGCGACGGTCGCTCCCCGCTCGACAGCTCGCCACGTTGGGGCGAGACCTTTAGCACCCACGATGGCTGATACCACAACGTCCGTCGGAACCTGGCTAATCTGCTCGAGGCCGTCGTCCCCGACAAAAAATTCCGGCCATGCGTCGATTCCGACGAGTTGCTCTTTGAGTTCCCTTAGGGTTGATTCGTCCTGAACCGACACGTATTGTGGACGAAACCGCCGAATCTGCTCAGCCAAGCGAGAAGCGTTTTTGCCTGCAGCGAGGGCTCGGACGACGTAGCTTTCGCCCAGGTGCTCCAATACCTCGAGTGTGTTGGTGCCGATGACGCCCGTCGACCCTAATATCGTTACTGAAATCACGGCTCATGCACCTCAATCATGATGTACGTCTACGACCAGGGCTGCGTGATGAGGAACACCGCCAAGGGCGCAGCAAACAGCAAACTATCCACCCTGTCCAGCACACCGCCGTGACCCGGCAACAGGCTTCCCGAGTCCTTGACACCTGCGGATCGCTTGTATGCCGATTCGACGAGGTCCCCCAATTGTCCCGTCACGGAAATCAGCGCCCCTATGTAGAAATACCGCAGCGGATGTGCGCTTTGGATGGCGAGCCATCCAATCAACACCGCAGCCAACCCACCGGCAATCACGCCGGCAACCGCGCCGCTGACGGTCTTTTTCGGACTGATGTCGGGCCATAGCTTTGGCCCCTTCAAAGACGACCCTGCAAAATACGCCGCCGTATCGGTTGCCCATATTGTAATCATTGTTAGAAAGACCCATGCTAAACCATTTTCTAGGGATCTCAGTGCAACTAAGCTAGCTCCACCAAATCCGATGTACATAGCCCCTGCAAACAGTGCCGCAGCCTGTAGAATGTTGGCCCGATTTCGAGTCAACACGGGGATGAGAAACGTGATAGCAACCATCCATTGATACATGTAAGTACCGAATCCATGCGGCCACCATATCAACAAGGCGACCACCGCATAGCCCCAAATGGCCGCCGGCGTACTCCACCGTTGTCCGGTGATAGCAGCGAACTCGTAAGCGCACAGCAGACACCCGACGAACACGAGTATCTGCCACGACAGAGAGCACCACACGACCGCTGCAACGACAATCACCAGGGCGATGACAGCCGTAACCACTCGTTGTCTCAGCACGTTTCTCACCTACTTCAAACCGCCAAAGCGGCGTTTGCGTCCCTGGAACTCACGCAGCGCCTGCTCCAAAACGTCGCGCGTAAAATCTGGCCACAGCACGTCCGTGAACCAAAATTCCGCATACGCGGCCTGCCAAATCAAGAAGTTGCTCAGGCGCATTTCGCCACTGGTGCGTATCACCAAATCCGGATCCGGCAAAGATCCGGTGGACAAGTGCTGCTGAAAGCGCTCCTCTGTGAGGTCATCCCACGTCGCAGTCCCGGCAGCGACTTCTCTTGCAAACGACTTAGCCGCGCTCACAATCTCCGCGCGTCCACCGTAGTTCAAGGCAAAGTTCACAATCATGCCGTTGCTGTCCTTGGTGCGTTCCAGCGTCCGATGCACGATGTCCTGCGTGTGCTGCGGCAGTTTGCTGGTGTCACCAATAAAGCGGACGCGTACGCCTCGCTCAACCAGCTCATCAATTTCGGATGCAAAAAACTCCTCGGGCAGCCGCATAAGGTACTCCACTTCATCCTGCGGCCGCTTCCAGTTTTCTGTGGAAAACGCGTAGAGCGTCAAACACGGGATGCCCAGCTCGTCGCAGTCCCGAATCACCTGACGCATCCGCTTCATCCCAGCATGATGCCCTGCGAAACGCGGAAGACCTCGACGGTTCGCCCATCGACCATTGCCGTCCATAATGATAGCGAGATGAGCAGGGAGGTTGCCTTCGAGCGAAAAACGCTCTTTCTCATGCGGCCTTTTGCGAATTCGTGCAAACAGCCTATTTAACAATCGCGCTGACCTCCCCCTGTCGTCTGCAGTCACCCTCGTTACACTTCCGTCAGTTCCTGTTCTTTACCCGCCGTCAGCTTGTCGACTTCCGCAATAAACTTGTCTGTGATGGCCTGGATTTTGTCGGTGCCTCGGCGAACCTGATCTTCCGAAATGTCGCCCTTTTTCTCCATCTTCTTCAATTCGTCATTCGCATCTCTGCGGATATTACGGACGGCCACACGACATTCTTCCGCCATCTTCCGCACCACCTTGACGAGCTCTTGACGGCGTTGCTCGGTCAGCGGTGGAATGTTCAAGCGGATCACGCTGCCGTCGTTCATGGGATTGACACCCAGGTCAGACTTCTGAATGGCCTTTTCAATCTCCGACAGCATCCCTTTATCCCACGGCGTAATCACCAATTGACGAGGTTCCGGCGTTGTCACGCTCGCAACCTGATTGACGGGCATCTGCGTGCCGTAGTACTCAACGGTGATCTTATCCAGCATTGCGGGCGTGGCGCGTCCGGCGCGCACGGTCAACAGATCCCGTTTATACACTTGTACCGCTTTTTCCATTCTATCCTCGGCGGATTTCAACACATCTTCAATCACGAGACTTCCCCCCTACCATCGTTCCAATGGGTTCGCCAAGTACAGCCTTCCGAATATTCGTCGCATCACCAATGGAGAAGACAATCAGCGGAATCTGATTGTCCATGCAAAGTGAAGTGGCCGTGGAATCCATCACGCCAAGCCCCTGGCTCAACACGTCGAAAAACTCGAGGTGGTCGTATTTGACAGCGTGTGGATCCTTCGAAGGATCCGCGCTATACACACCGTCCACTCCGTTTTTCGCCATCAGAATCACGTCGGCCTCGATTTCAGCAGCGCGCAGCGCGGCTGTTGTATCCGTGGAAAAGTACGGGTTTCCTGTGCCGCCTGCAAAAATGACCACACGATTCTTTTCCAGGTGACGGATGGCCCGACGCCGAATGTACGGTTCAGCGACTTGTCGCATTTCTACCGAAGTTTGTACTCGCGTGTGTACCTCCAGTTTTTCTAAGGCATCCTGAAGTGCGAGCGCGTTCAACACCGTCGCCAGCATGCCCATATAGTCCGCAGTGGCTCTGTCCATCCCCCGCGCGCTTCCCGAGATCCCGCGCCAAATATTGCCGCCACCGACGACAACGGCGACTTGTACGCCAAGCGCCACGACGTCCTTCACTTGTACGGCAATGTTGTGGATGACTTCCGGATCAATGCCATATCCTTGCTCCCCGGCAAGCGCTTCCCCACTGAGTTTTAATACGACACGAGAGTACTTCGGTGTCGGCATCCAGATTCCTCCGTTCTGTGCGTGGTAGTCTCCAGTCACCGGCAGGCCGGTGATTTCAGACACCGGTAGGGACATCGGCAAACATCGTGCATGCAACCGATGGTCATGAAATCACAGCACCCAATACAACGTACGCTGAGGCGACCATTTCTGTTTAAAGAAAGGGAACACCTTGGTGTTCCCTCCCTTCCTCATTTACGAATTTGGGCCATGACCTCTTCCGCGAAATTCGTTTCTTGCTTTTCAATGCCTTCGCCGACGACGAACCGTGAAAATCTGCGAATCGAGATGTTCTCACCGATGTGCGCGATTTGTTCTTTCACCAGCTGGTCAATCGTCTTGTCTGGGTCCTTCACGAAGGGCTGTTCCATCAGGCAGACTTCCTTGTAAAACTTGTCCAACCGCCCTTCGACAATCTTGTCGACGATGTGTTCCGGTTTCCCTTCATTCAGCGTCTGTGCTCGAAGAATTTCTTTTTCGTGCTCCACAACTTCCGCCGGAACTTCTTCGCGACGGACGTATTGAGGGCTCGCTGCCGCGATGTGCATTGCGATATCGTGAACAAAGTCGCGGAACGCCTGGTTTTTCGCCACGAAGTCAGTCTCACAGTTGACTTCGACAAGTACGCCAATCCGGCCCGCACCGTGTATGTACGCTTCCACAATCCCTTCCGCAGCGACGCGGCCCGCCTTCTTGGCGGCAGATGCAAGACCTTTTTCACGAAGAACTTCCGCCGCGCGCTCGAGGTCGCCATTCGCCTCCGTCAGCGCTTTTTTGCAATCCATCATACCTGCGCCCGTCTTTTCGCGCAGCTCCTTCACCAATGCTGCTGTGATCTCCATATTCATCCTCCTGTGTAACGCATCTCATGGCGCAACCACGCTGCAAACGGCATAAAAAAGGTGACGAGGCAGAGAAGCTCCCGCCACCTCACAGCCTCTCTCGAAACTGTTTGACGTATGCCATTACGCAGTCGTCGTTTCCTCCGTGCCTTGCGTCCCTTCCAAAACAGCTTCCGCCATTTTATTGGTCAGCAACTTGACCGCGCGAATCGCGTCGTCGTTGCCGGGGATTACGTAGTCAATTTCATCTGGATCACAGTTGGTGTCCACAATGGCCACAATCGGAATACCTAGCTTGCGAGCTTCTGCCACCGCGATGCGTTCCTTGCGCGGATCAATAATGAACATCGCGTCAGGAATCCGCTTCATCTTCTTGATACCGCCAAGGAATTTCTCCAGACGCTCTTTTTCTTTCTTCAACAAAATAACTTCCTTCTTCGGAAGCACCGAGAACGTACCGTCCTCTTCCATCTTCTCCAGTTCCACAAGCCGAGCAATCCGCTTTTGAATCGTCGGGAAGTTGGTGAGCGTGCCACCGAGCCAACGTTGGTTCACATAAAACATACCGCAACGTTGCGCTTCCTCAGCGACTGCTTCCTGCGCTTGCTTCTTGGTACCGACAAACAGAATGGTCTTTCCTTCAGCCGCAAGTTCACGCACAAACTGATACGCTTCCTCGACCTTGCGGACGGTCTTCTGCAAGTCGATGATGTAAATTCCGTTACGTTCCGTAAAGATGTACCGCGCCATCTTCGGGTTCCAGCGACGCGTCTGGTGGCCGAAGTGTACGCCAGCTTCAAGCAATTGCTTCATTGAGATGATGGCCATGGTATACCCTCCTGTTGGTTTTTCCTCCGCTTGCGTCAACTGCCTCGCTGCCGTTTCCGGACCCAACGAGACATCAGCAAGCGTGTGTTCTCCGCGATACGCGGGCATTCACACTGCCCAATACTATAACATAGTCGCTGCACACAGGCAAGGAAAGGTTTAACTCAATGTGGTTCTTCCTCGAGTCCAGGAGATTCCATCATCTTGCGTACGCGCACCACTTCGTCCAAACTGACTCCAAGTCGCGATGCAATCTGCACAGGTGGTGTCCCCGCATGCAGTTCATCCAGGATGGAAAAGTAGATGTCGCTGGAAGTCTCTCCCCTGAACCGAGGCTGGCGCCTCACATCTTCGTCAGCGTCGGAACGACGGGTCTGCAGTTCCAGTTTCTTCTGCAACTGCCCCACTTGTTTCGCCAAGTCGTCCAACTGCTGCTCCCAAGTGCTTTCGAGCGATGCGATGTGAGACTGAAATTCCTTTCGTAACTTCGCGGTTTCGCTGAGAAACTCCTCGTATATGTCTTCCAAGACAGCGATGACTTCCGCAGCTTGATTGGGGTGGCCTAGTTGAGTCGATGTAGCTTGCCTATCCACCCTCGCAGTCACGCCGGTACCTGCAACGAAGCCGGACTTTAGCCACTGCCAAACACCTTGGCGCGGTCCTTGACGAAATCGCTGCGACACCACATATAAACCGACGACCGCGGCAATGATTACGACGTATATGATGATGAGAGTTAACACAACGCGGTCCTCCTGTTGCTCCCCTACTCAATGCAGTGGAGTGTATGTATGATTCCACTGTACTCCAGGTTGTCCACCGATTCCACTTCCTTCCCCATGCCTTGATGGTTGTCGGTGATACCGCCGCACGTATACCACGTCGTATCCGAGAACGCTCCGCCTTCAAATGGACGCTGTACTCTGACTGGGAACACTGCCAATCCATCGTTACGCCGTATGACTTGAGTCGAATCCCTCAGGCAGCCGACGCCGCAACAGACGTTCCACAAACCCTGCCAGGCCCTTTCTCGGATGGGTGGGCTGCTTGTTCATGAAATTTCGAACCGTCTGCTCAATACAACGAGACGCTGGGCTGGTCGGAAACGCGGACAACAGCGCCTCTTGTCGCTTGACTGCCGACTGCACGGCACTGTCTTCCAGCAAATAGCCCAGGACGCCGAGTTCGACGTCGAGAAATCGGTGTGCGACAGCTCGCAATTTGTCCGCCGTCAACTTTCCTTCCGACAAATTCTTCACCCGATTGACCACCATGCGTGTAAATGGAACTTCACCCCGGGCGACCAGCTTTTTCAACAGGGCGTAGCAGTCCGCAATCGCGGTAGGTTCCGGCGTCGTCACCAACACGAGGTCGTCCGCAGCTGCCAACAAACGAATCAGGTTTTGCCCCAATCCTGCCCCGCTGTCAATGAGTACGATGTCGTATTTGTCTTGGAGCTTTTTCAGTTCCTCCATGAGGCGCTCCACTTGTTCCGCGGATAAATCGTGGATGTTGAGCAACCCGTTGCTCGCCGACAGGAAGGGGAGTCCCGACGCGTCATACTCCAAGGCCTCCCAGATGGGCAGACCTTCAATGACGTCCACAATGTTCTTGCGCGGTCGAATGCCGAGCAACACTTCGATATCGGCAAATCCGACGTCGGCGTCAATCACGATAGGGCGGTAACCAGCCCTCTGGAGTCCCAGTGCGAAGTTGACGCAGAAATTCGATTTGCCAACGCCCCCTTTACCACTGGCTATGGCAACCACCCGATGGCTTCTTCTTTCGTCGACGCTCTGTTTCGACATCAGAGCTCTCAGGTTTTCCGCTTGATCCACCATTAAGCCGCCCCTCCAATCATGAGACGAAGAATTTTCTCCAGAGACGCAACCTCAATGTCATCCGGGACATTTTGGCCGGTCGTCAGATATGAGAGGGGCTTGCGGTAGGAGTAGAGAAGATTCAGTATCGCCCCATACGTGGTTGTCTCGTCCAATTTTGTAAACAGAAATTTGTCCACCGGAACGCGCTCGAAGGCTGCCGCAATCGCGTCGAGATCTTCCGTCTTGCTCGTCAGGGCCAACACGAGATATGTTTCATCCACAGAGATCTGTTGCAACCAGTGACGAAGCTCTTCAACGTGCCGTTCCACTCGAAAATTGCGACCGGCGGTATCCAACAGGATCAAATCCCTGTCCGCCAACCGCTCCAAAGCACCAGGAATGTCGCTGGTCTCGTAAACAACCTCCAGTGGAATGTTCAAGATATCGGCGTACGTCTCCAGTTGGTCGACAGCCGCTATCCGATATGTATCCGTCGTGAGTAATCCGACTTTCCGATTCCCCGCGAGCACGTGAAGCGCGGCCAACTTTCCAATCGTTGTGGACTTACCGACTCCTGTCGGTCCCACCAATGCCACCACTCTGGAGGTCGGCGCAATCGGTTGCGCTTCCACCTGCGCCTCCATGTCACGCAGGACATGCTGCACGAAGAGGTCGTGTTGTTTTCCGCTCGTCCACGGCTCACCGGTCCCCTCACCACCGACGGGGGTCCGGGTCGCCGTGAATGACTCCATGAGGCGAGACACGTGCTCTTCATTCAACCCCTGTCGTATCAACTGGTGTACCAGCGGCGGACGAACCCCTGGTGCCGCGACCACTTCTAGACGCTTGTACCGCCACAGTCCAAGCCATTTCTTGAGCGTGATGCGCTTGCTGCTGAGAATCACTGCATCCTTGCCAAGCTCTCTGCGAATGTGCACCACAGCCTCTGGCATGTCTTTTACAATGTAACGCCGGATCATCATTAGAGATTCACCACCCCGCCACTCTCAATGTCGACCGAGGGATCTACTTCGTTGTAGGAAAGGACTACTAAGTCCGGCAGCGAGCGCACCAACCAGCGACGCACGGCTAAACGCAGTTTCGGATGTGTCAGCAGAATCGGCGTCTTGCCGGCCGCTGCCAATCGGCTGGACTCTTCTCGCAACCGTCGGAACACCTGTTGCGATGTGGACGGATCCAGGCTGATGAACATGTTGTTTTCATGCTGCACTAAGGATCCCTGAATCTTTTCTTCGACCGCTGGTGCGAAGGTGATAACCAACAGCGGTTGTCCCGGTACCCGAAACTGATGGCAGATCTGACGCGAGAGCGCCTGCCTGACATACTCGGTGAGAAGGTCTGGGTCTTTCGTCTGCTTGCCATAGTCCCCAAGCGTCTCCAGGATGGTGACAAGATCTCGAATCGAGATCTTCTCCTGCAAGAGGTTCGCCAGCACACGTTGCACTTGGCCAATGGAAAGCGTCCCTGGCACCACCTCTTCAACCACTGCGGGCGCCGTCTCGCGTAGGTGATCCAACAGTGCTTTCGTGTCTTGTCTGCTGAGCAGTTCATGCGCGTGCCGCTTAAGAACTTCTGTCAAGTGCGTGGCAATGACGGAAGGCGGATCCACCACGGTATATCCCACAGCTTCCGCGCGCAACTTCATGTCACCTGTCACCCACAAAGCAGGCAGGCCAAACGCGGGCTCTGTAGTGGGAATGCCGGTGACAGACGGATCTTCTGGCCCTGGGCTCATTGCCAACCAGTGTCCAAGCATGACTTCGCCAGTCGCCACTTCAACGCCGCGTATTTTCATGGCGTATTCTGTCGGTTTTCGTTGAATGTTGTCACGAATGCGAATGGTGGGAATGACCATACCGAGTTCCAGGGCGAGTTGTCTTCGGATCATGACGATGCGCTCCAAGAAATCTCCACCCTGCTTGCTGTCTACGATGGGAATGAGTCCATACCCAAATTCAAACTCCACAGGTTCCACCTGTATGAGCGAAAACACGCTTTCGGTTTTTTTTGTCTCCTCCTTTTTCGTACGAATTTCCTGCTCCATTTCGATGTTCTGTGCTTTTGCAGCCGCGTTTCGAACGCGCCATCCGGCGTACGCTGCGAGCCCGGCGATGGGAGCGGTGCGCAGAATACCAATCGGTGTAAACAGTCCGAGCAACGCAATCGCACCGGCCACGATGAACAAGGTGCGCGGATAGGAGAACACCTGACGCACAACGTCCGAACCGAGGTTGGCTTCCAACGCCGCGCGCGTGACCATGAGACCCGTGGCCGTCGACAGCAACAAAGCCGGCATCTGGCTGACGAGCCCATCACCGACCGACAACAGTGTGTACTTGTGCAATGCGTCCTGCCAGGTATCCCCTTGCATCACCATGCCGATAATGAATCCGCCAACGATGTTAATACCGACAATCAGAATGGCGGCAATGGCGTCTCCCTTGACGAACTTGGAAGCGCCGTCCATCGCGCCGTAGAAATCTGCTTCACGTTCAATGGCTTGACGTCGCTGCCGTGCCTCTGCTTCGGTGATCAACCCGGCGTTCAAGTCCGCGTCAATGGCAATCTGTTTGCCCGGCATCGCGTCCAAGGTGAAGCGCGCGGCGACTTCGGCGACGCGTTCCGTACCTTTGGTGATGACGACAAATTGAATGACGATGAGAATCAAGAAAATGATGAATCCAACGACTGGATTATTGCCGATGACAAAGCTTCCGAACGTACTGATGACTTCCCCGGCCTGACCTTGAGAAAGAATCAGACGCGTGGAGGATACGTTCAACGCAAGGCGATACAACGTTGTAATCAACAAAAGCGACGGAAAGACAGAAAACTGCAACGGCTCCGTGTTGTTCATGGCGACCATCAAAACGGTCATGGAAACGAACAAGTTGATCACCAGCAGTACGTCCAGCACAACCGGGGGAAGCGGAATCACCATCATCACAATAATGCCGAGCACCGCCAGTAAAATGACGAGCTTGTTCTTCTCCACACGGCGCAGGGCCGAGAGCAGGTTCTCCCGCTCTACTACCTGTTCCATCAGGTTCGTACAATTCGCTTCGCGGGTTGGTTCGTTGGGTCGTGCCGCAGAGAAACTCGGCGCTTCCTCAGTCCCCCGTGGATTCACCACTTCCTCCTGAGGATAGCTCCCTTTCGGGATATTCGGCTGTCTATGCTTCTCTCTCGAACTTGCCATGAACAACCCTCACAATCATGTTCAGCCCTTCTCTGCTCTGGCGTCCCTTTGCAGGTACTACGACCTCTGCTAACTCCTACCCGTTCAGCGCCACCTTTCGATGACGGTTACCAGCTTTACTGGCGTTCCGGGCAGGCCTCCCCGGGTAAGAGCGTTGTCTTTCTCTCCATATACCCACTCCATTTACTCTCGACAGCCTTCGGTAGCAAGGGCTTTGTCTTGGTCTGCAGACTCGCCCAACTGTCGCTAGCCTCAATTGGAGTTCGTGAACCTTGGGCCGGAGGTTTGCCGCCGCCTTCCTTCAGATCCCACCTCGCGATGGGCACCCTTGGCTTAAGCTAATGGCTACTGCTACCTTCGCCATTCCGAACTTTCACCGTATAGACAACACCCATACCGGGCGCACATAAGTAAGAGAGACGGCTGCCCAGCCGTCTCTCTTCGGTGAGGTGTATTCAGCTCGATGCCGCTCTACAAGATAAAGCGGCTCAGGTCTTTGTTCACGACAATGGACTTAAGTTTGTCGTCTACGTATTCCGGAGTAATCACGACTTCCTCGAGTGTCACGTCCGGTGCTTCAAACGACAGGTCCTCGAGCACCTTTTCCACCAGCGTGTGGAGGCGCCGGGCTCCGATGTTTTCCGTCTCCCGGTTGACCTGCTCAGCCATTTCGGCAATTTTGCGTATGGCTTCGTCCGTAAACCGGACTCTGATTCCTTCCGTCTCCAGCAACGCCGTGTACTGCTTGAGCAGCGCGTGCTGCGGCTCTTTCAAAATGCGTTCGAAATCGTCCGGCGTCAAGCTGTCTAGTTCCACCCGAATGGGGAAGCGACCCTGGAGCTCCGGAATCAAATCGGACGGCTTCGCGATGTGAAACGCCCCCGCACCAATGAACAGAATGTGGTCCGTTTTGACCGCCCCATACTTGGTCACGACCGTTGATCCCTCGACAATGGGAAGGATATCGCGCTGTACACCCTCGCGGGACACGTCGCGACTATTGGCTTCCCGGCCTGCAATCTTATCCATCTCATCGATGAAGATGATTCCCTGGTTCTCCACGCGATGAACTGCTTCGGCCGTCACCGCATCCATGTCAATCAGCTTTTGCGCTTCCTCCTGCGTCAGCACCTTTCGCGCCTCGCGCACCGTCATTTTGCGCTTTTTCGTCTGCTTCGGTAACAGGTTTCCGAGTGCCTCCTGTAAGTTCCCGAGGCCCTCCGGACCCATTCCAGGCAAAAATCCCAGCATGGCGCTCTGCTGTTCCTCGACATCCACCTCAATCAGCCGATCTTCCAGCTCGCCCATGGCCAGTTGATGAGCAACCCGCTTCCGCTCGCTGCGAACACTCTCCGAAGGGCCAGTTTCGGTACGCCCCATCTGCCCACCGCTAAACAGGAACTCGAACGGATTGCGATTGGCATTCTTCGCGTTCGGATCTGGGACCAGTGCCTCGACGATGCGTTGTTCTGCATGCTCCGTCGCCTGTGCCTTCACTTTTTCGGCGTGCTCGGCCTTCACCATGCGCACGGCGGTCTCCACCAAATCCCGAACCATGGACTCTACGTCGCGTCCAACGTAGCCCACTTCCGTAAATTTCGTGGCTTCCACTTTCAAAAACGGAGCACCCACCAGTTTGCTCAACCGACGTGCAATTTCCGTCTTCCCGACGCCTGTCGGACCAATCATCAAAATGTTTTTCGGCGTCACTTCCTCTTGCAACTCGGGTGGCAGCTTTGCCCGCCGCATCCGGTTGCGCAGCGCGATGGCAACCGCACGCTTGGCCGCCTTCTGTCCAACAATATATTTGTCGAGCTCTTCCACAATCTGACGTGGCGTCAAGTTTGCCTCTGGCATGTCCTTCACCCTTTCATCACAATGCTACACGCGCACATGGCATTTCCAAGCTTTACTCGTCCAACGTCTCCACCACGATGTGGTCGTTTGTGTAGACGCAGATTTCCGACGCTATTGCCAGGGCCTGCTGCGCAATCTCCGCAGGAGCCATCGACGTGTTTCGCGCCAGCGCGCGACCTGCGGCCAGTGCATACGCACCACCGGATCCAATCGCACAAATGCCGTCGTCCGGTTCAATCACTTCACCTGTTCCAGACAGAATGAAGATATGCTGGCGATTCATGACAATCAACATCGCTTCCAGCTTATGTAACACCTTGTCGGATCGCCATTCTTTCGCCAGTTCCACCGCTGCTCGCTGCATGTTACCGTGAAACTCGTCCAATTTCCCTTCGAACTTTTCAAACAGCGTAAAGGCGTCTGCCACGGAGCCGGCAAATCCAGCAATCACCTCGCCGCGATACAGACGCCGCACCTTGCGGGCACCTTGCTTCATAATCATGGAATTGCCGAGCGTCACTTGACCATCTCCAGCCATCGCGCCCTTGCCGTCCTTCAGCACTGCAAAAATCGTGGTGGCGTGCAACTGGTGCGTCATGTGAGCACCTCCTCCTTACTTGTCGTGGTGATCTGGTTTCGATTGCAACGCCGCGCGTGGATGCGCGGACTGATATACGCGAACGAGTCTATCTCGAGTCGTGTGTGTATAAATCTGCGTCGACGACAAACTGGCGTGGCCCAACAGTTCTTGAACAACCCGTAAGTCAGCGCCGCCGTCGAGGAGATGTGTGGCAAAGCTGTGGCGAATGGCGTGTGGACTGATGTGCCCGAGTCCGGCGACTTCCTGGATTCTCTTATCTAAGATTCGGCGTACACTCCTGTCCGTCAGGCGCCCACCACGGCGGTTAATGAAAAGCGCAGGGTGATGAAACTCGGCAAGGGAACGCTGATGCAAATACCTGCGCAAACTATCCAAGGCCGCTTGGCCAACAATCACATAACGTTCCTTGCCGCCTTTTCCGAACACCAACGCTCCGCCCTCTCGCAGGTCTACGTCACTGACATCGAGTGCCACACACTCGCTGACACGAACTCCGGTGGCGTAAATGAACTCTAACAACGCCCGGTCTCGCAGCGACCACAAGTCGTCGCCGCGAATGTGCTCCAACAGCGCCTTCATTTCTTCCTGGTAATAGAAATCCGGCACCTTTTTGTCAAGTTTAGGCATGGTCAGCAACCGCGCCAGGTTGTGCTCGACGTACCCTTCCTTTGCCAGGTAATCGAAAAAGGTCCGATAACAGGACAATCGGCGAGCAATCGACGTTTTCGCCATGCCGCGTTGGACTTCTTGCGCGAGCATGGAACGCAGGTGTACCACACGGACGTCTTGCACGTGGACAATGCCCTGTGCGCGTAGAAACTGAGAAAGCGCCCGCAAATCTCTGCGATACGCCTCGATGGTTCGCGCAGATCCCCCGCGGCCCACCTTGCGCGCCGCTAGGAACATCTCGATGCAATCATCCAGTCGCATCGCTGTTGTCACAGTCCGAATTCCTCCACTGCGCGGGCGAGCTCCGTCAAAGCACGGTCGGCCATCTTCTGAGCCCTCTCCCGCTTGTCTCGAATCCGCTCTGACAACGGGGGCATCAGCCCGAAAGTTGCGTTCATCGGCTGGAAGTTGTCACTGTCTGTGTGCGTGATGTAGTGCGCCAAGCTACCCATCGCGGTGGTCGGTGGCAACACCACTGGGGGTAGGCCGCGCACAAGTCGTCCGGCATTCAAACCTGCCAACAATCCAGCGGCCGCGGACTCCACATACCCCTCAACTCCGGTAATCTGGCCGGCGAAAAACAGTGTGTCCCGGCGCTTCGTCTGGTACGTCGGCAGCAGTGCTGTCGGACTGTTGATATACGTGTTCCGGTGCATGACGCCATAACGCACAAACTCGGCGTTTTCCAGGCCCGGGATCATTCGAAATACCCGCGCCTGTTCCCCCCACTTGAGATGCGTCTGGAACCCCACGATGTTGAACAGCGTCGCGGCCGCGTTGTCCTGGCGGAGCTGAACCACCGCGTACGGACGTTGTCCGGTGCGGGGATTGACAAGTCCAACCGGCTTCATCGGGCCAAACAGCAAGGTTTTGGGACCGCGCGCCGCCATCACTTCGATGGGCATGCACCCCTCAAAGTACTTTTCCTCCTCGAAGTCGTGTAAAGGCGCCGTCTCCGCGGTGACCAAGGCTTGGTAGAACGCGTCGAACTCAGCCTCATTCATCGGACAGTTTAAGTAGGCTGCTTCGCCCTTATTGTATCGCGACGCTAGATACACTTTATCCATGTCGACGGATTCCTTGGTGACAATAGGGGCAGCCGCGTCGTAGAAGTACAGGTATTCTCCGCCGATAAAGGACCGAATGGACTCGGACAGAGCCGGAGACGTGAGCGGTCCAGTGGCGACAATCACAATCCCCTCGTCAGGCAACTGACTGACCTCTTCACGCACAACTTCCACTAACGGATGTTCTTCGAGAGCACGCGTGATATCGCCAGAAAATCCTTCTCTATCCACAGCCAACGCTCCACCCGCAGGTACAGCGTTTTCATCTGCAGACCGGATCACCAGTGAGTCCAGTCGCCTCATCTCTTCCTTCAACAATCCCACCGCATTCGTAATGGCGGCTGCGCGGAGAGAGTTGCTACATACGAGTTCCGCAAAATGCGAGGTGTGATGAGCGGGCGTGCGCTGATTCGGCCGCATCTCGTACAACCGAACCGGGATCCCTTGCCGCGCGACTTGCCAAGCCGCTTCCGAACCGGCCAACCCGGCCCCAATCACGGTTACCTTCAAGCAGAACCACCTCCTTACGAAAGTTTCTTGTTCTACGAAAGTTTCTTGTTCTTTGTTCCTTTGCTGCGTTCTGGGGTAGCGGCATCTGGATGAGCCGATTCGTTGCTGCAAACCAGCTTCACGCCGCCCTTCGCCTTCTTTTCCACCATTGGATGGTAACAAACGGGGCACAACGCCCCCGTGGGCCTATCCCACAGGACGTATTCGCAATCTGGATAACCGCTGCAACCGAAAAACACTTTCCGCTTTCCTCTGCGTTCTACGAGCGGTTTGCTGCAGATGGGGCAATCTACCCCAACTTCCTTGACAATGGGCTTTGTATTCCGGCACTCAGGAAATCCCGGACACGCTAAAAATTTTCCGTAGCGCCCGTGTTTGTACACCATCTTGCGCCCGCACTTTTCACACTCCACGTCCGACTCTTCGTCTGCGATTTGGACGTGCTCTAACGTCGCTTCCGCCTTCTCGAGATCCGCCTCTAACTCTCTGTTGAATTCTTCGAGAAGTTGCACCCAATCCGTTTTTCCTTCCTCAATCAAATCCAGCTGTTTTTCCAGATGTGCCGTAAAATCCACATCAATCAACTGGCGGAAGTTTTGAACCAGTAGATCCACCACAATCTCCCCAAGTTCGGTGGGGAAGAAACGCTTTTGGTCCAGAACGACGTACCCGCGCTTCAGGATGGTTTCCATGGTGGGCGCATATGTACTGGGGCGTCCAATGCCCAATTCTTCCATCGCTTTCACGAGACTGGACTCGCTGTACCGCGGCGGAGGCTCCGTGAAATGCTGTTCTGGGACCACTTCCGGCTCGGGCAAAACTTGCCCTTCTTCAATCGGCGGAAGTAGCTTTTTGTCTTGCTCTTCCGACGGCTGATCATCTGTCCCCTCCGTGTACACAGCCATAAATCCAGGGAACTTCACAACGGACCCCGTCGCACGAAACCAAGCACCGTTCGCCGAGATATCCACCGTTGTCGTGTCGAGCACGGCATGCGCCATTTGGCTAGCCACAAAGCGCTCCCAGATCAGTTTATACAGTCGATACTGATCTCTGGATAGGTGTTCCTTGATGGCTTCCGGCGTGCGCAGCACGGATGTCGGTCGAATGCCTTCGTGGGCGTCTTGAGCGTTGTTTTTGGTGCTAAACTGCCTGGCTTCCTTCGGCACGTAGTTCGCCCCGTAGCGCTCGGCAATGAACTGCCGTGCCTCCGTCTGAGCCGTCTCCGCGATTCGCGTGGAATCGGTACGCATGTACGTGATGAGGCCGACGCTGCCTTCCGCGCCCACATCTAATCCTTCGTAGAGCTGTTGCGCGACGGACATCGTCTTCGACGCCCGAAATCCAAGTTTTCGCGCTGCCTCTTGCTGCAAGCTACTCGTAGTGAACGGCGGACTCGGATTGCGCCGCCGCTCACTCCGCTTCACGCGCTCTACAGCGAAGGGCTGACCGTCAATTTTTTCAAGCAGCGCATCCACTGCCGACCTGTCTGGCAACTCTGTCTTGGTGTTGTCGTAACCGTAGAACCGTGCCTTAAACTTACCCTCCGGCACTTGAAACTGTGCATCAACCGTCCAGTATTCCTGCGGTTCAAACGCCCGAATTTCCCGTTCACGGTCCACGATGAGTCGCACCGCGACGGACTGCACCCGCCCTGCTGACAATCCCTTCTTCACCTTGCGCCAAAGCAACGGACTGAGTCGATATCCCACGAGTCTATCCAGAATACGACGCGTCTGCTGCGCATTGATGAGGTGGTGGTTCAGCTTGCGCGGCTGGTGAAACGCGTCGCGTACTGCGTCCTTCGTGATTTCATGAAACACCACGCGGCAGGCCTCATCCTGGTTCACGTCGAGCAGTGTCGCCAAGTGCCACGCGATGGCTTCGCCTTCGCGGTCAGGGTCGGCCGCCAGAAACACTTTTTTCGCTTTTTTACGAGCATCGCGCAAGGACTTGATGACATCTCCCTTGCCGCGAATGGTGATGTACTTCGGTTCAAAATTCTTCTCTACATCAACGCCGAGTTGACTCTTGGGTAAATCGCGGACGTGGCCCATCGACGCCTTTACCGTATACTTCTTCCCTAGGTACTTTCCAATGGTCTTCGCTTTCGCGGGCGACTCCACGATGACTAAGTACTCGGACAAAGTGTTACCTCCCTATGTTCACGTGCCCTGCAGCCAACCACTATACTGTATGCTCAACCAGTGACTTTCTTTTGCGTTTGTCCAATATGTGAGGGTGTCTCGGTGATTACGCCGACAACGGATTGGTTTGTCGGCACCCCCGCGTTCTACAAATATTATCACCAGACAGTTTTCTTTTGCAAACCGTGGGTTCACGACTTGCGCACATAAGTGCCACTGGCTTGACGTTCTACCCACCCCGCCAATTCCAATTCAAGCAATCCAGCGTACACCTCGTTGACAGGCCGTGTCATTTCTAGCGCCAAGTGAATCGGTGCCTTCGGTTCCACGAGGCTATCATACAGTTCACGCCATCGGTCTGGGATGTCTCTGTTCACTGTGGAACATGTCTTCCCTTGCTCCGCTAGAAAATCTATAGGATCCAACAAAACGTTGGCCCCCTGCTGCAAGAGGCGGTTTGATCCGCGGTGCAACGAGACCGTGATGGGGCCAGGTACAACATAGACGTCTCTGCCTAAATCCAATGCTGCATCCACCGTATGTAAAGCTCCACTCTTCTCTCCTGCCTGAACAACAATCAGAGCCTTGGAAAGGGCAGCAATCAATCGGTTTCGCTGAGGAAATCGATGTTTCGCTACGGGGTCGTCCGGCGGGTACTCGCTGAGGATGAGACCGCCGGATTCGAGAATTTGCGTGTACAATCGCGAGTGGTGTTTGGGATAGCAGACATTGACGCCGCACGCTAAAATCGCTGTGGTTTTTCCGCCAACCGCGAGAGCGCCTTTGTGTGCCACCCCGTCAATGCCTTCTGCCAGCCCCGAAACCACGTTGTACCCGTGCGACGCCAATGTTTCGGCAATCCATTGTGCAGCCTCACGCCCATAGGCAGACATACGCCGCGTTCCAACAATGCTGACGGTGTCCGCAAACGCATGCAGTTCTCCTCTTGCAAACAAGACGATAGGGGGATCGGCCAAGTCCAAGAAGGTGGAGGGATATGCTGCGTCACCTTGCACAATACAGTGAACGCCCGAGTCACGAAGGCCTGGTTCCGCATGAAGTGGGTTACATCGTCTCCGCCATGAAAGAAGGTTGCGTACGGTGACATCCTGTAAGTTACAGGCTGACGTCCACTCCGTGGGATGTGCTGTCCAAACCGCAGTTGCGCTACCAAACGCGCTCAACAAGCGCTTCATGGTCAGAGGCTCCAATCTGGGACAAGCAGCCAAGGCCACCAGATACGCACGTTCTTCCGCATCTTGAGCAGACACCCGCACCGACTGAGCCCTCCTATTCTTAAAACCAATCCGGTTTGATCTTTGCTTATCGTTCCACACGAATCATAGCTTCCGGAGGTCAGTGGGTTCCATGACGCGGAGAAGAAGTTGAAATCCCATAGACGCTTTCGTCCTCCCTGAGTCGGCCCCTGGCGCCTCACGCTAGAGGAATTTCCAAATCGCTCTAATGTAAAAACTTCCCATACCACGCTGCGCGTGATATGGGAAGTCCATTGTCACCGTTTATTCATCTCATGGCACGTTTGGCCAAGATGCGCAGCCAAACCGCTTATTTTATGAGGCAGCGTTCCAACAGGCCGCGCTCTTCGAGCACTTGTGCCAACGTTGCACCAATTTCAGACGGTGTCGGAGCCACGCGAATGCCGCACGCTTCCATTGTCTTGATTTTCGATTCTGCCGTGCCACTGCCGCCGGAGACAATCGCACCAGCGTGCCCCATGCGACGTCCCGGAGGCGCGGTGGCACCCGCGATAAACCCGACAACCGGCTTCTTCATGTTGTCGCGAATCCACTGCGCTGCTTCCTCTTCAGCGGTGCCGCCGATTTCGCCAATCATGACGATAGCTTCCGTATCCGGGTCTTCGTTGAACATTTCCAGAACCTCAATAAACTCTGTGCCTTTCACAGGGTCGCCGCCAATGCCGACAGCCGTCGATTGACCAATGTTGCGAACACTCAACTGATAAGCCGCTTCATACGTCAAGGTACCACTGCGAGACACGACGCCGACTTTACCTGGCGTGAAAATATATCCCGGCATAATCCCGATTTTGCATTCTCCTGGGGTGATGACACCCGGGCAGTTGGGGCCAATCAAGCGCGTGTGACGGCCTTCCATGTACCGCTTGACCTTAATCATGTCAAGCACTGGAATCCCTTCGGTGATACAGATGACAAGATCCAATTCCGCGTCGACCGCTTCCATAATCGCGTCCGCAGCCCCTGCAGGTGGAACGTAAATCACGGACGCATTGGCTCCGGTCTCACGAACCGCTTCTGCGACCGTGTCAAAGACCGGCAGACCCTCAATGGTGGTACCGCCTTTTCCGGGCGCCGTACCCCCCACCATCTTCGTACCGTATTCCAAGCATTGCTTCAGGTGAAACGACCCTGTTTTCCCAGTAATGTTTTGTGTGATGACACGTGTATCTTTGTTAACCAGAATACTCATCGCTATGGTCCCTCCTCAAACCAGCGCCACAATGCGTTGCGCCGCATCGGCGAGTGAGTCTGCTGCTACGATGTTCAATCCCGACTCGTTCAAAATCTTCTTGCCGAGTTCTACGTTCGTGCCTTCCAGACGGACGACAAGCGGTTTGTCGAGCTCGATTTCCTTGGCCGCCGCAACGACGCCGTTCGCAATGACATCGCACTTCATGATGCCGCCAAAGATATTGACCAAAATCCCTTTGACGTTCTCATCCGACAGAATGATTTTGAAGGCCTCACGGATTTGGTCCTGATTGGCCCCGCCGCCAACGTCCAAGAAGTTTGCAGGGGATCCGCCGTAGTACTTGATGGTGTCCATAGTCGCCATCGCGAGACCCGCTCCGTTGACCATGCAGCCAATGTTGCCGTCCAGCGCAATGTAGTTCAAGCCGAACTTGGACGCTTCAACTTCCTTGGGATCTTCTTCGTCAAAGTCGCGCAATTCCTGAATGTCAGGGTGACGGTAGAGCGCGTTGTCGTCGAAGTTCAGTTTCGCGTCGAGGGCCATCACGTCGCCTTCTTTGGTGACGACCAACGGATTGATTTCTGCAACGGAGCAGTCCTTGTCCACAAAGCAGTTGTACAGAGCCGTCATAAATGCGACTGCTTTGTTGACGAGCGCCTTTGGAATATGGATGGAGTAAGCAAGCTTACGCGCTTGGAACGGAAGCAGTCCAACAGCAGGATCAATCGTTTCGCGGAAGATCTTCTCCGGCGTCTTTGCCGCCACTTCCTCGATTTCCATACCGCCCTCTTCAGAGGCCATCATGACGACCCGTCCACTTGCACGATCCACGACCACACCGATGTAGTACTCTTTTTCAATATTTGTTAGTTGTTCAATCAGCAGACGTTTCACAACTTTGCCCTGAGGGCCTGTCTGATGCGTGACCAGCGTTTTACCGAGCAATTCTTTTGCATACTGTTCCACTTCGTCGAGCGACTTGGCCAACTTGACGCCACCAGCCTTGCCGCGGCCACCAGCGTGGATCTGAGCCTTCACGACCCCTTTTCCACCAAGTTCCTTTGCGGCCTCAATGGCTTCTTCGACGGTGAACGCCACTTTCCCGGCCGGCACCGCGACGCCGTACTTGGCGAGTACCGACTTCGCTTGATACTCGTGAATGTTCATGCAGCCGATTCCTCCCACACCATGATCTACATCTTTGGTCATGCGACGGAACGCCTTCAGTGGAAGACGTCGTGGGGATTCCTTCAATCCCCTTTCTAAGAGTCCTGTTATAGGATAAATGACAGGCGTGGCATTTACAACTTTCCATGCGAAAAAGCGGCTGGGTTGGACCCAGCCGCTTGAATTGTAGGGAATCGTTTACATGTCGATTAGGCCAGTTTCACAAGTGCCACGACAAACGACAGTGCCATACAGAGCGCGTACACCGAGAGCGCGCGAAGAGCAAATCTGTCCCGCATGACGTGGAGCACAAGCGCCAACGCACTGCCCACTGTGGCGAAAAACGAGGTAAATATGATGCTCTGCGCCTGCCATGCGAACGGAATGCAACTGAGCAAGGCAGAGACCAGCGCCGCCACCAGGAAAGCGCCATTCAACAGAGCCAACACATACCCGGCCCAAGAACGCGACCCGCGGAAACTTTGTAAACGCTTCTTCGTTCGCCAGGCACGCATGCTGACCACGCGCCCTTTGCCCTTTGTGTGACTGTCTCGTTTGTCACTTCGCAACTTTCCGTTTTGACTTTGCACCGGCGCTCGCCCCCATCACATTGGCTCAGTTTTCATCGTAACGTGTCATACGTCGTTGTGCAATAAGGTGACCGCTTATACTGAAGATTCTGGCTAAAAGAAATAGTTCCTGCTATATATATCGTATTCGTGTCCTCGCAAAATTTGGCACGAGCAATGTACACATGTTTGAAGAGGAGGAGGCGCATGATTGGCACCAGCGTGGGAGCGGTAATGGATGGCCTGGCCGGCATTGTCGTAGCCGTCGAGGCAGACGTCGCGAAGGGTTTGCCGCAATTTCACATTGTGGGACTCCCAGACTCCGCCGTCAACGAATCCAAACTCCGAATCCGATCCGCCATTTGCAATAGTGGACTACCGTTCCCCAACCAACGGATCACCGTGAATTTGTCTCCGGCGAGCATGCGCAAACGCGGCGCC
Source organism: Alicyclobacillus pomorum DSM 14955 (assembly GCF_000472905.1). Classification (GTDB taxonomy): domain Bacteria; phylum Bacillota; class Bacilli; order Alicyclobacillales; family Alicyclobacillaceae; genus Alicyclobacillus_A; species Alicyclobacillus_A pomorum. The sequence continues at coordinate 14,525 of NZ_AXAR01000021.1, read as the reverse complement.
GGCCTGGATTTGGCGATTGCAGTGGCGATATTGCGCGCCGAAGGGTGTATTCCTCCTGACCGAGACCCACCGCTGGCTCTCTGTGGCGAATTAAGTCTGTCTGNCGGCGTTGCACCCGTCCCCGGCCTTGTCAGCCTCGCTTTGGCACTTCGAGCACAACGAGTCACATCCGCTGTCGTCTCCGACCAACAGCGCCACCAATGTGTTCAAATTCCCGATTTCTCGTGGCTCCCGGTTCGTTCCCTGTCCGACGTCGTGCGCGTCCTCTCCACAGCGGACGCCCCAGAACGCTTCGTCGGTTCCTCCTTTCACCAACCAACGAAGGCGGGTGTCGACGTAGATTTTTCCGATGTGTGGGGGATGGATACTGCAAAGCGCATGCTACTTGTGGCTGCAGTGGGAGACCATCACACCCTGCTCGTTGGGCCACCGGGATGCGGTAAGACCATGCTGGCAGAGCGCTTGCACACGATTCTTCCGGATTTATCCCAAGAGGCAGCGCTTGAGGTATTTGCCATCCATCAAATGACCGGGCTCGCGGACTCCCCGACGCTGAGACCTCCTGTCCGTATGCCACACCACAGCCTCACCCCCGCAGGCATGATTGGTGGCGGGGCGATACTGGCCCCTGGCGAAGTCACACTGGCGCACCGCGGCATATTGGTGCTCGACGAACTTCTCGAATTCCAGCGCACCACATTGGACACGCTCCGAGAACCTCTTGTGTACCAGGCCGTGCGACTGACGCGTGTGGGACAATCCCTCGTGCTCCCTGCCGCCTTTCAATTGATTGGGACGTTAAATCCTTGCCCGTGCGGAAACTATGGATTCGGTGAGTGTCGCTGTACACCAACCTCCGTACAAAAATACTGGTCGCGTTTGTCGGGTGCCTTGTTAGATAGGATGGAACTGTTCTTGCACGTGGAGCGCCGAGCAGGAGAAGAAAATCCAAGAGCAACGACGCCTTCGCATACCATGAGACACATTGTCGCAACTGGCCGACAGGAACTCGATGCGCGGATGAAATCGCTACACAAGAGGAAGTCTTTTACATCAGACTTTACAGCAAAGGCTTTAGACACGTGGCGGAAAATTTCCGACAACTGCGACCTTTCAAAGAGAGGCTCACTTGCACTGGTAAAACTCGCGCGAAGCATCAGCGTCGTGGACAGGCAAACGAGCGTGGATGCAGAACACGTCTACGAGGCGTGGGCGCATCGGCCGAAGTCTTTGGTGTAGATGATGGCACAACTGCTTACACAGCTTCCACTGCATGGCGGATATGCTCGACATGCGTCACCGTGCCCTTGCGCACGTATAGGCCAATCACGTCAAACCGCACATCCAATGCTCTGCGCAAGGCCGGTGCAGCACCTGACAAAAATTCAGCCACTGTGCGCCGCAAGCGGCGAACTTTCTGCAGATGGACCGCCTCCAGAGGTGTGCCGTACGCTTGGTTGGACCGCGTCTTGACTTCAACCACAACCAACCAGTCCCCATCGACCGCCACAATATCTAGTTCACCCGACTTGCAACGCCAGTTCGTCGCGTAGATAGACCACCCCAGGGAGCGTTGCAGGTACTGACAGGCAAACGTTTCACCTAATTTTCCAAGCGCTGCGCGACTACCGCCGCCCCTGGTAGACAACGGCCAACACCTCAGCCACCACCGCATACAGTTCCTCTGGGATGACAGACTGCAGTTCCAGGTTCATCAAGGCGTCAACCAGTCCCACGTCTTCACGCACGGACACTTGCGACTGCCTGGCGATGCGCAAAATGGCCTCAGCCACTTCTCCCGCGCCCTTTGCCACCACGCGCGGGGCCATGTCTCTGTGTTGTTCATAACGCAGCGCGACCGCTTTCTTCGCCTTCACGACGACTCTCCTTCCCAGGCGCCGACGGACCATTGATCCAGGCGCCAACCAAGGGTCGACAGCGCCTCCGCGACCCGCGATGAACTCTCCCGGAGGCGCTGCTGCAACGCTTCGTCATCTGTACTGACGTGCACACTCACCGACGGGTATGCGCAGACAAATTGAACGGCAACAGGCTGTCCGTCATAAGGAACCACCAGTCGCAAACGGTGCACCGACTGTCCCTGCTTCCCTGGCCTGGTGTAACGTTCCGCCTCCCAGCGAACACCTGCAGTGCTCCCCTGGCCAGGTGGCAATGGCGCTGGCACCCACAGTCCGCTTCCGCACAGAGGAGCATCTGACGTGCGGGTGACGTTAGCCCATCTATATTCCAACACCATGGACCGAACGGGATCTGATCCGATCTTTTCGACATGCTCGCGTTTTAAGGCATGAAACGACAGGAGCGTCCCTCCATCCGATGAGGTGGCCTGCACCGGCGCATCGTGCAGCAAAGAACCCGGAATGCGCACCGTATCGACTGTGCGGTGCGTTCCGCAACCTGACTCATCGCGTCCCAGAGCACCCGAATCGCGCGGGGTAACAATACGTTTTCGGCGCTCGAAGCGTTGGGAGAATTGCCATCATGCACTGCTGCCTGTTGATCCGCTTCGGTCAGCAGCCGTCGCCACGCCCACTCTGCCTGAACCAATTTTGGACTTTGCAGGATGGCCAACGGCAACACCTGTTCCAGCGGGTGACTTTGCCTGAACTTCTTCCGAGACATTCGAATGAGGCTTTTCTCCGTCTCGGATGACCTTGGCCAGGTCCGAAACGGAGGTCGTGCGCCCCACGTATTGCGGGACTTTGGGTGTCTGAACACGGTGGATGAAGTTGTCCATTAGATGTCCAACCTCGCTTGTAGATACCGCTGCACCGGAGCGAATGACCGACGGTGGCACGCAGTGGGTCCGTGTTCATCCAACGCCTTCAAGTGAACCGGCGTTCCGTACCCCGCGTTCTGCGCAAATCCGTACTGCGGATATATGTCACCGAGTTCCGCCATAAGCCTGTCTCGATGCACCTTTGCGACAATCGACGCGGCTGCGATGCTGAGACACTTGGCATCCCCGTCCACCACGGGAATGCTGGGAATGGCGGGTCCCTCGTACAGCGGGGAGTATGTACCGTCCACCAATGCAAGCGCTACGTCCGTATCGAGCGCGGACAGCGCGCGCGCCATCGCCATTCGCGAGGCATGAAGGATGTTGTATCGGTCAATTTCTTCCACAGACGCCATCCCCACGCCAACCGCCAATGCGTGGCGAACAATGTGGTCATATAGTCGCTCCCGCTTCACGCGGGTCAACGTTTTGGAATCATTCACTTCGGCGAACAATGCTGGATCTGTGCCGAGTATGACTGCCGCAGCTACAACGGGACCGGCTAACGCCCCTCGGCCCGCTTCATCTACACCAGCCCATGTTGACGTGGTTCCCGCTAGAGAACGCTCAAACTCAAACATCTCCAACGCGCGTTCCGATGCGTGCGCCAAATCCGATTGCGTATGGTATCTGGACAATGAAAAACCCCCAGTCTACTGCTACTCACAGTCTACTGGGGATTCTCGAATTTGACCAGAGCGTCCGGTACGCCATCAATCACCATCGGAAGATGCAAAAAGGTGCTCTTCTTCTGGCCATTCCAGCGTGACGCGACCAAGCTTCCCTGTCTGCAGCTCCCGCAAAACGAGTTCGGCCGCCCGCTCCGTGTCGACCATACCGCCGCCGCGCACCATACCGCGCTTTTTTCCAATCGCCTCGAGGAGAGGTTCAACTTCTCCCCAGACAGAGGCGACATCAGACCACGGCGTAGGTGGCAAGACCGGTACGTCGTACCTGTCACGCAACAGCGTGGGATAATGCGTCGAACACCACACGCTGAAGTACGCAAACAACGACTCCTTGTCCAGAATGTCTGATTTGATGGCGCCAGTAATGGCCAAAGTGTGAGCCACGTGGGGATTGTCTAGTTTCGGCCACAGTACCCCTGGCGTGTCGAGCAACTCTACTTGACCCAAGCGAATCCACTGTTGCATTTTGGTGATGCCGGGCCTATCGCCAATCTTCGTCGCCGCTCGACCGGCGAGACGATTGATGAGCGACGACTTGCCGACGTTCGGGATGCCGACCACCATGACTTTCAACGGCCGTGGACGAATGCCTCGTTTCTGGTCCTTTTCCCGCTTCTCTGCCGCGACGCGGTCCAGTGCAGGTAGAATGTTGCGCACGCCGGATCCGGTGCGGGCGTCGACCAACACCACTTCGTGTCCTTCTTCGCGAAATCGAGTCTCCCAAGCCGACGTCTGCGCAGGATCCGCCAGGTCCACTCGAGTCAACACGACCAACTTCGGCTTCTTTTGGATGATGTCGCGCAACATCGGGTTAGAACTGGCATTCGGGATGCGCGCATCCAATACTTCCACTACGGCATCCACCCGGCCTAACGCTTCTGTCATCTCACGGCGCGCCTTCGCCATATGACCGGGAAACCAATGTATAGGTTGCACCGATTGACTCTCCTCACAGTACTTCGCTTCATCGTCCGAGTGCTTCGCCAAACACGAACACTCTATACAACAGCGGGAGACTCAGAGAGTCTCCCGCTCGCGCTGTTATCGAATTTCCTTGATCCGAGCTGCTTTGCCGGACAATCCGCGCAGGTAGTACAGCTTCGCGCGGCGCACCTTACCACGACGCATCACTTCGATTTTTTCAACCTTCGGTGAATGCACCGGGAACGTACGTTCAACACCGACGCCGTAAGAAATCTTTCTTACGGTGTACGTTTCGCTGATGCCGCTTCCGCGACGGCGGATGACGACGCCTTCGAACACCTGAATACGTTCACGCTGACCTTCGCGAACCTTCACGTGCACGCGAACGGTATCGCCAGGGCGGAACTCAGGAATGTCCGAGCGCAGTTGTTCCTCCGTCACTGCTCTAAGCAAATTCATTGAAACGGCCTCCTTCCCACAGGTGTTCATGCCTTCTTGCGTGCAGAGGACCACCGTAATCACACCGAGTCATTGTATCACATACCCTCCGTGCCTCGCAATGCAGATTTCTCGCATTTGCCGCCGTACAAGTCAACCTGCATATAAAACAAAACCCCCATTCGGGGGTTAAGTGGTTGATCCATCTGACACGTCAGGCGCGTCTTTCAATTCATGCCCATTCGCGGCATCCCTGGTTACAGAAGTGAGTGTGCGATTCAACGACTGTACAATTTCCATGTCGCGTACCAAATCTGGTAGTTCCGGCTGTTTCTTCATGACATCATCCCCCTCGATTCGAAGTGCAATCGCGGGTTCCAATTGGATGTCGTACAGTGCGACACACAGACGCCAATCACACTGTAACACTGGTTTTCCTACACGCTTACGGAGTTAGCTGACGGGTTCGGGAGTAGGGTCCCTACGCCAACCGGCGATTCACCCCAAAAGATTGGGTCCTCCGCTTCCATTGGAACTCAGCGATAGTTTACGTAACTCTAATATACTACATACACCAGTGAATGACAATTGGTGCCGGAACTAATTGCCCGCGTTCTCCAGTTGCTGGACCAAATCCTTGGGCAAGGTGACTTCTGCGACGGGCTGATTCATGTCAAAGAAGACGGTGTCCACATCCGCCTCCATGGACCCGACATGCGGCAGTCCACCAACGGACACGGTGGACACCTGTCTCAAGTAGTGATCCGTTTGCCCCACGTAAAACGTGTACTGGATGTCTCCAGTGGTTCCTTCCATCGCGTCGGGAATCCAGTTCGGCTTCACGTTGGCGATGTCGCCAGGAAGTATCGCGCGGTATACGTCGCAGTACTCGTCGTTCACGTACTCCTGTTTCAATTGCACCAGTTTGACACCGCGTTTCGCGGCCGCCTCAATGATGGCTGCATAAGAGGCGTAGGGATTGATGTCGGACAACGCTTGGGTTTGTTTCCAACGTCCGTTGTCATAGTAGTACGCAGCCTTTCCCTGTTGGTAAAACTTCGTGTAGTCGTTGCCCTCGACAAACCCAAAGTTCGCTCTATCCGGAGGGTTGACGCCGCCGTACACGGAATAACTGCTGTGCAGTGACCCCTGTATCAGCGTACCCGTCGTCTTCACCATGTACGTCTTGGCAGCCGATCCGAGGCGCGCGCTGGCTAGGATGGTGTCCCACGTGCTGGCGGGTACCGGTACTCCCTTCTCATCACTGGGTTGGTTGGTCTGCGGTTGAACCGCCGGAGAACATCCCGGCAGGACAAACGCGGCAGCTGCAATCCATATCGCCGCTGCGATGCTGTACTTACGCATGTCGCGCCCTCCTTCCCGCTCTCAGTCGAAGCCACAAGCCCGCGATGATGGTGATACCGAGCAGAACCGATGCTGCCGGAACGACCGGCCAACGATGGCGCTTCAGCACGAACAATTCCCCAGTCCCATAATTGCTCGCCACGATGTACTGGGACCCACCCGGGGCAAATTGAACCGCGTTCACGTTCACCAAGTTGGTTCGGAATACCCTCCAGTTGCGCACCAGCTGTCCGTCGCGGTAAGTGTACGAAGTCAAGTAACGGACAGGAGAATTACGGATGTAGCTTGGATCGTCCGTAATGATTTCTGGCACGGCGTCTCCTGCGAAACGCACGGAGGTCTCAAAACGGAGCGAATCGTTCGTCGCCTGATACAGTTGGCGCCATTGTCCTGACGCTTCCGCCTGCAGAATGATGGCTGGAGACGAGTTCACAAAGATGACGTCGCGCCCAGAATTGTCGATGGGCCCCGTCACAACGTCACTCGGAAGTGGATGCAACGTATCTCCGTGGTAATCCGTGACGACCCGGCGGGTGTCCAAAGACACCACTTCCAAATCGTTGACACCCTGCAGCAAGACCTCGTGCGCACCCGGCGCAGTAAATGACCCGGTCGCAATGACAGAATACGCGTGTACAGGGATGGACACCGGTTGCCCATCGTACATCCCCTTCAGCTTGCCCTGTTCAATGTGCAACGCATCATTCGAAGCCGGCACTTTCAACTGAGTCAACAACGTCTGCCAATCCTGTGTTTCCTGCCGTTCAGTGCTCTCCCCAACCGCGGTCAGCAACGATGGCAGGTACCCCGAATTGTGGACGAGATCCACGAGAACGGTTGGCGACTGCGCTGGCGCCATGTACTGGACCACTTGTCCGTTGTCCACCATCCAGTACCCGCGGATGAACGGGAAGAAGGAAGCTGTAAACGCCATCGGATCCACAGCCGACAGCGAGTCTGTAGGCAACGAGTCCAAGTGAAAATGTCCGCCGGACTGCACAAGCTCTACAAACGCGTATCGGTGCTGCGCGTTTCGCAACAAATTCTCCAGTGAATCTGGGGTGTCTCCCGCTGCTTGCGCGTCATTCTGGATCTGCTTGTCCGTCTCCTGAATGTTTTCGAGTGTCACCACGGCTGTGCCGTGTGAAGTGTGAATAACCTGCAGCGGCAACGCCGTCAGGTCCGAATTCTGCATCGGCAGACGCGCTCGGTATGCGACTTGAAAGTGCGTCAGGAAGGCCCACTCATCGAGCGGAAGCAACCAGTTGAGGATCAGCAAAACCAGCGCTGATCCCAAGAAGTATCGATACTTGAAGCGGGTAAACGCCCAACCAATGATGGTTAACCCGAGTATTGTCACGAGACTCAAAGCGACCTTGGGCAACCATGGTTTTGTGGCAATTTCACCGAGACCGTCGCCCACTAGTAGGCTGAATATGGTAAACCCTATCCACACGCGCCGATACTTGGCTGGCACGGAAATGATCCACAATATGGCGAGCGCGACAATAGCGACTACGCCAAGTAGAGCAAAGTCTGCCACGAGAGGACGGATGATCCAAACGTTGCAGGCATTCACAAACACAGCCCACACGAGAAAGAGCAACCACGTCCATATTTGTTTCTTCGTCATACCTGACCTCCGTCATACGTGGTGGCGTCCGCATCCACCGACGCATTGTCCGATTTCTTGCCAACTCCCCAGATCAGCAACAGCGTCGCGTAGGTGAAGTACGCGAGGGCGTTGGGGGCAAACTCGAACACGTTTTCCATGGAATTGTGAATCAGCATCGCGATAAGTCCAGTGGTTCCGCCGATGAACACATAGCGAACCTTTCCGGACGCGCCGCGAATGGCCTTCGTGAACAACTCCCGAATCAGAGCCAGGTGCATGGTGAGAAACAGCGTCAATCCGACCAAGCCCATCTCGGCTAAGATTTTCGCGTAGTAATTGTCCGAGTAAATGGCCCCGTACGACTGAGAGGCAATGGCCCCACCAAACCGTCCGGTCCCGATGCCGAACAGGGGATTGCTACCCATCTTGTCAAACGCCGTGATCCACCGGAAAATGCGACCGCTCTGCGACGATTTCAACCAGTACACCGGTGACAGCAGGTCACTGATCCGGTGATGAATCGGAGGCAGGAAGTAGAGGACCGCCACAAAGACCACCAACGCAATCAGCAGTCTTCTTTCAAAGAGAACAGCCATGATGAACACGGCGATTCCCAACGCTATCCAAGATGCTCGAGTGAACGTCAGCAACATCGTGAGACCACATAGAGGAACCCCCACGGCGTAGATGACCTTGCGCCACTTGTCCGTTTCATACAACGCCAACCCCGCCAGCAAGGGGGTCATCAGCGCCATGTAGGAACCGAGTTCGTTCGGACTCTGCAGAACACTGTACACGCGGGATCGGACGGTTTCACCCACGTCCGTCCATCCGCGTGGAACAGGCGCTTTTGTCACGTACTGATAAATTCCGTGAATGGAAATCAGAATGGCCAACATGGCACCGGCATGCAGTAATTTCGGTACATCCTCGCGGTCCACGAGGAATGGAATGAGAAATGCAAACAACATGTAATAGACATCCATTTTGAACCCTGCCACGGAAACGGCAAGGCTCGCCATCCCGGCAAACGTCACACCGAGCCCGAGGAGGATGAACCAACCAGCAAATCGATTCCACTGGAACCATTGCGGTCTGTATCCACGTATGTATCGGCTGCAGGCGAGAATCACCATCACCAACAACAGAACCTTGTCCCACACCACGCCAAGCAGATGCAGGGGTCCCGGCGCGTGGCGCAATGCGAAGTCCACCAGCGGAAACGCCACGATTGCGTACATACTCCAGCGAGCCAGCCTTGAATTCTGTAGACCAATTGGGCCTACGCTTGTGTTTGTTTCAACGACTGTCATTGTCTGTCCGTCCAAGTAGCTTCACTCCAGTCCCAAAACTGCCACACATTATACCACAGAGATGTTAGACGCTACTGCAAACCTAGGAAACAAGACGGCAGGCACACTGAATCGCGTGCCTGCCGTACTTTCCACAACATCGTTAGAGCGCTTTTTTAAGGCTGAAGACCGGGACAATTTCACCAACGACGGTCCCTTTATGGTTCGTCAAGCTGGGTTTATGAAAGGAAGCTAGACGCTCGAGGACTTCCGGACTTACCAACTGCGCCTGACGCATGGCTTCCACCACGGTGGGATACGCGGCCCGCGCGTTGCCATCGTCCACTTTTACTGCAAGTCCGATGCCGGTGCCGGGAATACCCGCGCAGTATATTCCCTCCGCGCCGACCTTGCCAACGACAGCACCGTTTCCGGCCTCCATCAGCGATGTGCAAAACCGGTCAGTGCCAGCAACCAAGCGCGGATGCGACATCATGGCGCGGGCAATGCGCCGCACCGCCGATTGCCTGGGCTCGGGCAAATGGGAAGGATCAGCCAACTTCGCAAACGCATGGGCCATTCTTGCCACGGGCAGGCCGAAGACGGGAACGCCGCAGCCATCAATGCCGATGACAATGTCTTCCGCGGCCACTTCGCACATGTCGCTCACAGCCTGCAAAATCAGTTGTTGCACTGGGTGCGACGGGTTCAGATAGTCGTCCAAATCGGCGTCCATATGCTTGGCCATGGCCAACATTGCCGCGTGCTTTCCGGAACAGTTATTGTGCACTGGTGTGGGGGACTGCCCACTGCGCAGAAGTTCCTCATGCGCAGCTGCACTGTACGGTGCGTGGGCACCACACTGAAGTTTGTCCGGAGACAAACCAATCCGGCCCAAAAACGCCAGTACCCGTTCGACGTGAGCCACTTCCCCACTGTGTGACGCACATGCAAGTGCTATCTCTTCATCCGACATCTGAAAGGCATCCGCAGCGCCGCTTTCGACGAGCGGTATCGCTTGCCATGGTTTCGCGGATGACCGCGCAAACGTAACGCGGAACGGATCTCCTACGTACCACAAAATCTTTCCGTGCACATCGACAATCGCCACATCCCCAAAATGTCGACTCTCGACAATGCCACCTCGGCGCACTTCAACCAGCAAATCGCTCATCGTGATCCCTTCATTCGTTCAAGTTTTCTTTGTTTGCGCATCTCATAACGTGCTGGCGCGGTTTCATAATGCCACTTTTCTTCCTCGGTTTCCGGAATCACCGGTGGCACCTGCGTCGGCCTCCCGTCGGACCCTAAAGCGACAAAGGTCAGGTACGACGTCGCCGTCACATTCACTTCACCTGTCATTAGGTTTTCGGACTCTACTTTGACGTACACTTCCATGGACGTATTGTGGGTCCAGGTCACGAATGCCTCCAAGCGAATGGCTTCGCCAATTTTCACGGGTTTTAAAAAATCCAAGCTGTCGCTGGACGCGGTCACAACAGGTTTGCGCGCATGCCTCATGGAAGCGATGCTGGCGATTTTGTCGATATAGGCCATGACGTTTCCGCCGAACACGGTTCCGTGATTATTGGTATCTGGCGGCAGCACCAAATCTGTCATGACGGTACGGGACAAACGCGCAGGTTTACCTTCCATCTCACAGTGACTCCCTTCACACCAAACCACCCAATCGATTGACGCGCACACGCGTTGCCGGATGGATGGTCTCGCATACATCAATGTACACGGGATAGGATAACATACATGACTCTCCGATGCCTCACAGGGAAATGTCCTCTCTGTCCCTACTCACGCAAACGAGTGTAGACATTGGACGGACGCCATGTACTGGTAAGATCTGAAGGACCGTGAACGCGCTCGCTCGTTCACCGGATGATTTCACTTGTTACAAAAATCAGTCGTCCCCCTTCGACCTCGTGGGTGGGACTTTGATGTGCTGCGGTAATCGTTGCCAATGATTTAACTTTGGAGACGGGCTGAACGCCCACTCGCGACGACCTGTGTCCTTGTACATCCCAAAGTGCAGATGTGGCGGGAATTTGCCGCTCGTGCCCGGCGGACCGTAACCCGTGCTGCCAACATAACCGATGACTTGACCAGGTTCCACGACGTCTCCCTGGTGAAGTGGCTTCGCGAAACTGGAAAGGTGCCCGTAGTAGTAATACACGTTGTTCACATCACGGATGCCAAGCCGCCAGCCACCGAACCGATTCCACCCCATCAGTTCCACGTACCCGTGCGCACAGGCCAATACAGGTGTCCCGTTTGCAGCAAAAATATCGACGCCCTCGTGCATGCGGCGCCCTCCATAGCTGCGGCGTGCGCCAAAGGTGTGCTTGACGGTGTAGTTGTATCGCTTTGCAACAGGAAAGCAATATCCTTTTGGATGCAAGCCATATTTCTCAAATATTTTTTGAAATGCAAATATCCTGTCCATTGCCACGGGGTCTTGAAACAGATCCCAGATAGCGGTTTCCACATCTTCCTCACCCGACAGTTCGTCCAGCCACTGCGCGAGCACCGGTATCCGGTCATGTTGATCCCACGGCAACGCCATTCCATCGTGATTGCCATCTATCCCCAGCCCATGGAACAGTTGTATGGTACGCGGGTTGGTATCTTTGGGATTGGGGTTGTCGAGACCTGCCCAAGCCGCGTCTTCAAAGCCAAACCCATATTGTGGGTGCTCCGACTTCGCCTGTTTAGACTTGGTCAAGTCTGCGTAACGGTCAATCGCTGCCAAGAGGGTCCACCGCAGGTCATATTCGTTCGCCGCCATTTCGTACAGCGGACGCAGATCCGTTTGTTTTTCAGCCGCGTCCGACGGTTTGCTCGTCAAAAGAGCAAATCCGCAAAACAGCGACCCTATCAACAGGGCAACATTCCAGCGACGTTTTATCACGTGCATCCACCTCGGACCGGATTTCAACGAAGTATCATGGTTTACCCTGTCCTTCAGCGGTGCGTCCTATTCGGTGCGCACGCCACACTCTGAATGTCGAACACGAAGCACTGCGCCACATGCCGTGTTCCACAACAGGTTGGCCTCACCGACACGGAGAAAGAGGCAGTGCCCAAGGCCTGCCTCCTGTACTGTATTAGGTTCCTCAGTGGTTGCGGGCAAAGCGCTCGCGGCTTTGCTGCCAAACAGGTGCCGATCCGCACTCAATCCAAAGGTCTACTGGGTACAAATCCCGGTCAACTTCGGTCGCTACCCTCCTTGCCTCCGAATAGGTGGTAAACGGTCCTTCTTGATAGGCGCGAACGTCGTCAGCTAAGTAATAGTAGGTCCAGAAGATGTTCGCCCGCAACGCATCACCGAAGCGCCCGGCCAGTTTTGGGTGTTCACCCGAGCCACAAGCACCTCACCCTACTGCTATGTACTTTTCGCCCGTCTCATTCAAACAAAAGACACAATCTTTACAATTCGTTCTTCTATGGACATTTGGCTCGGCAATCCGATGGTGTACGCAAATTGAATGAACCGCGTCACCCAAGAGATTCGTTGTCCAACAGATTCAGATACAATGGAATTGTGACCGGAAAGATGTACACAATGATGGTCCGGTCGTATTAGACGGACCATATCAGATGAAGCGCATTCAGAGCGCGAGCGCCCGGAAAAACCAGCGCAGGAAGGGGATAAACAAGGTTGGTTACCGAACTTGAAATTCTCGTTCGAAGCACGGAAATTGACGTAAATGGGCACGTTAATAACGCGAAATACCTGGAGTACCTGGAGTGGGGACGCGAAGATTGGTACGAACAATGCGGGCTGGATTACGAGACGCTGAAGAACCTCGGCATTGTGACCGTTGTCGCCCATGTCAGCGCCAACTATCGGCGCGAATCAGTGCAAAACGACCGCCTGCGCATTCAGACGCGCCTGAAGGAAGTCGGAAACACGAGTTTTCGGATGCAGCAGTTCATCTACAACCAGCGGGACGAACTGGTGCTCGACGCCGAATTTGTGGTCGTGACGGTGAATCCGGACACGCACCAGAAGGTGCGCGTCCCCGACGAAATTCGGGCGAAGGTCTTCCAACCATAGCCATGCCAGCGTGTGCGTCATTTGAAGTGGTCAATGTTCTCAATATCTTCGGCGCTGTACCCAAGCTGTTTTAGCGTCTTTACGAATTGCGGCGGCAGTGGCGCGTGGAACACCGTTTCGTCTGGGAACGCCAGCCACGCGGCATGCAGCCATTGGTGGTGTTCGCCGCTGCGTGCGCCGCCGCCGTACTTCACATCATTCCAAAGTGGATGCCCGATGTGTGCAAAATGCGCACGGATCTGATGCGTCCGACCGCTAACCAGTTCCACTTTGACCACGCTCGTGTTGCGTGCACATGCCTTTCGCTCATACAGTGTCACCGCTGGCTTTCCGTCTTCAGCTACGAACGTGCGGTTGTTGCCTGTGTCGCGCGCCAGACTGGCGTCAATGCGACCTCGCTCGGGCACCGTACCCTTCACCACGGCCACGTACCACTTGCGTATTCTGTGGTCTTTCAGTTGCTCTGCGAGTTCACGCGTCGCCTCGTGCGTCTTGCCAAACACCACAAGCCCACTCGTGTTTCTATCCAACCGGTTGACAGGCGCTGGCGTGAACACGCGGCTGTGTAACGCATCTTTGTCGTACAAGTACGCCAACACGCGATTCGCAAGCGTATCTTTGTGTTCACCGTGGGCGCCGTGCGTGAGCAACCCAAGTGGCTTGTTCACAATCAACATGCGTTCATCTTCATATATCACATCGATGTCACGGGACACGCCGTGAAACTTTTTTGGTGCCTTGCTGACTTGGGCGAAGTCAGATTCCGCCATATACAGGCGGACCACGTCGCCCATCGCAAGGATTTCCTCTGCTTTCGCCCGCTTGCCGTTCCGTTTTACGCGGCCGGTGCGAATCATTTTGTGGATCCCAGACAACGGTACACCCGGCAGCAACTGGCGAACGAAACGTTGAACTTTTTTGCCTGCCTCCGCAGGTCCTATCGAAAACTCCAGCACGACATGTTCCTCCTGCACTAGCCATTCCTGAAACTGTAGCAGCTTGATTCAGAACGTATTTCCATCTTGGTTAGCACATTTGCGACGTAGTATTACGCACAGACACAGTAGCACACGGTTGCCAAAAACGAAAGGAGGAACACCAGTAATCTGCCCTCGTTCCTGCGCGCTAGACTTCACAACCCCAAGATAGGTGCTAACGCCCCGTTACACAAAAGAGCCCAGTGCATGTAGCACTGAGCTCTTCTGCTCTCTTGCCTGGCGGCGTCCTACTTTCCCAGGGGCTCCCGCCCCAAGTATCATCGGCGCTGGAGGTCTTAACGGTCGTGTTCGGGATGGGTACGCGTGTTTCCCCTCCGCCATTGCCACCAGAC
>NZ_AXAR01000003.1 GCF_000472905.1 Alicyclobacillus pomorum DSM 14955 | reverse complement strand
AAACACTTGCGTGTTTTGAATCACTCTCTGCGCGTGTTTAGTTTTCAAGGAACCACTCTGTGTTGGAGCTTTGACCGGAGTCTCCGCCCCGAGACAGCTCAAGTATGTTACCACATTCCACTCATTACAAGTAAAGCGAAAATGTTTGGTTTTGCTGTCCGACCGCTTCACTCGTTGTCGAAGCGACGTCGAATAATATAGCACGAAAATCTTTTAAAGATCTAGAGGCAATTGTTTCCTGAGCCCGAAGTCAACTTCAAAACGCTGATGTAACGCGTTTTGCTGCTTCATTTTTCATTACCGCCGCACCGGCACCCCCGCCGAGTATTGCACAGTCGGTTTGCCAGCCTCAACACGGACGTCTTTGGCATCCATGCATTCCCCCGCCAGCCCTGCCTCTGCCACGAATCGACTACGCTGTGTTCTCCTCCCGTCAATATGACGCGGCCAGTGCAATAGGAGCGAGTGCCGAGCGCGAGTCATTGCGACATAGAAAAGGCGTCTCTCTTCTTCGAGGAAGGCAGAATCCTCACTCCACTCCGCGAGAAATGGATTTTTCTCTACAACATCGAGAATATGTACCTCGTCCCATTCTTTCCCCTTCGCGTCGTGAAAGGTACGGAACTCCACCGAGACTCCTTCCCCGTTATTCAGGAATGCACCCGCCTGAGCGTGAAGACGTGCGAGTTCCACACGCGTACGCGCCAGAATGCCTATTGTATAGAGATCCCGTTGCGCAGATAAGTATGCCACTCGCCGCTGAATCCACTGGTATTCGCCAGCAGTGTCGTGATGGACAATGACTACACAGTCGCCCAAACGCTGTGAATGTGGCACCATCTGCTTTGCGGTCCGGTGTCGATTGTGCTGGATCAACTGTCCAGCAGATTCAACAATACGAATATCTGAGCGGAAATTTCGACTCAAGTAATGGACCGCCGATCTTTCCATCCGCCTCGGAAACTGGATGAGCCATGCGGGATCTGCGCCCCGAAAACCGTAAATCGCCTGGTCGTCATCTCCCACCGCAAACAAGTGACAACCGCTGATTTCCACCAGTCGTTGCAAGACATACCACTGGATTTGATTCGTATCTTGAAATTCATCCACTAAGATATATCGCGTCTTCGGCACAGAGAGAACACGGCCGTCATCAGAGAGTTGGCACCAATAGCTGAGGATATCGTCAAAGTCCCAACGACCGTTTCTTCGCTTCAATATCTCGTACAAGGCGATGATACGGTGGAGACGGTCAGGCAACGGCCGGTGTGGCCACGTGGACTTCACCGCACTTAAGACAGACAGAATTGCATGCGGCCGATGCCCGCCTTGCCATCCCGCCGCCTTCATGGCTGCGCTAAGAAATTGCAACTGCTCAGTCTGGCGGAGGATGACCGGTACGTCCGGCGTATGCCTGAGGACCCACTGAAAGACCTGGGCGTGAAACGTTCCGATGCGCACTGTTTCCGCTTGTCGAAAGCTGAGTGAGGTGCGCGTGCCGAGTCTTGTCCGCATCTCCAAGGCTGCCTGTTTTGTGAACGTCACCGCCATGATTTCTGCCGGTGCAGCCTGTTTGTTTTCAATGACGCTTGCGATGTGCTGGGTGAGCACCGCCGTTTTCCCACTGCCCGGAGCAGCATATACAACTTGGTTGCCCATCGGAGACGTGATAATGGTTTGCTGTTCGTCCGTCCACATCGGTTGCACCACTCCCACGTCTTCATTCTGACTGCCCAAACCGGGGGTGTCGATGATGCGAAGCATCAAACCATCGCGTCGGGAAACTGGAATCCTGCATCGCCACAATGCTATTCTCTTTGGAGAAAGGGGATCAGGACACACATGGCATTTTACGCACTGGGGGATTTGCATCTCTCACACGCGGTCGACAAACCCATGGACGTATTCGGGTCTGGTTGGGACCATCACGCAGAAAAAATTGCAGAACACTGGAACCAGATGGTTTCCGACGATGACGTCGTATTGATTCCGGGCGATATTTCATGGGCTATGACACTTGAAGAGGCACGTCCAGACCTGGATTACATTGGTCGCTTACACGGAGACAAAGTGATGATCCGCGGGAATCACGATTATTGGTGGAACGGTATAAGCAAGGTGAGGAACGCGTTGCCAAGTCGATGCTATGCTATCCAGAACGATTCCCTTTCTCTGCATGGATATGCCATTTGCGGCAGTCGCGGCTGGATTTTACCAACGCACCCGAAGTTTACAGCGGATGATGAAGTGATTCACACACGAGAAGTGGGGCGTCTGAAGATGTCGCTCGAACGAGCTGCAACCTACGGCCTTCCCATCATCGCCATGCTTCACTATCCGCCATGCGGAATGGAGGGTGAAGACACGCTGTTTACGGAAGTTCTGGAAGCGTTTCAGGTTCGCCTTTGCGTCTACGGGCATCTACACGGCGCCGCACACCGATTTGCATTTGAAGGCATCAAGAATGGAGTGGAGTATCGGCTTGTCAGCGCAGACTATGTGAACTTCAAACCGGTACTGCTGCCACTGTGAGGGGATCATCAATAAAAAAGGCCCCGCCATGCGAGGCCGCTGCACCTTTACTGAGGCTTGTTCCCTTCGTGACTGCTATGAGTCTGCGCTTGATACGAACGGGCATGTCGAGCTAAATCCACGGTTTGGGACAACGCATAAACGGCTCTGCCCGCATCCTGTTGAATGCGCTGCAACTGCTCTGCCTGTCGAGAGGAATCGTTGCGTACATTCATCAGTTCAGACTGTACAATGCTCCGCATGGATTCCACTGCTCTTGAGGCTTCATCGACAAGTTCGCGCATCGCATCAAACCGCTCTTTCTGCGCATCGTGCACGAGGTCCACCTCCTTCGCAAAGGTGTCAGATATACGTTGCCCCTTCCGCTGACGGGTTATGCCCAATCCTTGGGTTTTCTCATGAGAAACACACCGTAACCAAGCCATTTGTGATGTTTCTCAAGCCATGCCGCGTTCGCAGACAGAACATGAACGAGTTCTTCGTTTGCATACGCGTGATTGTCTGCCAAATTGACCTCGTCTGGGTACTTCTGATCCGTCTCCATCATTTGCTCCGGAACGACAGCTCGCGTACCTAGAACTCGTAGGTCGACAAATCCTGCCGCCCGGTAGAGGCGTTTCCACTCCGACTGATCCGGCACCAATTTCGCACCGTATACCTGCATTGCAGAAGATTTCCATTCAGGTGGCACAGGCGCAAGCGTCAGCATCTCCACGTCCACATACCACCCCCCTTGCTTTAACACCCGATAATACTCCTGCAAGGCGTTACCTGGTTGTAGAAAGACGTTTACAGATTCTGTGACCACAACGTCGAATGCTTCATCCCCAAATGGTAGAGATTCGGCATCTGCCACCAGCCACTTCGCCGTAACCCCAAGTTGGGCGGCCCGTTTTTCGGCCTTGGCAATCATCTTGCTGCGTACGTCCACACCGCATACGGTGCAACCGGCCCGCCTTTTGATCTCTAGCAAGGAGCGACCCGTTCCACACCCGACATCGAGTACAGACATCGAGTTTGTCCAGGGAATCTCTTTTATCCACATCATGGTACTGTCCAGTCCACCGGGATGGGCGGTGCCGACTCCGAGAACTGCAAGCGCGTCCTGATACTCCACGCACAATCCCCTCCCCTCGTTCGCCACATGGTATGTTACCGCCACTCGCCCTGCGTAGGCCGAAGCCTGTAGTTGCAATCCTAGGCAGTTCCTTGTACAGTTCCATCAAGAAGGGAGCTACAGAACCCATGGATGTTGCAATCCGTAAAGTATATATCCTCGACGTGGAACCGCCAGGAGATTTCGTATTTACCCCCTCCGCCATTGTGACCGTGCTTGAAAACGGGCACTTCACCATTTACAGCATCAAGTCGGCGCACAACCTCTATCGATCCGCCATTTCCAGGCACGCGTGGGACGCGCTGGAGGCTGGTGTCACATTCCAAGGCGCGGGTTTTCGATTGGAAGACGTCACAACGGATCTAAAAAAACAGGGATGGACGCATGCGTCGTCCATCCCAGACATACTTCGTCACTTCTATGAAACAAAGTCGAAATACTTTTTCTTCCTGGCTTCCTACGTGAACTCCTACAGTTAGGACTCTGTCTCTAACTCTCCATCCCAGGCCAACATGCCGCCCTCGAAGTTCGCGACGTGTTCAAACCCGTTTTCTTTCAGATAAGAGGCCACCTTTTGCGACCGACCGCCACTTCTGCAAACGAAAACATATCGCTCGGATGGGTCCAACTCGTTGACCCATTCCGGCAATTCCTGCATGGGTCGCAAGGGGACCGATGGAATGTGGCCCGCGGCATACTCCTCTTCCGTCCGCACATCGATGACCTTGGCAGACTGATTCTTCAAAATTTCTTTCAATTCTTCCTTAGAGTACTGAAGCACTCCTGCCTTCTCGTATGCCAAATTCATCACCTCATTCGTCATATCGCCGAGCGTGCACCACAATGACCCGCTCGACATGAACCACTCTAGTGGAATTTTGCAAATCGCTCACATGTAATAGTGACACTTGAGGGTTGGCAAGTCAACGAACCTGACGGCTACTCTGGGAATCGCGAGGTGTAGTATGCAATCAGAACCATCGCTGGCGATGACATGACCGTGTATGCGTATGTAGGTTAGGGTATGACGTGCGCGTCATCAAATCATGGAGGGGACACGAAAGGTCCAAGCGGGAGGCCGTCCTCAAAGTGAGGTTTGCTAGTTGCCCGGATACAAAGGAAACGCATGTGGGGCCGGGTCAGGATATGCATAGATGTAGACCCGGCATGCCGCGCTGTAGAGGAACGACGAAAACGGTGCTACAACAGACGCTTAATGACTTCCCGTAAGATGTCCGCCGAAATGGCGAAACCAATGCCTTGTGAGCTCTGACTGACCGCAGTGTTCATGCCAATCACTTGACCACGCAAGTTAATGAGGGGGCCACCGCTGTTTCCGCGGTTAATGGCTGCATCCGTTTGGAGCAGGTTCGGATAGTCTCTGTCGCCAATCTGCAGCGGCCGCTCCGTGGCGCTGATGATGCCGACCGTGACTGAGTGGTCCAACCCCAGTGGAGAACCAATCGCCAGCACCCATTCGCCGACTTGAGCATCTTTTGATCTACCCACTTTCAAAGTGGTGTCCGGAATGGGGATGGGCGCTTTCAGAATGGCAATATCGTGCTTGTAATCAGAACCGACAACGGAGGCTCGAAAGGGGTTCTTTTTTCCATACGCGCGAACCATGATTTGCGATGCGCCGTGTACCACGTGCTCATTGGTGAGGATGTATCCCCTCGGATCGAATACAAATCCAGTACCGATATTGACTGTTCTGTTCTGGGTATCGTCCCGTCGCTCCCAAGGCATGCCAAAGGAAAACCCTCGTTGTGGGTTGGGCTGGTGCACGACTTCGATACCGACAACCGCCTTCTTGTACTTGTCGACGATACTCACAAAATCCGGCAGCGAAATCCCCGCACCCCGCGTTCCACGTCTTGCCTTGCGTTTAACACGTTGCACCATGTCGGCCGTCACCTCGCAGGTATAGAGGACTGGGATGCGTTGCCCTAGATCTTATTCTCGGTCCTCGAGAACAGTGAAGTTTCCGACCGTTGATCCACGATGGCCTAGAGATGGCTAGGCAAGAGGTGGGGGATGTCATAGATCTTTTATGGGTACGGCCATAAAAAATGTCCCCGCATGTAGCAGCATGACCGGGGACAATGGGGAATACGCTTGAACCGAACACACAACGAACAGGGAGACAGCCTAGCGCTCAGCGTTTCCCGCAGCAGGTTCTTTGGAGCCCATACGAGAATCCATCATCACAGCTGCATATGTACCGGGTAGAGGTGGTTTCGTCATGAACGAGGTACCTTGCTTGAGTTTTACGTACAACCCCCGCGCATCTCTCGCTGAAATGATGGCGTTGTTCCGCAATGCAAATGGCACGTCCGTACACAGCCCGCAGCAGTCCACGCAATCCTCAACTTCCATATTGAGGTCAGGATTCTCTTCCTGCAACAACTCGTATACAGGCTGTGAGTATTTCTGAAGGTTTTTCTTGCACCACTTCAAACTCATCGACGACGCCAAGGTCCCAGCCCCTCTTCATCCTGTCGTTCATGTCTCTATCATACCCGAACATGCACCAGGAAGTAAGAGGCGGTTCCACACCCCGGACAATTCGCCACGTGCGTACATGTATTTAGATGGATCATCCCAATTTGGTCTGGCACTGTTTCCAACGGTTCATAAGGACTGTAGGGTCCGAACAACTCCCCTACTCGGAGATTGTCTGTGACCACATGTTTGCAGTTCGGGCAGTTTGCTGTCAGCTGCACAAGCCCATTGCACACTGGACATCCTGCCATCAGATCTGACGCCCCTGCCCAGAATAGCGGATACCGTAATTCCCCTTCCGCGTGCGGAACACTTGTACATTGACATTCTGAAACCCGCGCAGTACATAATCGTCCCGGACACACATGGCGACGTACGATGCCACAGATTTTGAGTCGTACAACCTCGCTTCATAAACCCAGGACATCGACTCTCCCCCTTTTCAGGGGTATTTTATCCAGAGTCGACAAACTACATCCCTGCAGTGTGTCTGAGCGCGAAATGAACGACAACATCGGGGTCCGAAGCCCTGTTCACGTTACACCAGTGACAGCTCAATCTCATATCCCGCATGTTTTTTGATGTTCAGGACGCCTGTGTCGAGCATTAAATACTGTCCCTTCATTCCATGGAGAACCCCATGCACCTGAGGGTGTTTGTCCAAGGAAATGGATTTGAGGTTCACTTCGAATCCTGTGGTCCGAGGATAACGGAACCGATGTACTTGCTGTTCTTCGTGAAGCACGTACTGTACATAGGATTCCGGCAAGCGTTCCACCACCTCTCGCTTGACAGACAGCAAATCCACTTCCTCATCTCCGGTGTCCCGAAGCATCTTGCGCCAATCCGTCTTGTCCGGCAACGCCTTGGCAATCTCCATTTCTAATTCGCCAGCCAACTTTCGAGTCGGTACCTCGGCCAACAAGATGGCGCGCGACGCCCCTTGGTCAACCCACCGCGTGAATTGCCGCCCTTTCCGCGTCAGCCCCACCTTCACGGTACTTGAGTATGCAAGATACACGTAATGCGGGATCATACAGTGGGTTTGTCCGAACTGTTCATCGCGGCACGTACCTTCGTGAAAGTGGCACTCATGCGGCTTGACGATACAGAGATCACATTCCGCGAGTGTGGTGACACATGGAAAGCAGTATCCGTTCTGGTAAAGTTTTTTCACGGACCGACCGCAGTGTATGCACTTTTTGTTACCTGTCACCCGAATGTCTACCGTTCTCCCAAGCCAGTCAGACATCGAGAGTGCACCGTCGTGCGTCGTGAACACGTACTCCACAGTGTCTGCCGGCTTATGATGCAATTCGCGTAGAAACCCCTTGATCCGAATGGTCATGACTGTCACTCTCTCTTTCCACACAGGACCCGTCCGAATGACGACCGTACATTTTCCGCATAGTAATGGCAACCCGTCCATGTCGCGGGTCTCAGTTTCCTGAAAGGAGCCGTTGCACTTTGTTCTACATCTGCCTGGCGTTATTGCCAGCTCTGTTGCTTCTGACTTGGTTGTACTCGCGCGACCAGTTACATCCCGAACCGAAGCGCGCTGTTTATCGCTTGTATCTCTTGGGGGCCGCCATCGTGCTTCCTGCCGGGCTGCTGGAGCGCGCCATGTTGAATCGTGGTTTCGATGGACATCTCCACGGGTTGTTCACCCTCGTGGTCACCGCATTCTTCGTGGCGGGCATGGTGGAGGAGTTCTTAAAGGCGGCCATCGTCGAACGGGCAGCCCTGCAGCGAGGGCTGATGAAGTCCCCCATCGACTGCATTGTCTACGCCGGCGCAACGGCACTCGGGTTTGCCACCGTTGAAAACCTTCTGTATGTAACCAGTTCGGGATTTTCTACTGCTATTTTACGATCCGTCACAGCAGTGCCAGCCCATCTGATGTTTGGGATTCTGATGGGGACGTATTTCGCGCGCTCCATCTGGTCGCAGAAGAGCCGAGGCTGGGCTTATGTGGTTCCCGCCCTTGCACACGGCTTGTACGATGCTTTTGCCTTGGCCAACAGCTGGATTGGCGACGCGCTGCTGTTTGTCTACCTGATTGTTCTGCTGGAACAGGCACTACGGCGTTTGGATTGGGCAACGAAAGCCTCTACAACATTTTCGTAGCGCTTCATTCACGTGGCATGGACTTAACGCGTATCATAGCCGTTCTGACCAAACGGTTGCGGCCCTTCGGAAACGCCTTCATACGTCAAAAGCCAACCATTTTGCGCGCGGAAGATGACAATCTTCACCGTTTCGTCGAGCATATGCATTTGAAACAAATTCATATCGGTCTTCATATAAGGGCTGAGGTGCTCATCCTGAAGGCGCAGATTCAGGGCGCGCGTTTTATCATTCTGAGGGACGGGTATCCCGTCATGGCCATGGATGTTTTCCCAGTCCGCAGTGGCCACCCAGTCCTCTCGCCGAACTTTACTTCTCAACTGATCGTACAGATGCTTTACATACTTCGCCTTGCGGCTATTCTCACTGATAAAACTGTATCGCAGCAAGTGAACACACGCCTTCCATCGCATGACTGACAACATTATTGATTGATGATACTGAAATCCGTTGCCAAACACCAGCGTAGTGTGGCGGCAACGTGTCATTTGGAACACACGGATACAGGAACGCCCCCTGTGGTAAACCAACCAGATTAGGGGGCGTTCAGGAAAAGGATATGGGAAAGTCTAGACCTATTATAGCGAATCAGGTATCGAGATGGAAATAGGTAAATCCTAGCTTTCCTAAGCGATGCAAGGTGTACCATATTGTTACAGTGCCGATCAATTATCAGAATCTTCGTTGCAAAAAATATTGACCGGATGATATGATGAAGTTGTGATTGTCGGCTTAGGAGGTGCTGGAACTGTGTTCAAGTATTACACCGGTATCGCCATTATGTGTGTGATATTTGCCGTGACGGCCTTATTCTTCTCCCAGAATGCACCCACATTAGCCACCGTCTTTATGGGGATGGCTGGCGCTTTTATCGCCATCGCCTTCGTCACCTCCGGGCGAGAATCTCGCTGGTAGATGGACCACCGATGCATGGGATCCGCGGAGTGCGCTGTGGCGGGCTCTTTTTAGTGGGTCAACAGGGCCCGACAGAGCACAGGCAACACCCGTTCCGCCTCTTCATTAACCCAGACCACGTGTGCCCCGTTGTCCTTCGCGATGCGCGGAAGCCGCCGAACGGGGTCCATTTGCAGCATGGTGCCTACCACAAAAAGCAGTTGAGAGCGCCCGACCCAATCGACAGCGCGGCTGAAGTGCCGTATCTCCTGCCCTTCCAACACAATGCCCGGTTCCAAAGGTCGATGACAGCCCGTACACGTTGGCACCTCGTTACGCAGTGCAAGCTGACTTGAGTATATTTGTTGACAAGTCCTACAAAGCAATTCTCGGAAGTTGCCGTGTAGTTCAATGACGTGTTTGGAACCCGCGTCCCAATGAAGGCCATCCACATTCTGCGTAACAATCCAGACACCGACCTTGGCCAGTGCGAAATGGGCAGCGTTGGGCGTTGCCTTTCTCCACGTCATCAACGCTTCTCTGTAAACCTTGTAGTACTGATGCGGGCAATCGTGAAGTAATTCCGGAGCAAAGAACTCGCGCAGCGGTACATCCTGGACCTCGTCCTCGAGTAGCGGCAGGCCGCTGGCGACACTGATCCCAGCACCTGTAACCGCTGTCATAAACTGCACCTGGTCTCGTTCCGCTTGCAATGTCCTGGCGACCTCAAAAACATTTCCCAGATTGACGTGATAATCGGCCATACGACATCCCTATTCAATATTTTAATATAATTCAATTTATGATCTTTACAAACCCAATGGAAAATCTTACATTGATGGTGTGGCAAACATATCCGAAACAAGGGAGGAAAACCCAATGGAAAATGAACACGAAGATTCTTTTGGAAAACGCATCCGCCGGCTGCGTGTCCATCTACGGTGGTCGCAACAGGAGCTATCGCTCCGGTCCGGAATCTCAACACCACACATTTCATCCATTGAGCGCGGCAGGCGCCAGCCCTCTCTCGAATATGCGCTTCGCCTTGCCAATGCGCTCGGGGCACCCATTGAAGCCCTCGTCGACGGATCTGTCAATTTCACGCCACCGAAGATGAAGTCATCACCTGACGAGTTGCCGATGTACCTGCAAAACTTCATTCTCAACGAGGCATCCGCTCCGTATCTGCAGGCGGCTCATCAGATGAGCACCTTACCCAAGGAAGACCGCGAATTCCTGACAAGGATGATTCATCTCATTGCCGAACAGCGCAAAATGCCCAACTTCACTAGATAATGGGGTCCGGACTGAGCGTAAATGCCACAACCTCGTCCGCGAAGACGCCCAAGTGGTTGAGCCGAACCTTTCGGGTACCCACTTTCATCACCACATCTTCAAGATGCAGTACAGCTGCTGAATCTACAGGGGTGATCTGTTCGTCCTTGCTGGCGTACATAGACCATAGGTCCGTACGCAAGTGGACAGCTGCAGACGGTACGTCGATATCGGATACCGCATCAAGTGCAACACTGCTCTCATAGGATTCTGAAATATCTGCCAATCGACCTTGCAGAAGTCCGGATGTCGTCAGCAGAACAACCTGGGATGGGGCTCCACGTGCTAACAAGCGTTGTTGAAGAATACGCAAGGACTCCAGTGTGGTCCACTTCATGGACAGCCGATGCACCAAAGGCTTCGGCAAGCCGGGCCAGGGATGTTTGTCGTCTGCTGATTCTTGCTGATCTCCCACAGATGGTCCCCCTTTACTCGCTGCAACAGGCGCCCGCGAACGGCGCCTGTCAGTTTGTTCCCATCAGCGATTTGCAAAAGTCGCGACGACCTTCGTGGAATTTGCAAATCGCTCACCACAATATCTTGACTCCGTACCTTCCGCTTGGGGTCCGATACACCCCGATATACTTAGGTACCTTTCGATAGAGCCAGCCTTCCGCATCCTCAAGCCTCGCTTTTAAACAGTCGGCTTGAAATTTGGTATCGACCAGCCGTAGATAGTATACCCATCCCACATGAAATTCCTCCCCTAACCCCCCACCATGTTACTTGTCATCGAGCAATCGTCATGATTTTGCCAATTGCTGGTCATCAAACATCGGCACGGTCTTGCACGCGTGGCAGTGACACGATAAACGTGGTGCCGACGCCAACCGTACTGTTTACCACGATGTCTCCCCGGTGTTCCAGTACAATCTGTCGGGTAATGGCCAATCCCAACCCGGTTCCCGAACTACCTCTTGTACGTGCTTTGTCCGCCTTGTAAAAGCGTTCCCAAATATATGGTATGTCTTCCTCAGGTATGCCGCTCCCGGTGTCCGAGACGCGGACCTGCACATGCCCCCCGCTTTCGCGCAGGGCGATGGTGACTGTGCCATTCGGTCCGGTGTGTCGGATGGCATTGTCCATCAGGTTGGTGAACACCTGCTCCATCCGATCCGCATCCCCCTGCACATACACAGGCTCCTCAGGTACCTCCACGCACAGCTGGATTTCCCTATCTCCAGCCAGCGCTTGGAACTTGCGTGCCACGCGACGCACAATATCTGTTAGGTCAAGATCTTGGAAATTCATTTGGAATTGGCCAGATTCCAATTGGGCTAAATCCAACAAGTCGTTGACCAACCGTTTCATCCGTAACGTCTCGTCGTGAATAA
Source organism: Alicyclobacillus pomorum DSM 14955 (assembly GCF_000472905.1). Classification (GTDB taxonomy): domain Bacteria; phylum Bacillota; class Bacilli; order Alicyclobacillales; family Alicyclobacillaceae; genus Alicyclobacillus_A; species Alicyclobacillus_A pomorum. Next base: position 239,460 of record NZ_AXAR01000003.1, on the reverse strand, counting down.
TGTCAGCCAGTTCCCGGCGTTGCTCTGGGTTGTCACCAAATTCGTCTTGCAGTGCCTCGGCGTAACCCTGCATCATGCTGAGCGGCGTTCGCAGCTCATGAGACACGTTTGCAATAAAATCCTTGCGCAAGCGGTCCAGCTTTCGTTCTTCGGTCACATCCCTGAGTACGCCAACGACACCTCGTATCGTGGATCCGTCCGACTGATACAGGGGCGTCATCGTGACGACAATGTCCCGTCCCTGAATACTCATTTCACGGACGGTTGTTCGTTTCTCCGCAATCACGGTTTGCATAATGTCCTTCAACTGGGAGGGCAAAACACTGGCTTGTGGCACACCAGATTCACCGAGTCCCAGCGTGGCAAGTCTCCGCAGCGCTGGGGGATTGGCGAGAGTAATCATTCCCTGCAAATCCGCTGCGACGACTCCGTCTTCCAATGAGGACAAAATGCTGCTCAATTGATCTGTCTCCACCGTCAGCGCGGCGATGGTTTGCTCGAGTTCATTGGCGAGTGCGTTGAACGTCCGGCCCAACCGCCCGACCTCGTCGTTTGTCACCACCTGAATGCGCCCGTTAAAGTTACCTTTGGCCATCTGTTCTGCCGCGCGATTCATCTGCACCAGTGGGCGCGACAGGTTTTTCGAGACGACGAACGCCAGTCCCGTCGTCATTAACACGCCTAACACGCTGGCGAACAGAATCAAGTTTCGCATCCGAGCGATGGGCTCGTTCAGTACGCTCATCTGTTGCGTCACAACCTGAATGCCCGGCTGTCCTGCAGTTGGAACTTTCATATAGACCGACACGGTGTCGGCTCCGTTCATCAATCCACGTTCAATCACTGGCTGGCCGCGGTCAAACGATTGTCTCTCTTTGGCGCTAAACTGACGGTAGACCGCGCTCAACGTAGGAGACGCCGTGTAGGGTACCTGAATGGCGATGTGCGCATCTTGGACTTTTGCGAGTTGATCCGCGATACTTTGCACAAATGTCAAGTTATTGTGTTCAAGCAGAACGTGTACACTCTCCGACAATCGAGTCAATTCCCGAGACTGTTGTTGGTACACGTAGTTGTCAAAAAACTGTTGCAGCAACATGGACAGGAGCACTAAAACAAGGATGACCATGCCGACGATGGTCACCCAGAGTTTTGCAACGATACTGTTCCGAATCACTGCACGACCTCAAACTTGTAGCCCACACCCCAGACGGTCACAATGTACTGGCTGACCGCCTCGGAGGCATGTCCTAGTTTTTCGCGAAGACGTTTGATGTGAGTATCCACGGTGCGCTGATCCCCGTAAAACTGATAGTTCCACACGTCTCGCAGCAGCTCCTCCCGGCCAAACACTTTGTCCGGGCGCTGCGCCATGTAGACTAACAGATCAAACTCCTTCGGGGTCAGACTGATCTCCTGTCCAGCCACTTCCACACGTCGTGCATCGATGTGAATTTCTAATTCCGGGAACGTCAGGACTTGCTGCATGTCAACTTTTGCGTGCTCTGGCTCGCCAGACCGCTTCAGCAACGCCTTGACGCGCATCACGAGTTCGCGCGGGCTAAACGGTTTCACGACGTAGTCATCTGCGCCCAACTCAAACCCGTGGATCCGCTGCATTTCGTCACCGGCCGCCGTTAACATAATGATAGGCGTCTCCAAGTGCTGTCGGATCTGGGAACAGACGTCGCGCCCGTCCATCCCCGGCAACATGAGATCTAGAATAATCAAGGAGTACGGCTGGGACGTCGCCATGTGCAACGCTTCTATCCCATCCGCTGCTTCCTCCACTACAAATCCATTCCTCTCCAAGTACATACGAACCAGTCGACGAATTCTCTCCTCGTCATCGACGACCAGTATTCTGGATTGTTCCATTCTGCTTCCCCCCGTCCCTTTTGCCCTGAGTCCATTATGCCGATCTATGTTCGCTTGAGCAACACGGCCGGATGACGAAAAGCGGCGGAAGATCCCGCCGCATGTGGCACTGCGGATGTGCAGTTCATCGTCAGCACCCAAAGAGATTCCGTCCGTCACCGCCGCCTTGCGGTTTGGGCTCTCTGGCGCTTCCCACTCTGCCTCTTTTTCTGTGGGGTCCGCGCTTTCTCGATGGGGCCCGCGTACGGTGGCGGTTCCAAGTCAGCCGCCGCGTACAAAGCCGCCCACTCATCCGGTGTCAACCATCGCCACTCCCCTGGCTTCAAATCATCGAGCACGAGCGGCCCGAACTGAACCCGCTTCAGTCGTTTGACGGGATGGCCAACGGCTTCGAACATTCGCCGGACTTGCCGATTCCGTCCTTCTCGAATCGTAATCTCGACGACCGACTCCAGCGGATGTTTCCGCAACACGTGCACTTCCGCCGGCGCAGTCACCCCGTCCTCTAAGCGCACGCCGCGGGTCAATTGTTCCACGGCTTGTTTTTCAATCATTCCGAGCACGGTCGCCCGATACACTTTGTCCACGTGGTACCTTGGGTGTAACAGCCGATTGGTCAGTTCTCCGTCATTGCTCATGAACAGCAGACCACTCGTATCGTAATCAAGGCGGCCGACCGGGTACACCCGCTGATTCACATCAGTCAGTAGGTCCATGACTGTGCGTCGACCTTCCGGATCGGACACCGTGGTGACGTAGGATGTAGGCTTGTGGAGAATCAGATTGACCGTGGCTTGAATTGTAATCGGGCGACCATCGACGGTAATCTTGTCCTTCTCGGGATTCGCCTTCGTCCCAAGTTCCCGGACAATCTCGCCGTTCAGGGCAACTTTCCCTGCCAAAATCAATTCTTCTGCTTTCCGCCGCGATGCAACTCCCGCCTGCGCGAGAATCTTCTGGAGGCGTTCCAACACGTATTCCTCTCCCAACCGGGTACATGATGCGTTCCACTACTCATTATACCCATTCGCGGCCGAATGTCCGAATTCATGCGCCTGGCATCGGCCCCATCAGCCAATACACCGCCAAAACACTTGCTAACACGCTGATAAAGTCTGCCAATAGTCCAACTTTTAAAGCGTAACGTATGTTTCGAATGCCCACGCTGCCGAAGTAGACCGTGATAATGTAGAGCGTCGTATCTGAGGCCGCTTGCATGGTCGAGGCCAATTGCCCAAGCCAAGAATCGGGTCCCTGCCCCTTGAAGATGTCGGTCATCAGCGCCAATGAGCCGACCCCGCTAATGGGACGCAGTAACCCCATGGGCGCGACCTCGGGCGGAATATGCAAGACATGTAAAACAGGCTTTAGGGCTGCAATCAGGTAATCCATCGCACCCGATGCGCGAAAGACAGAGACCGCCACCATCATGGCAACAAGGTGTGGAATCAACCGAATGGCAGTGCCAAAGCCACCCTTTGCCCCATCGACAAACGTATTGTATATCGGAACCCGTCGTGCAAAACCTATTATCAGTATAGAGGTGACTAAGACGGGCAACATCCACGCGGAAAGTGTCGTGATGATGGTTTGCATCAGTGACTGCGCCTCCTCCGGGAAAGTCTCCGGAAGAGCCTGTCCAACAAGATGGCTGCCAATGTGCCGATGGCGGTGGCAACGATGGTCGTGCCAACGATGGCCGTGGGGTCCTTGGACCCGAACTGCATTCGGATGGCAATCACGGTGGTCGGAAGAAGTGTGATACTCGCGGTGTTTACCGCCAACAGGGTGCACATGGCGTCACTGGCCGTGTCCCTGTCCTTGTTTAGCTTTTGCAATTCACTCATGGCCTTCAGCCCAAGCGGCGTCGCGGCGTTCCCGACACCAAGCAGATTGGCGCTCATGTTCAATAAGATGGCACCCATTGCGGGGTGATCCTCAGGCACCGACGGATAGAGAAACTTCCCGATGGGTTTCAGTTTCTGGGCTATCCACTGAACCATGCCAGCTTTCTCAGCAATGTTCATCATGCCCAGCCAAAACGCGATGACACTGATGAGCCCGATGGACAACTCGACTCCCGTTTCAGCGCCACCGATGATGGCACCCGATAGTCTGTCCATGTGCCCCGTGAGCATAGCAGTCACCACGCCACAGCAAAACAGCAACAGCCAGATCACGTCAATCAAGCCGGCACACCCCCTGAAGACACCTGTCACTTCAAGGGTATGCCAGCTCGCTCTGCAATAGGACAACCATGATGGGTTTTCGGCACGCATGGTACGCGTGATGGAAACGTCGGTGCGCGCCCTGAAACGGGTTTGGACTACATCGGGCGCGTGTTCTGACCGCCATTGTTCTTGAGCATCGATTGAATCTTGTCGACCACAACAGGTGCCATATCAATCAGGCGGTCGTACAGCTGGTTCTGGTTATCTGTAGACAGCAGTCGCACATTGTTTCCGTTCACGATGAGAAATCCTATCGGATTGATGGAAACCCCGCCCCCGGATCCACCACCAAAGGGATGCTCGGCAGACGCCCCACTCGAGCCACTCGAGTCGCCGGCGTTGAATTCGCTTCCGCCAGCGGCGAACCCAAAACCAACGCGCGAAACCGGCAGAATGACCGTCCCGTCCGGCGTCTCAACCGGATCGCCGATAATCGTGTTGACGTCGACCATCTCGCGAATATTCTCCATGGCCGTCTTCATGAGTCCCTGGATTGGGTGATCCATCACTTGTCCTCCTTCTCCACACGCGCACAAGGCGCATTGCCGTAATCATAAGATACCCCGCGCGCACGTTGGCTATACACCGAACAGACATGTGCAATTCGGCCTGTTGGAAGTTCGCGTCGATGCGAACATCTGGCGTGCTTTTCCACCGCGCAAGGTAGGTGAGCCGCCCCACCACGCTGGACACAGCCGCCCACAAGCTCCCGTACGCCATCCCGGTGAGGACCACATCACCGGTTCCCACGCTTCCTCGCACGTGAAACTCGTGAATTGCAACTTTACTCAGTAAGCTCCGACACTGCTGCCAGACGTCCCGAATCAGAGCCAGCCACTGCTGCCAGTGGTGGATGATGTGCAGCACTTCGCGGGTGGTCAGCACAGATGTCTTGGCACGATTCTGTGTCGTGTGTAACGTTTCCACAGCGGGCCCATCTGAACTCATGGTCACCTTGACACTGACAATGCGCTTTCGGACCTTGACAAGTCCGAACAGCGTAGAGATGTATACGAACCCGTCCGTATCGCTGTTCGACTGAGAGAGCTCCACTTCCATGCGCACACGAAGACATGCAATGGCCATAACCACAGTGAGTACACCCGCCGCAAGGATGAGTATCCACCACATGAATAAAACCGTCCCTTCGTTTGAGACGGTTTTTATACTTTCCTGTTTGAGCGTGTCTATACTATGAACCTAGTCTCTCGGCAACGCTGGCGTCAGTTGGAACAGCGAGAGATCCTGCGGAACCTCGGGTTCCTCCGGTAATGGCGGCAAGTCTTCGAGACTGCGCAATCCGAAAGTCTGCAGAAACGTGGTGGTGGTTCCGTACAGAATCGGCCTGCCAGGTGCCTCCTGGCGACCCACTTCTGCAATCAGCTGCCGATGAACCAACGTTTGAATCGCCCTGTCGGACTGAACGCCCCGAATCGCTTCGATTTCAATTCTTGAAATAGGCTGCCTGTACGCTACGATGGCGAGCACCTCAAGCGCTGCATGACTCAAGTGCGTGGAAATGGGCGCCGTCGCCATTTTCCGAAGGTATACAGCATATTCAGGTTTCGTAACCAGTTGCCACATGCCTCCGAGTTCCACCAGCTCAATCCCGCTATCCCGCTCCTGGTACGATTGTTGCAACTCTTGACAGACTGCCTTTGTTTCATCGACCGACAACTGCAGCACTTCGGCAATTTCGTCGAGGGTCATTCCTTCGCTACCCGCGGCGAACAGCACCGCTTCCAAAGCACCCGTCATCGACACAATCACAATTCCTCCTCTCCCTCCTCTCCCTTTTCGACGAGGACAATTTGAATGTCGCCAAAGGCAAGCACCTGTGTACAACGGACGAGATGCGCCTTCATGAGTTCCAGCAACGCCAGAAACGAGGTCACCAGGGCGTGCCGGCTGCGGGTATTCTGAATGAGTTCAAAGAACGTACTTTTCTTGAGAATCCGCATGCGGTAGAGAAGCTTGTCCATCTCATCGTCTACGGAGAGCACCTGTCCTTGAATTTCGGCAACTCTCTCCTCCGTTGGGACCCGCAACAACAACTTTCGAAACGCGTCCACCAAGTCCCACAGCGAAACGCCTTCGACAGGCGGTGGTTCATTGGGCGCGTACGGGCGAAGGTCCAAGGGCGGCCGGGAAAACACGTTGCTTTGCAAGACGCCCCGTTCTCGCAATTGTTCAGCCGCCCACTTGCAGCGCTGGTACTCAAGGAGTTGCTGCACCAGCTCTTCGCGAGGATCCGTATCATCCGCACCTTCTTCTGCTTCCTTCGACGGACGAGGCAACAACATGCGGCTCTTAATCGCGAGCAACGTAGCGGCCATGACCACAAATTCGCTGGCCACTTCCAGAGACAACTCTTCCATCGCACTGAGATACGCCAAGTATTGTTCCGTCACCGTAGCAATAGGAATGTCAAAGATGTCCAATTCATGCTTTTGTATCAGGTGAAGCAGCAGGTCCAACGGGCCTGCAAACTGTTCGAGAACAATTTCATATGCCATGGTTCAATATCCTAATAGTGATGCGAGGCCGTACGTGATGGTATTCAGCAACGTGCCAAAAATGGCGTTGCGCGTTTGTGGAATCATGATGAGTAACAACATGATGAAGGGACCGTACAGCTCCAGCTTGCGGTACTGCATCTCCCAACGATAAGGCAAGAGACTGTAGGCGATTCGAGACCCGTCGAGCGGTGGGATGGGAATCAGATTAAAGACAAAGAGCGCCACGTTGACCGTAGCCGCCCACGACAACAATTGTGGGATAAATCCGTCGGTGCTGAGCGTGCCGCTGAAGAAATACGGGCGATATGCCAGCAGACATATGATGGCCAAAATGAGGTTTGACACAGGTCCTGCCAGCGCAACGAGCAGTGTCGCCGTCCGTGGATGCTTGAAATTGGATGAATTCACCTGAACCGGCCTGGCCCAGCCAAACGGTCCAAACAAAACCATCAGGAGGCCTATCGGCTCCAAATGAGCAACCGGGTTCAGGGTGACTCGCCCCTGGTGCTTGGCGGTCTTATCGCCCAGGACCATTGCCGTCCACGCATGCGCAAATTCGTGTATGACAAGTCCAACGACAATGGCAATCAATCGAAAAATAAAATCTGGACCAAACAAACTGTACACCCATCATACCCCTTCGAAGTTCGGCTTACGGCACGTCGGCCGGACCCAGCAATGCGCCCCTATTATACCATAGAAGAGCCTCGAAAAGTCCTTGCACGCAAGGGCCACAACCACCGTTCGTGCAAGTACAAAGCAGGGCTTTTTCGCATCGCGGCCCTCCACCGTTCGAGATACCCTGGGGACTTCGAAAACACGCAGAGTACGTTTTGCTCTGCGTAGGGTAGCGGTGGGCCCACAGGCAATAGCGTCGTTGTCGCAAACCGACCACTGGCGGCTTCCAGGAACGCGCGCACACGGCCCCGCAGCGGAAAACTCGTGATGACATTGCAAACGGCTACCCCCGACGGAGTGGTTGCAGCATGAAGCACCGCTGTGAAATCTGGATGGAGACATGGTCCGTACACTTGGTTGGCCATGTACGCGTCAACGAACAGCAAGTCCACCGTGACATCGGTGTTGCAAAGAAATGCGACACCGTCCCCAATCCAGTAGTCTGCTGCACGATGATTCGGTGCACCGAAGTACTGAATGGCGACATCCACGACCCGCTCATCCAATTCCAGACCGTACAGTCGGCTCTTGGGATGCACTTGCTGCACCGTTCGCAAGGCTGTACCGCTGCCGACACCGAAAGCGAGAAAGGAACTGACCTCATCGGCGGTCTCCACCAAAGAAGTAAATGCGCGTTGGTAGGGAAACACCGGTTGAGGGCGCCCATCCGTATACATGGCCCCTTGCCAGCCGCCTCCCCTGCCAAAACGCAAGTATCGAATACGACCTCTCTGCACAACTTCAACGACGTCATGGATGGTACCAGACAGCTTTTGAACGATTTTCTCAGGCATGGGCGTACCGCCTTTAAGCAGTGATGCAGTCAGTATACCTTCTGCCTATGAAACGCTCAAACTCATAGACCGACACATCATTTGCTCAGTGTCGCTGCACAGCGGCAAAGGCGCAAAAGACGGTCAGACGGCGCCGCGGACCGGTGTTCTTTGCCACAGGCGCGTTACATGAGGCCACAGCGGTCGGACGACGCCGATGAACGTTTGAAACAACCCAAAATAACGGAAGAGGCGCGGCAGGAATAACAAGGCGCTCAACATCGCTTCATCACCTCGCTGGACAATATTTCTCAGTCCAGTCTATTCACTGTCCGCGTCTTGGGAGTGGGCCGCACGCGTCCGCTTCCACTCCTGATAGGCTTCAATCAGCGCCTTCAGCGCTTTGGTCGTCACGGGTGCCGCATGCTCGGGCGCATCCCGTCCGCCCATTTTTCCGATGTCTCCAATGCCGACAATGACCGGAGCCTTTAAGTTTCGGAGCGCGTCGACGGTGTCACCGTAGACGAGGTGACGCCGAATGGGTACACCGTCTTTGTTCACGCCGGTCTCCACGCGTTGTCCATGACAATCTATAGAGAAATCTACCGGAACCCCTCGGACACAAGAGGTGTTGGACGCGACAGCCAACGCGCCAATGACCGTAATGTCTGGGTGTGCGAGCAACACCTGAAGCGCTTGTTCCCCCTTGGCCTCGTTTCCGTTTCCATTGTCGTCCAACATCACGATGACTGGGTCAAAATCTGCTTCGCGGATGTATTGAACAATCTCCACCCCGGACAGCCGGGTGGGATTGCCCGCCGTTTGCGAGATCACCTTTGCAGGAATTTGCTTTGCAGCGATTTCCAAGGCGCGTTTCGCAAAGTGGTCTCCATCCGTCACTATGATGACTTCCCGCCGTTCCATGCCCTCTCCCTGCCTTGACTCACCCTTTCGGGCGCGCAATCACTGCTGCCAGAAACGCAAACAAGATGGCAGCTGAAACGCCAGCGCTCGTCACCTCGAAGATACCCGTAATGATTCCGATGAGCCCATGCTTGTCTGCCTCCGCCAGCGCCCCGTGCACCAGGGAGTTTCCAAAACTGGTGATAGGGACCGTCGCGCCAGCGCCCGCGAACTTCACAAGTGGATCATATAGGCCCAAACCATCCAGTACCGAGCCAGCCACAACGAGGATGACCATGATGTGGCCTGGCGACAACTTCGTGGTGTCGAGCAAGATTTGACCGATGGCACAAATGCCACCGCCGACCAAAAAAGCCCAAATAAAGATCATCCAGTTCCCAGCCATATCTTATCCGTCCTTTCGCTCAAGCACAATGGCATGGCAAATTGCCGGGATGGTCTCCTTTTGTTGCGCAGTGACGGCCGACAACAGCGCACCTGTCGCAGCGACGAGCACCCGCCGCCACTCACCCTGTTCTAACTTTTTGACGAAATGGGCCAACGTGACGAGCGAACTGCACGCTGCACCGCTACCTCCGCTAAACACCTCAGTCTGGTCCGGGCGAAAGATCATCATCCCGCAGTCGGTCAGATCCGTGTCCATTGGTAGACCGCGCTGTTCGAACAAATCCTTCAGGATAGCATGACCAATCCGTCCCAGGTCGCCGGTCGCCACACAGTCGTAGTCTCGTAGCGTGCGCCCCGTGTCACTCAAATGTGCAACAATGGTTGATTCGGCCGCTGGTGCCATCGCCGCACCCATTTCCCACGGGCTCGTAATGCCGTAGTCCTTGATTTCACCAATGGTAGCATGCGTGATAGCCACGTTCCCGCCGGTTTCCCCCACTAAGGCGACACCTGCACCGGTCACGGTGCGCTGCGCGGTCGGTGGTTTTTGTGCTCCGTACTCCGTAGGAAAGCGAAAGTGCCGCTCCGCCGTCGAAAAGTGACTGGATGTACCGGCTAATACGCGGTGGGCTACGCCGCTGTCGATGGCCAAGCCCGCTACAGCCAACGCCTCAGTGAAGGTCGCACAGGCACTGAACAGCCCAAGTGCTGGTATCGCGAAATCTCGGTGCGAGAAGTAGAAGCCCGTCAATTGGGCGTTGAGATCGCCACCCAAGACGAGGTCGATGTCATTCGCAGTGACACTTCCCTTTTGCAAGACGACTTGAACGGCTTGAGTGAATTGATCTTGCTCCATTTTTTCCCATGTTGTCTTACACGCCTCATCGCGGCAGCGCACATCGAAATCCGCTCCAAACGGTCCTTCGGATTCCACCAAACCTGCAACTGTCCCTGTCGCGACAATGCGGGGCTCACTTGAAAACACCCATGTTTGCTTCCCAACCCTGGGCACACCGGGTCCCCCCTCACACATGAAAGATGATGTACCGCACGAGAGCCACAAAAAAGGCGCTTACTACGCCATAGACAATCACCGGTCCAGCGAGTTTGAACATATTTCCGCCTACACCAGTAACCCACCCCTCGCTGCGATGTTCCATGGCCGCCGCCGCCATCGTGTTTGCGAAACCGGTCACCGGCACCGCTGACCCAGCGCCAGCCCATTGTGCGAATTTGTCGTAAACCCCAAACGCGGTCAGAATCACGGAAAGCAAAATCATCACAGCCACGGTGGGATTCGCAGCATCTGTCTGACTGAATCCGGCCACGCGTATGAAGAACATCTGAACCAACTGACCAATGACACAAATACACCCACCCACGATGAACGCTCGAACCGTGTTTTTGAACATCGGGCGCGCTGGGCGGTGCTTGTCTACCAGCTGCTTATAGGTGGCATTTGGGTCTAGCGGCTTGGCTTTGGCTTTCGTCGCCATAGAGGTCCCTCCTTGAGCAATCAACCGGGATGTAGTGTGCCCTGGATCTCTTGGTTGTACACGAGGGGGCCTTCTGGCAGCTTGACATGATGATAAATCTTACAGAGTACACAACAAATGAAAAAAGCTCCCTATGATACCCAGAAGGGTGTCACAGGAAGCTTTTTCCGGTTCCATTTGATATTGCTTTGGTTGCCCTCGATGCGGTATTCGCTTGACCGACTAGCTCAAAAGTAGGACATTTACGATAGTTCTTCCCGAATGGCATTTAATATGCGCTTTTCCAGTCGGGACACCTGAACCTGCGAAATGCCCAATACCCGTGCGACGTCCGACTGAGTCTTGTCCTTGAAGAAGCGCAAGTAGACAATCAACCGCTCCCGTTCGGGGAGTCGATTCAACACCTCGTGCAAGGCAATCTTGTCAAACCAACTGGCACTGTCTTGATCCGCAATCTGATCTTGCAGGTAAATGGGATCCCCATCGTTTTCAAAAACGGTTTCGTGAATGGAGGCAGGAGCACGCATCGCCTCTTGAGCGAAGACGACATCCGCTGGGTCAATGCCCATGGCTTCCGCAATCTCTGTAATGTGCGGCTGTCGGCCTAACGACTTCGCTAAGTCGTCGCGTACGTGGCGAATGTGACGGGCAGTCTCTTTGAGACTCCGACTGACTTTCACCGTACTGTCGTCACGCAGAAAGCGTTGAATTTCGCCAATAATCATGGGCACAGCATAGGTTGAAAACTTCACGTCGTAGGAGAGGTCAAACTTGTCGATAGCTTTCATCAAGCCGATGCAACCAATCTGGAAGAGGTCGTCTGCATCGTATCCGCGCCCAAGGAATCGCTGCACAACCGCCCACACCAAACGCTGGTTGGTCAGCACAAGTTGTTCGCGCGCTCCGGCATCGCCCCGTTGACTGGCCGCAATCATATCTCGGATTTCGTCGTCCGTGTACTTCCGCGCCTTGTCCTCTGTACCTTTTGCGTAATCCATGTGCTAGACTCCCGTCACTGACATTCCGAAGTCCTGCAAATCACTTTCCTCATGCGGACTTTGGTCCCCTTGCCCGGAATCGAATCGATGACGACCTCGTCCATGAAGTTCTCCATGATGGTAATGCCCATGCCTGAACGTTCCAACTCAGGGCGTGACGTATAGAGCGGCTGGCGCGCCTCCTCAACATCTGCAATGCCACTTCCGTCGTCCTCAACCACCACTTCAATCGCACCCTCGTGGATGGCACAGTACAATCTGACTTCGCCTTCCATGTTTTCGTAGCCGTGAATGATGGCGTTCGTCACCGCCTCTGAAACGGCCGTCTTCAGTTCCGTCAACTGCTCCACCGTCGGATCCAACTGCATCGCAAACGCAGACACGGCCACGCGTGCCAGCGATTCGTTTTCCGACCGGCTCGGAAACTGAAGCCGCATATAGTTCTCTTGCAACACAGCGTTTGTCCAGTCCTGAGCCATCTCCGACTAGGCCTCCTTCACCGCACGTACGGCGCTGTCTTCAGTATCGTGCATCGGCACTACCTTAAGGATGCCAGACAACTCAAAAATGCGTCGCAGTGCCGGGGTGACTTCACACAACGCCATCTTCCCGTTTCGCCCAGTGACGCTGCGGTAGCGCCCCAGAATCAAGCCGAGTCCGGAACTATCCATGAAGTCAATCCCACGAAAGGACAGAACCAGACCCCGGTAATGCGTTTTCGCCAGCTCGTCTTCAATATCGTTGCGGATGTTTTCGACTGCATGATGATCAAGTTCACCCCGCAAGCGGACCACCAATACGCCGTTCACGATGTGTGTCTCCATGGCCACTCGCACTCTCCCTCCAAGAATCCCTGCCTTCGAAGAGCTTGATTCCCCTCGCGCCCGGCAAACTCCTGCACGTCGACAAAACTAGAACCAATCCAACGGAATTCGACAATCTTTGATACCTATGATTCTCATAAACGTAGTAAAATATAAGAGGCAGTGAGGAGGAATACGATGGACTCACTTGGACAGAAAATCCGCAATCTTCGCAAGGAACGAAAGATGACGCAATTAGCGCTCGCGCGTGGCCTTGTGACCCCGAGCATGATTAGCCAAATTGAATCAGACAAGGCGACACCTTCTCAGGAACTACTGGAACAACTGGCCGCACGACTTGGAGTGAAGCCGAGTTTCTTCGCCGATGATATCCACCATAAAACAGATCTCGTGCAGGCTTATCGGCGTGCAAAACAGTTGATGGAAGCCGAGAATTATGCAGCTGCACTTCCATTGCTGCAAACGCTGACTGCCCCAGTTCCACCCCAGTTCCGCGAAGAGGTATTGTTCTTAGACCTGGCCCAGTGCTATGAACGTCTACAACAGTACGGGGATGCAGCGAACATGTACGAAGAAGTGGTCCGCGCCTCCTTGGAACGGGACGATGTTCCGCGTGCTGTTCACGCCTACTTCCACTTGGGTCAGCTCGAACGACGACAAAGTCGTTGGGGCGTCGCCCGGATGCACTGGCAGCGTGCTGCAGAACTACTTCGTCGCCACCCTGATCTCAACATGCCTATCGCTATGAAAATCTACGCGAATTTGGGACGTATCCACATGCAACTCAGGCAGTTTGAAGTCGCTTTGGAAAGTTACCGACGTGCAGTCGTTCTCGCGGAACGGTATCAAGCGCAGTTGGATCACGCCATGATTCTTCACGGAATGGGAGCCGCCTATATTGAACTGGGGCGATACGAGCTTGGTGAAGACAAACTGCAGGAGGCCATTCGCATCTACGACGTCATCCGTCACCAGCGCGGCATCAATCAATGCCATGTGAACATCGGCATCGGTCTCCGCCGTGCAGGAAAATTCGTCGAAGCCAAGGAGAAATTGTCGTGGTGTATTGAACATCGTGAAATTCGACTCGATGTCCTGAGACTCGCGAACGCACTGTCCGAACGGGCCGCGTGCTGTCTGGAACTGGAGCAGTGGGACGAGGCCATTGCGGACGCAAAAGAGGCTGTTCTGCTGGATAAAGATACCCCTGAACTACAGTTGCTTGCCCGCCACACACTGGCTGTCGCGTACATGCACAAAAACGAACCTCAATTGGCGCTGGAGAATGCCAACCTCGGTTTACAATGTAGCGCAGAAACCCACGACATGACGTTGGTATCTGGACTGTACAGTGTACGCGCACAAGCCTTGTGGGCTTTAGGAGATGCGGCCAGCGCGTCCGCAGACGCCATTCGAGTGGCCAACATGGCGCTCAGCGCATACTGACATATTTCCTGCAAAATAAAAATTTTCCGGTAGTTTTCACAAAATGGCAGAAAATTCGACAAACAAAACACAGTTCTTGTCAGCCACTTCCCGCACGCACCGCGTCCGATACGGGAAGTGGTCAGCACCAAGAACGGCGAATCTTATATCGGCATGCCCCAAAGTACGCACTAAGATCCAAACGTCACGATGTCCCGTAACGCTCTTCCCACACCCGTAAAGAAGCCGGTTCGTCTGACGTCGTGGCCGGCAAGCAGAGGAACTGACGCGACAACTCGCCCATTGTCTTTCACAACCATAGTCCCGACCTGATGGCCCGATTTGATGGGCGGGGCAAGGTTCTCTTTGTACGTCACATCCACGTCGTAATCATGTTTCTGACCCTTTTCTTCAACCATTCCCACCGTGTCCGCGGTCACGACTTTCAGCATCTCAGGATGACCGTGACGCAACTCCAATTCATCTACACTTTGCCCGGCTTGGTACAGGACTTTGGACGTGTAGTGCGCAAAGCTCCAGTTGAACAGCTCCGAGACCTCTTTGTTGCGAATGCTGGTCTTTGGCTCTCCCATCACCACTGTGATAACCCGAAATCCGTCTCGCTTGGCTGTCGCCGAGAGGCAGTATTTCGCTTCCTGGGTGTAACCCGTCTTCAGTCCATCCACGCCGTCGTAGAAACGTACCAGTTTATTGGTATTGACCAGCCAAAACGGATGATCGGTGTCTTTCCGCAAGTAGTCGCTGTACGCCGACGTATACTTCAGGACCTTCGAGTGCTTCAACAGTTCACGCGACATCACGGCAATATCGTGTGCAGAACTGTAGTGATCCGGCGCCGGCAGCCCATTGCAGTTGACAAAGTGGGTATCCTTCATCCCTAACTGGGCAGCGCGCTGATTCATTTGTCGTACAAATCCTTCTGCCGATCCCCTCATGTGCTCCGCCATCGCAATGCACGCGTCGTTGGCAGATGCCATGGCAATCCCTTTGAGCATGTCCCCGACGGACATCACCTCTCCAGGCTGCAGGAAAATTTGCGAGCCGCCCATGCTCGCCGCGTACTCACTGGTCTTCACCTGGTCCGTCAGTTTTAGATTGCCGCTGTCCACGGCCTCCATGATCAACAGCATCGTCATAATTTTTGTAATACTCGCCATCGGCAAGCGGCGGTGCGCATCTTTCTCAAATAGAACCTTCCCCGTTGCAGCGTCCATCACCACAGCGGAGCGGGCCTCTCGTGCAAGGCCGTCTGAGGGATTTGCATCGTCATTCGGTTCAGATTGCACCTTCATTTCAACGTTGCTACCCGGTACGTCTGATGTGAGGTGCGCCTTTTGCTCGCCTGTGACCTCCGGCTGCACAGCTGCTGACGCAGCTGCCGGTACGACCGTGGTGCAAGACAACACGGATAGACAAGTCAACCACCATTTCAAGTGTTGCCTCATCCCAATTCCCTCCGTTCCGTTCTGTCTAGATAAAGTCCTCGGCGCTAGTGTGCGCAGGTTACACAACTTCTATCAGCCAGAAACGACAAAAGAGGAATGCGCACAACAGCAGCATTCCTCTTTCGATGGAGTGTTCTCTGTGAAAGCCGCTCCCGGAGGCAGGGTTACGCATGAACCCCATGTTCCGAATGAGTGTACCCGTCATCGAAGTCCCGATAACGGAAAGTGGCACACATGGTGCCCTTGGAGGTACCTACGATGTCATTGCCATTCGAGCTGACTTCGATGTTGTCGGCGACACAGTCGTGCCGTTCGTTGAACACACACTCTTCGACCACGCACCTCACGCCTTTTGGCATGTCGCATCCCTCCCAGCGTATAGGATGGCCACTGTGAGAAGGATGCTATGTACCCAATTCCATCAGGCGCCGCCAATGGGACCAAGCTCAGTCAGGAAACTCCTTCCGATGCCAGATCCTTCAACGCCAAAAAACGCCGCCACAGTCGCGCCAAGGTCCGCAAACGTCTCGCGATCCCCAAGCGGTATGGCCTCTTTCATGTTGCGCTGCCATACCAGGAGGGGGACCCACTCGCGCGTGTGGTCCGTACCTGGCGTGGTTGGGTCGCAACCGTGATCCGCCGTAGATGTCATAGATCTTGCCGATGTCGCACACGGGATAACCAGCGTCCGCGACGTGGTTTAACACCGTTTCGCCAAATTGCAGTGAAAAATCCTTCCGCCGATGCGCCCGTTTGTAGGCTCCTGGATGTCCTTCAAATGGGCGCGCAATCACACGGCCCACCGCGTGTATAGCGATGGACACAAAAAGATGGCCCAAGTGCGCCCTTGAACCTCTTGCCAAGGTAGATCTAGCCAAGTGCGCAGGATTCGCTACGCCCTTGGATGCGCCGTCGCGTACACTTCTTTCAATCGAGTACGCGTGACGTGGGTATAAATTTGAGTCGTCGAGATGTCGGCGTGGCCCAGCATTTCCTGGACAGCGCGTAGGTCCGCGCCGCGTTCCAATAAATGCGTCGCAAACGAGTGACGCAGCGTATGTGGGGTAATATGCTTATGTATCGACGCAGCGAGGGCGTATTTTTTTAGGATTTTCCAGAAGCCCTGACGAGACATCTGGCCTCCGTGATGGTTTAAAAACAGCGCGTGAACCTCGTGTTCCCGGAGCAGTTTGCTTCGGCCAAATTCCAGGTAGTGAGCCAAGGTCTGCTGCGCGTACTCTCCCACCGGGATGATCCGCTCCTTCGCCCCTTTTCCCATGCACCTCAAGAAGCCTGCGGATAGATTGACATCTGAAACCTGGAGGGACACCAATTCGCTGACCCGAATCCCTGTTGCGTACAACAGCTCGAGCATCGCCTTATCCCGTGCACCGGCCGGCGTCGACGCATCCGGTGCGCGCAACAGTCGCTCCACTTCATCGATGGTCAGCACTTTGGGCAAGCGTTTTTCCACTTTGGGTGTCTCCACGTGTACTGTCGGATCGACAAAGAGCGCTTCTTCTCGTAACAGATAATGATAAAACGAGCGGATACTCGCAAGGTTCCGGGATACGGTGGTATTGGCGCGCCCTAAGGCTTTCAAATGGCCGAGATACCCTACAATCTGCGCCTGCTTTGCGTGAATCACATCCTGCTGGGCTGTGCGCTTCAAGTACTCCGCGAAGGCGCACAAGTCTCGTCGATACGATTGTAGTGTATTCATGGACAAGCCGCGTTCCACAGCCAGATAATCGATAAACCGCGTAATCCACTCGTTCATGACCAGACTCCCTTAGCTTGTCTCCAATGCCTATCTTGTATTCCACGCGCCTTGTGAAAGTCCTGCCAGTTCATCAATTCGGAAACCGGATGAAAGTAACGACGTCGCGTCCGATGTCCCACACCCATTTCGACCAATGTGCGGAAGAGGGAAACTGAGTAAACACCGACACATAGGGTGGTGTGGGGGTGTTGTATGGATTATAAAACGCCCGGTTCACGACCTCCGATTGCAACACAAGCAGCCCCCAGATGATGACCACGACGGTCGCGACAATTCGCAACCCTCTCGACCATTGTCGCACGAGCCCATCTCCTCTCAACCTCTCTGCATCAGCTTCAGCAAGGCTTCCAGTGAATCAGGCTGTTCTTCGTGTTCCAGCGCAGCCACATTTCTGGACTCATGGCCGCACTGGGCGCACTTGTGCACAATTTGATACCCTTTCCTGGAGTTGTATGTCACCCGAACCGGAATCATCAACCCGCCACATTCGGCTGCCCTGTCTCCAGGAAACACGTCCAGGTGCACAGAGTGCAGACACTCTGGGCAGTGATTCCGACATGATCTCACGGACGGACGAACGCTCGCCCCGCAGTGGATACACTCAAACGCTTCGTTCACATCGGTGAATTTTCTAGCCACGCCCACCCTTCCTTCCTCACTTTTACCCCGCTAAGGTGCCATGCAAGAGAGGCGGAGCGATGTATGCCTGTAACAAGGCACCAGCCATCAGAACCACGCCGCAGATGGCGAACAACGCGGTGTACTTAAGAAACGCTGTACTCAATGCAGGCAGCGGATAAACCCGCCGCAGAATGCCTGCAGAGAACCGAATAGCAAAGACACCGGCACAGAGAATGGCAGTCAACGACAACAGCTGGTGCAGAAAGATGGCCACTGCAGCGACGATAAATCCTTTCCACCCAAAGTGCAACACCGTGAATCCTACGGCGAATCCGACGCTGAACGCGCGCAAGAAGATGGCGATGACGACAAATGGTAATCCGATGACTGACACGCCGAACAACCAAATCAAAGCCAACAGTTGCACATCGCCCACCATTCGGTGCCACCACAGATCAGACGCGGGTGCAAGTTGATGACCAGCCACCGCTGTCAGTAGTCGTTGAACCGTTTGTCCGAGCACAGCCGTATCTGCACGATTGAGTTGGCCGGCCACAATACTGCCGAAGAGAATGCCACAGATGGTCACCGCGAACAGGAACATCCAGATGTGCAGGTGCGGTTCAGCACTCGTGCGAACCTTTTGCCAGAGGTTCGAAGGCGAAAACTCCCGAATGCGCTGTATCGCCACAGGCATGATGGTCCCTCCCCAAACGTGATACACGTGGATGACATACAGTCGCTATATTGCAAATCGCTGACTGGTTTATATCTATGTATCTAGCGTTTGGGTTAGGACAACTCGCCGTTAAATTGTACGCGCCCGTATCTTCCGCCGCCACCTTCAATGAATTGGACCTGTCCTGAGCGAGCTTGGACGACCTTGTTTGCTACTTCTACACCAACTACGTCTACGAGATCCTCGTAAGACGCCTCATGCAACACCGCCATCTCGGTGCCGAACACGGTGAGTAGCCGCGCGTAGGTCTTTGGCCCGAGTCCCGGGATGAACTCCAGTGGTACCTGGTGGATATAAGGTGGTCGATGGGCCGGGTGGACAGGAACTGCCCTGTCCCGAATCTCACACAGACGGTCATAGACCCCCATTACGCGCTTCGTGCTCCCACAGACGCACTGTTGTGCGCCGCGCTCCCAGATGCGCTCACATGTTAAGCAAAACGTGCGATGGTATTTTCCAAGCGCCGTGTGCAACCCGTAGTTCGCGATGACTGCGCACCCATTGACTCGATGAAACGCGTGGCGCACACCGTCAAATCCGCTGGTGGACAGTTGTAAGACGTTGTACTCGCGGGCAATTTTCGGCAGGGAATGGGCGTCAGAATTCGATAGAAATGTAACGTCCTGCAGCTCGCTGAGGCAATCAGCCATATCGGTGTCGGCAGAAAGCCCCAACTCCAGCGCGTCTACTCGTGCTGGGTCAACCATGTCAGCTAGCCGTCGAACGCAGTTTCCATACAAGCCTTTGTGTGGAGTGAAGGCGTGGTGCACAACAAACATCCCGCCTCGCGACGCGACTTCATTTTGTAACGTCACTGCATCTGTCGCAGCGCGCTGCGACGACAAGCCCGTGTTCTTCTGTACGGTGGAAAGCCACTGCAAGAAGTCCTTGGCCGCATCCATGTGGCCAAACCAGGCCCCGAAGTGGGCAGCGCCGCCGTCCGGGCCACCCACTTCGATTTCCGCACCTAGGAGAACCACGAGTCCATTCTCAAACTGCAGCCCTCCGCCCGCCAGGGGCACCAGTCTCCCCTGCTGAACCAAAGCCTCCAGTTCCACCATCACGTTGGAAGTCACCGCGTCAATCACCGTGACGATGTCCAAGCCCTTCTGGCAGCGCGCAGCGTGTAGCACGGACTCGAGCGTCATTCCGGGAGCCGCCGCCATTTTCACGGGACGTCCAAGCGACCTGCCCACGTGAATATGGAAGTCACAGTAGAGTGGTTTCATCGCCCGTTGCTCTGCTGAATCCACCACAAGAGCGCAATCAGGGTTTTTGCATCGCGAATGGAGCCATCCCGAAGCATGGCTGTCACTTCGTCGCGTGTAGCGCTGGTCACTTCCACAAACTCGTCCTCGTCGAGGGCTTGCTCCTCCTGTTCCACATCGTTGGTGTAGTACAGGTAAATGCGTTCATCAGCGAAACCAGGACTGGTGAAAAAGTCAAACACAGAGTTCACGGAGCGCGCTGCGAGTCCGGTCTCCTCCCGCAACTCGCGAACAGCGCAAACTTCCGGGGACTCACCCGGTTCCAGCTTACCCGCTGGGATTTCAACGAGACTTTCGTCAAGGGCCTTGCGATATTGTTTGACGAGAACAACCGAACCCGGCGTCGGCTCCGCGAGGACGGCCACTGCCCCAGGATGACGCACGACTTCTCTTGTTGCCTCCCGACCGTCGGGAAGCTGGACGCGCAACCGCTCTAGATCAATGATTTTCCCCTGAAACAGCGTCTCGCTGGCGACTGTGCGCTCCTCGAAGACTTTTTCGCTCATGACTTGACCTCCTTTTCACTGCTGGCGTCTAGTATGCCTGCCATCACACGTCAAGGCGCGACATCAGATATCACTACGCTCGCGCGCAGAACTCTACAATGACGCGAGACGCACCTTCAATATCTTGCAATGCAATGTGCTCTGAAGTCGAATGAATGTCTTCATAGCCAATGCCAATGTTGATGGTCGGCACACCTTTGCTGGTGTAAATGTTGGCGTCACTACCGCCGCCGCTCTCCACCGGATTCGGCGTAAAACCTGCCGCTTCCAACGCGGCTACAGCCTTCGCGCGAACATCGTCTCCTTCGTCAAACCGGAACCCGTCGTACATTTTTTGGTGCATGAAAGAAACTTCTGCCCCATGTTGTGCTGCCGTCTTGCGAAACACCTCTTCAATCTGCTGCAGGACTTCGTCCAACCGCTGTGGATTCAGACTGCGCGCTTCTCCGTCCAGTTGCACCTTGTCTCGAACCACATTGGTCGGCCCTTGCCCGACAAAGCTGCCGATGTTGACGGTCGTCGCTGCGTCGATGCGCCCGTGCGGCATGTTCGACACGGCATGAGCGGCCACTTTGATGGCGCTAATGCCCCGTTCCGGGGAGACACCGGCATGCGCGGCCCGCCCTCTGAATACAGCCTGCCACTTCACCTGTGTCGGTCCGGCGACGACGACCGTGCCGAGGGGGCCGCCGGAGTCAAGAGACAATCCCAGATCCGCGCGCAAGCGCTTCGCGTCGAGTTGTTTTGCGCCTTGCAGTCCCATCTCTTCGGCGATGGTGAAGACGACTTGTATGGGTCCGTGCGACATGTTGGTTTGGACAATATGCCGCAGGGCAGACAAAATGGCGGTCACGCCAGCCTTGTCGTCCGCGCCAAGCACTGTGGTGCCATCACTCCACACCACGCCATTCTCATCCACGCGCGGCTTGACCCCGACACCCGGCCGAACTGTGTCCATGTGGGCTGCTAAGAGCACGGTCTGCTTGGTCTCGTCGCCAGGTAGATAGGCAATCAGATTGCCGGTGTTTCCTCCAAGCGCCTGTCCCGCGTCGTCGAACGTGACTTCGAACCCCAAGCTTTCCAGCTCTTGCGCACACCGTTTCGCCATAGACGCTTCTTCCAGCGAATGGCTGTCGATTTGCACCAGTTCCAAAAACAAATTCCGAATATACGCGCTATCCATTTGGTCCACCTTCCATACATCAGACTGGCTGAGAAAGAAAGGCCCCTGGCTGTGAACGCACTGCCTGTCCACGGCACCGGGGCGAAACGATGATTATAATTATAAAGGAATGTTTCCGTGCTTCTTCGTTGGCCTCGCTTCGTGCTTGTGCCGAAGGAGTTCCAGCGCCTCGTAGAGCTTTTGCCGAGTCTCCCGCGGATCAATCACGTCGTCGACCATCCCTGCGCCTGCTGCCACGTACGGATTGGCGAACTGACTGCGGTACTCCTCTATCCTCGCCGCTCGGGTGGCAGCAGGATCCGGGCTATTTGCAATTTCTTTCGCGTAAATGATGTTGGCCGCACCTTCCGGTCCCATCACAGCGATTTCCGAGGCTGGCCACGCGTAGACCAGATCCGCTCCAATTGCCTTACTGTTCATCGCGACGTACGCGCCGCCGTACGCTTTCCGAAGAATGACTGTAATCTTCGGAACGGTCGCTTCCGAGTAGGCGTAGAGGATCTTGGCGCCGTGACGAATGATGCCACCATGTTCCTGTTTCACGCCCGGAATAAAGCCCGTCACGTCTTCGAGGGTAATCAGCGGGATATTGAAAGAATCGCAGAAGCGAATGAACCGGGCAATCTTATCCGATGAGTTGATGTCCAGTCCACCTGCCAAATACTTGGGCTGGTTGGCTACAAACCCCGCAGTATACCCACCAATCCGCCCGAATCCAACGACGGCGTTGCGAGCGAACGACGGCTGCACCTCCATGAAGTCTCCGTCATCGACGAGGCGTGCAATCACGTCCTTCACGTCGTACACTTTGGTCCCGTCCACCGGAACCAATTGCAGCAGTTGGTCATCCGCTTTGAAAGAGTACGCCCCTTCCTTTCGCGGCACCTCCTCCGTATAGGAGGAAGGCAAAAAGCTCAGCAGGCGGCGCACGTCTCGCAGCACGTCTTCTTCAGACTTTGCCGTAAAGTGTGCCACGCCGCTGACGCCTTCCTGAACGCGCGCCCCACCAAGGTTTTCGCTGGTGATTTTCTCACCGGTCACCGTTTCAATCACCTTCGGCCCCGTAATAAACATCTGGCTGGTGCCTTCCACCATGAAGATGAAATCCGTGATGGCCGGTGAGTAGACCGCTCCACCCGCACATGGGCCCATGATGACCGAGATCTGCGGAATCACGCCTGAATAGATGGAGTTACGGTAGAAAATGTGGCCGTACCCGTCCAGTGAAACGACACCCTCTTGGATGCGGGCCCCGCCTGAGTCATTGAGACCAATGATGGGCGCGCCGTTTTTGGCGGCCAGATCCATAATCCTGGCAATCTTCTGCGCGTGCACTTCACCCAACGCGCCCCCAAACACCGTAAAGTCCTGGGCAAACACGTAGACTGTGCGGCCGTCAATCTTGCCATATCCTGTGACGACGCCCTCGCCCGGAGCATCGACGCTATCCATCCCCAAGTACTGAGATCGGGTTGCGGCAAACGGATTGATTTCCCGGAACGTACCGCTGTCCAACAGCAAGTCGATTCGTTCCCGCGCCGTCAACTTGCCTTTTTCGTGCTGTTGGAGAATCCGCTTATCTCCGCCTCCAAGCTCCACCTTCCTGCGCCGATCTTGGAGTTCATAGATTTTCTCTTCCATCATTCCCGGTCACCTGCCTGTGGCTGTTGACAGAATTCCGTGAGTACGCCGAACGTGTCTTTTGGATGCAAAAACGCCACCCACTTGCCGTGCGCGCCACGCCTCGGCGACTCATCGAGCACGCGCATGCCAGCTGCCTTCGCTTGTGCAATCGCTTGGTGGATGTCGTCCACAGCATACGCCACATGGTGGACGCCGGGTCCGTGCTTTGCGATGAATTTCGCCATTGTCCCCGTTTCATCCACCGGTTCCAGGAGTTCGATATTTGCGTTGGCCGCAGATACAAACACCACCCGGACGCCTTGGTCTGCCACCACTTCCTCGTGTGTCACGGAAAGCCCCAGCTGTCGCGTGTAGAATGGAAGAACTTCAGCGATGCTCTTGACAGCGACTCCGACGTGGTCAATCGTACGTGCCGGAGAAGCCGCCAGTGCAGACTCGTCCAACGCACGCAAATGGACGTTGGCCCGGATAAATTCCGCAACTTCCTCAATCGTAGTCCCCGGCGTAAATACCTTGGCAACGCCCTCGGCCTCCAGAATCGCAACGTCCGATTCCGGGATGACGCCGCCACCAATCACCAGAATATCGTCCGCCTGCTGCTCCTTGAGCAAGCGAATGACCTCCGGAAACAATTCCAGATGAGCCCCTGATAGGCTCGACAACCCGATGCATGCCACATCTTCCTGAATGGCGGTTGTAACGATTTGCTCTGGGGTCTGGCGAAGTCCCGTATAGATGACTTCCATTCCTTGGTCGCGAAGGCCTTGCGCAATCACCAGCGCTCCGCGGTCGTGACCGTCCAGCCCCGCTTTCGCAATCAGTACCCGAATCGGTTGAGACATAGACGTACCTCCCCGCTGCTTCCCGTGCGTTTAGAAAATCGAAGGGCGATATTCCCCGAAGACGTCGCGCAGTACGTTGCAGATTTCGCCAACGGTGGCATAAGCCCGAACAGCGTCAATAATCAGTGGCATCAAATTTTGATCCGTCTTTGCACCTTCCTTCAGTGCATCGAGTGCCCGGCGCCACGGCTCCTCAGCCCGTTCGCTTCGCAATTTCGCGAGTGCTTCCGCCTGCTTCCGGCCGAGCGTTGGATCCACCCTGAGCAGTTCCGGCTGCGCTTCGTTGTCCAGCTTGAATTTATTCACGCCAACTACGATTTGGTCTCCGCGTTCGATGGCCATTTGCGTGTCGTACGCAGCCTTGTGAATCTCCTTTTGCAGGTATCCCTGTTCAATTGCAGCCACGGCACCGCCGAGTTCATCGATGTAGTCGATGTACGCCCATGCGCGTTCCTCAATCGCGTCGGTGAGCGACTCGACGTAGTAGCTGCCCGCCAGCGGATCTACCGTATCGGTGATACCGCTTTCGTACGCAAGAATTTGTTGTGTCCGCAAAGCAACTCGAGCTGAATCTTCCGTAGGGAGCGCCAGTGCCTCGTCCCGCGAATTCGTATGAAGACTCTGTGTACCACCCAAAACGGCGGCCATCGCTTGCACGGTGACTCGGACAATATTGTTGTCCGGTTGCTGCGCCGTGAGTGTACTACCCGCGGTCTGCGTGTGAAAGCGCAGTTGCATCGATTTCGGCGACGTCGCGTGGAATCGTTCCTTCATAATCTTCGCCCACATGCGACGCGCTGCGCGAAACTTCGCAATCTCTTCGAAGAAATCGTTGTGCGCATTAAAGAAGAAGGAGAGACGCGGAGCAAAATCGTCCACTGCAAGCCCTTTCGCCAGCGCTGCTTCGACGTACGCAATGGCGTTTGCCAGCGTAAAGGCCACTTCCTGTACCGCCGTAGAGCCCGCTTCCCGAATGTGATACCCGCTGATGGAAATGGTGTTCCAATTCGGAACTTCCTGTGAACAGAACTCAAAAATGTCCGTGATGAGCCGCATCGAGGGCTTCGGCGGGAATATGTATGTTCCACGCGCCACGTACTCTTTCAAAATATCGTTTTGGATGGTCCCGGAGACCTTGTCCCACGTTACTCCCTGCTTCTCTGCCACCACCAGGTACATCGCCAGCAGTACAGACGCGGGCGCGTTGATGGTCATCGACGTGCTGACCTTGTCCAGCGGAATGCCTGCCAGTAGCGTCTCCATGTCCAGCAGCGAAGAAATGGAGACCCCCACTTTGCCGACTTCTCCTCGTGAAAACGGATGGTCCGCGTCGTATCCAATTTGTGTGGGCAGATCAAATGCAGTGCTGAGGCCGGTCTGCCCCTGTTCCAACAGGTAGCGGAAACGGCGGTTGGTCTCTTCTGCGGAGCCAAACCCCGCGTATTGCCGCATCGTCCAGTACCGTCCCCGATACATCGTCGGCTGAATCCCACGCGTATACGGGTACTCGCCTGGGAAGCCGAGTTTATCGAGGTATTCCTGTTCAGACTGGATGCCGTCTTGTGGCAGATACAATCGCTGAATTGGAATATCCGACGCGTTGACAAACTCAGACTTACGCTCCGGTCGCTTGGCGACCACTTTTTCCGTCTTGTCTCGCCATTGTTGATACTCGCGCTCTATAGACATGGCAGCCTCAACCTCTCCCCTGTCCTGTGGTCGTGCAGACGTCACGGTTGACTCACTTCGGTTGTCCGCCAACTACACCGAAAAAAACCCACCCCTATCGCGACAACCGCCATCGCGACCATGATCCCAGCTGTCCAAGCCAAGCTCATGCTCCCACCTCTCCTCCATCCACTCCGTGTCCTGTTACTGCCCGGACGCGCGCAGCGCCCCCTTTGAGAACTCCGCTTGAAACACCGCGGAAAACGCCTCCATCAACCGTCTCTCCCAGTCTACCATGGACGCTTTCCTTCCGGTCTCCCGTTCAATGGACGTCACGCCTTTATCTGCCAATCCGCACGGGATGATGGTTTGAAAGTGGCTCAAGTCGGTGTTTACGTTGAGCGCGATTCCGTGCGACGTGACGAGCTCCCCGGACGGCCGACGACGCATCCGTACGCCGACCGCACAAATCTTGTTCGTGCCCATCCAAACGCCAGGGTAGCCTTCGAGACGCGACGCAATCAAGCCGACGTCCCGCAGTGCCACGATGACGGATTCCTCAAGCATGCGTACGTATCGCCCTACGTCATTGTCCCAGGGCTGCAGGTGAAAAATCGGATAGACCACCAGCTGTCCAGGGCCGTGGTACGTCACGTCCCCGCCACGATCCACCTCGTACACTTCCATGCCCAGCGATTCCAGATACGCGCGCGGCGCCACAATATGACTCGAGGTGCCGTTGCGCCCAATCGTGATGGTGGGCGGGTGCTCGACCGTGAATACCACCTGGCGGTCCGTGGCGCCGTTCAGGACGTCGTCTCGCTGCCGCTCCTGTACAGCCAGTGCCTCGTCGTACTTCATGGTTCCGAGGGAAATCCACTCCGCTTGTACCTTGCTCAACGCGTTGTCCCCCCGTCCGCCACGGAAGCTACGTTCACGTCCGATTCGCTACCATGCTTGGCCAAGTGCAATGCTCGCTCTTCAGCACTGAGCGACTGCAAAGGTAAACCGTTCGCGCGTTGCACTTGTTCATGTGCATGGTACGAGCTGCGCACCATTGGGCCGGATTCGACGTGCGCGAATCCTCGCTTCAGACCTTCACCGCGTAATCTCAGAAACTCCGTCGGCGTGTAGAACTTCTCGACCAACAGGTGTTTCTTCGTAGGTTGCAAATACTGCCCAATCGTGAGGATGTCGACACCGACCGCCCGCAAGTCGTCCATGGTCTCCAGAATTTCTTCAAACGTCTCACCGAGACCGACCATAATGCTCGACTTCGTGCGGATATCCGGGCGCATTTCCTTGGCCCTGCGGAGAAGTTCCAGCGTCCGGTCATATTTTGCCTTGGAACGAACCTTGTCGGACAACCGTCGTACGGTTTCCACATTGTGATTGAGGATGTCCGGAGAGGCATCCATCACCGTTTTCAGCGCGTCCCAATTGCCCATGAAGTCCGGGATTAAGACTTCCACGCCGCAGCCTGGGACACGTTCGCGGATGGCGCGAATGGTGGCTGCGAAAATGGAGGCACCGCCATCCTCCAAGTCGTCGCGCGCCACGCTGGTCACCACCACGTGTTGTAGACCCATGTCCACCACGGCGTCCGCAACACGCTTTGGCTCCTGCCAGTCGAGTTCCGTGGGTTTCCCACTGTGGACCGCGCAAAACCGACACGCGCGTGTACAGATGTCTCCGAGAATCATAAACGTCGCCGTCCTATGCTCCCAGCACTCGAAGATATTCGGACAGCGCGCTTCTTCGCACACGGTATGCAAGGATTTGCCGCGCATGATCTCTTTCAGATCACGGTAGTTGGGCCCCGTCTTGACCTTGATTTTCAACCAATCCGGTCGTGAGGCCCTCTGTTCTTTCATAAGTTGCTCTTTGATTCGCTGTTTTTCCAGGAACTTGGATTCTGTCATGCCTTCACACCCTTCCGTATGAGAACGACGGAGGTCCCTATTCTCCACTCCTAGTGTAAATCATCCGGGAAACATGTCAAAGGATGGTGCTGGATGCACCATCCCGAAACTGATTCACCGCACGGGATTTAGAACAATACGGTGTCATTTCCAAAAGACTGCAGGCGTTCTTTCACAGCTTTCAGGAACTGTCCAGCAACCCAGCCGTCCAAGAGTCGGTGATCCAGCGACAGGCAGAGGTTGACCATGCTTCTCACGGCAATCGCGTCGTTCACTACAACAGCCCGTTTGACAATGGACTCGACCGAAAGAATGGCTGCCTGCGGCGCGTTGATAATCGGTTGCGACAAAATCGAGCCGAACGCCCCTGTGTTGTTGACGGTAAATGTGCCACCTTGCACATCCTGTAGAGACAGTCGCCCCGACCTCGCCTTGGCTGCCAATTCGTTCACCGCGTGCGCAAGGCCAGCGATACTCAATCGGTCTGCATTGTGAATCACTGGCACCACGAGCGCATCATCCGTAGCGACGGCGATGGAAATGTTGATCCGCTTGTGTACGTGAATTTTGTCGTCCACCCAGGACGCGTTCAGCATCGGGTACTGCTTGAGCGCTTCGACCACGGCCTTAATGAAAAACGGCAGGTACGTCAAATCGACGCCTTCCTTGCGTTTGAAATCGGCCTTGACTCGCTGGCGGAAGGCAACCAGTTCCGAAACATCCGCCTCCACCATGGTCCATGCATGGGGCGCGTTATGCTTGCTCTCGACCATTCGACGTGCGATGGTCTTACGGATGGGGCTAGGCTCCAGCACTTCGACGTCTTCACTCGATTGCCCGGCTTCCGTATGTACACTGGGAGGAGCGGCTTCGCCACGAGACGCTGCTGGCGCAGCCGCCCTGTCGTTTTGCGCAGATGCGGACGCGGATACCGAAGCAGGAGTCCCTTCGGCAGGCTCAGAGGTACCGTGTTTTCCTGCTTCAATCGCCGCTAACACGTCTTTGCGGGTAATTCGACCACCCTCTCCTGTTCCGGAAATGGTAGATAAATCGATATTGTGCTCCTCGGCCAGCCGCAAGACCGCGGGTGAGAAACGGCTACGGGCACTGGCGGGGCGAGGTGCCGACGGTGTCTGTGGTTCGGTCGGATGCGCGCTTGGCGCAGCAGCGTTGGCTGATTGGGCATCACTTTGTTCTCCAGCCTCCGCAATACGACAAAGCACAGTCCCGACCTTGACCGTTTCTCCCTCCTGCACAAGGATTTCTGTCAACGTTCCCTCAAAGTCGGACGGTACCTCCGCGTTCACCTTGTCCGTCATCACCTCAACGAGAGGCTCGTACTTAGATACTTTGTCGCCGACGTTTTTCAGCCACTTGCCGATGGTCCCTTCTGTGACACTCTCGCCCAGCTGAGGCATTTTTACATCCGGCATGCACGACCACTCCTTCCCATCCTTTGACTCGCCTTAAAACTTCGCCAGCGCGCGCATCTCCTGCGCGACTTTGTCGGTATTCAGCATGTACGCCTTTTCCAACGTCGGACTGAACGGCATGGCGGGCACTTCTGGACCTGCCAGTCGCCGAACCGGCGCGTCCAAGTCGAATAACGCGTGCTCCGCAATGATGGCGGATACTTCCGCTCCGACGCCACAGACCTTATTGTCTTCATGAACAATCAGGACTTTCCCCGTTTTCCGCGCTGCCTCCAGGATGGCTTGTTCATCCAGTGGTCGTAGCGTACGCAAATCGAGAATGTGCGTCGAGATGCCCTCTTTTTCCAAATGCGAAGCGGCATCGAGCGCCAGGTGAACCCCCAATCCGTAGGTGATGACGGTGATGTCGTCGCCTTCGCGACGCACCGCGGCCTTGCCAATCGGAGTGGAGTACTCTCCTTCCGGCACTTCTCCTCGAATCGAGCGGTAGAGTTTCTTGTGTTCAAAAAACAGAACCGGATCTGGATCGCGAATGGCAGACACCAACAGCCCCTTCGCGTCTTCCGGTGTGGACGGCGTGACAATTTTGAGCCCGGGAACGTGTGTGAACAGCGCCTCCATGCTCTGGGAGTGGTACAGCGCACCGTGAATGCCGCCTCCGTATGGAGCGCGTATGACAATCGGACAATTCCAATCGTTATTCGACCGATAGCGGAACTTCGCTGCTTCCGAAATAATTTGGTTCACGGCAGGTAGAATAAAGTCCGCGAACTGAATTTCCGCGACCGGAATCATCCCAGCTGCCGCCGCCCCAATGGCAACACCGACAATTG
Organism: Alicyclobacillus pomorum DSM 14955; assembly: GCF_000472905.1. Taxonomy (GTDB): domain Bacteria; phylum Bacillota; class Bacilli; order Alicyclobacillales; family Alicyclobacillaceae; genus Alicyclobacillus_A; species Alicyclobacillus_A pomorum. The sequence goes on along the minus strand of NZ_AXAR01000003.1, from coordinate 209,419 downwards.
CGGATTCCGTCAACGGGAAATCCAATACGCGGTACTCCCCAAACTGTTCAATGAGGCCGGCCGTCACGCGAAAGACACCGCCGCGCACGCCAACGTCTTCGCCGAGCACAAATACGCGCTCGTCGCGCGCCATCTCCTCCTGGAGCGCATCGTGAATGGCTTCAATGTATTGCTTAACGGCCATGGTGCACTGCCTCCTCCGCATAAACGTAGTGCGTCAAGGTGGCTGGGTCCGCGTGCGGTGCCTTTTCTGCGTATGCCGTCGCCTCGTTCACTTCGTCCAATGCCTTCTTGCGAAGTGCCGCGTCCTTTTCTTCCGTGAGCAGGCCGACATCCAGCAAATACTGCTTTAAGCGGACGATGGAGTCGCCTCTCTTGGCCTCCTCCACCTCTTCGCGAGTCCGGTAGGAGCGGTCGTCATCATCGCTCGAATGTGGTACCAGACGGTATGTCTTGGCTTCGACGAGCGTTGGACCTCCACCATTCCGCGCTTTCTCTACAGCCGCCTTCATCACGCGGTATACTTCAAGCGGGTCCATACCGTCCACGACCACGCCTTCAAATCCGTAGCCTGCCGCCCGGTCGGCGACGTTTTTACAAGCCAACTGTTTACTTTCCGGTACCGAAATCGCGTATCGGTTGTTTTCACAAAAAAAGATGACCGGCAATTTGTGGATTCCAGCGAAGTTTGCCGCTTCGTGAAAATCCCCCTGATTGCTCGTTCCTTCACCGAAGGACACGTATGCCACAAAATCCTCGCCGCGCATCTTTGCTGCCAGCGCTGCCCCGACCGCGTGTGGAATCTGCGTTCCCACCGGGCTGGATCCCGTGATGATCCGGCGCTTCCTATCCCCAAAGTGCCCAGGCATCTGACGACCGCCACTGTTCGGATCTTCGGGCTTGCCAAAGGCGGATAACAACTCCGACTTCGCCGTATGCCCGTAGATGAGCACCAAGCACAAATCTCGATAGTACGGCGCGATATAGTCCTTCGAAGGGTCCAGCGCAAACCCGGCACCAGCTTGCGCTCCTTCCTGACCTTGACAAGAAATGACGAACGGGATCTTGCCAGCGCGATTCAACAGCCACATGCGCTCGTCCACGGTGCGCGCCAATACCATGTACCAGTACATGTCCAGCACTTGCTGGTCGGTCAATCCCAATTCGATATGGCGAACCTTGTCTGCCATCGGCGTTACGCCTCCTCCGCTTGTACCGAACGTTTACGAATGTATAGCCACTCCGTCCACGGCGAGCGCCGCTTCACCCAGTACTTCCGACAGCGTCGGATGCGGGTGAATGGTGTGCCCGACTTCCCACGGAGTGGCGTTAAGCACTCTGGCCAACGCTGCTTCAGAGATCAGATCAGTGACATGCGGACCGACCATGTGCACACCCAGCACGTCATCCGTATCTGCATCTGCGACTATCTTCACAAAACCATCCGCTTCGCCGAACACGAGCGCCTTCCCGATGGCTCGGAACTGGAACTTCCCTACTTTTACATCGTAGCCACGTTCCTTTGCCTCGGCCTCCGTCAATCCGACGCTCGCCACTTCCGGCCGACTGTACGTGCACTTAGGAATCATGCTGTAGTCGATGGGTCGCGGCGACCGACCTGCCATGACCTCAACAGCATGGATCCCTTCGTGCGCCGCAACGTGCGCGAGTTGCACACCGCCGATGACGTCGCCGATGGCAAAAATATTTTCTTCTGCCGTTCGGTAGTGTTCATCGACTACAATGGCACCGCGCTCCAGCTTGACTTCCGTCGCCTCTAGCCCGATGTTCTCGACCACTGGCGTGCGACCGACAGCCACGAGCATCAGCTCCGCGGAGAGTCTCTCCCGCTGAGCACCTACCTCTACCTCGATGCTCACATCAGCAGACTTGTCAAGTGTCTCCGGCAGAACCTTGGCACCAGTCTTGATGCGAACCCCGCGCTTCTTCAAAATGCGCGCCGTTTCTGCTGAAATGTCTTCGTCTTCCAGCGGCAGGATGCGCGGCAGATACTCCACCAACGTCACTTCCACACCGAAGTCACTGAGCATCGAAGCCCACTCCACACCGATAGCTCCTGCGCCAACAATGATGGCGGATGCTGGAAGCCGCTCCAGTTGCAGGGCATCATCGCTGGAAATGACCTTCTGCCCGTCAAACTCCAGTCCAGGCAGTGACCTGGGTTGAGACCCGGTGGCAATCAACGTAAAGCGCGGCGACAAAATCTGCGTTTCGCCGTTTTCGTGCTCTACGGAGACCGCGCCGGCCTGTGGGGAGAAGATGGATGGCCCCATCACGCGGCCGATGCCATGAATCACGTCCACTTGGTTCTTTTTCATCAAAAATTGAACGCCTTTGTGTAGTTGGTCTACGATGTTCGCCTTTCTCGCCATCGCTTTCGGGAGATTCAGGGCCGGGGAAGCCAGCTCCACCCCGTATCGGTCCGCCTCCTTGGCGGTTGCATACACTTCAGCAGTTCGCAGCAGCGCTTTGCTCGGAATGCATCCGCGGTGCAGACAGGTGCCGCCCAGCTTGTCTTTTTCCACAACAGCGACCTTTAGGCCGAGTTGCGCTGCCCGAATGGCGGCAACGTAGCCTCCGGTGCCGCCACCTACAATCACCACATCGTAATTCGTCTCTGACATCGAATTGTTGTCCTCCCGGATAAGTCAGCGGTTGAGCGCGGACTTTGCCCCTTGGACAAACGTGCTCCGCACCTTGCGCATTTGCTCAATGCGTGTCTCAGCCATCCGATCCGCCGCGCGATACGTCGGCAGGTTTTCCCGCTTCGCGATATTGTAGATTTCTGTCATGATATTGTAAATTTGTTCCACTTTCTTTTTCGCGCGTTCGGCGTTATATCCTTCCAGCTCATCCGCCACGTTGATGAGGCCGCCAGCGTTAATGACGTAGTCCGGTGCGTACAGAATCCCCCGCTCGTGCAGGCGGTCTCCGTGGCGTTCTTCCGCCAACTGGTTGTTCGCCGAACCCGCTACAGCAGCGCAGCGCAGCCGTTCAACGGTGTCATCGTTAATGACCGCGCCGAGCGCACACGGTGAAAATATATCGCATTCCACTTCAAAAATCTCTGCGGGAGATACGACGCGCGCACCCAACTCCATCTGTGCCCGCTTCAGTGCGTCCTGGTTGATATCGGTGACAATCAAACGGGCTCCCGCAGCGTGTAGATGTTCAGCTAGAGAATAACCTACACTGCCAAGCCCCTGAATGGCCACGGTCTTGCCCGCCAGGTCGTCTGTACCTAGGGCTTCCTTGGCCGTCGCCTGAATCCCTCGGAAGACGCCGAACGCTGTGACTGGACTCGGATTGCCGCTGGATCCATACGCCTGAGAAATCCCCGTCACGTAGTTGGTCTCCATGTGAATCGTATCCATGTCGTGAACGTTCGTACCCACGTCTTCCGCCGTGATGTACCGTCCGTTTAAGCTCTGGATAAACCGTCCCAGAGCGCGGAACAACGCTTCCGACTTGTCCGTCTTCGGATTGCCGATGACGACCGTTTTGCCGCCACCGAGATTCAGTCCAGCTGCGGCTGCTTTATAAGTCATTCCGCGTGCCAAGCGCAGCGCGTCCATGATGGCATCTTCTTCATTCGCATACGTCCACATGCGGCACCCGCCCAACGCGGGCCCCAACGTTGTATCGTGGATGACGATGATTGCTTTCAACCCAGATGCCTCATCCTGACAAAATACCACTTGTTCGTAATCATACTTTTCGAGATACTGAAACAGTTGCATGGCAAACCTTGCCTCCTTGTTATTCCACACCTAAGAATAGCAAAAAGAACGCCAAATCCAAACTTGACCGTAAAACGAACACCGCACTCCTGTCTCATGCAAGAGGCGTGCCAAACTCACCGAACGCCCACGCAAGCCACTCGCCCATCGTATTGCGCAAAATATCGCACGCAGACCGCGCAATAATTTGCACACTGCGCAAATCATTGCAAGCAAGCGTTTTCATTTTTGCGCGTGCTTTCGCTATGGGGTTCTCAACTTGTAGTACAGTGTACGCACAGAGATCCCGAGACGTCTCGCGGCTTCCGCTTTGTTCCCGCCGACTTCGCCAAGAACGCGCTCAATCACCGACTTCTCGACCTGCTGCACAATCTCTTGCAACGTGCCGTGCTCAGGCACGAAATATCCATCTCCTGGCGTCGATACCCCCCTGCTCAGTTGCGGCTTCAACACCGGCAAGTGATGTGCTTCCAGACAGGTTTCTTGATATCCCATGCGAATCATGGCGCGACCGATGGTGTTTTCAAGTTCGCGAACATTGCCAGGCCAGTCGTAGCTGCTCAGTGCATCCACCGCACCCTTCGATATGCATGTGACGTTACGTCCGAAGGCCTGATTCTGCCGAAAGATGATGTGCATGGCCAGAGATTCCAAATCCTCCAAGCGGTACCGAAGTGGTGGAATCACTATGGGCACTACATTGAGTCGGTAGTACAGGTCCTCGCGAAACTTTCCCGCCGCGACCGCCTGTTCCAAGTTTACGTGTGTAGCTGCAATCACGCGCACGTCGACCGGGATGGGCTGTGTTCCACCGACGCGCATGATTTCCCGCTCTTGCAACGCACGAAGCAACTTCGCCTGAGTCGCTACGCTCATTTCTCCAATTTCGTCGAGAAACAACGTTCCGCCGGAGGCTTCTTCAAAGAGGCCTCGCTTGCCGCCGCGTTTCGCACCTGTGAACGCACCGTCTTCATACCCGAACAGTTCGCTCTCCAGTAACGTCTCCGACAACGCGGCACAGTTCACTCGCACGAACGGATTGTACTTCCGGTCGCTCTCGTTGTGAATGGCATGCGCGAACAGCTCCTTGCCGGTACCCGACTCTCCCCGCAACAAGACCGTCGCCGGTGTCTGTGCGGCCTTCCGCGCTTGGTCCACCGCCAATAGCATGGCTGAACTTCGTCCGACAATTTCAGCGAATGTATACTTCGCCTGCATCGTGCGGATGAGCTTGTTGGCCTTGTCCAGTTCTTCCGTGAGCCGCTTGATTTCGGACACGTCATGAATCACGCCGACACTGCCGCGTAGCTCCCCATCGACAAGGATGGGCGCCACGTCCACCAGTACTTCGCGGCGACCGGGGCCGACTTTCATCGGCACGCCCTTCACGGGCTTTCTCGTTTGTAAAACTTGCATGTGCATGCTCTCGCCTTCTGCGATATCGACGTCCGCAGGCTTGTTCAGGACCTGGTCTGGCGTGAGTCCCGTCAGACGGGTGTACGCCGCATTGATAAGCAGTCCGCGGCCGTGCTGGTCGACCACCGAAATGGCGTCCTGCGTGGACTGAATCACTGCCTCCAGCATCGTCTGCACTTCTCGCAAGTTGGTCACTTCCGCCGCCAGTTTCCGCAACTCCGTGACGTCCCGAAGTATGGCGATGGCTCCCATCCTCTCGTGGGACTCATTGTACACAGGCACACAACTCGTGATGACTTCCACGTCACCCACGCGCTGTACTTGATGCAATTCCTCCGCGCCCGTTTCCAATACGTGCAACAAGCGAGAGTTTGGTATCACATCCTCTACGTGCATCCCGTACGCTGCCTCCACGGGGACACCGAGGATGTGTTCTGCCGCTGCGTTGTACAGCGTAATGCAGCCATCCTTCCCAATCCCAATCATCGCGTCATGCGTGGCATTCAGTACCAATTGCAGGTTTCGCTGCCGGGCCTCTAGCTCATGAATGAGGTGGACTTTGTCTTCGATGAGGATCATGAAAAACTTTAAGTCCACGCCGGAGACCACTCTGACATCGGGCGCCAATTCTCGCAAGGTCTGATAGACGTGCGGGTCACCGGTGACCTCGAGGACGACGTCTACAGGCTTGCCGCAGTACGTGGGCACGGCAGCATGGTAATCCGATTCCGTAGGTATGCCGTACTGCCTCGCCAACTGCATACCACGCGCCGCATCGAGATGGTCAACCACGCACAGAACATTCAGCTTCGGATGTCCAATCAGCGCTTGAAACAGCTTGGTGCCACCTTGTCCAGCGCCCACAATCACCACGTTCATTCAGTGGTTCACCCTTTCCCCACTCGCCATTGTACCATCCCTGTTACGTAAGGCACAGAGCCACGCAAACGGACTGGCTGTGCTATGATGATAAACAAGCTAGACTAGCATGGATGCGGAAGGACTGCGAAGATGAGAAATTTGGTAGCCTGGGGAATTCTGATTGGGGTGTTTTTCGTCGCAGGAGAAGGGCTCAACCTGTTTCGCACGCACATTGAGTGGTATCTTGCATCAGGAAGCGTGAGCGACGTCGTGTGGGCCGCGTTCGGACTTCTGCTGGGTTTGGCTGCAACCGCTTTTTTAGGCGGTTATATTTACCATCGAGATAAGAAACGCGGGAAGCTGAAGCGCGAAGGCTGGCGCGGACGGCCTGTCCCCAAAAGACACAGACCGTCCCGTGACTAGGCTCTCGTATTCACGGCTCATTCAGAACGCTGGGCGTGTCGGTCGCACTGAGGTCGAATACGCCACTGGTTCCCCCTGACTTGCGGAGCAAACGCACGTCCCGAATGGACATGCGTCTATCGATGGCCTTACACATGTCGTAAATCGTCAACCCAGCCACCGTACAAGCCGTCAGGGCCTCCAGTTCAACGCCGGTTTGGTGCGTCGTCTTCGCGGTAGCGACAACGCGCAGGCACGCTTCGTCGCCGTCGATTCCATCGACCCACTCCGTCACGACTCGGACGTTGGACAGTGGGACTGGATGACACAACGGGATCAATTCTGACGTCCTTTTGGCTGCCATGATGCCTGCGAGTTCTGCAACTTGTATGACATCACCCTTGGCGACGTGTCGGTCTTCAATCGCGCGCCGCGTTTCAGACTGCATCCACACAAACGCTTCGGCCACGGCCTCGCGCACCGTTGCGGGCTTGTGGGAGACGTCCACCATCTGAGGTCTACCCGTTTCATCGAAATGTGTGAGTCCACTTCGGGATGTCATCCATCCGCCTCCTTCATCGCGTCTTCACTCAGCATACCACGAGATGCAGCGTCCCTACCTCTACTGTGTGGAGCGCCAGCGAATGACGCCCTCATGTGTCTCAAACGCTGCGATTTTTCCGTCTGCTTCGAGCCAATCGAGGAATCCTAGCGTCTCCGACATAATTAGCGAAAGTTGGTTCAAGTGCCGCGGAAAGAACTTAACCGCAATGTCAAATGCGGTGGAGTTCGGCGCCTTTGCCACCAGTTCATAGAACTGTGACTGGCGACGTTCTTGATCTGCGAGTCTCCTCCGAATCAAATCTCTCGGCTCCTGAAACGGGTCCCCATGACCTGGGTAGGCTGTAGCGAGCTCCATGCGCGCCAACGCTTGCAAATTGGCTCGGTACTGAATCAGACTCTGGGTTCGGGTAGCTGCCCGCCCTTCCGTTGCATCAAGCGTTGGCTCAATCAACGCGTTGGAAGACACGTGTGGCAACAACTGATCTCCTGTCAAGATGTCACCCGTCTCTCGATTCCACAACGCGAGCGCCGCCTGCGCGTGTCCTGGCACATGTAGTACTTCGTACATGGGAAACCACGGCAGCGTTTGGCCAGGCACCAGTTCCACATCGACGACCGACCGGTCGTTCCATTTTTGTAACAAAAACAGATCCCGTTTCGCACGAGCTATCAAGTCACGAGGAACACCCATAGAAGTGTACAAGGATTCAAAGAACGCAGCGCGGTAGTGATCCCACTCTCCGCCCGGCGTTAACCACGTTTGTACGCCCTGTAAGGCGTAGACAGGCACACCCCGCGATTGAAAAAGTGACGCCAGTCCTACGTGATCCACGTGCCCATGCGTTAATACAAGCGCGGTGATATCTTCAGGCTGAAGCCCATGGCTTGCCAAGGAGGTCTGCAAGGCTTCGCGCGCGGGATCGTAGTTCGGCCCGCAGTCGACGAGTACTCGCGCGTCGTCACTGAGCATCAGATATGCGTTGACAGAACCGACTGGAAACGGTGTCTGCAGTTCAATCCGGACGATGTCCGGATGGGTGAACGTCACGACTACCACCATCCTCTTTTCTTGAAGTACAGGGCCAATCCCACAGCGACAGTAATCATCAGGCACCACAAATACAGGTAGCCGTATTTCCAGTTAAGTTCCGGTATGTCGTGAAAGTTCGTCCCGTATACCCCGACGATGAATGACAACGGAAGAAAAATACTGCTGAAAATTGTCAGGGTTTTCATCACTTCGTTCATGCGGTTTCCGCGCTGTGCGGTCTGCAGGTCCAGGAGCCCGCTGAGGCTGTCGCGAATGGCGTCAAATCCGTCCACTACCCTCGATATGTGGTCATAGACGTCCAGAAAGTAAATCTGGTGAGACTCCTCCGTGTAGGGGAACGCATCGTGAGCGAGCATGCCGATGACGTTTCTACCATCCGACGAAACTCTCCGGATTTTGTGAAGCTTTCGCTTCAGGCGAAAGATGGTCGGAGCGAGATCCTTTCGCGTGTTGTGAAACACTTGGCGCTCAAGAGAGTCCAGTCGCTCCTCCAACTCGTCCATCACAGAAAAGTACCCGTCGACACAATGGTCGAGAATCCGGTGCAATAAGGTCCCTGCATCCGACATGACGTCCGGATTTTCCTGCGTCCTCTTGTACAAATCGTCCAACCACGACAACGGATGTTGTGTCACTGTAATGACGTAGTTCCTACCAACCACAATGGAATACTCCGTCGCCGATAACTGTCGGTCAATCGAGTAAAAGGTGATAAAGGCGTGGGGATGACGCTGGTTTCTGTAGTAATCCAACTTCGGACGTTGCCCGAGATGCTCGATATCTTCGATGGCCAGCGGATGACACCCAAAGGTGTCGTGGACGATGTCCTGCAGTTCGGCTTGGCTCGGTTGGCAAAGGTGCAGCCAAGCGACTTCGCCATCCTCGGGCATCCGCGGCGAGACTTCTGAAACCGAACCATGTGCGTTCATTAACACGAATTCTGATCCCTCACTTCTCACCTCTCATGATACCGAACGAAACTCTTTCCGCCAATGATCTCACCTCGTTTTCCTGTCCAAACAACGGACGTTGCGTCTTCAGGCACTACTCTCGCCCTATCCCCACAACCGCAAATGGCAAAGACGAAACATGGCGCCTTAACGACGCACCCCATCGCGGCGCCTTCTGTTTATCAGCAAGTGCTTCACACTTGCGATGCTTGTCGCCCAAAACAGGCTACTTGTAATGGCCTGCGGCAACCCAAAGTACAAGTACAGTGGAGTTCCGTGAATTTCGACGTCGTAAAAAAGCGGCTTGTCCGTGTCTATTAAGTTGAGTGGTTGATGGAAAATGGAATACCGAACATGTGTCCAGAACGGCAACCACTGATGGTACAACATGTTGAACAAGTGATACCAGAGAAAAAACGGTCCGGACAGCACCGCTGCATTGGGTTGGATGAGCAGCATCGCGACATCCACAAGCAGTATGGATACAGGTACGTACCACCTGATGTTGATAAGACGAGTTATCGCTCGAAATATGAAGCTGACGATAACCGTTGCAACAACAGGCATCGTAAACAACACCAACGGAACAATGTAAAGCTTATAACGCCTTCTCTGTGTAGGCTTGGAAATGCGGTCTTGTACCTCTTGTACTTTGGGCGCCTCTTGCACTTTGGATACCTCTTGTACTCTTGGCACTTGTTGTACCTTGGGTACTGCTTGTACTCTTGGCACCTGTTGTACCTTCGGTTCCTCTTGTACGCTTGGCACCTCTTGCACCTTCATGATGGTGCATTCGGCCGCTGATTTTTCGAACTCTTTACGGGTAAACAACCGCGTAAACAGTTGGTCATCGCGCACATCAAACCCGTCCAAGTCCAACAGTTTGATGTTTAATTCCTTTTCCCACTCATGAATGGTTTTCTTTGTTTGTCCCAAGACGCTCACCCCATAACGCCATTTTACTACGACGAAGCGCTGGCGTCTTAAGCGTCAGATATTGCCGACTCAGCGGAGGCATGTTGAAATCCCTCCGGTAAATCTGCGCATCAGATTCTTCTATTCTACAAATCCAATTCATAGTCTAGTTGTGAACCGACCATCAAAGAAGGTTGAACCCGTCTTCGAAAGGAGTCGCAACATGCACCCCCACACTCCGTCTGCTCTACTACGCTGGTTTGCTGCCGTCGTTGGAATGATTGTCATCGCCGCAGGTTGCCTGGGTAGCCTTCTATTATTGTATGGAGGCGGGTCCTGGCAGTCCGCGGCACAAATGGAGGCGACGAGTCTTGCGTCATTGGAGATCAGCGAGCTCGTTGGAACCCCAAACTATCAAAAGTCTGACGATGGTGAACGTCACTCACTGCTGGAAGCCGTCTCCACGGCGCTGAAGTTGCCGTTGGCCAATCCACAAGGCATGTTGGCAGCGCAGTTGCCGATTACAGACCCAGCCGTCGGTACAAACTCGGGTATGCAAGGGAGTCTTTTCCAATCCCTCTCAACCTGGGAACAATCGTCAAAAAAGCTGGCCCTCGGCTGGATGCCCTACGACACACCTTCACGAACCATCCATATGATTCATGACAATCCGGGGATCAGCGTCGTCAGTCCGAAGTGGTTGTCTGTCGCGTCACAAGACGGTACTCTGACCGACCATACGCAGGCCAGCGTCGTCGACTACGCGCATGCGCACAAGATTAAAGTGTGGGCGATGTTCGACAACCAGTTCAGCGCTGGGCTCACGCACGCCGTACTCAGTCAACCGGGACAACGTGAACGCTTGGTACAGTCCGTGGCAAACGCTGCGAATCAAGGTCATTTGGATGGAGTCAACGTTGACTTTGAAAACATTCGCTCGGGCGACCAGCAAAACTTCACGGCGTTTATCAAAGCACTGAGCCAAGCGCTTCATCCGATGGGCGTGCAACTTTCGGTAGACATCACGCCAGACATTGTCTACCTCAAGGATGAGGCTGCGTACTTTCACGCTGGGCTCGCACAATACTGCGACTACGTGATTTTGATGGCGTACGACGAACACTGGGAAAACGATCCGACTCCGGGTCCGGTCGCCGATGTCCCGTGGGTCACCGAATCCGTGGATGACCTGTTGTCTACAGGCGTGCCCGCGGACAAGCTGATTCTCGGCATTCCGTTCTACGCTAGGTTCTGGTACGTACACAAGGACGGCAGCGTCAATAGTGAATCGATTGCCGCGCCCGACGTAAACAAAGTATTGACAGACCACAACGTCAAAGGGCAGTGGGACGACAATTTGGGGCTGATGTACGTGAAGTATCCCAAGCCAGACGGGTACGAGGTCGGGTGGTACGAGACGGACAGAACGATGCAGCGTAAACTCGACCTTGTCAACAACCTCGGATTGCCGGGAGTGGCGATTTGGTCGCTGAGCTTGTCCAGCACCGAAACGTGGAATTCTATGATTCAATCCCTCCGCCAAAGCGTGTCGTAGCGACTAGGAGGTGTCTGGCGTGGACAAGACCCTGCTTTCCTTCGCAGCATTCACGGTGGCCGCGTACGTTGCGCTGTGGATATTTCGCCCAGGTATCGCTTCCGAAGGGCTGGAAACCACTGCCGACATGTTTGTTCAAGCGCTTCCTTGGATTGTCGTGTCAATGTTAGCGGCTGGCTTGTTATCACAGTTCTTCCACGTCCATATCGTGGCGCGCTGGCTCGGACGCGAGGCGGGGATTGGCGGCATTTTGCTGGGGGCAATGTTCGGTATGCTCGGCACCGGATCGCGCTGGGCCATGTACCCGTTGGCATCGGGACTATTGGCAGCCAACGCGAGTCCAGGAGCAGTTTTTGCATTCGTCACGTCGTGGCAGCTCGTCTCCTTACCGCGCCTCCCTGCAGAGGTTCCATTCTATGGTCCGGAGTTTGCCGTCGTGCGCATGATGGTGTCCATATTCATCGCGGTCTTCGGCGGCATCCTCGTCAATCGAATCATGCAGTAGCAGGTGCCCGGGTCAAGACAAACCGTCCACGTCCATCGCGAACGCATGCACACATCGATGGTGAAACTCGGCATCGTCGTACGATGTCAACGATGGCTCAAGTCGTCCAGGCGGGATTGCATCGCTTCGAGTTCGCGTTGAATGCGCGCCTGCCGGCGCAAGATGGACATCACATAAGCGAGTGTACCCACCCAAACAATGAGGGTCACCGCCCACAAATATCCCAGGTGTTGAACCACTCTACATTCCCCCTCTTTCGTCTCTGGACAATGCCCTGCTGGCCTGGCGGAGTTGAAAGAGACGCAGCCGCAGGAACTCCGATTTTGCCCGCATATACAGCAGCAACACGTAGACCAACAGGAACACCACAAAACCAAACATCAATGTAAACGCCATGGAGCCTGGCATTTGAAAACCGGAGTCGGTGATCAAGTCTGGGTGAATCGAACGCCAAAGTTTCACCGACAGATGGATCACTGGCACGTCGGCAAAGGCGACGATGGCGTAAATTGAAGAAACCAAGGCTCTCCGCTCCAAACCTGAGACGGTTCCGCGCAGCAATGTATAGCCAATGAACAAAAACCAGAGGATGAGGGTGGTCGTCAACCGTGGATCCCAGGTCCACCAGGTGTTCCAAATCGGCTTGGCCCAAAGCATCCCGGTGACCAACGTGATAGACGTGTACACCAGTCCAATCTCCACCGACGATACGGAAATGACATCCCATTTTATCTGCCGAAATATCACATACAAGACGGCCGTCACAAACGCCACGGAGAATGCCAACATGGCCGTCCAGGCGCTTGCCACGTGAAAGTACATGATGCGCACCAAATCGCCCATCTGCGCTTCCGGCGGCGACCACAATAGCGCAAGGTACAAGTCCAGAGCGCCGAAAGCCGCCAACAGCACAACCAGTAGCTTTACCTGCCAGTTCATGTCGTCAAACCTCCATCAACACCTCATAGAGCAACCAGGGAAGTACGGCCACCATGACGACGTATCCTGCCAGCACGTCCACCCAAACCCAGGGGATAAACGCGGGTGCAGAAAATGCCCCCACGGTAATTTTCAACACCGCCAGAAACAACGGCACTGAGAGCGGAAACAACAACAACGGTAACAACAAGTCGCGCATAGCACTTTCCGCAGTGACAGCAGACAAGAAACTGCCAATGCCAGACAACCCTACAATACCGCCAACCAAAGTCATCACAAACATCCCGAGAAGCGATGGAGTGTGTTGATTGAACATGACGAAGAACGCAAGAACCAATGCGGCCTGAGCCAACAAAATCAACGCACAGGTACTGACCCACTTTGCGTAGTACACAACACTCGGGTCTGCTGGGATTAATCGCAAGCCCAGGCTGGCCCCGTACTCCTTGTCCTTTCGGTCGTGCCGTGTCAATCCGATGGCCGTCGTGAAAAATACGTTCAACCAGAGCAGCCCGGCGCTCCACGTGACCGGTAACGACGGCGCAGCATCCATCGCCACGCCCGTGATGAACAGCATCAGGACGCCGAAGGTGGCACTCGCCGCGAGAAACTGCTTGCCGCGGAATTCAATCTTGATGTCTTTCCAAACCAGGTATCCGAACACTCTCCAGGCATTCATGACACTTCCACCAGCTTACCGTTACGCAGAGTAAAGCGGCCATCCACGTGTTCCACAGGCTCCAGTTGGTGAGCGACCATGAACACCGTGCCGCCGGACGCCACGGTATCCCGAAGTATAGTCTGGACCAACGCAATGCCCTGAACGTCCAGCCCATCAAACGGTTCATCGAGCAGCAACAGCGAGGGCGCGTGTACCAGTGCCCGCGCCAACGCCAGACGCTGTCGCATGCCCTTCGAATATTCGCGAGCCGGCCGATGCATGGCGTCAGACAACTGAAATCGGTGTAGCCAGCGTTCGGCCACGGCCTTGGGTGATTTCACCCCATATAGGCCCGCGTAGAGTGTGAGATTCTCAAGCCCCGTTAAATCTCCGTAAATCATCGGTGGTTGCAGTACAACACCGACTTCCGCTTTCGAAGCTCGAGTCACAGGCTTCCCGCGCCACAGAACCCTGCCTTTCGTTGGCCTGATGAGTCCAGCCATCACCTGCAGCAAGGTCGTCTTCCCGCTGCCGTTTTCGGCGGTGAGCAGATAGCTGCGGCCAGTCTCCAGGCAGACGGTCACGCCGTCCAAAACCAACCGCATGTCGAACTCCTTTTCCACTTCATGCAAGGCCAAGAGACCACTGGTCACATGCGAAGTCACGCAGAATCCGTCCCCTTTCCGGAAGTGGCCTGGGCCGACAGCATGGCCAGTCGCCGAAGTACCTCTGTCTTCCTTCGAGCGTACGACGCTTCGTCAATCCCACCGGCCGCACGTTGAAACTCCAGGTTCTCGAGTGCCTTTACCAGAGCTTCCTGTCGAGAGGCCGAACGCCAGAACGACAGCCCTTGTGTGGACCGAACGCCGGCGATGCCCACAGCCAGCACTACGCAGGCCATCAGCAAGTTGGCGCCCGCCTGCAACAAGTTTTGCCGCTCCGTCAACGGTTGTCCGATGATGGGCAGACCGCTTGTGGACGCAACGTCGCCTGTGACCGACGGTAACTGCTGTAAGCTGATGGTCCAATCGTCCCCGGCCGGGATACCGAGCCTGGTGAACACCCGAACCTGCGTTCCCTGCAATGCGGTAGTTTGGGTGGTGGTTAACAGATTTTCCGCCGTCAACGCGTACCCTGCAGTCGGCAGATAGAGTTGGGCGGTGTCGATGTCATAGGGCGTATGCAAGGTGAACTGTGCCGTATTGTCAGCGTTGAAGGGCAGCGTATACGATACCGAAACCGAGGACGTTCGCCCTGCCTTGGCCGCCCTCGCCATGGTTACAACGCCGTTTTTGCCCGGGGAAATTGGCTTCCCGTTGACCGCCAAATCCGTATAGCCGACGGGCAAATACACGGAGACGGCGCTATCCACAGCCTTTGGATTGGCGACATCGAGCACTTCAATCACTTGGAATACGCGATGCACAGGAACTGGGACGAGCATCACTCGTTCGCGCGTGATTCGCAGCGACGAGTCTGCATACGCCTTGCCGTGCGGGAACCACAAGACCCCAAACAAAGTAATCGCCGTGCAAACTCCCCAGAGAAGCGTTCGGCGGGCCAGGGTCATCGCGAATCCCCTCCTGTCTGTAGCGAAGTGTCGAGGGAGCCGGCGATGTAGCTTTGCACGTCTTGCTGAACACGCGCATGAACGGACGCTGCCACCGACTGCGCCGCCTCCAACTCCGCGGCGAGTTCGGCGCGGTTGCGTTCGTATTCCGGTTGGTCCAACTTTCCCATGTGGTAGTCGTACTCCAGTTCACTCCACTGGCGCAGTACTCGGTCCACGGGGTGGTAGGCACTGCCCAGCGCACGATGTTTCCTCGATTCTGGCCACAAACTGATGAGGGTTCCGACCACGAATAAGTAGCCTCCGAACCAAATGAATTCGACCAGGGGATTCACGTGGATATCGAACACGGCGGACTTTCCCCCAACTGTTCCCAACATCACCACGTACAGGTCTTGCAACGGCCTCGAGTACAACGCCACGTCGGTGCTTGGAGATTGACCATCTTGGTAAAACGTGGCGGATGGTCTGAGCAATCCGAGGGTATTCCCGCCACGATGCACCACAATATTGGCGTACATCCGCGTATCGGTACCTACCTTCTCGACGCCCATGCCCGTAAACGTAAGCTCAAAGTCGCCCAGTTTAACCGGTGGATCACCCGGAGAAAGCTGCTTTTGAACGTCCACGTGAAACGCTCCAGACGCTGCAATCCCCATGGCAATGACAGCCACAGCGAGATGCACGATGTACCCTCCGTACCTGCGGCGGTTGCGGGAAATGAGCTTGACAAACGACATCCAGGCGGATTCTTTCGTCAGCAGTACCCGGGTATTCACACTCTGCCAATACTCCATAAAAACGGTCAACACCACGAACAGAGCTGCGATGATGCCGAGTGTCCCCAGCAGCGACGTGTGGTGGAATCCTACGTACAGCACAACAGCGACACCGCATCCAAGCACTGCAGCTGCGATAAGGGGATATAATACGGCCTGCATCACACTTCGGAGAGACGACCTGCGCCATGCCATCAGCGGCCCGATACCCATCAGCAGGATGATACAGACCGCGAGTGGAAGGTTGACCGCGTTGTAGAACGGACTGTCCACCATCATTTTGTGTCCGGTGACCGCCTGCGAGACAATAGGAAACACCGTGCCCCATAGCACTGCAAAGGCACTCCCCAAAAACAGAACATTGTTCAGGAGAAACGCGCTTTCTTTGGAAACGACAGAGTCAATCCGTGCATCGGAACGCAACACGCGCCGACGCCAGACGATGATTGCCGCGGACACCACAAAGGCCACACTCAAAAACACGAGAAAATATGTACCCAAAGGTCCGTTTGCAAACGCGTGAATACTCCACAGCACGCCACTGCGGGTCAAAAAGGTTCCCACCAGCGTGAGCAAAAATGTCAGCGTGACAAGGACGACGTTCCACATTTTCAGTAAGCCTTTTTTCTCCTGAACAATGGCAGAGTGGAGGAACGTCGTCGCCGTCAACCATGGCAACAATGACGCATTCTCAATGGGATCCCAGGCCCAGTAACCACCCCAGCCTAATTCTTCGTAGGACCAGTGCGCGCCATACACAATGCCGATACTGAGAAACAACCATGAGACAAGTGTCCAGCGCCGCGTGACCACCAACCATGTGGCGTCCTGCTTGCCGAGTATCAAGGTTGTCAGCGCGTACGCGAAGGGTACCGAAAATCCAATGAAGCCCAAGTACACGTTGACGGGATGCACCGTCATACCTGGGTTTTGCAAGAGTGGGTTGAGTCCGTTGAGAGGCACCGGACTCGCCAGCTTTTGAAACGGAGACGTGAGAAAGTTAATCACTAGCGTGTAAAACAGCGTGATACACGTCAGGATCAGCGCGACCCACGGCAACATACGTTCGCTGTCGTCGTGGCGTGTAAACACAACCACAGCCCCGTACAGCGTCAGGATGAGGCACCAGAAGAGCAGTGACCCCGCGTTTCCACCCCAAAACGCAGCGATTCGATAGATGATAGGCAGCCCTTGTCCTGTATACTCAGCCACGTAGGAAAACCAGTTGTTCTCCGTGACGAGCAACCAAATCAGGCACAGCGATGCCAAACAGGCGGCCGCAAACTGTGCGACCATGCACCATCGGCTCCACTGCCGAACGGTCGCCGACTTCCTGCGGATGGCAGCAACGTGAACGGCGATACTGATACAAACAACGACAAGCAGTATTCGGATGGCTGCTTGCCCCAGTGTTCCGACAATCACAACGAAACCTCCCCAAGGCGCGACACCACCTAGACCATTCCCATGTCCTCGTTACTTGGCGGTATACGTGCGCTGCTCATCTTTCGCACTGTACTTGGAAGGGCACTTGACGAGCAGCTTCGTGGCCTCAAACTGACCACCTGAATTCAGCTGTCCAAACGCAATCACGGGCCAGTTATTGGTTAAGCTGTCCGGCTTGTCGCCGCGGAAGCGAACCAGCAGCGTTTGGCTGCTCGTGTCGTCCTTGATGGAGAACGACAACAGCCTGGTCTTTGGGTCCCATCTCACCGAAGCCCCCACAATGTCGCCACTGACTGCAGTGTCATGATGCATCCCCGCAGCCCCTTCTGAATACAGCTCGTGCACCGTGATGTAGTACGTGGACGCTTTGGTGATGGCGGTTTCAATCAGGACACCGATGATGGAAACGACGATAATCAGCGCCACAACCAATTTCGCGCGCGTGGAAATGGTCAAGTTGTTCATCTCCCGAATCAACGAACTCCACAGAAAAATCCGGAAAATCAACTTACAAATACTCTCGCAAAGCGTCTCGGTCAGCCACCCCGTCGAACCTGTTTTTCGCCGAGAGAACGCCATCTACGAGAATGGACTTGCGCATGTGCCTGTTGTTGCGCCTCAATACCACAACGAAGAGAATAACGAGAGCTGCTAGAAATGAGACCGGCAGCAGCCAAACCACCATGCCGAAGCCACGCAGAGGAGGAGCTGCATACGCTCCCGCGCCATATTCCCGGACCATATCCTCCATCACTTCACCGTCGGTCATGTGGGCAATCAGCTCCTGTTGGATTTCGTATCGCATGTGCTGTGCCATGTCAGACTGGGAAGTGGCAACCGTCATGGTATTTTGATCTCCAGGAGCCCGGAGCTGATTGGCAATTTTCAGAATTCGTTGCTGGACGTCAGCCTCAGCCGAGTCACTCGCGTACCGGTGCCATCCCGCAAGCGCGCAAAAGACGATAAGCAGTCCAACAATACAAAAACCCATTCGTTTGAGTCGCTTGCTGCGCACGGCCTCAATCCTTCCTTTGACAGGAACATCAACGCTGAAATTCGCAAGCTACCGATGTGAACAAGTATACTATAGGGGCCCGCGGGCCTCCACTGTTCAGTTGTTCACACGCCGGATGCACTCCCCCCTCTCCACTCTACCACAGAGGGGAGGCGCAGGGAGGAGCCGTATGCGCTTCGTACGCGCTTCTCGTGGTACGGAAGGCCATGAAAAACGCAGGGATTGGGGTCCCTGCGTTCGAGAACACGTATCAAAACCTGTCGTTATTCGTTCACCATCATTACCGAAGGGCGCCGCCAGAAAGTTGTTGTTCCGCGAATGCGACTAGGCGTTTCGTAATTTCTCCACCCACAGAACCGTTCTGCCGAGAAGACGTGTCAGCGCCCAGTTGAACACCAAATTCGGAGGCAATTTCGTACTTCATTTGGTCCAGAGCTTGTGATGCTTGGGAAATTAGTTTCTGGTTTCGATTGTCTGCCATCTGTAACTCCTCCTTGTTGTTCTGTGTAATGTGAGACAAGCCTAGTTTGCCTTCGTGGAAGGGTCGTTATTCACACTTCGATGTTTGGATGAGTTACGGCACGTGCAGTACCCTGGCAACTGTCGTAGACAACCGTGCGTCGTTGCCCAGAAAAAAAGACATTCATGACTGCGTTGGAAACGCAAACACAAATGTCTCGGCACCCCTACCCAGTGGTCTATGTATTTGTCACAGGTCATTAAGAAACTTTGTGCTCCATGCGAAGCTTGTCCGCAATCATTGCGATAAATTCCGAATTCGTCGGCTTTGTCTTAGAAGCACTCACGGTGTAACCAAAGACCGCTCGAATGGCATCCACATTGCCACGTCCCCACGCCACTTCGATGGAATGGCGAATCGCTCGCTCAACACGGGACGGTGTTGTTTTAAATCGTTCAGCAATGCGCGGGTACAACGTTTTTGTAATGGAACCCAGAATCTCCACGTCGCTAAAGACAATGCCGATGGCTTCGCGGAGGTAGTGATATCCCTTGATGTGCGCAGGCACTCCAATTTCGTGAATAATTTGTGTAATGGCTGCATCCACAGACTTTTTACTCGGTCCTTGTTGAAAAGCTGCCGACTGAAACATAGTTGAAGTTGCGGCCACGGGCGAAATCGAAGGCGTTTCCACAGACACTTGACGTATCCGCTCCAGCAATACCGGCATGTCGAACGGCTTCAGAATAAAGTAGGAGACGCCAAGTTCCATTGCGCGACGAGTGACTGTTTCTTGACCGAACGCTGTCAGCAAAATCACTTTTGGAGTTCCACCGGACAAATCATTGAGACGTTCCAGTGCTCCAATCCCGTCCAATACCGGCATGATGATGTCCAGCACCAAAATGTCAGGTCGCTTGTTCCGAACCATGTCCACGACTTCGTTACCATTGTGTGCGACCCCACATACTTCCATATCGTCCTGAGACGCGATGTAGTCTCGCAGTAGCTCTACAAATTCCCGATTATCGTCCGCAATGAGAACCTTCAAACCCACTTGGTGATTCCCCCTCGTATGGTGTCCCGAGTAGAATATTTCGACATGTGGGGGGCATGTCCTCCCAAATCTTATGTAATAGTTTTCGCGGAAATTGGACTACCGTCGACATATTTCGACACAAGCGTGGATGGCGATGTCCGAGGACATCACCATACCTATACGCCGCATTCAGTTGCGTATCCAGGCCGCCCGCGCCGCACGGTCCGTTGCGCTCACAGCGCCGTCGCCTTGCTCCAGCATCCAAGCCGCGTACACTCCGTAGCCTCGCGTGGGGTCAGAGACGAAAACGTGCGTCACAGCGCCAATCAACTTTCCGTCTTGCACCAAGGGACTGCCACTCATCCCTTGAATAATCCCGCCAGACAAACCCAACAACCGTTTGTCGACCACGTGGACAATCATGCTCTTTGTGGCCGGCTTTTGTTGTCGCACAAGGTTCTCGACTTCGACGTCAAACGACTCGACCTTGCGACCGTGAACGACCGTCCACATTTTGGCTGGCCCTTCATGGACATCTCCTGGCAAAGCGACTGGAAGCGGATGCAACCCCGCTACATCCTCCAGTTGGTTGGACATCCTTCCAAACACGCCGTAGGGCGTATTGCACTCAATGTGACCGATGACGCCGCGCGATTCTACAAAGCGTCCGCGCTTTTCCCCAGGCCTGCCGGTAAGTCCTTTCACCATTCCCGTGACTTCCGCATCATATAGCGTTCCCTGACCGACGATGGGCTGTCCAGTGTCGGCGTCCGAAATCACGTGGCCAAGGGCACCAAATCGGTGAGTTTGCGGATCGTAGTACGTGAGCGTCCCGACACCGGAAGTCTTCTCTCGCACGAACAACCCGAGATGCCGTGCTCCGCGTTCATCCGAAGCGGGTGTCACCACGACGTTCCTGTGCGCGTCGCCGCGCCGAACCAGAAGTTTGAGTTCGCCATCGGCATGTTCCACAAAGCGTCGAACGTCCTCAGCTGAGCTCACTGGATGTCGATTCACTTCCTCAATGACATCACCGAGTCGTATATCGGCCCCGACGGCTGGCGATGCCCTCTCTCTTCCAACCCGTTGATACCCGACGACCATGACACCGCGCGATTTCAGTCGAATCCCGACCGACTGGCCGGCGACGTACACTTTGTGCTGTGGAATCACGTGTACTTGCACTGTTTTCCACGGTAAGAACCCAAACAGCCGTGTGGAAACATACGCGCTGCCAAGTGTCTTGGGATACACTTCCACATCGCTAGCGCTGATGCCCTGCGAGTGAACTGCGCTCACGCTGAACACGTTCCCGTTTGACGTAGCAACCTTGGACCCTTTCGGCAAATGCAGTGGAACAATCGCTTGGTCCCCGA
Organism: Alicyclobacillus pomorum DSM 14955; assembly: GCF_000472905.1. Taxonomy (GTDB): domain Bacteria; phylum Bacillota; class Bacilli; order Alicyclobacillales; family Alicyclobacillaceae; genus Alicyclobacillus_A; species Alicyclobacillus_A pomorum. The sequence continues at coordinate 188,154 of NZ_AXAR01000003.1, read as the reverse complement.
GTGGAACCTGAATGGACGTGGGCACTGACGTAAGTTGATGCACCGGCGGAGACAGGCAGGCCGTGCACAAAACCGCCGCGCACAGCCAGCGAAAGTGCTTGTAACGAAAGCGTTTCGGCATCTTGCGCCCTCCTTTACGTTGCACCTCCCAAGCAATTGCTCGTGGTACTAAGGTGCCCCGCAAGAAAGGCTTTATGATGCGTAAAACATGCCACGCAGAGCGACTTCTATCCGTCACATGGATAGATTGCTACTTCTGGACAATGGATGTCTCTCAAGCGCCCTTTGCACCCATGCGCTCCAACAAAGCTTTTGCGTGTGAAACCGCGGTTTCGTCTGCAATCCCCGCGCCAAGCAGCCGTGCAAGCTCACGAATCCGACCGGATGTATCGAGCTTCCTCACCGACGTTTGAGTTGAACCGTCGCGTTCCGTTTTTTCAATGTAATAGTGCGTACCTGCAGCTGCCGCAATGGCTGCAGAGTGGGTGACGCAAAGTACCTGGCGACTGGTTGCAATCTTTCTCATTTGTTGGGCGACGCTCTGGGCAGCGACCCCACTGACACCGGTGTCAATTTCGTCGAAAATCAGCGTCTCCAAGTCATCCACATCCGCGAGAACCGATTTGAGTGCCAAGAGCGTACGCGACAATTCACCGCCAGAGGCGACTTTTTGCAGCGGTTTCAGCTCTTCGCCGACGTTGGCGGAAAACAAGAACTGGATTTGATCAAACCCGTCTTCCGAATACTGAACCGTTCCATCCGACTGCGTACGTCGCCAAACCCTGACCTCAAGGCGTGCGCTCGGCATGGAGAGTGCACGAAGCGTCTGCACCACTTCAGAGGAAAGGCGCTCGGCGGCTTCGACACGTGCCTGATGGAGCCGTTCGCAGGATTCATGCAGCGCCGTTTCAGCAGCCTGCATGTCAGCGAACAACCGGCTGGCCTTTTCTTCGTGATGGAGGAGGTCGTCACGTTCCTGTACAGCGGTTTCGTAATACGCAAGTACCTCTTCCACACTGGCGCCGTACTTTCGCTGCAAGGCGCGAATCTGTGCAAGACGTTCCTCGATGGCGTCCAATTCGGATGGATCTTCGTCCAATTCATCCAAGTGGCGATAAATCAAGCGCGCAGCTTCGTCCGCGTGCACCTGAGCAGTCTGCAACAACTCTGCCGCTTCATGCAACGAGTCGTCGTACGCCGCTGCGGCCGCGATGTGGTCGTGCGCGTTCCCAAGTAACGTGAGTGCCCCGATGGTTCCTTCCCCGTCCAGAAAAGACTTTGCTTGTTGCAGCGCGGTAGAGATTTTTTCGACGTGCTGTAGTTTTTTCCGGCGTTCCCGCAACCGGTCTTCCTCACCCGGTTGAAGGTCCGCTTGTTCAATTTCTTGGATTTGGAACGTCAACATGTCCAAGCGTTGTGCGCGCCCTTGCTCATCCAACAGCGTTTCCTCATACGCACGCTTGCAGTTCAGGTAGTGGCGAAACTGCGTGCGAACGTCTGCCAACAACTCCTCGTGGTGACCATACAGATCCAAGGCGCGCATTTGTTCTTCCGTGCGAAGCAATCCGTGATGGTCGTGTTGTCCGTGTTGCTGAACAATCCTCCATCCAAGCTCCCGAAGCATCTGTACCGTGGCCAGGCGTCCATTGACACGGCAGACGGTGCGTCCAGATTTGAACAGTTCGCGTGAGATGATCAGGGACTCGTCCCACGGCAACCCCCACTCTTCGAGCAGCGGTTTCACCCGCGCCTGAGTTGACGGCGACAGCGCAATCACGGCTTCCACGAGCGCACTGTCTTCCCCGTTTCGAATGAGTTCGGCAGATCCGCGATTCCCCAACAAGAGTCCAATCGCATCCAAGAGAATCGATTTCCCGGCGCCGGTTTCACCCGTCAGTACGTTAAACCCTGGTTGTAGGGGCAGCCGAAGCGCATCAATCAAGGCCAGTCGCTCAACCGTCAGTTCGAGCAGCAAGTTCCGTCCCTCCTGTGGATTCGCGTCCCCCGTCATGATGTGCAGATGCGTCCTGTCCGTGCAGTTTTTGCCGGAGAACAGAAAAGAACTCCCGGTCTCTCCACTTGACCAATGTGGTCACGACCTGGGCTTTGCGCACTTTCACTTCATCCTCCGGCTGAAGTCGAACTCCAATCTGCCCGTCGACCGTCAAACCGAGGTCTTCGTGCGTTGCATGCACCACCAGGCTCACCTCTTGAGTATCACTGATGACACACGGTCGAGCCGATAACGTGTGTGGACAAATCGGCGTAATCAGCATGGCCTGCAGTTGTGGAGCGACAATGGGACCACCGCAGGACAGAGAATAGGCGGTGGATCCGGTTGGGGTAGACACAATCACGCCGTCGCCGCTGTACGCATCGAGCAAGACCCCATCCACTCGCACGTCCACGGATACCATCCGAGCAAACGATCCTTTCCCGATGCCTGCATCGTTCAACCCAATCAGTTGTTCGATTCTGCGGCCATGGCGGTATACGTCTACCTCGAGCATCATGCGCCGCTCCAGGTCGTACTCTCGCTCGGAAACACGACGGACCGTCTCATCAATGTCCGTTGGCTCCGCTTCACTGAGAAAACCCAGGTGTCCTACGTTGATGCCGAGCAAAGGAACGTTCCATCGCGCCAAGTGCCGTGCGACACCGAGCAACGTTCCATCGCCACCGAGCACAAATACCATTTCCGCGGCGGCCAGCGGTTGCAGTGTGTTGCCATGAGAGGCGAGATCTTTGCGAATCTCCACGCACACAGTGTGAATGCCCTGACTGTTGAGCAGGAACTGAAGCCGTTCCTGCACAGCGCACGCCTTCGGTTTGTCCAGGTTCGCAATGATTCCAATGGTCCTCACGTTCTTCCTCCTCGCCCTTACCGCCCATGCAACCAGGCCATCGCCACAAGGACGCCCACGAGAAACCACAGGCTCCGATTGAACACAGTCTTCCACCGCACATACGGCGGGCTTTTCCAGTCAAAGTCGACAACCTGCACGCGTTCCTCGTCGACGTCCATATGTAAAATGCCTTGAACGCCGAACGCGACATACAAAGGGAACCACTGGTCGCGCAGCTTCACACCGTTGACTCCCTGATCTCGGGGCTGGCGCAGCTTCACGGCGTAGTACTTCGGGCCCTTGCGGACGACAAAATCAGCAATCAGAGATTTTTTGAACGATTTGTCTCCGTAATATCCAATCCACTCTCCGCGCTCCCGGACACGGATAATTTGGTAACCGTTCTCCTCCAGCCAATCGCGCGCGGTGGACAGTTTGCCCCGAAGCGGTGTCTCGCCGCCTCGGCGCCGCCCCATGAACAGCGACTTGCCGAGCCAGTAGACGATACCGATGCACAACAGCATTGTGAACAGATCGCGCCACTGCATGGTCAGACGGTCCCCTTACCACGGTTTTCAGACAATATTCCACAGTGGCCTGATGATTTCCTGTTCAGTAGCGCTGATTTCCGTCCTGCCAGGCTTATGTCAAAACCGGACGCTCGCCTGTCAACTTGTCCCAGGCCGACTCCACCGTATGCCGGGCAGCTTCGAGCCACACCTCGGCCGGTGTCACATCAGCCCCCCCCATTACCCATTTGGCGAGGTACTCGATGTTTCCGTCTCCACCTTGGATAGGCGAATACGTCAACCCGTCACACGCCATGCCTGCGTCGTAGACAAATGTAATCAGGCGGCGGAGGACATTCAGATGGACCTTGGGATCGCGCACAATCCCCCCCTTGCCCACGTGCTCTCGGCCAGCCTCAAACTGCGGTTTGACAAGGCTGAGAATGACACCCGGGCTGGTCAGAACTTCCATCAGCTTGGGCAACAGGAGCCTTGTTGAGATGAACGACACATCCATGACGGCCACACTCGGCTTCGGGTCAAAGCGCGAGGCGTCGACGTGTCGGAAGTTGGTTCTCTCCATCACGACCACCCGGTCATCGATGCGCAACTTCCACGCGAGTTGCCCATAGCCCACGTCGACCGCATACACTCGGCTCGCCCCGTGCTGCAGTGCGCAGTCTGTAAACCCTCCTGTAGACGCACCCACGTCGATGACCACCTGGTCTTTCAGCGATACCGAGAACACATCAAGCGCCCGCTCCAACTTCAGGCCGCCGCGACTCACGAATTGGTGGCTCGGTTGTAGGACTTCAAACGATTCATCGGTATACACCTGCGTGCCCGGCTTGTCGACAACTTCACCGCCCCGCATGACTTGTCCAGCCATAATGGCACGCCGGGCTGCCTCCCGACTGGGAAACAGCCCGCGTTGAACCAATAACACATCCAGTCGTATTTTACCGGGTTTCATGCTTGTCGACTCCCGATGCGGGATGCTTCGCCGCGTTTGATGACATGTAGCACGTCCTGAACGATGTCGTTTGCAGTTAATCCTATGTGTTGGAGCAGTTCCTTCCGTGTTCCATGTTCCACAAAAACATCCGGGATGCCCCGCCGACGTACGCGCGTCTCGACACCGTGGTCTGCGAGCAGTTCCAGAACGGCGGATCCCATACCACCCGCCAAAGCCGCTTCTTCGACAGTAACGAGTGGCATGGACTTGGCAAGCCGAAGGATGAGTGCCTCGTCCAGCGGTTTGACAAACCGCATGTTGACCACCGTCGTCGACACGCCGTACTCTTCTTCCAGCCGGCGAGCGGCTTCTTCGGCAAGTTGCACCATCGGACCCAGGGCAAGAATCGCCGCAGCATCCCCTGTGCGCAGCACTTCCGCTTCCCCAATGTTCAGCTTCCGCAAGGGCTCGCTCAGATCCACACCGACGCCATCTGCTCGTGGATAGCGCACGGCGACCGGCCCGTCCACGTGCAGTCCGGTGTACAACATGTGTCGCAGTTCATTTTCGTCCTTCGGCATCATCACGACAATGTTCGGTATGGCTCGGAGGTACGACACGTCGTACGCGCCTTGATGGGTTTCCCCGTCTGGACCCACCAGTCCAGCGCGGTCCACGGCAATCAGAACGGGCAACTTCTGGATGCAAATATCGTGAATGACCTGGTCATAGGCACGCTGTAAGAAGGTCGAATAAATGGCTAATACCGGGCGCTTGCCAGCTGCCGCCAGTCCACCACAGAACGTCGCTGCGTGCTGCTCAGCGATGCCCACATCATACAACCTGTCTGGAAATTCTTCGCCGAACTTCGTTAACCCCGACCCAGAGATCATGGCTGGCGTGACTGCAACCAGATCCGGCATCTCTCGCGCCAGTTGTCTCAGCGTATCCGCAAACACACTGGTATAAGACGGTGGCCCACCTGGTTTGGGCGCGCTCGGCCACGCATGCCATTTGTCGGGCGCCTTTTCCGCCGAGGCGTACCCCTTGCCCTTACTGGTCACCATGTGGATGAGGACGGGGCCTTTCAGCCGCTTGGCGTCTTCCAGCACTTTCAGCAGGCCCTCCAAGTCGTGCCCGTCGACTGGGCCCAAGTACTTAAACCCAAACCCTTCAAACAAGAGACCGGGTACCACCAGGTGCCGCATGGAATCCTTCACTTTTTCTAATGTCTTGGTCAGCTTTGGTCCAATCGCCGGAACTTTGCGCAACAGGCCCTCCACTTCTGACTTTGCTCTGGAGTACGTCGGGTCCGTGCGTAGACGCGTGAGATAGTGAGACAACGCACCCACGTTTTCCGAGATGGACATTTCGTTGTCGTTCAAAATGACCAGAAGATTGGTGCCTAAATGACCCGCGTGGTTCAACGCTTCCATGGCCATGCCGCCGGTCAACGCACCGTCGCCGATGACGGCGACGACACTGTACTTTTCGCCCGCCAAATCGCGTGCCACGGCCATGCCTAGCCCGGCTGAGATAGAGGTACTGGCGTGGCCAGTGCCAAACTGGTCGTGCACACTTTCGCCGCGCTTTGGAAATCCGGCCAGACCTTGAAACTGTCGCAACGTCGGAAATCGATCTTTGCGTCCGGTCAGGATTTTGTGGACATACGCTTGATGTCCGACGTCCCAAATGATTTTGTCCGTGGGACTGTCGAACACTTTATGTAATGCCAAGGTTAACTCGACGACTCCGAGATTGGCGCCAAAGTGGCCACCCGTCTGCGACACAGCGTCGACGAGGAACCCGCGAATCTCTTGAGCCAGCGTGGTTAATTGTTGTACGTTCAGCGACTTGATGTCCGCTGGTGCGTTTACGTGTTCGAGATACGTCGTGAACACCTCACAGCATTAGATTAACCGTCGGAATCATGAACGGGAACGACGTGCCGTTTGTCGGGTACGTTTGTGATGACGGCCTGGAATGATGAACAGTGTCTCGACAATTTTCGCCGCCGTCAAGATGATGGGCGTCGGCGACTGAATCGCCAACGTCTTTCCCATCGCCTTCGCTCCCACAGTAATCGAAGTTACAAGTGCAGTCAACACAATGGTGGTCAGTTCCTTTGCCCACCCTGTCACGTGAAAAGTATCACTCAGTTGGACCGACACAGCGAGGGCACCGGCACCGCTCAACACGCCCGCGATGTCTCCGACGACGTCGCTGCACACGCTGGACACTTTTTCGGCGTTCCGAACAATGGTGATTGCCCGCTTCGCGCCGAACACTTTCTTTGCAGCCATCGCGTGAAACGGCGTCTCTCTCGCAGCGGCCGCGGCCACACCCAGCATATCGAACAACGCCCCTACGAGTACAATCCCAACCACAATCAGGGCCCCGACATACCACCGAACTTCGTCTAAAAAAATAGTGGCTGTGTCAAACACACCACTTAAAGGCAGGGAGATGACCGACACCGTGAAGATGAACGGCAGTGAACCCCGCAACGTCGTTCTTTTCATTATGTACCCCCGAATAGAGGAAAAATCCTGGGTGGCAGCTCTTTGAGTAAACGCTGTGGCTTAGGTCCAGTAGGTTTTCCCAAGGACGCACCGGCGCGTCGCCGCACCGGCGGTTTCCCTTTATGCATCCCTTGACTGTGTCACCATCAGTCAGACTGGATTACCACTTAGTCCACACTATAATCCCCAAAGAGCCACTTGAAGTACAGTCTAGGCGTTTTCCGCGACAACCGTTGCCGACTCCTAGCCTCTTTTGCAGCACGGATTTCACACGGCACCAGCGCCGCTCCCTGGCCGGGGAGCTAAACGCCTGTTTCCCGTGATCCTTCAGTACCACTCAAGGCAGGCTACGCTGCACACAGATGGACTCCGCATGCAGGTTCATACCCCAAGCCATAACCTCCTTTAAAAGCAGGCCACGGACATGGGCCTCCGCGAAAGCTGGGTCAGATCTCGCATGCCATTGCGAGTTGCCCAACTTTCTTAACTCCCAGCATCAACCCAAGGCTGGGCGCCTCAAGCCAACACCAGGAACTTCATCGATGTGCCCTTTGGCGGATTTTTAGCCCCGCCTTCAGAGTCGGACGGTTGACTAGAATACTGCGCCACCCAAACGTCGATACAATTATAGCATACGATCCGAAATCCAGAACATGAGGCTTGCTGGCAACGTTCCCAGCTCACACACGTAAATGTCCTATGAACGGTCACCTTGTGCGCCGCACAACGTACTCACCAATCGCCTCGAGCAACGGCGCTTGGATGCCGGCTGAAGTCAGCGCTTCAACGCCTTCCTGCATGGTCGATTCAGCCAATTCCCGCGTCTTCTCCAGCCCGACCAATCGCGGGTAGGTGAGTTTTTGCAAACGTTCGTCAGAGCCCACGGGCTTACCTATCTCCGCCTCGCTGCCTGCCACGTCCAACCAGTCGTCCACGATTTGGAACGCCAGACCTACCGACAGCCCGTACTTCGCGACGGCGTCCAGCTCCTGACTCGATGCATTGGCAAACAAACTGCCGATGACAACCGACGCTTGTATCAATTTGGCGGTTTTGTGCACGTGAATAAACTGCAGCAGCTCGAGGTCTCCGTCCGTGTGCTCGGCAAGAATGTCCGCCTGTTGGCCACCGACCATGCCATACGCCCCGGCCGCATGGGCGAGCGTGTGAATCATCTGCAACTGTTTGTCCGCAGAGATGCCCAGTGGCTGGGACAACTGTTCGAAAGCGTACGTGAGAAGTGCATCTCCCGCCAGCAATGCGGTCGCGTCGCCATATACCTTGTGATTCGTTGGGCGACCACGGCGCAAATCATCGTTGTCGATGATAGGCAGGTCGTCGTGGATCAGCGAATAGCAGTGAACCAGCTCGAGCGCGGCGGCGGCAGGCAGGACTTTGTCCACACCTACGCCGAACGTCTCGGCTGCAGCGATGCACAAGATGGGACGCAGCCGTTTCCCGGCCCCCAACAAGCTGTAGTTCATCGATTCAAACAAACGGGCGGGGCGGCCTGGGTTCGCAAACAACGTGGACAAATAGTCCGTCACCGTTCGCCCCATCTCCGCGATATACGCATCGACGTCGGGTTTCACCGCCATTAAACGCCCTCCTTCAGGGACTGCTTGTCCAACGTGCCTTGCGTTTCCACCAACTGCTCAATTTCCAATTCGGCACGGTCCAGCTGACCGCGACAGAATTGAACGAGTTGCATCGCTTCCTTATAACGCTCGATGGCTTCGGACAACGATAGCTCTCCGGACTCCAACTTCCGCACGGTTTCCTCCAAACGCTTCATCGCAGTCTCAAATGTCAAGTCTTGACTGAACGCCTCGTTCATAGTCCCGTTCCTCCCCGTCCTCAATCCTGGCCATCAACGTTCCGTCCGCCAACCGTATGGTCACCCTCTCCCCAGGGTCTACCTGCTGCTTTCGAGTGACCACCGTCGTTCCGTCCGCTTTGTACACAACGCTGTATCCTCGGCGCAAGACACCCAAGGGATTGAGGGCCTCAAGCGACACGATGGATTTGTCGAGCGCTCGGTTCCGCTCGGACAGGTACAATTTCACTGACTGTATCACTTTTGCTTGCGCCACGTCCACCTTGTTGCGCGCGTTTCCAACACGTGCTTTGATGTCCAGGCGGTGCAACCGCTCGGACAGCTGTGCGACCACGCGCTCCCCAGCGCGGATGGGTTTGGTGGCGTGCTGTTGTAATAAGCTGTCGAGGTAATCCACGTGTTGTCTGTAGATATTGACGATGTTGAGTGGGTGTTTTAATACAGCCGACTCACGGATAGCTGACAGTCGCTGCCTCTGCTCTGCCAGTCGATATCGAATGGATGTGAAGCTGCGGCTGGACCACTGCGCTAACTGCTCTCGCAGGTCCATGACATAAGGAGCGACCACTTCCGCGGCCGCTGTCGGTGTGGCCGCGCGGACGTCCGCCACGAAGTCACAGATGGTGTAGTCCGTCTCATGTCCGACCGCAGAGACAACCGGAATCGGGCAAGCGGAGATGGCCCTGGCCACCGCCTCCTCGTTGAATGGCCACAGTTCTTCCAACGACCCGCCGCCTCTGGCCACGATAATCACGTCAATCCGCTCTCGAGTGGAAGACCACGTGAGCAAGCGGTCGAGTGCCGCCACAATCGACGCCGCTGCCGTCGGCCCTTGAACAAGCGCAGGGGACAACACCACTTTCGCCAATGGGTAGCGACGCGACAGCGTCGTACAGATATCGCGGATGACGGCACCTGTGGGAGACGTCACCACGCCCACGCGCCGTGGGTAACGCGGCAGTGACTTTTTTCTTTCCGGGCGAAACAATCCCTCGCGTTCGAGGCGCTCCTTGAGTTGCGTGAACGCGACGTACAGCGCACCGACTCCATCCGGCTGCATGTCTTCCACGTAGACTTGATACTGGCCGTCCCGGTCAAACACACCGATGGACCCCAGTACAATCACGCGCATCCCGTCCTCGGGCAAGAACGACAAGCGTTTGACGCGACTGGCAAACATCACCGCCCGAAGGCGGCTCTTTTCGTCCTTCAGCGTGAAGTACATGTGACCGCTGGAGTGGTGTTTAAAGTTGGATATCTCCCCCGTCACATAACAAGTCTGCAAGCGAACGTCACGTTCGATGACGTCGCGGATGAGCTGGTTCACTTCGCTCACGGTATAGACCTTCGCGGACGCAGGAACCGCCATACTCTATTCCTCCTTGATACCGCGACGAGCAAGTCCCAACGCTACGGTGTTTTGCATCAAAGTCGCGACCGTCAGCGGTCCAACCCCGCCAGGGACGGGCGTGATGGCACTGGCAACTTCGGAAACACCTGCGAAGTCAACATCTCCGACCAGTTTCCCGTCAACACGGTTCATTCCGACGTCAATGACGACAGCACCTGGTTTCACATCGCCCTGTGTCACGACGTTCGGTTGGCCGACTGCAACCACGAGAATGTCCGCCAAGCGAGTGATGTCGGAGAGGTTCTTGGTCCTTGAATGGCAGACGGTCACCGTCGCGTTCTCCTTGAGTAGCAACAGCGCCATCGGCTTTCCGACAATGTTGCTTCGTCCTACGACCACTGCGTGCTTGCCTTCGATTTCAATGCCTTCACGATGCAACATGTTGACGATTCCGGCAGGGGTACAGGGCCACACCGCATCCAGGCCGACAAAGTTCCGCCCAGCATTCATGGGGTGGAAACCATCCACATCTTTCTCTGGCGAGATACGTTCCAGCACCTCTTGCTCAGCGATGTGCGTCGGAAGTGGCAATTGAACCAGAATGCCGTCCACCGAATCGTCGGCGTTCAGTCTATCCACTTCAGCCAGTAGGACTTCCTGCGACACATCTGCCGGCAATCGCAAGATTTCCCCTTCCAGGCCTATTTTCTCCGCAGTGCGCTGCTTGCCACGAACGTAGCTCGCAGATGCAGGGTTATCCCCTACCAGTACGACCGTCAGTTTCAGTGAGACCCCTCGCTCCTTGAGGCGAATCAGACGCTCCCGTAACTCTTGATGAATCGATTCCGCAACTTTCTTTCCATCCAAAATCCTTGCCACTAGGTACACCTCCGCAATTCTTCGCCTCACCAGGGCTGCACTGAAACGCGGTGGGACAGGCTGCCCATGATTTCCATAAAGAAGAAGTCCACACCACCGTGTGAACTCCGTAACACCGACTTCGTGTCTACTCTTTCCGGTTACTGCTGTGACCAGGGCTCAACCGCGCTTTGGGATCAATGAACGTCTTGGCGTTGTTCACGGCTGTCGGTGCTTCGCCGAATCCCGTGGCAATCAGTTTGACCTTGCCAGGATACGTGACAATGTCACCTGCGGCGTAGACACCCGGAATATTCGTCTCCATCCGCGTATTGACCACGATTTCATTGTTCTCAATCTCCAAGCCCCAGTTTGCAATTGGTCCGAGGGAAGCCGTAAAGCCGAGCCCACTGATAATCACGTCGACCGGAATGTCGGTGGTCTCCTTTGTCTTGCTGTTGATCAGTGTCGCTTGCTCCAATTTGCCGTCGCCGCGAACTGAGAGAAGTTCCATGAACGTTCTGACGTCAACCGTCGAGGCGTGTAACTGCTTTACACTTTCTTCGTGCGCGCGGAATTGGTCTCGGCGGTGAATCAACGTCACCGAAGCAGCCACCTCTTCCAGCATTAGCGCGAAGTCCACGGCCGAGTCTCCACCACCAATCACCAACGCCCGCTTACCGCGAAACTTCTCCAGGTCGTCTATGAAATAATAAATACCGTTGTTGATGAACGGCTCCACACCTTCCGCAGGCAATGGACGCGGCGTGAAAACACCGATGCCCCCACAAATGATGACTGCCTTCGTATAGTGTGTTTGTTTGTCCGTGGTCAATTCAAAGATGCCGTCATCACGGCGCACCAGCTGTTCCACACGTTCGTTCAAGTGAACCGTTGGATGATACTGAAACGCTTGTTCCTTCAGCTGTTCTACCAACTGCTTTGCCCGGATTTTCGGAAATCCACCCACGTCATAAATGTACTTTTCCGGATACAGTGCGGCAAGTTGCCCACCGAGTTCCGGGAGACTATCGATAATCTTGCAACTTGCGTCGCGCATGCCGCAGTAAAATGCGGCAAACAACCCGGTCGGGCCGCCTCCAATGATGGTAATGTCAAAGACTGGTTGGCCGTTGTCCAAAAATTCCGTGGCGGTCACCCGTTGTCCCCTCCTCGTCCTGGTTCAAGAGCACCTGTGCACTTCCTGTCCATCCCCTGTTCACCCGCTCATTATAACCCATCATGCCATTCCTACCAATACTGTGCGGAAGGTTCAGAACGTCGTGTGCTTGTGCTGCCATCCGACGATTGAAGTAGATCCAACACCAGCCACGGGATCATCCGTGGTGAAGAAACTTCTGTGCGATGCGAGCCACGCCAAGTGCGTTATCGGAAGAAAAACGCGCCGGCGCAAAGCCGACATACACGTCCGGGCGAAGTACACGCAGGCGATGTGTCACGCGCTCCTGAATGTACGCATTCGACGCGACGCCGCCAGCAATCATGCAATGCCGCACGTCTGAAAAGGCGTCGAGGGCGCTCGTCACGGCTTTCACCACGGCATTTGCGATACACGCCTGTACGGCCAAGGCCACGTCAGCCGGCGCGACTCCGCGCTCAAGCGCGCGCAAAGCGGCCGAACACGGGCCGGAGAAACTGAGGCGATTTTCCACGAGCCGCACGCCCAGTCTGAACTCACTGTTTTTCGATTCCCGGGCCAGTTTTTCCAAGTGCGGCCCAGCAGGAAACGGCAACCCTAACGCGACGCCCACTCGGTCGACAAACTGCCCCGCATGTAGGTCCGCCCCCTCGGCAACCGGATGCACGGAGTAACCGAACCGAGTGGGGCGGGCCAGTACGACGTCCGATGTCCCGCCGGACAGGTGTACAGCAAGAAATGTCACGTCACTCGGCATCTCTTCGAGAAAATACTGCGCCGCAGCCACATGTCCCTCTTGATGCGACGTCCGTACCACCGGAACGCAGAGGGCTCTCGCAAACGCATCCGCAAAACTTTGACCGGCTCTGAAGACAGGCATGTACGACGATGCGTTCGGTCTGGGACGCACCGAGACACCCACGCCCATCCACTGCACTTGTCGTCCCGTTCCCACCTGTGCCATCAATTGATCCATCACGAGTGGAATCTGCTGCACATGAAAAAAGAGCGCATCGGATTGACGAAGCCCTCTTTCCCCCAATTGCACAGGCAGCAACTTGCGGCTTTCGGCCACCAATGTGCCGCTGTCATAATCCACGGCACATAAGGAAGTCGTGTAATTGCTCGTATCAATACCTAGCACACAACGCATGCCTGTTCCCCTTTTACAACCGTGAATTCGTAGCCAGCTATTCATCCTTCACTGACGGTTTTGTCTGACAGTCGGCAAGATCTTCGCCAAAACGCCGTTCACGAAACGACCCGATTCCTCCGTGCTGAAGGCCTTCGCCAGTTCAACCGCCTCGTCGACGATGGTGGCGATATCCACGTCCGTCTCGTACAACAATTCGTAAACAGCCAGCCGAAGCACATTCCTATCCACGGACGCAATGCGGTCGAGCTTCCACCCCTGCACGGAGGAGGCCAACAACTCGTCCAATTCCGCCAGATGAGAAGTAGTTCCATGTACCAACTTCTGAACGTACTGAACGTCCTTGTCGGACATCGATTCTGCTTCCTCCAACACGTGGCGGATGGCGGCGTCCGCGTCCGATTTGCCTACGTCAATCTGATACAACGACTGGAGTGCCTTTTGTCGTAACTCCCTGCGCCGCATGCTCTCACTCCATTCTGCTGCATTCCGTTATCTGTATAACCAAACCTGTCACGAATCCGTAAAACGTTCCGCCAGTAGTTTATCCACGACGTCCTTCCAAGATTGATGCTCTTCGAGAATACGTCCGACGAAAAACCCGACCGAAGCGAATACGACGAGCACCACAGTTGCCCAGACTCCGAATAACATCCAGGCCAACCACAGCAAACACCCGATAATGAGCCCAAGCCACCGCCGCTTCAGGTTGAGGATCACAAGCGTCCAATGACGTATCCGATTCATCGTCTATTCCACCCACGTCTTCGCACTTTTCGCTGGACTGCCAGCCAGTTCAGCAATGTTCACAATCACTTTTTCGACATTGATCCCTGTGGTATGCTCGACATATTCCTTCACGGCTGTCTGAATTTCCGCACTCACCCGAGACAAATCCAAGTCTGGAAGCGCTTTGACTCGGACAGAGAGCCAAATGCCCGCTTGTCCATTCCGAACGCGCGTGTCAAACTCCTGAACTCCGCGGATGGAGCGCCCTGTCCGGTTTGCCAGCTGCTTAATGGTCTCAAAGGAAATGCGGATCTGGCCGTGGTCGCCCTGCAGCACCACGTATTCCGGGTCCGGACTGTTCCACCTGTAGAACACGAATCGTAGCGCAACCAGTGCAAAGACGATGGCAATCACAATGGTGTACACGTTGTAAGGGTACGTGGAGAATGGCAGTACCGCGGACACCGAATTGTCGTCAAACACACCAATGCCCAGCAGAAACGCAAACACGGACGCAACGAGACTGCCAAGTGCCAGAATAATAAGAAGTGTTCGATCCAGAATACTCACGGTACCCCTCCTGTGGCGTCCTGCCGTGTGCGCCCGGCGGCCCCGCAACACCGGGGCCGCCTCTGCGGGCGCATCAGCGCCAGTTAGCGCGGGCGCTTCTCAACGGCGACTTCGACTGTCTCCTTCTGCTTGTCAGTGTACAACGCAATCGCGGACACGTGGACATTCACCTGTACCACATCGAGCCCTGTCATGCTTTCCACCGCCTGCTTGACATGTTCCTGAATCTGCATCGATACGTCAGGAATGTTGATTCCGAAATCCAGCACGACAGACAGGTCGATGATACACGTCTTGTCTTCATCGCCGAACGACACTTTCACGCCCTTCGACAGATTCTTCCGCCCGAGCAAGTTATCCGTGAACCCGCCACCGCTCATCTCGACGACGCCTTCCACTTCGCTGGCGGCCAGCCCGGCAATCACCTGAATTACCTCGTCGGCAATTTGAATCTTCCCTAAATCATTGGATTGGTACTCCATGTCTTGCATGACAAGACCCTCCTGTCTCGTGGATTCCGACCATTACATCACCTTGTATTCTTCCAGGAACCGCGTGCTGACGTCACCAGCCCGGAATTTTTCGTGGTTGAGCAACTTGATGTGGAACGGAATTGTGGTTTTTACACCTTCAATCCGAAACTCCGTCAACGCCCGCAGCATTCGGTCAATTGCCTGCTCGCGGGTCGGCGCCCAGACAATCAGCTTCGCAATCATCGAATCGTAGTGCGGCGGAACAGTATATCCAGGATACGCGGCGCTATCGACGCGCACACCGATGCCCCCTGGCGGCAAGTATTCTGTAATGGTGCCGGGAGACGGCATGAAATTGCGCTCTGGATCCTCGGCGTTGATGCGACACTCGATGGCATGCCCGCGCAATTCGATATCCTCTTGCGTAACAGACAGCGGTTCACCTGCGGCCGCCAGAATCTGTTCGCGGACCAAGTCGACGCTCGTGACCCACTCCGTGACCGGGTGTTCTACTTGAATCCGCGTATTCATCTCCATGAAGTAGAACTGCCCATCCGGCGCGTAGATGAACTCGATGGTGCCAGCACCCACGTAATTGACCGCTCTCGCGGCAGCAACGGCAGCTTCTCCCATCGCTCGGCGGGTTTCTTCCGGGAGCACCGGACACGGCGATTCCTCGACCAGTTTCTGCAAGCGACGTTGAACGGAACAATCCCGTTCACCCAAATGGATGACATTCCCGTGCCGATCCGCCAATACTTGGATTTCCACGTGACGCATACGCTCGATGTACTTTTCCAAGTATACGCCTGCGTTGCCGAAAGCGGTCTCCGCTTCGCGCTGCGCGGTTGTAACCGCTTGCCGAAGTGCGTCTGGATCATGCACGACACGAATCCCCTTACCGCCGCCACCAGCGGTCGCCTTAATAATCACGGGGAACCCAATCTGTTCCGCAACGGCCACTGCTTCGTCGGCGTCTGCAATCAATCCGTCGCTACCTGGAACGGTTGGAACCCCTGCCTTTTTCATGGTATCTTTCGCCACGGCTTTGTCGCCCATAGTCACAATCGCTTCCGGGCTCGGCCCGATGAAGGTGATTCCGCACGCCTCACAGACTTCCGCGAAATCGCTGTTTTCCGCCAAAAACCCGTAGCCTGGATGAATGGCATCGACACCCGTCAACGTGGCGACAGACATAATACTAGGAATATGGAGGTAACTCTGTTTGCTCGGTGTTGGCCCGATGCAGTACGCTTCGTCGGCGAGCTGTACATGCAGGGCATTCTTGTCCGCTTCTGAATATACCGCCACGGTTTCGATACCCAGCTCGCGGCATGCACGGATGACCCGCACTGCAATTTCACCGCGATTTGCAACTAATACACGTTGAAACATGGTCGGTCTCCTTACGAAAGTTTAATTTTGAAGAGCGGCTGCCCATATTCGACGAGTTGGCCGTTCTCAGCCAGGATATCTACGACTTCGCCAGTGACTTCTGCCTCGATTTCATTCATGAGCTTCATCGCTTCCACAATACAAACGACCGTCTTCGGCTCCACCTTCGCGCCGCGCTCCACGAACGGTGCTGCGTCGGGAGAGGGCGCCCGGTAGAAGGTTCCGACCATCGGAGACGTGATGATATGTACGTTCTCCTCGACGACATCGGCGGCACTCGCAGCGTCTGCTGCCGGCGCGGATGGTGCAGGCGTTGGTGCAGCGGCCGGCGTCTGTACCACGACGGGTTGCGGCACAGGCGCTGTCGCAACCGGTACTGGAGCTGCAGGAACCGATACCGGTGCCGCGTCAGCCTTCTTCAAGAGCAATTTCATATCATCCGTTTCCAGTTTCAACTCAGACAACGACGTTTCGTCTAGCAAACGAATGAGTTCGCGAATTTCACCAATCTTTAGCACGTGCAACGTTCACTCCTCATGAGATGCGTCAAAATCCACTTGTCCTAGTATAGCACAGTGAAAATTGACGTTGCACGTGAAGCCATGGTCCCGCCTCTGGGCTCGGCCGAGAAGCCAAGCGCCCCGCCAAACAGCCTAGACGGGGCGCTTCTTCTTCCGTGTGCCGTTATGCTTTCGCGCCGACCTTGATGTTCACGGCCGAGACGTTCAACTGTTGACTGACCAACTGCATCAGCTGAACGGCCTGGTCGGCTGAAAGTTTGTCTGTTTTGACGTACACGGTAAACTGAGTGTAGTCGCTGTTCGGCATAATCACGCAATCTTTGTATCCCTTGCCGACAATCGCGTCATGCGCGTTCTCGATGCCGCCCTCGAGGCTGGTCAAGCGATTCAGTTGTTGCTGAGCCTGACTGATTTGATCCGGCGTCGCGTTGTCGTTGGTAATGATCTTTTCGTAGTTATCCATTTTCTGCGTAATTTGCTGTTCCAACTGCGTCTGTGTGCTGACGTACCAGTCTGTGGAATTTGTTGGTGAACCGCTGTTGTTTTGCGCGCTCGATGTTGTCGCCGGGGTCTTCGTCTGACTTGACGTGGACTTGGTGCTACCATCGCCGCTTGTGTCTGGGGTTGTCGTCGTTGTCACGCTCGTCGGCGAGGTATCACTCGTCCCACCCGCACTGCCCGTTGTGCTCGATTCATTGTTCATCGTGTAGTAACCGATGAGCATCAGGGACAGCACCATCATCGTCGACAGCCACACGGTTTGTCTCTTAACCACTTGTACATTCCTCCCAATCTTCTACGAGTTGCTCTTTTTAGGCTCTACGCTAATTTTATATGCAGGCACGTCCAACACATTCGTAATCGCGTCAACGATTTCTGATTTTGCTACAAAAAAATCTGCCGCATCCACCACCACAAGTACGCCGCGAACCTGTGGCATCAACGTTTCTTGCACGTAAGGACTGCGGCTACCATCCGGATTCGTCGTCGTGAAAATCTCGTTGTCCGTGGTCGTGGAAGACCCCGAACTTTGCGACTGTTTTGTCTCTCTCGTATTGGTTGCAAGCTTTGCATTGCTCGTCGTATCAAATGTGACCATCACCGACACTTGGCTGATACCGGAAATCTGGCTCAACATGTTTTCAAGCTTTTTGTCGAACATCGATTCGTAGGCAGCGATGGTGGTGTTATCCGTCGTGCTGATTTGCGTCTCATTCGACGTTCCGCTCGTTGCGCTACCAACCGTATTCCCCGCAGTGGTTGCCATCGTCGAGAGGGCGCCGTGCGGCTTCCACACCGACCCCAGAACGAGACAAACGATGCCAAGCAGCGCCAGCACCAACAGCCACTTGTTTTGCAAAAGCGGCTTCCAATCCATAGCCAATCCCCTCCATTAGGATGTCACCACATGCACCTGTTCTGAAGAAATGTCAAGCTCCTTCGCAATCCAGGCCTGGATGTGGCCGGCCTTCGGCATGTCGCTGACGGCGACAACCACTCGCACCTGCAACTGATCTGTTCCACCCTGTACCCCAGAAATCTCCACGCTGTTCGGTACACACTGAAACTGACTGGCCAACTGTTGTTTCAGTTGTTGGCCAAGAATGTTGGCGGCCTCCGCGTCTTGTTGTGACTTCAGAACCTGCTTGAGTGAGTCTACATTCGGAACAGCAGGAGCGATGTCGAGACTCTGGTTGGAGAACACCTCATCCGTTGCGAACTGTGCTACGCGGTCGGCCCAGTTTCGTTGAAACAACGGGATGATGGGCTGCAAAATGGCTGCGATAATGGCCAGCCCCATGACGGTTCGCACGTACTTTTGCGTGGCCTTGGTCGGCAACAGCAGATCCGCAAACACGGCCAGGAGCACGACGAGAACGATTTGTTTCAACCATTCGCCGAGGGCCGTCATGCCATCACCACCGCAAGGTTGGCGGAAGCCAACAAGATACAGATGGCCATAAAGAACATCAGGGCCACAGCGGCCACGCTCGCAAATACCAAGACAAGGCTTTTACTGAGGGCACCGAGGCAGTTCACCATGGGCGTCTCTCCCAATGGTTGCATCAGCGCAGCGCTTCCACTGTAGATGAACGACAATGCGAGAATCTTTAACGCCGGGAACAGCGCGATGCAGGCGATAATCACCAAACCAGCAATCCCGACTGCGTTTTTGACCAACAAGGACGCACTGACAACCGTTTCTGCAGCGTCCGACAGCGCACTACCGATGACCGGAACCAGTGTTTTTGCGGAAAACTTCGCGACTCGCATCGCCACGCCATCTGCAATTCCTTTACCAAGCCCCTGGACGGAGGTAATGCCGATGAACGCAGTCAGCGACAACCCGAGCACGGCGATACCCCCGGTACGCAACAACCCTGCCAGCCTCGTCAACTGGTATCGCGGAGACAATGCGCTCACAATGTCCAGCAGCGCAGCAAAGAAGACGAGCGGAAAGACCACTAAGAAGACCACATTACTAATCAGNTGCACTGCAAACACCAAGACCGGCTGAAAGAACGCGGCTGACGCCAATGCTCCGGACGCGGCGAGCAGGGTGACCACCAGGGGCACGGTGGAGAGCATGAAGTCGTTCATCGACTGTATGGCGTGTTTGGCGTAGCCAATCGCTTCGGTAAACGACCCAATGGCAAGCACCATGAGCACGAGGAAGATCATGGCGTAGGCAACTTGGCTGACCGCCTGGCGTTCAAACGCCGACTGTAAGGACTCAAGCATCGCTGCGAGCACAGACAGCAACAGGATGCCGCCGAGCAACCGGGCGTTATCGAACACTTCTGAGAAAAAGTACCGCAACAAGCCCTGGACCAGCCCCGATGGATTAAAACCACCACTGTGTAAGATGGCGTGTACCAAGCCCTCACCCGAAACGTCGGGCAGGTATCCGCCGTAATCCTGTTGCAGATGCTGCCAATACTGCTGCAACGACTGAATCGGGAGGGCGTCGAGCTGATTCTGAGCCGACTTTTGGACGTCCTGCTGTGCCGCGGTGGTACTCGTCTCCGTACCGGACTGCGTGGCCGAGGCGCTTGGCACGGGCGGAGCGTTGGTGTCTGCTGGCGCTGCAACACTGCACGACAACAAAATGCTGAGCACGGTTGCCATGGTGAGCAGCAGTTGTTTCCAAAGCAACGACGTCCCCTCCTACGGCAACAGGTGCACCAGGGTTTCAATGACCCCAGTGATGATGGGCAATGCGAGGATTACGATGCCAACTTTGCCAGCTAACTCAATCTTCCCAGCCAATGCACCCTCCTGCGCATCTCGTGCCACTTGGGCTGCAAACTCCACGATGTACGCAATGCCAATAATCTTGAGTACTGTCGCCAGAAAACTGTGATCCACCTTGGCCGCAGTGGCCAGGTCACTCAACGTCTGAATGACCGACTCCATGCTTTCGACCACATTCAGAAGTAGGATGATGCCGGCCACCATGCCAATCAACATTGCGAATTGTGGAGCCTTCGGTCGAAGGACGGCGATGAGTACGGTGGCTGTGAGTCCGATTCCAACCAACTGAAGAATGTGCACCTGCCTCACCACTGTCTAAAAAACACGTCTTGAATTTGGGTGTATAACTGGTCTACGTAGCCAATCACAATGATGAAGACGGCGACAAACCCCACAAAAGTCGTCCAATGCGCAAACTCTTCCTTGCCGCTTTGCTTGAGAATGGTATGCAGGATGGCCACCAAAAAGCCAATGCCCGCAATTTGAAAGATGGCCCGGATCTCCGGCGTCATGGCCACTCCCCCTCTTCACCCGAGGCCGACGCGTGCGCGGCTCAGTACAGTAAGACGACGAGCATTAACCCCATCAGTACACCTACGTACTGCCATAACCGCTCGTGCCTCTGTTGCGAGTCCCTTGCTTCTCGCTCAAGACCCGACAAACGCGATATTGCCACTTCGATTTGCTGTGTCTGGTGTTGCCTGTCTGACTGTCCGAGTGTCTTTCCGAACTCACGCAACACCTCGAAGTCCTGTGTGCGCAACGAGGACTGCGCCTCGCAAGCCCGAATCCCCTCGTCGATGGCCTCAGCAACCGAGCGCTCATTGTCGTGGAGGGCCTCTGCCGCGCGTTCAAACAGCGTCTGAACGGGTGCCTGACTTCGGTCAGCAACCTTGCGCAGCGCAAATGGCAAAGGCGTCGCGCTGTACTCGACTTCTGCCTGCAGAACGCGCAGCGCATGCAACACGGCCCGCAACTGACGAGGCCTTTCTCGAAAGTTTCTCGCAATGCGAAAGCCGATGCCTGTGCATGACACCAGCACTATCCCCGCCCCCACGGCTTTAAGCATCCGGTACCCTCCCGTCTGCCTGTACACGGATTCTGCCGAGCGGCATGCCTCTCGCGTCCAATACCTGCTCAACGGTACCCGGTCCGCGTCTGCGGCTCAGTACCACGTACCGGTCAAAGGCGTGAGCCGCAAACAACGAGGCCATAGCGGGTCGCTTGCGCCATTCGTCCACCGTATGCGCGTGCGCGGTGGCCAAAACACTCACCCCTGCATGAGTGGCATCCAAAATGGCTGTGCTGTCCTCGTCTCGGCCAATCTCATCCGTCGCGACGACATCCGGCGACAAGCTGCGGATGGCCATCAGCATGCCTTCCGCCTTCGGGCAAGCGTCCAGAACGTCGGTGCGCGGTCCTAGGTGAAACTGCGGCACGCCAGCGACGCTGCCAGCGATTTCGGATCGTTCATCGACCACGGTCACTTTGAGTCCCCGCCGCACCCCAGTCACCTGTCCCTCACTGTACGCTCGTACCATGTCCCGAAGCATGGTCGTTTTGCCGCACTGTGGCGGAGAAATCAACAGCACGTTCAACGGTCTCCCCGACTCTGGATGGACGACGTACGGGTGAATTGATTGGGAGATGCCAATGTGTTCCCTGGCAATCCGGATGTTGACCGCGTGAATGCTCCGGATGGTCCGAATGGTCCCTGCGTCCGTCAGCACAGCTCTCCCAGCGACACCGACGCGATGTCCGCCTGGCATCGTGACAAACCCCCGGCGCAACTCATCTTCAACGGCGTACAACGACGCTTGTGTCGCAGCTTGTAGGACGCGCGAGATGTGGTCTTCCGTAACCAGACAGGACGCGTCGACGGTATCTGTCAACCCAGCCTTTGCATGCAGGAATCCGTTCAATCCAAGGCCGCAAACCTGCACAGGCTGTCCAACGCGGAAGCGCAGTTCTTCAATGCGCAGCCTGATATCCAGGGGCAAAGCTTGTACTCTGGCTTGCACGTCTGGAGGAAGTACGCGCAGTACATGCGACCATGTTTCATCCGTTTGGAGGGAGAGCTCTTTGTTTGACAAGGGCTTTGTCCACCTCCCGGTTAATCCATGTATATGGACAAGAAAATCGCGTTATGACATCCGCAAAGGAAGGAGCGCCGGAACCAACGGGGTTGTTGATGCATTCAATAGAAAAGTGGCAGTCGATGACAAGGAGGGAGTTGACGGTGGACATCTCCATGATGATTCGGTGGATTGTAGTCTTCCTCGTGATCTTTATCTTGCTCATGTTCTTTGTGTTCAGTTTTTTTAAGAAACCATCCACCGCTTGATAAAAAGCAAAACGCGAAAGTCATACGTTCGTGTCAAACCGGGAGCAAAAAAAGACGGCCTCTGCGGCCGTCTTTGCGAAACCGTGCTCAGTGCGATGGGTTCAGTCCGGATTTCGACACTTCCACGCTCTCATGACAATTTGGACAGTCGACGTCGACGACGTCTTGGGCCGCCCAAAAATCTTCGTCGACAAAAAAGTGCAATCCGCAATGCGGGCATGGAACGTCCGCGAATGAGACGAGCATGGAATGACCGTCCGGCGCTTTCTCGTCCAGGTCTTCGTCATTGAGACCGTCGAATACGGCTTCTTCGAGGTTGGCAAGGTCGTCATCCATATCGTCCACATATTGCTCCAGCTGGTCCATACGCTGCTTCAAATCTGTCACGGCGTCCACCACGTCTCCCATCAACCGGACAACCTCCACTAGGACGCGCTGTTGATCCGAATTCTGTATTGGCATGGATGAACACACACCCTGTAAGTACGCCATCCTGTGTTCCAGGGACAATGTGCCCACATCGAATCCCTGTAGCTGCTCCATGGGTAAGCCCTCCTACACGTCGTCATCTCTGTGTAGTATGTGAGGAACTGAGAATCCCATCCGTCTACCTCAGCCTTTCGCCCCGTACAGAATGCATCCAACCCCCAGCACAATCCAGACGATTTTCCCCCAACTCATCTCGTCGGCAACGCCCAAAACACCGAGGAACGTGACAGACACCAGCACAACAGGTCCGACGAGGGCGAGCGCCGCATTCACTTGCAGCGCCTTGGCCGCGGTTCCAAAGTAGAGCATGAGGATGGCGCCGGTCATTTCGATGAAACTGGATAACACCCGAATGCCAGCCATGCCGAGCACTACCTTTTCCGTGACGTGGAACATCTGCCTCTCTCCCTTCGCTTGTCCTATATGCAATAGGAGCGGAAACAAGACCACCAGAGAGAGATGGGCGATTGCAAAATTCCACTAGCACGGTTCACCGCGATTCGGAAATCGCTGAAGTAAAAAAGACCCAGCGAGAATCTACTCGCAGGGTCTTGTGAACGGTCCGTTATGCGCGGGAGATGTAGTTTCCTGTGCGGGTGTCGATGAGAAGCACGTCGCCCTCGTTCACGAAAAACGGCACTTGCAGCGTGTATCCCGTTTCCACCGTCGCAGGCTTGCTGCCACCCGTGGCCGTGTCGCCGCGAATCCCCGGTTCCGTGTGAATCACTTTGAGCTCTACTGTATTCGGGAGATCAATTCCGATGGCCTGCCCTTCGTGCATGACGATATAGCAGTTCATGTTCTCCTTCAGGAAGTTCAGTTCGTATTCGAGCTGAGACTTGTTAATGCTGATTTGTTCATATGTTTCGGTGTCCATGAACGTGTAGTTGTCGCCATCGTTGTACAAGTACTGCATCTCGCGCGTTTCAATCCGAGCACGCGGGACCTTTTCACCTGCGCGGAACGTTTGTTCCTTGACCGCACCGGTCTTCACGTTCTTCAACTTGGTGCGCACAAACGCGGCACCTTTTCCAGGTTTCACGTGCATAAATTCGATGACGCGGTAAATCCCGCCATCGACTTCAATGGTGGTGCCGGTGCGAAAATCGTTACTAGATATCACAGATATACCCTCCTGTACAATCGAAACCGAATGAACATCACTATGAAATCACGCTTGGCGGAGAAACGCAAGGCCATTACTACCTTTCCCGGATTTACAGGACATACTCACTTGCGCAACTCACGCAGCAAATAGTGCACCGCCAGTTCGTAGCCGTACGTCCCCAAGCCTACAATCTGTCCTGTAACCACAGGCGCTAACACAAGTTGATGTCGAAATGCCTCGCGGCGATGGACATTTGAGATGTGCACCTCGATGGTTGGACGCTGCAAGTCAGCCAGACAATCGCGGAGGCTGTACCCGTAATGCCCCAACGCGCCTGGATTGATGATGATGCCGACGGCGTGCACACCGTGCGCCTGCAGAAAATCAATCAAGTCTCCCTCCGCGTTCGACTGAAAAGACCGCACCAGAACGCCGTACTCGGCCGCAGCAGCTTCCACTCGGCTCACCACGTCTTGCAACGTGTCCGTCCCGTACAGCCCCGGTTCGCGTATACCCAAACGATTCAGGTTTGGTCCGTTCAGCAACAGCAGGTATGGCTTGTCCGTCCCCACGTGGCGCCCTCCTCGCACATGTCCACTGGACAAAGTTGGTGTCATTGTAACATAAGCCTTGTTATACTTGAACCACCTCGGCGTTTTCACGTCGCCTGGGACACCAACGTCACCCCCCGCTGGTTTCCATCAACCGACGGCGGTGGGCCTATGGAGGTCAAAACGTGATAGAGCTATGGCTTGTTCGACACGGACAAACGGACTGGAATCTGCAAAAACGATGGCAAGGTTGGCGCGACGTTCCTTTAAATGCAACGGGCGTCGCACAGGCAAGAGCACTCGCCGACGCACTCGCCGGTGAGTCGTTTACACACATGTTTACGAGCGATCTCGCCCGTGCGCAGCTGACGGCACACATCCTTCAGCAGAGACTGCAGTGCCCACTGTCTATTGAACCGTTACTTCGCGAACGCCACTTCGGTCCCTTGGAAGGAAAGCCCCGAATGGATGCAGACGTTCACGGACGCATTCCAGATACGCCCGAATTTCCGGTCATCGACGACACGCTAACGAGCGAAGAAACCGACGACGTCTTTTCCGCCCGCGTACGAGCCTTCCTGGAAGTCGTTCCGAGTACGGTCGCGCACGGACGCGTCATCGCAGTCACGCACGGTGGATTCATCCGCATGACGCTCTCGGTACTCAGTCAAGAGCCGCCGGCAGCGCTGCACAACACGGGTGTGACAAGGGTGCACTGGGATGGACAGCGTTGGCAGGTACATGACGTAGACAGAGCTGTACACCTGTTGGCGGACACAGGGACGCAGAGCGCGGAAGCCCACGAAAGTGATCTTCTCCGCTAATTCACCCCGTATCGAATGTCGGGTGTGCCGTTGAGGCACACCCATGTCATGAGTTCAGCTTGGAAACGTATACCGGAGAATCGGATTGCGTGCAGCTTTCGTCTCGTCCAGGCGGCGAACCACCGTGCGGTGCGGCGCCTGTTTGACGTATTCAGGATTTGTCTCGACTTCTTTTGCGATGTGGAACAAAATGTCGGCGAACTCGTCGAGGGTTTCCAGACTTTCACACTCCGTTGGCTCAATCATCAGGCATTCTTCCACAATCAACGGGAAGTAGATGGTGGGGGGGTGCACCCCGAAGTCGAGCAGCCGCTTGGCGATGTCCAACGTTTTCACACCGAGCTTCTTCTGTCTGCGGCCGGACAACACAAATTCGTGTTTGCAGACCCTGTCGTACGGCAAGTCATAAGCCGCTTGCAGGCGGCGCATGAGGTAGTTTGCAGCCAAGACCGCGTGTTCCGAGACCATCTTTAACCCTTCTGGCCCGAGCGTGCGAATATACGCGTACGCCCGTACCAAGATCCCGAAGTTCCCGTAGAAACCCTTGACTTTCCCAATGGAACGCGGGCAGTCCCACTGCCAGTCCAGCGTACCGTCTTCGCGTTTCACAATCACTGGTTTTGGCAGGTACGGTTCTAGGCATTCTTTCACACCGACAGGCCCTGCACCCGGTCCCCCGCCGCCGTGCGGCGTCGAAAACGTCTTGTGCAAGTTCAGGTGCACAACATCGAAGCCCATGTCGCCGGGACGCGCGTATCCGAGGATGGCGTTTGCGTTGGCACCGTCGTAGTACAGCAGCCCTCCCGCCGCGTGCACGATGTCTGCAATTTCAAGAATCTGTGTTTCAAACAACCCGAGCGTACTCGGGTTCGTCAGCATCAGCGCGGCTGTGTCCGGTCCAACGACCGCTTTCAACGCGTCCAAGTCGACGCTGCCATCCTCCTTCGACGGAATGGTCACCGCCTGTAAACCAGCCATGGTGACGCTCGCAGGATTCGTGCCGTGGGCGCTGTCCGGTACAATCACTTTGTCGCGTCGTTCCCCTCTATCGCGGTGGTATGCGGAGATCATCATTAACCCCGTCCACTCGCCTTGCGCACCAGCCGCAGGCTGCAAACTGACTGCGTCCATCCCCGTAATTTCAGCCAAGTCCTGTTGCAGTTGATACAACAGTTCAAGTGCACCCTGCACCGTAGAGGTGGGCTGCAATGGGTGAAGCTTTGCGAACCCTGGCAATCGGGCCACCTTTTCGTTTCGCTTTGGATTGTATTTCATGGTACAGGAACCGAGAGGGTAAAACCCGGAATCGACCCCGTGGTTCCGTGTGGACAGGTCCGTGAAATGGCGGATGACATCCACTTCGCTGACTTCCGGCAAATTAGGTGGTGTGGATCGTTCCAATCCGGCGATGTCGTCGAGAGATGCCTCAGGCACGTCCAGTTCCGGAAGCGTGTACGCTTTCCGCCCAGCACGTCCTCGTTCAAAAATCAGGGGTTGATCTCCCTTGCGTTGCAAACTCATAGGAGTCCCTCCAGTTCTGCCACAGCTGCGTCCAATTCGGCCTTTGTTCGAACTTCCGTTACAGTCAACAACACGCAATCCTGCAACTCCGTATCATACTTTCCGAGGTTCAGACCAAAGAAGTACCCTTTCTCTAACATCGCAGACTGAACCGCTTCCGCCATTGGGAGTTTCACCACAAATTCGTTGAAGAAAGGCCCTTGAAACGGGATCTGTACACCAGGCAGCAGCGCTAAGCGCGACTGGAAGTAGTGCGCTTTATGGTAATTTTGCAACGCCAACTCGCGCATACCTTGTTTACCCATGTAGGAGAGAAACACCGTCGCTGCAAGTGCATTCAGGGCTTGATTGCTGCAAATGTTCGACGATGCTTTTTCACGGCGAATGTGCTGCTCCCGCGCCTGCAATGTCAACACGAATCCACGGCGCCCCTGGCTGTCCGTCGTCTGTCCGACAATGCGGCCTGGCAGCTTCCGCATCAAATCTTTCCGCGCCGCCATGATACCAAGATACGGTCCACCATACGCCATGGCGTTTCCAAGCGACTGTCCTTCCGCAACCACGATGTCTGCGCCCAACGCACCCGGTGACTCCAGTAATCCAAGCGCAATTGGGTAGGTATTGACCACCAGTAAAGCCCCGCGCTGATGCGCAAGCTCTCCTATCGCGCGGACATCTTCGATGTAACCGAAGAAGTTCGGGTACTGAATCAGTACACCTGCGACCGAATCGTCTAGGTACTGCTCGAGCTGTCTCACGTCGACCATCCCGTGCTTGAACGGGACAACGACCACCTCAATCGATTGAGCGTGGGCGTACGTATCCAGGACTGCACGGTACTCAGGATGCATGGTGGACGCCACCAGAAGTTTGTTTCGACGTGTGTGTGAGCAGCACACTATGCCCGCTTCCCCCAATGCCGTCGGGCCGTCGTACATGGACGCATTCGCCAAGTCCATGCCCATCAGTTCGGACACCATGGTCTGATACTCAAAGATAGCCTGCAACATTCCCTGGCTGATCTCTGCCTGATACGGTGTATAGGAAGTGTAGAATTCGGATCGGCCGATGATGGCGTCAATCACGCTCGGCTGATAGTGTTCATAAGACCCCGCGCCAAGAAAACTCACAACCTGACCGACGTGCACATTTTTCGCCGCGAGCTTGTCCATGTGGCGTTCCAAGGCCAGCTCTGCCATGGCAGGTTGCAGTTGGAGCGGCCGTTTCATACGAATTTGTTCGGGAATATCGGAAAAAAGCTCTGACGTATCGGAGATCTGCAGAAATTCCAACATTTTCTGCCGGTCTTCATCTGTATGCGGAATATAGCTGAATGTGCTCACCGGGCTTGCCTCCTGTTGTCTTGTCTCACGGAACGGTAGAGCTTCCAGTTATGCTTTTGTCTTGGGTCTTTTGTAAAACGGCGTTTTCACAATTTCCGCAGGTACCTGTTTGCCTCGGATGTCCACCTGGAGCAGCGTACCCACTTGCGCGACGTCCACGTCAATCAACGCGAGTCCAATCGGTACTTTCAACGTTGGGGACATCGTGCCGGAAGTCACGCGGCCGACCAGCCGACCTTCGAAGTAGACATCGTAGTCTGCGCGCGGAATCCCCCGCTCCCGCAGTTCAATGCCCACAATCTTGCGCTGGACACCTTCCGCCTTTTGCGCCGACAGCGCCGTCTTTCCTACGAAATCCCCTTTGTCGAGTTTGACGAACATGCCCAGGCCGGCTTCAAACGGGGAAATATCCTCAGCCAGCTCGTGGCCGTAGAGTGGCAGTCTGGCTTCCAGGCGAAGCGTGTCCCGAGCCCCCAAGCCGCATGGCAACAGTCCTTCGGATTCGCCTTGAACCAGCAACTCCGTCCACACCGCCGGGCTGTCCTCGGCGTCTAGGTACAGTTCAAATCCGTCCTCACCGGTATACCCCGTGCGCGAAATCACGGCTGGACGATTGCATACGCGACCTTCCACAAATCGATAGTAATTCAGGTCTGCCAACGGGACATCTGTAACGCGTTGGAGAATCGCCTCCGACAGCGGGCCTTGCAAGGCCAAGAGCGCGATGTCACTCGATTTGTCGACCAGTGACACGTCAAATTCACCTGCGTGTTGCTGGAACCACGCAAAGTCCTTGTCAATGTTCCCCGCGTTGACGACCACCCAGAATCTATCCTCAGAAAAGCAGTATATGAGGAGATCATCGATGCAACCGCCGTGTTCATTGGGGAGCGGTGAATACATCGCCATGCCGGGCTGCAGTTTAAAGACGTCGTTCGTGACGAGAAACTGCAAAAACGCGCGACTGTCCTTGCCCGTCACCTCAAACTCGCCCATGTGCGAGACATCGAAGAGCCCGGCCCGTTTGCGCACGCTTTCGTGTTCCACAAGAATACTCTGAAACTGAACGGGCATGTCCCATCCACCAAACTCTACGGTCTTTGCGCCGTATTGTTTATAGAGTGGATACAGCGGCGTTCGTTTTAACTCCGCCACGCACATTCCCCCTTTCTGGACGCGCTCCTCACGAGGTCTACGAAAGATTTTTCCGAAACTGTCCATACTAGTGACGCGTTCCCGGAATCCATCGACGCTGGAGGTTTGCGCAGTGAACCTATCGACAACCAAGTACAACCACTTCACACCCATGCCTCCGCTTTCCTGGCATGTCGAAGAATTGCGAACTGCCTTTACAGCATACCTAGAAAAAGCTGCGCTTGGCAACCTTGGCGCGGCCGATTGGTCGCTGTTTTCCTTGGCAGTTACTGCCACACAAGCCAGGTTGGCGGGCGACTTTGAAGAGTTGCTCGTCCTTGAACACATTCAAGGATTTACGCCGTTACCGCATCAGATTCAAACTGCGCGACACGTCATGCAGGAGTTACACGGACGGGCGATTCTCGCGGACGAAGTCGGCCTCGGCAAGACCATCGAAGCCGGACTCATTATGAAGGAATACTTGTTGCGTGGATTGGCTCGGAAGATTCTCGTCCTAACCCCAGCATCCCTCGTCCTTCAATGGACCCGGGAGTTGAACGAAAAATTTCGCATCCCCGCTTACGCGCAAAAGAACGAGTGGAGTTGGACGCAGGCGGACGTTGTGGTCGGTTCCCTGGACACCGCGAAGCGCGAACCGCACAAGTCCACCGTGTCCAGTGTTCAGTGGGACTTGTTGGTGGTAGATGAGGCCCACAAGCTGAAGAACAGCAAGACAAAAAACTGGCAAATGGTGAACCAAATTCCCAACAAGTTTATGTTGTTGCTGACGGCGACACCGATTCAGAACGACTTAAAGGAGCTGCACACGCTCATCACGTTGCTCAAACCCGGTCATCTTGGCAACAGTCAGGAGTTCGCGTCCCATCACGTCAAGTCGGCCCGGCTGCCGCGAGATCCGGTTCAACTGAAATCTCAGCTGTCCAACGTGATGATCCGCAACCGCCGCATGGACGGCGCCACGACCTTGCCGAAACGCCACGTGGCTGCCGTGCCGTTGTACCTGAGCCGCGAGGAACGCATGCTCTACGACGCCGTACAACAGTTCTTGAAGCGAGAGTACAACGAACGCCTGGAGAACAAGGGCTCCGTGCTGCCGTTGATCACGTTACAACGCGAGATCTGCTCTTCCCCGTATGCTGCGATGGTCACGATGGACCGGATGATGAAACGCGCGCAATCTGAGACCATGAAAGTACACATCGCACATCTCATGGAACTGGCTCAGCAAATCACAACGTACACAAAAGTGGAGAAGGTTCTCGAAATGCTCGATGATATGGATGACAAGTGCATCGTCTTCACCGAGTATCGTGCTACCCAGGACTTTCTCCTCTACATGTTGCGGAAACGCGGCATTTCTGCGGTTCCGTTTCGCGGTGGATTCAAACGCGGTAAGAAAGACTGGATGAAGGACCTCTTCGCCCAGAAGATGAAAGTACTGGTGGCAACGGAATCTGGGGGAGAAGGGATTAACCTGCAGTTCTGTCATCAGATGATTAACTTCGACTTACCATGGAACCCGATGCGCCTGGAACAGCGGATAGGCCGCATTCACCGCTTAGGCCAGGAGAAAGAAGTATACATCCACAACCTGGCCACGAAGGACACCATCGAGGCGCACATTGTGGAATTGCTCCAGGAGAAAATCCGCATGTTTGAAATGGTCATTGGCGAATTGGATTACATTGTCGGAGATCCAACACTCGCCAGCAAACTGGAAGACAACATCTTGGAGTGGGCGATGACGAGCAACTCGGATGAGGAGCTGCGAGAAAAACTACACCGATACGGCGACGCATTGCTACAACAGATTGAGGAGAACACATGATGAGCCAAGTACCCTTGAGAACGGCTGAGGAGCGGCTGACATTCTGCGAAGCTTACTTTACGGCCGTCGGAGCGCCCGTGGTGTACGCGACGGACGGATACCGCGAGTATGAGTTGCCAAGAGACGTCGACAAAGAGTTGACAGATAGACCCTACTACTGGATGTGGGTGGAGCAAACCCATCAGGAAGTGCAACCGACGATTCTTCGACTCGCCTTTACAGAGGACGCATTCGAGCGGGAAAACCAGCGACTGCGAGAGGAAGCGCGAGCTGAAGCGGAAAAGCAAAACCTAAATGACATTCAGCCCATGTTCTTTCGCCCGCCTACCGCTGAGCTGGTGACACTCGGCAGCTTCCGCCTGGACAAAATGTACGCGTCCCTCGACAAGCGCGGGCAATTTGCATGTGTTGTCCCACAATCCTGGAAAGAAACGTCGGCACTCGTCCCATGGTTGATGATGAATATGACTGTATCCTACCGCTGTGACTTAGTCGAACAACAGTTCTGGTCCGTCGGGGTCTGTCTGTCCAACGGACAAATTGTGGAACGCTTTTACGATATTATCCGCAAAATCTCTATGAAGCCGGAGAACCCGTCTCGATTTGCAGACGTGAAGGCACTCACCATGGTACAAGCATTCCAGCGTGGTCAAACGCATGTCGCTCAGGCCCTAGCGGCACGGCCCCACGACTGGGCCGTATCGGCGCAACAACGCCTCGAGAGGGAGCTACAGCAGGTTCGCCTGTACTACCAGAGCATTCTACCAGACGTCCCAGACAACGAAAAACCGTTGGTGCAAGCCGAACAGAAAAGAAAGGAGCGGGAGCTAGCGGAACGCTCCGGCCCCCGTATTGACATTGTTGTCAAGCAGCTGGCACTGGTCGGACTGATGGAACGTTGAAACCATCAACGCTGGTCGGTCACGATAAGGACTCGAGGTTGCGCAGTCGGGCATCATCGCCATCCATTTTCACATGCTTCGCCATTTCCATAATTCGGCTGCGCAGGGGTCCGACGGAGTCCAGCAGATCCATTCCGTTCTTCCGGTAAATATCCGGTACTGCGTAATTACTGGTAAACCAAGTTGGCAGTTTGCTGTGAAAACGATGGTTGATGATGCGAAATAGTTTCTCCAGTGTGAATTCGTTCGCGCGCTCTTGGGCGAATTCATCAATAGCCAATACAGGCGCCGTTGCGTACGCCTCCAACATGGAATCCAGGTCGCCATTGTCCGCTATGATGTGACGCATCTTGTCAAAGATAGAGTCAGACCGGACGAACAGGCATGGGATCCCTCGCTCATACAGGCGATTGACCACTGCCAGCATGAGGTGTGTCTTCCCCACACCGGGCGGTCCAAACAGATAGACACCTTTCATCGGCTGTCCTACTTCGAAGTGATTCGCGAATTCTTCCGCGTATCGCATTAACGCAGGATACTTTCGTCGCTGCTCCACGGGAAAGTTGGAGAACCGATACGTCTTGTCATACGGTAGAGCGCCGGACAAATTCATCCATCGCTCCAACCTTCTCCGCATCTGTTCCTCCAGATAGGGCTGACAACGGCGAACGCCCGCCGTCAGGTGCGGTCCGTACGTTTCCAGGGTCTGTTCAAAACCCTGCATGTCTCCCTCTTTGCCGCAGTTTGCGTACCCCGTACAGGCAGCGCAAATTTTCGACTGCCGCAGGTACTCCAGAAGCAACAGCTTGTGCTGTTCAATGACTTCGTCACTCACTGCCCATTCGTTGAGTTGAGGAATGGCCTTGCGAAAGTATTGCACGTCATACTCTTGATAGCGCCGTTCTACACGAAGCGGCAGCATGTCCTTGATGTGCTGCACGCGGCAGATTCCTCCCCTCTATCTACGACATGATTTTATCGATGTGAATCATTTCCGTTCAGTTCTTGGATAAGTAACGGAGAATGCACTCTACCGTCTCTTCCACCGATTGCTCATCCACCACCACGCGCCACTGCGAACACGCCTCGTACAATGGTTTTCGCACATCCAACAGCGTGCGGACCCGTTCGAACAAACTTGTCGCCGACGCCAAGAGGGGTCGGGGTTGGTCAGCCATGGAGCTCAACCGGTGGACCAGCGTCTCCACCGACGCATCTAACCAAATAGTCACCCACTTGGTCCTTAGCAGCTGACAGCAGTCGGGCGAAGTGACGACGCCCCCTCCTGTGGACAGCACGCGACGCCCCTGCCCGGCTGTGTGTGTCAATTCGCACAACCCTTGCCACTCCAAGTTCCGGAACGCAGATTCACTGTCTTCTTCGAAAATGCGCCAAATAGGTTTCCCCGCACGTCTTTCAACCCACGCATCCAGATCTACAAACAATCCGCCGAGGCGTGCGGCCAACTGCTCTCCCACAGTGCTCTTCCCTGAGCCCATCATTCCAATTAGCGCAATGTCCGTCCGCACAGCCGTCACTCTCCTGTCACCCATCGTATCATACTAAGATACCGAATTGTCCATGGTGACAGGGAGGTTTTCTTTCCAATCGACCACCTTTTTTCGTCCAGAATCATAGCAAAACTGTATCACGTCCGTCGCTTGAGAGGTCTTTGCAGTCACTTTCACTGTCCACACCGTTCCACGCGTCACCGCCGTTTCCACGGTTCCTTCGCCGTACGCTTGCAGCGCATGTGCGGGCACTTCGTGGCCAGCGCTCAATTCCTCTAACAAGTGAATTGCATGTCCGCGCGCCAGCCAGTACACCTCTTGATGCTGCTGCTTAAGCGTTTCAATCTGAGCACAATACGTGACGACCGTGGCCATCCCGGCGCAGACCAAAGTCATGAGGAGCAACACGCCCATGGTAAATAGCAGGACATCTCCCCGTTGGTGGTTACGGATATACGTCCACACTAGGCACCGCCCGCCAACAGGGAAAATTGTGTCTCATACGTGACACCGGATGTAAACGTGACCACGATGTCGACTGCCCGCCCATCCTCGACTTTCGCCTGCCAATGTGCCACCTGTGTCGCGACCACCGCGGTACCTCCGGTTTGGCCAATTCGAACCAGCTGTCCGGAACTGTTTGCGAGGTAACGAAACGACTGCCCGTCCATCCGTGTAATGTACAGATTCCCCCCGCTGACGGAAGCGCGACTGGCACTGTGGCAGTCGTCGCCCAGCATACGGTCCACGCTATTCGACATCGCCCAGGATTCACTTTGTCGACGCACGGTGTCCGTCCCTATCCAGCTTGCGAACGCCATCCGAATCAGGACAGCTACGAGCATACTGGACAGGGCCAAGCTGACAACCACTTCGAGAAGGGACATCCCTGGGTCATTCCCCAAGCAATTACGAGCGAGGAATCCATACGGTCTCCGACTGAGTCCCACAGGTGGCCACCACTTTTGCAAGGGCACCATCGTCCTCAACCTCCACTTGGCACTGTAATGCTTGTGACTGAAACGTCATGGTGCCCTGGTTTGGGTTCCACAGTCCGGCCATATACTGTTCTGCTGCGTCGTGCAAACAGGTATCCACAAAACGATGGCGCTCCATCGCCACTTCGCCGACAGATGCGGCCACCCATGCACTGGTTACAGCGGAACCGCCGCATGCGCACAACCACAGGGCCGTTATCAACTCAAGCCAGTTCATGAAGCGTCCACCCCAGCCTGTAGCCCCGACCCCAAATACAGACTGATGCTCACCGTATCGCTACCAGCCTGTAGGCGGACCACGCCACCCACTTGACTGGTCCCCTGTGATGAATAGCGGACATTTCCGGTTTGCATCTGTAGGTACCCATCTGGGTAATTCACCCCTGGTGGGTAATCAAAGTGTGTCAATTTTTTCGGGCCAAGGTAGGTGCTGAACTCCGGTGTGTACAAGGAAAACCGAAAGTTTGTGTCCATCCCTTTCGCAACGGCCAACTGTTGGCACCAGCGCATGGCCCACAACACATTGTCTCTCGTATACAGAAGTCGGTGAACGTTGAACCAACGCGCTCCAATCGCCAGGGTACCCAGTGAAGCGACGGCGAGCAAGGCGAGGCAAACGACCAATTCCAACAGACTGAATCCACGTTCGCATCGCCAGCAGGTTTTTCTTTCCCACTGATGGCGGTCATGACTTTGACTTTGGCAGTTCACCGTG
The DNA here is from genome assembly GCF_000472905.1 of Alicyclobacillus pomorum DSM 14955. Lineage (GTDB taxonomy): Bacteria > Bacillota > Bacilli > Alicyclobacillales > Alicyclobacillaceae > Alicyclobacillus_A > Alicyclobacillus_A pomorum. Next base: position 152,729 of record NZ_AXAR01000003.1, on the reverse strand, counting down.
GACATCACAACTCACCTCGACCTCGCCATCCGTCTCCGTGATCTGGTAATGACCGCCAGAGGGTTCCTCCGGAATGGATTCAATCAATTTCGCATCTTTCAGAGTCTTGAGCTGCTCGTCTGCCGTACCCTGCGGGTAGTTATGGTAGATCAAGTAATACTCCGAGAGCGCCGCCCGGATCATCCGCTGATTTTGTTCACACGCATTGCTTTCAGCATTCTGGCCAATTCCAAGCAGATGCGGCGTGACCACGGCTGCCATGACCGCCACAATGAAAACCGCAACGACCAACTCCATCAACGTAAAACCCGCTTCCCCTGTCCGGGTTGCCGCTCTTTGTACGCCTTTCACCGTAAGGATCCCCCTCCCGAGATTTGACCAATCACGTCGTACATAGGAATGAACAACAGCGCCATGGCCCCCGCCACCATGGTGCCAACCGCTATGAGCAGCGCTGGTTCCAGCCAACGAAAGATTTTTCCCACGTTGTTCTTGAGCCTGACCTGGTAGATTTCTTGTACTCGGAGCAGCGCTTCCGCCAATTCGCCAGTCTGTTCCGCAGTTCTCAGAGCCGCTTCAAAGAGCGGATGGGACGCTTCAGCGAATGCCTCGGTCAACCCCTTGCCGGAGAGACATCGCTCAAGTGCCTGGCTGGCCGTGCGCCGAACCCAAAGGGGAAATTGTTCGCTGGACAATGCACGAAGGGCGTCCACCACCGGAACTCCTGCCTGTACCAGACTTCCGAGCCATAAGCAGAGCAAGTGAATACGCATGTCCCGAACCACCCTGAACCAGCGCACGCGCCGCACCACCCGTTCCCAAACATGAGGGTAGTAGTGCCTCACCATCGGTAGGAGCACAGCGGCCGTGGCTCCGCAGAGCATCGCCAACCACACGGTATAGACCGCGAATTGTGCACATGCCACCAAAGCCTGCGCCGCTCGCCCTGGGCTCGCCCCCAGTTGAACGTAGAGCGCTTGAAACGTAGGGATGGCAGAGCGTACGAGGTACGTCAGCAGGCACGCAGTAAGCAGGCAAAGAAAGATTGGATAGGCGCAAATTTTCAGCATCGTTTGCCACCACTCCCTGCGTTGCTGAACCACCCGTTCCCACGCCAACAAAGAGGCATCCAAAGCGCCGCTGTACTGACTTTCCATGAGGAAAACACGGTATAACACAGGCAATTGCTCCGACCAGACCTCAGCGAGCCACTGTCCTTCCTGGACTGCGGTTTGCAACGCCTGGGCGTACGCTTTGGCCAGCCTTCCCATCGGTGACGTGGCGACGTACGCCAGTGCGTCGCTGAGGGGTATGCCCGCTTTCAGCAGCGGGACCAGCCAGCCAGAGACCTCCAAGAGTGCAGCCTCGATTCTCCACTGTTGCAACCCACTGAATCCAATCCGCCGCCTCACGTCATGTGACACTCGGTTCACACGCGCACCTCGCTGTTGCATGCGTGTTCTGACAACGCTTTTCTCACACTCCACCATGGCGCATCGGAGCCCAGGCGTTGTGCGACTTCTGGTGTAATCCGCACCACCTCAAACTCGGGCGCTCTGTCCCCTGTCACCTGGTTTTGGTTGCCTCTGTCGGCTCCCGTGTCCACGAACGATTGGACAACAATCCCGCGCACCACGTCCGCGACGAACGACCGGGCCACACCGAATTCCACCAGCCGGATCAGCGCTCCGACCGCGTCGTTGGAATGCGTCGTTGTCAGTACCAAGTGTCCGGTGAGTGCCGCGCGCACCGCAGCACGCGCCGTCTTGTCGTCGCGAATTTCACCAATCATGATGACGTCTGGATCGTGCCGGAGCACCGCTCTCAGGCCAACGTCAAAGGTGACGCCAATCGTCTCCCGAACCTGAACCTGCTGACAGTCTTCCAGCGGCCGCTCCACCGGGTCCTCGATACTGACGACTTTCCTGCCGGCTCGCGCGAGATGCAGCATCATGGCGTACAGCGTCGTTGTCTTCCCGGAGTTGGTTGGGCCAGTCACCATCACCATGCCCGCACTGCTGTTCAACACGTCGGTCACAATCTGACATTGCTTGTGATTCATCCCCAAGCTGCAGAAGTCAAGCGGCCCTTTTTGTTCAGGGAAGAGTCGCATCACCACAGCTTCGCCGTGAATGGTGGGCAATGTCGATACGCGGACATCACACTGCATGATCTCGGATTCCCAGCGAAATGCGCCGTCCTGTGGCAAGCGTGACTCTGCGACGTCCATCCGAGCAAGCGCCTTCACGCGACGTACCACCTCCGCGCCAATCTGCTCGGTCTGCAAAAACGTCTCCAGCCTCCCGTGCTTGCGGAATTTCACAATCAACTGGTCCTTGGCCGTGTAGATATGCACGTCGGAGCAACGTTGCTCCACAGCCTCGTCGAGCAGTTTTTGTAACAACAAGACCGCCGACAGTTCTTCCATCTCCATCCCTCCGTTTGAGAGGAATTTCGCGAAAAACGGTCGGCGGCCTGTTTTCTACACGTGAGCAGCAAGATCATTTTGTATTATATTTCCACGAATTTATCAATCTGTCGCGTCAGTACAGCTGGACCTCCGCGCGAACGTGACTTCCCACACGCCATTCAACCGGCAGCCAAGCACGTGCCACGCACCCCAATCCATGAGCAAACGGTCTCGCTTTGAGAACGTGGGCGTTCCATCGGGGTGAGAGTGAAAGGAGCCGAGAACCGTCCACTGCCTATCCATGATCTCGTACGCAAAGCGAACGACCTCCTGCGGGTCCACTCGGAACGAGTGCGTCGACGCCCGCGCGCGTAACGGCCGAAATGACGCACGGCCACTACATGCCTCCAAAACAAAGAAGCCGCACACTTCGAGTGGAAAACCACTCGACGCTGCGGACAGGCATTCGGATTGCAGTCCCGTAGACCACCAAGGGGGAGGGTCACTCGACAAAATCAAATTCCATGTCTCCAATGCGGATCACGTCGCCTTCCTTCGCCCCACGTTGACGTAGCGCATCGTCAACACCTTTGTGCTTCAGAATTCGCTGAAACCGCACCACGGCGTCGTACTGCGAGAAATTGGTCATCTTCACCAGTTTGTCTAATTCAGGACTCTGGACAACAAAGCGATTGCCCTGTCGCAGGATTTCAAACGGCTCTTTCTTTTCGTACCGATACACTTTCTTCTCCACAACATCCTCTTCGGGTGCCGTCGGTTCCCACACAGGTTCCTCTTGCGCCACTTCGTCCAGTGTGTCTGCGATGGCATAGACCAACTCTTGCACACCCTGCCCCGTCACACCGGAGATGGGGAACACTCGATGCTGAGGATACGCCTCGCGAAACTTGGACAGGTTCTCCTCCGCGCCGGGCACGTCCATTTTGTTGGCGGCGACCAACTCAGGGCGAGTGGCCAGTCGGGCATCATACGCTTCCAGTTCGGAGCGGATGATCTGGTAATCCCGAATGGGATCTCGACCCTCCGTCGCGGCCATGTCCAGCACGTGCACAATCACACGCGTACGTTCCACGTGCCGAAGAAACTCGTGACCAAGTCCGTGTCCCTCGTGTGCGCCTTCAATCAACCCTGGCAAATCCGCCATGACGAAACTGCGCTCGTCGCTCACACGGACCACGCCAAGCTCAGGAGCCAACGTGGTGAAGTGATATGCTGCGACTTTCGGGCGAGCGGCAGACACGGATGACAACAGGGTGGATTTCCCTACGCTCGGGAACCCAACCAAACCGACATCCGCCAGCACCTTCAATTCGAGTAACAGGTTGCGCTCTTCGCCCGGCTCCCCCTTTTCCGCCATATCCGGCGCCTTGTTCACTTCGGTGGCAAAACGCGTGTTCCCACGCCCACCTCGCCCGCCTCTTGCGACGACCAGGCGTTGGCCCTCGCGCACCAGGTCACCCAGAAACTCCCCGGTGTCGGCGTCCTTCACAATTGTTCCCGGCGGCACCTTCACGACCAGGTCCGGCGCGCTCTTACCATGCTGATTCTTCGTCTTTCCGTGTTCGCCTCGTTCCGCCTTGAAGTGGCGCTGATAACGAAAGTCAATCAGCGTCCGAAGTCCTCCGTCCACCACAAACACGACGTCGCCACCGCGGCCGCCGTCACCACCGGCAGGCCCCCCCAGTGGCACGTACTTCTCTCGACGATAGGAGACAATCCCGTTGCCTCCGTCACCACCTTTTACGTAAATTTTCGCTTGATCCACAAACATCGCTTACCGACTCCTTTGTCGCAGGAAAACCTCATGCCGTTGACCATTGAACGTCGAGCAAAAGGTAACTCCACGGCTCACTCTGTACATTGTTCCACAAATCCCGTAATTCTTCTCGCAACGAAATCGTGATATGGAGCGGCAGATGGCAACGGTCAACCGGTGATGCAATCGACAGTTTCACCAAAGCTTGCCCGTATTGCGCTGCCAACGATTCGAGTTTCTCCAGCAGCCGACAAATCTCCGCCGACTCACCCTGCCGGAGTATGACATCCTCCGGCACATGCGCGAATCGGACCCGCGGACACTGCGCAGCCGTCCACAATAACTGAGGTTCAGTACTTCGCATTTGCACCAGAGACAAGGATTTCAACCAGTCCGCCAAATCGTTGACGGCCTGCAACGCCTTATCTGACTTTTCCATCTGTATGTAGGCTTTCACCAACTGTAAGCTATTCATCACATCGTGTCGATGCCGGCGAAACGCCTCGCTAGCATCCAGTGTAAACTCGTACACGAAGTTTTCCCCCAAAAGAAAAGCCCGGCAATGTGCCAGGCCCTTCCAGAGAATCCGTATTTAGGCTTGCGCAACGGCAGTTTCTTCTACAGCATACACACTCACGCGTTTGCGGTCGCGGCCGTAGCGCTCGAACTTCACGCGGCCATCAATCAATGCGTACAGTGTGTCATCCTTGCCAATCCCTACGTTGTTACCCGGATGAATCTTGGTACCGCGCTGGCGAACAATAATCGATCCACAGTTCACGTATTGTCCGTCTGACCGCTTGACCCCCAGGCGTTTCGCTTCACTGTCGCGTCCGTTACGGGTACTGGAAACACCCTTTTTATGCGCGAACCGTTGCAGGTTTAGCTTCAACATCTGTGATCACTCCTCTAAAATATAAGGTCGCGTCTGAACGACCAAGTACTCCGGATACTGTTCTGCGATTTGCCGTAGTCCGAACTCCATACTGCGAAGCAACAACTGTACGCCATCGTGAGATACCCATTGTTGCGGCACTTCCACAACGAACGGGTCCGTCTCATCAGACGCCGACAACTCAGCCCCGAGCAATGCTTCGCAACTGTTCACTGCGTTGTACAACAGTACGCTGACGGCAGAACAGACAATATCCATGCCGTGTTCGGCGTATCCTGCATGCCCTGACGCATGCACCTTGTGAATCCTGTCAGAGCTCTCAAACACGCTGACGAAAATCACAGGCGCACATCCTTAGGCTTCAATCGCTTCAATCTTCAGTTTGGTGTACGGTTGGCGATGACCCTGTTTCTTGTGGTAGTTCTTCTTGGCCTTGTACTTAAACACGACAATCTTCTTCCCTTTGCCGTGCTCCTCCACTTTGGCTACCACTTTCGCACCGTCCACGGTCGGCGTTCCGACATTGACACCCTTGTCCGTGCTGACCAAGAACACCTTGTCCAACGTGATGGACGAGCCAACTTCCGCGTCCAACTTCTCCACGTAGATGGTGTCTCCTTGCGATACCTTGAACTGTTTGCCACCTGTTTCAACAATAGCGTACATCGTTTTCGCTCCTTCACTTAGACTCGCTGCCGAGGTACCCAGTGTGGGTTTGTGAACAACCTCGAACCATGCGGTTGAAGTGAGTCCACGGAAAAGGGTTGCACCTAGCCGCAGACATACGCACACTATATTACCACGTTGCGGTTTGGATGACAATATCTCTGCTTACCAAGTCCTAACATCGCTGAACGAGAGAGTTTGCGAGTGCCACTTTACTGTCAATCCCCGTCTGGATGAACCCACGCCTCCATTTTCGTGAGAAACTGGCCCTCAAACACCGCGTCCATCAAGTCCTCCTCTTCCACAACGGAGCAGATGGCACCTTTGTCGTCCCGAACGTACACCATGTGGTACCTGTCCGGTGCAAACTGTCGCACCACATCCTTGACCGTCGCGTCCATCGGCACAGCCAGCGCGCGTACCACTTCTGCATCCGGACGTTTGCGTCGCCGCTTGGCATCCAAAAACCGCACTGTATCCATGGTCACATCACGCCGCCCAGTCCAAGCCGAAACAAATAGAAACACCCCGAGAATCACCATGCCTGCATGTGGATAACCGCCCCACAGCGACAGTCCACCGGCGCACAGTAACACAACCGATATCCACAGTGCCACGTTGTACGCCTCCCGCGTCGCGTCTTCGTAACCCAGCGTGCGCGATCTCGCAGCGCGCATCACTCTCCCACCGTCCAGCGGCAGCCCAGGCAACAAGTTGAAGACGACAATCCAGAGGTTGAGCTCCACCACGTTGCGGTAGAATTCAACGGACCACAGCCCCACTGCGTGCAATGCCCACGCGAATACAGCGAGTACCAAGTTGACCAGCGGGCCCGCGATGGCAATCAGCGCTTCGTGTACCGGCGTGAATCCAAGCGTGCCGTAAGCGAGTTTGGCGACACCGCCGAACGGCAACAAAGACACCTCTTTGACTTCGTATCTGAGGTGGTGGGCCATCGCAGCGTGACCGAGTTCATGCAACATCACCAGCAAGAAGAGAACCACAACTTCCCGCCACATGCCGACCGAAACAGACACCACCACCAACAGGAGAAATAACGGGTGCACCTTCACGCGGCCCAGCACCCGTATATCGCGAACGATGGAAGGTGAATGTAGAAGTCGGCGTGAGACCTTGTTCATACGGTATCATCCGAGAACACAATGAAATCGTGCGGATTCACTGAATGCCCGTCCTTTTGCAGCGCAAAGTGAAGAACGGGCGCATTTGCCTTGGCCAAGTGGCCGATGGCCTCGCCGGACGAGACAGCTTGCCCCTTGTTGACCGAGACATCCCCGAGCCCCGCGTAGGTGGTCGTGCCTATCTTGCCGTGATCAATCACCACCATACTGCCGCCGTTCACCTTCGCCACCTGAATCACGGTTCCGGAACCGGCAGCCAACACGGTTTCGTCAGATTTACCCTGGATGTACATCTCCGGATGGGTGGCTGAGTAGTCCTCAATCACTTTCCCAGACAGCGGAACGTGCAGTTTAATGGCGCCCGCATTGCCTTGAAACACCGGTAACGCAATGTGGTGGTTGGCCAGGAACTGCTGTACTGCTGGAAGGGCGACATTGCTGTAATCGGCTGAAAACGCGGAGGCGTACCATCCCTCAATCTTGGTCGACAGCTCACCCTTCGTGTTGTGCGCGTAGATGCCTGCAGCGACCAGTACCATGGCCGCCACTGTCTGCAACAACCAGGTTCCTTCGGAGTGAGAGACGGAGGATTTGGCGCCGGGCCCAGAATTGGTTTGCCAACGCTTGTTGTCCCGATTCGGAACAAACCGCTTGGACTCGGTGGCTCCAAACATCTTGCGCCAATTGGCGCCGTCCACTTGTTTCAACGTACCATCGTCATCCGCAAAACCGTATGGAGAGGACTGATCTGTCAGCCAACGCGGCGACGCGTGCCGTTCCGTTCCGGGTGTGGCGGCGCTGGACGACTCCGTGCCGACATGGGACGGTTCTTGACCGCCGTTTGGTTGAAGGGACAGCCACGGATTGCTATCGAGTTCGTCTTGCTGATTATCTTCTGTTTCATGCTCACGCTGCCTGCCAAAGACCCCTTGCTGCAATCGTCTGTGGACCGTCGCCCATGACCATTTTTCACTTCGCAACGCCATTGACAGCGCCCTCCTCCACGACTCGTTCAGTTCATACGTATGCAGAGGGCGGACGAGTATGACAAAGGGCCGAGTGCCCCTCCTGTTACCACAGGAACGCACTCGGCCCTTCCGAGACCACGCTTTCAACATGGCCTGACCCGCGGGCAGCCCTCCGCTTCGTCAGGCTCGACTGACTCCATCTCACTGCCCCTTGTCAGGCCCAGGCACTTACGCCTTTCCGAGAATCAAGCGTTTCACGCGCGCCCACAGCCCCGGTTGTTCGTCCAGAACCATCAACGGAACGGAATCGCCGAGAATTCGACGTGCAATGTTCCGGTACGCAATCGCTGCTTTTGAATCAGGCCGCATCACCGTTGGCTCGCCTTTAATGTTCTGCTTGATGACCGTTTCATCGTCAGGGACCGCGCCCAGCAAATCAATGGCCAGTACCTGAACAATTTCGTCAATGTCGAGCATATCGCCACTTTTGACCATCTTCGATCGAATGCGGTTGATGACGAGCTTTGGAGAGCGCAGGTTTTCTGTTTCCAGCAGACCAATGACCCGATCCGCGTCTCTCACGGACGCAGTTTCCGGCGTCGTCACAACAATGGCCTGATCCGCGCCAGCCACCGCCACGCGAAAACCATGCTCAATGCCAGCTGGACAATCAATGATGACGTAGTCAAACGACTGTTTCAATTCCGTGACGATTTGCCGCACGCGGTCTGGTTGCAAAGCCGTCTTGTCTTTGGTTTGCGAGGCAGGTAGAACAGATAGACTTTCAAACCGCTTGTCTTTGATAAGTGCCTGCTCTAGCCGACACTCTCCCATCGCCACGTCGACAATATCGTATATAATGCGGTTTTCGAGCCCCATCACCACGTCCAGGTTCCGCAACCCGATGTCCGCGTCAATAAGGCAAACACTTTTGCCAAGCAGCGCAAGCGCGGTACCCACGTTCGCAGTCGAGGTGGTCTTACCCACACCACCCTTGCCGGAAGTCACCACGATGGCGGTTCCCATTGAAACTCCCCCCTTGAGACGAGCCTATCCGCGCTTTCGTTTCGCTTTTTTCTCCCCACGGATAGCAAACAGATAGTGCATTTTATCGACGGCCATGCCGTCATCGCGCAGATACGCAAACTCCATGAAGGTATTCATTACGCGCCCGTCCACCTTAGGTACCCGCGTCACAGTTCCTGCAATGCGCAGTTGCAGTGGCGCGAACTCGGCTGCAGCGATGATGGCTGATGTATCTCCCCTCGCTCCGGCGTGAGCAATCCCGCGCAACCGCCCGAACACATAGATATCTCCGGTGGCAATGATTTCTCCTCCCGGATTGACATCGCCAATCACCACGACGTCGCCATCGTAATACACTTGCTGGCCCGCGCGAATGGTCCCCTTATGGATGTTCTGCCGTTCCGGGCGATTACGATTGGCAAACAACGCCCGCCGGGCCACTGTGTTCGAGCTCCATTCTCGCATACAAAAGTTGTCCTTTTGCAAGAACAACTGCAGCAATTCCAGATTCTCTTGAGCCGTCAGATTGCGGTTTCCGTAGTCAACGGAAACCTTTACGTCGGGCCCCGACAGGAGCTGTGACGGGTTTTCGAAAAGCAACTCCCGCAGATAGGCTGTCAGCACCTCGTGCTCACACTCTTCATCCAAGAGAAACAGGAGTCCGTCGTTGACGCCTTTTACCGACACCGGCGGCCTTCCTTCGGGCTTCCCAGATGTATTCGCATTGACGGACAACAAGGTTCCCTCCTGATTTCAACACCAATAACCCGGCAATCACTATTCGCTATTCGTCGGCACATTTCCTGCCCCAAAGTGAAAGAACCCTCGATGCCGAGGGTTTGGATTTGGCGCGATGTTAGACCGGATCGGATTCAGAGTGACTATATCGATTTCGCGCTTTGTCCATCAGCCACCGCAAGAGCAGCGGATACAGCAGCAACAGTGAAATCCCATTTATCACCATCTGTTCCAAGGTAAAGGATAACACGGCGTGCCAAGAGTATGCGGTGATCTCAAACAGCCGCGTCATGCCATATGTAATCCAATCCTGTGCGAACGTACAGACCACAGTGACCAGCAGCGTCAATGCCACGTTTTTGTGCAGAAATTGCGCAAATGAAGCGGCCGCAAAGTATCCAATGACACCGTACGTAAACGCATTGAGTCCCAGAAACGATCCATAGTCTACGTCCTGGATAAACCCAATCGCTACGCCCAGAATCAACGCCGCCTTCGCGCCCCGCGTCAACGCCACCATGACGAGTACAACCAAAACCAGATTGGGTTGCAAGACGTTGATGGGAGGAACCTGAAAAAACGTGGACTGAATAATCAGCCCTAGCCACATCAGGAAAAACGAAATGGCATTTTTCATGAACCTGCACCCGATTTTTGAACAACGAAGACTTCCTGCAAATACTCAAGGTTAGCCGCAGGCTGAATCACTGCCGACTGGGTCAACCCCTGCAGACCTGGTTCTACCTTTTCCACCGTACCAATGACAAGCTGTGGTGGGAAGATGTCGCTCAGACCGGAGGTGACCACCGTTTGTCCTACTTTGACCTGTTCCACGGGCGACAGGAAGGACATCTCCAGTTTTCCGTTTTCCGTGCTGGAGCCCGTGACCATTCCGAACGGAGGTTGGCTCGTGCCGTTCTGAACGCGCGCTGAAACACCGTCACCCACTCGGGTGTCGGTGATGAGAACCACTTTTGCACTAAAGGTAGCTGCTTCTGAAACACGTCCGACCAGACTGCCATCCGCAGCGATGACCGCCATATCGGCATGCACGCCGTCTTTGGTACCCGCATCGATGGTCAACTCGTTGCTCCACTCCGATGGATTGCGAGCAATGACGTGTGCAGGAACGAGCTGCATCGACGAATGTTGTTGCTTAAAGCCGAGCATTTGACTGTACCGCTCGTTCTGTGCCAAAGCATCTGCCAATTGTGCCTTCAGAGCACTGTAATCTTGCATTTCTGCTTTCAGCTTTGAGTTCTCGACGTACATCTCGTGCAAACTGTGGATCCCGCCCAGAAACGCTGTCAACTGGCTGACAGGGCGATAGATCCATCCACCGACCGTGTTTTGTACATCCATTACAATCTGTTCGGGCCACGTCGCTTGCCGCTCGCGACCGCGCAACGTCAACCCGGCAATCACAATCAGCAAGATGAAACTTGCCAACAGTATAAACAAGCGCCGATTCGTAATGAGTCGGGACACCCGCATCCCACTTCCCTTTCCGGTCGGGGCGCAAAGTACTGGTCCCCGCCCGTGAGATCTCCTTTACTCGCGCAACGTCCGCATCCCCACAGGCCTTGCGGTTGCGCGTTACGCGCGGCTTTGCGCCTTGCGGGCTGCCGCGTGTCGACGTCGGTATACATCGTAATTGTCCAGCGCTTTACCTGTACCAACAGCCACACAGTCCAATGGGTTTTCGGCGACAATCACAGGCATGCCCGTCTCGTTGCTGAGTAGACGATCCAGGTTTCGCAGGAGCGCTCCACCGCCTGTCAGAACAATTCCCCGGTCCATAATGTCGGCTGCCAGTTCCGGCGGAGATTTTTCGAGCGTGACTTTGACCGCGTCGACAATCGCGCCCACAGTATCCGACAACGCTTCGCTGATTTCCGTTGCGGAGACGGTGAACGTCTTCGGTAACCCGGTCACCAAGTCACGACCGCGAATGTCCATCGATTCGTTTTCTGTCGTTGGCATCGCCGTACCGATGGTCGTCTTGATTTCCTCCGCGGTACGTTCACCAATCATCAGGTTGTACGCCTTTTTGATGTATTGAATAATGGCCTCGTCGATTTCGTCGCCAGCGACGCGGATGGAGCGACTTGTGACAATGCCACCCAGGGAAATGATGGCGACCTCCGTGGTACCACCACCTATGTCCACCACCATGCTGCCGGTAGGCTCACCCACGGGCAATCCTGCCCCAATCGCCGCTGCCATCGGTTCCTCGATGGTCTGCGCGTGTTTTGCTCCCGCTTCGACCGCCGCGTCTTCAACGGCGCGTTTTTCGACGGCTGTGATGCCTGACGGAACGCTGATCATCACCCGGGGCTTTCCGGACCACGAGGATTTTGTCTTCATCGCCTGGCGGATGAAGTACCGCAACATGGTTGCTGTGGTCTGGAAATCCGCGATGACCCCGTCTTTCATCGGGCGCACCGCGACAATGTTGCCCGGGGTGCGGCCAATCATCTGTTTGGCCTGTTCGCCAACCGCCTCGATAGCGCCTGTATCCGTCCGGATGGCCACGACCGAGGGCTCCCGCACCACTATCCCCTTTCCTTTAACATATACCAGGGTATTTGCTGTACCCAAGTCCACTCCCATATCTCTCGCGGTAAACATACGACGTCTCCTCTCAAATCAAGTACCGATTCCCCCACCAATGCCAAAACACCTTATCGCTACAAGCAGAGACCCTGCGCTTTCAGACTCACAAAGAACCCGTCACCGACCACGATGTGATCCAGCACGTCGATGCCAAGCAACTTACCGGCTTCCATCAGGCGCCGAGTTACGGCGACATCTTCCGGGCTTGGCGTCGGGTCTCCGCTTGGATGATTATGCACGCACAAAATGGCGGAGGCACTCTTTTTTACGGCGGATTTGAAGATTTCGCGCGGATGTACAATCGACGCATCGAGGCTGCCGATGGACACCGTTTCCTCTCCCATCACGCAATGTTTCGTGTCCAGGTGAAGAATGACGAAGTGTTCCTTCTTCAAAAAACGAAGGCGATCCATGACGTACTCAGCAGCGTCGTCCGCACAGCGAATCTGCACACGGTGCTCCGTCGGTTTGCGAATGATTCTACGCCCCAACTCGATAGCCGCAGCAATCTGTAAAGCCTTGGCAAGTCCGATTCCAGTGACGTCCACCAACTCTTCCACCGTAATGTCCAACAAACCATACAACCCGTTGGCGCGAGCCAGTACACGGTTTGCCAGTTCCAAGACAGACACGTGGCGATTTCCAGACTGCAGGATGATAGCCAGCAATTCGTCGTCGCGCAGCGCTTGCGCCCCGCATGTCAACAACCTCTCACGCGGAGCCTGTCTGTTTCCATTGGTCACAGTCTGTGAACACTCCATGCACGCGATTCCTCCTCTTCGCAGGGACGGCGCCACGCCGTGGGCACGTACCTCTACGATAAGGAGGAAACGCCATCGGCACAAATCCCATCGAACAGGAAGTGTGCCCTTCGTGCACGTCTACGACTACTTCCAACGGCTCTGTACAAAATATCCCGTCACCGCGCCGACAAGCGATAACCAATTGACGCGTAGGGTCACGTCGAGAGAATACACTATCACGCCGAGATCCGCACTGGGATGCCAGCGGACAGATGTCGAATGGCCCAATTCAGGAAACTGATGCGCCAACAATTGACCTGCCAGCGTTCCAATGACAGCACCTGCAAACACAAAACCCGCTGTGCGCCATACCGTTCCGCGCATAAGGATACTCCTTTTGAACACAAGTATCCCAGACGAATTCGACAACAGGTTGTTGAGTCCTGCCGAAATATGTCGACAAATGGTGAACACAGTGGAATTATGTCTAGCTTACCCCAAAGCTCTGGCACATTATGTGATTCCCAGGAGCCTTTTGGCAACGTCACGAATGCAGTTCTGAGAGGAGTTGATAGGCTTGTAGCGTGAAACCACGTGCCGATGCATTTTGGTGTTTAACCAACGCGCTGAACGCGCTGTCCAGTGTCTGCGAAAATGCATGCAGCAGCTCTCCTTGCCCCGTTTCCGCCAGGATGTCCTGACTGGGTTGCAAAGACTTCGCAGTTTGGTAAGCGGTCGACGCATCCTGCGGGACGCCGCCGTCCGCTTCTACAGCCGTGAGGGATGCCAACGCGCTCGCCGCGGAAGACAACCAGTGCGACACTTGGCTGAGAGACGCTGGATTGGAGCCCGCCAACGCCGACCGCTGCTGAGCACTGAGGGTCAAAGTCACTGGAGACACCGACACCCCGTACCGTTTTAACTCCGCCACTTCGTCCTGTAAGTGACCGGCACGCAGAGCCACACCCGTCCACAACACGTAATTCGATCCGCTGCCCTGTACGACAGCCTCAACGCCATGGCGACGCAACGCCACAGCTTCACCATCCGCAGCCCGCCGACTGCTGTACGCTACCGACTGTAGAATTTGCACTTTCACTGCCGGTACAACGTAGGAATTGCTCGAGGCGTTCAGAACCTGCGTGGTATTGGACGACCCCAGAGCCACTTCGGCAGAGCCCATGTCCGGGGCCATCTGGTGAAACAATACCATACTTAAGCACCCTAGTAGAAGTCCTAGAATGCATCCGAATTGAAATGTGTCCTTCCATCTTGTGCGCTGTGTGGCAGGAATAAACCATCCTGAAGATTTTCGGCGCGTAGGTCGCCCTGTTTTCACCGTCTGTTCGGTGGGAGCTACCGGCTCTAGCAAATCTTCCACGGATTGGGCCACCTTCGCGCCCAGTTGCTCACGCCACTGTCCCTTTCGCTGCGGTGATGAAGTCTCTGACTTGTCCGCCTGCACGGACGTCGTCGGTTGCTCGACGTGTTCCAGAGGAGAAGCCAACTCATTGGAAGCGGGATGAGCGCCCACAACCCACTGCTTGTCCCCCATTTTTACTGTCAAGGTGGGTTGCGCGACGGGGAACTGTCGAGCTGTGCTATCTGTGTCCATCCGATTCATCCACGACCTTCTCCTTCCACCCTGTCGTCATCGTTTGTTACTTCACTCTATGAACCCACGTCGCAAACTATGATCAACATGAAAGATTCGCGTAAAAAAAAAAAAAAAAAAGAAGCCGTGCCATCTTGCGCACGACTCCTGTTTACTGAATGTGTACACTGCAACCCTTGCTGCCCCTAGATCCTCACTGAATTTCGTACACGGTCACTGTCCGAACGCCCCAAGATTCTGCCGCAGACTCATTGCTCACGCAGATATCGATGCGGTTCCCGACGATGGCGCCTCCAGTGTCCGCCGCTCGAACGATTCCAACGCCAGGAATGTAAAGCTTGGAACCCAGCGGGATTACGTTTGGATCTACCGCAATCACTCCAGGCTGAGCAGGCACCCCCGTCGCTGTGCGGCCGCCAGCCGTGTACGCGGTAGCGACAACCGTCCATTTTTTCGATGCAAGCAACGATCCCCCACCGCGCGCGGAAAGCTGCTGCGGTCTTGGGCGCGTGCCGATTTGAATCACTTCGTTGACCGCCGGTTGTACCACCTTTTTGTCAACGCGTTGGCCAACTTTACGGCCGTTGACGAAGACGCTTGTTGTCTGTATCTGCATGGACCCTTTCACACCATGCGTCAGCACACGTTGTTCACCCACATACAGATTAGCGGTCCGCTGGCGTATGGTCTGAAACGGTATTTCTTGCGTCTTCACGGAAATCTGTTTATTGGTTCTTGTTACTTGTACAGTCAGTCCATTGACTAGTGCTGCGTCTGGAGACAAGTTCACCGTATCGCCGTCGTGGAGCTGCACACCTTGTTCATCCAGCAGATCTCCGACAGTCTTGGCAAACGTGTCTACTTGCGTTGTGTAGTTGCCATCGACCAGCGTGACGGTCACCGGATGGGTGATGACGACGTTCATGCCGTCAATAACCGGGGCCGCTAAACTCGGAGACACCCTATCATTGTTAGCGCACTGAATTTGGTGTCCCGCCAAGAACTTACCCAGGTTTCCTGTTGCAAAACCGCGAATCACCTTGCGTTGTCCGTTGTCTTGGACTGTAACGGTCTTATACGCCGTAGACGCTGCGACGGATGAGCCGCTGAGCAGCGCTACCGTGGCGGCAGACACGTACAGTACTTTCGACTTAGGAATACGCACTCCATCACCTCTCTTCAAAAATCTGAGAGACCAAGGAGCTTCCAAGGGTCGTTAGTTCACGTTCAGTATATAGATTTGCAGACTGGGATGCAATGACTAATATCGTCGATATTTGTCTAGTGGCGGCGTGATAGTTCAGTCTATGTTGCCAAGGCAAAACAATTCCTGATGGCTCACGGTTTTTCATTTGCCACAGCTTGCGGCGCAACCTTTCGCAATGCAACCAACTCACGTAAATGCACATCCATCGTCTGCATCCCGAACGCCTTACTGGTTTGCATGACGGAGCGGATTTGATGTACCTTGTCGGATCGAATCAGATTTGCCACAGCTGGTGTGTTGACCAACACCTCAACCGCCGCAACGCGACCTGTGCCGTCGATGGTCTTGTACAAACGTTGCGCTACAATCCCTTGCAGCACGCTCGCCAACTGAATCCGCATTTGCGATTGCTGGGCTGACGGAAACACATCTACGATGCGCTCGACGGTTTGCACAGCGTTACTCGTGTGTAATGACGCGAACACCAAATGTCCCGTTTCCGCCGCTGTGATGGCCGTGCGAATGGTTTCAAGATCTCGCATCTCTCCCACCAGAATGACATCCGGATCCTGGCGTAGGGCCGCGCGCAGCGCACGGGCAAACCCTTGTGTGTCCAGCCCAATCTCGCGTTGATCAATCATGCAAAGTTGGTGTCGATGCACGTACTCGATGGGGTCTTCTAACGTAATGATGTGGCGGCGGACCGTCTGGTTCATATGGTGAATGAGAGCAGCCAGTGTCGTTGACTTTCCACTGCCCGTCGGACCAGTGACGAGTACAAGACCGTGTGGACGCTCCGTGAATTGCAGGACAGTGTCAGGCAGCCCAAGTCCACGCACGTCCGGAATGGAGTCCGGGATTACCCGTGCGGCCAAGCTCACGCATCCGCGTTGGCGATAGACGTTGATCCGGTAGCGCGACGTTCCAGGAATGCGGTACGAAAAATCGAGTTCACCGACGACGGTAAATCGCTGCCATTGTTCATCGGTCATCAGTTGTCGACCCATGGCCTCGGTCTCCGCGGACTGGAGCACCTCCCCGTCTGCCCTGAGTTCTCCGCACACGCGAAACATCGGTGGCGCATTCGCGGAGATGTGCAGATCAGACGCCTGCATGGCATGTGCCCTGGTCAGGAGTGACAGGATGTCCATTCACCACGCCTCCTCATCCCACATCGGTGCGCCGCAGGACCTCGTGAAAATACCAGCCGCTCAGCGCGTGCCCCCAAAACACGGCCGTTACGACACCCATCGCGATAAATGGGACAAACGGAACGTACTGTCGTCGTTCCAGCCAGCCTACAGCCCGCAGCACCAGCCCTATCACGGTGCCGTAAAAAGACGCAAAAACAAGCGATTCTATGCCTTGCACCGCCCCTAGCGCAGCACCAATCGAGAGGTACAACTTGGCATCACCAAGTCCCATGTTCCCTCCAGACAGCAGGTGAATCGCGAGGAGCAGCGTGAAACACACGGCCAACCCCACCACGGCGCCCATCCAATGCTGCAATCCGGTACACACCGAAACGACAAACATGACAACGGCCCCAGGTAAGGACAAGGCGTTTGGCACCATCATGGCGTACAAGTCGGTGGACACGGCCGCCATCACCACCAGCCACAACACCATCCATCCGACCCGCACAGGCCATTCAGGAAATGCCAGAAACGTGGCAGCAAACAGACAGGCTGTCGCGGCTTCCAGCAACGGATACCGCACAGAGATGGATTGTCCACAACTGCGACATTTTCCCCGAAGGACGAGCCATGACAACATGGGAATGAGTTCGTGACTCCGCAACGAGCGCCCGCAGTGGGTACAATGTGACCCTGGAGATACAATGGATTCACCGCGAGGCAGTCGATAGCCCACGACGTTCAAGAAGGAGCCCAACAAAGCGCCGAGCGTCGCGATGAACACAAACCAAAAGTCCTGTACGGTCGTCATCACAGACCTCCTTTGGTCGCTAGGACTACACCACGCGCAGAAATTCGACTTGGATCATCAAATTCCTTGTCGAAGTGGGTTAATTTTACAATCTTTCTGGCGAATTCACGTATGTGCGAGTGACAGATTATGTTATACTGTTGGACAGTGGACAAGTCCACACAGATAGAACCATTGTCATGCGTACCCGTGATTCGCACTTGAGAACAGGGGGTAGTCACCGTGCAGAATTTGACCCGTTCCATCATCCTGTTTGGACTTGGCGTCGTGATGTTCGTGGTGCTGATGGTCTTCTTGACACTCGTTCTGAAGATTGCCCTGGTTGTCGCCTTACTGGCATTGGCCTACTACTGGTTCACGAAGGCCACGCAAGTGCGCCGACGGTCGAAGTATTGGCGGTAACCTCCAGCTTCCCTGTTCATCACATACAGAAGGGGCACCCCTCCATCTCGGGGTGCCCCTTTTTCACGTTCTTACAACTGCACAGTGTCCAACTTCCATGACGAAACGCTTGTTCCATCTCGGCGTCAGACCATCGCTGCCGGCTTACACATACGCCGTTTCGGCCCGGCCTTCCAAAGCATCACCGAGTCGATACGCGACTTGCCAGATATCTCCGGCCCCCATGGTCAACACGAGATCCCCGGGTTTCACATGGTTTACCAGATATTCAAAAACGTCGTCTTTCGTGCGGAGGAACCGTACGTTTGGATTACTCTGGATCTGAATCTGTTCCACCAATCGTTCGGCAGAGACGCCTTCGATTTGCTTCTCCCCGGCTGGAGAGTATATGTCTGCAATGATAACCTCATCTGCACCGGCAAACGCCTTGGCGAATGCGTCAAAGAGGAAGAAAGTTCTTGTGTACCGCTGCGGCTGAAACACAGCGACAATGCGGCGCCCCGTGGCTTTGGCCGCCTCAATCGTCGCGCTAATTTCCGTAGGATGGTGCGCATAGTCGTCGATAACAAGGACGCCGCCGGCCTCGGCAATCACTTGGAAGCGCCGCTTCGCCCCGTGGAATTCCTCCAGTGCGCTCGCAATCGCAGAAAACTCGACGCCCGCCTCCCGCAAGACGGCGACCGCTGCCAGGGCGTTCATCACGTTGTGACGCCCAGGCAGCGACAAGCGCAATTCGCCGAGGTACTGCCCCCGGAAATACACGTCGGATTGGCTGCCCCGGTCAATCAACCGAACATTTTTTGCGACATAGTCGGCTTCCCCGTCAATGTTGTACGTCTGTATGCGGCACACGGCGGAGGAACGAATGTTGCGCAAATGTTCATCCGCGCCGGAAATGACACACAGCCCATCTTCGGGAACCTGGCTCATAAACTGGGCATACGCTCTCTTTAAGTTTTCGAAATCACCATCATAATGTTCCAGGTGATCCGCCTCAATATTGGTAATCACCGCAATTTGCGGGCGGTAGTGTAGAAACGAGCCATCGCTCTCGTCCGCTTCTGCCACCACGTAGCGACCAGAGCCAGCTTTCGCATTGTCACCGATGTTGCTCACCACGCCGCCGATGACGAACGTGGGATCCAAGCCACAGCGCTCCATGGCATAAGCAATCATCGAAGTCGTCGTCGTCTTTCCGTGTGCCCCCGTCACGGCGACGCCAACCCTGTCCGCCATCAACCGCGCCAGCATTTCTGAGCGGTGAATCACTGGAATGTTACGCGCCCTTGCCTCCTGAAGTTCCACGTTGTCCTGTGCAAGTGCGGTACTGTAGACCACAATATCCGCGCCTTCCACCTGCTTGGCTGCGTGTCCCTGATAGACTTTGGCGCCGCGTTCTGTCAATCGTTTCGTCAACTCCTGTGACGATACGTCAGATCCAGATACCTGATACCCCATGTCTAACATGACCCGAGCGATGGCGCTCATACCGTATCCACCGATTCCTACGAAATGCACGTGCTGGGAGCGATTCACGCGCCTCACCGTCCTCACATCGTAAATTCTTCCGATTGTTTCATAGCCTTCCTCGCCTCGTGCACGGTATACAATGATCCCCAACAACACACAGGGTACTTTTCCGCCAACGCGATGCGAATCGCATCTTCCACCGAACCGATAACGTCCAGTTCCACATCACGGCGCTCGCTTCGAATCAGTTCCGCGAGCGACTCTGGATTTCTGGCCCTGGATACGGTTGGTGCCGTGACAATCACCTTGCGAGCATAAGGCAACGCCGAGCGCAACATGGCGTCTGCGGCTTTGTCATTGAGAATCCCTATCACCATGGTCCAGTCTGTGGGCGGAATTCCATGCGCTGTCGAAAACTGCCTCAATGATTGTACCATGCGTTGTACGCCTTCGGCATTGTGCGCTCCGTCTAAAATCACAACTTTGCCATTATGTTCAAATGTCTCAAAGCGGCCTGGCCAGCGAACTGCGGCCATCACTTGGCGGATGGCTGTATCCGACAGCGTCTGATATCCACCTAGCTCGCAAGCCACCTCGTACATGGCCAGCGCGACCGCCGCATTCTCCATCTGGTGTACACCGTAAAGGCCAAGGGGAACTGCCCATACGTCTCGATACAGACCGCGGTAATGCATGAGAGACTGTGTGGGGTTCACTGGGATCTCCACAAAGTCTCTGCCGCGAACGTGCACCGGAGCGCCCACATCCGCGGCAACATCTCTGATGACTACAAGCGCTTCTCCGCGCGCCCCTGTCACGAGGGGCACCCCTGCCTTGATAATTCCTGCCTTATCATACGCGATTTGGCGCACGGTGTCGCCTAGGACATCCATATGATCCAGACTCACGTTGGTGATACCGGTCACCAAGGGAGTCACGACGTTGGTCGAGTCGTATCGGCCGCCCAGTCCCGTTTCCCACACGACCACATCCACGTGCGCGTGTTTGAAGTAAAGTATCGCCATTACGGTCAAAACTTCAAATTCAGTCAGCGGATCTTCCGGAGTGACCTGTTCACATACATCGCGCACCTGACTCGCCAAGGCCACGAATTCGCTCTCGCTCATCTGTCGCCCGTTCACCACGAACCTTCCTCGATATCCGTCAAATGCCGGAGAAGTAAATGTGCCAACCCTGTGGTGAACGGACAACAGCGCCGTCAGAAACGCGCACACAGATCCTTTTCCGTTTGTACCCGCCACGTGCAGGAACCGCAACCCTTGCTCGGGATGCCCCAGAGCGGAAAGCACTGCCTGCGTGCGCCCTAGTCCTGGGTGCATCCCAAAGCGCTTCAACGACTGCATCCAGTCAATCATCCTGTACTTATCTACCGACATAATGTATTCTCCTCACTGCGCCGCGGTCACTCTAGGAATCTGCCGCAGTGCATGTTCGGACGTAAGCCTACCCGCGCAGTGCGGAAATTCGCTCTTGAACAGCCGCAAGTTTGGCTTTGTAATCTACCGCCTTGGCTCGCTCTGCCTCCACCACATCCGCGGGGGCTTTCTGAACGAATTGCGGATTCCCTAACTTTTTCTCCACGCGATCCACTTCCGACTGCAACCGAGCGACTTCTTTTTCAAGCCGCTCCAGCTCGACTCGAATATCGACCAAGTCGGCCAGCGGCAAGAATACTTCGGCGTTGGTCACAACCGCAGACATCGCCTGTTTGGGAACGTCCACCGCTTGTCCAATGGTCAGCGACTGTAAATGACAAAACCGTGTGAGGTAATGCTTGGTCTGATTGAACAACGCCGCTGTATCCTCGTCCGCCACCCGCACAAACATCGCGACGGGTTTGCTCGGTGCCACGTTGAGTTCTGAACGAATGTTGCGCACGGCGCGAATGGTCTCCATCAATACGTTCGCCTGACGCACAGCGTGGGGTGCGTGCCACTGTGGATTGACTTTCGGCCACTCTGCCACAATCAGCGCCTCGCCGGGAATCGGCAACGACTGCCAGATTTCCTCTGTGACAAACGGGATAAACGGATGCAGCAAGCGCAGCAAGGAATCCAAAACGTGCACAAGGACCGCACGCGTTTGCGCCTTGCGAACCTCGTCGTCACCGTACAGCGCAAGCTTCGAAAACTCGATGTACCAGTCGCAGAAGTCATCCCACGCAAAGTCGTACAGTACCCGACCCGCTTCACCAAAGTCGTACCGCTCAAGGTGGTTGGTGGCGACTTCAATCGTTTCGTTCAACCGATGCAAGATCCACCGATCCGATACATCGAGATTGTCCGCGTCGAGCGGAGGCAAGTCTACACCGTCTGGCAAGTTCATCAGCACAAACCGCGACGCATTCCAAATCTTGTTGATAAAATTGCGCGAAGACTCCACTTTCTCCCAGTAAAACCGTTGGTCGTTCCCGGGCGAAGTCCCCGTCGCCAGCGTGAAGCGAAGCGCATCCGCGCCGTACTTTTCAATGACTTCACGCGGATCCACACCGTTACCGAGGCTTTTCGACATTTTTCGACCGTCGGATGCGCGAATTAATCCGTGCACTACGACCTCGTGGAACGGCATTTTGCCAGTAAACTCAAGACCAGTGAACACCATGCGCGCAACCCAGAAGAACAGAATGTCGTAGCCGGTCACGAGGGCGTTGGTCGGGTAGAACCGAGCCATGTCGGGCGTCTCATCCGGCCACCCCATGGTCGAAAACGGCCACAGTCCAGATGAAAACCACGTGTCCAACACGTCCTCGTCCTGGTGAATCTGCGCGGAATGACAGTGCTGACACTCCGTCGGGTCTTGCATCGAAACCGTAATGCCTTGACATTCGTCACAGTACCACGCTGGGATTCGGTGGCCCCACCACAGCTGTCTGGATATACACCAGTCGCGGACGTTTTCGAGCCAGTGCAGGAACACCTTTTCGAAGCGTTCCGGCACAAACCGAAGTTCCTTTCTGGACACGGCGTCCAATGCCGGTTTCGCCAACGGCTCCATACGGACAAACCACTGATCCGACAGGAACGGCTCGACCACCGTGTCACATCGGCTGCAGTGTCCCACCGCGTGGTTGAGCGTCTCGGCATCTTTGAGGAACCCTTGTTCTTCGAGCGCCTTCACCACCGCAGCGCGACCTTCTTCACGGGACATGCCCTGGAACAGGCCTGCCATGGCGTTCAAGCGGCCATCCGCGTCAATGCATTGCGGCATCTCGAGGTGGTGGCGCAGACCGACTTCGAAGTCGTTGGGATCGTGCGCGGGTGTAATCTTGACGCAACCGGTGCCAAATTCTTGGTCCACGTATTCGTCAGCAATCACAGGAATTTCTTTGTCGGTAAGCGGCAGTCGCAGCCGTTTTCCGACCATATCCTTGTACCGCTCATCCTCTGGGTGAACGGCAACCGCCACGTCCGCAAACATCGTCTCGGGGCGCGTGGTCGCCACTGTGACCGAACCACTGCCGTCGACGAGTGGATAGCTGACGTGGTAGAGCTTCGCTTCGACGTCCACGTGCTCCACTTCAATGTCCGATAGTGCGGTGGCACACCGAGGACACCAGTTGATGATACGGTTCCCCCGGTAAATCAACCCTTTGTTGTAGAGGTCCACAAATACTTTTCGGACCGCTCTGGACAAGCCTTCGTCCATGGTGAATCGCTCGCGCGACCAGTCACAGGAAGAGCCCAAGGCGCGGATTTGATTCGTGATCTCGTGTGCGTACTTGCGCTTCCAGTCCCACACGCGTTCGAGGAACTTTTCACGCCCCAGTTCGTGGCGCGAGACGCCTTCCTCCTCCATCAACGCCTTCTCCACCCGCGCTTGCGTCGCAATCCCTGCATGGTCCGTTCCGGGCAGGAACAGCGCATCGTGACCTGCGAGACGCTTGTAGCGGATGATGGCGTCCTGGAGTGTGTTATCCCAGGCGTGGCCGAGGTGCAAAAATCCAGTGACATTCGGCGGTGGCATGACAATGGAGAACCCCGGCCTTTCGGGATGATGGCCGGCCTTGAAATAGCCGGACTGTTCCCAGAACGCGTAAATCCGCTGTTCTACAGACGCCGGATCATACACGGTTGGCAAAGATTTTGTCCCATTCTCACTCACGGGAACGATTCCTCCTCACATCGGGGTCAAAATAAAAACCTTTCCGTCCTTCAGGACGGAAAGGTTGATTTCCGCGGTACCACCTGACTTTTGCACGGGATCTGCGAAACATCCGTGCAACACTTGACCATTGATAACGGAATGACCCGGTCGAACGACAGCTCCGAGACGACCTTCGAGTGATACTCTGGAACGGCTCGCAGCCAATGACCGTTCTCTCTGTACAGAGTGGATGCACTCTACTCCTTCTCTTCCTCGCCCAAAACGTAAAGTTGAATGTACGTAACATGATACAAACATACGCTTTGGTGTGTCAAGCGGCGTCGCGCGAAGTGAAACCGTTTCAACGTTTCTTCCGCTTTTTCTTGCGGTGTATGCGTCGGGGCGGTACGGGCTTGTCCGCAACCATTTGCGCTCGGCGTTTCTCTTCCAGCTCCGCTCGCTTCTTATCCGACCACTGCGACAGGCGCAGATACCCGTACGCGAGCGTAATGCCAAGCAACAGGGGCAATGCCAAATACTCGAGGAGGAACTGCCGGACGATGTGTTGCTTTGCGGCTTGTTGAACCACCGCCGGCTCAAAAATCAGGGCCAGCGCAGCGCTGACGACAAACATGGAAAAAACACCGAGCAGCGCGTTTGCCAACGTTCTCTCCTTGGCCCTAGGCACCACGATATAAGAAATGACGAGGACGGCCATCGGCAGGCTGACAAATAATGAGTAGTGAATGACGTACTTCAATAACAGCTGCACAATGGCGATGCTCATGACGGAAAGACCAATGAGCCTCCAGTACCATCCGTTCCAGATGCCTTTGTCTGTAGTGTATTCGCTCATCAGAACCTCCACGCATATGTTCCGCGACTTGCACAGGAATGCACCATCCGCAAAACGCGGTCTTTTTCTCGTCTCATCTTATCAGAGACGCGCCCGCTTTGTCATGAACTCCGACTGCATCGTCTGCGACGAAAGGTTGACCCGTGTCACAAGCTTGCATATACATACCATAGTCTGTGCTCCACAGAGGGGGACGAGGACACGTGGGGTTCTTCTACGCACTTGCACGGTTTGTCAAAGTGATCTTGGCGGTGGCCATCTTTCTATTGTTTTTGCGCGCCATTTTGTGGCCAAGTGCCATTGACTTGTTCGTTTTGCTGCTCCTGTTCATCGTATTCGTAGCCATGTTTCTCGGGGCACCGTAGCGCATACCCACGACATTGCGAAGGAAGGACACTCCGTGGAGTGTCCTTCCCCGTTATTCCCGCTCATCGGCCGGTGTGGCGTCTCCCCATAGCTTGGGGCGATGACTGGCAACGCGGCTTGGCGTTCGACGTTTCGCCCGCGCGTTGTTTGCGCGGCCTGGTAGCGGTCTTTTTGGCCGCGTTCGGGCCTCCACTCCGGAACGGAAGTCCCCGGCCGGCGCTTCGTCCGCTAAGCTGACCTTCGATGGGACCTGTCTATCTTGCACCAGGATGGGGTCTGCCTGCCAGGCGACTGGCCCCGGAAGCAACTGAACTGGGATTTCGCGCGAGTCCTCAAATACCTCCTGCACAGCGACCATGCGCTGCACATCCATGTTCAGTGACATCTCAAGCGCGTGCACAAACTCCTCTTCCGCCCAGTCCCTAGAGCGCTGGAAGTACCACGAGACCACCTGCATCGAGCGCAGCGGCACGGTGAGCAGCGCAGCGAGGATTTGACCGTCCTCTGGGTAACGGCTCGCTTCCCGATAACGTTCCAGTGCCGAGGCCAGCACCGCCGGGTCCCAGTCGTAAGCTGGCATGTATCTGTGCAAGTACAGAGCGGTGTCCATGAGCGGGAGACCCGGGTACACTTTATCGTAGTTCCAGACGGTGTATGCGCTATCGTCCAAGATTACGTTGTGGCAGGTGTAATCCCCGTGACACACCCACCCTTGTTCGCGCGCCGCGCCGTCGACCGTCGGGAAATCGGCATCCTCGAGGCGCTGGAGGGACCCCAGCAAGCGTTCAAACAAGTCCTGTGCATTCGCGGCAAATACCCGCTGAAACGAAGTTGTTTCCTGTGCGCTTTGCGCCATCTGGCGATATCGCTGCAACACTTCCGCCGCGCGTCGCATGCGCGTCACAAATGACGTCCGCCGCGGCACCTCAATGCCTTGCGGTCGACATCCAAAAGCAGCTTCGTGCCACTCACCCAGAATCCGCATCCCATCGAAGAGCTCGTTTGTCTTCTGGACGTCCAATTCGCGCCCAGGCCGCCACGCCGTCATGTAGTACGTGCCAGTCGAGTGGAGCACGTACGGATCTCCGTACCGAGTTCGAATGAACCGAGGCACGTTCGGAAATCCGGACTTCGCCACATACTCTGCACAAAGAAACGACCAGTCCAAGTGAACGGCCTTGTGGGCGCCTTTCTTCAACACTCGAGCCCCGCTTTCGGTTTGCACTTTCAGCAGGTCGCGCACAATGCGCGCTCGAATCGGAACGCAGTTGTATTCCTCCAACACCTCGAGGTCAGCCCCGTAGGCTTCGATGGCACCAAAGGGATCTGGAGTACTCACGTCATCCTCCCCCTTCGTTCCAATTGCTTTAACAACGTGCGCGCTACGCTGTACTGCTGTTGCGCCTTGACCACCCAACGCTCCGGTGACGAATCCCCAACGGACGGGCAGCTGCGCACCACAGCAAACGCCTGGTGTGGAAACGCGGTGAAAGCATAGACGATTGCTTTCTCCTCTGGGGTGATTTTCATCTGCTTGGCGTACTGTTCCACTGCCTCTATGACCCCATCCGCGTGACCCCGAGCACAGATGTCTTGACAAAACGAAGCGAGGTCATAGAGTCGAGTGTCCGCTACAGGATCTGCGGATTGCAAGGTAGCCATCCTTCCATTTCGCAGTCGAATCAGGTTGGACAGCCGGTACTGATTCCAGGCTATCTCCTGACTGGCCCGCCATACGCGTGCCACTTCCTTGTACCCCGCGCTGACCAAATGACGAATGGAAGCCTGAGCGAGGTCCTCCCACTTCGTCAGCCATTCAGACAGTCGCTCGTTTTCTTTCGCACGCCCAAGCATTTTCTCTACACCGAGCCAACGGGCCCCTTTCTGAAGCGCCTCGAGCCACCGGTCCGACCGGTCCTCTGACGAAAACAGGTCCGTGGGGAGGGACGCTCTGTACCCCTCCACCGCCCGATGCAGGTGGCACAGGTTGTCAATCCCGTCCATCACGTCGCGGAACGATACATTCAGAGGCGGTCCAACCCAGGCATCTGTCAGATAAAACACATGGTCTTCCCCAGCTGGAACGAATCGGTCGTGATATAACGTGAGCAAAAACCGCTGCGTACGCCGGAACTGTCTGTGCGCCGCGTAATCCGCAAGGGACATGCGCGATATGGCCGACGTCTCCGAAACCACGCGCCCTTCGTAACTCCGGGTTGACGTGTCCACACGGAAACGCCCGGGTGCCAAGGGAGACACCCGGGTGGAACGCACGCCGTATGGCTGCAACAGCGGTTCGAGGTCTGACACATCGGTTAGACTCATCTTGTCACCGCCTGTCGGGAATGGCGACTAGTGCACCAACGTGGACGCAGTGCTAGGGATGAGCAGGGATCTCCCAGGATACACAGGCTCGTCGGTGAGTCGGTTGACGCGCATCAAATCGGCTTTCGAACAACCGAGTCGCTCAGCAACCAGCTCCAGTGTTTCCTCTTCCATCACAATGGCGAACCGCAACGTGTGCGCCGCTTCCGGTCCATTGAAGTCGACAAACGACCACAAGTCTTTGTCGACATGTGTCGTTTCGTCTCCCCAATCCTCCTGTTTGACCGATGGTGTGTGCTCTGAACGCGCGAAGTCATCGCTGTCCAGGTCGACATCGCTTGACTGGCTCGGCCCTAAGTCGCTGCCCACGCGCACTGTCGGTACAAAACCAGCCGTCGCGTGAAACTCATCATCGCTAAAACTCCGGGACGGGACAAAGTCCTCGGTTGACTCAGCCGGAAGTTCCGGCCCGGCCTGAGACTGAGACAATTCAACCGCACTGACTTGATGCTCAAACTCAAATTCGACCACCGGAGTCGACGGTGGTGCCGATTCATCCGTCTGGTGGTCCTCCGCCTGATCTGTCAGCGACTGACCGTCCAAGACGTGGTCGAGTGACCGCAACTCATCTTTGTCCGACGCAGGTTGTGAATCCGCTGTGCGCTGCCGCTTCTGGCGAGCACTCGATTCCGTTTCGTGCCGCTGATGTTCTCCAGCGTGAGACTCAGATTTCATATCGTCTCCCCGACGTTCTTCTGGAGCATGGGACCCCAGTTCTGACTCAGCACGGCTGTTTTCACGAACGGATGATTCACTGTCATGCGCATCCAATGGTTCGTGGCCACCACGTGCATCGCTTAGCGCTTCGACTTTTCCCTGAAGCTCACTCGTGCCCGCATCCTCGTGTCGTCCACCAGAGTCCGCTTCAAATTGGGAATGCTCTACGCCTCTCGCCCACTCCAATTCACGTTCCACGCTATCTGCCGATACGTCTTCAAAGGCATCGTTGGTGCCCGGGGAGTGCGACGCCATAGACGGATCCCCATATACCGTCGGATCCGCCAGTGCTGGCGGCTTGCCAAGCGTGGGCGATTCCCCCCGGGTGGCGGCTGTGTCGAAATCCGTGTCCCAGGACGGATCAAAAAACAAATCCCCAGCTTCCTGCGCACCACACTGGAAGTGGTACCCTTGGCTTCCGTTCAGTCCCACGATATTGAGGTCGGCCACGACGCGGATCCACCCCGTGCTGATGACCTCCAAATTCCATGCCGCAAGGCGACTGGCCACGTTGACAATCCCGCGCGGCTGTGAGTTGACCGGGACACGAAGTACGAATGGCATGCGATGGTGCACGTGTTTTGCAATCGAACCGCCGTCGAAGTCGATGGACAGGGAGTCAAACTCCCCTGCCTCTGCCCCACGTTCCACCCCTTCGCCCGCCAGATAGCCCGCAAAGACAATGGCCCCTTCCAGGACGTAGGCGTCATCCACACGGTCAAACGACGTCACCTCGGTCGCCACGGTGGCGTCTTCAATCACGTCCCCATCGCGAACCGTGTCGATAAAAACTTCCTGATCTACGGATAATTGAATCAACGGGGCACGATCCGGCTCGCTCATACGTTCCCCTCCTCCTCGCACGATGTGGCGGAGCGACAAGAACACCGGCCGCTCCGTACAAACGTTCGTGACGATGTTCAGCCTCTCACTGTATGACTGTATGCCCTCGGGCGAGCCTTTATGTCGTGCCCATCCATGCCACCGTAGTGCCCGGTGTCCACGCACAAACAGCCCCTTTCGGAGCTGTTTGTGAGGTCCATACGATATGTTAATGGTCGCCAACCCGCGGGATGGCGATTCGCGTTCTCATTCCGTCATCCAACCTGGCGAAACGCGCTCACCATCGCTTCTTGGGTCAGATTCAACTCCGTTTCTCCGTGTACGGCAGACAAGAACCCTGACTCCAACTGAGATGGCGCGAACGACACGCCGTTGTTCAACATCGCGTGGAAAAATTGAGCATACCGCTCTTTATCACACTGGCTGGCTTGCTCATAATTTTCCGGAGAAGCATCGCGGAAAAACAAGCCGAACATACCGCCGATGGCGTGACCTGAAACCGGAATACCGCGCCGCTTTCCCTCGGCAACGAAGGTTTCTACGAGTTTTTGCCCGTAATCCTGCATCCGGTCGTACAGTCCGCCCGCTGCAGCGTTCTTCAGCATCTCCAGGGCAACCACGCCGGCCGCCATCGCGAGTGGATTGCCAGAGAGCGTACCCGCCTGATAGACCGGCCCCTCTGGCGCCACCATCGCCATGATGTCTCTGCGACCTCCGTACGCTCCGACAGGCAGTCCCGCACCAATCACTTTGCCCATGGTGGTTAAATCGGGCTGAATGCCAAAACGGGCTTGCGCACCACCGAGCGCCACTCGGAATCCAGTCATCACTTCGTCAAAGATGAGCAACGCACCGTACTCCTGGGTCAATGCGCGCAGTTTCTGAAGGAAACCGTCTTTTGGCCGAATGCAACCCATGTTGCCTGCCACGGGTTCCACAATGACGGCAGCAATCTGCTCCCCACGTTGTTCGAACAGCGCCTCAATCGCCGGAATGTCGTTGTAGGGCACGGTCAACGTGCCTTCGGCTGTCTGAGGAGTCACGCCGGGACTGTCCGGCAGACCGAACGTGGCGACGCCAGAACCGGCTTTCACCAACAGGCTGTCCGCGTGCCCGTGATAACACCCTTCGAACTTTACGATACAGGGCCTCTTTGTAAAGGCGCGAGCGAGGCGCAGTGCACTCATGGTGGCCTCGGTTCCACTGTTGACCATGCGCACCACGTCCACTGACGGCACAATGTCAACCACCAGCCGCGCCATGCGGGTCTCTAATTCGGTGGGCACGCCAAAACTGGTACCTTTGACCGCCGCCTCCGTGACCGCCTTGACAATCTCCGGATGCGCATGGCCCCAAATCAGTGGGCCCCACGACAACAGGTAGTCCACGTAACGATTGCCGTCGATGTCCCACAAATACGGTCCTTCACCCTTGTCGGCAAAAAATGGTGTCCCGCCCACCGCGCGGTAGGCCCGCACAGGGCTGTTTACACCACCTGGCATCACGGCCTTTGCCGACTCAAAAGCTGCCTCAGACTTACTCCGCATGCTGTCACCCCTCGTCCATCCGTGATTCACTCATCCAGCCGAATGCTTACCCTTGTTGTTTCCACCAAACGGCCGCATCTTTCGCATGATATGTGATAATAAAGTCCGCTCCGGCCCGCTTGAAGGAAACCAGCATTTCCGACACGATGGCGCGCTCGTCAATCCAGCCGCGCTGTGCGGCCGCCTTGACCATACTGTACTCTGCGCTCACGTTGTACGTGGCAACAGGCAAGTCGAACGAATCCCGGATGGTCCGCGTGACGTCCATGTACGACAGGGCAGGTTTCACCATCAGCATGTCCGCGCCTTCCTCGACGTCCGACATCGCTTCCCGCAACGCCTCCCGACTGTTGGCAGGGTCCATTTGATACGTCCGCCTATCCCCGAACGCAGGTGCGGAGTGCGCGGCCTCGCGGAACGGCCCGTAAAACGCCGACGCGTACTTGACGGCGTAGGAGAGAATGGCCACGTCGTGCAATTGATGCTCTTCCAAAGCGGAACGGATGGCAGCGATGCGTCCGTCCATCATGTCTGAAGGTGCGACCACGTCAGCGCCGGCCAATGCGTGCGAAAGCGCGGTCTTTGCAATCAGGGTCAAGCTCTCATCGTTGACAATTTTGCCGTCCCGCACAATGCCGCAGTGTCCCGTGGGGTTGTATTGACACAGGCAGACGTCCGTCATCACGACAAGATCTGGGTTCTCCTGTTTTGCAACCCGAATCGCTTGTTGGACAATGCCGTTTTCGTCGTAAGCGCTCGTGCACTGATCATCCTTGTGTCCAGGGATACCAAAGAGCAGTATTCCAGGAATACCCAATTGCGAGATCTCATGAATCTCGCGGCGAAATTCATCGAGCCCAAAATGATAGATGCCCGGCATCGCAGAGATCTCTTCTTTGCCCTTCAGCCCTTCCTGGACAAACAGCGGCAAGACTAAATCCTTGACGCTCCACGCGTGTTCACGGACTAATGAGCGGAGTCCTTCTGAGCTCCGCAATGTACGGTGTCTCACAAAGGAATTCATACATCAACACCCCTGTTTCTATGTTTCGGGCCTCACTCTAGATGACCCGCTTCGATGCACAGTGTCCGCGCAATCGATTCCACAAACCTCTCGTCAGACGGCTTGGAAGCCACGCACCAGGCGGTCAGTCCCTGATGTCGCAGCGCCTGTGCCGTCGTCGGCCCCACCACCGCGTACCGGATGTCTGCAGCCAGATGTCTCACCACGTCCAGATGACGTGCCAAGGCCTGGACAGCGGAAGGGCTATATAGCATCAACACATGAACGCCACCGCCTGCAAGTACCTCTCTCCACCGCGTCGGTGGAACGTCTTTCACGACCGTCTCGTAACAGACCCACGGTCGGACCCGGAAGCCTTGCGCCGTCAACATGTGAGCGAACGTTCTATCCGCCAGTAGACCACACGGCCACGCGATGTTCAGCCCAGGTGGATACTGCGCGGAGATCCACGCAGCCAGGTCTTGGGCTGTTTTTCCGCCTTCGGGGTAGGTCGCGTGTAATCCCAAACGAGTGGCGACGTTCGCGGTGGCAGCGCCCACCGTGACGCATGGGGGAGCGGCGTCCGCGAGGCGGCACCCGGCTTGGGCCGCGGCACGTTCCAACCCGCGCAACCCGTTGGCGGAGGTCGCCACCACTAGGTCAAACTCGCCAAGGTGTTCAACCAAGTTGAAGTCCCCGTCTTGGACTCTGTATTGGATCTCCAGCAATGGAACGGATTCCACGCGCATACCAAACCGCTGCGCCGCTGCGCACAGGCGTTCAGACGGCCCATGTGGCCGCGTGACCAACAACGTTACATCCTGTTTCGCAACGTGAGCATCCATTCACGCCATCCCCTACTCAGCAGTGGATACGGCTGCCGTCGCCTCAAGGAGCTGGTCCGCACCCTGCGCTCGAAGTCTCTCTGCGACCTCCAGTCCCGCACGGTCGGGCGCTTGATCTCGCACTTCCGCACGGAGCACCGTGCGCCCGTCAGGGCTGGCTACCAATCCGCGCAGCCAAACTTGTCCGCTGTCGTCACGCTCTGCATAGCCTGCAATCGGCACTTGGCAGCCTCCGTTCAACGCCTGCAACAAGGTGCGCTCTGCTTGAGCGACTGCGGCGGTGGCTCCGTTGTGTAGCGAGCTCAGGATGTCATTGACGCGCTGGTCGGCGCTGCGACTTTCAATCCCCAGAATGCCCTGGCCCACCGCCGGTAAGCAAACATGTGGCGGCAGGTATTCCGTAATCTTGTCGGTCCATCCCATTCGGTGCAACCCCGCAGCTGCGAGTACAATGGCGTCTAACTCCTCTTCCTCCAGCTTTCGGAGCCGAGTGTCGATGTTGCCGCGTATCGGGACAAACCGCAGATCCGGTCGGTACGCTTGCAGTTGTGCGACTCTACGGAGGCTGGAAGTGCCAATCACAGCGCCGTCCGGCAACGCGTCGAGGCTACACCCTGTCTTCGTAATGAGCGCATCCCGCGGATCTTCTCTCTCTGGAATCGCTGTCAAGGCGAGTCCTTCCGCCAGGTCAGCGGGGACGTCTTTCAAACTGTGAACCGCGAAATCCGCGTCCCCGGACAGGAGACAGGCTTCAATTTCCGAGACAAATAAGCCTTTTCCACCGACTTTGGACAGGCTCACGTCCAATATCCTGTCACCCTTCGTCACCACAGGCACAATGTCAACGCGCAGACCTGGATAACGGGATTCCAGTTGTGTAACCACCCACTGAGTTTGCGTCATCGCGAGCGCACTTCTTCGCGATGCCACGCGCAATGTCTGCATGGGAAACCCTCCCGCACTTCAGTCATAGAGTGTGGTGAAACAGCGAGAAGCTGCCAATGACAACGAAGTTCACAATGACGCCAGTGAAGCAGATGACGTTGTACCAGATCAGCTTCGAGGTGCCCCAACCGGATCGCAATCGCAAAATCAGGTAGACGCCGTACATCATCCACAGTAAGGTCGTTGCCAATGGCTTGGGGTCCATGAAAAGGAACCGTCCCAGCGTAAGCTTGCCCCAAATCGCGCCGAGGATCATCGCGATGAGCAAAAACGGAAAGCCCACGAGGATGGACCGGAACGCATAGGTATCCAATCGCTCCAGGGACGGAAGTCGCAGGTACATGCGGTTCCACCGTTTCTCTCGCAAAAACTTGTCCTGCACAAGGTACATGATAGAAAAGACGAACGCAAACGAAAACGCGGCGTAGCTCAGGATGGCACAAGTGATGTGCAAAACGAGCACGTCTCCCTGCCGAGCTGTATACACGACCCGTCCAACATGGGCAAACGCATCAAACACGACGATGGCAAACCCCAATGCGTTGGCAAAAAACAGTACCAAGTCAATGCGAAAAAACGTGTTCACAACCACAGCGACCAACAGGATGAGCCACGACAAGAGCAACATGACGTCAAACGAGGTATATACGGGCACCGCGCCGGAAGTCTGCAAGCGATGGAGCAGGACAAATGTCTCTGCCACAAACACAAGAAACAATAAAACAAGCGCCGTCCGATTGACAGCACGGCGCGGTTGAATCGCGTCAACAAACAGCAGCACAAGGCTGGCTGCGTAGCACAGCACGGAAATGTCAATGACCAATCGACTGCTCAGCATGTCCACAACCCCTAGCGGAGGACAGGGTGCAGCGTGACTTTGGACTGTGCTGACGGTTCACGCAGCAGCTGATTCCGCCACTGTTTGACCAGATCCGTGAACCCCTTCGCCTCGCCCTCGTTTTCCAGGGCGCCGGCGAAGAGCCAGCTCTCTTTGCTGTGTTTCCGCAAATCTTCATCAGTGAGGCCGAACAATTGTGCAAATACGCGCACGTGTTCCGTGCCCCCCGACGCGATGGCCAATTCCTTCATGTTTTGCACGGGATCACGCAGGAGTTGATTGACAATGCTCATGGTGTGCTTGTGAATCAACTCTAATTCGCGTTCCGTCAAGTCGGGCAACTTGCGCTTGAGGCTCTCCATCACGGACGATTGAATCGCGGTGCCCTTCGCTCGGACCGCGGCAATCAGCGGCACCACTTCCTGTTCGGACAGCCACTCGGAGTACTCCTGCAGGGCGGTCGCAATCATGCGTTCGACGACCTCCGCCTGCCGTTGCCGCTCTGCCAAGTTGGCAGCAACGACCCCTTCCAGGTCGTCGATGTCGTACAGGTACACATTGCGCAAACCGCTCACCGACGGCTCGATATCCCTCGGGACCGCAATATCTATCAACATGAACGGCTTATGGTGACGCCGTTTGACCGCCTCACTCACAACGGCTTCCGATAAAACGTAGCCCTTAGACCCTGTGGAGGAAATCACGATATCCGCTTCCGCCAGCGCATCCGACAGGTTGTCCCAGGAAATCGCAACCCCACCGAACTCCTCGGCAAGGTCTTCCGCCTTTTCATACGTGCGGTTTGCAATGTAGATTTGTTCAATCCCCGCAGAAGACAGATGTTGCGCCGTCAGTCGGCTCATCTTTCCGGCGCCAACCACGAGCACACGGTGTCCTCGGAGGTCGCCAAACACTTTCTTGGCGAGCTGGACAGCGGCATAGCTAACCGATACTGCGCTCTGTCCGATGGTGGTTTCGGTTTGGGCGCGCTTTCCAACATGTATGGCTTTACGGAACAACTGATTCAACAATGCACCCGTCGCGCCGGCGTCCGACGCGGTCAGGAACGCATTGCGTACTTGGCCGAGAATCTGCGTCTCGCCAATGACCATAGAGTCCAGACCGGACGCCACTTTCATTAAATGTGTCACAGCTGAATGTCCGTATTTCACGTACAAGTGCGGTTTCAATCCATCCGGCGCGGTGTGGCACCGGTCTGAAAGAAAGCGCACCAAGAAATCTTCTCCGGCTCGCGAGGAGTTCACCACGGCATACAACTCGGTGCGATTGCAAGTGGACAGTACAACAATTTCGAGGACTGTTCTCGTCTGTCGAAATTGATTCAGGATGTCGTCCAATTCCACATCGGAGATGCTGACTCGCTCCCGGAGTTCCACGGGCGCTGTCTTGTGATTCAATCCGACAACCATGATATGCAAGATGGGCCACCTCCTTTTCGGAAATTGGACCGCCTTCATACTTTGAACCAAGTGCGTTACTATATGATACCTTGTCACACAATCTCTTCGTCATTATAGCACTCGAGTTGTGTCGGTACATCGACAATTGTGGGGTTGGCTGGTGGCTGCCAGGACACGCTGTCACTCATTCCACCCGCGAGAGCTATCCGTGACCTCCTCAGCCTGTTGTTTGCCCCCACCACCGTGCGCCTCCCCGTCTTCCGTGGTTGACAACGTAGCCAAATCGCCAGATAGGATGTCCCACAGCGCGTCCAACCCGACATTTTTTTCTGAGGAAACGGCAATGACTGGGTACGGTGTCCGCAGGACTTTCCGGATGGTGGCCAACGAAGGGTTCACAGCGGATTTTGAGATCTTGTCCAGTTTTGTTGCAACGACGCACACAGGCACGCCAAGGGTGAGCAACCACCGGTGCGCTTCGATGTCTTGCTTCGTCGGTTCGTGACGGATGTCAATGAGGTGAATCACGCGGCGCAAAGAGTCTCGATGGGTCAAATACGTCTCCATCAACCGGACAAAGAGCGCCCGTTCCTGCTTACTGACTTGCGCGTAGCCGTATCCCGGCAAATCCACAAACCGGAACTCGTCGTTGATCCGGTAGAAATTGATCTGCTGTGTCTTTCCTGGCTTGGCGGAAACCCGGGCCAAGGATTTCCGCCCAAGTAACCGGTTCAGCAAGGACGACTTGCCCACGTTGCTTCGCCCGACAAACGCAAATTCTGGAAGTCCATCCGTCGGCCACTGCGCCGGTTTGACGGCGCTGATTTCGAACGTGGCACTTCTCAGTTTCACTGATGAGCCCCCTCTTCTCCAAACCCCTCGGTGAGGTTGGGAAGTGACCCGAACAGCGGGGACAACCCCGGTTCTTCGTCATCGACCTTGGGTAGCAACGCGTGTGCTAATACTTCGTCCATGTGCTTGACCGGTAAAAACTTCACGGCAGACTTGACCGAATCCGGGATATCTCGCAAGTCCTTCTGATTCCCTTCCGGAAATAGGATGGTGTCAATTCCTGCACGGTGTGCTGCCAAGCTCTTCTCCTTCAATCCGCCAATTGGCAACACGCGCCCACGCAACGTGATTTCCCCCGTCATCGCGACCCGCCGATTGACAGGACGGTGACTCAATGCAGAGGCAATGGCGGTGGCCATGGTGATGCCTGCCGAAGGTCCGTCCTTCGGAATGGCCCCCTCAGGGACGTGAACGTGAATGTCAACCTTCTCCGCGAAGTCCGTGGGGATACCGAGGGATTGTGCACGAGACCGCACGTACGATAGCGCTGTCTGGGCACTTTCACGCATCACATCGCCCAATTGGCCCGTAATCATCACCTTCCCCTTGCCCGGTACGACCGAAACCTCGATGGTTAACGTGTCGCCACCAACCTGGGTCCAGGCCAGCCCCGTCACAACGCCCACCTGATCCTCCTCTTCCATCACACCATGGCGGTACAGGGCAGGACCGAGGAACTCGACCAGGAGCTGTGCATTCACGGTGACTCTGCGCTTCTCGCCTTCTGCGACGAGGCGCGCAACTTTTCGGCAAACGGCGGCCACGAGTCGGTCCAGTTGGCGGACGCCGGCCTCCCGCGTGTAATCGCGGATGAGCTGCATGAGCACCTCGTCCGAAATCCTCAGCTTGTCGCCGGACAATCCGTGTTGCTTCTTTTGCTTTGGCAACAGGTGGTGTTTCACAATCTGAAGTTTTTCCAACTCGGTATAGCCCGAGAGTTGAATGACTTCCATTCTGTCCCGCAACGGGCCCGGAATTTGGTACACGTTGTTCGCCGTCGTGATGAACAACACGTCGGACAAGTCAAACGGAATTTCTATGTAATGGTCGGAGAACGCGTGGTTCTGCTCAGGGTCGAGCACTTCCAACATGGCGGATGCTGGGTCCCCCCTGAAGTCGCTCGCCATCTTGTCTATCTCGTCCAGCAGGAACACGGGGTTCCGCTTTCCGGTCTGCTTGATGCCCTGAATAATGCGACCAGGTAGCGCCCCGATATACGTACGTCGATGGCCGCGAATCTCCGCCTCATCCCGGACACCACCCAGAGAGACCCGCACAAACGGCCGATTCAAAGACGAGGCAATGGACCTCGCCAAAGAGGTCTTGCCCACACCGGGCGGGCCAGCCAAGCAAATAATCGGGCCTGCTTGCCGTTCCACCAGTTTCTGCACCGCTAGAAACTCGAGAATACGCTCTTTGACCTTTTCCAGTCCGTAATGCTCCTCTTGCAAAATACGCTCGGCTTTCTTCAGGTCAACCTTGGACGACGCAGCATCCAGCCATGGCAGTGCAAGTAACCAGTCGATGTATGTGCGCGCGACAGTGCCTTCGGCCGAAGAAGGAGGGATCCGCTCCAGTCTGTCGAGTTCCTTTTCCAGGCGCTCGACCACTTGTGGCGGCAAGTTCTTCTCCTGCATGGCTGCGCGCAATTCCTCGACTTCACCTGCACGCCCTTCGCGCTCGCCGAGCTCTTTCTGAATGGCTTTCATTTGCTCACGCAGGTAGTACTCTTTCTGCGTCCGCTCCATTTGCTTGCGCACGCGTTGGTGAATCTTCTTCTCCAGTTCGAGGACTTCTCGTTCATCCGACAGCACTTGGAGGACCTTTTCCAGGCGCTCACGGACGTCGAACGATTCCAGGATTTCCTGTTTATCGCGAATCTTTAAGGGCAAATGTGCGGCAATCGCGTCCGCCAAACGCCCTGGATGCTCGATGTCTATCACCGAAGCATAGGTTTCCTGGTCGACTTTTTTGGACAACTTCACGTATTGCTCAAATTGCTGCAACAGCGAGCGCATCATCGCCTGAAGTTCAGGACTCCTGTCGCTGTTTGAATCATCCGCATGCCGACGCACACGAACCTCAAACCACTCGTCCACCCGAGTGAACTCTTCAATCTTTGCGCGTTCAACCCCTTCAACGAGGACGCGAATCGTGCCATTCGGCAGCTTCATCATTTGTTTCACTCGAGCAATCGTGCCCACGGAATATAAGTCATCCGGGGTCGGCTCGTCAATTTGTCCATCCTCCTGAGAGGTCAACAATATCAAGTGTTCACCCACCATTGCCTTTTCCAATGCTTTGATGGACTTGTCACGCCCGACATCAAAATGTAAAACCATCGCCGGATAGACCAGCAGTCCGCGTAGCGGCAACAGTGGAAATACGTCTATCGTCTTTTCAGCAACCATGTTTTCCACCCCCGAGTCTACCCTGAAACAACATGGTATCGCGAATTCATTGATACACTACCTCCGTCGGCTGTGCAAGGACGGTTTCGAATTGGCCTTAATTGTACAAAAATGCAGTGGCAAAGTCTAATTGGGCAACCCATGCACAGCTTTCACGCCCTGATGGATCATCAGGGCGTGATACCCGAAGAGGCTACTGTGCCGAGGGAACGATGGCATTCACGGACGTGTGTGCAGCGGGGATAGAAGAATCAAAACTGTGGCTTTCATCCAGTCCACCAACCAGCGCAAGTCGCAGGACGTCTTCGATACGTTCCACCGGGATGATCTTCGTCCCTTCGTACTGCAGAAATGTCTCTTGCCAGTTCTCTTTGGGGATAATCACGGCGGAAGCGCCCGCTTGCTTTGCAGCGTCAATTTTTGCAGGAACGCCACCGACCGGCCGCACGTAACCGTGGATGGAAATCTCCCCTGTCATGGCCACCGTGTTCTGAACAGGCCGCCCGGTCACAGCAGAGTATATCGCTGTCGCCATGGCAATCCCCGCGCTTGGACCATCGACCGGCATTCCCCCAGGGAAGTTGATGTGCAAGTCGTAGTCCGCTGCGTTCACCCCGGCAAATCGGTGAAGAGCGGTCAACACGTTGTCGAGCGAACCACGCGCCATCGACTTTCTCCGAATGCTCCTTGCGCCGGAACTGAGGGTTTCCTCTTCCACCAATCCGGTCATACACACGTTTCCCTTTCCCTTCCGGGCCGCGGGTGTCGCCGTCACCTCAATCTCAAGCAGCACGCCGAGGCTTGGGCCGTATACCGCGAGACCGTTGACCACACCGACCTGCGACTGCGCGTGAATCTTGTGATCCGGGCGAGGATTCAACTGGCTAAACTGAATCACCCACTGGACGTCTTCCAGCTTGATGCAATTGCGCTGTTCCGTCAGGGCCAGGCCACCTGCGATTTGTACAATGTTCACTGCTTCCCGTCCATTGGTGGCGTACTTCGCAATCTCTTCCACGGCGTTATCGGACATGGTCATGCAAACCTTGTCAGTTGCTTTGCGGACGACCTCTGCAATCTCTTCCTTCGTCAATGGACGGAAGAAAATCTCGAGACAGCGCGACCGAATGGCTGGTGGAATGTCTTCTGGCGACCGGGTGGTTGCTCCGACGAGTCGGAAGTCGGCGGGCAATCCGTTCTGGAAGATGTCGTGAACGTGAGGGGGAATCGAACTGTCTTCACTGCTGTAGTACGCACTTTCCAGAAAAACTTTACGATCCTCCAGAACTTTCAGCAATTTATTCATCTGAATCGGATGGAGTTCTCCAATCTCGTCGATAAACAACATGCCGCCGTGCGCCTTGGTCACGGCGCCGGCTTTGGGTTGTGGAATGCCGGCCATGCCCATCGCACCTGCGCCTTGGTAAATCGGGTCGTGCACAGAACCAATCAGCGGGTCCGCGATGCCGCGCTCATCAAAGCGCGCCGTGGTTGCGTCGATTTCTACAAATTTTGCATCAGATCCGAACGGAGAACCTAGGCTCTTTTTCGCTTCTTCGAGAACAACGCGCGCCGCCGCCGTCTTGCCCACACCAGGGGGGCCGTAAATTAACACGTGCTGAGGATTCGGGCCGCACAGTGCCGCACGCAACGCCTTGAGTCCATCCTTTTGTCCGACGATATCCTTCATGGTTGCCGGCCGAGTCCTTTCGGACAGCGGCTCACTGAGTGACACAGCGCGCATTTTCCGCAGCTTGTCTAATTCCTTGCGAGACTCACGTTCTATCGCGTTGCGGTTGCTGTTTTGCGTTTTGAGCAAATTCCAGAAATATAGGCCAATCACCACAGCAAAGAACACCTGAATGACAGCCAAAATGGTAGCGCTCACGATAAACCCCTCCCTGTTTTCGCTATCAGATACCTGATAGTATTGCCCCGGAAGTGGGACCATAAACAAAAAGCGCCTGCCCGGGTGTCCCGGACAGGCGCTTGCCATTCCTGTCTTATGCAGTTTCTTCGGACTTAATCATAATCTTTGTGGCCTTACCGTCCTTGCCGAGCAAAATGGGTCCTTGTTCACGGGCGGCAGACTCCTTGGTAATGATGCACTTCTTGACGTCGTCTCGCGACGGCAATTCATACATCACGTCCAGCATGATGGATTCGATAATCGCCCTGAGTCCACGTGCGCCGGTACCGCGCTTAATCGCTTCTTTCGCGATATAAGCTAACGCGTCTTCGTGGAACTCGAGCACGACGTCGTCCATCTCCAGCAACTTCTGGAACTGTTTGACTAAAGCGTTCTTCGGCTCAGTCAAAATTCTCTTCAACGCGGATTCATCCAACATCTCCAGCGTCGTTACAACCGGTAGACGTCCGACGAACTCTGGAATCAACCCAAACTTCAAGAGGTCTTCCGGAAGCACGTGCTGCAGAACATTGTTTGAAGCGGCTTCCGTGGTGTTCCCAGCGGCACCGAATCCAATGACTTTGCGTCCCAGGCGACGCTTGATAATCGGCTCAATGCCGTCAAAGGCACCACCGCAGATGAACAAAATATTCGTCGTGTCAATCTGGATGAACTCCTGGTGCGGATGCTTTCGCCCACCTTGCGGAGGCACGCTGGCCACAGTTCCCTCCAGAATCTTCAACAGTGCCTGCTGAACGCCTTCGCCAGAAACGTCCCGAGTGATGGAAGGGTTTTCCGACTTACGGGCAATTTTATCAATCTCATCGATGTAGATAATGCCTCGCTCAGCCTTTTCCACATCGTAGTCAGCCGCTTGAATGAGCTTCAGGAGGATGTTCTCAACATCTTCACCCACGTACCCAGCTTCCGTGAGAGAGGTCGCATCCGCAATCGCAAACGGTACGTTGAGAATCCTCGCCAAGGTTTGCGCAAGCAACGTCTTACCGCTACCGGTTGGCCCAATCAACAGAATGTTGCTCTTCGACAACTCGACGTCGTCACCTTTGGACGAACGGCTGTTGATCCGCTTGTAGTGGTTGTAGACCGCAACGGACAGAGACTTCTTTGCAGCCTCCTGACCAATCACATACTGGTCAAGAATGGACTTGATCTCTGTCGGTTTCGGAACCTCTTTCAGGTCGAATTCCTCTTCTTCGCCAAGTTGTTCCTCCACGATTTCGTTACACAACTCGATGCACTCATCACAAATGTATACACCTGGTCCGGCAACCAGCTTGCGCACCTGTTCCTGCGTTTTCCCGCAGAAGGAACACTTCAGCTGACCTTTCTCGTCATTGAACTTGAACATTGCGTTCCCTCCCTTTATAAAGGACGTTCATAGATCTGTACGCGTTACGCGCCGATGAACGCCACTGTAGAGGTCCGGACAAGGTGTTACGCGCCGGTTCCCACAATCACATCGTCAATCAAACCGTATGCCTTCGCTTCTTCGGCAGAGAGGAAGTTGTCCCGGTCAGTATCCCGTTCAATTTTTTCCAACGGTTGCCCGGTCCTTTCAGACAGGATTCGGTTTAGTTTTTCCTTCGTCTTTAAAATCCAATCTGCGTGGATTTTAATGTCGGATGCCTGCCCTTGCACTCCGCCCAGCGGCTGGTGAATCATGATTTCGCTGTTCGGCAGCGCGTAGCGTTTGCCCTTTGCGCCAGCAGCCAACAGAAATGCGCCCATGCTCGCCGCCATGCCAATGCACATGGTGGACACGTCGGGCTTGATGTGTTGCATCGTGTCGTAAATGGCAAACCCAGCTGTCACAGATCCGCCAGGGCTGTTGATATATAGCTGAATATCCCGTTCCGGGTCATCCGCTGCCAAGAACAACAATTGAGCAACTACCGAGTTCGCAACATAGTCATCGATAGGCGTGCCGAGAATGATGATTCGGTCTTTTAACAGGCGAGAATAGATGTCGTAAGACCGCTCACCACGACTCGTTTGCTCGATGACAATTGGCGTCAAACTCATGACGTCCCCTCCGCACGCGACCTTTTGGGCCGCAGAGATTGTTTGCAAATCACTGGTTTGAGAAAACAAGGCACGGTATATCATCGTGCCTTGTCGCTAAAACACCCTATGTAGATTTATTGTACACGAATTCACACGATTTTGCTATGTTCCACCAGGAAAGCGACCGTCTTTTGGGTTCTTAAGTCGTTCCGGAAGGAATTCAGTCCTGGATCACGAAGGCTGAGCATCTGCTTGACGCGTTCGACCTCGAGACCCGCAGACTCAGCAATCTTCTGCAGTTCCGCATCGACATCTTCGTCAGAAGGCTCCAGCCCTTCCTTCTTCGCAATGGCCTCCAGAACCAGCGCCGTGCGAACACTCTTCTCTGCAGATTCCATGAATTGACCACGCAGTTCTTCGCGGGTTTGACCGGTAAACTCCAGGTACGCGTCAAACGGAATCTGCTGCATTTGTAACTGCTGTGCGAAGTTTTGCACCAGGTGATCCGCTTCGTGATCAATCATGACTTGCGGGATATCTACCTTCGCGGCAGCCACCGCAGCCTGAACTGCTTCGTCTTCGAGATAGCGCTTATGTTCTTGTTCCTTGCGGCTTTCCAACTGCTTCTTCAAGTCCTCGACGAACTCGTCTACCGTCTGGAAGTCACTGATTTCCTGAACGAATTCGTCATTCAGTTCACGCAGGTGCTTGCGCTTGATGTCATGCAGTACGACATCGAATTTCGCCACTTTGCCCGCAAGCGCTTTGACATGGTAGTCCTCTGGGAAGGTGACCTCGATGTCCCGCTCCTCACCAGGTTTCATACCCACCAGTTGTTCTTCGAAACCAGCGATGAACATGCCGGAACCGATTTCCAACTGATAGTTTTCGGCTTCCCCGCCTTCGAACGCCTCACCGTCGACGGTGCCCTGAAAATCAATGTTTACAATGTCTCCTTGCTCAACTTGGCCGTCCTCGACGACGTCAATTTGCGCATGTTGCTTTCGAATCTGTTCCAATTCCTCGTTGACTGCATTGTCGTCCACTTCAAACGGCTTGTCCTTGATTTCAAGCCCTTTGTAATCGCCCAACTCGACCTCCGGCTTCACCGTCACCTTTGCCTTGAAGATAAACGGCTTACCCGCTTCCAGTTGAACAACGTCCACGTCCGGCAAGGCGACTGGTTCGATACCGGATTCGCGAACCGCTTCATCGTATGCACGCGGCAACAGATAGTCCACTGCATCTTGATACAGAGACTCTACCCCGAAACGGGACTCAAACAGTTTGCGTGGAACCTTTCCCTTTCGGAAACCGGGTACATTCACACGCTGGACAACTTTTTTGAAAGCAACGTCCAACGCTTCAGAGAATCTATCTTTGTCGACCTCCACTTCGAGAACGCCGACGTTCGCCTCTGTTTTTTCCCATTTCACCGTCATGTGTCAAGTTCCTCCCCAAAACACGGCCAAGTTGCCCTGTAAATCTTGTGCAGCGGACAATCTTGTCCGTACACAACGCGCCCATTAT
The DNA here is from genome assembly GCF_000472905.1 of Alicyclobacillus pomorum DSM 14955. GTDB lineage: Bacteria > Bacillota > Bacilli > Alicyclobacillales > Alicyclobacillaceae > Alicyclobacillus_A > Alicyclobacillus_A pomorum. Next base: position 108,510 of record NZ_AXAR01000003.1, on the reverse strand, counting down.
ACCATGTTGCGGAGTTCAGCGACAGCTGCGCACACTCCGCAACAAGCACCCGATGACGGGTCATCCATAATGGTTGTGGCGTCTCAGGAGGGATTCGAACCCCCGACCCACAGCTTAGAAGGCTGTTGCTCTATCCAGCTGAGCTACTGAGACATGGAGCGGGTGATGGGAATCGAACCCACGCGACCAGCTTGGAAGGCTGGAGTTCTACCACTGAACTACACCCGCGTCAGGAGCGCTACAATCCATGCACCCGTACACTCGTCACTAACAAACGTGTCAGTCGTTCGTCTGCACTCAAACAGTGTAGACGATATCGCCCCAAGAGATCAAGTCTTCGCATTCAATTGTTGGGGATGGAACTTTTTATCATGGTCACTCGCATCTGCCCACTGGTTAGCTCGCCCTGACTCGTGTAATGGGAGACCTTGACGTTGTAAGCATCTGGAGCGTTTGCCGGAGCAATGTCCAGCACCGCAAACGTCCGCTCTCTGCGGCCGCGCGGCGCAGCCAGACTGCCAGGATTGACAAACAGGATGCCGTCCGACATCAGCACGACGGCCGTGTGCGTGTGGCCAAAGACGACGATGTTTGCACCCACGGCTTTGGCGCGTTCCGTGAGCGCCTTCATCCCTTCTTTTACCCTCCAGCGATGACCATGTGTCAGAAAGATGCGCGGGCCGAACGCGTCGATGGTCAAATCATGTGGGAAGTCGCGGCTTCCGGAATCCCAGTTTCCTGCCACTGCGTAGATGGGCCAGTCCACTCGTTGCGCGAGCCAACGTACGTCTTCAATTTCATCCCCTGCGTGCAAAATGGCGTCAATCTTGGGAACGCTCTTCACAGCGCTCAATAATTCGTGTCGGTAGCGATGCGTATCGCTAACGATGCACAGCCTCATCCTCCGCCCCCCTCCACAATTGAGTCAGAACTTGTACAGCCTTCGCCCTGTGAGACACCGAGTTCTTCACATCCGTTGGCAAGTCGCCAAACGTGCAGCCGAGTTCTGGGACGTAAAACAGCGGATCGTATCCAAAACCAGACTGACCACTTGGCTGCAGAGCAATCCTACCGTGGACCTCGCCACGCGCCACATACCCGGTGCCGTACCGACGGTGGTAGAGTGCCAAAACGCATACGAATTGTGCATTCCGTTCCGATTCGGGCACCCCGTTGAGTGCTCTCAGTAACTTCTCATTGTTGGCGGCACTGTCTCCGTGCACACCGGCATATCTGGCAGAATGAACTCCGGGAGCTCCATGAAGCCAATCTACGCACAACCCAGAGTCGTCCGCCAGTACCCACGAATCGCAATAAGCGGCGTAAAATGACGCTTTTTGCATGGCATTGGATTCAAACGTGGTGCCTGTTTCCGGACAGTCCGGAACGCCGTCCGGCAACGGCTGAACGGACACTGACAGCGGCTGCAAAAGTGCCGCGAACTCCCCTACTTTGTGTGCGTTCTTTGTGGCGAGATAAATCGTCTTCACTACGTGCTCACTCCATGTCCATCACCGTTGCGGTTGCTTCACATCGTACCACATTTCGTGGATTGTCCCCAGTGGATCTGGCGTGTGTTTCGTGTCACAGGCTGCACGTCAACGATTCCATCCCTACGTGGATGACAAAGGCGTCATCCGCCCAGGCACGCATCCACTTCTGGAGTGCCTGCTCCATGCGCACGCCGTCGCCGCTCGTGAAGTATTGGTCGACTGCTGGTTCGGTACGATCCGCTGTCCAGGCTTGGTCGGACAGTACCGCTTTCACCTCTCGAGCTGTCTCGTAGGCAGACGAAATGAGGCGGACGTGGTCACCCACGGCGCGCTGAATGACGGATTCCAAGTGCGGGTAGTGCGTGCATCCCAGAATCAGCGTGTCGATGTCACGTTTCTGTAACGGGAGAAGACGTTCCTGGACAATCCGTTCGACGTGTTTTCCAGACGTTTCCCCGCGTTCTACGAGCGGCACGAATTCCGGACACGCAAGACTGTACACCTCAGCCTTCGGAAGAAGGGATTTGATGGCGCGTTCGTAGACACCACTCTTGACCGTCACGGCCGTTCCAATCACACCAATCCGCATGGTCTCGGTGGCGCGGACTGCAGCGCGGGCTCCAGGGCGTACGACGCCGAGCACAGGAACGTGGTAACGCTGTTGCAATGTCGGCAGCGCGACGGCCGTGGCCGTATTGCAGGCGACGACCAACATTTTGACCCCACGCTGCACCAGAAAGTCACAGATTTCTGTTGAATATTCAAGTACCTGCTCCGGTGTTTTGTCCCCATATGGGCACCGTGCTGTATCTCCAAAATAGGTAATGGTCTCATTGGGCAGCTCGGCTTTGATTGCCGAGGCTACCGTCAATCCTCCGACGCCAGAATCAAAAACACCAATCGGCAATTGGTTTGACACGTATTTCACCGCTCCCTGAAACGCTAGTACTGTGATGACTTCTGCATCGATATACTTCTGCATGTATATGACGTGGAGGAACCTGGCGCGAAAAAGGAAACGCTGTGCGGCATTCGCACAGCATGTCAGTTCTTGTCCATTTTGTCATTTAACAACGCTAATATCCTCAATATTTCTTCCTGATCTTTCGAACTGACTGACTCCAGGACTCCTGCAAGGTACGCGCGTCGCGCATCCAGCACCTTCTCAATCATTTGCCGACCTTTTTCCAAGAGCCGCACTCGCACCACTCGACGGTCCTCCGAATCGCGCTCACGCACCACAAACGACGCTCGTTCCAACCTATCAACCAAGTCTGTTGTGGTGCTATACGCAAGGTAGAGGCGGTTGCTCAAGTCCCCGATGGTCAACACGCCATCCCGATCCAGGATCACGAGCGCGTCGAACTGCGGCGGTGTCATATGATACTGCTCGAGCAACATCCGCCCTCTGCGGCGCACGGTCGACGCAATCATCCGAAGATGCTTTTCAATCTCAACCACGTGGTTGGAGAACGTAACCCCCACAGGCACACCTCAATTAAGACGTTGTGTTCTTGCAGATTGTATCATTCTCCCCTGCCAGCGTCAACGAAAGGACACCCCTACACCATGTCACTGTAGGGGTAATTACGTCAAATATTCAGTTCGCCCAGTCGCACGAGTTCTACGACGGCTTGGGAGCGTCCCTTTACATTAAGTTTCTTCATCACATTGGAAATGTGATTACGCACTGTCTTCTCGCTCACAAACAGCTGGGCTGCGATTTCCTTTGTCGTCTTGTCTTGAACCAGCAATTCGAATACTTCTCGCTCACGATTTGTCAGTAGTGACTTCACCCGCATGTCATTGCCGGAAGACATTCTTTTATCCCTCCTTGTCGCTCGGTCTACAAGAATGGGATACAGTCACGCTATAGTATGACGGCCTGTGAAACCGTGTGCGGAAATCGGAAAACATGGGCGAGCAGGCAAGCCCGCACGCTGGCCACGCTATCACAGTGTTTGTTATAATGGGAAATTTGTAAATTCAATAGAGGGATTCAGCACCACGAGAGATGGCTTGCGGTTTGAAACCGTCCATTCCGAGCATGGTCATACAAATGGCCGCACGAGTGGAGAATACCCCTGCGGCCAATCCTGGTTCAGTCAACCATCACTTCAACGCAGCTGCCAGGTCCTCGAGGAGGTCCTCCGCGTCTTCCAATCCGACCGAGATCCGGATGAGGCCGTCCGTGATGCCCAGCTCATCTCGACGTTCTTTCGGAATGGAAGCATGTGTCATTCGCGCTGGAACGGAGATCAGGCTTTCCACCGCGCCCAGACTTTCGGCCAAGGTGAAGTACTTCACGTTGGCGAGTACCTCATCGGCCTTTTCCAAGCTTCCGACGTCAAACGATATCATCGCACCAAACCCACGTGCTTGTTTCGACGCAATGTCGTGGCCAGGGTGCGAGGGCAAGCCTGGATAATACACGCGCTGTACACGGGGATGCTCCACCAGAAAATCTGCGATACGACGCGCCGTTCGTTCGGCAGCTTCCATTCGGACGCCAAGCGTGCGAATCCCGCGGATCAGCAACCAAGAATCCTGTGGGCCGAGGACAGCCCCCGTGGAATTCTGAATGAAGTGCAGGGACTCTGCCAACTCCGGTGAGTTCACGACGGCGATGCCAGCCACCACATCGCTGTGTCCCCCCAGGTACTTCGTCGCACTATGCACGACAATGTCCGCGCCCAGTTCGATGGGAGACTGCCAGTACGGCGACATGAACGTGTTATCAACAATGACCAACAGTCCCCGAGACTTGGCGCATTGAGCACACGCGGCAATATCTGACACTTTCAACAGCGGATTGGTCGGTGTCTCCAAGTAGAGTGCTTTTGTATTTGGTTGAATGGCGGCTTCAATGTTGCGGACGTCGGTGGTATCGACAAAGGTGGCCGAAATCCCGAACCGTTGCAGAACCTTCGTCACCACCCGGAACGTGCCGCCGTAGACGTCGTCGGTTAAGATGACGTGGTCTCCAGCATTCAAGAGCATGATGACCGCAGTAATGGCGGCCATTCCTGAAGAAAATGCGAATCCAGCCACACCGCCTTCGAGGTCCTTCATCAGTTCTTCCAGTGCCCGCCGCGTCGGATTTCCCGTCCGAGAATACTCGTAGCCCTTGTGCTTGCCAACCGCTTCCTGTCGATATGTACTGACTTGGTAAATCGGAACACTCACAGCTCCGGTTGTCGGATCCTCAGGAATTCCACCGCGTATCAATCGAGTCTTCGAACGCATTTAAAAACCTCCCTGGTAGATGTTCTTGCTCAAGTACCGCTCACTGCTGTCCGGAAAAATGGTCACAATCGTCGTTCCCTTGGGGGCATGGTTCGCTTCTTCTAAGGCTGCGTGCATCGCCGCACCAGATGAACTACCGACGAGGAGTCCCTCGTTCCGCGCCAACTCGTGCACTCTGCGAAACGCATCCTTGTCCGACACCGTGTGAATCGCCTGGAAGTACGTCTTGTCCATAAATGGCGGCAAGAACTCCATGCCAATCCCTTCGGTTTCGTGGGGACCCACTGGTCCACCGCCCAAGATGGAGCCCTCAGGCTCTACAATCACAGTCTTCACGGCCGGGTTTTGCTCTTTCAGGTACCTGGCCGTCCCCATAAACGTTCCGCCGGTCCCTGCTCCCGCTACAAAGATATCTACCTGACCCTGCGTCTGGTCCCAGATTTCTGGACCCAGCGTCTTATAGTACGCCGCCGGATTCGCTGGATTGGCGAACTGACTGGGGCTGAATGAACCCGGAATTTCTGCTAAGAGTTCTTCCACTTTCCGGATGGCGCCTTTCATGCCTTCTTCGGTCGGTGTATGCACAATCTTCGCGCCAAGTGCGCGCATCAGTTGCTGTTTCTCAACGCTAAACTTTTCCGGGACCACGAAGATCACCGAGACATCCTCGTGAAGCGCGGCCAACGCTAACCCAATCCCTGTGTTGCCAGCGGTGGGTTCGATGATGGTTCCACCCTTCTTTAACTTCCCGGTCGCGAAGGCGTCCCGAATCAACTCCACGCCCAGTCTGTCCTTTACGCTGCCACCAGGGTTGAAGTATTCGAGTTTCGCAAGCAATCGAACTCCATTCGGCACGCCGGAATGCTTCAACTCCATCAGGGGCGTATGGCCAATCAACGCTCGAATATCTGTAATCACACCATCCACCAGTATCACACCACCCTCTTAGGTTCTTCTGGACCGGCGTGCTTCTTCATTGTACAGCAGGAGCATCTTGTGCTTCGACCGGTTGAATCTTCGTAGCCTCCCACCGCCACACGTATGCATTGCATTGGGCGAACTCAATGTCAAAGCCAGCCTCCTGAAATATCCTCGTCATCTCCGGTACAGTTGTATAGTATTCAGTGGCCAGGTCGTTTGCGAGGTTGGAGCGCAATTCAATTTGGGCCTTGCGGATGGCTTTCTCCTTCGCTTCTTGATCCACAAAGACGGTGTCAGCGAAGACGACCTTTCCGCCCATCGAAAGCAGTGTATTAAATCGCCGAGCGGCCAGCCGTTTTTCGTCGTCCGTCAAGTGGTGAAAGGCGTACGTGCTGACAATGGAATCAACGTGCTGAATCGGCAATTCGAAGTGCAGAAAATCGCCGTCGTGAATTGGCACATTCGCGAGCCGATGCTGCGCGAGTTTACGCATTTCAACGGACGGTTCCACACCAATCACACGGCGCCCTAACGCGACCAGCTTTGCGGTCAGGTTGCCCGTGCCAACGCCAAACTCGAGCACCGTTCCCACGGTCCGCTCCGCGACGCTCTGCAAAATCTCATCATATCCTGAAAACACCTCAACGTACTCTTTATCCCCACCGTAAACCGTCTCATCGTACGTAGACGCCCAACGGTCGAACAAATCCAGGAATTCTCTCCCCATGTTTTCCACCCCAAGACGAACTATATTCCTAGCATGTTTATGGACTTTCTCGGTTTATTTAGGGTACCACGGATTTGCCGATCTGACAATCTAAGTCGGTGAGTAAGGGCTTGTCACACTACAAACTTGTGCTGAACAGCAAAACGGTGACACCCTTGTATTGGGTCCCACCATGTCACACTGGCTGCTCTGGCGTTTGGGTGACAGCGTCTTCGAGCCCGCTATCTTCCAACACTTTCGCAGATTCCTAGCATCGCATCGTTCATTACGGGCATCACGAAGTCAACAACTGCGACAATTCCTGTTGGAGTTGAGACTGCTCGTCTGGCGTCAGTTTGGCCTTACACTCAGAGACAACCTGTTGCAAGAGATCCAAATCTCCAGCATTGAAAGCCTGCGGTCCTGAAAAATGAGTGGTGAGCCACTGTTGGTCTGCTGGAGACAAGTGCTTTTTGACGATGGACGCCACCTCGACTGCCTTTGATGACGGGTTCTGCGCCGCGATATCAGACCCCAACGTCTTCCACTCATCGGGCGTCATGGACTGTAAGACCGTTTTGACGATGTTTGTCAGCCGCCCCACGTCTTGTGCATGCCAACGGGCTGCGTCGCCCGAGGCTTCGGTCCCGCTGACAGATCCCTTGGCCTCTAGGCCGGCCGATGGACCAGAAGAGGTTGACGCTGCCGGCTTCGACTGTGCCAAGTCTTCGACCGGTACGTTTTCCTGCCACAGTGAACTTCTGGCCCACGCTTGCACAGCGTGAATTCCTTTCGACACTGCCTGATCCACATACGACGTCTGGCCGATGCTGGCATCCCGAAGCACGCTGCCCGTCGCAAGAACGGTGAGGACGGACAAAGCCACGATGAAGCCGAGCTCCATGGGTTTCATCATAGTGATTCGCTCCTTCATCCCCAGTCCCAGTATCGACAGCGCACCCCCGGTGTAAACAAAAATGGTGGAGACTTTCGTCTCCACCACGCGTACAGCGCTTATTTTTTCAACCAAGAACCAATCGCATACGCGTTGACTTGGCGATTCATCGCCGCAATCGACGTGGTCAACGGAATGCCCTTCGGACAAACCTGTACGCAGTTTTGCGCGTTCCCGCATTCATGAATTCCGCCTTCGCCCATCAGTGCTTCCAGCCGCTCTTCGCGGTGCATCTTGCCTGTTGGGTGCTCGTTAAACAACCGAGCCTGTGAAATCGCGAATGGCCCAATGAACGACGTGCGTTCGTTCACGTTTGGGCACGCCTCCACACACGCACCGCACGTAAAGCACCTAGACAGTTCATAGGCCCACTGCCGATCTTTTTCCGGCATCCGCGGACCGGGGCCCAGGTCGTAAGTACCGTCAATCGGAATCCACGCCTTTACTTTCTTCAGCGCGTCAAACATGCGGCTCCGGTCGACCACCAGGTCGCGCACAACAGGGAACGTGCGGGCCGGTTTCAACCGAATGGGTTGCTCCAGTTGGTCGACAATGGCCGAACAAGCCTGACGAGGCTTACCGTTGATGACCATCATGCATGCGCCACAGATTTCTTCCAGGCAGTTCATCTCCCATGCCACCGGGGCTACGGGGTTCCCGTCTTTATCGACCGGATTACGCTGAATGGCCATCAAACAGGCGATGACATTCATACCTGGAACATAGTCGACGACAAACTCCTGCGTATAGGCAGGAGAATTCGGACCATCTTGACGTTCAATAATCAGGTGAACGGTCTTCTTCGCAGTTGCCGTTTGCTGAGTCACGTCATGCATCCTCCTTCTTACCGTAGTTACGTTCACGTGGAGGAATCAGCGAGGTGTCAACTTCTTCGTATGAAATCTTAGGACCGTCAGGCGTAAATGTAGCAATGGTTGTCTTCAAGAAATTCTCGTCGTCGCGCTTCGGGAACTCTGGTTTGTAGTGTGCCCCACGGCTCTCGTTGCGCATCAGCGCACCAATGGTAATTACGCGAGCCAGTTGCAGCATGTTCCACAAATGGCGCGTAAACTGAGCGGACTGGTTTTGCCAACGAGACTTGTCAGGAAGCTTGATCTTCTTCCAGCGTTCCATGAGCTCTTGCAGCTTCTCGTCGGTCTTTTTCAGCCTGTCATTGTAGCGAACGACCGTGACGTTTTCCGTCATCACTTTGCCAAGCTCGCGGTGGAGCTGATATGGGTTCTCCGTGCCATCCAGCCGCATGATTTCTTCGAACTTCTCTTCTTCCCGCTTACGGTACTGGTCAAAGAGCGTTTCCGAGAAGTCGTTCGCCGACTTTTTCAGCCCCTTGACGTAATTCACGGCATTCGGCCCTGCGACCATGCCACCGTAGATGGCGGAGACAAGGGAGTTGGCACCCAGGCGGTTTGCGCCGTGGTACTGGAAGTCCGCTTCACCCGCAGCGAATAATCCCGGAATGTTCGTGTGCTGATTGATATCGACCCACAGACCACCCATGCTGTAGTGCACAGCCGGGAAGATGCGCATCGGGACCTTGCGCGGATCGTCACCGACGAACTTTTCGTAGATGTCGAGAATGTTGCCGAGTTTCACATTCAGCACGTCTGCCGGGATGTGGGACAGATCAAGATACACCTGGTTCTCGCCGTCGACACCGAGCCCCATCTCCACAACGACCTTGTAGATCTCACGGGTTGCAATGTCACGGGGAACCAGGTTTCCGTATTCTGGATACTTTTCTTCTAGGAAATACCAAGGTTTTCCGTCCTTGTAGGTCCAGACTCGTCCACCTTCGCCGCGCGCAGATTCGGACATCAAGCGCAGCTTGTCGTCGCCTGGAATGGCGGTTGGGTGAACCTGGATGAACTCGCCGTTCGCGTACTTGACGCCTTGTTGATAAAGCGTAGACGCTGCCGATCCGGTGTTGATCTGGGAGTTCGTGCTCTTCCCGAAAATCATGCCGTTGCCACCCGTACAGATGACAACCGCATCGCCGCGGAACGTATGAATTTCCATGGAGCGGAGGTCTTGTGCCACAATGCCGCGACAAACACCTTCATCATCCAGGATGGCGCCGAGGAAGTCCCAACCTTCGTACTTGGTGACCAACCCCGCCACTTCGTGACGGCGGACTTGCTCGTCCAAAGCGTACAGCAATTGTTGCCCCGTGGACGCACCTGCAAACGCAGTGCGGTGGTGCTTGGTGCCGCCGAACCGACGGAAGTCGAGCAGACCTTCCGGAGTCCGGTTAAACATGACCCCCATGCGGTCCATCAAATGGATAATGCCAGGCGCCGCTTCACACATGGCCAAAACTTGCTTTTGATTGGCGAGGAAGTCTCCGCCGTAAATCGTATCGTCAAAGTGAATCCAGGGCGAGTCGCCTTCACCTTTGGTGTTTACTGCACCGTTAATGCCACCCTGGGCACACACGGAGTGAGAGCGTTTTACTGGAACCAGTGAAAACAAGTCCACTGACATTCCCGCTTCTGCTACTTTAATGGTCGTCATCAAGCCGGCCAGACCACCGCCGACTACGATGATGCGTTGTCCGCTCATGCTGCGTTCCCTCCTTCGTCGTCATCGACACAACAGTGCCGGAAAAGGACTGCGTATGTAGCCGTTACGCGCTGTGTGTAAAGGCGAGAATCGCGTCAACGCCGATGCCAGCCAAGACCACAAACAATAGCATCGACACGTAGGCGGTCACGCGCTGCGCACGCTGGCCAACGGTAATCCCCCAGTGAATGCAGAACGACCACATGCCATTGGCAAAGTGGAACGTTGCAGCGACGACGCCGATGATCATAAACCACAGATACGCTGGGTTCTGAACCAGGTGGTGCATCATGTCAAACGTCGGCGCGTGCCCTGAGAACCGAGTCGTCCACGTGTGGTAGATGATGAACACAAACGTGATGATGCCCGTGATCCGTTGCAAGGTAAACATCACGTTGCGTCCCCACGAGTATTGCCCTGCGTTATATCCGGAGGTAAATGCCACGTACAGTCCGAATACACCATGATAAACAAGGGGCAAGAAAATAAAGAAAAACTCAATAAAGGGCAGTAGCGGAATGGATTGAATTGCGCCGACTGCATTGTTGAAAGATGCTGCGCCTTTGGTGGCTGTTGCGTTAGTAAATAGGTGTTCCAACAAAAACAGCCCGACAGGAATGACCCCGGAAAGTGTGTGTAACCTGCGCAGCATGTAATCTGTGTGTGGTTTAACTTGTGCCACGCGTTTGCCTCCCTTCGAAACCCGCCACGCTCTCACATGGTCAGGACATATGTAACGGCAGTCTCATCGACTGCCTCTAGGTTGGGAATTCCCGATACCACCGTAAATTGTACTGGTTGTGAAATACAGCGTCAAGAAACGACAAGCGTCGATGTCAAGTCCTGCTCGTCTGCAACCGTGACGAAACGGCTTTACAGCTGTCGCAAGTGCACTTGAATCGCCTCCGCCAACCTGGCTGGAATGCCGATGGATTGAAACTCCTCTAACGGGGCTTCGCGCATGGATTGGAGGGATCCAAAGTGCTTTAGCAACGCCTTGCGCCGTTGCGGGCCGACGCCGGGGATGTCGTCCAACACGGAACTCAGTCCGGTTTTTTTGCGCAGTTGCCGGTGGAACGTAATGGCAAATCGGTGTACCTCGTCCTGAATGCGTTCCAACAGATAAAATGCTTGGGAGTGACGGTCCATTTCCACCGGTTGCTCCTCATCCATGAAGAACAGTTGGTGCGTCCGGTGACGGTCATCCTTCGCCAATCCACAGACCGGAACGTCCAGGTCGAGCTCGTTCTCCAGCACGTCCAACGCTGCTGCCAATTGGCCCTTACCACCATCAATCACAATCAGGTCCGGCAGAGGCAATTTTTCCTTCAGAACTCGGGTGTACCGCCTGCGGATTACCTCCCGCATCGATTCGTAGTCATCCGGCCCTTGCACCGTTCGAATTTTGTACTTGCGATACTCCGACTTCGCAGGTTTTCCGTCGATAAAGCAGACCATGGCCGCCACGGCGTCAGAGCCCTGGATGTTGGAGTTGTCGAACGCTTCAATGCGGTGCGGTGTCGGGATGGCGAGCGTCTCACCTAGTTCCACAATGGCCCCGAGAGTCCGGTCCATCTTCTTTTCCATGAGTCGCAGGCGTTCCTCCAGCGCCAGCTTGGCATTTTCGCACGCCAGATCTACGAGTTGACGCTTTTGTCCCCGCTTTGGCTGGATGCACTTCGCCGGCAACCACTCCTGCAGCGCGTCGCTGTTCACGCCTTGCGGCAATAAAATTTCCTTCGGAATATCCGCCTGCTGATAGTAAAACTGTTCGACGAATGACATGAAGTCTTCCTCGGCTTCTTTGTAGTGTTGCATCACGTTGACAGAGCGCTCAATCATTTTGCCGGATCGCACGTAGAAGACTTGGACGCAGAGCCACCCACGTTCCGCGTAGTACCCGAAGACATCGCGGTCGACGAGGTCAGTGACTGTGACTTTCTGCTCTTGCATGACCCGTTCGATGTGCTGGATAAGGTCACGGAGTTCTTTGGCTCGTTCAAAATTTAGTTTTTCTGCCTCTTGTTCCATGCGCTGGCGCAGGTCTTCTTGCACTTGCTTGTGTCCGCCGCTGAGGAAATTCGCAATTTCGCGCGTGAGCGCAGCATACGTCTCCTCCTCAACAGGGAACTCGCAAGGGGCCAAACACTGCCCGATATGGTAGTACAAACAGACCTTTTTCTTCAGCGTCTTGCACTTGCGCAGAGGATACAATCGCTCCAACAATTTTTTCGTCTCGGTCGCAGATGTGGCATTCGGATATGGGCCGAAATACTTCGCCTTGTCCTTTTTCACCCGACGAACAATCTCCAGGCGTGGATGGCGCTCATGCGTAATTTTGATGTACGGATATGCCTTGTCGTCGCGCAACATGATGTTGTACTGGGGCGAGTACTGCTTGATCAGGTTGCACTCTAAAACCAATGCCTCGGCCACAGTATCTGTCACGATATACTCAAAATCGCGGATCTGGCTGACCAACAGTTGGGTCTTCCCGTCGTGAGAACCTGTAAAGTAGGACCTCACCCGGTTTTTCAGAACCTTCGCCTTTCCCACGTAGATGATGTTCCCGGATTCGTCTTTCATCAAGTACACGCCAGGCTTCGCTGGCAAGAGTGTCAATTTGTCGCGAAGGACTTGATTCACCGACCATCACCTCCCCCACTGGCGAACTCATCGTGGCGTCTATGGCAACTCTCCAACCACAAGTTGGGTGACTCCCTCCGTCGACTGAACCCAGGCGACGTACTGATCCGACGCAGTAAAAAACTGAACAGACTGTGCCAGGGTCTGCGCTGGAGTCTGCTTCACCGCGTCTGTGCCTGTCAATGGGTGCATCAGCACTTGCATGCTGGACTGATGCGAGTCGTCTGGGGTGGTCTCTGCCCACCAGAGAGCACCAGACGCTCCTGTGACTGGCCAGTGCGGTTGACCGTCCAGCGGAGGACCATCGTAACGGGCCAATTGACCGTCCCAGGACAAACCATACCAAGTCGCATTGATATTGTCCTCCGGCTGAACCTGTCCCCGGATTCCCTGAAATATCAGCCGATCCCCGGTGATAACCGGATCTTGCATCAGCCCAAATGGGGCTGGAATGTGTTTTGGCTCGCCCAGCGCTTGCAAAGGAATGTGTCCTGACAACGTATAGACGTCGACAGGTAAGCTCAAGGACGCTTGTCCTTGTGGTTGATCCGCTGCACCGTCAATGGCTGACTGAACCACGATTTTCCCTGCACCCACGGCCACGACTGTTTGGTCGCTTGCCGATTTGTTGTCAAACGTCTTGACGAGGCTTGCTTTTCCAGTGGGTAGATAGAGGGCGTACAGCTGTGTTACCGACTCACCAGACGCACCGTGTGGCACCCAATTCGCGACGACTATCCCCCAAGAACCCGTCACGTAAAAGCGCCATTCCTTGACCACCCAGCCGACTGGCGCGGCTGATTTTCCACTGGACGCTGCCGGGTGCGTTGGTGGAATCAGGTCCACTTGTCCCACTCGCTCCAGGTTCTCCTCAAGCGATTGACCCGATTTAGCCATGTCACACCGATTTATCACCACAGACGGCCACGTATCGCTGACTGTGGTCAACTCAGGCAGGTACACACTGTTCTTTGTAATCGCCATGTGCGCTGCGGTTTTTATGTCGAAGTGGTTCGCGAGCCGAAATTGTGCAAGCACACGCCCTGGGAAGTTGGATATGGGGCTTGGCAAGCCGGTCGGCTTCGGCGGCATGGACGCGTCGCCCGCGGCAGCGCTGCTCGCAGTGGCAGACTGAACTCTCCCCTGTGCACCGTAAGCAATCGCCGCAAGGGCTACCGCTCCAGCCAGCACCATCCCGTACTTCACCCATCTTGGTCCGCGCTGGCGGTGTTCTGCTTGCATGCTTGCAGCAGACGCCATCAACATCTTTCTCGCTCGTACCTGCACCGCTTCCGGTACACACAACTGCTCCAGATAGACCTGGACCTTCGTGCGCAAGTCGACCCATTTTTGCTGCGCACTGGCAAACGTGTCGGAAGCAGACCACAGCACTTTGGAGGCCGCATCCAGCTGGTTCAGGACGAACGCCCTGGGTCGAGAAATCGTGCGGGACAGGGTATGCATGTCACCCTCGTGAAACAGGTACGAAACGGCCACCCATTTCTGAGTTTGCGTGAGTCGACAAATCGCCTCTAGCTCACCTTCCCAAGGCATGGAGCACGCCGTCGTCTCGGACACGTTCGCTTTGGCCGAGTCGCCGACTTGGGTACTCGCGCGGTGTACGTTCTCGGCGAGTTCCGACTCCTTTGCGTTGACACAAGCTTGTATAGCGTAATACAGCACCGCTGAACGCGCGGACGGAAAGCGGCGGATGCTCGAAAAACGTCGATATAGTTCGATGAACGTATCTTCAAACACGTTGACGGGAGGCTGCGCCGCTCCATGCCAGATCTGGTCCACGGCCCAAACCATAGCGCCGAATTGATCCAGCCATGTTTCAACCGCCCGCAGGCGATATTCGCCTCGTTGATGTTTTTTGTTCAACATGGTCCCTCCGTAGGAATCGACTAGGGCCAGTGCTCCCTGCCCTACTTTACCTTACTCTCATCATAGAAAACTCCAGGCTGCGAAGAAACCTTTCATCTCCCGCGAACAACAAGAGATGGAAGCATTCACCGTTACGAAAGGGACAAAAAATGCGACTTCCCGTACGGAAAGTCGCTCTGTGGTGGGTCATGAAGGACTCGAACCTTCAACCTGCCGATTAAGAGTCGGATGCTCTACCAATTGAGCTAATGACCCAGAGTTTTGGTGACCCTAAGGGGATTCGAACCCCTATTACCGCCGTGAGAGGGCGGCGTCCTAACCGTTAGACGATAGGGCCTTGGCTGCCGAACTAGGACTCGAACCTAGACTAACTGATCCAGAGTCAGTCGTGCTACCATTACACCATTCGGCATCGCCGTCTTGTCTTGGCATCGCGCCGTTGACAATTGAGGATTATACAGGCCTTTATTTGGGTTGTCAACGGTTTTTCTCAAGGAAAAATTTTCTTATGAAATTTCCGCTGACGCCAAGTGTCTGCCTGCACCTGTTGGGCAGATGTAATACCAGCCTTGCTGACACGATAATCTCCCCGTCCAGATCAGGCGAATTAAAGAAAAACCTCACCGCTGCGGCACAACTCAAACGGTGAGGTTCATCTTACAAACGAAATGCAAAGTTCCACAGGAACGGTTCGTTGCGTAACTTCGCGCACACGATATCCGGATGCTTACAATTGACCTGCACGCAGTTTGACGGCGACCCATCGCATGCGTTCCTGGCACTCTTCCCGGCCAAGGAGCGCCATGATGTCAAACAGTCCTGGGCCAACCGTCACACCGCTGATGGCGAGACGCGTCGGATGAATCAACTGAGCGGCCTTTACCTGCCAAGACTCAGCCAGGCCGCGATAGAGACGCTCAATGTTGCTCACTGTAAACGGGACGACCGTGTCCAGAGCATCCGCAAGTTGATCCAATCTGTCCGCCACATCCGGATGGGAGAAGTGCTTTTTGACACCTTTCTCATCGTATTGCTGCGGTGCCTGAAAATAATACGACACATTTGCGATGAGTTCTCCTGCATTCCGAGAGCGGTCCTGTGATGTCTGAATCACCGTCCGAATCCAAGCTAACGTGTGAGCATCTGGATTTTCCTCCACGTACCCCGCTTCCCGCAGCAAAGACCAAACCATGTCCAACACCTGGTCAACAGGTAAGGCGCGGAAGTACTGGGCATTTAACCACTCCAGTTTCTTCACGTCGTACACTGCCGCATGCTTGGTCACGCGCTCCAAGTCGAACAGCTTGATTGCCTCTTCGCGTGTGAGAATTTCCTTGTCCTCGCCCGGCGCAAAACCGAGTAACAACAAATAGTTGATCAGCGCCTCCGGAAGAATGCCTGCATCGCGGTATTCCCGGACACTGGTCGCGCCATGGCGCTTGCTCAACTTACTGCGGTCCGGCGCCAAAATCATCGGAACGTGCGCGAAAACAGGCAGTTCTGCGCCCAGCGCCTCAAACAAGACCACATGTTTGGGGGTATTGGACAAATGTTCCTCCGCTCGGATGACGTGTGTGATGTGCATTTCTGAGTCATCAACACAAGACGCGAAGTGATACGTTGGCGTACCGTCCGCCTTCCACACCACAAAGTCATCGAGCTCTTCGTTCGAAAAGACCACGTCGCCGCGGATGACATCGTGCACGACGGTCTCTCCGACCTGCGGAGACCGGAAGCGATAGACATGCGGTTCCCCAGCGTCCATCTTCGCTTTCACTTGCTCTCTGGACAAATTCCTACAACGGCCGACGTACCGCGGTGCCCTACCTTGACGCTGGGCTTCTTCACGGTCTTTGGCCAATTGCTCCTGCGAACAGAAGCACGGGTACACCCGCCCTTCCGACACCAGCTTATCCAGTGCTGCTCGGTAGATCTCCTGCCGCTCCGACTGGCGATACGGCCCGTGCGGCCCGCCAACGATGGGCCCCTCATCCCAATCAATGCCGAGCCAGCGAAAGCTATCCAATATTTCCTGTAATGACGCCTCCGTAGATCTTGCTGTATCGGTGTCGTCGATACGCAGGACGAATGTGCCACCGTGCTGGCGCGCAAACAGCCAATTGAAGTATGCAGTGCGCGCCCCACCAATGTGCAGCGACCCCGTAGGGCTTGGTGCAAAGCGCACTCGAACCGGGTGTTCGGTGTCCACCATTTCACAACCTCCACGTCATGTATCTGATTCAAGAAAGAATGAAAGCCTAAGGACAACATTCCCTTGCGAGGTGAGTCATGTTGTCGAAAGCCGAAAAAGGAAAGGCGCCATTGACCAGCACAAACTCTGGGTCGTACAACCCTGGCCCCATCAATGATACGGACTTGCCAAACGCCGAATTGTCCGCCGTACAAGCCCGGGATTACGATATTTTGCGGGAGGAATTCCCGGAAGGGCCGTACGGTGCATCGACGAATGAAGAGAAACTTGGAAAGACGTCACCGTGGCGGCCAGGGCAAGCTGTCGTCAGCTCGCTCCGCGACCAGAACCCGATGTCGTCCGACCGGCAAGTCACCTTGGATGAACCCCCCTCACAGGCGCCTAAGGGATCCATCGAGGGACAGAATTAGATTGTGTTCTCGACGTCTACCAGCTCGTGCATGGTGCTGTGCAACTCCTTCATTGTAGTCCAAGCCGCAAACAGACACAAAGTGGTATAGTATAAGAGGTTTATCGCGGTGGACGGTGATGGATTCTTCTCAATCAAGGAGTTGTGACGATGCACCAATACTGGTTTTGGATTGGAAACTTCCCGGTACGGGCGTACAGCACCATCTTCGCCTTGGCGTTCCTGCTGGGACTTGGCGCGACGTTGTACTTTGCAAAGGCAGACGGCAAGCGAGATCTGGTCGCACACCTCTGGAACCTGGCGCCAATGCTACTGCTAGGAGGTATTGTGGGAGCGCGGTTTTGGCAAGTCTTCTTCTTTGACTGGCCGTACTACGCACAACACCCCGGCGAAATCATCGCCGTCTGGCACGGTGGCTTGTCGATTCAAGGCGGCGTGGCGGGCGCCTTCATCGTTGGCGCTTGGTACATATACAAACATCGGCTCGACTTTTGGTCGCTGGCGGACGTGGTAGCGCCCGGCCTGTTGCTTGGACAAAGCATCGGCCGCGATGCAAACCTCATGAATGGAGACGCTTTTGGCGACCCCACCCACCGCGGCTTCGGTATCCTCTACCCACCGGAAACGCTGGCGTATCAGACGTACGGCGACCAGCCACTGTGGCCAGCCGAAGTCTGGGAGGGACAGGCCGATGTCGTGCTCTTCGCCATCCTGCTGATTCTCAAGCAACGGCGGTGGCCGAAAGGGTTCCTGTTCATGTACTACGTCATCGCGTACAATGCAGTCCGGTTCTTGTTAGAGATGTTGCGTGGAGATTCACCGCGGTATCTGTTTCACTGGGATGCCGCACAATGGACAAGCGCACCGCTCGTTGTCCTGGGGATTGGCGTGCTTATCTTTCTGTTTGTCCGTGATGGCCGTAAACCAACACCAGATGATAAAAACCCCGCCCGTTCCTAAGGAACGAGCGGGGTTTTCACTTCTACAGTGCTTACGCGTGTTGACGCTGGGTCGATTGGATCAGAGCGTTCATACATATCTCATTCTCCTCGGTCGTGCCGAAGGAAATTCTGACCCATTCCGCGAGCCCCGAGAATCCAGCGCGAATCATCACGCCCATCTTCATCAATTCGTTCGCGGTCGCCACGCCATCCCCCGTCCGAACGAGAATGAAGTTCCCTTCTGCAGGGACTGCGAACAGCCCCACAGCCGCACACTGCGTTTCATAAAAGCGCTTGCCTTCCGCTGCGAGCGCCCGTGATGCACGTCGATGATCTTCATCCAACAGCGCAGCCGCTGCCGCCCGCTGTGCGACCCGGTTCACGTTGAACGGTTCCCGGACGCGGTTCACGAACGCGAGCAATTCCGGATGTGCCAGGGCATAACCCACACGGAGCCCTGCCAAGCCGTAGAGCTTGGAAAAGGTATGTAGCAGAACCACCCGCGGATCGGCAAACAATGCTGGACTGTCGACAACGCGCCGGTCGTTTTGACTGTAGTCGTTGTATGCGAGATCAAGCACCACAACCACGTGTTCCGGCAGTGCTTTGAGCAGCCATTCCGCTTCTTCCTGAGTGAGAATCGTTCCGGTGGGATTATTGGGGGAACACAGGTAGATTAACTTCGTCTTCTCTGTCACCGCGTCGGCCAGCGCTTCCACGTCAAACGAGAAATCTGCGTGCAGAGGAACCTGTTTTACGTTCGCGCGCATAATCGCGGCACCGAACGAATACTGCGAGAACGTCGGAGACGGAACCACAACTTCGTCGTCCGACTCTAAAAATGTTTCAGACAATAATTTGATGATGTCGTCCGATCCGTTGCCAACCAGCACGTGTTCTGCGGACAATCCGTGAAACTTTGCAATGGCGTCACGCAACAATTCACTTCCGCCGTCTGGATAGTGGTGCAATGTAGAGAGTTCTTCTCGAATCGCCTCAATGGCCAACGGCGACGGCCCCAGCGCGTTTTCGTTGGCATTCAATTTGATCACGCGCTTCAGACCGTACAGTTTTTGCAGCTCGTCATCTGTCAATCCGGGTACGTAGGGCTCAATGTCGGATATCCCTGGCCGTACCAACTTTGTCCATTCCATCATTCGCAGCATCCCCCAATTCGACTGCAGCAAAGCCTAACCCTGTTGCAGAGAGTACCACTCCCAAATAGGCTCTGTTACAATAGACCGTGCGATATACCGTGCATTCTAGCACACTATCCACCGTCCAACAACGGACGTGTACCTATCTTCTGAGGCGGCCAAGCGCGGTTAGCCCGATATTGAAAGGAGTCTCGTCGTGTCTACATTCATTCCAACGCTCAACGACATTCAGGCTGCGCGAACGCGGTTGCAAGGCGTCGTTCTGGAAACGCCTGTCGATTATTCTAAAACATTCTCCACAATGACCGGCAACAACATCTATTTCAAACTCGAAAACTTACAGAAAACAGGCTCGTTCAAACTGCGCGGCGCGTTCAACAAGATTGCCAATCTGACAGAGGAAGAGTGCAAACGAGGCGTCATCGCAGCATCCGCCGGCAACCACGCGCAAGGCGTAGCCTTTGCAGCGAGTTACCATCAGGCGCCCTGTACCATCGTGATGCCGGAAAGCGCCAGCCTCGCAAAAATTGCCGCGACGCAAGGATATGGCGCAAACGTCGTGCTCTCCGGTAATTCGTACGACGACGCCTACGCACACGCATTACAGCTGCAGGAGCAACACGGATACACGTACGTGCACGCCTTTGACGATCCATACATTATCTCCGGACAAGGCACCGTCGGTTTGGAAATCCTCGAACAACTGCCGTCGGCAAACGCCATTATCGTACCGATGGGCGGCGGTGGGCTCGCGGCCGGCATCGCGGTGGCAGTCAAAGCGCTGCGCCCCGATATCAAAGTCTTTGGGGTGGAAGCGTCTGCAGCCGCTTGTTTCCGCCATGCCCTCGACACAGGTGTCGTAGAGACCCTCCCGCCATGCCCCACCATTGCTGATGGGATTGCGGTGCGCAGACCAGGTGACCTGACGCTTACGCTGGCCAAACAGTACGTAGACGACGTACTGACTGTGGAGGAAGACGAAATCGCTCGTTCTATGGTTTTGCTGCTCGAGCGGAGTAAGCTCGTGGCGGAGGGGTCTGCGGCGGCTGCACTGGCCGCGTGCCTCTATGGAAAGGTCCCGCATAACATCGGAAACGTAGTGGTGGTTCTTTCTGGTGGAAACATTGACGTGACGATGCTCTCTCGTGTGATTGAGCACGGTCTTGTGGAGTCCGGGCGATTCCTGCGATTGGCCGTGAACCTCGCCGATAGACCCGGGGCCTTGCGGGATTTGTTGGACATCATTTCTGGGCTTGGAGCCAATGTCCTCTCAGTGCAGCACCACCGAGTTGGGACCAGCATCGCCCTCGGTCAAACGGAAGTCGAACTCGACCTGGAAACCAAGGACACCAACCACATCCATCTCATCTTCCACACGCTGCAGGAACACGGTTATAAGCCCACAAATCGTTGTTAATCGCTTTAAACCAAAGCGGGCACCGGTCACACGATGGCACCGGTGCCCGCTTTGGTTTACCATGTATCCGTCTCCCCAGAAAACGAGGTGCTCGCGAATGGGTGTCCCGCCCTACAACGTATAAAATCCGACGGCCATCACCAAGTACGCGCCAAACGCCATCGCGCCCTCCAGCCAGTTCGATTCGCCGTCCATCATCAACACCACCACCAATATAGCGGCGGCACCCATACTGGCGAGTTCCGGCCAGGAAAACAGCAGCGGCATTGGATTTCCAATAAACAGGCTGGCAAAGAACAAAATCGGTGCCACAAACATCGCCACCTGCAAACTGCTGCCGACGGCAATTTCCAACGACAAGTCCATCCTGTTTTTCCAGGCCATCCACACGGCCGAAGCATGCTCAGCGACGTTGCCGATGACTGCGACGACCACAACGCCCATGAACACTTCGCTCCATCCGAACGTCGTAGCCAAAGACTTCATGCTATCGACCAGCCATTCACTTTCCAGTCCCACGAGGACCGTGGTGACCAACAAGACAACAACAGAGGGAAACAACCGCCAATGATGTTCGTCTTCCCCTTCGGTGCTGACGCTGTCAATGGATTTAAATACGTCGCGGTGCGTAAACAACGAAAAGTAGAGTCCCAATATGTACAACAGCAATGAAACGGTGGCCACTACACTGGACAGTGCAAGGCTGACCTCTGCGCGTTCAGATGAGAAAATTGCTGGCACGATGAAGGCCACACCGACGCTCAAGAGCAACATCGACGCGTTGCTGCGTGCAGCGCGGATGTTGAACCGTTGAATCGGATGTCGAATCCCGCCCACAAAAAAGCTGACGCCGAGGACAAACAGGAGGTTTCCCAGAATCGACCCGGTAATTGACGCCTTCACCAGTGTGGTGAGTCCGTTACTGAGCGCAATGATGCCGATGATAAGTTCCACGGCGTTGCCAAACGTGGCGGACAAGAGCCCACCGACTCGAGAGCCCGCATGTGCGGCAATCGATTCTGTGCTCCTTCCCATCAAACCTGCCAAAGGAATAATGGCCAGGCACGCCAAAATGAACACCATCAAGTGACCTGCGTGCATCAGTTCGACAGCTGCACTGGCGGCTACCAAGACTGTAGTGACAGGCCATATCCACTTCTTCAACCTCGAATCCCCCCGTACTCTGTTCTTCCACGTGTTTTTTCATCCGGTCTGATCTCGGCTCTATCGTGACTCACCACATGTACAATTATGAATCCACCACCAACGCTCAAGATGGGCCGGGTCACACTCACGTTACCAATCAAACAGTGATTCGTCCAGTCAGCTACTTCACTTTCTCCCAACTCTTTTGCATTGTCAAAGAGAATCCACAACGTGGCCGCATTGCAGTGCCAGAGTCTCTTTCACTGCCTCACCCCTGCTTGGTTGCCCAAGGCTTCGCAGTGAGCATATAATGGGTAAGAACATGTTTAAAGGAGGAACTGTAAATGTCCAGCGGCAAGCTCAGTGTGGACGCCTTTATTGAAATTCCTAAGGGCAGCCAGAACAAGTACGAATTTGACAAGGAAGCCGGCGTATTTCGGCTCGACCGAGTCCTGTATTCTCCGATGCACTATCCTACCGAATATGGATACATACAAAACACGCTGGCGGAGGATGGAGATCCGCTGGACGTCCTGGTTTTGACCTCGTTCCCGACCTTCCCGGGTTGCGTCATTGAAACGCGCGTTGTCGGTGTACTGGTCATGTCCGACGACAAGGGCCAGGACGAAAAGTTACTCGGTGTTGCGGAAACAGACCCACGTTTTTCCCACGTACAAACGCTGGACGACGTACCGCCACACATTCTCAAGGAAATTGCCCACTTCTTTGAGGTGTACAAGGACCTGGAGGGCAAGGAGACGAAAATTGAAGGCTGGAAGGGCCGCGACGACGCAGAACGCATTTTGCAGGAGTCGATTCAGCGCTACAAAGGCTGAAGCCGTGAAAAAGGACGGTCGCCGTAGAGGCACCGTCCTTTTTCCATGCGCAGGGTTGGAACCGACACCTTTATTACTTCTTTATTACTTCGTGAACAGGGCATATCCGTTCTTTTTTAGAGCCATTACCCCAAAGGCAGACAGCAACACGCCCACGAGGCTGATACCGTACAACACCCACTCTGCCACGGAGAACGAAAACCCGACGCGGAAGAACAACATAGCGGATAGCAGAACAAATAGGAGTACGGACACCCACCACTGCCGAAAAATCATGTTCAAGGCGATGCCGAAGCCAAACATTGAGACAATGGCCAGCACATCCAATAAAAACCAGAACCCAAACAAGGCGGACACTCCTCAACTTTGATGGCCCATACCCAGTACGCTGTGTCAACACAGAGAGATTTGGTTTCATTATACTGTAGGTACCAAGACTGAACAATGAAGGAGGGTGCGTGTGACAGCCAGACCGCGTATTGCGTCACTCTGCCCAAGCAACACAGAGATTCTTTGTGCTATGGGTCTCGGCGACTGCTTGGTCGGCGTTGACCTGTATTCAGACTATCCGCCAGACGTGGTTCGTGCATTGCCAAAACTCGGCCCCGATTTGAACATTGACATCGAGCGATTGTGCAACTTGAAGCCGGATCTCACCGTCTGTTCCCTTTCCGTGCCCGGCATGGAACGCGTGGTTGAGTCGGTTCGAAGTGCGGGGCTCCCTTATATCGTCCTATCTCCTCACGGGATTTCAGACATTTGGCAGGACATGCGCCTGGTGGCTGATGCGCTCGACGGTGCGGTTCCACAAGACGTGTTGGAGACGGTCATCTCCTCTCTCCAACGCCGCGTGGCGAACATTGTAAAGCAGACCCAGACCTGCGAGGACCGTCCCAAACTATACTGGGAGTGGTGGCCGAATCCGGTGTTTTCGCCTGCCCAATCAAACTGGCTCACCGAGATCAGTTTTCTGGCCGGCTGCGCCAACATCTTTGCAGATGCTGAAGGAGACCAGGTGAAAGACGACGGTAGTCGGGTCATTGCGGCCAATCCGGACTACGTACTCGCGGTCTGGACCGGTGTTCCGCAGCACAAAGTACCTCTGCAAAAAATTCTCTCGCGCCAGACGTGGTCGTCTGTACCAGCCATGCGCAACCACCAGATATACGTCCTATCGGAGGGGCTGTACTGTCGGCCTTCTCCGCGATTGATTGACGGCTTAGAACAGTTGGTCGGCATTGTCCATCCCGACATCGCGCGCACGCTTCAACTCCCTTCTCCCGCTTCTTACGGACCCGTCCGCACGTGGGACGGAAGTTGGTTGGATGGCATCACCCCATGATAAGAAAGCCAGTGACGCTAGAGCGTGTCACTGGCTCACCGGTGATCCGGGTTCAGCGGTTCGTGAATTTAGGTTGCCGCTTTTCGATGAACGCTTGAATTCCCTCTTTGGCATCTGCGGACCTGAACACTTCGCCAAACAGCTTGGCTTCCAATCGGATTCCATCTTCCAATGGCATCTCGAGTCCCTGATCCATCGCCTGCTTCGCAAGCCGCAATGCCACCTGGCTGCGCTGCGTAAACACCTGTGCGAACTCCAGAGCAGACGAGAGCGCGCTCCCTTTGGGCACGACTCGATTGACCAAGCCAATCCGATACGCTTCAGCGGCCGATACAGGTTCCCCGCTGAAAATCAATTCCTTGGCACGGGAAGGCCCTATCAGTCGGGACAAACGTTGTGTTCCACCAGCACCGGGGAAGACCCCGAGTTTGATTTCTGGAAGGCCAATGACAATCTGCTCCTCAGCGATGCGGAAGTCACACGCGAGTGCGAGTTCGCAGCCCCCTCCCAGGGTCAGACCGTTCAACGCGGCAATCGTCGGCTTTCCAAGTCGTTGCAGTTGATTCATCGCGTCATCAAACGCCAACGCCTTCTCTTCTGCGTTCCCTTCTTCAATGTACTGAGGAAACTCTTTAATATCCGCTCCCGCCATGAACGCGCGATCTCCGGCACCCGTTACCACCACTGCGTACACTGCTGGATTGTCGCCTATAGTCTCCACAGCCTGTTTGATTTGACGCCCCATATCAGTACTGAGAACGTTGAGAGGTGGATTGTCGAGCGTCAACACTGCGACTCCATCTCGAACCTCAATATGTACTGTCCCCATGCCACGTCGCTCCCCGCTCAATAATTTTTCCATTCATCTGGATCCGGCACTTCGGGATGGTGTTTCCGGTACCACCATCTCCGCAGGTACCGCACACCGAGGATCAGAAGACACAGCGCCACGATACCTCCGCCAACCCAGCGCGCGGAAGGAACATTTAACTTTCGTGCAATCAAATCAAACAGTTCCCAGCCGCCGATGGCAAACGCTGCAAACATCCAATCCGGCCAACCTTGGTTCATCATATCCTCCTACGTCTCGCCCAGGTCGAACAGCGTGAGCTGAGTGCTTTCTTCCAGCTGGGGCCGGGGTTTGACCGGTTGCCCAAGCAAGAATTTCCAGTCTAATGCGTTTGTGACTGCGTAGTCTCCCTGGTTGTTGTTCATCAAGATGTGCACGTCATCCGCTCGGTTCGACCATTCTGCCACGATTGGAAGAAATTCCCGCAATTCTTCTCGTGCATAGAGATAATCAAACCGCTGCTGCGACGACGTCAACCCCTTTTGGTACCACGTATGTTCGTTGCGCCCGTGAAGGCGAAACATCACGTACTTCGAGTGAGTGACGTCTGGGACGAAAGGAATGGTTCCCATTCCCGCCTGCGGTTCGTCACACACTACATTCACAGCTCGCAAGTCGTGCAGCCATTGCACGGTAGATGCTCGCTGATCTCCAAGGAACCAGCTGCGATGCCGAAATTCAACGCCAACCGTGAACTCGGACATTTTGTGAACGACTCGCTCCACGTATTCCTGATTTTGCGGTGTACATACGAACCACGGAGGGAATTGAAACAATACTACGCCAAGTTTTTCGGCGTCCGCAAGAACCGTCAGCGCTTTCGTGAAAGCGGTAAAATGCTGTTCCAACAGTTCTGGGCCAGCCTCGCCGCGGTCATGTTGCGTCAGTGTACGATACGCCTTTACGTCAAAAACGAAATCCCTCGGCGTTTGACGTACCCATTGGCGAACGGTCTGGGGGTTCGGGATCCCGTAATAAGAACTATCGACTTCCACCAGCGAAAAATACTCGCTGTAGAATGCCAGCCTTTCTGATGGTTTGACACTCTTCGGGTAGAAGTGGTGGTGATCCGCCCAAGCACACGTTCCGATTCGCACAGGCATACCGATGACGCTCCCTTCGCCTCCTCGAATTATATCATCTTATACCATCATCGTTCGCAAGTTGGACGGATAGCCTTTACGACACAGCAAATATACTTCACGATGTACAACACCTACATCGTCAACGCTGGGCTCTTAGCTTTTCCATCTTAATGATCTTTTGCCCACTCACGTTGATTCCTCGAAGCAAAGCGACATAGATGGTCATTTTATCAACTTCCTTTATCGTCGGGCTTTCATGGCTTTCCCCTCACTTCTGAAGCTCCTTCAACGCTGTTTACGACGATTGACGTATGGACAGTGAGGGATAAAGCCATTACGGTGGAAATGTACTCGTCAAATGTATCTGAAACCAAGCTACGTGGGGTGACCAATCCGTGCAAGGGAAAATCTACGCCAACCTGTCTCGAAACCCACAGTTTCGGTTGTTCTGGATTGGAACCATGTTTGCTCAACTTGGGATGACCATGAGTTGGATTGCGTTAACGTGGCTCGTTCTTCGGGAAACTGGATCAGCCACAAACATCGGGCTTGTACTCGCGGCCTATCCGGTCGCACAAATGATAACAAGTCCGTTTATCGGAATTGTCCTTGATAGGTGGCCACGCAAGATCCTGATGCTGTTCGACAACGTGGCACAATTGGTGTTATACGCTCTGATTCCAGTTGTGGAGTGGTTCATCCGTATCCCGTTTCTTTTTTACTTGTCCTTTTCATTCTCGCCGGTGCGCTTTCACCGATTTCCATGATTGGCCGCAGTGTGCTCGTTCCAAATCTCGTGACGGATGAGGAACTCGAGGCAGCGAACGCCCTCACGCAGGTCCGTATCAATCTCGCCACGCTGCTCGGTCCGGCGCTCGGTGGAATGCTCATTGGCTTCATTGGTGCACCGCTCACTTTCCTGGTCACGTCAGGCTGCTTTCTTGTCTATGTCGTGACACTCATTGCCATTCCCACACGCATGTACGCGGCAGACCTGTCTGCCAATCCAGCCTCTCGAGGGTCGAAACCAGATGGCACCTGGCTTACAAGGTTAGGGGAGGGGTGGGTCTACTTATATCGAGTCCCGCTCCTCTTCCTGCTCACAATGATCACGCTGTTTTTCGACCTCACGTACGGTCCGCTGGAACCCGCCCTGCCGGTGCTTATTGCGCAGAAATTCCACGGGCAGGCGTCGATGCTTGGCATGATGTGGTCAAGCTTCGCTGTCGGTGCCCTCCTCGGCACATTACTCTGGGGCCGTTTTCGCCCGCAGTGGTCGGTCCGTTGGGTTACATCATCCATCATTGTCTGCTGGGGCTTGTGTAGCGGTATCTTGGGCCTGGCCCAAAGTCCGTGGCTCGCGATGGCGAGTCTATTTCTGGGAGGTTTCACGTACGCGCCCTATAACGTCATCTATGCGACTTGTCAACAAAGACTTGTACCAGACCAAATACGCGGCAAGGTCTACGGCGCAACCACGACCATGACAGGCGCAGGGCTGCCGGTCGGATACCTCATGGGTGGTGTCATGGTGGCTTCCCTCGGCGCACCGTTAACAGTCTTGATTGGGGGCGCGGCATGCGTCCTGCTCGGACTGGGTGTCTTCCTGCTGCGCAGACCCTGGAATGTGGAGACTGCAAAGAGCGAGAAACGTACATCGCTTCCCGCTCCGTGACATCATGTGTATGA
The DNA here is from genome assembly GCF_000472905.1 of Alicyclobacillus pomorum DSM 14955. Taxonomy (GTDB): domain Bacteria; phylum Bacillota; class Bacilli; order Alicyclobacillales; family Alicyclobacillaceae; genus Alicyclobacillus_A; species Alicyclobacillus_A pomorum. Next base: position 80,992 of record NZ_AXAR01000003.1, on the reverse strand, counting down.
GCGATTTGCAAAAGTCCACTTGCGTGGTTCGTCGCGATGTTGCAAATCGCTGATATGCCAAGACTGATGATTGATATAGATTCGCGGCCTCTGGCGCAATCGACCACGATACGCTCTTCTGTTCTTTGCCTAGCAGCGGAACTCCCGCAGTTGCAAAGCGTCAGAAGATGCACCGTCTGCCACGACTTCGAGAAACATTTTCTGGTGGAAGTTACCACATCGCTTGACGCGTTCAGCCCGCGCCTTTTCCACTTCTTCCATCGTCAAATCGTTCATCTCGAGCCAAATGTCGATGCAGTCCAGCAAATCAGCCAGCGACTCGAGGCTCTCCGTCTCCGAAAACTGAGCGGCGCTGCGAGAAATCGTGCTGAGCAACGCGTCGCGAAACGCAGTGTCATCGAGAATTTGATAAACCGCAATGTTGCCCATGGCCTCAATGATTTCCGGCATTTTATCACGTACCAATCGGTTGTACACTGTTACGCTCGGCCGACGGTTCGGCGAGGCGTTTGACGCGTTTACTGGGCGTGAATCTTGACTCATGCCCCACCACCTCCAAACGGATAACATCGCGGGGAACTTTGTCGTGCTGGTATTTGTATTTTCGGGCAAATGCGCAAAAAGTGCAAATCATTTTTCGCGACAACGTCATGGACAACTTTTTTGTTGCATCAGGGCATGATAAGGGCACTGGCAACAGGGGTGATGGAATGGCGGGACGACATCTCAAAAAGAAACCGAAACCATGGAATGATACAAAATTACAGCGAAAGCGAAGAACGGTGATTATCGCCTCCGCCATGGCAGGCTGTCTCACCCTTGGGGCAGGGGGTTACTACGCGCTGACACGCCCACTGACGCACACCGAAGCCGCTCAGTACAAAGGCATGACGTTGCCGCCGGTTGAGACCACGGCACCGGACGAGGCGCGCACGAACATCCTTCTGATTGGGACAGACAACCGTGCTGGCGAACCAGGTGGTAACGCGGACGTCCTGATTCTCTGTAGCATCGACCGGAAAAACAAGCGCATCGAATTGATGTCCATCCCGCGAGACACAAAAGTCATGTTCCCGGACGGATCATCTTCGAAGATCAACGAAGGATTGATGTTGGGTGGTCCCGCACTGGCGGAAACTCTCGTCAACCAGCTCATCCATCAACCCATCGACCACTACGCACTGACGCACTTCAGTGGGCTTGTTGACATTATTGACACCCTTGGCGGCGTCACCATGAAGGTCGACAAACGCATGTACTACAACACGGGAGACAAGCAATACGCTGTCATCAACCTACGGCCTGGTGCACAAACGTTGACTGGTGAACAAGCCCTCGGCTACGTTCGTTTCCGACATGATACACTCGGCGACATTGGTCGAACCGAGCGACAACAGAAGTTCCTGACGGCGTTGGCACACCAGCTCCTGAAACCCACAAACGTGACGAAATTGCCAACGTTGGTTCGCGAGTTCTGGGGCACCATTGACACAGATATGAGCATGCTTGATGTGCTTGGCCTCGCCGAGAAGGCCAAACAGTACGAGGGATACCAAATTATCCACGAAACGTTACCTGGCTCATTTCATGATCCCGACAAGAACTCGCCGAATGACCAAAGTTACTGGATTGTGAATCCACAAGAAGCCAGATACGTTGCGGAACAATTCTTTGACAAAGGCGTGGTCGTCCACAGTCCGATACAAGATCCCCAGGTCACAGAAAACTGGACTCCTCCCGTGACGAATTCTGGCAGCGTGGACAACGCGATGAATGGCCACGACCATATCGGGACGGAAGCAAACAACCTGCCCACAGATCAAATGAGCGCTATGAGCAACTCGGCAAACTGGTGGCTTGCCGCCATTCCATACTGATTCACACACCCGACAGAAAGGGCGCACTCTGAGGTGCGCCCTTTCTTCCATCTCATTTCATTAGAGCTTTTCCGACACGGCCTTCGCCTGTGTGAATTGCAACAGTAAATCACGTCCGCCCGCCTTCGAATCCGTTCCCGACATATTGAACCCGCCAAACGGATGAACGCCAACCAACGCACCCGTAGACTTGCGGTTAAAGTACAGGTTGCCAACATGGTATTCTCGACGTGCGTATTCGAGGTGATCTCGATTGCGACTGAACACGGAACCTGTCAAGCCGTACTCCGTGTCATTTGCAATGCGAATGGCATCCTCGAAGTCTTTGGCCTTAATCACTGCCAGCACAGGGCCAAAGATCTCTTCTTGGGCGATGCGTGCTTTGGGATCGACATCCGCGAAAACCGTGGGCTGAATGTAATATCCATTCCCTTCGGCCTTGCCACCGCCAATCAGCAACTTGCCCTCGCCCTTTCCAATTTCAATATACGAGAGGACCTTGTTGTATGCCTTCTCGTCGATGACGGGACCGACATTGCTAGATTCATCCATGCCAGGGCCAACTTTCAACTTTTGGGTAAGCTCCACAATGCGATTCAACATTTCATCGTAGACATCCTGGTGAATAATCGCACGCGAGGCCGCAGAGCACTTCTGCCCGGAAAAGTTGAAGGCAGAACCGACAATCTGGCGCGCAGCATCTTCGAAGTCCGCGTTATCGTCAACAACAATGGCGTCTTTCCCGCCCATTTCAGCAACAACGCGCTTGAGCCAAATCTGACCGGGTTGCACCTTCGCCGCTCGTTCGTAGATCCGGCAGCCGACGGCACGGGAACCGGTGAACGAAATGAAGCGGGTTTTCGGGTGGTCGACGAGGAAGTCGCCAATCACATCCGGGTTACCCGGCAAGAAATTGATGACGCCGTCCGGAATACCTGCTTCCATCATTATCTCCATGAATTTCGCGGCAATCACATTGGTGGGCGTGGCTGGTTTCACAATCACGGTGTTCCCGGCAACCACCGCAGATACCGTCATCCCAGTCAAAATCGCGAGCGGGAAGTTCCAGGGTGGAATAATAATGCCTACGCCGAGAGGTAGATAATATTGTTCGTTGTCTTCGCCCACAATCCGAACCAGAGGATGGGGTTCACCTAAGCGAATGGCTTCACGCCCGTAAAATTCCAAAAAATCGATGGCTTCTGCCGTATCGGCGTCTGCCTCGGCCCATGTCTTCCCGGCCTCATATGTCATCCACGCGGACAGCTCGTGTTTCCGCCGACGCATGATGGCTGCCGCCTTGAACAGGTAGCGAGCTCGCTCTTCGAAAGACTTGCGCTTCCATGTTTCAAATGCAGCCCATGCAGCCTGCATCGCTTCCTCCGCGAGTTTTTGATCCGCTTGGGCGACGTACCCAATGACTTGATCCAACTGCGATGGGTTGATGGAAGTCTCCTTCTTCTCCGTCATCACCGGTTTTCCGCCAATGTACAGCGGGTACTCTTGTCCCAGTTGTGACCTCACCAAGTCCAACGCCTGCAACATGTGTTGTCGGTTTTCAGGGATGCTAAAATTCGTGAGTGCCTCGTTTTCAAATGGTCCCAACATGGTCTTATCCTCCAGTCTGTGACTGCCTGTACACAGTTGGTATGTCACCTGAATTAACACACTAGCCTATTTTACCTGTCATTTTGATGGTCGGCAAACCGTACGCGGACAGCCTGCACTCCGCGGACCGTGCGCACGGTTCTCGCGACCTCAGTGCACATTCCATGTTACCACCACACGCTGTAATACATCTGTGCTGCCCAAGGGTCGTACCCAAACGCCCCAGTCGACGGAAACGGCGCATACGGCGCGAGCGTCGGATACGCAAGTACAAAGTCCTTCTGATTCCACGCTCGGTAGACCGGCTGAGTTCGAATTGTGCGGGCTCGTGTTGCAGGGTGCGTCGAAACCAGTGGTACAGGCACTCCATCCCGCAGCGACCAACTCAGAAGATTTTCGTGGTCGACCATCTGAGACCACAGCAAGTGCTCCCACCACTCTTCCAGATGTCCGTCTACCCAGTCCGTGTCGCGAAGATTTCCGTCTGTTTGCAACTCCACTTCCCACTGCCTATCACTGTCCGCTGGGCGCCAGTCGTCCTGATCCATAGGTTCATCCCCTTGTCCTTGAGGACTGTATGAAAACGACCGCTCCTCGCGCGGCCGCATCCCATGTATCATATGGCGCCCGCCTACAGACCTGTGAACGCATCCGCTACAATCCACCTCGCCGCATCTGCCAAATCCGTTGCAACGTAGTCTGCTGCAGAAGGGCCACGACCAATACGAACCGTGTGGGTTCCTGCCGACTGACCAGCCTCCACGTCCGTCTCCATGTCGCCAACCATATAGCTGGCGGTAAGATCAAAGCCGTGCTTGCGCTGCAACTCCAATAGCAGCCCTGGCTTCGGCTTGCGGCAAGAACACCCCGCTTTCGGTGCATGGGTGCACGCGGCGACATCGTGAATCTCAGCGCCTTGTTCACGTAGCTCCCGAAGCATCTTCTTGTGAATGGCTTGCAACGTGTCCTCGGACATGTATCCGAGCCCCACTCCACCTTGATTCGTTGCCACCACCACGAGAAACCCTGCCTCGTTGAGGCGCCGGATGGCACCAGCCGCGAAATCGAATAAGTACAAGTCATTCGGTGTGTTCACATAGTCCCGGTGGTCGTTGATTACGCCGTCACGGTCCAGAATGACTGCGCGCATCATCCGTCAGAACGTCCAATCCACACCATGTTATCCATGGAACTACCTCTTTCCGTCAGATTCACTTTCTACAATCTCCACAATCCGGTTGACAATACGCAGAAATTCGTCGACGTCGTTTGGACCGAGTTGCTCGAGGATGGACCGCACGCGGTCGCTGCGTAGCTTCCGAATGACTTCGAATTGTTCGCGGCCCTTCTTTGTAATGACCACGTTGACCACTCGCCGGTCGTCGTTGGAACGCAATCGCTCGACATACCCCATGCGCACAAGTTCATCGCACACTTGTGTAACTGCGCCTGGACTCAATCCGGACACTCTGGCAATATCCGAGGCCTTCGCTTGTGGGCACGAAGACAAGTATCGTAAGACGAATATCTGACTCCCCGTCAGGCCAAATGTCTGAGAGAGGAAATATGTGCGAATGGTCCGTTGAAATCGGGCCAATACATCTTCTAGTTCCTGCAATTGATGCGTAAGTCTGTCCTCGTCCACGGCGGAGTTCACTCCTACAGAACTGAGTTAAGCGTTTGCAAAACACCATGAGAAATGTTTTACGAGACTGTCTCACGTAGCGTACAGCCTGTTTACAAACGCCGAGAAACCTAGCGATACTAATATTTTAGCAATGAAACAATTACGCGTACAACCAGACAAAAAGAGACAGGCATCCATGTGATGCCTGTCTGTTCCAAAGTGGTATAAAGACACCGTACTGTCTGGGAGAGACTACCCTACGACTTGTTCTGCTTGTCGGCGCAAGCCGCCCAAATAGAGAGAATGAGAATGATGACCCCGAAAATGACGCTGTTCCAAAGTCCGCCGGTGTTGCTCGCAAAACCGTACACCCAGGGCGAAATGAGGACCCAAAGGCCAATAATACCGCTCAACCACAGTTGCCACATGTGACCTCACCTCCTTCAGGTTAACCGGAACGTTAACCCTATCTGATTCCTATGCAAACGTCTCTCGAAATGTTCCTTTCCTAAAACATCTTTCACGAATCGAAATGATTTTAACTGCGGCTTTGCAAAGTGTTCACATAGAAAAACGCGGTGCACATACACCGCGTTTCATGGACGAGTCGCGTCACATGCAGCGAATCGTCAGATAGGTTTTCAAAGGCACACCCGGCTTCACATACATTACGTCCTGTCCAGTATTCAGTGAACCCGTCTTGGCCATCCACGGCTCTACACACACGAATGGCTTTCCAGAGACTGTCCACAAGACAACATACTTAAACTCCGGGCCATATTCCATCAAGACCTTCCGGCCGATGTCGGGGAGAGGAAAAGAGATGGACCGCCGAGAAGCATTGAGCAGTACCGCGGATTCCACCATGTTCGTTAAATCGATGTGTCCTTCATAGTCCTTCTCCGCCATGTCGTTGTAGTCCAGATACCGGGTTGCATCCGTGTCATAGTGCAGGTCTTTTACCGACGATTTGAAGTAGGGATGGAACCCCGCGTACATCGGCATCGGACGATTGGACTTGTTGATATATGTTTGAAAAATGGTGAGCGATCCGCCTTTCAAGACGTACTCGAACACCAGCTCGAACTCAAACGGAAATTCCGCCAACGTCCGCTCATTGCTGACCAGTTGGAGCGTGATGGCCGCACCGTCCTTTGTGTCCACGTTGAGCACTGTCCATGGGTTGGTCCGGGCGACACCGTGATTCTTCATGAAATACGTGGTTCCTTGCCACTCGTACGCCCCTCCCTGCAACTGACCGCAGATTGGGAACAGGACGGGAATTCCGCCGCGGACATTGGTATCGGGATTCAGGAACGTGTCCTTGTCGAGGTACAGGAGTTCTTCCCCAGCCAAACCTAAGGAGACCACCAGGCCACCTCGTTCTGGAGCAATTCGAAACCAGGAATTCGTGCTATCGTCCACAAGCTCATATAACTCGTAGCCGTCTCTCCATTGGTTCATTCGGTACATCGGGACACCTCCATCATCATCATCTATCATGGATATTGTACGCCCTCTTCCGCACCGTCTCAAAGTTCATGAGAACCGTGTGCAAACTGCTGGTGTTCCCTGTAATCTAATCGTGGGAACACACCACGTCGTGTCCGGTACTCACCATAGATTGGACGGTTTCTAGAAGATGATGCATAGTCGGAAAATCAAACAAGTCGCCTACGGATCCATGGTTCTCCTCTACGTGACCTGTATCTGCGTTTCGTATACATGGGCACACAGATTGTACGGCAACGGCAAGGTCGTCCAAGATATCCACAAGGCGTGGCTGCTCGAAGCCCTTCCGTGGCTAGCGGCCTGTGCCCTCGCGGTCGCGTTGTCACGAGTGCAGCCCTTCCATCGGCGCCGCTTTCAACTTGGCGTGCCGCTTGTCCTCTCACTGGTCGTGACCATCTGGCTCATCGCCCAGCCTCTGGCGTACTCGCTGGATGTATTGCGCTACATGTGGGATGGACGCCTGTTGGTGCATGGTGTCAATCCGTTTCAGTACGTTCCCATCCATCCCCACCTCACCCAGTACCGACACTGGTCGTACTGGTGGCTCATGGACTGGAAAGATTGGCCCGAGGCGTATCCACCGGTGGCACAGGTGTACTTTGGTATCATCGCGTGGATGACGAATGGAACGCTCTCTCAATACAAAGCAATGCTGATCTTCAATCAAGTGGCCAGCATGGTCTTGTTTTACGCTGTACTGGTGGAACGAAAGCGAGGTAATACACGCGGTACCGAGCCGTACCTACCGCCGCGAAGCGGTCGTGTCTTGCGCTGGATACGCCACTACATCGATGAGGCACATCGCCTGTCGGACAAGGACGTGCAGCAATTCACTCTATTTCTGTTGTTTCCGCCGTTGCTTGTGGAGTCCTTTGGATCTGGGCACGTGGACATGTTCGCCATTCCATGGCTGTTGCTCGCCTGGCTGTTTCGGCTCAGGAATCAACCGATAGCCATGGGCGTGGCGCTTGCCATGGCAACTTGTATCAAAGTGTATCCAGCGGTGATGCTCGCTGCGCTCATCGACCTGCGGACATGGAAATATTCCCTCAAAGCCTTTGTGAGTTTTCTTTTGTCCGTCGTCGTCGTATACCTTCCCTTTCTTTCGGCACGGGGTGACCTGTTCGCGTACTTCACCAAAGTGTCGCAGATAGCGTACAACGGAAGCCTGGAGTATGTACTCGCAAAGTGGTTTGGGCCCATCATCCACAAACACGCGTCCCTCATCATCCTGGGTGCCGAGCTCACTGCATGGTATGTGGTACTTGTCACAAGCGCCCGAAAGTGGTCCATCGAACAGAAGGTGTGCCTGACGGGGCTCGTGTTTATACTGGCTTCCCCCGTCATGCACCCATGGTACGTCTTGCCGCTGCTACCATTTGCCATCATTGCAGCTGACTTCGCAACGGAGTGGCTTGCGGTGGCCTCTCACTTGACTTACGGTGACGTGTTTTTGGACATGTACATCGAGTACCTACCGACGTACGCGTTCCTGTTTTTGCAGTGGCGACAATGGAAGTCTGCAGTGAGAACAAGACGAACCTAAGGTATGGCCGTAGACTGCGCCTTTCTCGCAGACGCTTCCTACCTCAAATCGTGGTATGCTAATGATGGACGTCTCAGTCTGTAACGTACAATGTAGAACCGTGGTGGCAAAAATGGATACCCATGTGATGCGTGAGACATGCGCTGAGCTAGCGTACCAGTTGTTGATTTTGCAGCAAAACTTGGCGACAACGCTCGCGAAGGAAGGATTCACGCGAAATCAGCTGTTCGTCCTTAGCTATTTGAGTAGACGGGACACGGCGAAGATTGGAGATATCGCCCGGGCTGCAGATATGAGTCCGAGCACCATTACTGCCCTGTGCGACGAACTCGAGGCGAAGCACCTCGTCCAACGTCACAGGTCAAAGAGCGACCGACGAGTGGTCTATGTTACGCTCACGGAGGATGGCAAGAGAAAGCTGGAAATGGTCCGAGAGCAACGCGTGAATCAGATGATGGAGATGTTCGCGCCGTTCGATCCACATCAATTGGAGACGACCGTCGAATTCGTCAAAGGATTGAACTCCGTATATAAGACGCTTGTACTGCCAGAGAACACGTGACCGATACTTACAAAGCGCTGCATATATTGCCGAATTGATCTATATCAGGTTCACATTGCCAACAGCCAGGGGCGCTGGCATGGTTATCACATTGACAACAGCATCCTTCGATACGAGAGTTTCAATCCTTTGCACAGTCTGTCTTCGTTACCTTGCAGGTGCGGTTCGAAGGTGTTGCAACGGTTTTTTGACGGATGGATACAGGACTTGTTTGCTTTTCACGTCCACCAATCCGCTTGGCGTCAGCCGCAGACCAGGCAAATTGTCGCACGTCAAAAACAGCAGAGAGTACAAGATGTCATGGAACGGATATCCGCGTTGTTTCACCGCTTCCGACAACACGCGATGGTATTCTACCGCCGTACGAAACGACGCGCTGGGTGTCATCATGCCAGTAAAAGGAAGCGGAATTTCCAAAACCACTTTGCCCTTGTCTACGAGAACAATGCCTCCGCCCAATTCGCGTACCCGTATGGCGGCCTGTGCCATGGCGGTCGGGCTTTTGCCCAGAGCAAGGATGTGTGTGGTCGTGTTGTAGGTGCTCGCCAAGCCTTCCACATCATCCAGGAAGTTTTCTAGAATCGCGTGAGATATCCACTCACCAGACCGCTCCAGCAAGGCTCCGTAAATCAGTCCGGGTTCCCCTTCTAAATCCACCAATCCATGACGGACCCGCACGGAAACATCTTTCCGTTCCGAAATCACCGCCGACTTGAAACGAATAACTGGAATGGTCGCGCGTTCGTCCGCCCCGGGTTGCGCATACACGAAGAGATTCGGGTCTTGCAACTGCTCACCAGAAACAACAATCGGTTTTGTCTGCGGATACGACAGCCAATCGATGGTCGGCAAATGAGCCGTCAACTGTTGGTGTCGTGCGACCACCCGCCCGCCGGCAACCACCCACTCAGGTTGAAACTGTTGGAGGTCCGGAAGACACACCAGATCTGCGCGGCGCCCCGGCGCAATCCCGCCAATGTATTCGTCGAGTCCTAGGTATGTCGCGGGGTTTAAGGTCACCATCTGAATCGCCTGGATGGGAGAGACGCCGTGTTCAACGGCGGATCGCAATAAACCGTCCACAAATCCGTTGTCCTCAATGAAGCTGGGATGTGGTCCGTCCGTGGTCATCATCATCCGATGTGTCTGCACGCCGCATTCCGTCACAGCCTGTATAATCTCCGATAAGTCCGGGCGCAAGGAACTGTTGCGCAGCGTGGTCCACAGTCCGAGCCGCAACCGATCCAGCACTTCCTGTACGTGAATCGCCTCGTGACAGGCGCTGATGCCTGCAGCCACAATGGAATTCAGCCGTTCATAGGAGCACCCGGACGTATGACCGTCTGAGACCTTGCCCAGGCGCTTGGCATAGTCAATGTTGTTCAGCAGGTGCGGGTCAGCGTCGTACAACATCGGCCACCGGGTTATTTCAGCCGTCCCCACCACGTCAGGGAGCTGGAGGAGTTTCCGGACGTACTCAGCGGCAAACTCCTCTTTCTCTTCCGGGTAGTCGACCTGGGAAATCAGCCGGACCAGCCACAGATGCAGTCCTGGCAACGCGCGCACATCCTGGACCATCTGGGCAAATCCTTTTGGACCGAGGTGCAAGTAAAAGAACAAGTTGTCGTGCACCAGGGTGGTAGTGCCGAGCGGCAGGACCTTTTCCGTGAGACTCACAGGGTTGTAAACCACCCAAGGATGGGCGTGGGGTTCAACAAATCCAGGAGTAATGAAACGGTCGTCGGCATCGAGAACAACTGTATTTTCATCCACCACAAGGTCGCTGGGGCCCACGTATGCGATGCAATCCTTGTATACAGCGATGTTTGCAGGGACAATTTCTCCAGAGTAGACGTTGACAACCTGCCCCCCTCGAATCCACAGGCTTGCAGCTCTTCTTCCTTGGGCGACTTCAATCAGTTCGTTTCGCGTCGCTTCGGATGCCAAAACGTTTCCGCGCAACGACCCCACCTCCACATCTTTTTTGAATACTCTGTCTACAGAGACGAGAGTTACACGTGCACGGTGTCTCGTAGCTTAAACCTTTGGATTTTGCCCGTTTCGGTCTTCGGTAGTGACTCAACAAATACGAAGCGCTTGGGGCATTTATACCGGGCGAGCCGATCCCGGACAAAGTGAAACAGCTCCTGCTCTAGTTGTGGCGCCTGATGGATATCCTGTGGCACGATGAAAGCCACGGGCTTTTCAATGCCGTTTTCGTCCCTCCCGCCGACAACTGCCACTTCCAATACCGCCTCGTGTTCTATCAATACATTCTCAATTTCGATAGGCGACACCCAAATTCCTCCGGACTTGAGCATGTCGTCCAATCGACCGCAATACCAGAAGAATCCATCCTCATCGTAATAGTAGCAATCCCCCGTGTGGAACCATTCGCCACCAAATTTGGCCTTGGTCTGCTGGTGTAGGTTCCAATAGCCTTGAGCCAGCGAGTCCCCCTTCAACAAGAGTTCCCCCACCTGATTGGGTGATAAAGAGCACCCCGCCTCGTCCACAATCCTGACTTCATACCCCGGTACAACCTGCCCGGTGCTGCCTGCTCGTACATTTCCAGGCCGATTGCTAAGGTAGATGTGCAGCGCTTCGGTGGACCCGATGCCATCCAGGATGTCCACTCCGAACGTCTCTTTGAATCGATGATAGATTGCCGGAGGTAAAGGCTCTCCGGCAGAGACACAGTAGCGCACGGATGAAAAATCATATGCGAAACCTCGTCTCTTCACGTGATCCAACATCGCCGCGTACAAGGTAGGTACACCAAAGAAGAGGGTTGGACGATGTCTTTCGACTCGCTCAAACACGACCGTCGGCGTCGGGCGTTCGCGCATCAACACAGCGGTGCCACCCACCCCCAACGGAAAATACATGCCATTTCCCATGCCATATGCGAAGAACAGCTTAGAAGCAGAGAAGGTCACGTCTGCTTCCGTCATGTCCAGGATGCCTTCCGCGTAGTGGTGCAAGGCCAGTTCCATGTCGTGTTGCAAATGAATGGCTCCTTTGGGCTTACCCGTGCTGCCCGAAGTATAAAGCCAGAACGCCGCATCGTCGTAGATGGTGTCCACCGGAGACAGTTCCTCGGACTGCTCTGCCAGCCAGCTCGTAAATTCCAAACAACCAGCGGGCACCGTCGCATGGTCCCGACAGATGACGACAACGTGCTCAAGAAAAGGCAGTTGACTCCGAACCGGCTGCAATTGATTCCAAATCTCAGCCTCCACCACGGCGACCTTCGCCCTGCTATCGTTCAACAAATACACGTAATCTTTGGGACGCAGCATGGTGTTGGTTGGGATTGGAATGGCACCGATTTTGACTGCGCCGAAAAACGACGCAACAAATTCAACGGAGTCATAGCAAACGAGGAGGACTCGATTCTCCATTTGTACACCGATTCCCCTCAAACCGTGTCCTACACGGTTTACCCACCTTCGTAAATCACCGTACGTGATGTCACCGTCATCATGGTGAATCGCGATTTTTTCCGCCCGTCCGAGTTCCACGTTTCGGTCAATAAAGTAGCTTGCAGCGTTGTAGAGGTCATGAGTGGCCAGGGGCAAGACGGCATTGCGGGGTGCTGCCATGTCCCATCAACTCCAATCTCAATTTTGTAAGCCCTTTCATATACTACATGGGGGAAGCGCCATCGTTCCTTCCCAACATCAAGAAGACCGGGGAAGCGCCGACGGCTTGCGGGGCGCTTCGCCGGTCTGCTCCTCTATTACTGGCCTTGGAACGAGGCAGGGCGCTTCTCAAGGAATGCACTCAGACCTTCCTTCGCATCTTGCGACCGGAACAGCAGGTTCTGCAGCTCACCTTCGTAGCGAATGGCGGCGTTCAACGGCATTTCCTTGCCATTCATGATGGACAACTTGATATTGCTGACGGCGTACGTGGCGCTGTCCACCAACTTGCGGGCGTATTCAAACGTCTTTTCCCGAATCTCGGAGGCGTCATACACCTTGTCTACCAGACCGTAGTCGAGGGCTTCCAGCGGCGACAGTGTGCGGCCGGTGATGCACAAGTCCAGCGCCTTCGAATAGCCAACCAACCGTAACATCCGCTGCGTTCCCCCAGTTCCGGGGAGCACACCGAGAGTAACTTCGGGCAATCCAATCTGGTACTCATCATTCGCAGCAAACCGCAGGTCGCAAGCCATCGCCATCTCCAACCCACCGCCAACCGTGTGCCCTTCGAGCATGGCAATGAAGATCTGTGGAGAACGCGCAATTTTGTCCAGCGTTTCATTGCAGAACAGGCAAAACTGGGTCTTGAACTTGGGGTCTGCCGACTTGAGGAAGTTTACATTGGCACCGACCGAGAAAAATTTCGGAACGTCGCTCATGAGGATGGCCACGTGAATGCTGGAATCCAAGCGAACCTCGTCAATCGCGGCATTGATCTCACGGTAAACATCGAAATCGTACGCGTTTCCCTTACCGATATGCAGGTGAATTTCAGCAACGCCGTTTTCCTTTTTCACGGTGACAAATTCCATGTGCACAACCTCCAAAAGTAGTTTTTGTTAAAGAATTGATAATCTTCAGTCGATGATGAGTCGGCCGTGGCGCAGAGAGGAATGTCTCCCCTCTCGCGACCGTCTTTCTGCGGCGCTCACGCCGAGTCTGCGATTTCCAAATGGTCGTAAAAATACTTTTCTGCCAATGGAGATAAAAATTCGTGAAAGTCCTTGAACAGTTTTCGCGCCTGTTCCCCTGCCCAATTGGCCGGAAGCAGTTCCTTGGGCAGCCGCGGATCGACAAACAAAAACTTGCGGTACTCATGCACCAGCAATGCGCGCTCGACAAATGCGTCTCGCTCGGACAGGGAGCCCTGCACCCCAAGTTGATGCAAGCGCTGGAACTTGGGTCCGAACTCTCGCAGAAACGACTCGTACTTCTCCTCTATCTCAGGCAAGTTCCACGCTTGAGATACAAGATCCAGCGGAGAGCCAAGTCCCTCGTAGGTCCCTGTAAACACGTGCACATGTGGCTGAATTTGATACTCATCCATCATCTGCTTTAACTGACTGTATCGCTGATGCGGGCAAATCCACATACCGCGTCCAAGGGAGCCAAACCCCATCCACTGCAATTCTTTTTGAATCGAGTCGCGCAGATCCTTTTCAACATCCACCAGGTTGCAGGATACCACCTGCCAGTTCCGATCCCAGCGTTCGTCGTCCCAGTCGTACACCCGGGTGACGCCATCCAGGATTCGCCGCTTGCCTTTATCAGACAGTCGATAGAAACTCTTCTGCCCAATGCGGCGAGCCGTGACGAATTCTTGCTGGACCATTCTCGACAGCGTGACCCGGGTTGCCCCAGAAGTAATCCCAAACGGCTCGAGGTACCGAATCAGGCTGCCTACCCAGACTTCCATATTCAAGTCGCGAAAATAGTCCCCAAAAAGAGTGAAACACAGCGAAACTGGCCTCATGACGATCCCTCAATTCCCCGAAGTCACTCTGCTCAATATCTTACCACTCAACCTCAGAAATCCTGAGGCGACGGGACCGATACTGATGTCTCTCGTTTCAAGGATCGTCTCAGCGCTCTCCTGTCACCAACGCACGCGCTCGAACACGCTTCTGCAGTCGCTGCAGAGAAACTGACTGACCAGCTGCACCTTGCCAAACTGTGACACCCGTCGCACCGTACGGGAACCGCAAAATGGACACTTGACAGCTAGAAACGGAGTGGCTTTCACGCGGGATGGCCTGTGGTTAAGGGACTGCATTTGGACTCCATCTCCTTGCAAAACAACCCTGTCAGGTCAGGTGGCTCCACGTCCCTCAATTGCTGTTCAATCTTGTGAAGCCATGTGCTGAATTCCCTTACCAGTCTCGTCACGGACTCCTCGTACAGTCTGGGTATGGCTCCCGTTTCGTGTCGAAACCGGCGACACCACTCCGTGGCAAAGGTGATGTGTTCGTCCATTTCATCCAACATCTTTGTGGTTTTTTGCACGACTGCGGCTCCACCAACTTGGCGCAAATAGTCCAGGACGACTTTTGTGGCAACATTCAGCCCAAGAACGGAGACCATCAGTTCTATCCAATTCTCATGGAACTGTAAGATGGGCAAAGAGTTTCCCGACTCCTCGGCGACATCCTTGTCAATCCCCTGAAGTTCGTGAGACCAGTGGTATAAATGGCGCGCGTGTCCCAATTCGCCCTGCGCAATGGCCACCGCTGCCAACGCCGATTGCAGTTCCGGAGCGCTGATGCCGACTTCCACCAGCTGATCTCCGAGCACAAACTTGTTGTCCGCCAGCGCTTCAAGAACGTTGACCCACGACCACGTGTCCACGTCCATTCACCCCCTCCCTCGGATACAACGCTTTCGGTTCAATGACCCACCGCATTTGTTCAGCAGGTACTACGCACATCTCAAACCAGCTTTCCTCGTCGTATGTCGTATGCGCATATACTTTTGCGAGGTCGTCCGAAAACGCTTCCACCATCCCGATGTGATACAGCGGCCCACCGCGCTGACTTCGTGCAAACACGTCGTACCTCTTGGTAACGTGGTCTTTGCTCACGATACAGCTACCCCCCAACTCTGCAAGGTTTGCTTCCCCCTGTCGGTCATTTGATTGGCATTCCAAGGTGGATCCCAGATAACCTCTACGCGAACGCTGTGTACACCGTCCAATCGCAGCAATCGTTCTCGGATGTCGGATTCAATCCACTGCATACAGGCGCAAGATACCGACGTAAAGGTCATCGTCACCAATACCTCACCGTCTGACGAATGGTGAATCCCACGAATGAGCCCCATGTCGACCACCGAAATGGGAAACTCGGGATCCATCACTTCCTGGAGAGCGCGCCAATAGCGGTCAACCCCCATGCTGTCGCCTCCTTTCCTGACCCATTGCCACACGCACACAAGCCTCCAGTTTAGGAGGAACGGCGCAGACGTTCGTACTCGTGAAATCCTTTTTGAATGCGGTGAATAAACGCTTCATTTTCCGGACCTCGGGCCTTAAACCGCTTGATCACGTTGTCCCAAGTGTCTGGCTGGTCCATCAGCCACTCCTGCCGCTCCACGTCAAACTTACATGGAAACGGGAAGTCCAACACAAATTTTCCGGTTTCTTCGTCGTAATGCGCAGGGACGTCGATGCCGATGGACTCACAGAATGGAACCACTTTGGACAGCCAGTCCTGACGAAGTTCGTCATTGGTCTTTCCTTTCAGTTTAAGGTCAAGCTGTGTGGTCCGGCTCTTCAGCTCATCAGACACTCCGAAGAACTCCAAAGCCATGATAAACATCCACCGGAACGCCTTTTCCACTTCCTTACGTTTCTTTGGATCTTTCATTGCCTCGCGAAGAATGGATTCGCCGTTCCGCAAGTGAAACAGTTCCTCCTTGTCGACCTTGACCAGCGCGCGCCGCCATGGTCCATAGGACGTGTTTTGTCCAACGTCAGACAATAGCGTGTAGCCAGCCCGGTCGTACAACGCGTTAAACGCGCCTAACTCCACAAAGTTGTTCAGTTTGAAGTCAAACGCGTACGGGTTTTTCCAACGATGTGCCGGGCGGTTGTATAACAACTCTACCGTATCTACTCCAAGTTGCTGTAACAATATATAGGCGATGTGCGCGTGGCCAAGTTCATCTTGCATAATCGCCAAAGTGGTAATTTTCCGGTTTAGCGACGGTGCTTCTTTGTACACCGTGAGCAGAGCCGGAACACTGACCAGTTCCGTGTCTCCTGTGATGATGAGCGTTTGCTTCAAGGCGTGTAGGTACTCCTCTGTCATGTCGTCGATACTTTCGACAACGAACCCCTTTCGAATCTTGTCGACGAGCAACTCCCTCGAGTCAACAGCCATGCGCCCCACCTCGATATATTACATTTTTCAATATACATCGTATTTATTTGTAATATAAACTCAATGAACACTATTGTCAATATTCAGATGAAAATGTTTGCTCGGAACCATCGATACCTCATGAGCTGCATCAAAAAACACCTGCTGCACAGCAGGTGCTTTCACGGATTCTACAGACTTTATACATTCTCAAAATCGCGGTTGCTTGCTTCCCCCTTCGCTTCCAAATGCCGTTCTCGTCGAATCAGGAACGTATAGTATGCGACGTAGTAGGTAATTAACGTGAATAAAATGATGGCTGTAAACGGCTCATGAGAGTAGACGGTCCACTGCGCTTGGGCTGCAGATTGCCCGTTGGCTGAGGCTGTGGCACCGAACATCGCATAGTCTTGATACACCCTGTAGGCGATGCGCCCGATGAATAACACGACAAGGAGCACACCAATCCATGGATTTGGCCGATAGAACCACGCGCCTTGACGCCACTCGAACGATGTCGTACGAATCGCGTAGTACGCGATGATACCGCCCAGGACAATCCCAATAGCATCAAAGATGTACACCATCGGATGCAAGAATCCTATGACCAAGACAAGGACGCCAACGACAGCCAACAGCGCCATTCTCGTGATCATACGCCTTTTAACGAACTTTTGAAATCCGATGGTTCTCCGAGTCCGTCGATACAACCCGAATAGAACGAGCAGCACAATGACAACGACCGATGATGTATGTTGCATACTTCGGTTACCTCCGTTTCCTGTCCCTCGGATTCTGGACACACTGTTTGAATACCCGCAGTGGCAATCAGATCTTTTCACTTTGAGCGTCCTCAAAATTGACTTCGTTTAGAAAAGTTTAGCCTTTCTTGCGATGAAAATCACATGAGTTCAGAGAACACAAATGGTCGACGGAAACCCTTGTATGTCCGTGCGCGATGTGCTACGCTTCATTCGAACGAAAATATCAACGCACGATTACATGACTGGCGGATCAGTGGATAACCACAAGGGAGTGTAGTCGTTACGCGAGCCGACCGCCTGGGCATTCTGACAAGAATCCCAGGCGGTCTTTTTTGTGCGTCAATCCGACTGCGATGCGATGAAGGAGGTACCACAAAATATGTACGGATCGCCATTGTCTCAAAACGCGACCAAACTGATGTTACTGGGTTCAGGAGAGCTAGGAAAGGAAATCATCATTGAGGCACAGCGGTTGGGTGTCGAAACCATTGCGGTCGACCGATATGCGCATGCCCCAGCCATGCAAGTGGCCCACCGGGCTCATGTCATCAACATGCTTGACGCTGCACAGCTGCGCTCCATCATCGAACAGGAGCGCCCGGATGTGATTGTGCCCGAAATTGAGGCCATTGCCACCGCTACACTCGAGGAACTCGAGCGAGAAGGGTTTCGCGTGATCCCGAATGCGACGGCAACCCGGCTCACCATGGATAGAGAGGGCATCCGACGGCTGGCTGCAGAAGAGCTGGGGCTCCCCACGGCTCGATACGCGTTCGCGAATTCCCTTACTGAACTGCAACAGGCCGTCCAAGACATCGGCACACCCTGCGTAGTGAAACCGCTGATGAGTTCATCCGGAAAAGGACAAAGCGTCTGCAGGTCACTTGACGAAGTCGAACCATCCTGGAACTACGCCATGCAAGGGGGACGCGTCCAAAACACACGTGTCATCGTCGAAGAATTTATCCCTTTTGATTCGGAAATTACGCTGTTAACGGTCCGGTCGGTATCTGGCACTCGTTTTTGCGCCCCCATCGGACACCAGCAAAAAGACGGAGATTACATCGTGTCTTGGCAGCCTCACAACTTGACCGAGGAACAACGACGCCAGGCAGAACACATTGCCCAATCGTTGACAGATGCCCTTGGTGGTTATGGCGTATTCGGGGTTGAGCTATTCGTCACTCAAGACATGGTCTACTTCAGCGAGGTATCTCCTCGCCCACACGACACGGGGCTGGTGACTTTGGTGACCCAGGACCTTTCGGAATTCGCGTTACATGTGCGTGCCATTCTCGGATTCCCCATCCCAAGCATCACACTCTTGAACCCGGGTGCAAGCCATGCAGTGAAGTCTCCGCTGGAGTCCAGCGAATATCGGATTTCAGGCCTAGACAAAGCGCTCGCAATACCGCGCACACAAGTGCGGTTCTTTGGAAAGCCGACTGCCACCATCGGACGGCGACTGGCCGTCACACTGAGTGCGGCAGAAGATGTGGAAACCGCGCGACAACGCGCAACAGAAGCCGCGTCCGTCGTGGAAATCGTGAAGGGGTAAAACTCACTTGCTGGCGTAAACCCTGCCACCACTGCAAGAAGCTTTGTGGTTGAGTAGATTCGTGAGTTTATAAAAAAAGCCCGCAAAGCCTCTCCTATACGCTTTGCGGGCAACGATTGGTTGTACAGACCTCGGATCTGATTATGCGGACTTGCGCAAGCGCCGCGCTATCCAGCCCAGCCATACAGCCAACAACAAGTACAGAATGAGCGATCCAGTGTTGCCAAAGATCTGGACCGTGGGCAATTGGATTTTTGCCCCAGCAAGGACCGCGAGCAAAATACCGATCAGCGATTCGCCAGCGATGAGTCCAGACGCCGCCAAAATGCCGCGTTCTGCAATCTCATCCCCATCCGCCTGTGCGTCCTCCCGCCGCTTTCTAGTGACAATCCACCGTACCAGGCCGCCGAGAAACACCGACATACTCGTAAAGACAGGCAAGTAAATACCAACCGCGACGGCAAGCGACTCGACGCCCAGCAACTCCATGACGATGGCAGATGCAGCACCGATAAATATCAAATCCCATGGCATATTTGCGTTCATTATACCTTCCACAATCATCTTCATCATGACAGCCTTTGGCGCCGGGAGTGCCTTACTGCCAAAACCGTACGCATGGTTCAACAACAGCAGCACCCAACCGATGGTGACACCAGACGCCAGCGTCCCGATGAGCATAGCAAACTGCTGATTTCTTGGCGTAGCGCCAACGAGGTAGCCGGTCTTCAAATCTTGCGAAATGTCACCGGCAACGGCAGTTGCAGTACAGATAATAGCGCCGACGATGAGGGAAGCAACCATACCCTTCATACCGGTATACCCGGCCGCTCGGTAGACCGTGGCAACAATCAGAAGCGTCGCGATGGTCATGCCAGACACCGGATCAGAAGAAGATCCGACAATGCCGACAATGCGCGAAGACACCGTCACAAATAGAAATCCGACAACGACGACGCCAAGCGCGCCGATGACACCAACGCTCAACTGTGGCGCGAACGCGATGACCAACAGCGCAACGACTGCCAGAACAATGCTGAAGACGCGGGGAATGTCGCGCTCGGTACGCAGTTGACCAAAGTTCCCAATGTCTCCACCAATCCGCAAGCCAGCAACTGCACCTCGAAGTGTCCCCCAGAGGGTTGGGAGCGTTCTGGCTAGACTAATAATTCCGCCTGCAGCCACTGCGCCTGCACCAATATAGCGGATGTAGTGGTCCCAAATGTCCGAGGCATCCATACCGCTGATGGCATCTGTGGCTGGGGACACTACGCCGTGTTGCCCGAAGTAAGCAATCATCGGAATCAACACGAGCCACGCAAAGACTCCCCCTGCCGCCATCAAGGCGCCAATCCGCGGCCCGACTACAAACCCGACTCCGAGGAGCGAGGGCAGTGTGTCCATGCCAAGCATACCTTGACGAAATCCAGCTACTCTTGTGGAAATTTCAGACGGAAAGAGCGTTAGTCCGTCTTCGAGAAATTTGAACACTCCCCCGAGTGCAAGACCACCGAAGACGAGTCGCGCCTTCCGGCCGCCTTCCTCTCCCGCCATCAACACACGTGCGCAGGCTGTACCTTCCGGATAAGGTAACTTGCCGTGTTCACGAACAATCAGCATCCGCCGGAGCGGAATCATGAACAGGACACCTAGCACGCCGCCCGTAAGAACAATCAGCGTAATGGTGAACATCTTGGGGTTTGCTCGCCACAGGAACAAGGCGGGCAACGTAAAAATCGCACCTGAAGCCAATGCTTCGCCGGCAGTGGTCATGGTTTGTACAATGTTGTTTTCCAGAATCGAGTTTCTCCGAAGCAAGCCTCGAATAATCGCCATCGATATCACCGATGCAGGGATGGACGCACTGATGGTCATGCCGATGATCAGACCGAGGTAGGCGTTTGCCGCGCCAAAGACAATCGCCAGCACCACGCCGAGAATGACCGCAGTCAGAGTGAGTTCCCTGGGACGCTCGTCTGGAGAAATGAACGGTTGAAAGTCTGAAGATTGCTTGGACTGCAGAAGTCATTCCTCCTTAATATTATTCACATGTTGTACCGCGGAACCGCATTACATCGGTTCCGTGGGGCTTTACGCGTATCCTGCGAAGAACGCGCCGTTCCTCTATCCGGTGTCAAGGTACCGGCGCAGCGACGCGAAGAAAGTCCACCCCAGTCAGCATGCCCTACTGTGGTGAACAAAAACGCGGATTGGTTCTTCGTAGGATGAGGGGAAAATGGCATGCGAAATCACACGCCTACCTGAGGGTTGGCCCCCCGCTACACGTCCCCATGCGGTACAGTTCTATTCGAAACAAGTTTAGCAAGCTCGCGGTCAAGTGTCCAATAGAGTACATGCAAACGTGAATGTTAGCGCTGGAGAGAGTGTATAAAAAATTCTGTGTAAACTCCTCACCCGAAAGAGGAAAATCAATGATTGCAACGTATTTCGTATTGTCTAACGTTTGAGAATTACAGCAGCTTTGTCGGGTTGGAACACCATTCACGCTGCGCCACACAAGCCAGTGTTTCGCTGGTGAGTGGCTCGCCACCAAAGCATCACTGGACGACCGTCCGCGGACGATTGTACTTGAGGAGGCATCGGCTATGGCAGGATCACATGTAGGAACGTTGAGCGTCACCTTTCGGTTGAAAATTGCATCAGGCATTCCCTTCAGTACCGCGTACCACGCGATTAGCGAGGCAGGAGGGGACATTGTCGCGGTGGATGTCATCCACGTCGAGAAGGACAACTCCACGCGCGACCTGACGGTCAATGTGCCTGGTCCTGACGTGCTCGACAAAGTGGTCCACGAACTCAAACAGCAGGACGGGGTACAGATTGTACACATGTCCGATCGCACCTTTTTGGTCCATCTGGGTGGAAAAATCGGAACACAATTGAAGATACCAGTGAAGAACAGGGACGACCTGTCGAAGGTCTACACCCCGGGAGTCGCCCGAGTGTGTCAAGCCATCCACGAAGACAAGTCGAAGGTGTTCCAGTTGACCATCAAACGAAACACCATTGCGGTGGTGTCGGATGGATCAGCGGTACTCGGACTTGGCGACATTGGCCCCGAAGCAGCGATTCCTGTGATGGAAGGAAAGGCGATGCTGTTCAAGCAATTTGCGGATCTCGACGCGTTTCCCATCTGCCTGTCAACGCAGAGTGTGGATGAAATCGTGCAGATTGTGAAAGCCATGGCACCTGTTTTTGGGGGTATCAATCTGGAGGACATTTCATCGCCTCGATGCTTCGAGATTGAAGACCGGCTTCGAAACGAGCTGGATATCCCCGTTTTCCACGATGACCAGCATGGCACGGCAGTCGTGATGCTCGCTGGACTCCTGAATGCACTCAAAATTGTTGGCAAGAAGATGGAGGACTTGCGAGTGGTGGTGTGCGGCGTCGGAGCCGCCGGCGTGGCGTGTACAAAGATACTCCTGTCTTCGGGTGTACGGAATATTATCGGCGTCGACCGCGCAGGCATTATTGAAAGGTCAAGGCACTATCAAAATCCCGTCAAGGAGTGGTACAGTCGTCACACCAATTTTGAGAACGAGCGAGGGAGCTTGAGTGACGCCATTCGCGGCGCCGACGTGTTCATCGGTGTGTCCGGTCCGGGCGTCCTGACTGTCGAGCACTTGAAAACCATGGCCAGGGATCCAATTGTATTCGCGATGGCCAACCCGACGCCTGAGATTGCACCTGAAGAAGCCGAGCCGTACGTCCGAATCATGGCTACCGGGCGGTCTGATTACCCCAACCAAATTAATAATGTTCTGTGTTTTCCTGGTATCTTTCGCGGTGCGCTGGATGCACGCGCAAAAGAGATTAACGAAGCGATGAAGCTGGCCGCAGCACATGCGATTGCTGATTGCGTACCGTCGGACCAACTGAATGAGCAGTACATCGTTCCGAGTGTGTTTAACCAAGACGTGGTGAAAGCGGTCAGTAAGGCCGTCATGGAAGCGGCCATTCGCACTGGCACAGCCCGCAAAGAATTCAGTCAGTCCCCAGACATGGGCACTGTGAGCCTGCCGCTGTAACAAGATACGACCATCCATCGATGACACGGCGAGCGCAATGGCTCGCCGTTTTTTTATCCTCAAGTTGTACGATTAAACGATTCCCCGAACGGTCAAGCTGACGAATAGCCACGTTTCGGAAGAACAAGGCATTAAACCAGAACGTGAATTTACATTCTGGGCAATGGCAGTTTAGTGAGGGAAAACGGACTTGTCTACCTACCGTATGGTGTTTTGCATCGGATTGGAAATCCTGCTACTTGCAATCATGATGTTGCTCCTCTTGACTCATATCATGCGTCGGTATCTTCACCGACAGTTTGACGCGATGATGAAGCGCCTCGTAACCGAGCCCTACGGTAAAAACTTATGGGAAGGGATCACTGGCATTCGGCACATGGGAATCCAGTGGATGATGGAAAATGAACTCCGCTCTACAAAAGCGGAGGCGCTTCCAAAACCGATAGGCACGCATCGTCCCTTTCCGCATTTCGACGGTCTTCTCCTGAATCCAGTTCAATTACACCGTCGTCCAGTCGAGGAATTCAAACACGTGGATCTGAAAACAGTGCTGGGAAAGAAGTCGAAACGTCCTTTAGTTCTCACCATGCCAATGATGGTTTCAGCGATGGGGTATGGAATCGCATTAAGTAAGCCCTTTAGTTTCGCCCTTGCGAAAGGCACAGCCTTAGTTGGTACCGCGTTCAATACGGGGGAAGGTCCGGTCCTCTCGGAACACCGGGAGTTCGCGCATCGGATGATCATCCAATATCATGCAGCGCCATGGAGCCCAAAGGAGGATGTCATAAAACAAGCGGATATGGTAGAAATTCGTTTCGGGCAGGGCGCCAATGGTGGCAATGGGCACTTGATTCCGACAGCAACACTTCCCCCAGAAGTGTTGGACGATATGGGACTCTCTTCACGTGATATAGACGAATTCGTGTATATTCCTGCTGGCATCCCGGGAATTCATAGAGCTCGCCATCTGAAACGCCTCGTCGAGACATTGCGTTTCATGAGTCATGGCGTTCCGATTGCGCTGAAATTGGCAGCCAGCCACTACTTGGAATTCGAGCTGGAAATCGCTTTAAAGGCAGGCGTCGATGTCATTGTCATCGACGGCGCACAAGGCGGAACGCATAGCTCTCCAGCCATTTTGACCGATGACTTTGGTTTGCCAACATTGTCAGCCCTTTGCAGAGCCGTTCGGTTTCTCAAAGAGAACGGCTATGGTAAAGACGTGGATTTAGTCATATCTGGTGGCATCCGTACGCCAGGTGACATCTTAAAGGCGTTAGCACTGGGCGCCAATGCGGTCTACCTAGGCTCAGCGGCACTCTTTGCAGCCACGCATGCACAACTGGTTGAAACGTTGCCGTTTCAGCCTCCAACGCAAATTGCGTGGGCGGATGGAGTGTCCCGGAGCAAGTATGATGTACAAAAAGGGGCCCAAAGTTTGGCTCATTTCTTGAAAAGCAGTTCCTTGGAACTGGAAACAGGGATTCGTGCTCTTGGGAAAACGTCGATTCGCGACCTGACTCGCGAAGACCTCGTTGCGTGGGACCCAGACGTCGCCCGAATCACCCATTTACCACTTGTTTAATGCCTCGCCTTTCTAGAATCCGCCGCATATCCCGTTACTTTGTTGTCTACACAACAATCATCTGTGCACCTGTCCGTTTCCTCCGATATGGCTCGCGAACTACTTTGGTAATACGTGATGGGGTGAACAGGGCTGTGCCGGAAGCATGCTCGTTGGCTGTGCAACGATTCGTTAGGCCACCGGGCATTTGTGGTAGAACTCATGTCTGAGCGCGGCGTCCCCCAGGCGCAGAACAGGACCTGAAGGAGACCGTGGCATGGAAGAGGAACAGAAGGTATTCGGGATTGTCTATGAGTCCCCCGACGCTGAGGAAAACGGGACACACGCTCACGAACTGTATTTAATGACTTGGGACGGAAGACAACTTCATACGCACGGATTTTCCGGTGTCACTTCGTTAGATGTGGGCCATCGCCACAGCTATGCTGGAGTTTCGATGCCAGCACCAAGCGGGGTCCCACACACTCATGCATACTCGACCATAACCTCCTTAAACGATGGGCATACGCATCGAATCAGCGGCAGAACAGGACCCGCGATTCCTTTACCCGGGGGAGGACACTATCATTTCTTTGAAGGCGTAACCACTGTGGATGGGAGGATTCCGCACAGCCATTCATACAGCGGACGAACAGGAAACGAAATCCAATAATCACAAAGTCATCATTTTTCAAGTGTTACGCTGTTCGGTCATCTCAAGTAGGGAATACGGTCTCCCCCGTATCCCCTACCCATTCATGTACTCATCTCCATTCGCAAGATGACACTTCAGCCACTGTTTGCATTTTCTGCAGCACGGTTTTCTCCATATGATTGGATCAGTCGCTGCTTCGAAATCGCAACAATTTTGGGAGTGAATATATCTGGGTGTGCTTTAGCCCAAACATATGCGCTGGGATTCGAGACACGCAAAATGTTTCGTAAATACCAGGCTAAGAAACGACGTGCCGTCGGGCTATGAATGGGATAGGTGCTAAAGCCAAACCGTTGTACACCCCGGTGGATGAACGTTGTACCATACACGATTTTTGCCTTTTGAAACTTTTGAGAAGCTACGCAATGCGCAAGAGCGGGCAAAGACCGTTTTGCCTCCTTGATGAGTCTGGCTGCTAGGCTCACCACGGAGTCCTCTTCAAGCAGGATTTGAGCTAAGAATTTATTGTTCATGTGAATTTCGATGACAGGATCAAATCGGCGCACACAGACCCCGTCGACTGAAAACGGACGTCCTAGATATCTGTGCTTGGCAACACAAAAAATGTACTGTGAGTCTCCCTGTTCTACATGTTTGATTCTCGCCGCCGCCCGAACCAGTGCGTCACATGACCTCCAAACTATGCTGTGGATGTAGTCCCTCAAGCTTCCGTTTTTTTGATTCGGCTCATAACTCTCAACAAATAACGAATCACCAATGAAGAAAGCCAGCAAAACATAGGTATATTCCATGACTTGGCCCCGTGTGAACCGGACCATCAATTGGATACCCCCTGTCTCAAGCGGATTCAGAGCGTATTATATACAAAGGCGTGCAAGACAAACTCAATCAGAAATGGATTCAGAAAGTGTAGGCGTAGATGAAATCAATCGTGTGGGACATTGCGGTATGCGTCGCGGTCATCATTCTGTGTTCGTGTGTGTCTGAATGAACCGTGTTATGCGGTCATTTAATTCGTCACTCGCTTTGGTTGGAATTTGATGCTTCACATGCGGTATGAACGACAGCTCACTATGGGGTAAGCGTTCATATAGAAGGCGTCCATACGAATGAAATCCCTTATCCTTGGCTCCGTAGACAAGTAAAACAGGCAAATGAATGGCCGATAGCCCCTCTGTGCAATTGTAGTTCAAGCTACACCGATAGTACTGCTCCACATTTTGAGGGCTACCATGTATCGCATCTTCATATGTTTTCCATAGCAACTGTTTTGAATCTGAATTACTCCAGGCTAAAGACAGTGCAAGAGGCCGCATCGCCTTCATTTTAGCCAGAGCAATGCCCAATCGAATGCGAGAAGCTAAACGCAAATCGTGTACCTCTGACATACCTCCAATGACAATCCCACCAAATGCTTTTTCAGGATACGTTAATAAAAACTCGAGTACAACGGAACCGCCGGTTGAATAACCACACAGGTATGCTTTTTCGATGTTGAGGAAGTCAAGCAGCCGTTTCATGTCGTCCACAATCAAGGAATATGTGAGAGGTTTCGGTGATGAATGGCTTCTTCCATGTCCCCGAATATCAAATCTGATGGTCTGAAAATGCGATGATAGCCCATCCAATTGATGGGCAAAACTGATGCTGCTGAGTACTGGTGGGTGAATGAAAATGATTGGCGTTCCTTGTCCCGCAGTCTCGTAATACATCTGAACCCCGTGAATATCCGTCACTGGCATCGTTTGACCACCGTCTTACTCTGATTGCCGCTCCAAATCGCTATGTTAAGGTTATATTTCCCGATGCGGGTCAATGTATACCGAACTTCATCAGCAGTCTATGGAATGTCGGTTTGAGCCGCCAATCCCCGCCGGAAGTCTAGACTACGTGAGGTGGCTCCCGAAAGAGAGCCACCTCACGCCAGTCTTGCTATATCGCCCCACTACCTCGAGCGAATTTACTCCAGAGTCAGCACGACGCGTCCGTTGATTTGACCTTTCGTCATGCGGTCGAACACATCATTGATGTTGTCCAGGGGCTGCGTCTCGATGATGGTCTTTACTTTGCCACGGGCTGCGAATTCCAGCGCTTCTTGAAGGTCTTTACGCGTTCCCACGATGGACCCCTTCACGGTCACTCCATTGAGCACCGTGTCGAAAATCGGAATGGGGATTTCTCCGGTCGGGAGTCCTACGACCACCAGTGTTCCGCCACGCCGAATCGAACGGTACGCCTGTTCGAAGGCTTTTGGCGTCACGGCAACGCTGACCGCGGCATGCGCACCGCCGACCAAGCGTTCGATTTCTTCAACGGGGTCCACCCGGCTGCTGTTCACCGTCAAATCGGCTCCCAGCTCTTTTGCGAGATTCAATTTTTCGTCCTGAATATCCACGGCAATCACGTTGAGTCCCATGGCCCTGGCGTATTGCAGAGCGACGTGGCCCAATCCGCCAATACCGTAGATAGCCACCCATTCTCCAGGTTTGGCATTCGTCACTTTCAGCGCCTTATACGTGGTAACTCCCGCGCAAAAGATGGGGGCTGCTTCTTCAAACGACAATGAATCCGGTACCTTCGCCACGTAGGCGGCAGGTGCCTTGCAATACTCTGCGTAGCCGCCGTCCACGGAGTAGCCGGCATTCAACTGATCCTTGCAAAGCGTTTCGTTACCGGTGAGACAATACTCACATTCGCCGCAGGCGGAATACAACCAAGGGATTCCGACCCTGTCTCCCACTTTCAAAGACTTGACCCCGTCGCCCACCTTGACGACCGTGCCGACGCCTTCATGACCGGGAATGAGCGGGAGTTTCGGTTTGACGGGCCAGTCCCCGTGAGCCGCATGGAGATCCGTGTGACATACGCCACAGGCTTTAATCTTCACCAGTACTTCACCATGGTCAATCTCTGGAACCGGAACCTCTTTGATCTCGAGTTTCTGATGAAACGCATTGACAACTGCAGCCTTCATGCACAACGCCTCCTGACAATGTGTGTTTCGTTTTTCACGCAACTAATGAATTAGCAATAATGATGCCAATCATAAACCCATTTGAAATCTCGGAAAAATCATAGTATACTCCCGAGACAGCACTGATTGTGGGACGAAATTTCGGCTCATTCGACGAAAAATCGGCAACGCGGACGTTTTTTCGTCATCTGGGTCTGAGGTATCCGCTAGGGCAGACCCCAAATACGGAGGAAAGAAAATGCGGATTACAAAATTCATGGCGCCGGAAATCATCTTTGGAGTCGGTTCCATTTCTCAGGTTGGAGAAAGTCTGTTGAGACTTGGGGCCAAGAAGGTCTTCATCGGCAGTGATACCGGGGTCGTTCAACACGGGTGGGCGGACAAGGTCATCCACTATTTGAAGCAAAATCGCCTGGACTATCATTTGTGGACGAATACATCTCCGAATCCCAAGGACTTTGAAGTGCACGCCGGCGTGGAGGAGTACTTGTCGGCCCATTGCAACGCCGTGCTTGGCATTGGTGGCGGGAGCGCCATCGACGCAGCGAAGGCAATCGCCCTCCTAGCGACAAACCGTGGTACCATTCATCAATATGAAGGCGTTGACAAAATTACACGTCCTCTCCCCCCCATGGTGATGATTCCTACCACGGCGGGATCTGGATCGGAAGTATCCCAGTTTTCCATCATCGTGGATACACACCGCAAAGTAAAAATGACCATTGTGTCGAAGTCGTTAATCCCGGACATCGCCATTGTGGATCCCGACACCTTGACGACGAAGGACAGCCGATTGACAGCCAATACAGGGATGGACGTTCTAACACACGCCATTGAATCCTATGTTTCGGTAGCCGCAACGCCTCTAACCGAAGTGTACTCGCTGCAGGCCGCGCGGCTGGTGGCACAATATCTCAGGCCCTCTACGGCAAGCCAATCCAATCGAGAAGCCAAAGAGGCGATGGCCATGGCCAGTCTGCAGGCAGGCATTGCATTTTCGAACGCGATTCTTGGCGCAGTGCATGCCATCTCGCACCAACTCGGAGGATTGCTCGACACCCCCCACGGTGAAGTCAATGCCATCTTGCTTCCTTATGTCATGCAGTACAACTACATTGCCTGCCCCGAAAAATACAAAGACATTGCCGAAGCCCTGGGTGAACAGGTCGTCGATGTGAGCCCGCATCGCGCTTCTAAGCTGGCCATTCAGGCCGTTCGAGAGTTGGCCAGAGATTTGGACATCCCGACATCCTTGTCCAATCTGGGACTGAACGACGAGCAAATTCCAATGCTCAGCCGGAACGCGGTACAGGATGTATGCATGTTCACCAATCCCCGAGACATGTCGGCTGAAGACGTGTCCACGCTCCTCCGTCAGGCGCTGTAAGGAGGTGTGACCTGTGGTGAACCAAAAGCAGGAAATCATCGAAAAGTTAACCGGCATTCAATCTTCTCGTTTGAGCTACTACGCCGAGTTGACCCTCGCAATGGAACAGATGAAAAAGAAGAGCAACCAACTGAGGATCCTCAATCAACTGACCAAGATTCAGGTGAACAAATCCTGGGAGGAGATCAGCAAGTATCTCGCAGGGCAATTGCATCAGGCGTTCCGGTTTGATTTTTTCGTGCTGTCCTTGATGGAAGGAGCCACGGTGTTCAGCTATATTTGCTGGTTTGAAAGCGACAAGTGGAATTGTCAGGCGAAAACAGGAACTGCTGTCGCGGGTCAAGCCATGGACGCGGAGCAAATTCACGGAATTCTTTCCCGGTATATGCCCCGAACCCACCACACATCCGTCGCTTTAACCAATCAAATGAACCAGGTGTTTGGATTCTTGACATTCCTGAATCATTCCCCGGTTGAGTACTCGGATGAGGAGAACCACTTTTTTCAAGGCATCGCCGATTATGTCAGCGTTGCGATTGAAAACATCTTCTTATTTAAGGACCTGAGTAAGAAGGTCAACTTGGAGGCTCAACTCATTCACTCTGCGAAACTCGCGGCAGTCGGTGAGATGGCGGCAGGGGTCGCTCATGAGTTAAATAGCCCTCTCACCGCTATTCTCGGCAATGTTCAGTTGCTCCTGAGAGCTATCCGGGACGAGCCGGCAAATCAAATGCTGAATGATATTTTCCAGTGTGGACTTCGATGCAAAAAGATCATCCAAAACTTACTGACGTTCTCCAGACAAGACGAGTATCAGTACGAAACCCTGAGTCTGAACGATGTAGTGGAAGATGTGTTGGGTTTGATAGGGTATCAACTACAGGTGTCCGGAATTACCGTTCAAACTCGATTGAGCGATGATGTCCCTCGTTTTGAGGGCAGCCGTCACCAAATTGAACAGGTGTTGATCAATCTGCTGCTCAACGCGAGAGATGCCACGCAAGAGAGGGAGGACGCCCGTATTACGGTGGAGACCGGTACAGTGGATACGGACGCCGTGGGCTACGTGTACGTTTCTGTTTTGGACAACGGAACGGGGATCAAGGAAGAGCATTTACCCCAAATTTTCAATCCATTTTTCACGACCAAAGAAAAATTCAAAGGCACAGGGCTCGGACTCTCCGTCAGCCATGGCATCGCCGAAACGCACGGTGGCAAGTTGCTGGTGGAGAGTAAAGAAGGCGAGTTCAGCAAATTTACGCTGACTCTTCCGAAAGCTCGATGTGAGGTGTTGTGAATGACTGCAAAAAAGGTCCTTGTCGTGGATGATGAAAAGGAAGTCACTACGTTTTTCAAACACCTCTTAGCCGGCAGGGATTGCGAGGTATACATCGCCAACGATGCAGTCGAAGTGGACCGCCTGCTCTCACAACAGGTCCCGTTCGACCTGGCTTTGGTGGATTTAAAACTGCCTGATGCGAGCGGATTGGAATTACTGTCCAGAATCAAAAAGCAACGAGCGGCGTGTGAAGTCATCGTGATGACGGGATATAGTACCGTCAAAACGGCCGTCGCGGCGATTCAAGCAGGCGCCAAAGATTATCTCGAAAAGCCATTTGACGATATTACTCAATTGGAAGCACTCGTGGATTCCCTTCTGAGTCGCGATTCCACAAATGAGGATAGCCTGTGTAATCAGGCGGCCCACTACGGAATCATCTGCTCTCCAAACAGTCCCATCAAGAATCTCCTCGCCATCGCAAGCAAGGTGGCAGGCAAATCCCTTAACATCCTCATCGAAGGCGAGACCGGCACGGGTAAGGAACTCATGGCTCGGTTCATTCATGGATTGAGCATGCGCTCGACGTGCCCTTTCGTGGGCATAAACTGTGGTGCCATTTCGGAATCCCTGTTGGAAAGCGAACTGTTTGGGCATGAAAAGGGAGCCTTTACGGGAGCGGTGAAACCGCGTAGAGGATTCTTCGAATTGGCCAACAACGGCACGCTGTTTCTTGATGAAATCGGAGAGGCTCCGTTACCCATCCAAGTGAAGCTCCTTCGCGTTCTGGAAACCGGAGAATTCATCAGGGTGGGCGGTGAGGCCCCCATAAAAACGAACATTCGCGTGATTGCCGCTACGAATCGGAATCTGGAGTTAGAAATTGAAGCCAATCGGTTTCGTGCGGATCTGCTATATCGTTTGGAAGGGGTTAAGTTGACCATCCCTGCATTGCGAGATCGCCCCGACGATATACCTTGGATTGCCCGCTATTATGTGAACACGAAATTCCACGTGGACATTGACGACCAAGCCATCGAGGCGTTGAAGGCGTTCGAGTGGCCAGGAAACGTACGACAGCTTCTCAACGCGCTCAATCAAACGATTGCCATTCACGACTGCAAAATGATCCGAGAAGAACACCTTCCTCGCTGGATCACGACCAGACCTGTTCACCCATCCGAAGAGTCACCGTCTTCGTCCAGCCTGGAAGCGCGCCTTGAGCGACAGATACAACAGTTTGTTGAAAACGTCGTGAACTGCATAGAGTCCATTGACGACCTCGATTTTGTGGACTTGATGAAGAAAATGAAGAAATTAGAGTCCGCCGTTGGGAAGAAAGTGATTGAAAAAGGGCTCGCCGAGACGGATGGAAACAGGCAGCTGTTGAGCAAGAAGTGGAACGTCACACCGCGAATTCTGCGTTACATCCTCAACGAGAAGTAGAGACTCGGACGGTCTTCCTCGTTCGGAGTATTCAGCATCGAGATGGGCTGTTTTCAGGATGAATAATTGAAGGGCATTATGGTCACCGTGAAGACGAGATTTCTTATGGCAAACGGGGCGATGGCTTTATGTCGTTTATGATTACGCTCGCCGTTTTGACTCTCGTCGTCGTGACTCGTGTGCACAAGCCCACGTTCATCCTAAAGCTTTACATAACGGGGATGGTCATTGTTTCTTCCATATTTGTCTTGAGCATCTCCGGAGGACGAGAGGAAAAAAACGGACCACTTCAGGGGGGAGATACATACACCTACGGCAAGTATATCGGGAATCAGAAAACAGAAGGCAACCAAATCGTAGAACCCGGTGATATTCTTCTCTATCGGAAACTCCGCAACAGGAAAACGGAATCCATCAAATTTATTCAGCGGCTAAAAGATGGCCCGCATGTTCGCGAGTATTATCACGTGGCGATTGCATTGGACAAGCAATCCAAGATTGAAGCAAACGGTAAAGTCGTCACCATTGAACCGGTAAACGATGAACAGTGTGATGTGTTTCGACCACCAATCCCACCACAACAACGGAATTCCGGGATTGACTACATGAAGCGCCTCGCGGGTGAGCCCTACGATTGGTGGCTCGTGACGGACGACATTTTGCGGTATGTTACGCATGATGTGATTCATTTACCGGTGGGATTCGTACAAGCAGAGGAACGAAATAAGAAGATATGCACTTCACTCGTGGTGCAGTACTTTTCAGCGGCGAAGTGGGGCCCAAAATTAAGCCCGAATGTGAGTCCGGAAGACATTTATCTTCTCGTAAAAAAATATGAGATTCACGCAGGCGCCCCTCCCTCCAGCTACCAGGAGCGATTACCGTCTGCGGGCCCGTGAAAACTCAAAGAGGCTGCCCCAAGGCCATCTGAAGATGGCTTTTGGGACAGCCTCTTGGTGCTCTTTACTGTGAAACGGATACCGAAGGAGAAGTTCCTCCGCCTGGATTTGAACCCTTAAATGCGATATTCCCCACTTGTTGGCCTGCGTAGGTTCCCAGCCGGTCTCCGACATAGCCCCCTACAATGGAGCCAATCATCGTTCCAAAACCGGGCATCACGGCGGTACCGACTAAGGCTCCACATTCAACGCCCGCCATGGTTCCAATCGCCATGGAGACGTTCTTCGTCGAATTCGCAGCGTAATCTTCCGCCTTGATTTTCCCGTTCGTTAGCGCGATGGTATCCTGCAACTGCGCGAATCCACCGTTGATGACACCGGCCCAAAGCGATCCACCTTCGAACATGTTTCTCCATACCTGCTCAAACATTAGGGTCACCCCCTTTCGTTTTCGTTAGTGTACCCACCCCGTAGTGAGACCAATCTGATTTCGCTTAACCTCTCCACATCTTCGCAAACGATATCCAAGACAGTATATTTAATTTGCTTTCTCGGCTCTTGGTCCGAATGGCATCGAAAAATCGACCCAGGAATTGTTCCCATAAGCGACCAATCGGAGCCTTCAGCTTGGTGTCTTGTAAAACAGCGTGAACACTGATGTTCAACGCTTCACTTAAATGTCGCAGTGCTTGTTCCAAGTGTTCCGAAATCTGCTCGTTCATTGTGAAATCATTTCACTTCCATTTCACTGTCAATTCGTTTCTTAAAGCGTTCAAACTGAACTTCCGCCATGAAATCCTCAAGTTCTTCACGGACGAGTGAAAATCTTTTTCGCACTTCATTCCCTGCCAGGGATGCCCCCGTGAAGCCTCCTGATATCGCCGGTTTTGCGACGGTTTTCAGTTTGGGTACCAGAACGGAAGCGGCGAACATCAGTCCGACGCTGGCTACCCATTGCTCTGCCTTCCAGTTCATTGATTCGTCCTCCCTTGCCCGATTACATGGAAGAGCAATAAGTGGGTCTCAACATGGGCGACATCGAACGTTCCCGATTTGAAAACCAATCAATCCACCGTTGTGCCATCCACGTCAAGGTACCGGTCACCGCGAAGACCATGCCCCAATGCGGAATCCCAAGTGGTACAGTGGCAAACACGGTTCTAAGCCCAGGGACGTAAATGGTGGCAGCCAAAGCCAACCAGGAACCGATGGTAGCCGTGAGTAACACTCTATCTTTCTTCAAGGAACCCTTCCCTGCGGTTCCATACCTCCGCCAGGCGACGGTTTGCATCAATTGTCCCACGACCAGCGATGCATACGTCATCGTCTGG
This sequence comes from Alicyclobacillus pomorum DSM 14955, assembly GCF_000472905.1. Classification (GTDB taxonomy): domain Bacteria; phylum Bacillota; class Bacilli; order Alicyclobacillales; family Alicyclobacillaceae; genus Alicyclobacillus_A; species Alicyclobacillus_A pomorum. The sequence continues at coordinate 46,487 of NZ_AXAR01000003.1, read as the reverse complement.
GCTAAAGGTAGTGGCATCCCAGCCGCCAGTGCCGCTGCGAAGACAGCGACAGCCCCAAGCCCGAGGACGCACCCTCGCGTCGCGAACGTCCTGTAGAGTTCTCGGTCAATTACATCCTTGTAGGGCTTTTCCGGGATGTCATTTTGTGGTCCTGTCGCGAGAACCATTGCAGGTATGGCGTCCGTCAGGATGTTCATCAGCAAGATTTGCAGCGGAATCAACGGCATCGGCAAGCCAACGATGATGGACACGGCTGTCACCAAGACTTCTGCAAGATTCCCTGCCAGCAAACACCCCATGGCCTTTCGGATGTTGCCAATAATCGCACGCCCACCTTTCACGCCATCCACAATTGAGTGAAAGTGATCTTCCAAGAGGACAATTCCAGCAGTCCCTCTCGTGATATCCGTTCCTTTCAATCCCATTGCAATGCCAACATCCGCTTTGCGGATGGCTGGTGCATCGTTCACTCCATCCCCCGTCATGGCGACGACTTCGCCAATCCGCTGAAATGCCTCTACAATGCGCAATTTGTGCTCCGGAGAGACTCGCGCAAAAATGGACGTGTCAACTATCAATCGATCCAAATCTTCCTGAGACAACTGGTCCAATTCTATACCCGTCAAAATACGGTCTCCCGGTTGAAAAATCCCGATTTCGGCAGCAATCGCACGAGCCGTGAAGGGGTGGTCACCGGTGATCATGACGGGTTTAATTCCAAGCTTCCGTGCTTCCTGAATGCCAGTAGCGACTCCCTCCTTCGGTGGGTCCATCATGCCCATTAACCCTACGTAAATGAGGTCATTGTCGACGACTTGCAATGGATCTTCGTCATCATTCACGTTCCGATACGCACACGCTAGGACACGGAGTGCCTGATCTGCCATCCGCAAGTTCTCTTCCCGGATCTGTCGGTTGACCTCTTCCGTCATCGGGCGAACTTCGCCTTCAGCCAGGTAATGTGTACATTTTTGTAAAATCTCCTCGGGCGCCCCTTTTGAAAAGATGGTACATCTTTGTAAACGCTCTCCCTCTTCGCAAACGACATGCGCCTGTTGGTCCTCTTCGCAAATGACGCTCATGCTGCGCGTCGCTGAATCGAATGGAATCTCCCGCTGTCGTTTCCAAATCTCTGGATGCAGGTTCGCCTTTTCTGCCACAGTCAGCAAAGCGGCTTCCGTCGGATCACCCGTTGGTTCCGTACCTTCATCCCCAATACGCGCGTTGTTACACAACATCCCAATCGTCAACAACTGCCGAGTATCTGCATCGTCGAGCACCGGAAATGCCACATCGGGTTGATCACTTAAACAGAATTTCCCACTTTGAGCGTCTCCAGTCACACGGATCCGGTGCCTGACGGTCACAAGTTCTTTAACCGTCATTTCATTCTTCGTTAACGTTCCGGTTTTATCGCAACAAATGACCGTAACCCTTCCGAGCGATTCTAAATTGGCGAGTTTTTTAATCACCGCGCGTCGCTTGGACATCGTCAAGACGCCGGCGGTGAGCGCCACGGTGATGGTTAACGGCAAACCTTCCGGAATCGCCGAGGCTGCCAATGTGACGGAGGAAATGAGCAGTTGCACCGGCGGTATCCCCCGCAACAACCCCGCAACAGCGACGACACTTGCTGCTACGATGGCGCCAATCACAAAGCGTTTACTAATTTGTGTGACCCTCTGTTGGAGGAACGTTGGTTCTTCCTCCTGTTCATTGATGAGCAAGTCCAATTGCCCAATCTCCGTGGCTTTGCCCGTTGCAACGACAACTCCCTTACAACGACCGCGTGTGACCACAGTACCCATGAACAGTGAGTTTGATCGATCCCCCGCCGGCGTGTCCAGGGGAAGCAACACGGTATCCTTCACCACAGGGACAGATTCACCCGTGAGCATGGCTTCGTTTACTTCAAGATTCCACGCCTCCATGACCCGAATGTCAGCGGGCACCTTGTCTCCCGATTCGAGCAGCACAACATCTCCGGGAACTAATTCTTTCGTGGACACCAACTGTTCCGTTCCATCCCGGATCACTTTGGTTTGTGAATTGTCTTCCATTTTTAACGCCTGGATGACAGTCGTGGACCTCAGTTCCTGCCAAGTGGCAACCAATGCGTTAACCACGAGGATACCGCCCATGCACAAGGCGCTAAATCGCTCTCCCATGACAAACGAAAGACCCGCGGTACCGAGCAAAATCAACATCGAAAGGTCTTTGAACTGGTTCAAAAAGATACGGACTGAACTCGGTGGCTCAGGGGATGCCAACACGTTGGCTCCCCACATCTGAAGGCGTTCCGAGACCTGTTGACTCGTAAGGCCGCTGATGCTTGATCCGAGTTTATCCAACAACTCAGACACTTCCAGCGCATGAAATGGCTCGGAATGACCACCACCGGAACGGCGACCGCGAGAACCATCCTGACAAACCGTTTTATCGGATGTATCAAGTCTCTCACGAATGCGGGCACGAATACGGCCTGTCCAGTCCTGTGCCGCAATGAGGAACATAGAAACGACATCACCGGTCAGGGCAATCAAAGGTGCCGTGACAGGCGCAGCCAGAGCAAGTCCTACACCAACAAAGTTCCATGCCTTCACAATGGCGACATCACGCTGTGAACGCTGCCCTGTTTCGCGACAAAATGCTAAAGTTTCCGACAACCGCTTCCCATCTTGTGGAGAGATGGGGATGAAGCAGGGATGATCCGTGGAAAGTTGACCTTCATCCCCAATGACAATGGTGGTATTGCCCATTTCAAGTTCGTTTGACAACTGATCCATCGTCATCGGCTCTAACAAGGTTGTGGCATATGGATCTTTTTGCAAGCTCCGTACAGAGTACCCGTACTTCTGCCACTCGTCGAACATACGCTTCCATTCCGAATCGATGTCTCGCTTACATCCAAAGATGGCGACCGGGTGGCTCTCTACCACTAGGATTTGCGTGAAAAAACCTTGACGGCGCATGCGGCGCTCTTCCATGAGGATGGGGGTCGTGTCAACGCCGTACTTCTTGATAAATTCACGTGTCCCCAAAAGGATTTCGTGCCCTTGTATAGAGCCCCGTATGCCCTCGGATTGACATTCAACGTCAAAGGCAGTACGGAATGTTCGTTGCTCTCGGAGTGCTCTTTGTACTAGGGCGTAGCGCCAAGGGTGATTGTCACATTTTTGAACAAGGGATGCTGCGATGGCGGTGGCTTTTCCAGCGTCAAATTTTTCATTGACGGGCTGAATGCGCCATTCTTCTTCACTACCGAGAATCAAGTTCTCGTCGGACAACACAATCGTCTTCGCCGAAGCCAAAGCCGAAAGCCCGCACCGTGTGGAGACAAGGAGATTCTTTTCATATGCTTCCCGTTCCGCCTGTGCCCAGCGGTACTTGTGCGACAAAATGACGGGACGCGGATTCGCCGCCAGCGCCACACCTATCGCTCGTAACGGACTGCGCGTAAGCAATAACGAAAGTGGTGCCAGCCATAAGCTCAGACGACTCAGTCGCCGGCTATGGTGCTCAATCTCCGGGGGCAAGTGCGTGTCCTCGGGTGCAGACAATACGTTGTAACGACGATACATGGCATAATTGAGCGCAGTAATGACAGATAAGGCAACCAGGTTTTCGCGAACGGCTGCCATCGCGAGGGTACCGAGTCCAATCCATAGGTCAGGTGATGCCTTGCGGTGATGGATGAGATGTTCCATACCCCTCCGCAGAGCTGGATAGCCTGCCGCCACCGACACGGCAGCGCTCGCCCAAAACGTCACGGGAGAAGTCGCGAGTACCGAGCGCCCCATGAAAAGCCGTTTCAGCGATAGCCCACCAAGTAAAGCCGACGAGGCAATCGTTGGTACTAGATAGGGATTTGCCAGAGAGACCTGTTGGCCCTTTGTCACAGCCGGGTCATGCTGTAAATCGGCCTCAATGGTGGCTGCAACGGCTTCCCGACCATCGGTATCTGCAACCTTCACTGTCCAGGAGCATATAGCTTGAACCACCCGCTCCGGAGTCAGACGGCGTTCGTCAAAACAGATGAGTGCACGCCCTGTATCCGGATTACACTGCACGTCCCTGATTCCGTCGATTTGTTTCAGCATCACCTGTAGACGATAAGCAAGGACGGCTTGGTTTTGTAGTCCTTTGACGATGACCCGAAGTCGCCCCGGCAACTGATGTGTAATTTCCACGTCCATAGGCAACCCCCTCTCACTTACGCACGAACACGAATAAGGGTTACTATGTGCATCTGGTGCACGTTGCATACGCGGTCAGCGGGTAAATGTAAAGGAAATGTATAGAATCTGAAAAGGTGGTTTACATATATACGGTAAACGATACAGGGGGGCTGAACGTGTTTAAAAAAATGAACATCTCCTCGCCACTTGGCATTGCGCTGATGGCAGCGGGAGTCATTCTCGCGCTTTCACCCGATGCAAGGAGGGCCATCCGCCGGTGCATGGTGAAAGGTACAGCTGGTGTGATGGATATGGTCGAACAAGTGGGAGGAGTCACTGCTGGTATGGTGAAACAACCAACCGTTACCTGGAAGTCAGACGGGCAATTGGATCAACCAGCGCACGACGAGCAGGCTTCCGTGACGGAACTTCATACCGAGAAAAATAGCGAGAATATCGATGGTACTGAAAAAGTCGATGACCACTTTAACTGAAGAGAGGCTGGGAGGTGGACGCTTACGCTTGTGATGCGTCCACCATGCCATCTCCGTACTGCAATTCAAACATCGTTAACTCTTGTTCAAACACCGCTATGGACTGTTGAAGTTGTTCGAACTGAACCTGCAAGGCGGCACTATCTGTACCGTATTCATGAGCCTGTTTGATCTGTAAGTCCAAACGACTTAATTCCCGCTTCGCTCGCTTCAGCAACAGATTCCCGAATTTCAACTCCTTGGCATACGCCGCGGGATCATTCCGATTGTCAATTTGAAAGATCACGTCCCAACTGACCCCTTTGCAGAACAAATTCCACTTCTAGGGTCAGTGTTTCACCTGTGACGAAAAACATGTACTTTGTACATGGATGAGACTGACGGGGTTATTTCGAAGACTAAAAACAATCTATTAGCTGTAGATATTGATTTAATGAACAGTCGAATTACAACTGTTCATTATCAACTACCGTCACTTCGTCGCCACGCGCTTTGAGAACGTACGGGTAAGCCCGAAGGAGACGGTCGCGATGAAGAGAGCGATGGCGACCGCAGCGGCGCCGATCCAACAGATGACCGTTATCGACGAGCCACCCACGGCGATTCCCCCGATGGCGGCGCCTGTGGCAAAGCCGAGCTGCACGAAGGAGCTGTTCAGACTAAGCACGATGCCGCAGGCTTCCGGAGCGAGTGAGAGTAAGTTGAAGTTCTGAGTCGGTCCGAACGTCCATGCAGCGATGGCCCAAAGCATGAGCCACGGGATGGCGACGACGGTCGTCCGGGCGACGATGGACAGCAACGCGAGAGCGAGGGCTTGGGACGCACTAAAGCCCAGTGAGACGTTGGACATCGCTCGCCCCTGCCGCCCGGGAGGCGCCAGATTCGCAGCGGTGGCATAGGCGGTGACGACGAAGACGCCCGTTCCCACCCCGAGTACGACGTACGAGGCCATCAGGAAGCCGAAGCCCGGAAAGGCGACCGTCGAAGCGATGCCTAGTAATATGATGGCGAGAGCCAATAGCAATCGCTTTCGCCGGTCCATCTTCGCCGTCGCCACCATGACGACGGGCGTTCCGATTGCGTTGGCAAGCGCGGATACGCTGATTAGCTGTCCCGCCGCCGATACCGATACGCCGACGGAAGCAGCGACTTTGTCCAAAATACCTACGATGACGAATTGTGACGTGCCAACCAAGAAGCTGATCAGGGTGAGCATGTAATTTTTCCAGGTGTTGCTCATTGTCTCCTATCCCTCTTCACGATTTTGCAAATGAAAAGCGGACATCCGTTTTGGGTGTCCGCTGGACAACAATCCATTTGTGGACCTATCTCCACATCGAAAATAGGGCTCTTTCAATAAATCAACGTTATTTGCCCGTTCTATTTGCGTATTCTGAACCTGCCGGATAGCGATCTCCAGCAATCTCGATCTTCGAGAGCGCGTCGTTCAAATCACTTAGCTCCTCTGGAGTCAGCACAACGTTCACTGCGCCAAGATTTTCTTCCAGGCGCTCCAATTTGCGCGTGCCGGGAATCGGAACAATCCATGGCTTCTGGGCAAGCACCCATGCCAGTGCGATTTGAGCCGGTGTTGCGTTTTTCTCTGCAGCAATCCTCTTTATCAGTTCGACCAAAACCTGATTTGCTTCGAGATTCTCCGGTTTGAAGCGAGGAACAATGCTGCGGAAGTCGGATTCAACGAATGTGGCATTTTTATCAATGGTTCCGGTAAGGAAGCCCTTGCCCAGCGGGCTGAACGGAACGAAGCCGATTCCGAGTTCCTCGAGCGTAGGCAGCAGTTCTTCTTCAGGATTTCTCCACATCATTGAGTATTCACTTTGAATTGCAGTGAGCGGCTGAACCGCGTGTGCGCGGCGAATCGTTCCCACCTTCAGAAAGTCCCCAATGCTTGACCTTTCCTTCCTGGATCAGATCTTTCACGACTCCCGCTACCTCTTCGATTGGCACCTCCGGATCAACTCGATGCTGATAGTACAGGTCAATGGCTTCGACTTTAAGGCGTTTGAGCGAGCCTTCGACGGATTGCCGAATGTGCTCCGGTTTGCTGTCAAGCACCTGCTTGCCATTTACCACTTTGATACCGAATTTGGTGGCGATGACCACTTTTCCCTTGAATGGGGCAAGTGCTTCTCCTACGAGCTCTTCATTCGTGTACGGTCCGTACACTTCGGCAGTGTCAAAGAAAGTAACTCCACGGTCAATCGCCGCATGGATCAGCGAAATCATCTCATTTTTGTCTGATGCCGGACCATAACCATGACTCATTCCCATGCAACCGAGCCCGATAGCAGAAACTTCGAGTCCGCTTTTTCCTAATTTACGTTTTTGCAAGATTTATCTTCCTTTCTCTTGACAGCCAATTTACCGCTCTTGACGCGTAGGACGAATAATGATCTCATTTATCGCGACGTCAGATGGTTGTTCAATTGCAAAAACAATGGCACGAGCAATACTGTCGGCATCGATCGCACCTTTATAAATTTCATCAATGCTAGGTTTTAGGTCCGGATCTGTCACTGAATTCGTTAATTCCGTAGCAACCGCCCCCGGCGAGATGATCGTTGAGCGTATGTTGTTGCCAAGCTCTTCTTTACGCAGACCTTCAGAAATTGCGCGCACAGCAAACTTCGTTCCGGCATAGACAGTACTTCCGGCTCCGACAACGTGTCCAGCCACGGAAGAAACATTGATGATATGCCCTTCTTTCCGTTCTCTCATCGAAGGAAGCACAGCCGCAATGCCATAAAGAACGCCTTTGATGTTGACGTCAATCATCCGGTTCCAATCATCCACTCTTTTCTTATAGAGGAATGAATGTGGCATGATGCCGGCATTGTTGACTAACACATCGATTTTTCCAAACTCTTCAAGGGCATACTGAGCGAGCTCTTCCACTTGCTCGTACGAAGTCACATCGGTCACTTTGTAAATGGCTTCACCGCCTTTGTTTTGAATTTCTTCTTGCAGTTTCTTCAAACGATCTTCGCGACGCGCTGCAAGAACCACCTTCGCCCCTTTCGAAGCAAGTTCTATTGCAGTAGCTTCTCCAATCCCACTGGAGGCACCGGTAATGATGACAACTTTCCCTTGAATATTGGACATAACAGATGACACCATCCTTTCTGGCGCATACTGAATGCACAGTAATCGACTTCCCCATATCCAGCTTCCGGCACATAATGAACGTTGATAAATTAATGTACAATTGTACATTATTATAAACAAGTGCATGATGCTTGCAATGGTTAAGTAAACACGATTTGTACATTAGTGAACAGACGAATAATAATAGTTCATTAAACCTCAGTGTCCCGGAGTCACCATTCCAGAAAACAAAAGATGGGTCAACCAATTGAATTGGATAACCCATGGTGTATCAAAGAAGATCAGGAATGCTATTTTAACTTGTTATATTCTTCATCGGTTACGGGTTCCAGCCATTCGGTGTCTCCCTTTTGAGGATTAGTAGTTATCGCGATATGTGTAAACCAGCTATCCGGTGTAGCACCATGCCAATGTTTTACATCCGGAAGGATCTTTACTACATCCCCTTCATGAAGCACCTGTACCGGTTTGCCTTCTTCCTGATAATATCCTTTACCGCCGGTAACCAGCAGAATCTGACCACCTGCATGCTTATGCCAATTATTTCTGGATCCTGGTTCAAACGTGACATTGCCTATTGGGCAATTAAAAGTCGAGTCATAAGGAACAAGCATTTCAAGCCATGCTGCCCCTATGAAATAGTCATTTGTTATTTTTTGACCCTTCGGAAAGATGACACTTTCACTTAAATGAATTGATTTATCCATATTTTCTTCTCCTCGTATAACAATTTAGTGAACCAAAGAGAATCTCTACAAGTTACAAAGTCGAGATGTCAATCACGAATCGATAACGCACATCACTACGGAGAACACGCTGATATGCTTCGTCGACTTGGTCAGCACGGATCACCTCAATTTTAGGGGCAATGCCGTGCTCTGCGGCGAAATCAAGCATCTCTTGCGTTTCCCGAATTCCACCAACGAGTGAACCGGCAATGCTACGCCGACCCATAATTAAGGAAAACACACTGTACTTATCTGGCTCGGCTGGTGCACCGACATTTACAAGCGTTCCATCTACGCGAAGCATCGATAAATACGCATCAACGTCAAGATTTGCTGACACTGTGTTTAAGATGAGGTCGAAACGACCAGCGAGCGTAGTGAATGTAGCGGGATCACTGGTTGCAAAGTAATGATTTGCGCCAAAACCGAGGGCTTCATCTTTCTTATTCGTAGACCGACTCAAAACCGTTACTTCAGCACCCATGGCATGCGCAAATTGGATCGCCAGGTGACCAAGACCACCCATCCCCACAATGGCAATCTTTTTACCTGGACCGGCGTTCCAGTGCTTCAAAGGAGAGTATGTGGTGATGCCTGCGCACAAGAGCGGGCTTGCAACATCCAGTTCCAGACCGTCTGGAATACGGACAACGAAGTTTTCCGTTACAACGATTTTTTGGCTATACCCGCCGTATGTCGGATTGCCGTCGTAATCCAATGCGTTATATGTTGAGATAACGCCCTTCGTACAATATTGCTCCTCGCCACTGAGGCAGTATTCGCATTCTCCGCAGGAGTCAACAAAGCAACCAACGCCCACGCGATCACCGACAGCAAATTTTGTAACTTCTGATCCGACTGCTGCCACGACTCCGGCGATTTCGTGACCGGGAACCATCGGAAAGATTCCGCCACCCCATTCATCGAATGCACTGTGAATGTCGGAGTGGCAAATACCGCAATACTTAATATCGATGAAGACGTCGTGTGGTCGTAATTCTCTCCGCTCAATTGTGGTCTTTTCAAATGGTGCTTTTGCGCTTGGGACACTTAGCACACGGGTCATCGTCATGTTTTTTCTCACTCCTTAGCACTGGTAAAGCCAAGCTGCCACATATAATGGACATTGATATTTTAATGTACATCTGTGTAGTATTATAAACAGATGCAGGATGCTTTCAATGGTTAAACAGAGCACATTCGTTCATTAATGAACAAATGTATTATAATTGTTCATAATCCTGAAGGAAGTTTGGTGACCCAAAGTGGATAGACGAATACTCAAAACTCAAGAAGCGTTAAAAAAGGCTGTTATTGAACTGATGTCTGAAAAAAACTTTGATGACATTACGATACAGGATATTTCCGATCGGGCTAACGTTAGCCGAGGAACCATCTATCTTCATTACGTGGATAAATTCGATCTACTGGATAAGCTTATTGAAGAACACATGAATAAACTACGGGAAATGTGCGAATCGGCAGCTGACTTGGATTATAAAGATGCGAATCTGCCCTGGTTCGAATACCTTGAACGTAATTATTTATTCTTTTCGACGATGTTAGCCAGCAAAGGTGCCCCTTATTTTCGTAATCGGTTCGTTGAGTTTCTCATCGAAGAGTTCAAAGATGAAGTGGATACAACAAAAGGAAAAAATCGCGGTTTAAGTGAAGATGTTGTCCTTCAATTTATTGTGGCGTCTTACGTAGGGGTAGTGGAATGGTGGATTAAGAATGGAATGCCTTATCCACCTCATGTCATGGCAGAACAAGTGGGGATATTGTTGGAGCGGAATTTATAATTAGAAGCTTTCCTTCACAAAACTTGATCATTTAACGGTCGAAAAACGTCCGTATTGTACATTAACAAAGCGGGGGCCGCAGCCCCCGCATAACGTATTAGCACTTACTATAACCGCACGCTTCGCATTCGTAACAGCCACCGGTGCGCACCAAGCTGGTTTGGTGGCAATTCGGACACAAGTCCTTCGCGATGGAATAGTTGCGCAATGTCGGGCGTTCCGGTTCCTCAGCCGCAGTCTCCTGGCTGCTCGCCCATTCGTTGAAAGCGGCCTTGCGCATCGGGAACGTTTCCGAGTGCTCAATCAAAGCCTTGGCGATGGCATCCGGCACGGAGGTAATGCGGCGGTCGCCGAAGCCGACCGAGTTGGACCCGCCAATGCCCGCGAAGTGCTTCACCAATTCCGCTTCCTTGTTCGGATTGTGCGAATCTCTGAGATACAGGGTAATGGCGCGGCCGAGCGCTTCGTTTGCGGCGTACACGTCGCTGCCCGCCTTGCCGATGTTGACAAACATCTCGAGGGCCAGGTGCTCCTCTGGATCGTCGTTGATGGTGATGTACGCTTTTCCAAGCGGCGTGTCCTTTTTGTACGTGGCGCCGTACAACACGTCTGGACGGCGACGTTTCACGTACGTCTGGTGTCCCGTTTGCGGTGCAACTGTAGCTGCCACATCCACCATCTTCGCGGCTTCTGCCGACTTTGCGGCGTCTTTCTGCTCGTCTTCCTTCTTCAGCGACAACACTTGTTCTGAACGAGAGCCGTCGCGGTAGATGGTAATCCCCTTGCACCCCAGTTCATACGCCAAGTCGTACAAGCGCTTGGTGTCTTCCACGGTGTACGAATTCGGGGCGTTGCAGGTCTTCGATATCGAACTGTCAATCCACTTCTGAAGCGCACCCTGCACCCGCACGTGATCCTCCGGCGCTAAGTCCATTGCCGTCACGAAGTAGTCTGGAAGCTCTGCGCCAGGGTGCGTCTCATAATACTCCTGAACGATGCTCGCGTGCTCTTCGAACATGCCCAGGCGCGAGTTGCGGAAGTACGACCACGCGTAGTAGGGTTCACACCCGGTCGAGCAACCAACCATCGTACCCGTGGTACCCGTTGGAGCGATGGTCATGGTTGTGACGTTCCGCACACCGTGTTGACGAATCGCCTCCACCACATGCGGGCGCTCCGCAGCCATTTGTTGCATATAGCCAGACTGCAGGAAGAGATCCGCGTCAAATTTCGGGAACGGGCCGTTTTCCTTCGCCAATTCCACAGATTCCAAGTAGGCCCACTCGGCCATCATGCCCATCAGCACATCGATAAACTTCACGGATTCTTCGGAACCATACCGAATACCACAGTACAAGAGCAAATCGTGCAAGCCCATGATGCCAAGCCCAACGCGGCGTTCACTCATCTGGTTGATCCGGTTCTCTTCAAACGGATAATATGTGGCGTCGATGACCGCATCCTGGAATCGAATGCCTGTCCGCGTGGTTTCCTCGAGTTCTTCCCACTTTACGTGGTGTAGCAAAAACTCCGTTCGCTCTTCGTCAAAGTGCTTCCGCAGCCAACTGCGAATGTACGCTTCTTTCGCTTTGTCCTGGAACTCCACACGTTGCCCGGAGTCTTCGAACCCGGTCGCAAAGCGGCTCAAGACGACAGCGCCGAGGTTACAAATGCCGTTTGCCGGGAGTGGCTGCTCGCCGCAAGGGTTCGTTGCCACAAGCGGGTTAAAATACCATGAATTCGACATCCGGTTGGCCCGCCCCAAGAACACGACACCGGGCTCAGCCGATTTCCATGCGGACGTCACCAATTCGTCCCACAGTTCGCGCGCAGGCAGGACCTCCGTCACTTCGAAGGGTTGTCCACTGCCCGTCCATTTATCAAAGTCGCCGTCAAACTCCGAGACTGCGGTCTGCGGGACAAACCCGATTTCCCAAGGCTCGTCGTTTTCTTTCGCCTCCATGAACCGCTCGGAAATACCCACAGAGATGTTGGCACCAGTAATCACGCCGTCCACCTGTTTGCAGCGAATGAACTTCAGGACATCCGCGTGCCTATCATTCAAAATCAACATTAATGCACCGCGGCGCGATCCGCCCTGCAGCGTCAACTGACAGCCAACACTCATAATTTCACCGACCCCGACCGGTCCGAAGCCGTCCCCAAAGACCTGGTTGCCCTTGTCGTAGAGCATGCCCCAGGAATACGCGCCAGAGCTCCGCCCGTTCACGCCCCGCACGTAACTATACCGTGGACGCAGCGACGACAGAACCACCGAGACGCGCTTCTTCTCGGCCATGCGCTCCCACATATCCCCCAGGGTGGAGGCAATCGTGCTTCGCCGGTCTCCCGGATACAACACGGTGCCCACCAAATCGGTCATGACGAGGGAGCCGCTCTGTAGAATTTGGTCGTACAGTTCGCGGGCGGAAACCGGATCGGAGAAGTTGACCGGGAGACCCGCAGCCATCCAATCCTCGATTTTTCCGTTCCAAAGGTCGTCGTACCCTTCCACGGACGTTTCTGGAAACACAAACTGCCACTGTGCGTCTTCTTCAACCGCACGCAAGAACTCGCGATTGAGACGAACCACCTTTGTGCTGTGCGGATACGTCGTCGTCAAAAAGTCAGGCAGGTCCGCGTGCCATACATCCAACACGAGGTGCAGTTCGGACACGCGAGAGCCTTCTGAGACCGGAATGTACGTGCCCTGTGGCGGGATGCGCGACAGGTTCATCCCAACGCCGCCACTCCGAGCTTGAATTTCCAGGGTCTGTCCAAACGACTCCGCGTAATCGCGCATGGTTGGACCCACACTCGGGATGACGAAACAGTTGTAACTCGTGGTCTGCATCCCCGTGCCCATGGAGGCGTTAATGCGACCGCCCGGAACGTACTTCCATCGACTCTGCAGTTGGTAGAACTTTTCCGCCCAAAGTTCAGGGTCATTCGTCACTTCGGCCGCTCCACGCGCCACTCGACGCCACATGTCGCGAGGAGCCGTCTCCAGCAACACGTCAATTTGGTGAAACGGCAGCACCTCACGGACTCCGTCTTTCAACTCGACGGTCGCCGTCTTGTCTTCCTCGTGAATCTCAACGACACGCGCTAATTCGTGATAAGCGCGCTTTTTATCTAAAACCGCTACCACGAGCGAGCCGACGGCGAGACTGTCTTTCTTCACGTCTTTCAACAAGTACCTATCGGCAACAATTCGCTCACCGGTGCTACCCAGCCGGTCTTCATCGGTAAAAGGCAACATGCTTTGACCCATGGTCTGTTCCATGCTTTTCACTCCTCACTTCCCCTTGTCAGAGGATTCCGTCAACAGAGAAAGAACCTCCTGAGCCAGTGTCTCCACGTCCCGGAACTCACGGTACACAGACGCGAACCGAACGTAAGCGACACCGTCGAGCTCGCGCAGTGCCTCCATGACTTTTTCGCCAATGACGGTAGATGGCACTTCGCGCTCGTACTCAAGGTGCAGCGACCGCTCGATGCCAGCGACGACTTCTTCTACTTTCTCGGCGGGAATGGGGCGCTTTTCACAGGCCTTCATGACGCCTCGATACAGCTTTTCGTAAGAAAACTCTTCGCGCTTCGCGTCTTTCTTTATGACCATCAGAGGCCGCTGCTCCACGCGTTCGTACGTTGTGAATCGTCGTGCACATTCCGGGTTGGTGCATTCCCGGCGGCGCCGGATGGTGTTGCCGTCGTCCCCCGCGCGAGACTCCACAACGCGGGAGTTGTCTGTACTACAGTAAGGACATCTCACGCCTTCATCCGCCTCATTTCTCGACCTTATACATTCGACAAAAATCGTCAAACATAGATGCCACAAAGGCCTATCATGTTCAGTTTGGACGTGTTATGTATGGAGGTACGCCTCACAAGTCAACCTCTTCACCATCAGAGAATCCTGCACCCGCAATGTGCACACCATATATATAGTGTTCACGATTCGTACATCGCTCATTATACACACTACATATGTGGTTATCAAGGCTATGAAAAAACGCCGCAAATCTCTCATTTTTCCGCGTCCCATCAGGGCTTTAAGAGAATCAGCCACAGCCGAGGGGCAAAAAATTGGGGGGAATATTTTTCGACACTCGGAGAAAACGTGGTTATCCAGCGTTTATGCCTGAAACAACGAGGCGACAGACGGCCACGTCTCATTTGGCTGCCATTGTCCGCGCACTTCGCCGTTTTGCGCTTCCGAATAGACCACACCGGTCTGAACGTGAATGGTATATACCCCACTCAACACACCGCTCGCGACATCCGTCTCGAGATTGTCGCCGATGACCAGGACGTCCTCTACAGATACTTGGAATCGTTCCAGTACGTACTGCACAAAGTCGGGATTTGGTTTGCCCGCGACGTATGGAGACACGCCGGTTGCGGTACTGACGAAGCTTCCAAGTGCTCCATTGCCTGGGAGAAACGTATCATCCGCAGGAAGGCGTACGTCCGCGTTTGTCAGGACAAATGCGCCAAGACGTCCGACGAGGTTGCAAAACCGTGCCAACGACTGATATGTGGCTGTGGGATCCAGTCCGAGCACAGCCGCCGAACATTCTATCACGTCTGCATCATCTGCTGCTACGGAAACTGGCACCAGTCCCGCCTCTTCTAGCGCGAAGGACAGTCCAGATTGGCCCAGGTACCCCACCTTGCTACCTTCGGCCACCTCGCGCTGCAGATACCGAGCGGCTGCCTGCGCCGACGTGCAGACCTCGTTCGGGAAAGCGTCAAATCCAAGCCGCTTCAACTTGAGACAAACATCGCCCGGCGTCCTCGTGGCGTTGTTCGTAAAAAACACAGGCTGAATCCCTCGTTTGCGCAGTCTTTGTACAAACTCGACTGCTCCGGGAATGACGGTCTCTCCTCGATACAACGTCCCGTCCAAATCGAGGAGAGCCGCTTTCCAACGACGTTGTGTGTGGTTCATGCGGTTCACTCCGTGAATGGATTTGGCTTGGCTGCGTGGAAATCGACGCCCGGTTCCGCAACGGCGGTTCGGGTGTTGACAACTCGAGCCATGATGAAAAGCAGGTCAGACAAGCGATTGAGATACTTGCGGATCATGGGTTGGACCGTATCCTGCTTTTCCAACGCGACGATGCACCGCTCAGCGCGCCGTACAACGGTTCGCGCAAGATGAAACGCCGCAGCCGCAGGATGGCCTCCAGGTAAAACGAATTGCTTGAGCGGTGGCGTCTCGGCGTCCAGTGTGTCAATCATTCGCTCCAGCAGATCCACATCCGCCTGGTTAATGTAAAATCCGTCGCGCTTGTCCTCCGGCGTGGCAAGGTCGCGTCCGACGTCAAACAAATCGCGCTGTACACGCTCTGAAAACCGAACAACGTCGGCAAATTGAGGGTCCGACGAGATGTGTGCGACAGCCACACCGATGGTGGAGTTGGCTTCGTCGACGGTCCCGTACGCCGTCACTCTCAGAGAGTCCTTACCAACGCGCCGACCGTAAATCAAGCTCGTTTGTCCTTCGTCACCAGATCTTGTGTAGATTTTCATACATTCCCCTCCAGACGCACACCGTTCATGGCTTTCCGAGTCAACACCATTCTGTCACGACTTATTGTACTATGGGAGGTACACAGGCTGTCATCTGCGGTTGACACTCGAGACACAAAATTTGCGTACAGGAGTGAGGCAACGTGCAAGTGAACGCAGTGCGGTTGTCGGAGCACGTGTTGCAAGTGGCTGTCCCGACGCCCACGCTTCCCCCTTCCTATGAAACGAATACATACGTCATTCATCACGGGAGTACCGCGCTGCTCGTGGATGCCGGCAGCGAAGACGAAGCCGTGCTGCAGGAACTGGTGGATACGCTCAAGGCAGAGGGAATCGAGCGTGTTACCACGCTGCTCGCCACGCACTATCACCGTGACCACACACAAGGACTGCCGTTCTTCCAGAGGGCATATCATGCCCCCATCCACGTCCATCGCCTGGATCAGCCTGCAGTCATTCAGCAGATAGGTTTCAACTGGGACGTAAAGCCCATCCAGTCAACGTACGATGTCAACGGCCTGACTGTGCACGTCGACCATCATCCGGGTCACACGCATGGCCACGTCCACATCCGCATTCCGGCAGACAAGGTGGTTCTCGTCGGTGACCACATGACAGGTGACGGTTCCGTATGGATTGGCCCGCCCGACGGACACATGGCACCGTACTTCGACGCGCTTCGAGCGATTGAGCACAGCGGTTGCGAGATAGCGGGACCGGGCCACGGCAAAGCATTACCAAATCCCGCAGAGGCCGCAACAGCGCTTTTGAAACGTCGTCAACAGCGCGAACAGGAGATTGTTCAGTTGATTGCACAGGCGCCACGTACCCTGCAAGAACTGGTGAGCTTGTTGTACGACGGGATTGTTCCGGATGCCGCACTGTGGGTCGCCCGCAAAACCGTTCAAGCACATCTGCAACATCTCCTCAGCGGCGGGGCCATCACACGTAAGTATGCAGCAGCCACTGGTCAATTTGTTTATACCCGCAGTCCCTTGTCATCGCCAACGGGTACCGTGTAGTGCATGATGGATGACCCTAGGCGCGGCTCTCTGGTCCAGGTACGGACAATGACTGCAAACAATCGTCTGCGGACGCGTACTCGGCGATACCCTTCAGCATTGCAATCGTCGGTGAAACTGCGTTGTGGGCTCCCGCACGAATGCTCGACAGCAAGTCCACTGGCCGACACCACCGCACCCACTCATTTTCGGTGGTATGTAAGCGCGGCTCCGGGCTTTCGACGCGCATGACGTATAAAAAGAAGCGGGTGTCAAACCGGGCCGGCATATGCGGTGGTGTGACCCACCGACCAACAAATCGGAGAGAAGATCCGTCCAGCTTGAACCCGTGCGCCGCTAAGAGGTGGTCCAGCGTGCATTCTCCGGTCAACAGGTCCCTCTGTTCTTGTTCCGACAGGGCGTACACACCGCTGTCGCTTTGCAGCGCACACAGCCAACCGACTTCCTCTGCACACTCGCGAAGGGCTCCGATGGCGTAGGCGGAATCATCGTGTCGGTTTTGCCCAATGATGGAGCCTGTCCACCAAGCGGCGTTCTCCATCCAGTCGCGACTGTCCAAACTTCCACCCGGGTACGCTAAGTAGCCTGGCAAGAAGCGCATCTCGCGGGACCGCTTCATAACCAGCACTTCAACGCCCTCCACGCCGTCGCGAACAATTATGAGTGATGCTGCTGGCCGAATCACCTTGGTGCCTGATGGCTTGTTTATCTCTGACACAGTTTCTCTCCTCTCCCTAAACACAGGCACGAAACGCTAGCATTCTAATGTTTTTACATTGGTGTCGCCTTTATATCTGAATCCACGAATCCTTTGTAAGCTACTGAAATCCGAGTCAGAGCGTGTATAATGGGACGGACACCACGGAAATGGAGGCCGCGTTCAATGGCGGAGCACCCAGCATTCAATTACTGGAGAGCACTCGCTCAACTCATCTTGTTTCGAGACGTGGTCATCCCGAACCTGGACATCAAGTTGGAACTCGCCATTGTGCGATGCAAGTGGGCGACCGCCTGGACCGGACTGGTGGCTGCCCTCGCCATTGTGCTGCGCCATCCAAACGTAGTGA
Organism: Alicyclobacillus pomorum DSM 14955; assembly: GCF_000472905.1. Taxonomy (GTDB): domain Bacteria; phylum Bacillota; class Bacilli; order Alicyclobacillales; family Alicyclobacillaceae; genus Alicyclobacillus_A; species Alicyclobacillus_A pomorum. Next base: position 28,532 of record NZ_AXAR01000003.1, on the reverse strand, counting down.
CATCATCCCTTGCAGCTTCTGGGGTACACGTTCGGCTCCATCGCTTCGAGACCTCGGTACTGACTGTCGCCCTGACAGTGCTCGGCCTTTGTGTCACCTATGGCTTCCTTCGTCTATACACTCTAGTCCACCACGTGATGGTCACCAATATCTTCAAGTGTCGTGGACAGCGGTTGCGGTTACTGAATTTCTACGGTTCTATCTTACCGCTCTCCGTTCCGCTCGCCATCGCGTACGACATCTGGCCTTACCTGCACTGGCTTAGCGCTGCTCTCACGGCAATGGTCATCCTCTATATCGTCTGGTTGCACAGTAGGACGTACAACGTCATCTTCCACAAGCGCGGCGCGGGGGGACTTTGGCTGTTCATGGGGGGTACCCTCGTGACATGGTTTGTCCTCTGCATCGGCGCACTGGGCATTGCCGTGACATTCGCCGTCCTGTCGTTTTTCATGTTGGTGCTGCTGCGACTCTTTACGCACCACTGACGCGCGGCCACAGGTACTCGCCACGCATGACTTCGACCGCTTCACCGGTCATATACACGCGTCCATCGCTGACCTCAATGTGCAAATCGCCTCCGAGCAGGTGCACGGTAACGCGGTTGTCCAAGCGACCTTGTCGGACACCGGCCGCCACGCTCGCGCACGCCCCTGTGCCACAGGCGTAGGTAATTCCAGAGCCCCGTTCCCACACGCGGAAGTCAAGTTCGTTGCGATGCCTCGGCGTGACAAACTCAACATTCAGCCGCTGCGGAAAATACGGATGCCGTTCAATCAGCGGCCCCACTTCAGCGACCGGGGCAGTCAGCGCATCCTCAACGAAAGTGACAAAATGAGGGTTTCCAACCGACACCAACGTCCCTGTAAAGGTCGCGTCGCCGACCGCGAGGGTGACGTCGTCCCCTGACGTGGGCGGCCCTTGGTAATGAACGTGCTGTGCACCAAACTGCGGGACACCCATGTCCACGGTCACGGAGTGAACCTTGCCATCTGCCCCCGTGTGGACTTCCGCCTCCACGACGCCTGTCTTCACTTCAATCCGCATCCGCGTATCTGACACGTACTTGTGTTCATACGCGTATTTCGCTACACACCGCAAGCCGTTCCCGCAGTTCTCCGCTTCTGAACCGTCCGCGTTGAAAATCCGCATGCGCACATCCGCTACATTCGATGGCCCGATGAGAATCAGTCCGTCCGAACCAATACCTCTGCGAATATCGCTGACTGCCACTGCCAGATCAGCCAGCGAAGCATCGTCCAATGACTCTTCGAACTCACTCACGTAGATGTAGTTATTGCCGAGGGCGTGCATCTTTGTAATCTGCAATTCGCCATTCTCCCTTCATACCGTCCCGCTCAGAACAAGATGTGCGGGGTTGCGAGCATGCCTTCATAATAACCGACAATCTTTCCACTCTCACAGTCTATCACACCCACTGCACACTACATCACAACGTCACGTGCACGAATCCGCCCCTTTGCCATTTGCCGCCGTTCGCGATGCCCTTCATCCATTGAGAAGCAACCGCTACGACAACCGTGTAAATTCCCGATATTACCTACTTGCATAAATCAGATGGCGTTGTTATAATAACCACTGTCGCTTCTGACTCATGCGGTCGTGGCGGAATTGGCAGACGCGCAAGATTCAGGTTCTTGTGGGCGCAAGCTCGTGGAGGTTCAAGTCCTCTCGACCGCACCAAATGCGAAAAACCGGCACATGGGACATTGTCTCATGTGCCGGTTTTTCTGTGTGTCGCCCTCGCCGCTTCCATGCACCGCCGGTGGCCGCCTGACGGCGAATTCGCGCAAACGCGCTCGTTTGCGCGATGGTGCAAGTCTGCGTACCGTCAGGCACACCGAATGGACGCCTTACCACGGAATGGTGGACTCGAGACCGGCGCGATGCAGCGCCTGTTCCACTTCCCGTTGAATCGCCGCTAGGTGCTCCGGTGTATTCGCCTCCGCGCGAAGCACGAGAATCGGCTGTGTGTTGGAACTGCGTATGAGCGCCCATCCTGAAGGGAACTCAACCCGGGCGCCATCGACTGTCACGATATTGAAACGCTCAGCGAAGTACTTCTTGACAGCCTCAATGACGTTTTGTTTCTGTGACTCCGGACATGGAACGCGAGTCTCTGGGGTCGAGTAGTACTGTGGCACATCCTCAAACAGCGCGGACAGGTTGCGTTCCTGTCTGGACAGCAAACGCAACAAGCGGCCCGCAGCGTAGAGCGCGTCATCGTATCCATAGTACTCATCGTTGAAGAACAAATGGCCAGACATTTCTCCGGTAAACGGCGCGTTCGTGGCCCGCAGCGTCGCCTTGATGTGGGAATGCCCCGTGCGGTGAAAGCGCGGCTTCCCGCCGAGTTTCACAATCTCGTCAATCAACGCCTGCGAGCACTTGACTTCCACCAGCGCCTCGCACCCTGGATACTTGGGCAGAATCTCACGCCAGTATAAGATCATCAATTCGTCGCCCCAGCGAATAGTACCCTTGTCGTCGACGACGCCGAGTCTGTCCCCGTCTCCGTCAAAAGCGATTCCAAGGTCTGCCTTTTCCTTTTTCACCGTGGCAATCAAGTCGCGGAGATTCTCCGGATCGACCGGATCTGGATGGTGGTTCGGGAAGGTGGGATCTGACTCACAGTAGAGCGGAATGACGTCACACCCCCACCGCTTGAGCATCTCAGGAGCAAACGAGGACGCCGTACCATTTCCACAATCGACCACCACTTTCAGCCGACGCCCCAGTTGAATCTTGTCCTCCAGCATCTCAAAGTAGGCCTCTTTCACATCGACACGGTCAACCCATGCGGAGTCAGCGCTCAGCACTTCGGGCATCTCGATGCTACGTTCCACAGCCATCATTTCGTCATACAGGCTGCGTACGGCTTCACCGTGGATGGTCGTGTTGCCCATGGCGATTTTAAATCCATTTTCGTTGGGTGGATTGTGGCTCGCTGTGACCATAATGCCACTGGGTACTTGAAGGTGTTCCAGGCTGTAGTAGAACATCGGTGTCGTCACTTCACCAATGTCCCGGACTCGGCAATGTTCCGCAGTCGCCCCCGCTACCAGTGCACGGTGCAACGCGGGTGAAGAAGCGCGGTTATCCCTGCCGACAACCATCGTGTCCTCTCCGGCTGCCTTCAATCGACGCGCAAATGCACGGCCGAGCAAGTAAGCAAACCGCTCGTTGATCTCCGTGTTGGCCACACCCCGAACGTCATACTCGCGAAACACGTGTTTCGGCAACTGTGCTGTTTGAGAAACCATCTGTGTCATCGTTATCACACCCCTCCGTCACCAAATTATGGTAAACCGCTTCTGTCAATAGGTAGGATATCGTTGACTCAGCGCCCTGGTTGCGGTTTGGACCGTTCTCCATTAACCCGTCGCAGCAACCACCATCCGACGGATCCGCCACCGCAACACCCAGGTCGTTCTTTCCGTGAAACCAGGCGACGCAATTCTCCAGAGCTTTCAAATAATCAGGATTGGAAGTGACGCGGTACCCCTGCGCACAAGCGACCGCCAACTTCATGACCTCCAGTGGCTGCTGGTCCCACTGGCTGATGGAACTTGGAGAGCACCACCCTTGGTTTCCGATGGGACGAATGTGCCCTTGGGGAGCTGTCATTTTTTCCATCAAGAACTCCAGGCTCTCAGTGGCGACCGCAAGTACGGACGCGTCTTTCAGCGCGCTGTACGCGTGGAATAAAGCCCACGGAAACACTCCGTTTCCGTACGTCATCATTGGCTCGAACCAACGCCAACCGGGTTGCTGGTTTCGCCTGTACTGTTGGATGAGATGGTCCGCCAGATTTCGGGCGACCTGCGGCAATTCTGCCTTGACCCAGTCAGAAAACCAGTTCTGCTCTCCTTGCCCACTTTCCATTGCGCAAAGCAACAGACAGGCAGCTGCCAAAGCGTGGGCGCGACCCCTCGGAAACTGCAAGCGCGAAACCGTGCGGAATCCCCGATAACACATCTGCTGTGCCGCAGTTTTCCGGTCTTGGTCACGCAAGTGAATCGCTGCGAACGCGGTGGCCCAAATGGATCTCCCCTGGCAGTCGTCGGACGGAGTCTCTGGTTCGAACGTACGATTGTAGAACACGTTGTTGTGGAATTGTCCATCGTCGCGTTGCACCCACAGCAAGAAGGCGAGATAGGTGTCAACCAGCGGCGAGAGTGTACGCAGTTGTTCCGCCGCCTGCGTGCGCTCCGCGTAGCGCATCCACTCGACACACAGCCACAGCGCACGCGCGTTGTCGTCTGTCGAATATCCCTCGTTCCGGCGAGGAATCTTTCCTAAACAATGTTCTATCAATCCCGTGTCATCGGTCAGTCGTCGCAGGTGCTCCAACTTAACGGGAAATGGACGCAAGTGCACTCCCTCCCGCAACACGACCTTTCTCCGTGTGCAGCACATCCTGAACCAAGTGCCAATAGGTGGCCCCAACATTTGGCCATTGCATGTGCTGACCAATCTCGCGAATCCGGTGTTCCCACGTTGCGTGCAGTGACGCATCCGACAACATACGGACCATTGTATCCGCCCAGGTGTCCACGTCCCCGTACGGAATCAGCAATTCATCAAGCCCAGCCAACAAGTCCCGCGCATACGCGTACGGCGTACTCAACACCGGCCGACCGAGACCCACCGCGTATGCCAACGTTCCGCTGGTGATCTGTTCCATGCCAGGATAAGGGGTGACGTAAAGATCGCACGCTGTGATGACTTCCACCAGTTCCTCTTCAGTGAGGTACCGATTCACCATTTGCACATGTTCATCCAAACCGAGATCATGGACCATTTCAAGCAGCTCGTTGCGGTACGCCTCGCCTTCGTGACGCAGAACATCTGGGTGCGTCTGACCGACGAGCGCATATACCACGTTCGGTACCCGCTGGACAACCTTAGGCAGTGCCTTCAGAATTAACTCAATGCCTTTGCCGCGACCAAGCAAGCCAAACGTCAGCACAACCTTCTTGTCAGCCCAGCCGAAGCGCTCTCGAATGGCTGCCCGCTGCTCCGGCATCGGCGTCGGCGTCCCATGTGGGAGGTAAAAGATTTTATCCTCAGGCACTCCAAAGGCGTTGTTCAAAAAGGTCACTGCTCGTCGGTTCATCACGACAATACGGCGGCTCAGCGCGCACAACTCATCTTGAATGGAGCGGTACGGCTCCTTCGGGTGTTCAAATACTGTGTGGAACGTCGTGATGAGCGGCTTTCGCAAGGCTCGTGCGAAGTCGAGTACATACTCGCCAGCATTGCCACCGAAGATGCCAAACTCATGTTGCAGAGACACCGCCGCAACGGCGCTGTCGTTGATACGTGCCGCGAGGTTGCGGTAGTCCTGACGCACATCGCGCCGCAGCGTCCAAACGGAAGGATGGTATCGGGTGTTGTCCTCACCTGGGCTAACAACCGCAATCACTTTATCCTGAACTGAGGTCCCTTTCGCACCCTCCACGGCCTGCCGCAAATGGTGCGTGTATGTAGCGAGACCACACTTTTTCGGAACGTAGGTGCTGATGTACGCAATTTGAGTCATCCTTGTAACACCTCCACGGACTGTGTCGAACGATTGTGATCCGGTTCACAGTCTGCGATAAAGTGTGGACTTACCACGACTCCGTTCAGATCATGCGATACTTCTAAACGTGTGTCTGGCCATATCACAGATCTCGAGCAATGTACGTTCCGACCAAGTACGGCCCGGTCCCCCACGACCGCGTAAGGGCCCACCGTGCACCCACGTTCAAGCACCACATCATCGCCAATAATGACAGGCGGTACCAACTGGACGTCGGTGGCCATGCGGACGCCGCGCCCTATCCAAATTCCTGGTTCCTTCTTTGTATAAGGAAGCTGAGCACGAAAACGTCCATCCAATACATCCCGATGCAATTGTAGGTACCTATCAAGCGTCCCCATGTCGAGCCAGTAGCCGCGAATGACCGTTCCGTACACACGGCCTGTTTGCTGGATCAACGTTGGGAAAGTTTCCCGTTCAATCGAGGTCTCTCGGTCCGCAGGTATCCAGCGCAAGGCCTGCTTCTCCATCACGTAAATACCCGCATTCACACGATTGGAAGGTGCCGCGTGACGAGGCGGTTTTTCCACAAACCGTACAATCCTGCCCGACGCTGTCTGTTCGACGACTCCGTACTGTGTCGGGTCATCCACTTCTGTGAGGCCAATGGTCACAAGGCCACCGTGTTTAGCATGAAAGTCAAGCAAAGGGATTAACTGAATCTGATGAATGATGTCGGCATTGAGTACCAAGAACCTATCGGATAACATGGATTCTGCGTTCTTGATAGCACCTGCGGTTCCCATCAACTGACGCTCCACCGCGTACTCGATTTCAACGCCCAAAGAGCGCCCGTCACCAAAATGATTGCGAATGGTATCCGCGTGATGCTTCACGGCGATGACAAACTGCTCAATACCCTGTTCCTTGAGGTGTAAAATGAGGTGTTCAAGCCATGGGCGGTTTGCAACCGGCGCCATCGGCTTAGGAAGGTTCTCTGTCAGTGGTCGCAAGCGCGTTCCTAATCCCCCAGCTAACAACAGTGCCTTCATTTCTCATCCCCCCATTGGTCTCTTGATGTCCAGCGAGCAAATTGCTCGGTGTCATTCCAATAGACGAATGGCTCATGAAAGAACATCTGACATTTTTGGCATGACATGGACATTCCGCGGATATGCCCACCTGCAAACATGTCAGGTGTTAGCAAAAGAACTGACTGTTAGCACTCACAAACCTCGGCTGCTAATAATATTATAGCAGCAGCTTGACAGAGTGCAAGTTTTGAGCATTGTGTTATTGGTGAAACTTGGCCCTTGTTTATCTTGCACCTTCCATGTACAATATCGCTTGGGTGTTCTGCTCACTGCAGGGCAGTCAGTTACACGCGGTCGTGGCGGAATTGGCAGACGCGCAAGATTCAGGTTCTTGTGGGCGCAAGCTCGTGGAGGTTCAAGTCCTCTCGACCGCACCAAATCATGCAAATAGCAACGGCTACGCGATGTGTCGCGTAGCCGTTTTTCGTATTCAACATCACCAGCGTTGTCAGACTCGTTTGTGTCCGTTCGTATCCCTTCACAAGAACTCTGCTACGTTTCAAGAGATGGTTCATGGTCCGAAATCAACGCTCCCGAGAGACGGCTGGCATAGTGCGTCCAATCGCCGGGAAGTGTAAGGAGTGACAAATCACTCGATGACACAATCCTTGGACGAAAGATGGTGAAGCCCATGCAGCCGTCGCCGCAACCCAACGACGATAAAACGAAGACAACACATCCTGAACACCGTCGAGTCACGAAACAGACGGCCCCCGTGAACTCACTCGTCGACGTGGACAGTCCCGACGATTTCAGGGACGAGGGCAAATACTCTGCGATTCAGTCAACGGACAATGAGGTGCCGTGGGTGAAGGTGGATAATCCTGATGACCACGAATAAACATGGCAACTGGTGAAAGTGACACACCCGAATCACTGTGTACGCTCCGTTCACCTTTACGTTGGAACACCGCCAAAGAGAAAAAAAAGACGCCACGATGTCGTGGCGAGAGATGAACGTCAATCAGATTATCAAGCCGTTTGACTTTGCGTTTTTCCTTTGTGCTTCACGCAGACAGCGTATGGGTAGACGCCACTGATGCATACATGAAAGACTGTCTTCATCATCGTATCCACCCATTGCGCGCCAATCAGTCGTCCGCAGTGAGGGCACCACGCAAGCGGACTTTCCTGGGGTCTATTTCGGTAGTCAACCATGTCCGTAACACCCCCCCAACCTTTCGCCTGGTGTCGAATGCCAACAAAATACCACGATGGACCTGACTGTTTGTGTCGAATCATGTCGCAATCAAAAAATTCATCCAACAAAACGTCGGACGCTTCGGAACAAGTTCCACGTTCCATTCCAAGTATTCATCAAGTTCGACGAATACTACTGAACTCGATGCACATACTACGTCATGTAAGGAGGCTGATGTGTCATGGTGACTCAAACCTTCTGATTGAAACATCGGTAAGGGATGTGGTTGCGACAGTACGTCAGTACGCACCTTACAACGAAGAGGCGGAGACCTTGGTCTACCGCCTCTTTCGCGTCACCGCCTCCGACCACGCAACCATCGGGGAAATGATCTGATCTCTCCCGCTTGAAGCGTGTTCTTCAATATGCCATCGTTCCCCTTCATAATCTGGAGCAGCAGGGCCACGCTAAGCGTGCGGTACACCATCTTTCGGGGAGGAATCGAGCATGAAAACATCGCCTCGCACTCCAGGCTACCCTTTTCGCTATATCGCACCCGAAAAGCTGCGAAATGATGCAACGGAGTTCCTGCGCAAGTTCAATGCACATGGCGACGGTACGCCTGGCATCGCAGTTCGCACCGCCAGGCCCGAAGACGCAGAGCGAATCAACACCCCCGGCAGCCAATCTCCCCTGAAATGACGTCCCGCATCATCGACACAGGCGCCCTTCGCGGCGCCCGTGTCCAATGATCCGAAAGCCGTGGTGACGACACGGCACTGCAAAATGAGTGAAAATTCGAGAAAACCGTGACAGAAGCTTCACAAATGGCCGAGCGCATCGCTGTACTGCGGACAGGCGGACATGATAAACTAACTCCAAGCAAGGGTGGATGCCCATTTGAAGAAGGTGATCTTCATGAAAAATCACGACATGGCGAATCCCATCGCTGGGTTAGAGAAACTGTGGAGAATCGGCGAGCGAATTGCAGTGTTTACAGCGGTGATGATTGTCAGCGGGACCATTGGTTACGTGTCCCTACATGCACTCACATAATGCAATCGTGCCGGGCGCACATGGCGCCTGTTTTCTTTCTAAGCAACCGTAAACAGGGCACACCCTGTGCCCTTTTTACGGTTCTTTCTTGGATACGTGATCAATGTAACACATCGCGTGCGCCAAGATAGTGCAATCCCCAATAGGAGTCAAACAGTGACGCAATATTGACGCCGTTCCGCTCGGCGCTGATGAATTGACCTCCACCCAAGAAAATACCGACGTGTGATGCCCCAGGCCCATCCGTGTTGAAAAACACCAGGTCACCCGGTGCCAAGTCGTTGGACCGTACAGGAGATCCGATGCCGTACATTCCGTAACTTGAACGCGGCAGACTGAACCCGAAATCCCTGTACACGTAGAAGACCAGCCCAGAGCAATCAAATCCGTTCGGTGTCGTGCCCGCCCACTGATACGGTGCACCGACGAAAGTTCTTGCGTACTGGGCAACGAGTTGCCCTTTCAGGTCAATCGCCATACTGAGCAACCCACTGCCCGAACGGCTACTGGTCCTCTGGCTCAAAGGCACCTTCAAATGTTGCCCCACCTTCAATATGGCCTTACTGTTGAGATGATTCAGACTTGCCAAATTCGAGACGGTCGTGTGAAAGCGCGTTGCGATACCCCACAAAGTGTCTCCGGACTTCACTATGTACGTGGTGGTTCTCTGCTGGTTCGTCGTGAAGTGGATGTCCGAAAATTCTTCACGCACGATAGCATGTGACGGGGCGTTCTTCACACCCTGCTTCTGACCGTATGTGTGTGCGGTGGCCGCAAAGCTCACCGAAGGCCCTGCGACGGTGACAAGGGCAGCTGAAAGAAACAGCTTGGCCAAGCGGTTCACTGATACAGCCCCTTTTCTTCCTGCGGGGTTCGTTGACGGGCTCTGAATATGGGGGTTGCCCTGAGCAGTGATCTCACGTACAGATTCGCACCAATCCATGAATCCCCCGCCTCCGGCGCAACGGAGTTCGGATATGTATTTTTATGCGCCATGTACATTATATCAGCGGCTCTTGAACCAGCAATCGAAGATTCATAGAATTTGAGGGCGAAAACGGGGGGGATGTCCGCGAAAACGCTTGCATAACCGCGATGACTGTGCGGTAATAGGATTGAAAACAGGTCTTCGGTGGCAGGAGGGATTGGGTTTGAACAAGGTCTTTGCGTCCGCTGCGGATGCTGTCCGCGACATTCCGGATGGATCTACTCTATTAGTCGGCGGCTTTGGACTCGTAGGCATTCCAGAAAATCTGATTATCGCGCTGCGCGACCAAGGCACGAAAGATCTCACCTGTGTCAGCAACAACTGTGGTGTTGACGACTGGGGGCTGGGACTGCTACTGCAGACCCGACAGATCCGGAAAATGATTTCTTCCTACGTCGGTGAAAACAAAACGTTTGAAAGACAGTTTTTGAGCGGCGAGCTAGAAGTGGAACTGGTTCCGCAAGGAACGTTGGCCGAGCGCGTTCGCGCTGGCGGAGCTGGCATTGGCGGCTTTTACACACCGGCCGGCGTGGGGACCGTCGTGGCGGAAGGTAAAGAAACACGCGTCATTGACGGGCGTGAATACGTCCTGGAGATGCCAATCCGTGGAGATTACGCCCTCATCAAGGGCTGGAAGGCGGATACGTTGGGTAATGTCATTTACCGTAAAACCGCCCAAAACTTCAATCCGATGATGGCGGCCGCTGGAAAAATTACGATTGTTGAAGTGGAAGAACTCGTAGAGCCAGGCGAACTGGATCCCCACGAGATCCATACCCCGAGCATCTACGTCCAGCGCATTGTGGTAGGCCCTTCTTACGAGAAACGGATTGAACGCAGGACCACACGCCCACGTCCATCGTGACCGTGAGTAGCTCAAACTGTATGCGGGAGGAGCGATGAAAACATGCCTTTGACGCGCGATGAAATCGTCCAACGGGCTGCACTTGAAATTGATGACGGCCACTACGTCAACCTGGGGATTGGGATGCCGACACTGGTGGCGAATTACATTCCTGAGGACATCACTGTGATTTTACATTCAGAGAACGGGTTGTTAGGTACAGGACCGTACCCCTACGAAGGGGAGGAAGACCCGGACTTGATTAATGCAGGCAAAGAGACGGTCACTGTGTTGCCCGGAGCCTGCTACTTCAACAGCGCTGAATCTTTCGCGATGATTCGCGGCGGCCACATTGACGTCGCTATCTTAGGTGCAATGGAAGTGTCAGAAAAGGGCGACTTGGCAAACTGGATGATTCCAGGAAAAATGGTCAAAGGCATGGGCGGGGCCATGGATCTTGTTCACGGCGCCAAACGTGTCATCGTCACCATGGAGCATGTCAACAAACAAGGTGAACCCAAAATTCTCAAGGAATGTCGGTTGCCACTCACCGGAAAGCGCGTGGTTCACCGCATCATTACCGACTACGCCGTGATGGACGTCACGGACAAAGGACTCGTGCTGCGCGAAGTCGCAGATGGACACAGCATTGAAGAAGTCAAACGTCTGACTGCTGCCGATCTCATCATTCCCCCAGAAGGCGTGAAGCCCATCCCTACCCAACGCGGGTAGCCGACATCGGGTCAATCATTCTCATATGCGCATGGAGAGAGCCGTTGGCAGGTTTCGTTGACCGCCGACGGCCTTCTTGTGTCCCCTTGCGTCATTCCGCTTTGGATGCCGCTTCTGATACAATAGAACAGTATGCGTATTGAAACTTTTGGAACTTTCGAGAGGGGGTTACCGCTGTGCCAGTGAGTGCAGATGATTTCCGGCATGCGCTGGGTCGGTTCGCCAGCGGTGTCACCGTAGTGACCACTGCCGTTGACGGTAAACTCGGAGGATTGACGGTATCGGCGTTCAGTTCTGTATCGCTTGATCCCCCGTATATCTTGATTTGTATCGATAAACGCTCGTCCGTGATTCCACTGCTCCGGACCAGCCGCGTATTCGGAGTGAACATTTTGAGCAGTGATCAGTCGGATGTCTCCAACCACTTTGCTTCACGTCGAGAGGACAAGTTCGCAGGCGTATCCTACCGCATCGGAACACTTGGTGTTCCTGTTCTCGAAGGCGTTTTGGCGCATCTGGAGTGCAAAGTGACCCAAGAGGTAGATGGCGGAGACCACTTTATCTACATAGGACAAGTGGAACACTCGTCGGTGGACGAAAGCAAAGAACCTCTCCTGTATTTCCACGGAAAATACCGGGAGCTCGCGAAGTAAGCGACCGACGTGTCTGCAGAGATCCAATCGGCGTCTTGCCTGAACAAGACGCCGATTGCGCAGTCTCGGCATTTAGACATCCAATTCCTCCCCTTCTACGGCAACCCTCAAGTGGTTTGCGACAAACGGCGTTGTACTGGCTTGTACCAAAATCGTGGCCAGAATCGCCAGAAATGTGACCGCGCCAATCAGCTTTGCAAAAGGCACTTGCTCTGCAGCAATCATCCCGGCCAGTGCCGCGGGGATCACGCCGGTTTCGCGCACCCAGAACATGAACAAAATTTCGCGCCAGTTCCATCGTGCTCGCCCGTCCACAAGGACAGACGACAGCACGGACAGCGGTCGCGCGACAAACATCAGGACAGCCACCAACAAAATGCCTACCCACAGGTAGTGCCGGACCTCCGAGAAGTCGACCTGAGTGCCGAGAAAGACAAAGATGAGCATGCGCATAATCAAAGTGATGGAGTTTCCAAAGTGGTTCACGTTAGCTTCCGTGTGCTTGGACAACGGCCACCCAAACGACGCGCCGTTTCCGGTCACGACGCCCGCCGTGAAAGCCGCCATCAGACCGCTGGCTTGGAACACTTCCGCCAGCTCATAGGCACCCAGTGCCAACACCAGCATGACCATCGATCCGTAGTCGCGAAATAGCCCCCACCCTCGTTCGGATACCAACCACAACGCAAGCAAACCGCATACAAATCCCACCACGAGACCCGTGACGGACGAACTCACAAAGCCCACAATGGGTGCGTACCAGTGGAATGCACCTTTCGCTGTCACCAAGCTGAGCAGCGTCATGACCAGTACAGAGGCGGTCGCGTCATTAAAAGCCGATTCAGATTCCACCGTCTGCTGCAGTCGAGGCAAGATGGGCACCCGTTTAAACACAGGAATCAGCGTCGCAGGGTCCGTAGACGCGATGACGCCCGCGAGCAACAGCGAAAACACCCACGGTGTGCCTACCAACCAATGTGCCACCACACCTACCACGATGGCAGAGACCAGCACACCAAGGGTGGCGAGCAATCCGATGCTGACCCAGACTTGCCGCAGGATGGAAAACCGCACTGCGCGCCCTCCATCAAACACGATGAGGGTGGCTCCGATATTGAGAATGAATAAGTTCACTTGCGATCCTATCGGTTCCGAAACCAGATTCAACACGGCCGGCCCAATCAAAATACCGAGCAGCAGGTACGCAGCCACGTCCGGGATGCGCGGCTTCTCCGTCAGTTTTCCGGCGATGAGACTGCCTCCAAACACCACGACCAACACCAACAAGGCACTCTCCCAATGCTCCATGTGAAGCACGCGCATTCCTCCTCGCCTTCTGACACGATTCCCAAAAGTACCAGCCTAGTATATCATGAGGGTCAGAGGCCCATCGAAATAAAGGAGAAGCGGAACCATGGCCTTACCGTTTTCAGGGAAACTGGAAGTCATCCGCAGTGCAAAGCGTAAAAAAACCATCACCGTGATGGTTCGGAGCGGTCAAGTCCGAATCCTCGCCCCCGCAGATACCCCTGAGCATGAGATCCGAAGGATATTGGAAACGCGCCGGGATTGGATTGAAGAGCGATTGCGGCAGTCACCGTCTGATACCCAGGCGCGCAAACACTGGACGGATACAACATTCTGGTTGCATGGGAAGCCGACCCCAGTGGAATACGAATATACGGCCGGGCATTGGCGTTGCGCGTACCGCGACAACCGATTCTACATCACAGGTCCAGACGTTTCACCACCCGTAGACAAGATCTACGACATCTTGACGCGGTGGTATAAACAGGCTGCCAAAACTGACTTTGAACATCGTCTGCAGCATTGGAGCCACCAACTCGGCGTATCGTATCAGGGATTCCGCGTGAAAGACCAACGCACGCGCTGGGGAAGCTGCAGCAGCACCGGCAACATCAATTTGAACTGGCGACTCATTCAGGCGCCGCCAGAGATCATCGATTACGTCGTGGTCCACGAGTTGTGCCACCTGCTTGAGATGAACCACTCGGCGCGGTTCTGGGCACACGTTGCCAAGGCCTTCCCAGCGTATCAGGAGAGTCAGCAGTGGTTGAAACAGCATGGCGCTTCCCTTTATTTTTGACCGTTAGACAATCCAGACGAAACATTGTGTCAAATATGTGACACTTTTCAGGTTTTTTTGTATATTTGTCGCCGGCAGGTCTATTTCACCGCCTGATATACAAGATATACTTGAAAGTAGTGGGTCATCCCAGAAGCCTAGGTGGTGGGCAGGGCTATGCCTGTACATGCTCTTCGCGAATGCGGATGAACGCTCAGATGGATTGGAGGATGCGTCATGAAGATTTCACCTCTCGGCGCACTGGTTGTCGCGCTCGGTGCCTGCTCTGCCATCGTGTTTTGGATTGTAGGTTATTTTGTACTTCCGAACCAAGTCACGCACCGTAATTTCGCCGCAAACCCGAAGATCCAAACGTCCGTCAGTCCAACCAGCGGATCTACAGGACAAGGCGCGACGGGGCAAGGTCAGGCTGCTTGGTACGCGCTGGACAAAGTGCCGAAAACGCTGGATCTGAGTATCACTTCCAAGAATGGCGATGACCCAATGAACTTCAACGGATACAGTAAGGGCGCACTCAAAATCACCGTACCTGCAGGCTGGACGGTGAACGTAACCTACAACAATCAGCAGTCCGTGAATCACAGTGTCGGCTTTGTACCGTGGTCCGAGCGTGAGACGCCAAATGGACAATTCACCGCAGCCTTCAAGGGATCCACGGGCCCATCTGACAAGTTCCAGTCGGGCGTTCCACAAAACCAACCGTATAAATTCTCCTTTGTGGCGAATCAGGCTGGAAAGTATGCCCTGGTCTGCGGCGTTCCCGGCCACGCAGCTGGCGGCATGTGGGATGAATTCGACGTCGTTGCAAACGCGAAAGCCCCTACCATCACCACGGATCAGGGAACTGTCACAGTCAGCAAGACCGCGTAAACTTCGACGCGACATTGGATGCATGATGAACAAAGGCGATGGGGCCGCAGCCTCGTCGCCTTCGTGTTTTCCGTACAATCCATCAGGATGGATTCAGCGCCTTTTGAACGACTGCATCCAGTTTGCTGGCTGTTAACATACCAGGCTCAATATCGATAATCCGTCCGGTGGGAGACAGGACAAACGTCTGTGGCGCCGCGTACACGCCGTACGCATTCATGAACGCAGCGTGAGGATCCTTGAGCACTGTATAAGGGATCTTGTACTTGTCGACAAAATCCTGGGGACCTCTCTCGTTCATTTCCGTCGAGGTCATATCGATGCCGACAAACTGCACTTTACCGCGGTATTTGTGCGCTGCCTGCACAAAATCGGGGGCCTCATTGTTGCAAGGTTCGCACCAGGACGCAAAGACGTTGAGAATGACAGGTTGATGATGCGCAAGGATGGTCTGCAACGACACGGTCCCGTTCCCGTTTAACTGCGGCAAGGAAAAGGAAGGCGCCTGTTTTCCGACCACCGGTGCCGGATTTGTTGAACTCTTGACGTCGTTGGCTCCCGACGTGGTCGACGTGGCCCCTCCGCACCCTGTCAAAAGCGACGTCAACACGATAACTGCGAACAGAGCCTTTCCACGCATCGTCACACTTCCCCTCGTTCGCTTTGTGCAAAAAACGCGGCAACAGCGTCCACGTAGGCCGCCGTTTGCTCCATGTGGACCGTGTGCCCCGCATCGGCAATGGTGATATGACGCCCTACGGGCATCTCTCGCAGCATGCGCTCTGCGATGTGACAGAACTTTTCATCCAGCGCGCCGGTCACTAGCAACACCGGCATGTTCAGTTCCCCGAGTCGCCCCCAGAGATTCGGTTGCACACCGGTTCCCATCCCGCGGAGGCTGTTGGCTAACCCCACTTTTCGCTGAGACAGGCGAATGTTCCGCTGGGCAAGCCGCACGGACTCTGGCAATCGAGCCTGCGTCGCAAACAGCGGCAGCTGCTCCCACTTCTTCACAAACACTTCGACGCCGTAATGTTCAATCTCATCGGCCAATCGCTCGTCACTCGCCCTGCGTAGTGCCCGCTCCTGTTCTGTCTGCAGGCCCGGCGAGGCACTTTCTAGGCAGAGACTGAGAACGCGCCAAGGGGCAGTCAGCGCGAGACAGAGCGCCAGCCGACCACCCATAGAATAGCCGAGGACGTGGAACTTGTCATGCCCCAGCTTCGACATCACCTGCAGGAGGTCAGCACACACGTTCTCCATCGTGTAGGCGGAAATGTCCATCGGTGCAGAAGTTCGACCGTGGCCCGTAATATCGACCGCAATGCACTGAAATCGGTTTGCCAATGCCTTCGCAACGTGTGTCCACGAGTCAGCGCTTCCCGTAAAGCCGTGCAGCATCAAGATGGGATGGCCTCGGCCCTGCACGGACGCATACCACGCCCGCTCATCCAGTTGGATCATCTGCTCGGCCATGCCAATTCCTCCACTGCCTCTGCCACTTGATGGTACACGTCTTCGTGTAGGCGCACGTTCTCATATGACTCGGTGCGGACTTCGAGGACATTGAGCCCACCACGAGACAACAATCGGCCAACTGCTGTACGGAAGGCAGGCCAGTCCTCAGCTCGCTCAAAACAACCTCCGTACATTTCCACAGCGCGTTGGAAGTCCAATCCATGTTCCGTGCGAAAGTACGAAAATGTATCCGGATGCGCAGCCTGCGGCAGAAACGAGAAGATGCCACCCCCGTCGTTGTGGACGAGAATGACAAGCAGGTTCAGGTTGTGCATCTTTGCCGCCAAGAGTCCGTTCAAATCGTGGAAAAACGAGACATCCCCAATCACCAAGACGACAGGTTCTGGGCTGACCGCGGCAACGCCGAGCGCAGATGAGACGACACCATCGATGCCGCTCACACCGCGGTTGGCCAAAAATCGCACGCGATGTCGTTGTTTCAAGTAGAAATCGTCCAAGTCACGCACCGGCATGCTGTTCCCTGCAAACAACGTTGCACCGTCCGGTAAGAGATGCGAAAGCTCATAGAAGATTCGTCCTTCTGACCATACCTCGTTCTGCCCCATGCGCTCCACCACGCCAGCGGCTGCGCGGTTTGTCGCTGTCCACATGCGGGTCCACTGGCGCTCGCGCTGCAGCGACCCATCCAGTGTCTCTAAGAGCGCCTCGCACAACGACGCAGGATCCGCCTGCACCACTGCCGACGCCGTGAAAAACGGGTCCTTCCAACCCACGTCGTCGGTGACAACAACCTGGTGAGCATCGTCACAGGCCGCCAAGAACTGCCCAAGCACTTTCGACGTCGGCGTCCTGCCGAAACGCACCACCACATCTGGCGTGAACGCCGACCACAACTGCCTGTTGCGCAAAAATAGATCATACGTGTCAATGACAAGGTCGTTGATGTGTAAACCTGTACGAAGTTGTGAAAGCGGATCTGCCAGAATCGGCACGTTCCACCGTTCCGCCAGCCGCATGATGGGGCTGGCGAGGCTCGGATCATCTTGCGGACCGCAGACGATGAGCCCACGTTCCGCAGACTTCAGCCAGTGTGACATTGTGGTTGTCACCTCGTCGGCCACCGTCAACCGCCCCTCAAACCAGTGACGAAGCCCACCGCTCGCCTCCGCCGTTGCCCATGCAGGCGGATTCTTCGGTGGAACGAGTGGTTCGCGAAGCGGCCAGTTGAGGTGCACGGGGCCTTGCGGGACCGCTGTGGCGTGCGCGACAGCCCGCCACGCGACGGAGCGTGCGTGACGCACCAGTGCAGGGTTCTCCTCCGGGACCGGCATACTGAACGACCACTTGACGTAATCGTTGTACATGTAGTCCTGCCGGATGGTCTGATTGCTGCCGATGCCGTGCAGTTCCGGCGGCCTATCGGCCGTCAGTACAATGAGCGGCACATTCGACTGCCGGGCTTCCATAACGGCTGGTAGGTAATTGGCGGTCGCAGTGCCGGACGTGCAAATCAATGCCACGGGTTCCCCGCTGGCGCGTGCTACGCCGAGGGCAAAGAAGGCCGCGGATCGTTCATCCAAAAGTGTCCACGTGGCAAATTCGCCGTGGCGAGCGACAGCCATCGTTAACGGCGTGGACCTGGAACCGGGTGAGATGCACACGTTGCGAACTCCAGCTCTGCGAAGTTCAGTCATAAACGCTGTTACAATATATAACGCTGGATTTTCAGTCATTCAGCTACGCCTCCGTTATTCGCCATGAGGGCGGATTGTACGGCGCGCAGTTTCATTTTCGTCTCCTGCCACTCCGAAGCAGGTTCAGAATCCCCCATGATACCTGCACCTGCGAAGAGATACGCGTTGTCTTCCATGACCAACGCACACCGTAGTGCCACTGCAAACTGCCCTTCTCCACGCGCGTTCATCCACCCTACGGGGCCCGCGTACCAACCGCGGTCCATGCCTTCCCGCTGCCGGATAACCTGCAGCGCCTGGTCTCTCGGCATTCCCGCAACCGCCGGTGTCGGGTGAAGCCGTTCCACCAAATCGAGCACAGTCTGCTCTGGATTCCGCACGGCCACTATTGGCGTGTGTAAGTGCTGTACGTTGGCCAGTTTCTTGATCAATGGTTGCTTTGGATAATCAATAGAGCGAACCCTCGCAGCCTGCAACTGTTCGGTGATACATGCGCGCACCACTTCGTGTTCATGTCTGTCCTTCGCACTCGCCAACAATTTCCGTTCCAAGGCCGCATCCTCGTCGGGCGTGCTCCCGCGGCCAATCGTCCCTGCCAGGCAGTCGACGTCCACGCGGCTTCCACTGACGGACACCAAGCGCTCGGGACTGGCTGCCAAGAAGCATTGTCCTTGGTTCCAGATGGCGAAAACCTGGCTGTCTGGATAGGTGGCCTCCAGCGTTTCCAGCACCCGAGACAGTGGCTTCCGGATTCCCTCCACCAATTCGTAACGCGCCAAAACGACCTTTTCATAACGCCCGTGCCGAATGTCTTCTGCAGTGCGCGCGACAGCCCATTCCCACTGCTTACGATCCACGCCGGGTTCGGCCGTTGTTCCGTGGCTCTGCACGACACGTTGTCCGTCGGCATCGCGCTGATTGAGTCGAGTCAGCGACTGCACTTGGCGCTGCAGACCCATCCACTGGGCCTCGACATCCTGGCCGTCCCCGATGACCACCATCGCCGTCACCCGACATCCAGCGTCTGTGCGGCAAATCCACAGGTGTGGCAACACAAATTTCGCTTCTGGCCAGTTCACCCACGGACTCCGTCGCTCACCAATGTCAAACGACATGCCTCCAAACCACACGGCAGTCGCGTCACGGGATTCCTGTACAACACTGCCGACTGTGTCCGTTGCTTCCAAAACCACACCATACTGATGCATCTGACGGCGAACGTCGGCCGAACGGTTCTCGCCGTCTGCCAGGATGACGGCAGCTGCGCCGAGCGCCAGATGACAGGTTCGTTCACTCGGCAGACACCAATACATCCGCTCACTGGCAGTCGGACAGGTTCCGGCCAAGCGGCGGATCAAAGACCACGGCACCGCGACATCCGCCGTCGCACTGACGACCGCACGAGTGGGCCGGTCCTTGAACGTCTGCATGGCAGCGTCAACCGCTGCACGCAACCGGCCGCACAGTGAATCCAAGTCGTATTCTAGCTTTGTTGCAATGTGTGGGTGAGCCATTCTCGTAACTTCCTTCGCATGAGCTTTCCAGACGCATTCCGCGGCAAGTCATCGACGAAGAAAAACGCCTTTGGAACTTTGTATCCTGCCAGGTACTTGCGGCAGTGCTCCTCCAATTCCGCCGACAAATCCGGCCCAGGTGACACGGCCTTGATGAAAGCAACGGGTATCTGCCCCCAAGTTGCATCCTCTCTGCCTGTCACACCCGCCTCAATCACGCCGGGGTGGGTCGAGAGCACACTTTCCACCTCTGCGGGGTAGACGTTTTCACCGCCAGAGACGATTAAGTCGTTGCGTCTGTCCAACACGTACAAATAGCCTTCTTCATCGATGTAGCCGATGTCCCCCGTTTTGAACCAGCCGTTTTCCATCGCCGCTGCTGTGGCATCCGGCCGATGAAAATACCCGGGTACAATGGTCGGCCCCCGCACCACGATTTCTCCAGGCACGTGGGCTCCCACCGGTTTGCCATCCACCCAGATGGCCACCTCTGTGGCTGGCAACGGCTTACCAGAGGAGCCCAGCTTCCGTAGCCCTTCCTCCGGCCGCAGTGTAGTCACCTGCGAATTGGCTTCCGTCAAACCGTACGATTGGGCCACTGGAACCTGCAACGCCTGACACTGTTCCAAGAGCGCTTTGGGTGCGGCACTGCCACCCAGCAACACGCACCGCAACTGCTCTGGGTAAGGCCTCGTGCGACCTTCCAGCATGCGCTGCAACATGACCGGAACGACGGAGACCAGGTTGATGTGCTGTTCGTCAATCGTTCGATTGACCACATCCGGGTGAAACTTATCGTGAATCACTGCCGTTGTACCATAGATCAAGCTCCTCATGAGCACCGATAATCCGCCCATATGGAACAACGGCATCGGCGCCAACCACCGATCCCCTTTTTGCAACCCCAATAATAACGCAGAGTTGATGGCTGACCACCACTGGTTTCCGTACGTAATGATGGCACCCTTCGGATGGCCCGTGGTACCCGATGTATACATGATGGCGAGCGTTTCTCCGAGGTCAATGTGCAACCGTTCTGTGTGTGTACGGCCATCGGCCTGGACCGATTCAAGGTTCAGAGCGACCACGCCTGCGCCGAGCTCTTCCTGAAGCCGGTGCGCAACGTCCGCAAAAAAGTTGTCGTGCGCTATGGCCTTGACACCGGCATCGCGCAATTGCCACGACAACTCTGCAGTCGTTAACCGCACGTTGAGCGGTACAGCCACCGCGCGAGCCTGCATCACGCCATGCAGCCCGACTGCAAACACCAGGCCTTTTTTGCACAACAGCGCGACGGTGTCTCCAGGGACTAAGCCGACATCGCGCAGCTTAGAAGCCAGTCCCGTCGCTGCCTGCAACAATTCCGCATAGGTCAACCGTTGGTCCGGCGATTCCAGGGCCACGTTGTTCGGTACATCGGCGGCCCGCCGATGAAGCCAGTCAGGCAATACAGGTTGGAAGTCTCTCGTCGTCGCCATGCGCCTCCTCCTTCCCCAAAAATACAACCGCCCCACCTTGCCAGGAGGGGCGCGCCGAGGTGAAAAAGGTTATGGCAGGCGCGGGAACTTGCTGAAATCAGGCTTCCTCTTTTCGAGAAACGCATGCATGCCTTCTTTCGCTTCGTCGGTCATGTAATACAGCATGGTTGCATCCCCGGCCAGCATCTGCAGACCGGCCAGTCCATCGGTGTCTGCGTTGAACGCCATCTTCAGGAACCGCAGCGCAATCGGACTCTTTTCAAGTATTTCACGCGCCCATTTAATGGACTCTTCTTCCAGCTTGTCGAGCGGCACCACAGCGTTGACAAGCCCCATTTCCAGAGCCTCCTGCGCAGTGTATTGACGGCACAGGAACCAGATTTCTTTGGCTTTCTTGTGACCGACTGTGCGAGCCAATAAGGTGGCTCCATAGCCAGCGTCAAAGCTCCCGACCTTTGGACCCGTTTGCCCAAACCGCGCGTTGTCCGCAGCAATCGTCAGGTCGCAGACCAAGTGCAACACGTGACCGCCGCCAATGGCATACCCGGCCACGACCGCAATCACCGGCTTCGGCAATGCCCGGATTTGCCGTTGTAAATCCAGCACATTCAAGCGAGGTACGTTGTCGCCGCCAACGTAGCCGCCGTGCCCACGGACTCGTTGGTCGCCGCCGGAGCAGAACGCCTTGTCTCCCTTTCCGGTGAGCAGCACCACACCAGTCTCCGCGTCGTCGCGTACATGTGCGAACGCATCGATAAGTTCCTTGACCGTCTCTGGACGGAACGCGTTACGTACTTCAGGGCGGTTGATGGTAATTCTCGCAATGCCTTCCGCCTTCTCATAAATAATGTCCTCATATGGTTTAACAATTTGCCAGTCCAGCATGGACAAACCTCCGATTCTGCGAATTCAATCCTACGCAACCATGACCCTCAAAAACACCACAACAAGTATAGCAAACTCGCAACTAGCCGGAAAGTTGACCAAGATGTGCGCGTTGTCGGCGCAGGCCGGGTTTGCTATGATCGGTGGGTGGTAGATAGTCTGTTGAAACGGAGGTGTGCGGGGATGAGCTTCCGCGAACGTTTTTCCATTGGCTGGCGACTTCTGCGCCCGTTCACGCTCACGGCATCGCTGGTCCCGGTGCTCATTGGCACAGGCATGGCTCTGTCGCAGGGTCGTTTTCATGCACTGTTATTCTTAAGTTTTCTCATCGCATCGCTTCTCATACAAGTGGCGACAAACATGTTCAATGAATACTTCGACTACAAGCGGGGTCTCGATGACCACAACATGGTGGGCATCGCCGGCACCATCGTGCGAGATGGCGTGAGTCCACGCACCGTGATTCGATTGGCTTGGATCTGCGTGGCGATTTCCGTCCTGCTCGGCGTATACATCTGTGCATCCACGACGTGGTGGATTGCGGCCGTGGGTACGCTGTGCCTATGTGTTGCTTATTGCTACTCCGGGGGCCCGAAACCTCTGGCGTACACGCCATTCGGTGAATTGGCAGCCGCTGTCGCCATGGGGCCAGCCATTGTCTTGTTGTCGTTCTACGTGCAGACCCGCACCATTACCGCGGAATCCGTCGTGACATCGATTCCAATCGGCCTGCTGATTGGAGCCATCCTGCTCGGAAACAACATACGCGATATGGATCAGGACCGCGAGGGTGGCCGTCGAACATTAGTCATCTTGCTCGGTCGCGAACGTGGCCGCGTCCTGTTTGCCAGCGTGTTTGTCGTCTCCTATGTGGTGGTCCTCGCACTCGTCGTACTCGGTTATTTGACACCGTGGGCCTTGTTGGTTTTTCTCACCATTCCTTCGGCCATCTATGTCGTGAAACTGTACTATCGGTATACAGAGCCGAAACAACTGCATCCCGCAGTCAAAGGTACTTCAAAACTTCTGTTCAGATTCGGTGCCCTGATGTTTGTTGGTTTCCTCTGTTCAGCGTTTACCACAGTGCACTAACATAAATCGCGGTGTTTCTATGTCACGGTGATGGATGAAACCCGCACCACGATGGCCAAAGCCAAGTTCATCGAAGGATATCTCAACGTGATGAAAGGCGAGATCCAATGTGGATCTCGCCTTTTTGAGTGGCATCCGTGAGGAACTGGACCTAGACGAATTCAAATCCATCCGGGGAAGGCGTATTGGTGACGATGTAGTCACCCACGTGTACGGTTCCGACGCGAGTCGAACTTCTACTGTCGGCGGCGTACACGTTCGCATGATATCCGCGACGGATTTGAACGCGATACACGTTCGTAAAAGCGAGGTCGTTTTCATCCACCCAACCGGAGATGCCGTTTCCCGTCACGTCACACCATTCCGTCACGGTGTTAGCCACCATGCCCTGTTTCATGGCATCCGCCACCACCGGGGTGCCCACTGGCAACGCCTTCGGCGGTGGAAATAGGCTGACCCACGTAGCCCCGTCACACACCCCGCTGTCCCAGGGTGGTTGCGTTGGTAAGCGGTCAAGGCGCTTTGTGTCATCCGCCCGAACACTCCATCCGCAGTAACGCCCAGCGCTTTCTGCAATTGCTTCACAGCAGAGCCGCTGCTGCCGTACTTGAGGGTACCTGGAAACATCTGAGACGCGCCAGATCCCGGATCGGAAAAGACCGGCAGGTTTCCGCAAGGATTGGACAGCACCTTGGCTGTCGCGCGATTCATTCGATACACCGGTTCGTCACTGATCAGGGACACAGGCGGTAAAGTGCTCTGCGGAAACTGTGGGTACGCACTCACGGTTCCGTTGTTCTCAGACACGTATTGGTTCATAATCCGCGCAATGCTATTTGCCCAGCTCGTATCTGTCGCATAGTGCTTTTGCATCCCATCCAGTGTCGGCGAAACGTAAAAAGTCCCGCCGGGTTCCAAGTACACTTGCCGTACGATGTACGCCTCGTACTGAATTGCGTAGTCTGACGAAGGAAACGAACCTGCGTAGTTGCCGGGATTGCTGTCGTATGCCCCCCATCCATACAGGTTGTTCTTTGCCTTGTAAATCTGGCTCGTTCCCCAGTATGTTTCAAGGACAGCGTGACTCCCCAAGTACGTGGCGTCCACCACGTACTTATTTTGCGCACTCACGAAGGAAGTGCCCAGCCCGGTCAACGGTGATTGATGTTGCGACAGCCAGTTGTCAATCTGTGCCGGCGTGACACTGCTCGGTGCCGGGAAACGGAGATCTACATTCTGCAACGGATTTTCCGACGAATTGGGGTTCAACAGTTTCCCGCTATATTGGTTGTCCGCCGGGCTCAACAGGTAGTACTGTGTGGTGGAAGCGGCAACCACGTAATACGTTTCCCCCAACTTCGCGAACGACGGCGCTGCTGTCCCTGTCGGCCCAGACTTCTTGCTTGTCCATTGCCCGTCGTTATTTAAATAATAGTAATATTCCGGATACTGAGCCACTGTATTTGTCTTCACGTTGATGACATATCCGTTACTGGCTTGCAACGCGGATGCCGCCGTTTGCACGCTGGTGAAATCCCCCACGATTTTCGTTGGAGACGCAAACGCCCGGTAATCTGGCACTTGATGGACGACAGTTCCCGAGCCATCTTTCACGTCCGCCCCGGGAACATTGGAAACCGCGGCTTCCGCGTCGGAGAGCGTCGCGTAGTCTTGCAGCTTTGTTCCGTCCATCTTGTACGCTGTAAACAGGCCGTTCTTGGTCGCCATAGACCAGTGCGTGCCGTCCCACGGACGCGGCTGGGTCACGCCAATGCGTTGAAGAACCTCCATGACGTACCAAATGGGCATATAGGTTGTATGATTCCACGCAAACGCCATAGGGCTTGAAACGAGCTTGCCATTCAACCAAATCTCTGTTTGCTTGAGATTGCGTTGAGAGGGACTGGAGGATGAAGAGGTAGGTCCGCCACTGGTTCCCCCGGAAGCGAGTGAGGTGTCCTTCACACCCAGTGCAGTCCACGTCGCTGAACCTACGACGCCATCGACGGGTAAATGTTGGGCGATCTTTTCCTTACTGCTGCAGCGGTGGTGTTGCCGAATCTTCCGTCCGGGGCCGTCATTAACGCGATGAACTTCCTTCCCTTCACACTGGCGCCTCCTTAACTGGACGTAAGTTCACGTGTGTCTCCAGCGATGCTGCTAAGGCGGCAGTCCCACACCTGACATGGACGAACAGTGCAACAGAAACGTTACATGATTCCACATAATATTGCGAGATTCCCGAAAAAGCGACGCATCGCGACATGACTAGCCTAATGCTACCAAAGTCCCCTTGGGAGTTCTNGTAGAAATTGCACATGTATCTAAACTTTTCCCATGTAAGACATATGCTGGAATACGAACTGACGCACGGAGACATACCGTGCGCCAGTTTCAAGTGTCGTACTACCGGAGTCGCCGAATGGCCTCTTCGACATCCGTGAGCGGTTGTTGACACGCGAAGTTTTCACAAATGTATATCGTGGGCTTGCCATCCACAGCGACCTGGTCTTCCACATACGGACACAGGGCGGCCAATTCCGCCGCCTTGGCTGCGTCCGTAGGCCGGTGAATGAGAACCGTGTCAGGAAGAAACAAGGATTGGATACGTCCAAGCACTGCCTGGGTCTCCGGGTGTTCCGACGATCCGACGACAACCATCTCTCTGCCTTTGCCATGCGCCAACTGCAATGCCATCAGCAGCATGGTGTGTCCCATCGGATAGTGCCCGACGTGGTCTGCAAACGCCGAGAACAATTCCCCCGCGAGGCGTTCGTACTCGGTATTACCCGTCAGTCGTCCAAGGCGTACCAGGTTGAGCGCCGCCACGGAATTTCCGGACGGCGTCGCGCCGTCGTATACCTCCTTCGGCCGGACAATCAACGTTTCCGCGTCGCTGCCATAAAAATAGAACCCGCCAGAGCGCTCATCCCAAAACAAACGAATCGTTACGTCCTGCAGTTGGACGGCAGCGGCTAGGTATTCTGGTTGGAACGTCGCTTCATAAAGTTCGATGCACGCCCACGTCAGGAATGCGTAATCATCCAGGTAGCCCAAATGAGCCGCGTGACCATCGCGAAACCGAGCCAGGAGCCTTCCATCCGGATTTTTCAGGTTGTCGTTGATGAACTGCAGCGCCCGCTCGGCAGCCGCAATGTAGGTGGATTCGTGAAACGCCCGACCAGCCTTTGCCAACGCTACAATCATCAGGGCATTCCAGGACGTCAACACTTTGTCGTCTTTGTGCGGATGAACACGCCTCTCCCGGTGTTGAAACAGCGTTCGATTGGCGGCTCTGACCTGCTTCGCCCACTCATCTGGATGGACTCCTTCTCGGGCACAGAACGCGTCATGTGACTGGCCGATGAGATTGGGAATATTCCGCCCTTCAAAGTTCCCGTCCGGCGTGACGTCGTAGTACCGGCAGTACCGTCCACCGAGTTCCTCGCCGAGTACTTCCACCACCTGATCTACCGTCCACAAGTAAAACTTGCCTTCTTCGCCCTCTGAATCAGCGTCCTCCGCAGAGTAAAACGCGCCATCCTCACTGGTCATATCTCGCAGCACGTACTCCAGCACATCCCGTGCGATGTCCTTGTACGTATCTTTCTTCGTGACCTGATAGGCTTCGACGTACGTCATCGCCAACAGCGCGTTGTCGTACAGCATCTTCTCAAAGTGCGGCACCAGCCATTCCCTGTCCGTGGAATAGCGCGCAAAGCCAAACCCCACGTGGTCGTAGATGCCGCCCCGATACATGGACATCAATGTTTTTTCCACCATGTCAATGGCCCGCACATCCTCGTTCAAACGCCCGTACCGCAGAAGAAACATCAAGTTGTGCGGCGTCGGAAATTTGGGTGCGTCGCCGAACCCTCCGAACACCTCGTCAAATGCATCGCGAAATCCGTCGTACGCATCCTCTATCCAGGATATCTCGACTTCGCCTTTCCCCGTAGCTTCCATCGCCGGCTTCAGTTGGTCCATGATTTTCAGGCTCGCTGCCACAACCTTGTCTGGGTCCTCTTCCCACTTTTCATGAATTTGCTGCAGGATCTCCAGCAGCCCCATGCGGCCAAATCGACGTTCTTTCGGGAAGTACGTTCCTGCGAAGAACGGTCTTTGGTCTGGGGTGAGAATGACTGTGAGGGGCCACCCGCCCTGCCCCGTCATCGCCTGACAAACCGTCATGTAGATATGATCAATGTCAGGCCGCTCCTCGCGGTCCACCTTAATGGCGACGAAGTGACGATTTAAGAGTTCCGCCACCTCCGGGTCCTCAAATGACTCCCGTTCCATCACATGACACCAATGACATGTAAATTAGGGATACCCACTTTCTGTATATTAGCCCCGTAGGGCTAGGAATAGCCAATGGACAAAAACACAGCCTTGGACTCCCGTTGTGCCTTCTGGAACGCCGCAGTTCCCCACGGATACCAGTTGATTGGGTTCGTACAATGTTGTTGAAGGTACGGCGATTTTTCGTACACTAACCAGTTATGCGTTTCGTTCGGTCTAGGGTTATTCAACATTTCAAGTTCCCTGTTCGTCATGTATGTACCACCACTCCAATTGGGATTTATTGTTCGTTGACATCCTTCTTTATTCTATCCCAATACAAAAAGAAAACCCACGCTCTTTATGGCGTGGGCTTACAGAAAGTGAACATTGACCTCAACGTTATCACCTTCCTAAAGATTCCGCCCATGCTGGGCGCACTAACACAGGCGGCCGCAATTTGTGGCCGCCCTCCCCCTGCTTGAACTCTTCAGTTATGCTTTCGGACCGAAGGCGATAGTTTGTACTGTCCCTTTTACTTCGGCGCCCGGCTTGGCGCGTACGATTCTCACAGTCGCCGCTGCGCGCGATTTGGCGCCGGATACGGCGTAACATTCCGGGCGGTCGGTCATAGCGACGAGCACGTACGAGTCATCGGCGAACGGCTCCGGCAGTGTAATCACCACTTCAGTGAATTCTTCCTCTGAACCTAAGCTGAAGGAGTCGGTACCGGCCAACTGCAGGGCGCATGGTACCGCAGGCGACGTCTGTACAGGTATGAAGGCGAGCTTCGTCTCCGTTACACACCGGTCTGCGAGATTCTCTTTCGTAACAATGCCGTCCGCGAGGCAGTCTCCCGTCAGTACCAGATTGCTGACGTGACGCGGCTCAATAACTCCGTCCTTCAGATGCAAGCCTTCTATCGCCTCGGCGCCGGTCGCGAATGAGCACAGCGTGAATATGCTCGGAACTAATGGAGCCCGGTACGAAATGCGAGGCTTGAATCGACCGTTTGGCGATTTGATTCATCCCGACGGCCCTTCGGCAATATGTCCTCTCACTAGATTTTTAGGTGA
>NZ_AXAR01000020.1 GCF_000472905.1 Alicyclobacillus pomorum DSM 14955 | reverse complement strand
CGGCTTTCGTTGTAAATGCAAAACGAATGGTACAGCTGATAAATAAAATGCAGCCTTCCTCTTGAGCGAGGAAAGCTGCATTTTTACTGATCTTTCATCCAATAAAGGGATCTGTGTGGGATTAGCAACTACGTTGCTCTTTAAATAACCCCTTTTGCAGTGCTCTCATAAAAGGGCACCTTTTTCTTACACAGATTCGGTTGGTCTAGTCCCGTTCTGCTCCATCTCTGTGTAAGCCATCTCGGACTGCACTACTGCAACTGGATTATTATGCTGTCCATATGTAGTTAGGAAATGAACTGTATGTCCAACGTATGCAGCGGTTAGCGGCTCTAATCTGAACGTCAATCATGGACCTCCGCTGTTGTCCGTTCCGACCGATGTATAAACCGAATGTATTGAATACGGGGGAGGTCTTATGCCACGCAACATTTATCTTGCATTGGGTGATTCAGTGACGGCTGGCCATGGCGCCACGCATCCAAGTATGGCGTTTGTTCACTACGTCAGTGAGTATACACGTAAAAAATCTGTAGCTGAACAAACCGTAGTAGTTGCCCGAAACGGATGGACAGCCAAAGACGTATGGAGTGCTTCCAATATGATCAACAAATCCGTATGGGAACAGGCGAACGTATTGACCCTAATGACAGGGGGCAACGACTTACGAAGGTTATTGCGTCGTCAGTATCTGCCTGTGTCTGCTTCACCGATCTCTCCGCAACTCGTATACAAAAGGTTAGATGAATTTAGATATTATATGAATTTGTTGTGTCGGTCAATCCAGCAACGAGGCATCCCGCGCGTCATTGTAGCCACTGTCTACAATCCGGCTCCAAATTTCCCTTTGGCTGTGCATGCGATGGAATCATTGAACGGTATAATCCATGACATTGCCGCTCATTACAAGCTCGAACTTGTTGACGTTTACAAAGGGTTTCAGAAAAACGAAGCCTCCTACATCGCGGGGTATCGAACTGGTCGATATGAAGACCTTGCGTCACCATTCCGTCGTCCAATCCATCCAAATAACGTTGGCCATCGCCAGATCGCTGAGTTAATCACCAAGCGATTGGCCGTTGACACAGACAGCAAGCAAAGCGGGCGAAAGAAAATCAATGATTAATTTTACCCCTCGTTTTTCGTCGTCGAGCTGTATATAAGGCGGCATAACAGATAAAGAAGAAAAGGACTGTCTACTAATGATTCCCAAAATCCTGTAAGGGAAATCTACCTACCTTCCTCAGCTAGTTTCAGCATGATGAGGTGTTCAGCTTTGCATGTGTCTGTACCCATCACCATGCATGTACGATAACTAGCAAGCCAAGGGTGAACGGGTCACAAATGTCCTACTCCATCGGTCACTTAATAAAAATGCCAAAAGTCGTTAGATTGAATCCACGAATGCCCCTGTGACGTCTGTGCGTTTTAGGGCAATGGAGGACAACCCCCATCCACGGCAATGGTGGCATGATACCAATCAATCAGAAAAAATGAAGCAGTGTCTAGGCACCAAAACATACGTCGTTCATAAAATGAAGAGGGGTGAGAGGGGGGGAAGTATGGAACGTATACAAAGCTGGACAAATCAGAATTCCGAATGGAATGCTATCATCCAACAGTCTGTCGAACGTATTTTTCGGCATCAACAAGAAGATGGCCGATTTTCGTTTTATTGTGAGGTCTCTCCGTGGGCCAATGCAATAGCGATTATCGTTGCTTATTTATGTCATCAAGAGCAGTACGCGTTAATAACAGAACTAAAACGAAATCTCCTCCGACAGCAGAATTCAAACGGCGGTTGGAGCTTGTATCCAGATCAGCCATTTCATTTGTCCGCGAGTGTTTTATCTTACTTTGCCCTTTTGCTCGCCGGTCACCCTCGAAATTCCACCAATATGCAACAAGCGGAGTCGATGATTCTTGAGCATGGTGGCTTAAATAAGACTTCTTCTCTTGCTCGAGCGTTTTTGGCTGTGGCGGGACAGGTGCCATGGAGCACACTGCCAGATACACATATTGAACTCATCTTCGAATCGCCGGAAAGTTTGCTTAGTATCTATGATTTCTCCGTGCCAATGCGAGTACACATGCCTTCAATCATGATTCTATCGCATTTAAATTTTAAAGTTGCTGTACCGGAGTCGTGTACACTTCGTCATTTGATTCTGCCGGGACAGACCTTCCCAAAAGAACGCTTCTCTGTGCGAAATGATGAGGCTCTATTTGCTTGTAAGAAGTTTCTTTTCGAACGATTGGAATTGGATGGAACCATTGCAGGGTACTTGTCGGCGACATCGCTTTTTGCATTTGCATGTTTGGCACTTGGATTTAAGACAAGTGATGGACCGGTGGTAAGTGCCCTATCCGGTATTTACTCCCTTGTCTATCCAAGCCGTCGAACACTTCAGCAGCAGATGTTTACGTCAGACATTTGGGACACTGCGCTGGGACTTCAAGCATTGGTAGCGGCAGGGGTTAATCCACAGAACCAGCGAATGATTAGAGCGGCAACGTATCTCGTTTCTAAACAACACCAGGGCATCTCCGATTGGGTTCACCATGCACCCAAGGCCAAGCCGGGTGGGTGGGCATTTTCTGGTGACAATACGCACTATCCTGACTTGGATGACACAGCGGCGGTACTCAAAGCTTTACGTCCGTTTCAAAAGAATACTATGTATCGACACCCATGGCTGAGGGGGGCTAGGTGGGCTTTGGCTATGCAAAATAATGACGGAGGTTGGGGGGGGCTTTGAAAAAAATGTAAATAACCCCCTCCTTCACTTCATCAGTGGGGCCGACCTACCAGGCGTAATGAGGGATCCATCATCTCCCGATGTAACTGGACGGGTGCTAGATGCAATTGCACATACCAGTATAGCAACAAATGAAATTCGGCAAAGAGCAGTTGCTTGGCTATTAAGTACGCAGCAGGAAGATGGCGCTTGGCAAGGGCGGTGGGGCATATCATTTATTTATGGAACGTATCACGCTGTAAAAGGACTTCGCGCGGCAGGGTATGAGCCTGATCATTCAGCGATTGTCCGAGCACGAAAATGGTTGGAGAGTGTACAAAATGACGACGGCGGATTTGGGGAGTCCTGTGCAAGCGACGGGGAGAGGCGATTTATATCGCTGAACCGCAGTTTGCCATCTCAGACGGCGTGGGGACTTCTTGGACTATTGTCAACGACAAAAGGAGTGACATCGGCGATTTTTCGAGCGGCGCAGTGGCTTGTAAGTAACTATGAGTTTAATGGATGGAGTGAGAAATACCCTACTGGCGCTGGCGTGGTTGATGAGGTATACATCCGGTATCATAGTTATCCACGAATCTGGCCCCTGATGGCACTTGGGAAATTTCGTCGACGTGTACAAACAACGTGGCAACCACCTTCATATTGGTAGGTGAAGAATTTGGAGTGAATAATGTCCTATCAGTCCATCCAGGAACAATAAGTCGGAGCGGGCAACCGTGTTCAACTGACAAAGGTTCACAATTCATGCACAGGGCGAGCAGTGTATCTGGATGCATCGCCTTGGCAAATGACTGCGGGAGTATGACAATACGTCTAACATGTCAGTCCTAAATCCTACATCCAATTCCATGGCCTCCATTTTCACACCGCCTACATCTAAAACAGTATGTAGAGGGACTCCGGTCCACATGGCATTGATGAATGCCCCCAACGCAAACTGCTCTCCTTGTGTTTTTGGGCCCCATAAGGCTCGCTTGTTTCTAGCACATTTGAAGTTTCACTTTTGGATACAGCATGTGATTGCGTCGATAAAACAAGGGTACAGGCGTGATGCGCTCAATGGGCATCGTAAAGGGAAATTCCTTGTTTTCTGGGGAAATTGACCGGGGTATGTGATGACGCTCATACACATTACGTCCCGACTACCGAGGTGAGTAGAAGCTTTCAAAAGGCACAGCGTAAAGGCAATCTTGTCTTTTTTCCCAGGAGAATAGGCCTGTGTGGCAGCGGACGTTGATGATATAATGCAGCATATAATTTTCCGTCGAAATCGTATGAAAATGATTTTGATGCAGGAATTCCATCTCAGATTCGAACTACCCTGGAGCCATTCCCAGGCTATTACGAGGGAGGTAATTTCATTCGTGATACATAAGAATTGGAACACGGACTTGCTTAGAATCCGTCGACGTAATCCAACTGCATTGAATGACACCATCCACACGTGCGACATCGATGGTCTCATTGACAACTTGGAGGATTTGCGACAGGTTACCCAGGAATTCTTCGCTTTCAAAGGCTATTGGCATCCAGAAGTAAGGAGACGTGGACACTTAGCTGCAACGTCCCGTGGGGGGACGTCTATAACTACATATTTGAAGTCCACCACAACCAGGTCATACGAATTTTGAAGGTTCAGCCGTAGTTTTATTGGGTCATAAAAACCGTCCCTGGTTCCCCGTATTGACTGGTCATCTGAGACCTTGAAAGTTCATGTGCAGACCGACAATGGTTTTGAGTAATAATTTCCGCTATGTAATTGCAGTTTGGATATGAGCATTTAACCAGATGCAATTTACACTTCACTCCCCGGAAGTACCTTGCAGGTTATTTAGTTCCCATTTTCATTTGAGGTAATTCTCACCATATAGGGAAAAGTTGTGAAAGCATTATGAACAGAGCAATTCCCTTGGGGATTGGTCACGATAAGGGAAGTTCTTAGCGAGGAAGGACATACAGTCTCGTAATAATCCAACTTCTTGGTATTTCTTAGTACGTATTATGGCCTTCGCGGTCGATGACCGGATATCGCGGAGAATCTACCAATCTTCGAGAGGGTATCGGTTACAGATGAGGTCGGGGTGGACGCCGTCATCACCTTAGAGGGTAAAGGAAACACATGTAGTATATCTCGATATATTTTATTTATATTTACACTTATTCCGCAGATTACATTGTGGCCATTTCTACCTTATAGTACAATTTTGTACGTGTCGTTTTAAGTCAGAAATCGTCATCACAAGTAGAGGTCCGAATCGAAAGAACGGGGGACATCTTTTTGGGGTGAATCGTAGTCATCGTCGATCGGCTGCGTAGGGAAGCCTTCGCCCGAACCCGACAACTAACCTCGTAGGACTGACGAAGGGATATGAGACATAAAATGAAACGTTTTATAGGCTTTTTGGCAGGCGTATCTATGTTGTCCGCACCCCCTTTCACAGCTCTTGCAAATACGCAACCCTCTTCGAACACAACAAATCCTGTTCACACTCATTACAACATCCGACATAAGTTACATCAGCCTTCCATGGTACTCAAGAATATCAATTCCTCGGATTGGAACTCTGAGTATCTAGGCAAGAAAATTCGCTTAGCAGCTCGATTCAAGATACATTCTTGTGACACTTATATGGAATCTATCACATATTGTGCAAGATGTCTCTCTGGAACAGGATAACAGACCACCCTGATTTACCCTGGACAAACCATCTGGAAACGGCTTATACCTCGGATGTCAAGAACCTCGTCGAAATATCAAAGGATTGTCCTTCGAAAAATAAAAAAACTCTATAAGTTTCTTGCGGGTAGCCAGCGAAACTCCGTACAGAATAGAACATCACACGCGCAACCAATCTGTTAGCACGTTTGCGTTTTCAGAGATCAAAAGAAGACTAAAGTTGATTGAAAGAGTACTAGGCTTTTAGAGATGCCATTTGTTGATTGATGAAACCTACGAGGAAGTGAGAGTCATGAAAAAACGCGTTGTAATGGTACCGCTCGCTCTCGGGGCTTTGTTATTGGTAGGGGGTGGAAAAGCGGTGGAAGGCGGTTACGGAATAAATGATGCTCCAAGAAAACTCTTGAATACAGATGCATCACCTAGTACCCATGCCACCTCAATAACCTACGCCGCCATTTTCCCACCAAAATCAGTGAGGCCACTTAGCGAGACTGTCTCCTCCTCGCTAAAACAGGATATGCCCTTGCTGGAGGCGGAAGCGTTCGACACCGAGCACAAATCGGGAGACAACCTAAGGAGTGTTCCTTTGGGACAGACGCTCATGGCAGGTGAAAAGGACCTTTCGGACGGGCCGCTCAAGAAATATCGGCTTGTGACTTTCTACGGTACACCCCTTTCTAGCCAAATGGGCGTCCTTGGAGAAAGCACNCCTGATGAGATGATGCAGCAGCTTAAGAAACAGACCGAAGCCTACTCCATCGTTGATCCCTCACGTCCGGCAGTTCCGACAATCGAGCTTGTCGCTTCAGTTGCGCAGCGGGATCCGGGGTCCAATGGACTCTACGTCTCTTGGACCCCGAAAAGCGTAATCGAACGCTACGCTGAGCTTGCTAAGAATAACAAGGCACTTCTGATACTAGATGTTCAGCTCGGGCGCGACTCGGTCATGGACGAGGTAAAGGCGCTAAGCCCTTTCCTCAAGCTCCCCTACGTCGAGTTGGCGATAGACACCGAATTCCACATGGGGCCGGGAGAGGTGCCAGGCGAGAACCTGGGGCAAGTCGACGGATCGGATATTCAGCACGCCATTGAGTTCTTGAACAAACTGGTTAAGGAAGAAAACATTCCTGACAAGGTAGTGATGATTCACGAATTCCAGAAGGGTATTGTAACCCACAAATCTCTCATAAAGCCCACTAATCACGTCGAAGTGGTCCTAAACGCTGATGGGTTCGGAACGCCTTTCGACAAGCTAGCCAATTACCATACCCTAGTGAGAAACGAACCTATCCAGTATGGAGGCTTTAAACTATTCTATTCCGAGGACCGACCGCTTCTCTCGCCCAAAGAGGTCGTGAGTTTGGATCCCGCTCCGGCGATCGTGGACTACCAGTAGTATATAAAGGAAATTGCTCAGACCTTATATCATTGGAGTCCGGCAGTTGGAGCTTTTCATTGAAAGCGAGTGAGGAATCGAATTACTTCGA
This sequence comes from Alicyclobacillus pomorum DSM 14955, assembly GCF_000472905.1. GTDB lineage: Bacteria > Bacillota > Bacilli > Alicyclobacillales > Alicyclobacillaceae > Alicyclobacillus_A > Alicyclobacillus_A pomorum. Next base: position 42,206 of record NZ_AXAR01000020.1, on the reverse strand, counting down.
TATTATTGAGTCGTGGAATCGAGCAGCAACATTTTTATCTAAGTGGCAAGAAATGTGGAACTGGATCAGCGAGAACGACCTCAGTTAGACACGAGGATGTAGAAAGTTCAGCAAAAGATGTTGGGATATAGTTGAATCTCTAACTTTGAACTTACGTGCGTTTTTGGTGTGCGAATGGGTGCGTTTCCCATGCGAGAACGGTGATATGATTGACCCAAGCACAGGTGCGTTCGATTTGTTGCATAGGCTTAGGGCGTTGTTCCTTAAAACAGCGCTCACTATAGATGACCCAAGGCATCGGCTGCAGCCGGTGTTCTTTTTTGTAAAGTTAGACCGATGCCGTCCCTTCACCTCAAACGGCAGGTACCTTCTTGTGTGGAACAGGAGTCTCCGAGAAGTTCGCTTCGTCCGTTGTGCGATAACAGTGGACACCAATGTTTACAATTGGACAACTGCCGCTGCGCATCGATTCATGGCTTCATAGAATGAGTCATCCTGCTCGTCAGGGATGTCCACCGATTACGCTCCTGAAACAGATTCAGTTTTTGTAGAACAACATAATGTGTTGCTATGGACATAAACAGCCCTGCACCACAAGGACAGCTATCGGAGAAAATCGTGATGGGAAGTACTAGGTAAACGTATAAGCTTGCATTTTTAGAGGTGTACACTCCCTCGGTATCGCAGCGAATAAGATATCCAGTCCAAAAAAGACAAGCGACGAGGAGTGGACGGTTTGACAACAAGTTTCAGGATGACATGTGTTTGCGTCATAGGATTAGGATACGTCGGGCTACCGCTTGCGAAATTATTTGTGGACAGTGGTTTCGTTGTGATGGGCATTGACAGAGACGAACACAAAATCGAATCGATTCGCAACGGCAGTAGTTACCTGACCGACTTGTCAAACGACGAGATTGCCGAATTAAGCGATAGTGGACGCTTTTCCTGCACGACCGACTTTTCGATTGTAAAGTCGGCTGATGTTGTCATCATTTGCGTACCGACTCCCTGGAATGATAGCACAAATGAACCCGACCTGAATTACATTGAATCCGCTGCACGTTCCATTACCCCGTACCTTCGAGAAGGACAACTCGTGGTTTTGGAGAGTTCGACATTTCCGGGCACCACTGAAGAAGTGCTGGCACCCATCCTTGAAGAATCGGGATTGAGGGCAGGGTCAGACATTTATATTGCTTATTCTCCAGAGAGAATTGACCCCGGGTCTGCGTATGATACGCGAAAAATCCCGAAAGTCTTGGGCGGCATCAATGACTTTTCGAGGAAAGTCGCAGAAGGCATCTACCGTCAGGTCTTCAGAGAAGTGGTTGTGGTTTCCTCGACGAAGGCAGCAGAGCTGACAAAACTACTGGAAAATACGCAGAGACTCATCAACATCTCACTGATGAACGAACTGACACATCTGGCAGAAAAGTTAAGAATCAACATTTGGGAAGTGATTCAGGCAGCAAGCACTAAACCGTATGGATTCACCCCGTTCTACCCAGGTCCCGGAATTGGTGGCCACTGTATTCCTGTGGATCCACTGTATTTGAAATGGACGGCTGAGCGACACGGGTTACACTCGACCCTCATTGCGGCGGCTCACACTGTGAACACGGCGATGCCAGGTTACGTGGTGTCGAGAATTCTGAAATTGACTGACAAACAGGTACCAAACGTCCTCTTAATCGGCATGACATACAAACGCGATGTGAATGACTTACGGGAGTCCTCCTCGCTTGAAATTCTCGAACTGCTGACGGAACAGGGAGCCGAGGTCTCTTATCACGACCCGTTGGTTTCACAGCTGCAGATAAAGGATGTGACGTACCAGTCCGTCTCGCTGGACGCAGACACTCTGCAGGCATTTGATGTGGTTGCGGTTCTGACGAATCATTCTACAGTGGACTATGACTTGATTCTGGCACATGCCCCCGTTATTTTTGACACTCGCCAGGTATATGAAACGTGTCACACCAAGGTGGTACACCTTTAACCGACGGGAGCGGATGAGACATGAAGGTTCTGATAACAGGCGGGGCAGGATTCGTCGGCTCTCATGTAGTCGAAGAATTACTGAGACGAGGACACCAGGTGACGAGCCTGGATGATATGTCGAACGGGAATGAGGAATTTATCAACGCTGTCAGTGACCATCCGAACCACACCTTTATTCACGACACCGTGCTTAATGATGAACTCGTGGATGAACTTGTCGACAACCACGATTGTGTGTTTCATTTGGCGGCTGTTCTGGGTGTGAAGAATTGTGTTGAAAATCCACGTAAAGTGATTGATGGGAACATCATTGGCACGCGAAATATCGCTGCATCCTGCATGAAGTGGAACAAGAAACTGGTCTTTTCCTCCACATCGGAGGTGTATGGGAAGAATCCCAACATTCCATTCAGTGAGGATGCTGACCGGGTATTGGGCGCTACAACGGTTCATCGGTGGTCCTACGCTACTGCCAAAGCGATTGATGAGCATCTCTGCCTAGCGTACGGAAAAGAAGGACTCCGCGTAACGGTTTTGCGCTACTTTAACATCTACGGTCCACGGTCCGTGGCTACTCCGTACGCAGGGGTCATACCGCGCTTTATTGATGCGGCGTTGTCCCACGAGACTTTGCGGGTCTTCGGAAATGGTTTGCAGACCAGGTGCTTTACGTATGTATACGACTGCGTCGAGGCGACCATCGCCGCACTGTCAGCCGCGGCGGATGGTGAAGTCATCAATATCGGGACTACCGAGGAAACCGCCATCAAACAACTGGCAGAAACCGTGCTTCGACTAAGTAATAGCACATCGTCGATTGAATATGTCCCGTATGAAGAGGCATACGGCCCCGGGTATGAGGACACTCCGAAAAGGGTTCCTGTTACAACAAAGCTACAAACCATTCTTCACCACACACCGCGCGTTTCACTGATAGATGGGCTCAAGGAGACGATTGCGTGGCACGAACAACAGCAGAGGAATGCATAAATCAGACTCGGAAGCTGAAAAGGGGAGGCTTTGCAACGGCCGTTTGCGGCCGCTTTACATAGGAAATGGATGAGAAATACGAGCGAGGCCAAATCCGTGGTTCAGAGGAGTTGGCCCACCCAACGCTGTGTTCATCTGGTGAAGACGACAGTATAGGTTTCGCGAATGCCTTGTTTCACGTCGTATGCAGGGACCCATCCCAATACCGCTCGTGCCTTGCTGTTGTCGAGACAACTGTGCTGGATATCCCCAGGTCGCTTTGGTCCGTAAACGGTCGGAATGGCTGAGCCGTGGATACCTTCCATGGTAGCAACTAACGTATTCACAGATGTTCTGATGGCTGTGCCAACTTGCACGGTTTCGTTGTCACCCCTGTGAATGGCTGCAATGTTGGCCTTGACCACGTCTTTCACATAGACAAAGTCGCGAGTTTGTTCGCCGTCTCCGTGGATCAGAAGAGGAAGGGTGTCTTTTAACCGATTCAGGAATATAGCCACAACGCCACCTTCGCCTTTAGCGGTTTGCCGTGGCCCATACACATTGGCATAGCGCAAAATCGTATAGGGGAGTCCATACAGCTGATGGAACACACGGATATACGACTCTGGTGTCAATTTGGAAATGCCGTAATAGGAAATGGGGGATGTCACACTGTCTTCCTTGATTAGTTCTTCCTGAAGATCCCCGTAGACTGCACACGAGGAGGCGTAGATGAACTTTCCGACAGAGGCTTCGCAACACGCTTGAAGCAAGTTGACAGTTCCGAGAACATTCACGCTTGTATCATGCATGGGATCGCGAATGGATTGAAGTACATCGACCTGGGCAGCCTGGTGAAACACAACGTCTGGTTTTTCACTGATTATCAAATCTTTCAGGTCGGGACTTCTCACATCCAACACGTGTAACGTGGCTGCAGGATTGACAAACCTTCGCTGGCCGGTCGTCAAATTATCAACGACATACACGTCGTGGCCGAGTGAAATCAATGTGTCTACAAGGTGAGAGCCGATAAACCCGGCGCCCCCGGTCACAATCGCCTTCATAGTATCACCTCTATGATGCGCTCATTGTTTGTGTCGTGGTCATCCTATGTTTCATTGGGGAAGCAGGATCACAGACAGATGTCTATCTTTTCAACCGCCTGATTTCCGCTCTTCGGTATGTTTTTTTTGCGCGTAACCACGACAAAAAGGGAGACGAGAAAGCATCTCCACGATAGAAATTGGATTAATGTACCAGAGGGTGGAGTATACATAAGGTGTACGAGGAAATTTCCACAAATGAAGTGGTGTGCGTGCGGGGGTACTATGACCAAAAGTTGCCGCAGGTTGACCTGTGAATCCGCTGAAGGGAAATCGAGCGTAATTCTTTATGAAGCGGCTGCAACGGTTTTTGGGCTAACGATTTGCTATTGGTAGCAGCCGCGCTCGCCGTGTCCCACGGCGTCAAAATGCCTTTCCACCGTAAAAACGCAGTGATTCATCACGCGAACGACAGTTTCACTCAAACGTTCTTCATTACATTTTCATCAAGTTATCCAGTCCGATGTACTCATTCAACCAGGCATCACCAAAGATTGCCCCGGTATATAGAGTAGTCATTCCGAATCCGATGTCAAAGGCGACCTTCCCATGAGCAGTGGAAATGTAGGAAGCCAAAATCATGGCGTTTGTTCCTGCCGATATCAAACATAAATCGAATTCGTGGGCGTCAATCTGTCTCTTTACCTCAGGAATGTCTTCGTATTCGTAAATCTGAATTGCACCGACAATGTCAAACCCGAGTCTGGCCTGCAAGTCTCGGTTCAACGCATCTTTGGCGTCATCCGCTGTTGACCCCACAAGTAAAATTCTACGCCCTGCAAGCATTTGCTCATATTTTTTTCGTTGGGAAATCATGAAAACTCGACGAAGGTACGAATCGTAAATGTACGTCGGTTCGATTCCGTATGCTTGGAATACTCGTTCGGTGATGCAGCGAGCATCTTCAACTAGTGTATTGTATCCTACGACATCTGCTTTTCTCACTGCCTCTACGGCATCATCCCGTAATTGAACATTTGGGAATCGCACCCCTCGGTGGTGAAATCCTGATTTTACTCCCTGATTTGCAACGAATGCTTCCGGGTGACTCATGAATTCTTCTTCCGACAATACAGTGTATTGCGCCATAACGTATGCCTCCGTTGCACCTGCACTGATTACGGAAAGTTGCCGTTTCTCGTCCAAAGCTTGAATAATGAGATCCATCAATTCCGCAGAGTTTAACTTTCGTGAATTTATCACCTTCATCACCGTCCATTATGACCTTTATCGCTTGCTGTCGAATCTCCGTTTGATGGAATACTTGATGCTCGATCCACTGAGCTCAGATAATCAAACGTATGCGTATCATGACACTTATGTACGGGACACGAGTTTGAAAGGGCTCCCTGGACGAATCACCTTGGCATTCACCCTCACAGATTTCGTCGTACGTGTATATTGATAAATCTACAAAGACTTTGATGGGAAGGATTGTCTTGGATGGCCCGTGTAAAGTTGTTGGTCACGACAGGGGATTTCAGCAAATTTATTGTGTCTGAATTTCATTACCTACTAATAGAACTTTCGAATTTAGTAGATTTAACGGTTTGGCATGAATCGGGCGACATTCATGACATTGTGAGTAGGCTAGATAACCGTCCGGATTTCATTTTCATCAATGAGTTTGGAGAGTTGAACTCACCGTCCATCACTGGTCTAAAATCCCTGGATATTCCGTACGGTGTCTATTTGTACGACCTTCATTTTCAAATTGAAGAACGGAATGAGGCTTTGCGGCGGGAAAACGTTCAAATCATCTTTACGCATTATCGGGATAAATTCTATGATTGGTATGGAGAGTTTTCTGATAAGATGAGATGGCTGCCTCAACATGTAAATACAAATATCTTTAAGAACTACAGCCTTCGAAAAGATATAGACTTCTTGCTGATGGGCGCTGTACATGAATACGTCTATCCCCTTCGGCAGAAGATGCTGGACACCATGCGAAATAAAACTGGATTCGTCTACCACGGACATCCGGGGTACCGCAACTTTGAAGATCATGAGCGGGAGCACTACTACGTGGGGAAAAAATATGCACAAGAAATCAATCGGGCAAAAATGTTTTTGACCGATTCGAGTTGTTATAATTATCCAGTTGGAAAATACTTTGAAGTACCCGGAAGTATGAGTTTGCTCTTAGCCCCGACTTTTCCCGAATTAGAAGACTTGGGTTTTATTCCTGGTGAAAACTTTGTATCGGTAACAGAGGATGACCTTGAAGAGAAGGCTGAATACTACCTCAGTCACGAACGTGAAAGAGAAATAATAACGAAGCGAGGTTATGAGTTTGTTCATTCTGAGCACTCCACAATTAAGCGTGCAAAGGATCTCGTTCGGATGATTGCAGATATCTTAAGTTACTAAAGAACAGGTCACAGAATTAAGATGAGCGGCAATTGTCGGTTTCCCATAGGGGGTCATCGCGATAGGCGTAAAGATACAATGTAATGTAGAAATGTAGATAGGTAGTGCTTAGAGCCAAACTCATGACCTAGATCATCCAACCGGATGTGGTAGGTGACTAGGGTGTTGAGGCGCTAGCGGGCATTCAACTAGGCCGATGGCAGCGCAGAGCCAGGTGAATGTAAGAATGAATAGGGTGTGACGCCTGCTGCCGCGAGCCACTCCATTACATTGGCGGAGGGCCGAAATCTAACGACTGGTGCAACGCCAATGACGACACCGGTTGCCACTTGGTTTCGGGCTAGGCTCGCCACAACATGCCCCGTGACGGCGTGACTGCTTCTGATTGGCACGGTTCGGAACCGGTCAATGATGCCGTTCGTCATGTCTGTAGCCACGTCCAGCATACTTGACGATCCGAATCCGGCACACAGCAGGATGATACCCTGTACAGCGTAGTTAACGTAGTGCCCGCTCGGATCGATTGCGCCACCAAATACGCAAGTGAACAGCAACATGAGCATGATGGGGAGCAAAATTGCCATCACTAATGCCTCGGTGTTGCGCATGCTGTGACGGATGCTCCGTCCAACAAAGACGGCGTTTGTCGCACCAAAGGACGTCGTCTTGTTCGGTGTAGGAGGTTGTCATGATGAGGATATCTCCAGTTCCGTGATTGTAAGGGCAAGAAACACATCGTGCATGCCTCGGCCTGCGGATGCTCACGCGGGTCCCCTCAGGGGCCGTGCGGGCAAACTATGGAGCGAATGTTGTAGTTCTCGGATACCGCAGCGAGTGGGGATCTGCCGGATGACCTCGTCATTCGCGTTACGTAGTTCGACGACCTTGCCGCCGATGCGTGATTTCATCTCCTCTGCGGTTCGCTTTTAAGCACTATAGAACTCCCCATTCTTTTCAAAACTCCAGCCTTGTATAACCCAGATTTCTGTTAGCTCTCCAATTCACACGACGCTGAATTCCATCAATATCGTTTCCTTATCGTACGTGAACGAAATTCCCTTCGCATTACAGACGCCCAGTCTATGGCCTGATCTTAGGCATAACATAAAACGACTTCGGTCACTAACGTTTATTTTCTTCCGTGAGGAATCCACTACAACTTCTGTGGACACGAGACCATTTCCTTAACCTCTGTAGAAAAAACATAAGGAAAGGCGCGAATTGCATGATATGTTTTGCCATTCTTGCTCACGAAGACGAAAACGTCCTGAGGGACCAGATTACCAATGTGCGGACATATAATCCAAATTCGCATGTGGTTGTATACAACGGGGGAACAAACCCAGAGTTCGCTAAATCCATTGATGTAGATATTTGCCCATACAGCCGTCCGCTGTCCAAAGGACGGTTAGGGCCATTTCTGTTTGACGTCATGGTATGGCTAGAGGAAATTGATTTGCACTATGACTATCTAGTGTGCTTAGATTCCGACGTTATGTTTGTTCGGGAAGGATACGAAACACTCCTCGAGTACGCTCTTAACGGATACGACTGCATGGGAATCAATATGGGTGTCCAGTTTTCGAGAGAACAAGTTCCACATTGGTATCCCGGCCAGACAATGTGGGCTGAGTGGCAAAATTGGCAGCCATTCTTCGGTACCGACTTCTTTGCAGGTTGCCTAAACTGCATGCAGGTATACAGGAAGAGAATCGTGCACGATATGATCCAAAAAGTGGACCGCGAGGCTTTGGAACGACTCTTCTCGTCAACAAAAGTGTTTGCTTTGGAGGAGATTTTGTCTCCTACTCTTGCGGTTCGGGCAGGAGCACGCTACAGAGCCTATCCGCATGAAGTAGCTAAATATATACGAATTGGAGACGACTACACCAAAGACGAAGTATCAGACTCCTTACGGGATCCGTGGGCTATCTTTGTTCACCCCGTAAAACGTTCACTGCAAAATCCAGCACGAACGTGGATTCGTGAAAGATCCAGTCACGGGAGAGACACTCCTTCTTCACTCACAATCATCTGGGCGTCTTTTCAAGGCGGGGTGGAGACAGCCGTGGCAAATCGCCTCCGCGAATTGAACACGTTCAATTCACAATCGCATCATACGTACTTTTACTATGGTGGAACGGGAATAAGCCTGTTTGAAGACATTCCTCATCATATCAGCAAACACTCTGACGACTTAGTTCAATACATTCGAAGAAACAATTTTCAGGTTATTACATTCGTTAATACACTTCATAATTTAGACCAGGTGGCCGAATCCGAGTTTAACGGAATATGCCTGTTCGAATTTCACGGTTTCGCACAACCCATATTGGAAGTCCTCAATCGTATCAACCGGCGTGAAGATCACGGTCAAATAAAAGGTATCGTTGTTCCGGGACATTACGTCGCGTCCATCGCCAAGTCGGCCGTATGGAAGCGCTCAGACATTGAAATTTTCGTAGCGAGGAATACGGTAGATACTCATTCCTTTCGGAATCATTCTGTGTCCAAAGATATGTTATATCAACTCGGCGTTCCAGATGATTGGAGCCATAGATTGTTGTTAGGATGGGTTGGTAGACTTGAAAATAACAAAAATTGGAGATCGTTGCTTCAGATTTTCACTGTGCTTAGGAAAAGGAATCACGAGATGGGGCTCTTGGTGGCTGGCGACACATTGAATAGCAATGAACTTAATGAATTCATTCGTCAAGTTCAGGTGCAGAATTTGACCGACCATGTAAGATTTCTTCCAAATTTGCCCCACTCACTGATGCCGTTTTTCTACTCACTGCTTGGAAACACAGGGGGGGCACTTCTATCTACATCGTTAGCCGAGGGATATCCGTACCACCTATTAGAAGCCCAGGCGTGTGAATGTCCAGTGGTCTGTACAAATGCGGGGGGAGCCGTGGAAGCTGTAACTCATGGGAACACTGGCTTGACTTATATTCATGATATTGAGGATGCGGTCAAGTTGGTAGAGAAAGTTATCAAAGATCAGGCCATGCGCAATCGATTAGTACGCGAAGCACGGGAAAAAGTTTGCGCTGTAAATCGAATGGATGCAAATGTAAAGCAATATGCTGCATGGTTGACACAATTAACAGCCTCAGGTGGTGAGAAAAGTGCTTATAGATAAGGATAAGAGCATGGACGTTAGATCGAACCTTGACGTTGAAGACTCCCCGGTTCTTGCGGCAAAAAATACCGAAGAATCTTTACTTATACGCTCACTGGTCATCTCCTGGGGTTGCTATCTCGGAGGAGTTGAAACAGCTCTGTTTCATCGATTGACGGCCTTAAACACAAGAGGCTATCCAACGCATGCGTACTTCTATCACAAGGGCCAAGGTTTAAACAATTTTTCCTCGATTCCCCATAAAGTATCTAAAGCACCCGGCCATCTCGTTAGATATATTGACGAGCATAGATTTCATGTCATTACCTTTATTAATACACTACATAATTTTGATGTTCTGAAAAGCATGGAGTACAGCGGGAAAGTGTTGTTTGAGTTTCACGGGAAAACCGAGGGCATCGTCAATAGCCTTCGTTTCATCAACGAGCTTAAGGATGGTGGGATGATTCAGGGTATCGTCGTCCCTAGTCGTTATGTGGCAGAGATCGCCTATGAAAACCTGCGAAATCGTCCGGACTTGTCCGTCTTTGTTGCAAGAAACACATTGGATACGACTCTATTTTCGGCACGCTCGGTTGGCGACTTTCTCGACAAATACCATATCCCCATACGGTGGATGACCAATCCCATCATAGGGTGGGTAGGGCGGATTGAACCCAACAAGAGCGCTTGTTCGTGTTTTTCGTAGAGTACGCAGAAAGCATCCGCGTGTAAAACTATTGCTTTGTAGCGATGTCACAGTCAGCCCTGATGTTGACCTCTTCAATAAGACAATGGTGAAGAACCATTTCAAGTGGGGGAAGGATTATTTAATTTTATCTAATATGCCACACCAAGAAATGCCGTTTTTTTATAATGTTATTGCCAAATCCGGTGGAGCGATGATATCGACCTCTCTTCGCGAGGGCTATCCATATCATGTATTGGAATCTCAGGCGTGCTATTGTCCAGTCATTTGTTCAGCGATACGGGGGAGTAAGGAAATCGTACAGGATAACGAAACGGGTTTGGTGTTTTCACTTAAACAAGAGTCTCTTGCAGATAAGTGTGTACAACGGCTGCTAGTGGATCAATCGCTTCGCCATCGTTTGGTTGAAAATGCAAGGAACTCAGTATGTATGACAAACCAAATCGAAACGAACATCGTCGATTATATCGATTGGATGAAGTCCATTGTCAATTCATGAATTACAGGTATTTGTACGTTTCCTATAGGGATATCCAAAGCATTAAGAGGCTTTAAAGGAATACAAAGATCGAACCAAATCATTAATCGACGAACCTTATAATGTTCTTTTAGTTAACATAATATATATTATCGGACGTTTAAATTTTTTGTGGCCCTACATGCATATTTTCGACACTTGGCTGCCCCTTGTCTCTCTCGAGTGCCCCGACTTCCAGTCCGCTCGCCAGCCTACCACGTTGCTTATCCGCTTATCCGGTGACGATTCCGCGATAAACGCCATCAGCCAATTTTGCGTTTTCCGTTTGTATCGCCTTTGACGACAAATATGGATCCCTTTCCCACCAATCTAAACCAATCTCTCGAGCCTTATCAACAGAAGCTACAATCGAATTTTGATGGAAGCCATTAAAAAAGTTGTGGGTTCACCGAAAGAGTTAGTAAAAGAACCTAACAAAAGACGACCCATTCTCCAGTTTTAAGAGTTTGGGTCGTCTTTTGTCTTGTCTGCAGGTACCACAGAGTGATTTCTTAATGGATCAGTTTCAATATTCTCTTTAAAAAGAATTGAATTAACTATAGACCGGTACTTTTTCGCTTAGACCAAGCGTCTGTGCTGTCGAAGTATGAATTTCTTGGAAAAGATCTGGGTTTTCCACAAGTGACACGCCATAAGAAGGAATCATTTCTTTTATTTTGGGCTCCCACTCTTTCATATTTTGCGGGAAGCATTTTTCTAATACCTCAAGCATTACGTGAACGACAGTAGAAGCACCCGGAGAAGCGCCGAGCAATGCAGCTATCGAGCCATCAGCGGCACTGACAACTTCCGTACCAAATTGAAGTGTTCCTTTACCGCCTGCCTCAGTATCTTTGATAACTTGCACACGTTGGCCAGCTACCACTATCTCCCAATCTTCACTCTTAGCGGTCGGAACAAACGCGCGTAATTCTTCCATGCGCTTTTCATTCGATAACATAACTTGCTGGATCAGGTATTTTGTCAATTTCATCTCTTTTACGCCTGCCGCCAACATAGTGAAGATATTATGCGGTTTTACGGAATGTATTAAATCAAAATTTGAACCAGTTTTTAAGAACTTTGGTGAGAAGCCGGCAAACGGTCCAAACAGCAATGTTTTTTTGTTGTCGATATATCTTGTATCAAGATGCGGAACAGACATTGGAGGAGCACCAACCTTAGCTTTACCGTATACTTTTGCATGATGCCGCGCTACAACTTCCGGATTGTGACATACCATAAATAGTCCGCTTACCGGGAAGCCTCCAATATGTTTTGACTCAGGAATACCGGTTTTTTGTAGTAAAGGCAGACTTCCGCCCCCANCGCCGATAAAGACGAATTTTGCAGTATGGTATTCGATTGTACCGCTATCGATATCATACACTTTGACTTCCCACGACCCGTCACTAGTACGTTTAATATCCTCAACACGATGCTTGTAGTTTATCTCGACGTTTTTGCTCTTTAAGTGGTCAAACAACATGCGTGTTAAAGCACCAAAGTTGACATCCGTTCCAGAGTCGATTTTTGTTGCCGCTATCGGTTCATTCGATGTACGGCCTTCCATGATAAGCGGAATCCATTCCTTCAGTTTTTCGGGGTCATCGGAAAATTCCATCCCTTGAAATAGGGGAATGTTTGAAAGCGCTTCAAAACGTTTTTTTAAAAACGCTACATTTTTTTCCCCTTGTACGAAACTCATATGAGGTATTGGCATGATAAAGTCCTGCGGATTACGAATCAGATTGTTGTTTACCAGATAAGACCAAAACTGTCTTGAAAGCTGAAACTGTTCATTAATTTTTATAGCCTTGCTAATATCTATAGATCCGTCCGGTTTTTCGGGTGTATAGTTGAGTTCGCACAGTGCAGAATGGCCCGTACCCGCATTATTCCACTCGTTAGAGCTTTCTTCTCCTGCGTTTCCGAGTTTCTCAAAGACTTTGATTCCCCATTCCGGTGCTAACTCTGTCAGTAATGCTCCCAAAGTCGCGCTCATGATTCCGGCACCAATTAAGATAACGTCTGTCTTTTTCCGTATGTTGCTCATCATGTTGCTCACCATAACCTTCCTTATCCCATATATTTGCAAAACAAAGTAGGCGCTCGTGCTTAGGTGATACAAGAAGCAAGGCGCCACCAAGGAACACACCTGTTCTGTCTCAATTATAACCATATCATAGTCTATTACATCTGGTAAAAAAGTGTGAAGTCGGTCCACGCCCTAGGAACACACAAAAACCAAGGTCTTAACTCCGCTTCTTGCAAGCATTGAGGATTTCGTTTGCCGTTACCGGTGAATAGGCACCCACTAATTTTGTCGTTACTTGTAGTATGGTTCACGGTATCATGATTCAGCGATTCTCCACTATGATCTTCCGTTTTCTCGCCCATTCTAGCTCATTCGGAGTATTTCGCAGTTCAATCAGTAGACAATTTGGGTCGCACTGACAATAGCAAAGGTTATGGACCACAAGGGTGCACTCAAACAGGGATGTGCCTCTTTTGCTAGAATATAGTTGAACAGTACAGCTCCACATGCACTTTTGCGGCTTACCCTCCCATATCTCACGCGGTGCCAAAAATTAAAAACCTCTAGACGCGTGGCTGGCCAAGAGCGTTTTCATGCGTGTGTCATTCGTAATACATTTCGTCAGGCGAGTCTGATGCATCCACAAAACAGAGGTCGCACACAACGAACCTCGGGATCCATGCTTCATATGGGTCTGTCGCGGCGTAGACAGCACGACCGTCGCTCATCTTGTCTGTACCACATAACCTACACTTAAATTCAGTATTACTGATGATCGCCCATTCCTCAGCGGTTATATATCCGAACTTGAATTTCATTGATTATCCCCTTTCGTGGCCATCCATACTTTCCATCCTATCCCTATAGTCACCGTTCATTCGTCGCAATGAAAAAAGACATCTCACATGAGGTGGCCAGGTATTTATACGATGAGAGCGCATACAAAAGCCTCTTTAAACGGACAATGGAACTGGTATATATGGATATATAAGGTGCATATCCACTAATATGCCTTATGATATCCGTGGTATCCGTTCGCAAATTACCAGAACGAGTCACTCTGAAAAAAACGGACACCCAAACGATGGATGTCCGGTCCGGAGGTTTATATTACTGGTGGGCATCAAGGTTGCCGAATGAACCGAAGAACTCGTAATGGATTTTATCCGTTGGAATGCCCCACTGTTTCAATGCTTTGTTTACAGCTTGCATGAACGGGGTCGGTCCGCAAAAATAGACATCTGCGTCCTGTGAAGGTAAAACCTGTTGCATCCATTCCAGCGTGATAAAGCCCTCTTTATCGAAAAGATTTGCTTTTCTATCTTCCTCTGTGGGTCTTTCGTAAATAACAAAGGATTGCACATTCGGATGTTTCGCCGTCACATCGCGGATATGCTCTTTGAACGCATGAACCGTTCCATTGATTGCAGCATGAACGAAATACACCTTTCGATCCGGTTGTTCATAAACGAGCGTGTTGAACATGGACAACAGAGGCGTTAAACCTACACCTCCACTAATGAGCACCACAGGCGAATCACTCTGCATGTTCAAATAGAAGTCTCCCGCCGGAGCCGTGATTGGAATCACGTCCCCTTCTTGCACTTGATTGTGCAGGAAGGTCGATACAATGCCAGCTGGAACGCCTTCTTGTCTTGGATCTTCCCGTTTTACACTGATGCGATAATACCCTGTACCTGGCCGGTCAGACAGGCTGTACTGCCGAAGGTGTGTATACGGTTCCCCGTCAATCTGCATTTTAACCGTGATATATTGTCCCGGAATGAAATCAGCAATCGGCTGACCGTCCTTCGGCTTCAGATAAATGGATGTGATGACTTCGCTCTCTTTCACTTTCCTATCAACAACAAAGTCCCTAAATCCAGCCCACCCTCCCGGCTGCGTTTCAGCCGCTTTGTACAACTCAGATTCCACGCGAATGAACACATCCGCAATGGCACCGTATGCGTCGGCCCAAGCATCAAGGATCTCATCCGTTGCGGCGTCTCCTAAGACTTCCTTGATGGCTGCTAACAAGTTTTCTCCCACAAGCGGATAGTGTTCGGGCTTAATCTGCAGGCTTCTGTGCTTTTGAGCAATCCGCTCCACTGCAGGCAGAATGGCGCTCATGTCTTCAATGTTCGCTGCCGCTGCGTATATCGCATCCGCCAGCGCTTTCGGTTGATGCCCGAATCGTTGATGCGTTTGGTTAAAGATGTTGTTCAGTTCGGGGTGGTTCGTCAACAGGCGCTGATAAAATTTCTTAGTAATGGTTTCACCATGTTGTTGCACAACAGGGATGGTCGCTTTGACGATTTCCAACTTTTTGGAGTCTAGTTTCCTGACGTTGTTCACAATATCTTGCAAACGATGTTTCATTTCAGGCGTAACGATGGTTGTCATTTGTCTCACGTCCTTTGTTTCTGTTGTTTATCACCGAATGTGATAACCAGATGGTTCTTTTCAGATGGTGTTCACACAGCCATTTTGCGCTTCCACTGTGTTCCTCCACTGTGACGTGGATCACAATGACCGTGACAAAGCTGTGAATTGAACTGTCACGTACAGCATGTTGATCAGGGGACTCATCGGCTGGTGGTCCAATACAAAGAAAAATCCGCCCGTCGGGCGGATTCGCGATTTTTCAAACTAAACCATGTTCTATGACTCTAGTTTAAACGTTTGTCTGCAACATACGCTCGAGTTTCTCCATATCCACGTGCTCCTCCACCGCCTTCACAACGGCCGTCTCCGAGGGATTGGGCCCCAACCATGGAATCACGCCGAGCACGTCAACGCCGGACACCTCGCGAATCATCGCGGGATTGTGTTGTTCCGCTACACCCACGGGCTGGTTGCGGCCATACCCATTGATGATGATCCCACCTACGCGCAGCCCCCGAGACTGCGCGTAAGCCACCGTCAACGCCGTGTGGTTCACCGTACCCAGATCTGGCCTGGCAACAATGATCATCGGCAGGTCCATGGCTACAGCGCAATCAACAACCAATGCATCACACGTGTAGGGTACCACGAGCCCCCCTGCCCCTTCGACCACAACGTGACGATGTCGCTTTTGGACAGCACGGTACTTGTCCATGAGGTGGTTCAGTGTAACCGTCTGCTTCGCACGTTCCATCGCGAGTCGCGGAGCTAATGGCTCTTCAAAAGAGAACGGGCAAATCACGTCAAGGTCATCGTCGATGCCACTCAGACGCTTCAATCGAGCCGCATCACCCGCTGCGTCGGACGCCAAGTGTCCACTTTGCACAGGTTTAAAAACGCCTACGTCCATCCCTCTCGCTCGCAGTGCACCGCAAATCCCCCCGGCAACGAGCGTCTTCCCTATTTCCGTGTCCGTCGCTGTGATGAAAAATCCTTTCACGATATCACCCCTAGTTCCTTCCCCGCTTTGGTACAGGCATCAATGATTTGCTCGATATCTTCGTCCGCGTGCGTCGCCATCAGCGTCAATCGAATTCGAGACGTCCCCGGCGGCACCGTAGGCGGTCGGATTGCCGTCGCAAAAACACCGTGGTGCTCCAGGCGGCGGCTGTATTCCAATGTCCGTTCCGGATCGCCAATCACAATCGGAACAATCGGGGCTTCTCCCGGTATGACTTGAAGCCCAACCTCGGAGAGGCCTTTGCGAAGCCGTTGCGCCAAGGCGTGAAGGCGCTTCCGCCGCTGGGGTTCCGCGCTGACGATTTCCACCGCACGCAACGCGGCACCGATGACAGGCGGAGACAGCGCGGTTGAGAATATGAATGGCCGCGCACGGTTTCGCAGGTAATCAATGAGGACGGTCGAACCTGCAATGAATCCTCCTTCGCACGCGAGCGCCTTTGACAAAGTCCCGACTTGGATATGAATGGAATCCGCCGGCAAACCATAATGATCCGCCGTGCCTCCTCCGTGTTCTCCGAATACCCCTGTCGCGTGCGCGTCGTCAACCATCACCCAAGCATCGTACGCTTGAGCAAGATCGGTGATAGCCGGCAGGTCTGCAACGTCTCCATCCATTGAAAACACACCATCGGTGACGATAAGCCGCTGGCCCGTTGTCGCGTAGTTCTCCAACTTGTGACGCAAGTCGTCCATATCATTGTGGCGATAGACGACAACCGCCGCTTTCGACAAGCGACATCCGTCAATGATACTCGCATGGTTTAACTCATCAGAGAAAATGACATCGCCTGCTCCCACGAGCGTAGAAAGTGCTGCTAGATTTGCCATGTATCCTGTATTCAGCACAATGGCGGCTTCGGTCTGCTTCAATTCTGCAAGTGCTTGCTCCAAGTGCAGGTGCAAATCTGTCGTCCCTGTAATCAGCCGTGCGCCGGACGCCCCTGTTCCATATCGATGAATCGCGTCGATGGCGCCTTCTCGTAATCTGTCATCGTCCACCAAGCCGAGGTAGTTGTTCGCGGCACACATCACCAAGGACCGCCCATCGACGTTCACACGTGGCGCGGAAGCGCTTCCCATAGAACGCATCCGACGATACAATCCGGCCTCTTTCAAATGATGGAGTGCGCTCTGGAATCTTTGCATTGTCTTCACACCACACTCGTATCCTCAGTCACTTCGGCGATGGCCTGATAAAGAATGTTGGTCATCTCCTTCAGCTCCTGGAGCGTGGCGGAAAGAGGTGGCATGAACACCACGACATCCGTGAGCGGCCGCAACAACATCCCTAGTTCACGACACCTTCGACAGACTCGGACGCCCAGTCGTTGCTGCCACGGAAATGGCTTTTTGGTCGCCTTGTCCTCCACCAACTCAATGCCCACCATGAATCCGGCCTGCCGCACGTCCCCCACGTGGGAGAGGGAACGAATCGGCTCAAGATACACGGCGAGTTCCTTGGCCTTCTGTTCAACCTCTGACACAAGTTTCTTCTGTTCAAACAGTTCGAGGTTGGCTAATGCCACGGCGCAACCCAACTGATTCCCTGTGTACGAGTGCCCGTGATACAACGTTTTGAGCTCATCGTAATCTGCGTAAAAGGCATCGTATACCGTGTCCGTGGTAAGGGTGGCTGCAATCGGTAAGTAACCGCCTGTGATGCCCTTGGCCACCGTCATGATGTCTGGAGTCACACCGTCGTGTTCACAAGCGAACATCTTCCCAGTGCGCCCAAACCCGGTCGCCACTTCATCAACAATCAAGAGGATGTCGTACGCAGAGCACAAACGCCTTAGCTCACGCAAGTAGCCGGCGGGCATTGGAATCATGCCCCCTGCTCCCTGAACCGGTTCGACAATCATCGCGGCAATTTCATCTCCGCGTTGTTGAAACACCTCTTCCACCATCTTCAGGGAACCGTTCTTCACTTCCTCTGCCGTATCCCCGAACGGGCTACGGTAAACATTGGGGAACGGAATTTTTATGGACGGGAACAGTAGTGGCGAATATACCTGATGGAATAGGTCGATGGAACCTACAGATACAGCGCCGACAGTGTCCCCATGGTACGCCTCCCGCATCGTGACAAATGTCGTCTTCCCGTCAACGCCGCGGTTCTTCCAGTACTGAAATGCCATTTTGAGTGCAATCTCAACAGCTTCTGCACCAGAGTCTGAATAAAATACTTTTGCTAGGCCAGGTGGCGCGATTTGTATCAGTTTTTCGGCAAGCAATATGGCAGGTACGTTTGCCATGCCGAGCAACGTTGAGTGAGCAATGTAGTCCAACTGTCGGCGAATCGCCGCGTCGAGCTCAGGAACCCGATGCCCGTGCACATTTAACCAAACGGAGGACACGCCATCCCAGTATTCATGCCCTTTGACATCCCGCAATCGGCATCCACTACCGCTTTCAATAATGACGGGTTCATCCGCCAAATATTCTTTCATCTGTGTGAAGGGATTCCAGAGATATAGACGATTCTTTTCGTACAACTCTTCGTATGTCACAAAAGTCACTCCCAATTCGGAAATATCACAATCGAAACGCACTGTGTCTGCATTCCTATGTACCCGCCTGACGGAGCTGTGAACTTGGTCATCCTGCTCGCGCCACAGCTTCGTGGCTTTCGCTCAAGAATGTTCGTATCCTTCCTGTTTCGCTATCGCCAACCAGCCTCTCGCAACTACTGTTTCTATCTGTTACCACCCTCCTTGCTGCAATTGTTAACTTAAAGTGTATACCAAGTTAACAATTAAGGCTAGATGACAACCACTGGCCGCATACCCAACACTTCGTGTACGAATCCGTTTACGGTGCAGGGACGGCACTGCTCCAATTTCAAAAAAAGAGCATCAGCGATAGCCGATGCCCTCACAAGATGCATATGAATTTGCGGAACGCTTACCACCAGCCCCACGGACCGACTGCTGCGAGAGCAAGAAAGGGTAAGAAGAAAAATGGAAAAAATGCCTCTTCAACGTCGTCTTTTGGCTGAGGCATGTTCTGCAGTAAATCAATGTTTGCAGTACTGTCGCCTGCTTCATTCGCTAGACGAGCTCCGCCCCCTATCGGACGCATGTAAATTCCATCACCTGTTACGGAATGAAGAACTCCGCGGTGAGTTACACCATCCCTCGTGTGAATGATGACGGGCCGTCCAATAAACTGCATGCAATGTCCAGGTGTAATCACAGTCTCACCCCCCTAATGATTGATGAAAAGACGCCATTTGAGGATTTTCCAACTCATGTAGGTTATGCGAAATAGGTTGTCCACCAAGAAGGACACATGGCTTAGACAAATCGCCTTTTATCCTCATCAAGGCAACATAGAGGGGGTACTTCCTATGCCTTTGCACGCATCTTCTTCATCGCTGTCTTGGACGGGAAACTGCGCAGGTCACAGCATTTCCTCGACTTGAGCAATTTCAGTATGCGGCGGTCTGTGAGGCTTTTTGACGTGACGACTGACTTGATAGTTCGCGTGACAATTGGTATGCTGTTTCTGTCCAAATACAGATACTCCAATCGCATGACTGGCGGACACAAGTGGGCCTAAACCACAAGGGAATGCGATTGTCAATTTGCCGGCCGCCTGGGCACCCTTTGAGGAACCCAGGCGGCCTAGTTTGTTGTTGCTCGAAAATTCGAACGATTTTCATTGCATGTCGAAAGGAGTCACGGCCAAATGACAGTGATGTTACAGGGGCAGCCCGTTGCAGAACTGCTACAAAAAGAAGTGATTCCGCGAGTGTCAAGCCACAGGGCACGCGGTAGAGTTCCAAAAATTGTAACCTTACTCATAGAGGGTGATCCCGCCTCTTCGTTTTACGCGCGAGCAAAGAAGCGAAGCGCAGCCAAACTTGGCATCGAGTTTGAATTGCTTACCTTCCCAAGTCATGTCAGTGAACGTCAACTCATTCAAACCATTCAACGCTTAAATGATGATCCCACAGTCCATGGCATCATGCTAGAACTACCTTTACCACATCACATGTCAGCGGAGCACGTCATCAACACGATATCACCTGTAAAAGACGTAGATGGTCTCACTCGTTATAATCGACAAGCGAACATATCCGGTGAACCAGGCATCTATCCAGCCACTCCAATGGCTTGTGTTCGTCTGCTCAAACACTATGGATATACTCTGTCCGGTAAACACGTGGTGCTCGTGGGTTGTGGTAAAACGGTTGGCATGCCCTTGCTTCATCTTCTGATTCGTGAAAATGCGACGGTGACCGTCTGCCATGCCGGTACGTTGAACCTATCCACTCACATTGCACGCGCTGACATCGCGTTCGTGGCTGTTGGACGTGCAGGATTAATCACACCCGAGATGGTGCATCCGAACCTTGTGCTGGTGGACGCCGGCATTAATGAGACGTCCGAACACAAGATTGTTGGCGATGTTGCACCGCAAGTCGTATCCTGTGTAGCAGCCATGTCACCAACGCCCGGGGGTGTGGGTCCAGTTACGACCATCCAGCTGTTCGCAAACTTAATGCACGCCATGGAATTGCAGGCAGAGATGGTAAAGGACACTCGAGAAGTGGTAACCTCTCGATAACCCGTCAAAGGAATCATGTGTGCATTGTGGCGGCGCCTGCGATGCGGGAACCGTGACAGGTCTCTGTCCATGACAAATCCCCGCTACGCGGTTGCCGTCGCATCTCACATCTCCTCGTGCCTGGGGTCCCGTTCAATGGCCGAAGAACGTCGTCGGTGGCGTATTCCCCGCATGATAGCGTCATGACCGCCCTTCACATAAGTGATACCGAGCACAATGAGAATCCCCCCCAAAACTTGGCCAAAATGGATGGGCTCGTGATTTACTGAAGCAGCGAAGACCGCCGCCACAACTGGGACGAGATACATGTACAACATCGCTTTGGTCGTACCGACCTTTCCTACACCCTGATACCAAATGACGAGGCCGTACATGGTGACAAAAAGAATTGAATAGAGCAATGAGACGTATGTAAGTGCAGGCAGCTGAAACGTGATGGGTTGACCCGTCACCCAGATCAGAACAAGCAGAAAAACAGCCCCCATCAAGGAGGTCCAGGCGATGATCCGCAAGGAAGAATACTGCCGAAGCAAAGGTGTGGTAAGCACTGGATACCAGCCCCACGAGACAGAGGCCAGAAAGCCAAATATGTCACCAACCATGGCATGGGGATACATGTCTTCGGTATGATGTCCGGAAAGGAGTACAATCGCGGCACCCAGGAAAGCGATGAGGGAACCCGCTTGCTGCTTCCACAGAAACTTTTCTTGCTTGGCGAGGGGGGAAAATATACAGGAGAATATCGGGGACATCGCAATCAGCAGGGACGCATTGGTCGCTGAAGTGTATTCTACAGAAGCGGAGAACAAGGTTTGATACAGTGCAATTCCGACAATGCTGACAAGACTCAGCAGCCAAAGGTCCCTCTTCCGAATACGAACACTGTGTTCAACCAACCATGTTAGGACAAGCAATATGGGGGCTGTCACGGTGAATCGGACGGCATTGAAGACAGTCGGCGATAGCTGACTCACCCCGTACTTGTTCGCCGTGTAATTGATGCCCCAAATGATGACCACACTCAGAAGCAACAACTCAGTGGTCCACTTTTTCACCCCCTCCCCCCCTCTCGTGGGTGGTACGGATTGCACGTTTCTCAAACCTACCGCAAGTTGTCAACATGGTAAATGACGCCGGCTCATGTTCCTTAGGAGCCAAGCCTGCAGCCGTCACTGAGCCGACGCCAAAAGGGTGGGTCATCAGAAAAACGGGCCGCGTCCCACGTACCGTTGCGGTTGTCTTCACCGATCTGCAAATCACTCATCGTTTAAAAGCTGCTGCACCATCATCCACGAAGAACACCTGCCCATTGACAAAGGACGCTTCGTCGCTGGCCAAGAACGCGACGACGTTCGCGACCTCGTCCGGCTGACCCGCTCTGCCTCTCATCTGCGCCCGTTCAATCGTCTTCCAGACGTCCGGAACGTCCTTCCACACCGTGACGATGTTCGTGTCAATCAACCCCGGGGCGATGGCCACCACCCGGATGTTGTACCGTGCCAGTTCCAGCGCTGCAGCCTTCGTCATGGACACCACCGCGCCTTTACTCGCGTGGTACGGAAACTGCCGCCGATCCGCCACGAATGCGTAAATGGACGCCGTGTTGATGATAACGCCACCGCGGTCTTTCATCACGCGTCCAGCCGCCCGAATGCCATAAAAGACCCCGTGTTGGTTCACGGACACGGTTCGATGATACTCTTCGATAGGCATCTCCAACACGCTCACTTGCGAATTGGCTATGCCAGCATTGTTAAACATCACATCGAGTTGTCCGTAGCGGTGCACAGCCTCTTGTACGAGTGATTCCACACTTTCGTAGGACGACACGTCAACTTGGATGAAGACAGAATCGCCCCCGAGATGGCGAATGGTCGCCGCCGTGTGTTCGCCAGACTCCTGATCAATATCTGCCACAACCACCTTCGCGCCCTCCCTGCCAAATTTGACTGCAGTGGCGCGACCAATCCCACTACCGGCACCTGTGACAACGGCCACCTTGTTGGCCAGCCTCATCATTCACACCAGCCCTTCGCTTTCGTGCCTATCTATGATTTCTGCAGCGTGCTGCACGAGTTGGTTCACGCGTGTGCCGAATGCCGCGAAGCGGGCATCCTGGGTCTGTCCGCGCTTCCAACGGATATAAATTTGCTGCAAAATCACAGCGAGCTTGAAGTAAGCCAAGACCATGTAGAAATCCATGTTGGAAACGTCTCGACCACTCTTTACAGAGTACCTCTGCAAGAACTCGTCCCTGGTGATGAAAATTCCGCAACTGGTAACCGTCGGCATGATGTCTTTCAGGGCCTGTGGGTCTTCCGACTCTACCCAGTAACACAAAGTGACAGCAAGGTCCATGAGAGGATCTCCAATGGTGGCCATTTCCCAGTCAACGACCGCGACCACCTTGCTCAGGTCAGACGCGTCAAAGAGCATGTTGTTGAGCTTGTAATCGTTGTGGATGACGGTAGGTTCGGGGGACTCTGGAAGGTGGTTCACAAGCCATTCCATAACCCTGTCGACGTTCGGTACGTCGTCAGTCCGTGCCCTCCGATACCGTTCTATCCATCCGTTGACCTGGCGCGCCAAAAAACCCTCCGGATGACCAAACGCCTCAAGCCCGGCGCTTTCATAGTCCACGCTGTGCAGCATGGCCAGCGTATCGACAACCGTGTTGGAGATCTTTCTGCCTAGCTCGGGCGTGGGCAAATAGCCTGGAGGAAACGCATTATCCAAGACGACGCCAACCTTGCGCTCCATGACGTAAAACGCGCTTCCAATCACCGATGTGTCTTCGCAAAACAGATAGGGCTTCGGAGCCAACGGGAACACAGGATTCAATTTACTCAGAATCCTGGCTTCCCGTTGCATGTCGTGTGCCTTCGGCGGGAGCGGTCCGAATGGCGCTCGCCGAAGTACACCTTGCCAACTCCCGATGCGGAGCAAGTACGTGAGGTTGGATGCTCCTGAAGCAAATTGAAGAACTTCCAATGGTTCGTCCGGCAGCCCCTCCATTTGAGCCTGAAGATATTGCCGAACCCTGTCGACGTCAAATTCTTCTCCTTTGCGCACAGGAATGGTTCCGTTGACCAATCCACGAACCGTCTCTTCGCGTGCCACGTTCGTTCCTCCTATCGAGCATGCTTAAACCGTTGTCTGCGCCAGACGACGTCTCAAGGTGAACGAGTCTCATTCAGAAAGCGGAGACACCGGCGACTCTTCAGGCTCTTGCAAATCTATGGGTAGCATCAGCAGGGACAGGAAGGGAATTTACCCGATTTTGAGATGCGTGCGAATGACCGCTGTCGGACTCAGGTCGCGAGAGATACCTCACAACGAGACAATCATCCGTCCGCGGACCTCGCCTCTAAGGATCTTCCCTAGTGTATCCGGGAGGTCATCTAGGCTGATTTCACCACTGATGGACTCGAGGAGCTGGTTTGGTTTGAGTTCATTGGCGATGCGATCCCACAGTCGTGTACGTACTTCCATAGGACAGTACACAGAGTCGATACCCAGCAGGTTCACACCTCGCAAGATAAACGGATACACGGTCGTTGCGAAGTCAACGCCCGCCGTCAAGCCGCTTAACGCCACGGAACCGCCGTACTTCACAGCACTCAAGATGTGCGGCAGGTACTTCCCACCGACGGGATCGACAACGCCCGCCCATTTTTCCGACTGGAGTGGACGATTTTTTTCCGGAATTAGTGCTTCTGGAGCGATGATGGCTTTTGCTCCCAACTGCCGCAAATAAGGATGTTCTTCCACTTTGCGACTGCTCGCCGTTACGTCGTACCCTAACCGACTCAACATGGCCACTGCGGTACTTCCCACTCCGCCACTGGCACCCGTGACCAGTACCGGTCCTTTATCGGGCGTTAAGTGGTTTTCCTCCAAGCGATGAACGGAAAGCGCCGCAGTAAATCCGGCCGTCCCAATGGCCATGGCCTCTTTCATGGACAATCCCTTCGGAATGGGAACAACCCATTCGGCTGGAACACGAGCCACTTGGCTAAATCCACCGTAATGGGATACTCCGAGCTCATAGCCCGTAATTAAAACTTCGTCCCCTTCCTTGAATCGGGGACTGTCCGAATGGATGACTTGTCCCGCCAAATCGATGCCCGGTACAAACGGGTACGAGCGAACAATCCGACTGTTCGGAACAGACGCCATCCCGTCCTTGTAGTTCACGCTGGAATAAAACACGCGAATGGTGACATCTCCCGCGGGGAGTTGGCCCAGCGACAACTCTTGCACACCTAAGAAAAAATCATCTTCCGTCTGATTGACAACTAAGGCACGAAACCGATTCACTACAACCACTCCTATTCTATGATCTACCAGCCGCACTTACACCATACCACAAGGCGGGCAGGGTCGCCTCCCTCCATCCGCTGCACCGCACAACAGACCCGGCGCCACCATTCCCCGGCGCGGTTACCTTCTTTCCATCCTCCGCAGTTGTCTGTTTACGACGCTGACAAGGGTCTGGCTTGCACCGACATCAGCCACAAAGCGCAGAACGTGTTCCTTTCCGTTTTTCATGAACCAACGTCCCACTCGACCTTGCTGAATCCACTGAAGCATGTCCGTTTCGGCGTGAGCGAGGCCATACCTCGCGACTCGCGCTGCATCGTTCAACGAAACGCCTTCCAAATCCAAGTGAGACAAGATGACCCCTGCGCAAAGCATGTCTTCGAGGGACAGATGCCCGTGTGAGCCCGCACAGATCAAGTACACCTCTTCCGACGCCGTATTCTCGAGATATTGAGCAACGGACGGTGCGTTGCGTAAATTGGCGATGAGCAGTTCTCGTGCGGATTCTGCGCGGCGCACTGCACGTGTCCCGTTTGTCGTAACAAACACAACATCCTTCCCAGTTACCCGGTCCGGCGAGAACTCATGGGGAAAAGGACCGCAATCAAAGTCCGGAATAGGGGTTCCCTCTTCTTCTCCGCCGAACAGCGATGACTCGGGCGCCAAGAACTGTTTGAGCCATCGCGCCTCCTGTACGTCCGCAACTGGAAACACGCACTTGGCTCCGTTTTCCACCATCGTGACCATGGTGGTCGTTGCTAACAGGACATCCATCACAACAACCGTTGCCTCGGTCAAGACGGCAGCATCAATTTCCTCTTTTGTCGCCCAGACCCGTATCTTCTTCAAGGCTGCGCCATCTCCCTACCGTCTGCGGAACGGTTCGGCTTGACAGCCGAGTCACCGCAGATTCGACAATCACACTGGAGTTACCGCAATTCAAGTCTTGCAATGTGACGACGGTGCACCTCGTCGGGACCGTCGGCGAGCCGCAACGTCCGGGTGTTGGCCCACATCTCAGCGAGCGGGAAATCACTGCTGACACCAGCTGCTCCATGTAGCTGAATGGCGCGGTCTATGACCCGAAGGGCCATGTTTGGAGCCACCACCTTAATCATGGCGATTTCCTTCTGGGCCACTTTGTTTCCCACCGTATCCATCATGTACGCAGCCTTCAGCGTGAGGAGTCTTGCTTGCTCAATCTCGATGCGGGAGTCGGCAATCCACTCCTGAATGACCCCTTGCTCCGCCAGCGTCTTACCAAACGCAACGCGCTCTTTGGCACGCTTCACCATGAGTTCCAGTGCACGTTCCGCTTGCCCAATTAAGCGCATACAGTGGTGAATGCGACCAGGCCCCAGGCGCCCTTGGGCAATCGCAAACCCCTTCCCTTCGCCCCACAAGATGTTGCTGACAGGAACCCGAACATTGTCATAGGTGATTTCAGCATGTCCGTGCGGCGCGTGATCATATCCGAATACCGACAGAGTTCGCTCAATTCTCACGCCGGGGGTATCCAGCGGGACAAGAATCATGGATTGTTGTTCATGCCTTGGAGCGTCAGGGTTCGTTTTGCCCATGAAAATCGCCACTTTGCACCGGGGATCACCGGCGCCAGAAGACCACCACTTGCGCCCATTGATGACGTACTCGTCGCCGTCTCTCACGATGCTTGCCTGGATATTGGTAGCGTCCGATGACGCAACGTCGGGCTCAGTCATGGAGAAGCAAGAGCGAATGTCTCCATTGAGGAGTGGAACAAGCCACTGATCTTGCTGTTCCTTCGTGCCATAGCGTACGAGTACCTCCATGTTGCCGGTATCCGGAGCACTGCAATTGAACACTTCTGGTCCAATCGGCGAACGTCCCATGATTTCGCACAAGGGCGCGTACTCCATATTGGTAAGTCCTGCACCCCACTCGCTTTCTGGCAGAAACAGATTCCATAGGCCGGCAGCTTTCGCTTGTTTCTTCATGTCTTCCATAACCGGCGGAACCAGCCAGCGACTCGGCGCTTCCTTCAGTTGTTCCTCATACACTCGTTCATTGGGATACACCACTTCATTCATAAACTCGGTGAGCTGTTTCTGCAGGCGTTTCACTTTCTCCGAATGCTCAAAATCCATCTGTTTGCCCTCCCATTCCAATCCCCTTGAGGCGCCTCGAAGCGGTCAGCATGAAAGTCACGACGCAATCGTTATTTCGCTACGGACCCACCATCGACCGCAAGAATCTGTCCAGTGACAAAGTCGGAAGCAGCCGACGCGAAGTACAACGCAGCGCCTTGCAAGTCTCGGTCGCCGCCAACCCGTCGGAGCGGCGTGTTCGAAGTGATCTGATCTCCGCCTTTCGCGAGAACGTCTTTGGTCATCTTCGTCGGGAAAAACCCTGGGGCAATCGCATTCACGTAGATGTTGTATCGGGCCCACTTCACCGCTAAATCCCTGGTTAAGGTGATTACCCCACCCTTGCTGGCGTTGTATCCAACGGCGTCCAACACCTCCGGCGGCGTGCCGCGCAGACCAGCAACGGACGCAATGTTGATGATTTTTCCGCCACCGTGTTCTTTCATGTGGCGGCCCACGGCCTGGGACATCAAAAACGTACCTGTCAAATTGGTTTGAATCACTTTCATCCATGCTTCGTACGGCATTTCAAAAGCAGGCGCTCCCCACGAGGCACCGCTATTGTTCACAAGAATATCGATTTGCCCAAAGTGATTCAGTATCTTCTCAACCACTTCATTCACAGAATCAGGCTTTGTTAGGTCGAGCGGGAGCGCCACAGCTTCTCCCCCCATGGCTATCAGCTCTTCCTTGACCTTTTCACAGTTTTCGACCCGGCGAGAACAGAGCACAACTTTCGCGCCCGCCTCTACATACGCGCGCGCAATCTGTTCTCCCAGCCCGCGCCCTCCTCCGGTAATGAGGGCAACTTTTCCGTTCAATCGAAATAGGTCAAATACGTCCATTCCCAGTCCATCCCCTTCCCGTACGTGGCCTCAGAGAACTCTTGGCGCACTTTGTGAACATCATATATTGCCCTTTCCTCAGCGAAACGACTTGCGATTGAGCCATTGCCCGCCGTCTATGGTGATGCAATCTCCATTGATATAATCCGCCTCTGGAGACAAAAGAAAATATGCCAGGTTTGCAACCTCTTCCGGTTGACCTACCCGTCCAGCGGGTACGCTCTCGATGGTTCGTTGGTACGCCTCTTCTGACGCAAACAACCGCTCCGCGCCCCCAGTATTCGCAATCGGTCCAGGCGCAATCGCGTTGACTCGAATCCCATATTTCGATCCCCACTCAACGGCCAGTGTCCTCGTCATCGCCAGCACCCCTGCTTTCGCGCTGGCAGAGTGAATGACTCCGGCGCCCGCTGTCCAAGCATACGTTGCAATAATATTTAGAATACTCCCTTTGGTATGACTCGCAATCCACTCCTTTCCGACTGCTTGCGTGCAATACCAAGTACCGTTGAGCACCGTGTTGACAACGGCATTCCAACCGTTAATAGACAAGTCTTCTGCAGGGCAAATAAAGTTTCCAGCCGCATTGTTGACAAGATAGTCGATGGTTCCAAAGGTATTCTTCGTTGTGACGACCATCTGTTGAACTTGTTGGGGTTCTCGTACATCCATTGGAACACAGAGAACCTGTCCATCAAACTGTTCAATTTCTGCTTTCGCCTGTTCCAGTCGCTCTTGATTCCTGCCGGTAATAGCTACCAAGGCGCCTTCCTTAGCGAATTTCTTGGCCATGGCTTTTCCCATGCCACTGCTTCCACCAGTGATGATTGCGACCTTTCCTTTCAGGTCAATCCCTCCCTTGTTAATAGAAACGTAAGACTGTTTAGACTTTTGTTTGCGCTGAATGGGTTGGACGCGACAACGGCGTCCATCCTATTCGGTGCAAGCACAAAAAGGCGGATGATACGTCAGCGTGGGTACTCCTTGCCTGAGGCTGTACGATATGCAACCGTTCGTTTGCCAGGCTTCACAAACAACATGGCCAACATGCCGATGATGGAGGCCACAGCCGAGGCGACGAACATCGCTGTATATCCGTGAGAAGAAACCAGGAATCCCGTCAATGTCGGAGCTACCACGGTAGCAATGTTGGTGATGAAGTGCGTAACCCCGCCAAAACTCCCCGCTTTTGAGGGTTCGGTATCAATGACAACCGTCCAGTACACTGAGTTCGGCAAGAAGTTAAACGCGTTGCCAACTGCCATTAACAAGAGCACCGCACCCACACTGTGAACCGTCGGAATCAAAAGGAAGCATGCTGCGGTGAAAATCAAAGACACAACCGCCAACCCGGCTCTTGCGATGCGCAAACTTCCAGTCTTTTTGCGCAGTGCATCGGAAATCGTCCCACCGAGCACCACAGTGACACAGGCACCAATCCACGGAATCATGCCCATGTACCAGAGCTTACTCAGTGAGTAGTGGAAATTGTCCTGAAGGTACTTCGGGGTCCAGGTGAGAATCAGAAAGTTGACGTATTGAAACGCAAAGTACCCTATCGCATTGCAAACCAGTGTAGGATTCTTGAAGAAATGGTACCAACGGATTCGCTTCTGCTCAGACTCGGTCAACGTACTCTCATCCGCGAGCACGCTTTCGGTGGAACGGATGACCGCAAGTTCTTCAGCGCTTACTTTCGGATGATCTTCAGGCTTGTTCGTGAATACCCGAGACCATACAGCAACCCAAATCAGCCCTAGGATACCTAGTATGATAAACGTCGTTTGCCAGTTTGTGATAGACAACAGACCGACGGCCACAGGGGCCGTGATTAAAGAACCGAACGGAACTCCGAATAACCCGAACGATTGCATAAATCCCTTTTCTTTCGGCGACGCCCAGTTGGCTACGGTCTTGTTCATCGTCGAAAACAGAGGCCCTTCAGAAAAGCCAAACAAAACTCGGAACACAGCAAACCCGGCTAACGCCGATCCGCCAAACAAAGCCATTCCAATGTTCCCTGCGAACGCCATTGAAATTTCAAATAGAGACCATAGACTCCCCGCTAACAACCAAACGAATTTAGGTCCCTTCTTGTCTGACAGCATGCCTCCAATGATGGCCCCTGCCATATACCCATAGCCAAAATATCCTAATACGGCTCCCCAAGAGGCCTTGTTCAGGTGAAACAATTTGATGATGGGTTCCGAAGCGTAGGAAATCGCGCCCCGGTCAACGTAGTTGATCATGGTCATCAAGACAATGAGCGACATAATGACGTAGCGATACCGTCTGTTCATGACATTCACTCCTGATAATTTGCAATCGCTTACAATCAAAAATCCAAAAAATTCTTGACATCATAGACAAGTATACATGACTGAATGTATGTGAGCAAACGAGGAGCGATTCATCTCCACCGCGTGAAAGACGTGCTCCATTACAACTCCGCACAGGATGAACGAATGAATGGGGTGTCACGAGGGAAGAAGAAAGCGGATCCAGTTTCTTGCGTGAAATCGGCTTGGCCAACGCACATCTGGGGTTGTAACCTAGCAGGCACAAGCGTACACTAATTCGAGGGATGAAATATTAGATGAACGAAGGTCATGGCATGCAACTGTGGAAGCGCAACTTATGGGTGTGTTGGTTTGGTTCCTTTGCTACGACGGCTGGCATGAGTCTCATCACCCCGTTTCTTCCGCTCTACATTGAGCAGCTCGGCGTACATGAAACTGGGGCCGTGGAACAGTGGTCTGGGATCGCCTTCGGAGCTACGTTTCTACTGTCCGCCATTGTGTCACCCATTTGGGGGCGTCTCGCGGACAAGCGCGGCCGGAAACTGATGCTGATTCGGGCCAGCCTGGGAATGGCCGTTGTTGTCACCGTGATGGGGTTCGTGCAAAACGTCTATGAGCTGGTGGGACTGCGTTTGCTGATGGGTGCCGTATCGGGATACATCGCGGCTGCCATCACACTGGTTGCGACGCAAACACCGAAAGAGCACTCTGGATGGGCGCTTGGAACGCTTTCGACAGGTACCGTGGGAGGCACGCTGCTCGGGCCGCTGATTGGCGGATATTTGGCAGAAGCGCTGGGTCTCCGGAATGTGTTCTTTGTGACCGGAGGCCTGTTGCTGGTGGCCTTTGCAGCCTCCATTCTCTTTGTTCGAGAACAGTTCACACCGGCTAAGGAGGCCACGTCGCTCTCGTTTCGCGAGGTATGGAAACTGATCCCGAATCCGCAGGTGGTCGCTGCCATGTTTGTGACCACGTTTATTCTGCAGTTGGCCAACATGTCCATCCAACCGATTGTCACAGTGTACGTGGAACAATTGACCCCTCATTCCGCACATGTCGCCCTGATTGCCGGCGTTGTGATGGCCTCCGCCGGATTTGCGAACGTACTCTCGGCGCCTTGGCTCGGCCAGTTGTCTGACAAAGTGGGTCCGCGAAAAGTACTGTTGGTCGCGCTCGTCGCTGCTGGCGTCCTGTTCATACCGCAGGCGTTTGTCACGAACCCATGGCAATTGATGATTCTCCGGTTCTTTCTCGGGATTGCGACAGCGGGTCTGTTGCCCTCCATTAACGCGCTGGTCCGGCGAAGCGCCCCCACTTCGATTGCCGGGCGCGTGTTCGGTTACAATCAATCGGCACAGTATCTAGGCAACATTGGCGGAGCTGTTCTTGGCGGTCAAATGGCTGCTTATTTCGGCATCCATTATGTGTTCTTCTCGACCAGTGCACTGATGTTGCTCAACGCACTGTGGGTAGCACAAATTGGACGAATGGGAGCGAGGCCTCACACCATGCAGCCAAGGACTCCAAACTGACGCGCCCGCCCGCACACCCAAAACCGCAGTGGAGAGGCGGGGCATGCCAACGGGCTCGGTGAGCATTGACAAAACAGTGCTCCATGGCCATGGGAAGAGAAAAGCATCGCTGTCCTGGCTCACTGAACGTCACCCATTACAGGCGACCTGGAACCTTCCGAACGCCTATCGAGCAACCAGTAGTATACAGTTCTGCCCTTCGGATTCACACGCTTGACCTCGATGAACTTCGTGCCTCTTGCACAGTACACTTTCGCCCCCGTTACCAGTTCCACCTTCACCGCTTCCGAAAAATCCGGCACGTATTTGGTGTTTCGGCCAAGAAACGTCCACTCGTTGAAGTGTCGCAGAAACTGCTCTGCTTTGTCCTCCGACAACACGTGTCCGTGTTCGTCCACAACCACCTTCACATCGCCCGATTTCAAAGGTTGGTGCACTGACAACCTTTGCTCCAACTTTTTGTACACAATTGATAGGCTGAATACGACCCCAACAATGGCCGCGACGATGTGCCATGTCCAGTTGACTGCGGTTGACACGCGCTACGCACCTCTCCATCATGTCCACACGGAAAATGGCATCCGAGCTCCTGCGTTAGGTTACATAATGTTAGTTATGTAGCCTTCGGTCGGGGCCATGATTAAAATGCCTCTGTGTGGATAAAAATAGAAAACAACGTCACATGGCAAAAGGAGCGAATATGGACTATAAAAAATTGTGGTGGACCTGTCTCTATCTTACCATCGTCGTATCTGTCATAATGTTCTTTCTTGTTCCAAAATATGAATTCATCCCGAAACTTTTGTATCTTGCCATCGCCGTTGGATTTGCCGTATGGCACGTTGTCCAGCGCAACATGAGATCAGCCATTGTCTGCGGGTTTGGCGCACTGTTTGTTCTCATGACCATGCCCAATAGCAGGTTGCTGAAAAACACGGAATTGATATTGCTCGCAGCCGGCTGTACCGTGGCCTATGTGGTATTGAAACACGTCAAAAACAAAGCGCCCCGAGAAGAGTAAACCGGGGCGCGATTCGTCGTCTCAGCGCTTTTCATGTCGTAATGGTAAGGGATTTGTATCTGCCGAGTTTCCCGGCAGGTACACCGTAAAGGTGGTCCCTTTGCCCACCGTGCTCTCGACCTCGATGCGGCCGCCGTGCGCTTCTACGAATTCCTTTGCAATCGCGAGCCCGAGGCCTGTCCCGCCGCTTCCACGGGACCTGTCTTCTTCTGCACGATAGAAGCGGTCAAACACGTGTGGCAAATGCTCTTCGGGAATGCCTGGGCCTGTATCCGACACCGACACGCGAACCGCATTCGCTTCTCGCCCTACGGTGACGCGCACGGTCCCTCCCTGCGGCGTATAGCGAAACGCATTGCCAAGCAAATTGACAAACACTTGCGTGATACGGTTCGGATCCGCCAGCGTGACAATCGGTCCCTGTGATGGTGCCTCGAACTCCAACCGAATCCCTTTGTCGTCCGCTTCCACCTCAAAGTTGGAAACCATGCGCTCCAGTAGTTTTACAATATCTGTGGACACCTTCTCCAAAGGCAGTTTCCCCACTTCGGCCAGGGATAGTTGATGCAGGTCCTGAACGAGGCGGGTCAACCGAACAACCTCGTCCTGGATTGGTAGCAGGGTCGCAGGTTCGGCCGGTTTCACGCCCTGCTGGATCAGTTCCAATTGTCCTTGCATGATGGTCAGCGGCGTCCTCAACTCGTGCGCGACGTCGGCAACCAAGTGCCGACGGGCCTCCTCCATGCGTGACAGCCTGGACGACATTTCGTTAAACGTCCGCGCGACTTCTCCAAACTCATCCTTGGACGAAATCTCAACACGAGCATTCAAGTCCCCATTCTGCAGCCGCTGCATGGCTTTCATCAATGCTTGCAGTGGATTGGTCATAATCCGCATCAGCCACACGCCTACAACCAAAGCCACCAACGACGTGAGAATGGTCCCCCACACCGTCGCCGCTGTCATCGACTGCAGGATGTTTTGTTGCACGGGTGAACCCTGAAGCACACGGTTGCTCACCGTGAGAAATCCGATGGTACGACCGCCCAATTGTATCGTAACCGTAGTTGTGTCAGAGGCCTCGCTTCGCGGCTTCGGTCCAGCTGCCACGAGCACGTGGCCATTCGCGTCCCTGAGTATAAAACTGATGAATTGTGCGTGGTAGTCCGGGCTTTCCAGGTACCCTGCAATGTACTGGTCAACGCCCAACCACGATCCGCCGTTCACTTGGTAGTAGTAAGCAACCTGCCTGGCTAACTGGTCCGCGGACTGTTCCTGCGCAGCCGTGGCATACTGCCGAAACAAATTCTCCAAGTAACCGTGAGAGATGGCAAAAAACGCGCCGCCCATGAACAGGATGAGCGCAGTCATGGCAATCCAAAGCTTATATCGAACTTTCATAGTTGGTCGCCAAACCGATAACCAACCCCGTGCACGGTTTGAATGTACTGCGGATTGGAAGGATCTGATTCGATTTTCTTGCGCAGATGGCTGATGTGGCTGTCGATGGTCCGCTCATAGTTGAGATAGGCGTCACCCATGGTGGCCTGCAGCAATTGCAAACGACTGTAGACCACACCGGGCCGCCGAGCTAACGTCACGAGCAACTGAAATTCGGCAGGGGTCAAAGCAATCTCCTGATCTTGCTTCCACACGCGAAACTTTTCCTCGTCGATGACAAGTTCCCCCCGCCGCAACACATCGCGCTTCTCTGTTTGCGGCTGGACGCGACGAAGAACGGATTTGATGCGGGCCAGCAGTTCGCGCAGGCTGAACGGCTTGGTGATATAGTCGTCCGCCCCCATCTCCAAGCCCATGACACGGTCAAACTCATCCGTCTTCGCGGTCAGCATGATGATGGCCACGTCGCGGGTCTGGCGCAACTCCCGACAGACGTCAAGCCCGCTCATTTCTGGAAGCATCCAGTCCAGCAAAACAAGGTCAGGGTGGTGTACCTCCACCATCTCAATCGCGGCTTTTCCAGTCATCGCGGTGTACACCTTAAACCCTTCCCCTTCAAGGAAAGGTTTAATGACTTCGATAACCTTCGGTTCATCGTCCACAACCAAAATCACAGCTTCGATGACAATCCCAGCCTTTCAAAAAGGACATCTTACCGTACGGATTACTGTCCTTGGATATCCTGCCCATCGGAACTCTGATCTTGCGCGCTCGGTCCATCGGAACTCGTCTGCGTACTCATCGCCCCAATGGTCTCTGTTAAGGTGAGTTCTTGTTGTCCTCGATACACTCTCAACGACACCTTCTGTCCTACTGACAATTGAAACAGATCGGTGCGAAGATCTGCAATGCTGGTGACAGTTTTTCCATTCACCGCCACAATCACATCCTGCGGCTTGAGCCCTGCAGCTTGTGCGTTCGGCGACGTCACAGACTGCACGTACACCCCATCCGTGACCGGCACGTCCGGACGCATGTAATCCGGGAGGGTCGACAAAGAGTACCCTTCCACACCGAGACTCGGGTGCGTTGCATGCCCAGTCTGCATGATTTCCTGAACAATCGTACGCACCGTGTTGGATGGAATACCAAACCCCATGCCTTGGACGCTGGTATCGACAATCTTGCTGCTGTTAATCGCAATGACCTGCCCTTTCATGTTCAACAACGGTCCCCCGCTATTGCCGGGGTTAATCGCCGCATCCGTCTGAACGACTGTCTCGTAGTCAAGCACTTGCTGAGTCTCTGGTTCTTCCACTGGCATGACCCGCTGCTTCGCGCTGATAATCCCAGAGGTGACTGAATCCTGGAAGTCCAACCCCATCGGCGTTCCGATAGCAACCACGGGTTCACCCACTTGAATATCGTCAGAGTTGCCAAAGACAGCCGTGGGTAAGTTCGCGACATTGTTTACCGGCGTACGTAGAACCGCAAGGTCCGTATAGGGGTCCGTGCCCACCACATCTGCCTGGATATGCTTCCCAGAACTCAAGACAAGTTCAAGTTTCTGGGCTCCTTCTACAACGTGATTGTTTGTGACCACGTACCCGTAGTTATTGTCTTTCGCAAACAGGACGCCAGTACCGACACCGGATTGCTCCAATTGCGACTGTTGGTTGAAGAAATCTGAGGTGGACTGGTAATTCACGACCGCGACGACAGACGGTACCGCCTGTTTGACCACCTGGGTGATTGCATCGTTCACACTCACATTCACATTCGTCACCGGAGCGGACAGGTTCGTGCTGGTGACACCAGTCGTAGTCGTGGCTGAGGTGCCGGCGACCTGGTGATTTTGAAGAACAGGATACAGTGCCAGCGTCGCGCCGCATCCTACCAACGCGGACACGACAGAGACGCCAATCCACCCCGGAATTCGACGCTTGCGTTCACCGGATGACTGATAGAACCCCATTGCGAACCTCACACCTTTCATGAAATATACGATGTACACAATTTCTCTCGAGTCGTTCGTCGCTGTCCTGCAAATCGCTGGTATTGTTTCGCATCCCTGTCTACCCTACGAAAGCCAAAGGCATCACGAGACACATCTATTCATAACGCAGCGCGTTGATGGGCGACAAGCGAGCTGCCCGAAACGCTGGATAGATTCCAAAGCCAATGCCCACGACCAAGGACACCACGAACGCAATCCAAACGGCCGACACATTCACTTGTACGGCCGTGTTCATCACTCGACCGAGGACGCTGGCGGTCACAGCGCCAACGGCGATGCCAATGACGCCGCCGAGCAGGCCCACCAATGCACTCTCCACAAGAAATTGTTTCAGCACTGCACTACGCGTCGCTCCCAACGCTTTGCGTAACCCGATTTCCCGCGTGCGTTCGGTGACAGACACGAGCATGATGTTCATAATGCCAATGCCCCCGACCAACAACGAGATGCCTGCGATACCACCGAGAAAACTTTGCAGCGTTTGTGTGACACCTTGCAGTGTATCTAATAGTGTAGATTGATTTGTAATCACGAAGTCGTCCGACTGCGTGTATGACAGTCCATGGCTCTGCCGCAGGGTGAGCTCCACCTCCTGCTGCGCTCGCGTCATATCTTGACCGCTCGCAGCCGACGCGTAAATGACGTTTGGATTGGTGGATCCGGTAAAGTGGTTTTGCAACGTCGTCAATGGAATGATAATTCTATCGTCGTTGTTGGTCGCTCCACTGGAGCCTTGGGTCGTTAACTCGCCAATCACCTGGAACGCCAATCCGTTTATCCAAATGGTTTTACCTACGGGACTCTGGTTTCCGAAGATGTTTTGCGCAACGGTCGATCCAATCACAGCCACGTTCGCGGCATGCTGTTCCTCTACCAGGTTAAACGGTCGTCCAGCAGCCAACGATAGGTTCCGGACACTGAACAAGTCCGGCGTACTTCCTTCGAGAACGGTTTGGTAATTCGTAGATCCGTACACAACCTGCGCTCGACTCGTCTGGTCCGGCGCCACCGCGGACAACACGGACAACTTTTGTAGCGCCGCCACATCTTTGTCCGTGAGGCTTTGCGCCGTCCCCAATCCTTGGCTCACTCCGTTTTGCACGGACTGTCCTGGAGAAATCACGAGCAAGTTGGTGCCCAGTCCCTGAATACGGGACGTAACACTGCTGGTGGTTGCACTGCCCACGCTCATCAGTGCAATCACAGCGGCAACGCCGATAATGATACCAAGTAAGGTGAGAAAGGTGCGAAGTGGATTCAGCGCGAGGCTCTTGACGGCCGTGCGTAAGACTTTTGTGAAGTTCACTGCGCCACCTCCATTCGCCGCAATCGATTCTCAACCTGCTCATCGGATTCAATCCGGCCATCCCGGAATCGGATGATCCGTTTTGCGTGCTTCCCCACGTACTCTTCGTGCGTCACCATCACAATGGTTGTGCCCTCGTCGTTCAGCGACTGGAACAGAGCCAAAATATCGTCGGTCGCTTTGCTGTCGAGATTTCCCGTCGGTTCGTCAGCTAAAATCAAACTCGGTGCAGTGACCAGCGCTCGAGCAATGGCAACCCGCTGCTGCTGCCCACCAGACAGTTGATTCGGGTGATTGGCTCCTTTCGCCTCGGGATCCAGACCGACACGGCGCAACGCGGCAGCCGCCCTGGACAGGGCTTCTCCGTCACTCACTTTGGCATACCACAATGGAAGTGCCACGTTCTCGAGAGCCGAAGTTCTCGGCAGAAGGTTGAAACTCTGAAAAACAAATCCGATTTTTTGATTGCGAAGCATGGCCAGTTCGCGTTCCAGAAGTTTGGACGTCGGGATGTCCTCAATCCAGACTTCACCTGTCGTCGGGGTATCCAGGAGTCCCATCAGATGCATCATCGTCGATTTACCGGAACCAGACGGGCCCATGATGGCGACAAAGTCACCAGGTTCAACACTGACATGCACATCTTTCACCGCATAGAACACTTCACCAGCCATGTCATAGCACTTGCTGACACCTTCCAGCTTCAGGAGGGACATTAGTTCCCACCTCCACCGGCACTGCCGAGGCCGCCTGTACGGCTACCTCCACTGGCTCCACCGTAGCCTCCGGACCGGCCACCACCGCCGTAACCTCCCCCGTATTCGCCGCGGCCACCGAGTCCGCCTTGCATGCCACCCAAACCGCCGAACCCGCCAAAGCTATTTAATACACCACCAGTGTTCGACCCTGAACCACGGGTGCTGGAGTTGGGGGTTGAGGCAGGTATTAGGACGGCGACTTGTTCTCCCTCGGACAACCCGCTCTTGATCTGGACCCAATTTCCTCCGTACAGTCCGACAGATACCGGTTCAAACTGTAAACCACTTGGAACTTTGGCACCGGCTGCGGCGTCCGTTCCTTGCGAATCCGTGGCATCTGAGCTTTGCCCAGCCTTAACGTAAACCCCGGTAGTGCCGTGGCGTTGCGTCAACGCTGCTGTAGGTAGTTCTAACACATTGCTTGCCTGTTGTTCCGTCACCGTGACCGACACACTTTGCCCCGGCAATAGCTGGACATTCTGCTGTGACGGTGGATTGACTTGAATGGTCACCGGGTACACCGTCACGCCCCCTTGTGTTTGGGGAATGTATCCAATACTTTCAACCTTACCTGTGAGTGTACCGCCTCCCGTGGTTGACAACGAGATTTCAGCCGATTGACCAGGCTTAATGTTTGCAGCATCTGCCTGATCTACGGTGGCATTCACTTCGAATGCAGACGGACTCAGATCCGCGATGACGGCGATGGTGTTCCCGTTGGATGAACCGCCGCTGCTGTTACCTGCGTTGCTCGTGTAACCGGAATTGTTGGATCCATTTGCACTCGTTGTACCAGCCGAGGTCGAGGCGTTCGTGGAATTTGGGTTCGCGACTTGTAAAACTGTGCCCGAAATGGGGCTGGTCATGGTGCAGGCCGCAATCTGCTGTTGAATGGCGTTGACCTGAGCCTGCGCCTCATCCACTGCCGCTTGCGCCTGTGCAACCACGTTTGGATCCGGACTCTGCGTGGTCACTTGCCCATGGTTGCCAGCACTGCTGGTAACGGGTTCCTCGGACTGAGCAAGTTTCGCTTTGGCCTGCGCCAACTGGGCCTCCGCCTGCTGAAGTTGAAGTTCCAAACTGGACGTGTCCATCTGTGCAATCACTTGGCCTTTGCTCACCTTTTGTCCAACTTTTACTGAAACGGACACTAACTTCCCACTATTTGAAAGGGTGACTTCGTTCGCTGGAGTCAGCGTACCAGACAAATTCACGGTCTGTGCCACGTTGCCGCGTTGCACGGTCACCCACCGAACCTGCATAGCACCAGCAGCCCCGCTGCCAGTATTGTTCTGGAGGGCAAAGTAGGCAATGCCTCCTCCAACCACTACAACAATGCCGGCCCACGTGAAAGGTTGTTTCCACCACCGGCTGCCTTTGCGAAGGCGAAGTTCGGTCGTCAGAGACGACGTCTGTGCTTCCATACTTGCTCCTCCGTTCAACCACATCAAGATGATGGTTCGAGTCGAGACTGAATCCCTTCGCCGAACCTGGACTGTGGTATCTACTGTTCTGCTACGCTGATTGTCCTATGGCGATTCTGTGGCCATTGTATAAACAATGGCGCCCAGATTGGTGGAAATGGTTTGATAAACTTGTGGAGAAGTTATGGAGAATTGGCTGAATTTTTTCGCGAATCATGTCGTGGGGCAGGGATTTACTCTGTATGGATAAGATGGGGTTGGGGCGCTTTCTGCATTGTCAGGCATGCCATGCCCGAGGGAATGGGGGCAGTTGCAAGGTGCCCCCGCGGTGTACCTTTGTTTACAACATCGCAGAAGACATGTTGCGACGATTGGCAATGGTGTCAAACACGGCGCGCAGTCGCTGATCCTTCTTGTCCATGACCTGGTCAATGGTATCGATAAACGCCTTCGGCTCGCGTGGGTTGGCGAATCTCCCCATATGCACCCCGTCCGCCGCAATCAGTTTCGTCACAGCCCCACCGCCGATGCCAACAATCGTCTGTCGTTCCTCCATGATGCAGATGTTGTAGACACTCTCCTTGCCTGGTTTGGCGTATCCTACGTTTTCCAAGTTGCCGAGAATGTCCTTTTGACGATACACGTAGTACGGGTGGTGGCCAAGCCCCCTCGCCCAAGCGGCGGCTTCCTGCATCATTTGGCGGACCAGCGCTGTATGTGGGATGCGGAATCGCTCCCGTTCCTGGTTCACCACTGCGGATCGCTTAAAGGACATGGTGTGTACGGTGACAGAGTCAGGGTTCAAGCGCTCAATGCGTTCCATAGTGTATCGCACGTCGTCCAACGTTTCTCCTGGAAGACCCAGAATCATGTCCATGTTAATATTGTCAAATCCGGCGTCACGGACGTATTGAAACCGATGGTCCACCATATCCGGCGTGTGTCCGCGACCAATTTCCTTCAGCGTGCTTGCCTTGAAAGTTTGCGGATTCACGCTGATGCGCCCCACGCCATACTGTTTCATCACCCGGACTCGGTCTGGGGTAATCGTATCCGGGCGCCCTGCCTCTACCGTAAATTCCCGCCAGGAACCGGGATTCGGCACTTCGCGATAGATGATTTCAAACAGTCGTTGCAATTCGTGCGCGCGGAGACTGGTCGGAGTGCCTCCCCCGATGTACAGACTCGTGACCGGGATCTGATACTCCCGTAACAAATGCCCGAGGTGGACAAACTCCCGCTCCATGGCGTGCAGAAAATCGTCCACATAGGTCGCTTTATCCGTCATCGAGTAGGCAGGAAACGTACAGTACGCACAATGTGTCGGACAGAAGGGAATCCCCACGTAAATGCTCACCGCGCGGTCCAAGTGGTACAAGTCGGGAACCACCTGCTGTTGAACACCAACAATCTCCAATAACAAGTCCACCCGCTCTGGTGAGATCAGGTATTCTTCTGACAATCGCTTGCGGATCTCCGTTTCCGTTAACCCGCGCTCAACCATCCTGTGCACCAATTTGAGAGGGCGAACGCCTGTCAGGATGCCCCACGGCTGGTGCTCGTTCGTGACAACCTCCAGCAATTGGTGGAGGACGTGCAGAACCGTTTGTTTCCCCCGCTTGCGCACCGTCACTGCATCTGCGTCTGGTGCGACGTCCTTCGCATGAGACGCTGTCTCTCGATGATCCTGAGCCACCAGTTCACCGTACGATAGCACCCGATTGTCCTCACGTTTCAACCGAAGTTCAATACGTAAGTCTGACGCTGGCGCCGTATCCGCGTTCGTCACGTCCACCACGCGAATGTCTGCTTCTTCGTAGAACAACCCACAAAGCCGTTCAATCTCCCGATCAAAAGGACATCCGTCTGTAATGACAGTAATGTTCACCCTCGCCGCCCCCTTCGCATTCGATAGTCACTGTACCGAACCAGTTCACAAAGGTCAACCAGCGAAAGCATAGTTGCATTTATACGACCGGAGACCCACGATCCCAATTTATTTCTAAACTCTTACGTATGGTTTCTCTTTACAAGGAATTGC
Organism: Alicyclobacillus pomorum DSM 14955; assembly: GCF_000472905.1. Taxonomy (GTDB): domain Bacteria; phylum Bacillota; class Bacilli; order Alicyclobacillales; family Alicyclobacillaceae; genus Alicyclobacillus_A; species Alicyclobacillus_A pomorum. The sequence goes on along the minus strand of NZ_AXAR01000020.1, from coordinate 292 downwards.
TTGAAGCTTGGTCATGAAATTCTAGAATGTCCTTTGGAGGGCCGACTACAACGAGCGTATCTCCCCGTTTCATGACCGTGTCGCCATGTGCAACCAGTTGAACACCGTCTCGAACAATCGAGAGTATAAGTATGCTCTCTGGAAGCGTGATGTCACGAATCCTCCGACCACTCCAAACGCGGTTACGAAGTACGACTTCATGTATTTGAAAATCAGACGAAGCAGAGAGCAACTGGCTAGACACAGGCGTCTCTACTAACTGCTCCATGAGCGCAACACCTGCCAATTGCGG
>NZ_AXAR01000019.1 GCF_000472905.1 Alicyclobacillus pomorum DSM 14955 | reverse complement strand
GAGGAACCCGTAGTGTCAAGCGACCCACGCGAGTGGTCAGGGTATGCGGGTAGGTACCATTGCGATAGCCCTGGCGTTCTTCGGTTCTCTCGTATGGAGCGGCTTGAATCTGCTCCGCGACTTGAGCTTGCAAGATCTGGTTCAAAACCTGTTCAAGAAGTCGGGCTACACCCCCGTCTTGTTGAAAGAGCCCGTGCAAAAGCGCGTCATCTAGGTTAATCTGATAAAGAGCCATTGTTCGTTCTCCTCCTCGTGAATGGGTTCGGCCAAATTCCATTCTACCGAAGAGGGACGAAATGGCTCATTTTGCTACTTACGACACCGAGCCTTTTTTACACAATGATATGGACTTCACTCATGAAATCTGCGGTGCCTTGTGTGTCTTTGATTGCAGATAACATAAAGTCTCACTACTACTCAACCTTTACTCCTCACAGCGCTTTCTAAGCCGTCAACCACATGGTCCGCGTGACTCATGAATCCGTTGGTTTCGTGCGTGCGCCATCTCCCTCCTGAGTTCGTCATCTGCTAATAGACGCCTTAGACTATCGGCCAGAGTTCTCGAATTCCTTTCGGGGGACAGAAGAGCTGTTGTCTCGTGTTCAGTGGAGTCTATGCCGTCTAGGTCCTCCGTTGAGACCAGTTCATAAAGACACGCCATAACTTTAGCGCCCGTCACCCCCATCCCAAGGTCCAATTAGACTGCAAAGACACCGAAATATCGATGCAGAAGATTTTGCGATGAATGACCAAGATCTTTGTCGATACTGAGCCTTTCGGCCGCTCAGAAGGTCCTAGGCTAGGTAGATATTGCGGTATCCACTTTTGTAGCTCCATAGGTTTTATCGTCACGCTTTATTTTCCAGTGTTCAGTTTCTTTATCCCATTCATTACCATACCGAACAAAAAAAGAAATAGTTCCTAAAACAAAGATTGTGAACACATTCATCCAAATCGCAAAATGTGTCTCAGTTATGGAATGCACCAACGCCGTTAACAGAAATAAAACCCCATATACTTTGAATTTATTACGGTGGAATGCGGCCACAACTAGCAATACGAAGAACAACAACAACCAAACACCTAGTCCGATTATCCCTTCTTGATAAATTATATCTACATACAGTCCATCAATTCCATATCCTGTGGTTTGCATGTCAAATATTTGGTTTTGTCCTGGAAGGAATAGGCCGTCTCCAAAAAGCCTGTCGTTCATGTTGCTTAGAACTAAATTCCAGATGCTTAAGCGCCCCGATAAGAGATAATTTAACTCATAAAACGAAGTGTGCGTTTTCAAATAATCAACTGCCAATAATACTAAAATAAGAAGTGCCATGATGAATTCTGTCGACAATGTCCACCGTAAAACCTTAGATTTAATCCTACAATAAACAGTCCAAGCGAACTGACCTGCAGCATAGAAGAGAAAGCAAATTTGTGCCGTACGGTCATGGGTTAAATATAGTATACAAACAGAAATCGCAAGCGAGACAAATATACGTAGACGGTGCCTCTGCGCAAACAATAGCAATGCAGAGATACCCAACATAGCCGCATATAAGCCAGCTAAGTTGGGATGATAAAACAGCCCTGAAAATCTTGTCACAGAAATCCCCAGATTTTCGTACCCCAAAAATCTGCGGTGATTGTATTGTCCGAATAATACCGCCAGCGTAATAATAATCAGCAACACCTTATTAAAGAAATCTACAAACGATGAAAAGGAAAATATGCTCGGTATAACCTCAAGCGAAACCAAGAAAACAAGACTGATACTAAATATGTCCTTAACTGCATCATAGTGATTGGGACTATGAACGAACACAATTAGACTCCACGCTACCACCAATGCAACAGCCAACCACACCAAACAGTAAGTATGTGATTTTTTCCATGATGATAATTTAGTTTCTGATAACCAAATGACAAGCATAAAAACGCAGCTGATCAAGTCCAATAAATCGGAATGATGAACATGAACTTGTAGTACGGTATCATTAACACTCAACATTACTATAAGAATGCCAAAAAACATCCTTGTTATACGCCCGTGTATAGTCTCCATGACATGTTCCCCTCGTGACACAGTTATTTTTTAAATCCACATGAAGGTCGAGAGTAAACATCGTGGCACTGATCCATAAAAGGCACGACTTGCTCAACCTCAGTCTTTACAGAAACGTATTTGCAAAGACCTCTTCTGCAGTGACAAGTAATTACGTACACATGAAGTCAAGCAGCATGGAGATACTTTCTGTGTTATCGATTGCAGATGGTATGAAAGCAGCACTACTACTCAACATTCTCTCTTCAAGACGTTTTCCAAGCTATCAACCGCGCGGTCCCACGTGAACTCGCGAATCCGTCGGTTTCCGGCATAAGCTATCTCCCTCCTCAGTTCGTCGTCTGCCAACAGACGTGTTAGACTGTCGGCTAGAGCTTGTGGATTCCTTACGGGAGACAGAAGCGCTGTTTTCTCGTGTTCAGCGAAGTCCATGACGCCTTGGTTCTCTGTTGAGACCAGTGCACACCCGCACGCCATCGCCTCAGCCCCCGTCAACCCCCATCCTTCGGTCCAACTTGGCTGCAAAAATACTGAAGCATGATTATAAATTTGTACCAATTGCTCACGAGAGGGCTCGCGGACGTATTCAACCCATTCCGGAATGTTGGAGCCCCTTTCCGGGACACCGAACAGCGTAGCCCGTAGTTGTGGGATGTTGTGTTTCACCGCAGTCAACGCGGTAATTCCATCGTGAGATCCCTTCCATTCAGCTTCATGATAAAGCATGGCTACATGAAACCTGTCTCGTTGATGAATCGGCAACGTGACATGAAACACATCGAAGTCCAACGCGTTAGGTATATAAGTCATTCTGGAGGTTTCGCCAAACCTAACTCCAAGATCGTACAACCACTTAGCGATCACAATCTTGTGAAACGGCATTCTCCAAGTCGCGTCTACTTTGTCCTTTGGTCCGGCCCAGGTTTCATAATGCTGAATCAGATAGAACTTAGCCCCTTTTGTACGCGGCAAACGCATCACCGGGGGAGCTGTTTGCCAGGCAGTAGCAAAAATCGCATCACCATCTGGAACGAGTGTCTCATCAAGGTCCGGTATCAGTAAAAGTCTGACCCCTCTGTGAACCTCGAGCCAAGGGACCCGTCCCCCGTATTTTAATCTAAATTTAAGTGGCCAAAGTATTCTCTTTATTTGATCAACGACACCAAAGTTCCCCTTCTCCAGTCGCCTTGGATGCACGACGGTGACCTGATGACCCCTCGCTTGAAGGCGGGAAGCATATTCGTACACAATTTTGAACCCACCAATGGGATGGCCACTGAACCCTGGAAGAACAAATGTGATCCTCACGGGAACACTCCTCTCAATACTGACCCCATTTCCACTTTATGCTCGGCCTCACCAGCCTGTCTGGTAGGACAGAAAGGAACCTAGCTCGGTCTTCTTCGGAAAAGCATCGAAATACCCGGAGACACCCAATAAACGATATCGTATATACTATTCCTAGCCCTACTGTAGCCACCGCAGCCACCAAGCGGCTATCACCTATGGCTCCCAAAGATAAGGTCGAAAACAAATAAACCAACGCTCCTGATATTACCGTTGTCGCGGCGATTGGCCAAATCCAGGCAAGCAGTCCCTCCCACCACGACACATGAATAGACTTGTTGAAAATCCACAGGAAATATACCGATCCAATTGCAGAACCAATTACTGTTCCCCACAAAATCCCCCACATACCGAATTTCGGAGCAAGGACCAACGTAAGTATAATGTTTAGTACGGAGCCGAGAACAGCATAATACGTTTCTAATCTTGGCTTGGCAACCGCGCGCAGGAAGGTTGTCCCTACACCCGTTAGGTTATTGATCACGTAAGATACAAGTAGCAATGCCAACATGGGAATTAAACTAGGTTGCAACTTACCAAGCCACACTACAGTGATTGGAGCACTAGCAGCAAGGGTAAAACCAGCGACGTAAAAGGACATCAAAGCCAGATAACGACTTCCCTCCACGTAGGCCATGCGAATCTTGCTTTTCTCACCCTGCACCTCCATGTCCGAGAAAGCTGGCAAGAGGGCACCCAGCAGATTCAGAGGCAAGTAGCGACATAACAGGGCGAGTTTATTAGCCAGCTGGTAAACGCCTGTCGCCTCTGCGCTAACGGCCATTCCTATCAAAACCCGATCTGTCTCCATGTTCACCTGGTTCGACAGATTATTAATTTGCATCCAAGCCCCAAAGGAAAACAGCTTCTTTACGATTTCCGGTCGAATACGCCATGGAGGACACGTCAACGGACCAGACACGCACCGCCGAGCGGCTAGGAGAGTTGCAACCGTACTCGCCGCAAGAGAGGCGTAATTTGCGATCACGAATGAATACAGCGATAAATGCATAACCAAGGAAACGATCAAAATTAGAGAATTAAGAAGTTGGCTGACGAATCCCAGTACCGACGTGAATACCATCTTTTGCGCAGCATTGAGCAAGGTACCAAATCCACCTACCGCCTGGGATACGAATAGGTATGCATATGTGCACCAGAACACGCGAGTGACCATGGAAGACTCCACAGGTGCCACATGAAACCAGTTCGTCAAGTGGGGCGCCACAAACCATGCCACAGGAACGAGAATTAGCCCCAGAGTCAGATAGAACACTATGCCAAAGGTCATGACCTCGCGGATTCCCTGACGATTACTCTCTGCATAAAAAAGAGAAAACTGAGTGATAAACGTGCTGCCTGCTCCAAAGTCCACTAACGTAAAGTAGTTCACCATTCCACTCAATATGGCCCAGAGACCGTAATCAGCCATTCCCAACTCATGGATAGTAAAAGGCGTCACTATAAAACTAACCAGCAAACCCAATAGTTTCATGGCAGTAAGGGCTGTGGTGTTAAAAAACACACGTCTCGTGGCGTTCATGTCGCGTGCGCTCCTCCTCACTTGTGAACAACCTAACCCTCAAAAAATATTGGAGCAGCCACTACAACGAGGTCCCGTGTAAGCACTGCCAAACCAAGCCCCACGTGTATGCGTCTCCGATAGCTTCCCTTAAACAAACGTTCTATCCCCCTCTTATCATATAGTAGGGCACGACGTTTCATCATTTCTGCCAGCCACACATATAGTCTGACCAACCGCGTGAAATCATCGGGATACTCACTACCGCATTGATGTGCTAGTAGCGTTGTCCACGTTCTCTCAGGGCCTGTGTGAATTCACGTTTCAAATCAGGCACGTTGCGATCCACTGGTATTTACCATGCTGTCGATATAGCGTCAGTACCGGTGGATGAGCATCGACAATAACCGCATTATGAACAACTAGCGTTAAATCCGATTGTGCTCTGAATCCATCCAGGACGCTCTCGAGTTTTTTGTCAAACCACACGTCATCTTGGTTACAAATGCGATTAAGTCAGCCTCACAAAAGCTCGCGTACCACAGAAAATTATTGCTGTATCCTTTGCGTTCCGAATCTTTGATTACTCGGACTGGAAAAGGGAATACCTCACGGAAACACTCCGGGATGCGAAGCATACCATCCGAAGACCCCTCGTCGCAGACAACCAGCTCCTGCGGAAACACAGTCTGTCTCGCTAAACTCTTGAGTTGCTCTTCCAGATAACGCTCAAGAGCTTTCGCTTGCACGTCTCACCTGAGTTGTGTGCATGCTGCGTAGTCCGGCGAAATCGGCGACCGATTCCGGAAATATGCGGGCCAGTGATTCCGATATTCGCGGCCACCAAATCCGATAAATAGTGGCCACTTTTTGTTGCCCCATAGCGTGGTTAGATTCTATTTACCATAGTTATGCAGAAAAGGAACCATATGAGCTTCCTTGCGTATGTCTTTTAAAATATCTTTATCTTTATCTGTGTCAACTGAAAATGAAATCAGATACACCTCATGCTCCCTTGCTAGTGTCTTTAACAAATACAAGATCCGTTGCTTTCCACCGCTGTCTCGAGGAAACGTACCACAGGAGATAGGAATAATATCTTTAGCAATGTTTAACCCTTTAACCTAAAGTTTTGATTGTGATACGTTCACTCTTACCAGTTCTACCGCTCACAAAATCCCATAGAGCGAATATTGTAGCAGCCAGTTGACTCCATGACCTTGTGCATACCTGTCGAGTTAATACACGCCCTATATCCAATATCAAGTATAATATAAATATTGGAATATACCTTTTAGGAGCATTTCTCGCCATAAAGAGAAGCCTATTCCGAGTAAAGTAGTATTGAAACACAAAATTACCTTTACCGCCTTGAGATGCACCCTCTTTGTGCCAAATGTGCGACGAGTGCACGACAGCCGATTTGTAACCTAATCTGGTTGCACGGAGATTCCATTCAGTTTCTTCGAAATACAAAAAATAGCATTCCGGCAAGAGGCCAATCTTGCGGATCAAGGATGTGGCAACAAGTAAGCAACACCCAGTGACATAATCGACTTCCCTGAATTCGATACTGGTAGTGGATGTACTGTCCTTCTGACCATACTTATAATGAGATGTTTTTCCTCGAGCCCAGTTAATGTATCCACCGGCAAACCATATTAAGTTTGACTCTTGATAAAAATAGATTTTACTACTTAACATGCCAAAATTCGGGTTAGATTGAGCGAAACGCACCAGCCTAGTTAAAAAATCCGGTGAAACGACAGTATCATTATTTAGTAATAATACGTAGTCAAAGCCGCGTTCCACAGCTATACCCATCGCCAAATTATTTGCTGCTGCAAATCCGATGTTGTCACCTACCTGAATGAGGTCCAACTCTGGGTCATACGAAAGAAGTTTGTCTACCGAGTCATTCACGGATCCGTTGTCAACAACTGTAACGTGGTAGTTCGGGTAACTAATGGACTTAAGAGATTCAAGACATTCTATTGTATCATGATAGTTATTCCAATTAACTATGATTATATTAACCTTTGGATTAGACAACAGTATTCACCCCACCCTTTACATTGTCATCGTCGCTAATTCATCAGAATTCTTACATTGTGTTACTTTTCGGTGAGAGGGCGCGATCGTTAATATGGCCCAGACGTGATAAAGTAGGAAATAATCGACCCGAAGCTTATTACTGTAAACAAGGAAACCAACGTAGCATGAAGAGAGGCGGTCTTTTAACCCTGAGAAATATCCTATGCCGTTCCATATAGCTGTCGACCCCGTTTTTTGCTTTAATCATTGATACGCTCAATGGCATGTGTTCAGCGAACAGTGTTGTGTAAATCCCCGCCCGGGCAATCAAGGAAACTTGAAGGCTCCCAAGTCAACGTATCCCTTTGACGTGTATTTTGATCAAACAATGTCTATTGAAACCCATTGACCTACCTGGATTCACTCTTTGGTCTGGCTCGTACAATTTCCCTAACACAACGGTCTAGTTCCTCCCCCACACTACGCCAATCATACTCTTTTGAAACTAGCCTCCATGCTTCTTCTGCGATTCTGCTTCGATACTCTGCATCCGCGAATAGTCGTAGGATTGCCTCCACAAATGCGTCACTATTATCTGCTAAGACGATATTCTTCCCGTGAGTACAGTTGATTCCCTCAGCACCAATAGTAGTTGAAATTATTGGCTTCCTTGATGCCATGGCTTCCAATATTTTCAGTCGTGTTCCACTACCGCTCTTCAGAGGGACGACCACAATTGATGCTGTTTGGAGATACTCCCGTACATCAGGCACATCAGCATAAATCTTTACACCACTTCTCATGTTCCACATTGTCACCTCCTCTTTCGGACTTCTCCCCACGATATGAAACTCTGCTTCAGGGTAGTGAGACATAACCTTCGGCCATATTTCGTTTATGAACCATTGTAGTCCTTCAATATTCGGACGGTAATCCAAACTTCCAACAAACAGTACAGTTTTATGAGTTGATTCCGTTTTGTAGCGTGTACCATAGAATTGTACATCGACTCCATTAGGTACAACGTGAATAGGTGCGCGTGTTGTCAGCGATTTGAAGTAGCCGGCATCCGTCTCGGAACACGCCAAGACACAATCTGCAATATTTAATTTTCTAGCCTCGTATCTTTTAACATGAGCGACATATAATCGAGCCAACAACGACGGCTTTCTCGAGAAAGCCTGCTCAGCACGTCTGTACTCCACATTATGTGTGTCAATGACGTATTGGCAACGGCCACGGAAAGAAACGTTACAGACCATTGCCAGGTATTCTACCAGGCACAAGTCTTGACCGTTGTTAAGTAGTCTCCGTACGGCTTTTCTCATTGCTCCGGTTGAATAAAATGCGAAGCGATAAGGCACACCACTTCCAAGTGCTCGGAGAAAAGAGAATATGCGTACCAGTCTGCTTGGCTTAGGAACCTGGACCAGACGAAAGGCCCTATCTGATCCAAACCAATCACATTTCAAAGAGGATGGTCCGGATCCGTATGTTATCACAGTGACGTCATGTCCACTGTATACGAGACACCTCACCAGGTGGTAGACACGCAGCCTGCCTCCATTGTTGAGTGGATAGGGTACTTCCGGGGTTACGACCAATATTTTCATAACACACCCCTCGCTGTCTAATTATTTTCCAGGTAGCGCTGGCACATCGTGTCGTAACTATTGTGTCAGCACATAGTCACGAGTACGTCGGCCCAATCATTTCTGTATATATTTCTCCCGGTATATAGAATTAGTCTTTCACCAATGGGAAGACCAAGTTTTTCTCTAACAGCCTTCTTCTCACAATGTAATAAAATACGGTAGCCAACAACTCATTACGCGTGACAGTACGCAAAGAAGTCAATGTCTCTCTGAGACTACACGCAGCAATGACATACAACACCCATTCACTAGACGCGAATTCAGCACGCGGCACTCCCTCGAACTGCCCGCGGAGTCTTCCTAACTTCACCACGTCGTGTCGCGACGCTGATGACTAAGAATTATGCACAAAGACATCGGCGAACTTACGGGCCACAATGTCCCAGCTCCACTTGGAAGCCAAATTAACAGCGTGATGACCCATGGCTTGCAAATCAGCAGTCAGGCTCTGTCTCATAGCTAGTATCAGGCCTTCTCTGATGTCCGGATCGTAAAGGAAGGCGCAATCGGAATCTGCGTACTCAGGTATAGAGCCAACGGCCGGAGCTATAACAGGCTTTCCGAAGGATAATGCTAGGACCAGGGAACCTGAAGTCGTAATCTCTTTGTATGGAAGAACAACAACGTCAGCTGCACTCAGGAGCGAACCAAGTTCGTCGTCTGGTACAAAACGCGTGTCGATCATAATACGGGGGTCCCCAGCAGAAAGACTCTTAAGCTGACGACATACTGTTTCATTTCCCGCACCCACAATCCACAACCTCAAGTCTGCCCCATTCAGTTTCTTAAAATTTTCGATGAGTACATCTAGCCCCTTATAGTTGCTTAAGCTGCCTACGAAAAGGAAGACGAAAGAGTCATGAGGGCACAAATATCTATCTCTGATCGCAGCCTTTGAAATGGTGTTTGGATATACGCCGCAATAGTTTCCGTGTGGGACGACCACCGTATTACCAGACCATTTATACTCCTGCTCTAATCTCTCTCTAGTCCACTCGGCGTGTGTAAATACCACATCAACCATTCTTGAAAGTAAGAGGGAATAGCCTAGACGGTTAATTTTGCGCCAACGGCTATTATGGGGTGTTAGATTGTGTACGGTCCAGGCCAGCCTCAAACCACCAAACTTGAGGGCTGTCATTCCAAGAAAAATAAGTATCCAATAAGCACATGTCACCGTAAGGGACCTTCCAGAATACCCGACCCAGTGAAAATGGAGCCATTTGTTTGCATGGCGTTCACCCGCTGCACGCAAAATACTTTTAACTCGCCAACGCAACGGACGTACGTCAACTCCTTGCTTAGATAGAGCACCATACAGAAGCTCCGGGTACTTGTTGCTCGGTAACCTGCGGGGCCATGCGTAAACTCTAGGTGCTTGACAACTTTCCACTGTAACTCCCCCCAGATCATACCATCTTCATCCTTGTTAATTTTCGCGGTCTCAGTGGTACCGATGTTCACTTCGTAAAAGCCTGTGTAAGGCCTGTATTTCTTGATACTGTCTCGTACGTATTCCCGACCCACATAGAGCCAACAGTCCTAAATTTGAACTGTCTAGGAATTTCAGTATCTCAGGTTACAAGCGTTACATAGTTAGTTTAAACTTCTAAGGTAAATCGGTAGGTAGACTGAAACCATGTTGAGTCCAAAAGAGAAAGTTGCCTAGTACAGCATACACAAGTAAGCAAAACATATCCATTTCTCACCACGGTGCCAATCACCATTACTACAACACGTCTAACTGCGACGTGGTTGGTTAAAGTGCTACAACATTACTGACACTCTAATGAGGAAGGCAACACAACACGCAAGCAAATTCCAAGGGCTAGCGTAATCCATTCTGGCTTCCTAGGTTTTATAATGCAAACGAAGTTTCCAGTTGTACCCACCCGCCACGAAACCACCGCTAAAAACAGCACACCCTCCGCCAAGAAACGGAGCCTAAGTGCACGACGAAGCAGTTCTGTCGCGTGTTCTAACTTTAATTACGTTCCGTCGAGCCCCGCTACACACGAGAGGATATCCACGTTCAACTGATCGACATACGATTTTACTGAGAATCGTGCTTTCACATGTGCACGGAGTGCCTCACCGCAGCGCATCCGCCGTTCCGGTGTCATAACCAAAGATTGAACTGCTTCCGATATAGCTCGAGGGTCCATGTCCGTCAAGATGCCCGTTCGCCCACTGGAGATCATCTCTCGTGACCCGCCAAGGTTGGTTGCCACTACCGGCAGCCCAAGCGCACCCGCTTCTAATACCACGGTAGGTAGTGGGTCGGGTCTCTGTGACGGCAACACGAATATGGTGTGCTTGGGGCAACATACGACATCCCGTAACTTCTCATAAGGGCCCGCAAAGATAAACCGATGCCTCCACTTTGACCGCTCAACAGCTTGTCTAAGTTGTTCTTTGTAAGAAAGGCTTTCGGCCACGTCGCTCGCGACGTCACCAGCAATAACGAATTCCCATTCGTCTGTGCATTCCGCTACGATTTCCATAGCTCGGATGAAAATATCAAATCCCTTCCACGGAAGCATCCATCCAGCTGCTACGATCCGCGGCTTCGGCACATGCGCCTCACAAGGTTCCGTATCAAAAGGCACACCGTTGTAACAAACCTTGACCTTGCACTGCGCGCCGACTATGTTTCGAACGTCGTCCGCCACGCTCTCAGATACGCAGCTGACGAGCCTTGCACGGCGGAGTGGTCCCATCATTAATTTTTGAGCCACGGTGGAAAACGTACTTAACTGATCATGCAGTCGTATGGCTAATGGAATCCCTAGTCTTCGCGAAACAAAGTTGGCGAGGACGTGCGCCTTCACAGAGTTCGACAACAAAATGTCAGGAGCATACGCCTTAGTCACTTTTGTGAGAGTACGGTACAACTGAACAGTTTTCAAAAGGTCAGTTGGGGCGAGAGCTTTTCGGGTACTTCGCAGCTCTTCGGACATTAGAGGAAAACACTCTATTCCTAGCCGCCTTGCCTCTTCAAGCAATGGTCCTGCAGGTGCGACTAACTTGGCCTCAAGTGAAGTCATGCTCAACTGGGACAGAAATGTCAGCAAGACTCGCTCTCCGCCGCCGAGTCGGGCGGTGTGATTGACAACCAGGACACGCGTTCGGCTCATGACATCGACCTACTTATCTGCAAAACTTTCATATACACCCTTTCATAAGCCAATGCTCGGTGCGGCCATGTTAACTGATGCCTGTTTTTCGTAGCATTGGCCCTTAGCGTTTCTAGAGTACCCTCTTCAACTGTCTTCCTAATAACGAGGGCCCATGTCCGTGGCTCCCTATCGGGTATATGAATCCCATTCTGTTCATTCGCGACGATGTCGAGAAGGCCGCCGGTCGGATGTGCAAATACTGGACACCCATAGTACAAGCTTTCGACCGCCGAAAGACCAAAGGGTTCAAATGTAGAACAGGATAGCGTTGCCAACGAATTGTTGAACACTGTCCCAATCACTCGATTCGGGACCGAACCCACAAATGTAACTCGTTCTGATACACCAAACTGATTAGCAACATTCGCCCCGTACTCACGAGGTTCTCCCGCAATAAGCATCTCGTATTCAGAAGGCAGTTGTTGCAGGACCTGCATGAGGAACGGAATGTTGTCAAACTTGTCCAGTCTGCCGACATGGCACAATATACGTTTCCCACGAGAGCGTTTTTCCTGAATCCCCCGAACCCACGCCATCTCTGAACGCTCGGATCCGGGAGCGTAGGCTTCGGGGTCTATGCCCACTGGACAGACTGTCACTTGAGGTAACCCAAGCTTTTCACAATATGTCGCTGAAGTTGTCGTTTTGCACAGAACCGCGGAATACCTGCGTTTCATGAACGAGGCTAATGCTTCACGAGCCAAATTGCGGGTCATCCTGCCACTTGGATATTCTCCCATCGATAGAACCAACGGAACATTCGCTTGTGCCTTGGCCACTGCTGCAAGTATGGTCGAGGGTGTCAGAATATCTTGGACCTGGATAATATCAGGGCCAAACTCCCGAATTTTGCGTAAGGTACCACTGGGCCAACCCAGGTTTTTCGAAAGACCAACCCTTTTGCATTCAACCCATTCTACCCCATCTATAGGGGCAACTGTCTTAGGCGCCTTGCCAGACGAAATAATTCTTACTTTCCACCCTCGACTGGCAAGCACCTTAGCCAAACCGATTTCCTGAACATTGTAAACTAGTGGATTGACGTATTGCGAAGAACCTCTCAAAATAAGAAGCTTCATACCTAGAGTAGCTCCATTCTCGTCCAAGGCACGGAAGTTTCAGCACCTTGTCCCCTTGATGAACGCAAAAACAAGCAGCGAACGCTTCACATTCGTCAATTCAGTTACACTTTATAAATCATCTAAATCGTGGCATAAGCTACTGAAGGGTTATACCCAACGTTCGAGAACACGAATCCAGCGGACTCCACAATTTCTCGTTGGAGAACATTGCGTCCATCAAACAGGAACTTCTGGTTCATAACCTTCCCTACAGCGTTCCAATCCAGCTTAGTGAATAATGGCCACTCAGTGACCAAGACAGCAGCGTCCGCCCCTTGAAGGGCCTCAAATGGATCGTCTGTCACAGTGATAGGTTGACCATCGTCATCCAAAAATTCCTTCACGACCGGATCGCAGTGGCGTACGATAGCCCCTGCGTTCTTGAGATCACGCGTGAGCTCCAGCGCCGGCGATTCTCGAATATCGTCAGTCCCTGGTTTAAAAGAAACCCCCAGAAGTACTACAACCTTTCCTTGCAACTGTGTCAGCCATTCACGCAGTCGATTCATGGGTTGCAGCCGTTGGCGCTGATTCACCTCTACTACAGCCTTTAAAAGTTGGAAGTCATACTGTACGCTGCCCGCGATATTAACCAAAGCTCGGGTGTCTTTAGGAAAGCATGAACCCCCGTAGCCTAGTCCAGCCCTGAGAAAGGAAGACCCAATTCTTGGGTCGAGACCCATGCCCGTTGCAACCTTGGACACATCAGCCCCTACCCGCTCACAAATATTTGCGATCTCATTAATAAAGGAGATCTTTGTTGCCAAAAAGGCGTTAGACGCATACTTGATCATCTCTGCGGTTGACGTGTCCGTGACCACGATGGGTGCATCCAATCCCTCATGCAGCGCCGAAAGCACATCTGTGCCACGCTGGTCCATCACACCAAACACGAGGCGATGAGGATGAAAAGTGTCTTCGACGGCACTGCCTTCGCGAAGAAATTCAGGCACTGAGACAACAGAAATGTCCGTGCGGCCTGCAGCGCTCAGTCGCTCCTGGATTCGGAGGGCCGTGCCAACCGGAACCGTACTTTTTGTACCCAACACAGCACTCCGAGGAAGCTTGTGCGCCAGCTCGTCCACTGCGGCAAACACCGCGCTCAAGTCAGCTTCACCAGAGGCGAGTGCAGGCGTCCCCACTGCGATGAGCGCAATATCGGCATCGTTCGGTGTAGGGATGATCGTTGAGAACTTTACCATATTTGCGGCTATTTGCTCCTGCAACAGCCCTTCAAGTCCAGGTTCATAGATGGGCGCCTGCCCGCGCTGGAGTCGCGCAATCTTATCCGAGTCTTTGTCCACGCAGGTCACCTTGTGCCCGAGCTTTGCAAAGCAAAGGCCGGTCACAAGTCCCACATAACCTGTTCCAATCACGAGCACATTCATTGTGTTATCCCCTTCTCAAGCATGTCAGCCGGCAAAGCTACCGATTCAATTCGTTTTCTTCCTTCAAGTACAACCCTCGATAATAGTTGCTTCATTCTTTCTTCAAACCGGCTCCGGCTAAACCGTTCTGCAGCTTGTCTAATGACCGTTGGATCCCAATCATAGCTATCGACTTTCATTAATGCCTCGATTAACGCTTCTGGTGACTGCTTTTCGAAGAACAGCCCATTGACTCCTTCAATGACGGTATCTAGAGCACCACCGGCGCGATAGGCAACTACGGGCCGTCCTTGCGCGTGAGCCTCGACAGGCGTAATTCCAAAATCCTCTTCACCAGGAAAAATGAGCGCTTTGCACCGCGCCAGGTGTTCAAGTATGACATCCTGCGGCTGAAAGCCGAGAAATTTGACGTTATCACCCGCCAAAGCCTGTAACCTAGCCCTGTCTGGGCCGTCCCCAATCACAATCAGCGGCAACCCTGCACGTGTACAGGCCTCTACGGCCAAGTCCAGCCGTTTATACGAGACGAGGCGTGACAGAATCAAAAAATACGGTTCAGGATTTCGTACAAGACGCTCAGGCAAATCAACCGGCGGATGGACGACAATCGCTTCCCGGTTATAAACCCGTTTAATCCGCTCCTGCACCGTTCGGGAATTAGCAATAAACAGGTCTACTTGCTTCGAGGTAGCCTTATCCCATTGCTTGAGAACCGGGACGAAGCATCGGGCAAGAATCTTAAGGATTTTGGAAGACGTCTCGTTCCGAATGTATTGTTCAAAGTTCCATGCAAAACGCATGGGAGTGTGGCAGTAGCAGATGTGAACAGGTCGAGAACGTCTCGGCAGCTTTATGCCCTTCGCATATGCACTGCTCGACGATATCACCACATCACAATCGGGGATTCTGAGCATCCTGAAAGCAAAGGGATAGAGCATGAAAAACCACTTGAACTTCTTCCGAATCAAGGGTATGTGCTGCATGAAGCTGGGCCGTATATCGGCGTCAGCCAGGTTGGACCATAAACGATTTCTATCAACGATGGAGGTATACACAGGAGCCTCTGGGAACATCTCATGGAGTACACCCACGACCTTCTCTGCTCCCCCCAACTGATTCAGGTAATCATGCACCAGAACGACCCGAAACGTTCTGTCTGCCCTGTAGTATTTCGCCCGCTCATCATTAGCATGGAATGACTGCATCACAAGCTTACGCCCGCCCTCATTAGTAAACCTTCCATTAATTGTTCGAGGCTCTCTCGCAGATTAGGATTTTCCAACGCAAGTTCCAACGTAGCCTGTATAAAACCGAGTTTTTCACCTACATCATAACGGCGCCCCTCAAACTCGTATGCCAGGATTCCTTCCACGTTGTTTAATTCATTGAGTGCATCGGTCAGTTGGATTTCTCCCCCGACACCTATATGACCATTTTCCAGGTAATCAAAGATTAATGGAGATAGAACGTAGCGACCTGCTATTGCGAGAGTTGACGGGGCAACTGACGAATCTGGTTTTTCCACCAAAGCACGCACTTCCGAGAGTCTCGGTCCTAATGTTACTGGATCTACAATACCGTAGCGAGAAACCATTTCCAGAGGAACATTTTGAACAGCGATAACAGACTTTCCAGTTCGTTCGTGTACGGTAAGCAGTTGACGAAGGCAGGGAACTTCACTGCATACAATGTCGTCCCCCAACAGAACGGCGAAAGGCTCATCACCTATGAATCGGCGGGCACTCCAGACCGCGTGACCTAAACCCAACGGCTTTTTTTGCCTAATAAAGTGGATGTTCGCCATGTTTGTGATGGCTTCAATCTCGTCCAGAAGATCTGTTTTTCCCTTTTCCACGAGCAATTCTTCAAGTTCAACGGCACGATCAAAATGATCTTCAATCGAACGCTTCCCTTTTCCGGTAACAATGATGATGTCCTCAATGCCAGAGGCGACCGCTTCCTCAACGATGTATTGAATCGTCGGTTTATCTACTATAGGTAACATTTCCTTCGGCATCGCCTTCGTTGCTGGCAAAAATCTCGTACCGAGACCCGCAGCCGGGATGATTGCCTTACGTACCATCATGTATCCTCACCCCTATCGCAATCAAAACAACGTGTTCGTCGTGCCACAGCCGAGAGCGGTAAAGAAGTTAACGTTCACTTCCTAACTCGCCCCAGTCCGCTTGAATACGGCCGGTATCGTCTTGACGATGATCTTCCAGTCGTTCAAATACGACCAATTGTCTATGTACGCCATGTCCAAGTCCATCCATCTATCAAAGTCAATATCGTTACGTCCACTAATTTGCCATAGGCAGGTGAGTCCTGGCTTCACGCTAAGTCGCCTACGATGTGCATAGTCGTATTCGTCCACCTCGTACGGTAGAGGCGGCCGAGGCCCTACTATGCTCATTTCCCCCTTAAGAACATTCCAGAGCTGTGGAAGCTCATCGAGGCTTGTCCGTCTAATGAATCTGCCAACGCGTGTCACACGCGGATCATGCTTCAGCTTGAACACAGGCCCGGACATCTCATTCAAATGAAGCAATTCCTTCCGCTTCTTTTCAGCGTCAACACACATGCTCCGAAATTTGTACATGAAGAACTTCTTTCCCCGCAAGCCAACGCGCACTTGCGCAAAAAACACAGGTCCACCATCGTCTAACTTGATGGCTATGGCAATAGCAGCGAAGATAGGTAGACAAATAATGAGAGCCAAAGCACTAATGACGATGTCCGTAAGCCTCTTCCACACCAATGCAACATTGGTGTGAGGAATACTAGAAATAAACAGCCGGGGAACCCCCATTCCGTGCACGAGTCGGCTCGAATTAATTAGTGACGAGAACTCGTCCAGCAAGATTTCCACAGATACACCTTGCAGTTTACACTCGTCAACTACCTGTTGAACGAGAGGATCCGTGATGGGCAAAGCGACTACAACACCATCTACAGGGTGCTTTGCGAGAATATCCCGAAAGTTGGAGATATCACCTAGACACGGCGCAGCCAATCCGTTTGCTAGTTTCCCAGCCCTCACGAATCCAAGTACGCGAATTCCGGTTCCGGGGTATTCTTCGATTTTGGATAGATACGTATTGGCAAGAGAACCGTCGCCAACAATCAGTCGTGTACGTGAGTCCCATCCAGATCCCCGTAACGTCGCGAGCATCCAGCGAACGACGATGCGATTTAGGGACATACACAGCACAATGGACACCAGAAAAAGCGCGACGAACAAGCGACTCAAGCTGTGCGCCTTGAGGATGAAGGATGCAGCGCCAAATATGAGGAGTCCTAATGCGTTCACCCGTAAAACGATGTATAAGTCCTGACGAAAGCTTGTAAGTCTGCGTACTGGGTACTCCGCAGCAAACAACAACGCGGATAACCACGAAAGCAACACCAATGCTTCGTAGTACATGGCGGTGTCTTTCACGAACACCGTATGGCCGTAGATTGCGTAACAAACATAATAGATCAGCACGAAAACAAGGACTATTGTGACTACATCAACTAACAACCCCATCAGCCTTGCATTGACTTTTGCTTGCTCCATAACCCTTGTCCCACTACCCCGTATCAGTATTCAACTATAAATAGAACCGAAACCAAGAATACAATGGGTCGCTCCCCGTTATTACGGCGTAATGCTCGTAATAGTTTGAACCATCGCATCCTCAGCATCGGATTCATCTGTCCTCGACTGTGTCGAAGATTTGTCTCCGAATGAGCCCGTTATGTACCGGTCCTAATGTTCTTATGTCGAAGTATTTCGCCCCTCGAAGCCAATGGTACCACATCCATTTATGCACAGAAACAAATATTATTTTACACGCTGCTTTAACGTGTTCAAGGGAGAAATTTTACAATACCGATAAAGGATTTTTACAACACCGAAAAAGGATTTTGTATATTCACGTCGAATTCTAGCAAGTCAACTTGTGCCCACATTGTGTGAAGAGGGTGTTTTTATGGCTTTATCCAACCGAAACCCGCGTCCTATTGCCCAGACCAATCCACGTTCACCAATCACTGAGGCCTATCGGACAGTGCGTACCAATGTTCAGTTTGCGAGTGTGGACGGAGACGTCCGCGTCATCCTTGTGACGAGTTCTCTACCGTCTGAAGGAAAGACCGCGACCGCCTGCAATATCGCTGTCGTTTCGGCTCAGGCCGGTAAGCGCGTCCTTTTGATTGACGCTGATATGAGAAAACCCCAGGTTCATCAGAGGTTCCAGGTTTCAAACCTCTATGGACTGACTTCTGTTCTGATTAAGGAAAGGTCATTCGAAGAATGCGTTGTTGAGTCTCAAACACCTGGACTGATGGTACTTCCCAGCGGCCCCATCCCACCAAACCCATATGAGATGTTGGCAAGTAAGATGTTCTCCGACTTCATCCTGTCATGCAAAGAAAAATATGACGTAGTTATTGTGGACAGTCCACCCATTTTGTCTGTCGCAGATGGGTTAATGATCTCTCGCAGTGCCGATGGGGTTGTGTTCGTCGTAGATGCGAAGAAAACAAATCGGGCGCATGCCAAGAAGGCGACTCTGGCGCTCCAACAGGTGAACGCGAGGATTCTCGGTGTGGTCTTGAATCGGTTGGAAAAGAAGGTGGCCGGAGAGTACTATTACTACAACTACTACAGCTCGGGCGAACCTGCGAGTGTGTAACATCGAAGAGGTGCCGATATGGAAGAACTAGAACTCAGACAATATTGGAACATCATACGCAAGCGGTGGATTCTCGTCATTTCGATTCCAATCATCGCTGCAATCGTCAGCGGCGTGTTGTCGTTCTTCGTACTCAAGCCGCAGTACGAGGCCGATACGACGCTTTTGGTCAACCAAAAGGCAGACAGCAATCTGTCACTCCAGTATCAGACCATTATGGCCAACCAAGCCCTTGTAACGACATACAGCAACATTATTAAGAGCAGAACCATTGAGCAGGCTGTCATTGACAACCTGAATCTCCCGTATACCGTCAAGCAACTTGACGCAATGATTACTGTGTCGTCACCGAATCAGTCGCAGGTCATCGATGTGAAAGTGGTTGACGGTAGTCAGGCCGAAGCAGCCCGTATTGCCAATGCGCTGGCTTCCGTATTCCAGAGCAAGGCCGAGACGCTCATGGACGTCAAAAACGTACAGGTTGTAGACCCGGCGGAGGTGGTTTCCAACCCTTCACCGGTGAAACCCAACAAGAAGCTGAACATTGCCATCGCGTTTATCCTGGGATTAATGGTGAGTGTGGGTATTGCGTTCTTGCTGGAGTATCTGGACAATCGTCTGCGAACCGAGGAAGACGTGACAAGGTACTTGGGGTTGCCGGTACTTGGAGCAATTGTGGATTACGAAGACGTGGAATAACCACGGCATCATGTTAAAGGAAGGGGATCTTCTCCCCTTCCTTTTTTGACGAAACACGACGCTTTGAATGTGCCCTCGTTCGGTAAACCGCTCAATTGAGAAAGTGTTCCTGAATGATGGAGGACAGCTTGTCCTTGTCCGCAATCCAGTAGTATAGCTTTTGTTTGACAATCGGATCCATTTCCATGGCGGCGTGTCCAGGAACCTGATAATAGTGCACCTGATCCGGTTGGAACCCTTTCACTCCGAGCCCCAAGCTGAGCATATCCTCCTGGGATAGATTCGTCGTCACCAGGTACTTTGACATTTCATGGATGACCTGCGGGATATGCGGGATATTTGCTGGCTTAAAGACTTCCTTCGCGATTCCCATCAGCACGACTTCCTGTAAGCGCTGGCGGTCAAACTCCCCATTGGGCAGCGAATACCGCTCGTGGACAAGTTCCGTGACCATCTTGCCATCCAGGAACTGCTCGCCCTTCTTAATCACCTTACCGTTGTCCTCAGGGTACCAGGGATGTGTCAGTTTGACGTCAAACGGTACATCGACTGTGATACCACCCAAGGTATCTACGATGTCTTGCAGACCCCAGTAATCTGTTTCTGCGTAGTAGTTAATCTGTAAGCCAGTCAGATTACTGATGGCTTGGATAGCATCCTTCGTTCCCTGGGATAACCCGCCTTTCAGCTCTCCCATGTAGTTCGCATGTGTAATCTTCGTGTTCCCGTATCCCGGCAAATACACCATGGTATCCCGAGGAATGCTGATGGCTTCATAGTCTCGTTTGTTCAGGTTCACGTGCACAATCATGATGGAGTCCGTACGGGAAGCTTGATCCTTGGCCCGTGCATCAATGCCCAACAACAACACGTTAAATTCCCCGTCGTGAGGAACCGCCGAAGAACCGTTCGTCGGAGTAGCGAGCACAGGGATGTTGTTGTGCTTAAAGTGTTGCTGAGGACGCACCTCATAGTATCCAATGCCTGCAGCCGCAATTCCGGCAAGTAAAAGACCGGAAATGGCATACAACCAAACACGTTTCCGGCTGCGGCGCCTTTCAGACCGAGCTTTTGTCCCTAGACGCCCCGTGGAGTTATTTTTGTTTATCGTGTCACTGGCCGAGGTACTGTCTGGTTGATTGGGTCCATGTTCTGTGTTGAATGTCTTATCGGACATACGTACCTCCTCACATGCAATTCAATTACATCTTAACATTGAACGAGTTCTGCGCGAACTTAGAAGGGGTGTCCAAAAGCCATCTTACCATGGCTTTTGGACACCCCTTTGATTATTGACTTAATTGCCTTTGGAATTGGATTCTTTCATCGTCGCGACTCACGAAGAGCATCGCCATGATAAACATTCCAAACATAAAACCCACAAACACACCACATTCATAGTACACCCCTACTCCCACATAAAAGCTATATAGGCTTCTGTCTAGCAGCTCTGACCTGATACAACTCCCACATAGCCCCTGAAGCTTTGCGTTGCCGCTTTTCTACGATTTGGCCCTTTTATACTTTTATGTGATATGTTTTTGACCTCATATTAACGGATATTAGCACATTTTTTTAGATCTTCATTTGCGCGTTCTATGGAGCACTTATATTGTTCTAGTGACACACATCTGCAAGGTGTTTCCTTTACGGATACTTCTTCAATGCAGCCGCCATCGCTTGAATCTCTGCGGGTGTAAAATGTGATAGAATTTCCCGTTTGATTTCATCCTTCTCTGCCTTCGTCAAACTCCCTCTGCGCTCGTACAGTTCCAGATAGTGCAGGATCTCGCTCTGTGTAAAATGGCTTTCAGCGTAAGCGATAATCTGCGCACGGCTGGTGAATATCGGTATGGATTCGTTAGAATCGTTGTTGCCACTCGTGGACTTCGCCGAGCCAGTGCCTTGAACTCTACCGGCAGCATTTCTGCCTCCAACTCCAGAAAAATCGCTTGGAATTCCATTGGAAATGGAGTGATTCCTAGTAATTACCTTTGATATGGAGCTATTCCTTGTCACTGCATTGGATATGGAGGTCTGCATCGAGGTGTCCACATTCTTTACGGAGGAGTCCACGTTCTGTGGAAGATTCGCAGTGATCTTGTTAATTTCGTTTTGAGTCGCAGAGTCCTTTAATATCGTCACCACTTGTTCCCCAATTTTCTCCTGAACGGTATGGTACGCATACCACGCACCTCCGCTCACTATCACAACTACCCCTATAGCTGAGCCGATGATCCACTTTTTCATGGTCGGTCTCCTTTTGCGTTTATAAAAAGGGGAAATCACGAATCGCACCGCCCCCGTGCCTTACAAGATTGATTGGTAATCAAGTTCCAGTTCATTCCGTCAGTGTACTAGATACACTGACCCCCTCCATCTTCCAATGTGTTTCCGGAAGGCCTATCCTTTTTAAAGGAAAGAGGAGGGATTCCCTCCTCTTTCCACCACGTTGTGCCTACCCTAAGCAGTCACTACATAGGGACAAATCATCGCGCAATATGACATCCTTATTTCTCCAATGCCGCCCAAGTTGCCGGACCTACGACTCCGTCAGCAACTAAACCGTGCGTGGCCTGGAAGTGTTTCACAGCTGATAACGTCCCGGGACCGAATACACCGTCCGCCTGAATATGAAGGTCCTTCTGCAGCTGTACTACGGCCGAGCCACGGGACCCAAGCTGTAATGTGGGCCAGTTCATTTTGGGAGGTTGGGGAATTGCATGCGGTCCGCTAATGTTCCAGTTTGTTCCGTCCCAACTGTTTGAAAAGCCACACCGGTCAAGCACTTGCATAACATACCAAATCGGCATGAACGTCGTTTTATGCCCGCTGTCCAGCGCTACAATCCCGTTCACTCGATACACGGCAGTTCCGTTCAGAGAAATTTCCATGCTACCGCGTCCAGGATTGACATGATACAGATTTGGATGAATCGAACTCGGCGTCTTTAACGACCAATGGCTACCGTCCCATTTGTACGTGAAACCAAGGGATTCGAGCGCCTGCGATACATACCAAATCGGCACATACGTTGTGTTGTTGTGCACAATGGCCGGAACGGTCATCTTGTACAGCCCGTTCACTGAGATATTTCGGTGATTTTTATCGGTATTCTTTACTGTGACGGAGAAACGGGTCACGATATACCCATGGGCCTTTGCAGTAATGGTGACAGTGCCGGGCTTCAGCGCTTTCAAGACACCGTGGCTGTTGATGGAGGCAACGGATGTGTTGCTGCTGCTCCAATCAAAGTTCGTCAGCTTCTTACCTTCTAATCCCGGAACTCCAGCCGTTCCTTTGATAATCAAAGCGTACTGCACGGATGCGCCGGTGGGCACAGCACTCGGGCCTGGCGTCGCAGCGAAGCTGCCTGCGTAAGCAGCGAAGGCCGCAAACACGGCGCGGCTGGCGTGGAGATCCGGATCCACCGCTTGTACCACGGAAGTCTTCAAAGTTTGCAGTTGCTGGGGCGAGAGGCCAAGTTTCGAGAATACGTCAACAAACACCGGATTTGCGATAACGGCTTCTTCGATGGACCGCTGTGTAATCGTCGTCATCGAATCGGTGTTGTCTGTTAGAAGTCCAGTCAGGAAGTTCCCTTTGACAGATTGATAGAGGTGGTAGACGTCTTTGCTCGTAACAGATGGGTTTACCTGTTTCAAATCACTGATGAATGCCTGGATGTCCGAAGCCGTGGTTGTGGTGTTACTTTGGTAAACCAGGTTGACGAAGTCCCGAACCATTTTCACTGTAAGTGCTGCGTTCGGTTGGGTCGGTTGGTCCGTCCCAAAGATCACCTTGTTCCAGTCAACACTTTGGGCGCGAACATGCGCTTCTTGTACAGCTTGTGCGCCGCCCGTAACCACCAATTCCGTTCGAAGAGTGCTCAAATCCTTAACAAGACTTTGGACGTTCGCATCAACCTGGGTTTGCGCCGCTTGCGCAACCAAAGGCGTGTTGATGATTCCGGTTGCTCCTGCCCCCGAAGCCGCCAGGAGACTGGCAACGGTTAATCGCGACACAAACTTTTTCGATAATACCCGGTATGCTACTCTCACGTTCCTTACCTCCATTGTTAAAAAGTGAAATCGCTTTCTCGCAAATAGGACGACACTCGGACGTCCTTCGTATGTATTCGAATCTTCTTCTATTTTTCATCATATTTCGAGTATGTCAATACAGAGTTTAAAGGTTTAGGGACGTAGGCTGCCGATAACGGCTTGACGATGAATAGCACGAACTACGGGCTTACGTCTTCTGAACAATACTTCCCCAGTTTTGCAGCGCATGTTTGTGCGGCGATGAATCTCTTAGAGGCACTTGCTTTTTTGTTTCTCCCGGAAGACGTGTTTTGAGCGTAAACACGAATGCAGTAGATAAGGAGAGTTGATAAAATGAATGAGGCTATACATAAACTTTTACTTCCCTTACAGGTGATTGAATGACTTCCTTGATCACGGACATTCATGCGCACATTCTGCCAGGCATCGACGATGGCCCGGACACGATGGAAGATGCAGAAGAACTGATGGCCTCGTTCTCGAGGCTCGGCACTGACCGTGTATTCTGTACATCGCATTTTTGTAGCCCCCATTTTGAGGTGACGCGGGAGAGCCTGGAAGAGGCCTATAGTCTCGTCGCAAGTCACGGTTCTCTGCCCATCGAGATGGCGCCGGGGGCGGAGGTCCGTTTGTCCTCCGCGTTAAAGGAAGTGATTCTGGCGGATCGAGTTCCCACGCTGGGGAACACGAGGTACGTACTTGTCGAGTTTCGGAGTGACAGGATTTCCACCCGAGCACTCGACCTGATGCACGAACTGGTTGTTCGTCAATTGGTCCCCATTGTCGCCCACCCGGAGCGGAATATTGCTGTCCAAAAATCGCCTGGACTGGTGGATGAGCTGATGGAGAGAGGGGCCATCATGCAACTCACGGCGCACTGTTTTCATGGCCGTGGTCCGTCACGGATGGCGGAAAGGCTGGCTTGGCGCATTCTGGAGAATGGTCAAGCAGCCGTGATTGCATCCGATGCGCACGACTGCTCGTTACGACCACCGGGTCTCCTCGAGGCGTATGGTGCCATTGCGGATAAGTACGGACATCAAGTGGTGGACCAACTGATACAAAACGCAAACGCCATCTGGGAGAACCAACCGGTTTCTGAAATCGCCATCTCGCAACCAAGGCGTTCTTTGTTCGGGAACCTGTTCCATCGAAAAAGGTGAGCGTTCGCTCACCTTCCCACTGGTTCTGTTCATCTGCGCCTCGCCGCCGTCACCGAAGGCCGCGCTTGGATTTTGACGCTCTTTTCCATCTGCGCTTTTGGGACATCCAGTTCGCCCGTACAGCTTCCAATTGGGCTTGGATACTTGAAGCGTTCGTCTCTTCTTGTGAATTTGAAATCACGCGCATACGCTTCTTCGTGTGACAGTATGGGCATACGGTCACCAGATCATACGCTGCGGTATCCCCTCCGCACGCCTCACAAAATAGGTAATATACGACTGTACTCAAACGCGCACCTCCCAACTCTGATGTACCGGACGGGTACATGTGCACGCAGTCTCGACACCTGGATTCCTTACATTCTAATCCATCGGATATGTACTTATGTGTCGACTGCTGTCGACAGTGCACGTGAATTTCAGAATATCTTCCAACTTATAAGATAGGTATTGCATTCACACTTTCTGTCTTGTCGTGAACACGACCACATTTCCCTCTTGACTCTCCACCCGCTTTGGTTATATTGTATAAACGTTCATTTACTAAAACATTGCACACATTAAATTTTGTCCCGTTCAAAGAAGGTATGCGAAATGTCCAATCCGCTGGACGCATGGACGGAACGCTTCGAGCGAGCGTTACACACGACCATGCACAATTTGGGGCCAGAACTCATCAAGCGCGCACAAACGGATCTCACACCGGGCCAGTGCTTCATGATGTATTTCATTCGCGAACAGGATCACTGCACCGTGTCCTCTCTGTCTGAAAAAATGGAGGTGAATCCGAGTGCGGTTACGGTGATGCTGGATAGGCTGGAAAACCACGGCTACGTGAGCCGTTCACGTGACCGTGAAGACCGTCGCGTGGTCATCGTCGAATTGACGGAGGCCGGTGAGCAGGCACTCGATGCGGTGATGAACATGCGCAAACGCGTTGTCCAGCATTGTCTATGCCAACTGATCCCGGACGAATTGGAGTCATTTCTGACCACTTTGGAAAAAGTCGCAAGTGTTTCAGCGTCCATGGACGTGAAGACCATTTTGTGTACATCGAAAGATATGGAGGAGTAGAGAATGGCGCAATCAGAAACACTGGTACTAGACCAGTCCAGCGTGCATGTCCGACACCGTGGCTTTCTTATCGCGGGTCTCATCATTGCCATGTTGTTTGGGGCACTGGACCAAACCATCGTAGGAACGGCGATGCCGCGGATTGTCGGTGAACTCGGTGGCCTGTCCCTCATGACCTGGCTCACCACCGCCTACATGCTGACATCGACCACCATCGTTCCGATTGCAGGGAAGTTGGCGGACTTGCTCGGAAGAAAGGTCGTCTATCTCACAGGGTTGCTTATTTTTATGGTAGGTTCCGCATTGTGTGGTATGGCGAACGACATGACGCAGCTCATCTGGTTCCGCGGCTTTCAGGGGATTGGCGGCGGAATCATGATGCCGATGGCCATGATTATCATCGGGGATCTCTTCACTGGTAAACAGCGCGCAAAGTGGCAAGGCGTGTTTGGCGCCATCTTCGGTCTTTCGTCGGTGGTGGGTCCGCAAATCGGCGGGTGGATTGTCGATGCGCTGAATTGGAGATGGGTATTCTATATTAACCTGCCGATTGCGGTTGTTGCGGTCATCTTAATTGCGCTGGGGTTGCCCCGTCACAGCCGGACAGGGAAGGTTCAATTCGATTTCGCTGGCATTGTGACCATGGTGGTCGGTGTCGTCAGCATTTTGTTGGCGTTGACGTTTGGCGGCAAGGACTACGCTTGGTCCTCCTGGCAGATTCTCGGACTGTTTGCTTTGGCTCTGGTATCGCTCAGTGCATTTGTCTTTGCGGAATCGAAAGCAGCAGAACCCATCCTGCCGTTGCGACTGTTTAAAAGCAAGGCGTTTACCATTATCAATGGCGTTGGCTTTTTGATGGCCGTTGGCATGTTCGGATCCATCATGTTTGTTCCGCTGTTCTTGCAAGGGATTATCGGCGTCAGTCCCTCGGCATCCGGTACCGCCATGACGCCCATGATGATTTCCATGATGCTTTGCAGTATTGTCGGCGGGCAATTGGTAATGAAAATCGGCGTTCGGCTGCAGCTGGCCATGGGTATGCTGATTATGGCGGCAGGGTTCGTTCTGCTGTCCACACTCGGCTTGGATACGTCCGGCGTAACAGTCGCCATTTACATGATCGTTCTTGGACTCGGCATGGGCCTCGTCTTCCCGGTTCTGACCATCGCTTTGCAGGAGAGTTTTCCGAAGTCTGAACTGGGCGTGGTCACATCGTCCAGCCAGTTCTTCCGACAAATCGGCGGTACGTTCGGCATGACCATTCTGGGTGCTGTTTTGAATGCCAAATCGAGTTCGCTGCTGACCGAAAAAACGGCGCCGCTGTTCAGTCACATGCCTGCGAACCCGATGACCCAGCAGTTTAAGAACATGATTCACAACAACGCACAAGGACTGTATTCGTCTTTGTTGAACCCAGACGCGCTCCGGAAAATGCCGGCCGTGTTTGCCCAGCAGTTTGTGCCCATCCTCAAATCGTCGTTGGTGGATTCGCTGCACAGCGTGTTTCTCTTCGGCTTGGTCTTTGTGCTATTGGGTACCGTCTTGACGCTCTTCCTGGGCAAAATGAGAATTTCCGATCCCCGGAAAAAAGTCGAGCCTGCACAGGCGTAAAGCATCTACCGAAGACGGCCCTGCCAGGGTGTGGCAGGGCCGTCCTGCTATCCCTATGGGGTGGCTCTTGCATTTAATATGGATCCACAATAATGGGCGTTCCGACCACTACGTTAGTGCGTTTGTCGTAACCATCCCAATGAAGAGCCACCTGTAGATTTATCTTCCTACCACCTGAGGTGATATAATCGGGTGCTTCACTAGAGTATCCAGATATACTGGTTTCAAGCGCAGAGTTCAGCCCTTCTGTGCGCACTGCATGTACCGACTGAAAAGCCCGTGAAACGGTGTCTTCTGTCTCCTGTTCTGAAAGCTTTTTCGATGTAAACCCCGTGATATACGCATCCAAGTGTGGGACGACGTGCACGTTTTGAAGTGCATTGGCGATTTCCTTCATCTGCGCGGGTAATCGGCGAATACTGTGTTGATTATTACTGGCTCGAATCACGATGTCTGTTTCATCTGACATACCATCCGTCATATGAAAACTACTGAGAAAGATAGATACTGTGGTATTCCCTTCCCAAATCCCAGTCATCTGGTAGGCGTTCTCCCCGTTTACACTTCTTCCTTCAGTCTTCGTTCCTTTAAGACCCAAGTTCTTGGCGATTCCACTCGAAACGTGTGCCAATTCGGTTTGGGACAGAAACTGATGACTGAGTGTACCGTAATCGTGAATCATGTATCCTATCACAGTTGCGCCTGTTGCCCCAAAGCTGGTCTCAAGATAATGTGCCTCCGCTTTCGTCACATCGCCACTTGTGCCACCCATGGCTGGTATGATATGCGTCAAAAGTGCTACTGCCCCAGCAACAATTCCAACACCCATGATTCGCTTCATGACGCTCACTCCCGAATCAAGCCTTATGGAAGTCAGTCTTCACGGGAGTCTACTGAGATATACGTATCTTTCTCGAATTTGGTAGATTTACGATATGCCAAGCTCGCCTACTTATAGTGCCACCCTCCATCCATTGTCTAAATGTTTGTCTAAACAGAGAATGATCTGCAAACATAGCATGACAAGTCATGCAAAGAGCATCATTGACGCTATCCGGCACGTCCTATTCGATTATAATGAGCCACGAGCCAAGTCATTTCCGGCTACGATTGCGCCTTTGACGGAGCATCGCTGTATGGCGAAACAAAGGAGTGAGATACCTTGAAGCATTTGTTTTGGTTCCTACATTTGTTTGGGTTGTCCATTTGGATGGGGTCGTTTGTAGCTATGGCGATTTGTCTGGTTTCGTTACGAAAGGTGAATATCGGGACTGAAGTAATGCAACTCTTCAACAAAGCGCAAAGAGCCATTACGATTGTCGGAAATACTGGGGCAGTGATAATGCTCATCAGTGGCGGTGTGCTGCTCTCTCTCAGTGATTCCCGACCATTATGGGTCGTCCTTATGACACAAATCGGCGGCTTAACAATCATTTTTTCAATTATCGCGGTGACATTGCAAAGTAGACGTTTATCAAAGCGGCTCGCGTTGAATGAACCCATCGAAACCTTACATCGAGAATTCAACCTTTTAAATATCTTTCTATGGATAGTGACCATCGTCATCGCAACGGTTTTGGGGATTGTGAGTTCCCGTATATAGCCTTGAGGACGCGAAAGCTCACTCATTTGAATGACCTTTTACGCTATCACGTGCTTATCCCAAGATGTCTGAATCTCGGAGAAGGTCACCTGTGCGATACGATTCCGAATTGAGTCTCGTACAACTTTTGATATAAGGGACTTTCCTCAACCAAAGTCTCGTGCGTACCGATAGCCACAATGTGACCTCTGTCGAGTACAACGATTTTGTCAGCTGCACGCACAGTGGACAAACGGTGGGCAATGACAATCGCCGTTCTTCCCTCCAATAAAACAGCGAGAGCATCTTGGATTTTCCGTTCAACCACCGTATCCAAGGCACTGGTCGCCTCGTCCAACAGGACAATACGTGGTCCTTGAAGCAGTACGCGTGCTATCGCAAGTCGCTGCCGTTCTCCACCGGAGAGTCGGTACCCCCGCTCTCCGACGATGGTATGGTATCCCTGCGGCAAGGCAGCGATAGTTTCGTGAATCTGCGCAGCTCGGCAGGCCTTCTCCATGTCTTCTTGCGTGGCATTTTCGTTGGCTAAAAGCAGATTGTTAAACACGGTATCGTGAAAGAAGAACGGGTCTTGGGGTACGAGTCCCATTTGTCCTCGCAATGACTTCAGGGTCAGTGTTCTACAGTCCATGCCATCCAACAGGATGCGGCCAGAGGTTGGATCTGAAAAGCGAGGAATCAAGTTTAGCAACGTCGTCTTTCCGGCCCCGCTCGGCCCCACGATGGCTACCGTTTGCCCAGGTTCCACGGTCAAATCGATGTCCTGTAGAGCCACCTTGCGCTCTTCTGGATGGGCCTCCGTGTTGTATGAAAACGAAACACCCTCAAGGCTGATGCGGCCTTGAACGCTGCTGGGGGGAATGGTTGTGGGACCGTCCTCCACCTCTGGTTTCAAATCCAACAACAAGAAAATGCGTCGAAACAATGCAATGGACGACAACACGCTGACATGTAACTGTGCGAGTTGGCTGAGTGGGCCATACAGCCGTGACAGCAGTGTGGTGAAGGCGACAATCACCCCGAGCCCAATCTGATGGTGAATGACCAACCATCCACCATATCCCCACAACAAAGCTGGGCCGATAGACGAAAACATCCCTAACCACATGAATAGCCATCGTCCAACCAGAGTTTGCCGGACTTGCAAGTCACGCAATGTGCGGTTTGCATCCGAAAATTGTTTTTCTTCGTGTGGTTCATGGTTAAAGATTCGAATCAACAATGCGCCGCTCACACCGAGTGTTTCACTCAGCTGAACGGTCATTTTTGAGAGCCACTCTTGAATCTCGGCTTGTAGTTTTTGGCGCGTTTTCCCAACTCTTTGCGTTGGGAATACAAACCCCGGCACGACAATCATG
Organism: Alicyclobacillus pomorum DSM 14955; assembly: GCF_000472905.1. Taxonomy (GTDB): domain Bacteria; phylum Bacillota; class Bacilli; order Alicyclobacillales; family Alicyclobacillaceae; genus Alicyclobacillus_A; species Alicyclobacillus_A pomorum. Next base: position 20,028 of record NZ_AXAR01000019.1, on the reverse strand, counting down.
GCGAGGAGAGACATCTTCCAATTCATGCCGAACATCAGCACCAGCGTCGTACAAATGGTGAGTGAGTTACTCACGAATCCCACCAATGTGGTTGTGATGACACTTTGGATGGCGGTCACGTCGTTCATCACTCTCGAGACAAGGTCACCCGCCTGGCGTGACGCAAAGAATTGTACGGTTTGCCGCTGCAGGTGACGGAACAAAGCGAGCCGGTAATCCGCCATGACATTCTGCGCAATGACGTTGGAGAGCCAGTTTTGCCACACGCTGAGCAACCCAGTGGCAATCGCTGTAAGAACGAGGGTGATGGTGAGCCAAATGACGACGGAGAACCGCCCTTTTGTAATCCCATCGTCAATGATTCTCTGGGTTAACCACGCCGGGATGACACCGCCCACGGAGGTCACCACAATCACCAGCGTAACCAGGATGGCATGCGGCCAATACGGGACAAACGCTTTTAGAGCACGCTGGATAATGGCCTTGTCCAAATGTTCTTGACTGGCCAATTCGCGCATTTTCCACCGCTGACCGCCGCCTGTCCCGCCCCCTCCAGCACCATGTCCGAGTCCCATCCCCTGCCAGTGGGCATTCATGAATTCACATCACCTTGCCTACACAGAATTGAATGGTCAAAAAGGTCTTTCGTATCAACGAAAAGCATCCGCGTTGTCGATAACCCACTGTTTGAAGCCACGGGCCGCTTGCCCAGTTACCTCCTCCACGGTAGGTAACACCGTGGCAGGATGGTTGGTCGCCTCCCTCATGAGTTGAAATATCGCATCCACGATGTCTACTGGCGCAAAGCGCTTCATGTGCTCCCGAGCCACCGTTTCAGGAATCTCCTCAAACGTAATCTGTTTGCCAAGTACCTCACCAATCGTTTGAACCTGTTCAACCGGGGTGAGCACCTCAGGTCCGGTCAAGGTATAAATCTTACCCTCGTGTCCTGAAGATACAAGTGCTTTCACCGCCACGGCAGCAATATCCCGTGGATGGATAGGGGCCGTTCGCACATCACCAAATGGCGCTCTCACAACCCCTTCGGACCGTATCGCCGGGGCCCACTGCAACGCGTTGGACATAAACGCCCCTGGTCTCAAAAATGTCCATTGGATATTGGATTGGCGAATCAACTCTTCCGTCTGTAGGTGCATGCGACCGATGGCATTCTCTGTTCGTGCCTCGATGGCACTGGAAGAGAGAAAGACAATGTGCTCAACCCCGCTCTGTTTCGCGATTTGGGGGAACGTTTCACTGCCCGGGACTCGTATCAAAAACACTTTCTGAATTCCATCCAACGCGGCTTTCATGATGGCCGGGTCGGTCAAGTCCCCTGCCATCACTTCGACGTCGGGAGGAAATGAAGCTTTCGCCGGGTTCCGACTTACAACACGGATTTGATGCCCTGCACGGTGGAGTTCCTTTACGATTTCACGGCCCACGTTACCTGTCGCACCGGTTACCAAAATCACGAGCACTACCTCCTCAACTTGGTGACGCAACTTTTCCCCTATTGTCGCCGAATTTTGTGGTGATGTCACCGCTTAAAATTCCGATTCGTTGGCAACTCCTTGTGTCGCATACGCCCAATAGAGGTACAATGCCCCGTATCGATGACTATGCAATATCAAATGTGGTTTAGACACAGCGTAATCACTGTGGTACTTTATTTTCAGACGATTTCACATGGAATGGCCGGACAGAAAATGCGAGATATTTAACTCCATACATCCGCCGCTGCTGCGGATCCTCTGTGATGAGTTGAAACAGGATCACGCCTTGGGTCGTCTTATACGTATAAACAGCTCGCGAAGCGTGCGTTGACGTGTGTCATACGTCATGTTACGTTAGGCAAAATTTCAATAGCGTTGGCATACAAAGATAGAACAAGCCTAAAACATAGGCTGTGCGAGTGTGGGGTGGATGAAACATGCGAGCAAAAGGGGTCATTATCAGTGGAACGGTAATAGTGCTTGGAGTCGCGTTCGCGGGCTCCACGGCGGCTTTTTGGGGCAAAATGTTCCCACATGAGCAATCCGCTGCGCAACCGACCAAAGATCCGGGCATGTCCAAAAAAATGGGGTCCGCGTCAGAGAAGGTGAAAAAAAGTAGTGGACCGACGTATCCATCGTTCGGTATGGGAGCGACAGGACCTGAGGTGCTGGCACTGAACGAACGCCTGGCGGAGTTGGGATATCTGCCAGTGAAAATCTCAGGTGACGCCACGCCGCTCATCTCGTTGAACAACCTGAACCATCCACCCAGCGTTCAATTTGAATGGCGGTATCCAAACACACCGGCCGAATTGAAAAATGAGTGGATACCGGACGCGTTTACAGAAATCACGCGTGGAGCCGTGATGGCTGTGGAGTATCAGTACGGCCTTCCGATTGACGGTACGGTGAGCCCACAGGTTTGGCGGGCCATTCTGGCCAATAACGCAAAGCAGAATGTGTATCCGTATACATATGTTCTGGTGACCGAGAATCCGGCACCTGAGAAACTTCAGGTATGGCAAGCAGGGCGTTGGGTTTACACATCCATCTGCAACACCGGTGTACAACAGGCCCCCACTCCGAATGGAACCTTCGCCATCTACCTCCGGTATCAGTCGCAGACAATGACGGGAACGAATCCCGATGGAACACACTATCGTGATCCCGGCGTACCGTACGTGAACTATTTTAATGGTAGTGACGCAATCCACGGGTTCAATCGTAGCCAGTATGGTTTCCCACAGAGCGTCGGTTGTGTGGAATTGCCTGTGAATGCTGCGCAAACCGTGTGGTCACTAGTGAACTATGGCACGCTGGTTACAGTCACCGGACACTATGTATCGCCCGCGCAGGTGGGTTCAGCTTCTTCTGGTGCCAGCAGTGCGTCTAAAACCAATGGCACTTCTGGGGCGCATAGCGCTTCGGGAACAAGTAGTACTTCTGGAACCAATAGCGCTTCCAAAACAAATAGCACTTCTACAACACATAGTGCATCTGGAACGAATAGCACTTCTAAAACCCATGGCGCTTCCGGAAACAGTAGTACTTCTAAAACCAATAGCGCTTCTGGAACCAATAGCACTTCTAAAACCAATAGCACTTCTAAAACCAATAGCACTTCTAAAACCAATAGCGGTTCTGGAGCCAGTAAAACTTCTGGAACCAGTAACGCTTCTAGTACCAACAGCACTTCTAGAACCAGTAACACTGTGTCGTGAATCCACTCAGCAACTGTGCGCTCTACTCAAACTCAACAAGCAGAGCCGTGGCGTACGCCCATCCACGGACTAACAGCTTCCCTTGACAGCCTAGCAGTCAATGAAAGCAACGATTCAGTCGGCCCCGCCCACCCTGGCGGGGCCGCTTGTAGGATCATGCAGGATAGTAAATCACCATACTCACGCGTACCAAAGAATCGCCAGTATTGTGATAAGCATGGGGGACGTCGGCACGAAAGCGAATCGAATCTCCATTTTTCACTATATATTGATGGTCATTGATGCTGATGGTTAATTCCCCATCAAACACCGTTACAAACTCCTGTGATCCTTCCATGTGAGGTTCAGCATGAAGAAGAGCACCTTTATCCATCTCAACGGAGTACACTTCAAAGCGTCGATCCGCTTCAACAGTAAAAAACGGGTAAAGACGATATCTCCCCTCATCCTCAAGCAGTGGTTGGACCTCATTCTTTGAAACCAGAACTGTATCAATTTGTGGCTTTTGAAGCAATGAGGTAAAGGAAATTTTCAATCCGTTCGCTATTTTCCATACGGTTGTTATCGTTGGACTCGATTCGCCACGCTCAATTTGTCCGAGCATTGCCTTACTGACCCCTGTTAGTTCAGCCACTTTATCCAAACTGAGTTTCTTTTCTTCTCGAAAAGCCCTTAAGTTGTGCCCAAGCACCTCATTAATGTTTTCCACAACATACACCTCTCTTGTATATCATAACGCACAAATATATAATCAAAACGTACAGACGTTAAAACGCACAAATGATTAGTTATAACGTATCACAATGGAGGCTGTGGCCCATGCATATCGTCCCGTTTCTGTCTTACGTCTTTGTGACGACCTTCACCCCTGGACCGAATAACATCATGTCCATGGCGAACGCCAATAAGTACGGGTTTTTCAAAACGCTGAAATTCGTCCTTGGTGTATCTGCGGGCTCCTTCGTGATTATGCTGTTGAGCTGCTATTTCAACCTGCTCTTATTCAGTTTCATACCCAAGATTGAACTCGTGATGACTATCTTGGGCTCGGCTTACATGCTGTATCTCGCCTTCAAAATCATGAAAAGCAAACCGAATATGGAACATGATGATGAAAAGAAATCCAATACGTTTTTCTCAGGGCTCATCCTACAGTTCATCAATCCAAAGGCATTGATTTACGGAATCACGGTGATATCGACATTTATCGTTCCATTTTACAAATCGGACCTTAGTTTCATCCTCTTCTCGCTGTTTCTTGCATTCGTGGTCTTTCTAGCGACTTCTTGTTGGGCAGCATTTGGTGCTGTATTTCAAAGATTCCTCTCGAGATACCAAACCCCTTTCAATATGGTCATGGGTATGCTGCTCCTCTACAGTGCGATATCCATGTTCGTTTGAATGGTAGGAACGGGTGAGTATGGGAAATTGAGGCTATCGTCGGTGGCAATGCGATGTGGTTCGTGGGTTTCGCGACAATAACAAAGTCGCCGATCCATAGCGGATCGGCTTTTTGTACCCGTGGCTTAGAGCGCTACAACTGAACTGGGTCAACCATTACTTGTTTTGGGTTATGGTATTCCAAAATGCGGTGTCTTCAAATCCGGCTTTCCAAAAGGCAATACCGGCTACTCCATATTCCTTGGCAAGGGCTAATTTGTCTTGAATACTTGCCTGGTTCTCGTAGTAAATCGTATGCGTCACATGGTTTGAATCGGTATATTTCAAATACGGAACGGAATCCGCACTGTCCCAGCTCGGTGTTAGATTGGCATTTTGGATCAGGGTATCAATCTGACTGAGTGTCAGCGTTTTGGCGTAATTGTTATCCCCTGTATACCAATCATATCCATATGTACCGATACCGAGCAGCACTTTGTTCGCTGGAATTTGGGAGGTCACATACTTGAGAACCTGTTCGTCCCACGGGAGCGGGGCAATCGGTCCTGCAGTACTTCCCGCCCAGTTGTAGTCATACGTCATTACAGGAACAAGGTCTGCGGCTTGCCCGATGGCACGAAGATTGTATCCACTGTACCACGACTCGCCAGTGTCTCCCGGAATTGAAACCAACAGCTTCTTTCCAATTGCGTGAAGCTGAGTACCCAACTCGTCCACGAAGTCGGTGAAAACAGTTTGGTCACTCGGCTTCACTTGCTCAATATCAAGATCAATGCCTGTGTAGCCATCTTTCGTTGCAATATTGACCAAGTTCTGTTCCAAAGTTGCCCTCAAACTCGATGAGTTCAATACCGTGCTTGCGAGGGTCGCGTTAAAGTTCCCCATTTGAGCATCCCAGTTTGACACGGTAGCGTACACGTTCACGTTTTTACTTTTTCCGTAATTGGTCAAGTTGGTTACGTTGTTTGAACCCGGAGTACCATCGGTAACACTTCCTTTGAAGTTAAACACGTAGTTGTCGTTGCCGATATCTGTGATTGAACTGTGAGCCATGGCATCGTTAATGGACGAAGTGTAGTCCGCCCACGCGTAAATGATCGGCAGCGTGCTGGTCGTTGTACCCGTAGTTGTTGTACCCGTAGTTGTTGTACCCGTTGTTGTTGTACCCGTGGTCGTTGTACCCGTGGTCGTTGTACCCGTGGTCGTTGTACCTGTAGTTGTTGAACCAGTAGTTTGTGAACTGGTGGACGTTGAGGCAATGGACGCCGCTGGTATTTTCAACACTTGACCGACGGTGAGCACATTTGGGTTACTCAGATGGTTAGCCTGAATCAAGGTTTGCTCAGAGACCCCGGTTTGCTGAGAAATGATCCACAAGGTATCTCCAGACTTTACAACCCACTGGGTAACTGCAGAACTGGATTTCGCAGTTGTAGACTGAGTTGCCATCGTCGAAGATGCTGTGCGGCTCGACGTTGTGGTCGCTGAGGCGGAAGTAGTTGATGAAGGTGCCTTCTTATTAGCTGATGTGGTACTTGGTAACGAGGAACTGGGGATAATCAACACAGTACCTACATTGACGGAAGCCGTGTTTTTGATACCATTTGCTTTTGCGATACTTTGAACGGATACACCCGTGGCTTTTGAGATTTTCCACAGGGAATCACCAGACTTCACAGTCCAAATACGTGGAATTTTAATCACTTGCCCAATCTTTAGCGTGTTTGGTTTGCTGATACGATTGTATTGCTCGATTGCTTTCATAGGGACACCGGTTCTTTGAGAAATCTTCCAGAGCGTATCCCCGTTTTTGACTGTCCATGTCTTCGGTGCCGATACGTAACTCGTGGTGGCAGCAGTCACGTGGGGAATGCTGGCGCCCAATACAATTGTGATGGCGCCTACTTGAGCCAATACACGTTTCATCCGTGCTCGTTCCTCCTAATATGTATGCTAGAAAATTAGTAAGCGAGAGAAAAATAGCACGGCGTGATGTCACTTGTCATGAAACAAATACTGTAATAAATGTTAACATTGGTTATATTCATTGGTAACAACCATTCAGAGGAAACCCACCCATTTTGTTTAGCGCTTGTCCAGTTTTATGGTCTGAATCAATGGAAAAATCTTCGCAAAACCATTGTCGAGACTGCACAGGCATCAACCAACTGCCGAACAACGTTCCAATAGAACCGCCTGACACGCTCGCTCGTGGGTCAGGCACCACCAAAAAAGGATGCCCATCAGCATCAAGGCATCCTTTTTTGTGTTATTGCGATGGCACTCAGGTCTCATTCACACATGCTACCTCGCTTACGCCACCGACACCGCCTGTTCTGGCCGCTTTACGTCTACCCGGGCAATCTGCGCCACACAGACCCAAATGACGGCGAAGCCGATGAACTGCCACACCGTGACAGCCTGGTGCAAGACCAACCAGTTCAGCAGTAAGCCACACGCGGGAAAGGCCAGCTCTGCAATCGTCGCGTAGGACGCCTTCGTCTGCCGCAGGCCGTAGTAGTAGAGCAGCAGGCTGACCAGACTCGGCAGCAGCGCCTGAAACACCAGGTTCAGCAGGACGGCCGGGCTCATCGCGTGATGGACCATCGTGCCCCAGTTGCTCCCCCAGACGAATGCCAGCAGCAACGGCAGCGCAACGATGAACCGGAGGGCCGTGACCGTCTCAAACGGAAGATCGGAGAGCAGGTACCTTCCCATCACGGTCGATCCACCCCACAACCCGGCAGCCCCAAGCGCCAACAGAGCTCCAACCAACCGGATGTCCGAGATGCCGTGCGGCAGGGAAACACCAAATGTCAGTAAGTACGTGCCCAACAGTGCAAGAATCAGGTACATCGGATAAAGCCTTGTGAGCCGCTCCCGCAGCAACCATCGTGCCATAAGCACCGCGAACACAGGCTGTAGTTTCTGCAACAGGAGAATCGCATTGGGGTTCCCGTACAGAAACGCGCGGGTAAAGAGAATGGACGCAATCGCAGACCCACCCCAGGCGATGAAGAGGATGGCCCCCCACTGCCGAATGCTGAGTTTCCATAGATGTTTGCGCGTGACCCAGAGGGCGGGGATGGCATACAGCGCCAACATGACGTGTTCAATGAAGACGATTTGACTCGAGGTGAGCGCTTTGACCAAGGGAGTAATCAATACCGAATCCAGTCCCCAAAACGCTGCGCCAAGCGCGACCAGGTAAACCCCACGTGCGGATACCGATTGACCTTTTTGTAGTACACTCAACTGTCCATCCAATTCGAAAACCCTCTCTCCCACAGAGTTTTGAATTGAACCTTCATCAAGGAAAATGCCCTGAAGAACAAATCGCAGTTCTTCAGGGCATAGCACAGTAACCCAGCGTTCCTTCGATTTTTCGAAGTATCGCTAGGTTTATGCGTATCCTTCTCCCATCCGGACTATACCGTCGGTACTGGAATCTCACCAGTTCCTGCCTTGCGGCTCGTGGACTTCGCTTTGCAGCGTCACCACCGGTCGGGAATTGGCGTTCGCCTCACCCTGCCCCGAAGGTTCATATTCAGTTTCAGCGATAGGTACATCGCTCCGTTGTAATAAGTGTATTACGAAAAAAGTGTCCGTATCAATAGGATGGCATGTCTACATCGCGGACAACTGTGAAATCTATCCTCTTCAGAAAATGGACAGGAAGTTCCTGGTGATTTACGATGAAGCCAGAGGTGAGCATCATGCCGAAACGCGAGCCGCGGACACCGCTGATTCGTGAACAAGGTCACACGTACGAAGACTATGCCGCCATCCCTGAGGAAGCCGGACGTTACGAGCTCTTGGATGGTGAATTGCTCCTACTGTCTGCCCCATCTACCGTGCATCAGATGGTCAGTACCGAGCTACAAAAGATTCTGTACGCATGTGATGAAGAATACCTCGTCCTGAACGCGCCGCTGGACGTCATCCTGTCCAAACACAGCACTTTGCAGCCGGATATCGTCATGGTACATCGCAACCGGATGAACATGGTTACCATACGTGGCATTGAAGGACCACCGGACTTGGTGGTGGAAGTCTTGTCACCGTCTACCGCGGTCCGGGATAGAGGCAAAAAGCAGGATATCTACGCCTATTACGGAGTACCTGAGATGTGGATTGTAGATCCAGCCAATGAACTTCTGGAGCAGTACTTACTGAAAGATGGTCACTTCGAACTGGAGCAGGTCTACCTTGGCGACGATGTCGTGCAATCCCCACACATCCCGTGCATCCAATTCACCATGTCCGCCGTCATGGCTCGGATTCCGAAGTTGAAAGAAAGAAATTGATAAGTACCGCCTCACTTCTTGTCGTCCTGATCAAACGTCATAATCTCAATTCCTGATTCAACGGACTTCGCTGGCAGGTAGGCGTCTTGGAAGTCCACGCTTGTTCTCTCGTAGTTGGCAAATGCACTCCGATGAGCACCTGCCTCTGATCTGATCAATGTAACGAAATTGTCGGGTTCTGTCTGTTTTCGGCGCGGCCGTTTGCGGTAGCAGCAAACAGGACACTCGCCGCTTCGCATCGGTTCATGGATACGTAGAATGTGTCATGCTGGTTGAAGGGGGTGTAGGTCCTTGTACGATGGCGGAGTGTTTGGTGGTTTCACCCGTTGGGCAGTCGTGTTCTTGATTATCTTCGTGCTGTTCTTCCTGATTATTCCGCATCACGGCGGATATACGACGACTTGCACAACAACGCCTGTGTGTTAAGACATGAAAGTGAATATATTGACAGAGCACTCGCTGCGGCGGATGCCTTGTTGCATATGACCCAGGGTATCGGCTACGGCCGGTGCTCTTTTTATTACATTGGCCCTGTGAATCGGCCGAGTCCACCGGCCCTGCCACCATACCGGGGCGGTGTCGTGCAGTGGGCGGATGATACAGTCAGAGCCATTCGGACTGACAGGTTTTTTCGATTATACTGTTCTCATCGAAGGAGGCGACTTCTATGGGTATGGTCATTGTCGTCGTTTTTGTTGTATTGATTGGCGTAAGTCTTATGACAGCAACAAGGCAGCAGTGGAGCAGGAAGAGACGCATCGATGACAACACCAACGTGTATGACCCTATCGATGCTGACTGTCACAAACATCATCACCATCATGTAGATCATTCGCAATACGGAGACCATCACGCTCATCACCATCACGGTGGCTTTGATGGTGGATTTGACGGTGGCGGTGGCCATCACGGGTGACAACGTACGTCACATGCTCGCTTCGCGAGTTTTTTTATTTTCAACCACACGACCAGCCCAGACGATGACCTACATGGTGTGCAAAGCCATGCAGAGAAAGCCCATGTGGTGTACAATGAGATATCTGGAGGGTGATAGAAATGGTAAGAATATTTCTGTCAGACGGCCAGAAGCTAGAACTCAGTAATCGAAAGGCAAACGAGGTAGTAGACAGGCTGAATCGTACGGCTCACGCTGGATTAGCTGTCGTGGAACTTGACAAGGGAATCTGGATAAATCCAAGTCAGGTTACATCGGTATTCCAAGTCGAATCGGAATCAAAATAAAAATGATGGAGCCCGCTTCGGCGGGCTTTTTTCATCGCTCAGTACCAATCAGCTGCGGTACGGTCACCAACTGATAGCCTTGCGCTCTCAAGTATTGAATCACCTGTGGCAGTGCCTGCACGGTGTTACTCAGGTCCACGTTGGCGTTGCCAGCACAGTGTTCAAGAATGATGCCGCCTGGCCGGACTTCCTTGCGGACCAGAGACAAGATGGCGGGGACAGGGGTGCCGGCCCAGTCGCGGGTGTCGACCGACCAGTCAATCACTTTGTACCCCATGCCAGAGATGATGCGAACGGTGTCTGGGTCCGCTTTGCCGTACGGGGGCCGGAACAGTTCTGGGTGATAGCCCACCAGCGGGTACAATACTTTATCCGCTCGCACCACCTGATCACGGACTTTATCCGGGGCCAGGCGGACTTGGTCCAAGTGATTCCACGAGTGATTCCCGATGGTGTGTCCCTCTCGCACCATACGCCGGACCATGTCAGGGTGCGCTTTTGCGCGGAATCCAAGCACGAAAAACGTGGCCTTCACGTGGTACTTTTTGAGAATGTCGAGAATCTGCGGTGTATATCGCATGTCCGGTCCGTCGTCAAACGTGAGCGCAACCTGTTTTTGCGAAGCCGGCCCATGGTAGTACACCACTCCAGGAAACATCCTGCTCAGATTCACGTGTTGGCCCACGGACTTCGGAGGGTGGTTGGTTTGCGAAATCAGACGCGTTGTTGCCGTGCTCGCAAACGCGTGTGGCATACTGCCAGCCTGAATGAGGAGCGCAGCCACACCCAACCACCATCCGCAAGCAAGACACCTGCGGGCGAAGGCACGCTGAACCCCGCTGAGTTTGTGCATGCCTCATCCCTCCTGGACGAATTAAGATACGACGGTCACTTTGCCATCATCGCCAAAAAAGATCATGGCGTTGTCACGGATGGACAGATTATTATACTGCGGCAAAGACGTCGTTTTATTCGTCCGCTCGTCCGTATAGGCGTTGCCAGAGACGACAATCACGTGGCCGTCGTCGTCCACAAACACTTTGTCTGCCGGCGCCGGGTTTGCGAGCGTCATGAAGACCGAGGTGACGCCGTCGTGCTCTTCGTCAATGCGGACGACGTTCCCGCTGCTGTCCAACACGCTAAAGAACAGCGTGTCGTTGAGCACGCGAAGAATCCGGCTGTTACGGTGAAGCAATTGGGTCGTGCCTTTGTCGTACTTCAGCACGTTGTCTGTACCTTCGGCCTTGTCCTGAAAGAACAAGGTGTCCGTGGTTTGCGTGACCGCCGCATTGGTCACATAGCGACCACTTAAAGCGACTTGGTGCATTTCGCCGTTAGTATCGAAATGATACATTACGCTGTTTGTATCGCCGCTGATGAGCACGTACACGTCGTTGGTGTACGGGCTATATGTGATGGCCTGGAATTTCGCCGACTTGGAGAACCCTTGGAACTCGTGAATGGTCCGAACATCTCCAGAGCTGACGTTGATGGTATTGAGAACCAGCGTGGTGGAAGACCCTTCGTCAATTTGCGTTCCGACAAACACGCTGTCGTCGCCAATCCAGTCTAGTTCCGTCGCCTGGTGATTCAGCGCCTTGCTGAACACTTCCTTGCCGTTGGTGGTGTCGACCGCGCGGAGGGTATTTTGCGGATCGACATAAGCCAACAATTGCCCATGCTCAGACAAGGCCACCAGCTTCGGGTTGTCGTTCAGCACGTGGATGTTCTTGAATGTCTCCATCGGTTTGGGTTGCGCCGTGGATGGCTGGACTTCCCTGCCACTCACCAAGGCGTCGTAGTGGGAAAATATCGCCCATTCTCCGATGGTCACGAGTGTACAGGCTAAAATCAACGCTGCAATGAATCGCCTTCTTCTCTTCGTCATGTACCGCACCCCCTACCGCGTGACAATCCAGGCTGTGGCGACTTTCCGTTGGCCGAGGATGTCCGTCGGGTCGTTCACCAACTTGCCGTTGTACACCATCGTTGTAGAAGATCCTCCGTCCAAGTTGGCGGCTACAACCGCTCCGTAGTTCTGCATCAGTTGCGCGATGTCCGCGAGCGATGCCCCGACGTTGCCAGGGCCATGGACAAATCGACCGTCGGTCACGACGAAGATGATGGTTCCGTCCGCACGTTGGCCGATGGCCGTGCGCGGTGCGTAACCCCACCCGCCGGTGCCATGGATGAGATTCTTTCCGTTTTGAATCAACACAGGGCCAAACGACAGCGCTTCATCGACATTCAGCTGCTTCAGTTGCGGCAGCGTATAGGTTCCTGCAATCAAAGCCCCGTTCCTCGTCAAACCGATAATCGGTTGCTGACTGGAGGTTGACTCCACGACTTTTCCATCCGCAATCGTGATGCCGAGCGGAACACCGCCGGTCCCTTGCCAACCGACATCCTTAAACGCGCCGCCGTTAATCCCCGCTACGGCGCCTTGTTCCTGGACCATCTCGCTCACCGATTGGCCGACGTTGCCCAGGTATTTCGTTACCGCCACTTTCACGCGCAGCGGATCGTGAATCAGCATTATATTCGCCGTGTACGTACTGCCTTTGTATGTTTGCAGCTCAATTCGGTTATCGCCGGTGAGGCTTCGGAAATCTCTCTCCGCCTGCGCCAACGACGATATGCCGGCTTGTCCGTTCATCAGGTTTGGATCGTGTGCATCAATGACTTTTTGGGACAACGTAAACAGGGACAGCGGCCGCAACAAGTATCCGTGCCGCGAGGTGGTGAAGGAGTCAATTACGTATTCCCGCAGACCGTCGAACGGGCCGTGAAAAATGAGGAGAGAACTCGAGATGAACGCATATATCCCAACGAGGACCAGAAACGTAATGGCTCGCAGTAATCGCACGCATGTACCTCCTGAATCCATCCGCGAACCAGCGGTTCACGGGTGTATTTTGCTTATATGTTGTCCAAACTATCCTGTGATACAGCCAGCCATTCACGGCTGGCCTGGCCTTTTTTCCATCATACCGGGTTCGACAAGATTTTCAATGACATGAGCGGGGGTGGATGTGTCAACTTCCGGACAATCCTCCCGGCAAACTGCGCGCCACGGCGCAGAAAAACGACGGTCTCCTCGCATATGAATCGGTAGGTCCTGTCTGCTTTAGTAGTTTTCCGCCAGCGCGCAACCGTGCGCGGAATCGCCTTTTTTCGACAAGGTATTGCATTTTTCTATCCGATTGCATAATATATTTTCAGCAACGATATTCACCGTCCGGCGGGTCGGTGATGAATATATCGGCGTTAATGTTGCTACGGCTTCATTAACTACATATCTAATGTCGGGAGGTCAGGTACGCCTGGCCTTCTTTACTACGCAAGGGAGGAATCCTGTGGAAAGGGTTATGGTGTTCATTGACGGCAACAACTTTTATCATGCGTGCAAGTTTTATTTGAAGCAACCACCGCGTTACAACTTCCAGCAAATGTGTGATTTGGTCGTGAACAAACGCCCCAATCGTCAGCTGTTGCGCTCTTACTTCTATACGGTCAACGATCCGCAACAGCAAGGCCTCGTCGCTGCTCTTAGCCACATTCCGCGCTTCACTGTTGTACAAGGATGGATTCAGAAGCTCAAAATTCCCGGCGTCCCATTTGACCCCAACAATCCCAACACCTACATTCCTGTCGAAAAGGGTACGGATGTAAATCTTGCCACACAGCTCTTGATAGGTGCATATACCAACAGCTATGACACAGCCATCATCTTTAGTGGCGACACAGACTATATCACACCGATTCAGGAGATTAAGAAACTCGGCAAAATTGTGGAAGTGGTCTTGACGCCAGGTCAACCAACGGAATTGCGCAAAGAAGCAGACGAAGTTTTCGAACTTACCGAAGAAGACTTTCAACAATGCTGGCTCGGTCAGTATCAAACGCGGCGCAACACCTCTAACAACGTCACTGCGTAACGTATCATCGGAAAAGGGGCTATTCTCAGACAGAGGATGGCCCTGCTTATTTCGTGGTTCTGTGCTTCTGCCCGTCACGCGACGTAAAAATCGACATACGCTGTAGCAACAATGGAATCGGTGATGGAGCTCACCATGAACATCCGAAAGGATTAATGGCTCCTGCGAACATCATTCGCAGGAGCCATTTTCTTTTCACAAGGGGTGAAGCGGATGAACGTCCTATCCGTACTTGTGTTCGGGTTTCTAGGCGGTGTGATTCGGTTTGCCTGTGGAGACACGTGGTCGAGTACCCTCATTTTGAACGCAGTGGGTGCCGTCACACTTGGTGTGCTGTCCATCCTGTGGCGGGCCATTCGCGTCAAACCTTGGATGGTCATTGGCATCAATGCAGGTTTTATCGGCTCGTTTACGACGTTTTCTTCGCTGATGTTCAACACCATTCACCTGTATTCAGTACACACGCTGGATGCTGTGGAAAGCATGGTCGTCACGCTCGGATCCATCCTACTGTCTGCCGTTGGCATGATCTTTGCACAGCATTCTTGCAGACGGATGGGACTAGAGGAGCAGTCCTGCAACAACCAGCAGAGTTCCTGAAACCATCGCGGTATGTTGTCCCATTCTGGTGGTCCATCGGGTGAAGAGCTGTGAAGGCATGAGCAAGAACAGTAGGCTGAACACACCAACACAGACGGCCGTGAACCAAACCGCGACATGGGAAAATCCGATTCCAAGACCTACAGATAAGTCAGCGAGTGCTTGTGCCAGTCCCATCAACATCATTTCATGGAATCCGAATCGCATGCCAGTGGTTTCTTCCGGGCGAATTTGGTGATATAACGCCTCTAGCATGGTCCAAAGACCGACGGTAACGAGCACGCCAGAACCAAAGAAGCTACAAAGTCTGGGTGACATCATATGTTCAATGTGTAGAGCGCTGAAGCCACCGAGAAGACACGTGGTCATGGATAAGGCAGCGATAACAAAGCAAAACATCAGTGGCAAACGATGTCCTTTGACACCAATCCCCATGTTGCCCATATTGGCACTGGCAGCAATCGTAGCGCTCATCATCATGGACCCGACATACATGTTGATGGCACCCCCATTTCACCGAAATCAAGCGGTTACAGTAGGATATGGAGATGCCGTGGAATGCTCCATAGACATGCGACTAATCCGTCGCGTCACATCCACACATCCATCAGCCAAGCCAAGATACATCCGACGCCAAGGGAGCTCACCAGATAAACGACGCCCACCAATCGGTTGCTTCGAAACAGCGTCACCGTTTCCACCGATAGGGTCGAGAACGTGGTAAAACCACCACAGAATCCTGTCCCGAACAACATCATCAAATCGGGTGACGTGTTCTTAAAACGGAAGGTAAACAACCCGAACAGGGCGGTTCCAACCATGTTGATGAGCCAAGTTCCCCAAGGGAATATCGATGAGTTCACTTTGGCAACCCAGCAACTGACTCCATATCGTGCGACAGCCCCAACGGCAGAACCCACACCAACAAGGACGGGAAGAAGCATGCTCATGCAGAAACCTCCCCGACTTGAGTTTCCCTGCGGGTGCCAATCCATAGCGCCGTACCATTCCCCACATAAGCGAGTAGCGGTCCACAGCTGAGACTGGCCACCACATAGATCAGTGCCATCCATGCATGAGATTGGGCTAGCTTAATCGTACCGAAGCAGAACGTCGAAAAGGTCGTAAATGAACCGATAAAGCCAGTCCCTATACCGTCACGCAACCAAGGTTTCATTTTGGTGCGCGCGGCCATGCCGTACAGCGCACCGAGCGCAAACGAGCCCACTAGGTTGATGATGAGAATGTCCAGAGGAAAACCGTCGGGCGCAGGGATGGCAAACCCTACAAGATAGCGTAAAATACCACCGAGGATACCTCCAAGAAAAATCGCAACAACGTTCATCGTCTCTCTCCTCTCCGTCGATTTCGAAAAAACAAAAAGGCTCCTGCAAATCACCGTGTGATACCACAGTTCCTTGCAGGAGCCATCATCCCTTACGGGCGGTTTACGGTGAGCTCCATCACCGATTCAGTTAGGCATATTATAAATGACAAGTGCCCAATGCTCCAGTGATGCTCGTACACGTTTGAAGATAGAAAGGAAATGCGGGACGATTTTGTTCTGTCGTGTATATAATGAGTATATGAGTAATTGTTCATATAGGAGGTGACGTTATGATTGATGTCAATCAAGAGACTTGTTGCAACGTGGTTCATCAGGAAGCCATTGAAAGTGTGGAACAGCTAGAGCTGTCCGTTGTGGAACAGTTGTCCGAATCCTTTAAAGCTCTCGCTGATCCTACACGGATACGAATCCTGTACAACTTGTCACGTCGCGAACTGTGTGTATGCGATTTAGCAGAAATCCTCGGTATGACGCAGTCGGCGGTATCTCATCAATTGCGATATCTAAAAGCTCTTCGGATTGTGAAGTTCAGGCGAGAAGGAAATACGATGTATTACACCTGTGACGATGCCCACATCATTGGATTGTTACAGATGGCGCTGGATCACGTAACACATGCACAGGGAAGGGATGAATAAGGTGTCCACTGCCACGCACGCAAGATCTGTAAAAAAGGGCGTTCGCATTGAAATCGTTTCTCTCCTTTGGATGGTCATTGAGGGGGCGGTTGCCATAGGTTCCGGCATCATCGCCCATTCGCTTTCGTTGGTCGCGTTCGGGGCAGACAGCATCATTGAACTCATCGCGGGCGGGGTCCTGTTGTGGCGATTAACCGTGGAAGCACAAGGGGCAAGTTTGGCTCGGGTAAAACGAGCCGAAAAAACATCTTCCTGGGTGGTTGGCATTGCGCTACTATTGCTCGCGGTGTACATCCTGGTGGCATCCATTGATAAATTAGTGTCGCATCAAGGAGCGGAATCGACGTATTTGGGCATTGGATTAGCGGTTGCGTCAGGGATTATCATGCCGTACTTATCACGAGCAAAGAAGCACATTGGCTCTGAAATCGGCAGTTCAGCCCTTCGGGCGGACGGTGCCTGCAGCATCGTTTGTGCGTACATGGCTTGGACAGTTCTTGCGGGTGCGGTTTTCAATGCCATTCTCGGCTGGTGGTGGATTGATTCCATTGCGTCACTTGCACTCGTTTATTTTGTGGTCAAAGAAGGCTGGGAAGCCGTTCAGGAGGCGCGGGGAAAGGAAGATGCGTGTGGCTGTTGCCACTAAGATGAGGTAAAAAGCCGAGGAACATGTCCTCGGCTTTCTCGTGGGCTGGATGCGTTGACATCCCGAGACCGCCTTATGTGTACGCGACGTCTCTCTTCATAAAGATGAGCCACGACAAGACGTTCATCACCACAAAGTAAATCACCAGCATCGTGACGGAAAATCCCAAGGTCATGCCTTTGATGTGTGGTCCACCCACCACGTATTGCGACAAGTTCGTGTTGGCAAACAGTATGTACTTCACCCAGGAGTAACTGCTGAGCGCCGTGACCAACGTGTTGCCCACAAAGTAAGCGAGAATGGAAATGGTGATGGCCAGGGTACTGCTGCGGAAAATGGCGGAAATCATGAATGCGATGGTAGCTGTGATGACAATGTCTATCAATAAGAATCCGTATTGCATGAGCAGGTACGAGGCGGTACTCATGTGCTGAATATGCCCGTTGGCATCCGCGTAAATGTGGGGTTCCCCCGCTTCGGAGAAGCCGAAGAATATCCATCCGCAAAGCAACGAAAAGACAAAGAGCACCGCCGTCATAAACAACGCGAACAGCAGGGTGGCCAGGTATTTGGACAATAGGATTTGTGCTCTCGTTGCGGTCTGTGTGAGCAGCATCTTGATGGTGCCTGTACTGAACTCGCTCGCCACAATGTCGCCGGCAATGACCACAATGAACGCCATCAACAAACCAGACAAGTTCTCTGCGGTAACGGCGAACTTCCAACCCGTGGTGTGATTCGGGTTGATGTTGTGGTCAATGTAGTACTGATTCAGCTGAATCGACTGCTTCATGCCATCCAACGCTGCCGCGGGCATGTGTCCTGCACCATGGTTCAACTGTTGCTGCATCTCTTGATTTTGCGTGATCAAGGTTTGTTTCCAATTGGGTGTGTCCTGTTGACGGCTATGCATGACCACAGCCACAAGCACCGTGGCTAAGAGGATGATCCCCACCAGAATCCAGGTCCGGAGCCGACGGTAGATTTTTATGTTTTCGTTCCGAATCAGGTTAAATAACAACATCGGAGCTCCCCCCCGTAATCTCTAGGAACGTATCTTCCAGAGACTTGTTCACACTATGTACTGCGTAAATTTTGACGTCGCCCATGACGAGGCTGTGTACCACGGAAGGAATCTGGTCCCGCGCCACCATCAGTTCAATCTTGTCGCCATTCTGTTTCACTGCGAGGTTGGGATGCTTTGTCTGCAACAAGACAACGGCCGCCTCTGGCCTGTCCACCTCGATTTCCGTGGCGAGCTGCGCTCCTTCGTTGGACACCATATCTCGGAGAGATTTGACGTCAATCAGCTTGCCTGCCTGAATGATGGCCACCCGGTCGCACATCAGTTCCATCTCAGACAACAAGTGGCTCGACACAATGACGGCCGTTCCTTCGGTATTGGCCAGATACCTCAGGAGATCTCGCAATTCCCGAATTCCGGCGGGATCCAGCCCGTTGGTGGGCTCATCGAGAATCAGCACGTCTGGCTTCCTCAGCAACGCCTGCGCCAAGCCTAGACGCTGACGCATGCCCAGCGAGTACGTCTTCACTTTCTCGTGAATCCGCTGCTCCAACCCCACGAGTTTGACCACTTCGTCAATGCGCTGGCGCGTCACCCCGGTGGACATGTTGGCAAAGTGCTGCAGATTTTGATAGCCCGTGAGATATTTGTACATCTCCGGATTCTCAACGATGGCCCCCACGTGGTTCATGGCCGCTGTGAAATCCTTCGAGATATCGATGCCATGAATCAGGACTTGGCCTTTGGTGATGGAGATCAACCCGACCATCATCCGGATGGTCGTCGTCTTACCCGCGCCGTTCGGCCCCAGGAAACCGAATACCTCTCCCTTGGGAATCGTCAAGGAAAGGTTATCGACGATGGTTTTCTTACCAATGACTTTGGTTAAGTTGCGAATCTCGACCGCGGCTTGTTCGGCCATATCTCATCCTCCTATCCCAGCCCATCGTACATGCAATTCTTTTCCAGATCAATCGCATCCATAATATACGGAAACTTTCGATTGATAACTTCGCAAGCAAAGAAGCCCGACCTTCAGTTTTAGTGCATTTCCACAACTGGCAGAGACGCCTGGAAGCCACGAGAAGCTAATCAATGCAGTAGTGCTTCACAAACGTGCGCTGAAAACTACCCGTAACCGACGTTCTGCCGCTATCCCAGTGTTCCCCGTGAACCTAACAATTGAGGCGGCCCCGCCAGGGTAAGGCCGGGCCGCCCTCTTTCTATTTGATGGGGTGTTTTCCGCAACATAAAAATGCACAAATACGCGGCTCCTCTTTATACCGCGTTCTGATTGGTTATGCAGATTTTTGGAGTCGCGCTTCTGTGGCGAAAGCCGCCGTTAGGAGCTTATCCTCGAGGGCGTCTTCTCTGGCCCGTACCAAGTCCCGAAGAGACTCGTCTTCCTCGCTCGGAACAAAGACCGGAACCAACTCACCAGCTCGAAATAGTTGTGCCAGCCGTAAGGCATCCCGCTTGTCNGTNTTTACCCTATCGCCCTGTCTTTTGGGAATGAGTGAAGGAGCCACAACAGTACAAGAGACGTCCATTGCATGGAGCAATCGATACAGGCCATAGCCCGTGGGTCCAGCCTCGTAGCAGAACTCCAGTTTTACTCCCTCGCCGTCGAGTTGACGTACGAGGTTTCTTACGGCCTCTACTGTATG
>NZ_AXAR01000018.1 GCF_000472905.1 Alicyclobacillus pomorum DSM 14955 | reverse complement strand
GAAGGATGTAACTCAACGCACAAGATGTGCGATGAGCATACATAGATGTCTGGTGGCAATGGCGGAGGGGAAACACGCGTACCCATCCCGAACACGACCGTTAAGACCTCCAGCGCCGATGATACTTGGGGCGGGAGCCCCTGGGAAAGTAGGACGCCGCCAGGCAAGAGAGCAAAAGAGCTCAGTGCTACATGCACTGGGCTCTTCTGTTATAACGTCTCGAAAATGTCGCTGCTAGGGAGAGGGTAAGAACGTTCAGCGTGCCACACAGACTGCGTTAGAGGTCCCTGAGGTCGAATGCAGCGAAAAGAAGTTGTGTAATGTGCTCAATGGGGTATTTGGATAGGTACTCACGCACGAAGAATGCGTCTGGTTCGTTGTTCCACGTCACGACGTCTGACCACTCGACGGGGTTGTACCGTGATAGTGCCGACAGCGTGTACAGCAAGACAAAGTGGCAGATCCACTGCGGGTACCAACTGTCGTCGAGCATGTAGCGACGACTGCCGTCCGATACGGTCCATGGATGACCGTGTGACGGTGCCGGGAGTCGAACGAGTGACGGCGGATGGTCCTGAGACAAGGCCTCAGTGGTTTCAGCCGCCCGTGCGAAGCCGGGTATCACCTCAAGATACTTCGACCTCCACTGGTCAACCGTTAAGTCCGCATTGCTTGCTATTTTCCTCGCAACGTATTCAGAGCCCGGCGCATCGTTGCCCGCAGACTGAATGATGTACACATGTTGGAATCGCTCGTACACAGACGAGAGATGTCTGGCAATGTGAGGCAATGTTCCTAGTAAGTCGCCAACCACAAACCGAGACGGGAGCTGTATGTTTGGGCATGCTAACGCACAGACACTTTGCAAGACACCGTCCTTGTATACATAGGCGGTCTCGTAGGGCCAGCGATACGGATGGCGTTTGGATCGGCGCACTGAGATACCATGCTGCAGCACGGAAGATGATGACGGAAAGGACAGGTCCTTTACGAAGAGCAGCGTCTTCATCCAGTGTAGGACGGTGTAGTATCGTAACAGCGGCTGGATGGTCAATGCCACATGGTTTGACGATGCTTCGTAAGCGGCCGCTTGACGGGCGGATGCGGCCACTTTGGCTGCGGACTCGTACAATTGAGTGGAAGAGGCGTCGGGATGCAGTTTCCGCAGGATGTTTTTCACCATCATTTCACTTTGCCATTCGAATTGTGTGGGACTACTTGAAGTACCCCGTAACTGTTGTGTTTCATCATTTTGTTTGCTCATTTGACACGTCCCGAATGAGGTTGTTATACTACGCCTAATATCCACCGGAACCATGCGATTTATGCCCGGGATATCAGAGACAATGCAGAGATAATGGAGGGAAAGAGCGTGACTGACAACTGGAGCACCAAGTTTCAGCGGGAGGGGCTAACGTTTGACGACGTATTGCTAATTCCGGCACGGTCCGAGGTGTTGCCGCGCGACGTGGATGTTCGAACCAAGCTCACGACGGACATTCATCTGAATATTCCAATTGTCAGCGCCGCTATGGATACCGTTACGGAAGCGGCGCTTGCTATTGCCATGGCTCGCGAAGGTGGTATTGGTATCATCCACAAGAACATGGATGTGCAGCGGCAGGCCGAAGAAGTGGACAAGGTCAAGCGCTCAGAGAGCGGCGTCATCGTCGACCCCATCTTCCTCACTCCGGAGCACCCGATTCAAGACGCCGAAGCACTGATGGCGAAGTACAGGATATCGGGCGTACCGATTGTAGAAAAGTCTTCTAACCGGCTTGTTGGCATTATTACAAACAGAGATCTGCGTTTTGAGAAAAACTATGAGCGTCCGATTGCAGAGGTCATGACCACGGAAAACCTTGTGACGGCACCTGTTGGCACGACCCTCTCAGAAGCAAAAGAAATTCTCCGACATCACAAAATCGAAAAGTTGCCGCTGGTTGATGAAGACGGGGTTCTCAAAGGACTTATTACCATCAAGGATATTGAAAAAGCACGGCAGTTCCCGAATGCGGCCAAGGACAGCCACGGCAGGCTATTAGTCGGTGCAGCGGTGTCGGTGTCAAAGGACATGTATGACAGAGTGGAAGCACTCGTCGATGCCGGGGTGGATGTCATTGTGGTGGATACTGCGCACGGGCATTCCATGGGTGTGATTCAATTGGTCAAGGAAGTGCGGAAAAAGTATCCGGACATCCAGTTGATAGCAGGCAACGTGGCCACTGGCGAGGCGACGGAAGCACTGATTGAAGCAGGCGTGAACGCTGTGAAGGTTGGCATTGGGCCAGGATCCATTTGTACCACCCGGGTGGTTGCGGGTATCGGCGTGCCGCAGGTGACGGCGATTTACGATTGTGCGACGGTCGCACGCAAGAAGGGGATTCCCATCATTGGCGACGGCGGCATCAAGTACTCTGGCGATATTGTGAAGGCCATTGCGGCGGGTGCAAGCACAGTGATGATTGGAAGTTTGCTGGCGGGTACCGAAGAAAGTCCTGGGGAGACAGAAATTTATCAAGGCCGGAGTTTCAAGGTGTACCGCGGTATGGGATCCATCGGGGCGATGAAGGCTGGCGGCGGCGAGCGTTACTTCCAGGAAGACAAGAAGAAACTGGTTCCGGAAGGGATTGAAGGCCGCGTCGCTTACCGTGGTCCACTTGCAGACATCCTGTTTCAACTGGTCGGCGGTTTGCGCGCGGGCATGGGGTACTGTGGTACGCCTACCATTGAGGACCTGCAAAACAATGCGCAGTTCATGCGCATTACGGCTGCAGGACTGCGGGAAAGTCATCCGCATGACGTCCACATTACCAAAGAAGCCCCGAACTACAGCATTTAAGCGCGTTGGTCTAAGTTTGATTCATGCGTCGTCAATTCGGTGACACAGACACAAAAAAATCCGCCGTTGGGCGGATTTTTTTGTGCTTGATTACGTTGTTTACTCAGGTAGAGGACGCGTGGTCGAGACAGTGCGTAATCACGAACCGCAACACCTAGGACCGCGCATCATCGTCATAACTGCTTTCGTAGGTTGCATCAATCACGTGCCCTGAACTCGGGGAACTCGGTGCCCGCTTTTTCGCGATTTGCAAGGCCTCAAGTAAGACATCGAGGTCCCTCTGGACTTCTTGATACTGTTTTTCCGCAAACGCTCGTTGTTTTTCGATTTCTTCAACTTCACGCTGTTTCATCGCAAGTTTCTCAAGCAGCTTTTGGTTCTCCTGGCGGAGGTGTCCGACTTCGCCGTTCTCATCAACAATTTCTACCGTGCGCAGGAATTGGATCAACTCGTTCTTAGAAATCTTCGTCCGTTTGAACAGATCTTGTGGCCGGTGTTCCTCAACCGGCTGCACATGGACAGGAGGTTCTGTAGGTTGTTCCGGTCGTTGTGGTCGTTTTGCAACATCCACTTGGAGACCGTCCGTCAACATTGGCTTCAACACTTCTTTCCACTTCTTTCGGGTGGCCAATGCTGTCTTCGACAACCACTCCATGCTGATACTCGGATGAACCGGTCTCGTGGATCGGCGTGTGGGTGTTCGTGATGCGCGCACTTCCACAATGTCCGTGGTGTTGAGATCTGTGTCTTTGATGAACTGGACGAGGTTCATGAGGCAGATCTCGTGAAATGGCCCTTCGGGATCTAGGTGAGCGCATTGGTGGCACACCACATGGCGTAACTCATCCAGAAACGAGCGCTTGAAGTACATGACCTGGGGAATTCGGTATATGTTACCGTCATCCCGCGTCTCCACAATTTCCAACTTGCCTTGCTCAACCAGTCGTTTGGCCGCAGCTTCGGCAGCTACTTCATGGATGGGAAGCCCTCCACTGAGTGCCACGGATAGGTCAAATATTCGGGCCTCCGACTCTTGCCGCTCAAGCAGCGCTTTCTGGTATTCGCGCAGTACAATGCGCTCCGCCTCTTCGTCCGTGTCGGGCCAGTCGTAAACGATGAATACGTCCGGATCGCGTCTGCGTTCAATGTATTCCCGGGCCTCTGCTGGACTAACCTCCTTCTTGTTTTCGAGATCATACAACAGGATGTTGTGTTGTTCAGCAACTTGAATGGCTTCGTAACCTTTTAACGTTCTCAACGGTTTCCCCTCGCATTCAGATGATGGACGTGTGCTTTTTCGATTCATTTCTCCTTATATTGTTCGGAAGAAAGGTTGGGGTATGACGGGATAGCCCTCTCACCTCCGGACCCATCCCTTCCCAAACCATTCCAACCGGCACTCCACACTCCCTATGATATACTGAACCTCGTACCATCTCGGTCATTGAGGAGTGCAGCAAACGGTGACTTTTCGTATACAAAAGTTCCTTCTGCTTGCTGGAGCATCTGCGTGTGCCATCACATGGCTTACAGATGGTCTCCATGTTGCTTCGGCGTCTTCCACAGTCGTCGCCGCGAAGCAGATGCAAGCCTTTCGGTTGCCTGCACCGCCCGTCATTCAAGCCAAATCCGCAATCCTCGTAGACGCAGACAACGGCCAAGTCCTTTACGAAAAAGATCCGGATCAGCGGCGAGCCCCGGCATCGACGACGAAGTTGATGGCGATGCTTGTCACCATGAAAGCGGTTCATGACCACGAGATATCATGGTCGGACGAGGTTCCCGTCACGGAAGATGCCTACAAAGTATCGACCACGCGGGATGTGTCGAACGCCTATCTGGATCCGAAGGAGCACTTTACCCTCCAGGACATGATGAAGTTCATTGCCGTGTTGTCGGCGAACGACGCGACCGTGGCTGTGGCGGATAAGATTGGCGGCAACCAGGCCACATTCGTGCAAAGGATGAACCAGGAAGCCCAGCAACTGGGCATGAAAAACACCCATTACATGAACGCTGACGGGCTGCCCCAGGCCAACCACTATTCGTCGGCGCGAGACCTGGCCACTTTGGCATGCTACATGGTAAATAATTATCCAGAAATTCTACAGTTCACGTCAATCCCGAAGATCCAAGTGCGCAAGTCCAATTCGGTGTGGCCGAGCACTGATGAACTGTTAGGTCATTATCCGGGCGTGGATGGGCTAAAGACGGGGTACACGGCGGATGCGGGATATTGCTACGTCGGTACGGCGAAACAAAACGGCGTTCGGCTGATTTCCGTTGTGATGGCCGATACCACCAACAACATTCACCAACGATTTGAAGATACGAAAAAGTTGTTTGATTACGGGTTTCACAACTTCACGGAATCCAAACCGACCATTCGTGGCCAGGTGCTATCGCAGACAGTCAGCGTACCCAACGGACAAGACACTCAAGTAGCCATTGCGCCGAAAGACGACTTGATTGTCGATTTACCGAGCGGTGTCCATGGCGCATTGAAACTGACGACACAGAGCAACGTTCCAGCCCCGGTCACCAAGGGACAGAATGTGGGAACCCTCGAATACGTTGTAGGGAATACAGTGCTCGCAAAAACAGACGTGGTGGCTCTACAGAACGACAAAAAAGCAAACTGGTTTATCCGGCTGCTACGGTCCATTGGGAGCAGCATCAAGAATTTGATACATCGTCTATAATGTAATAATGTAGTGGTGATTCGGTCGTCCGTAGAAGCGGTGCGCGTTGTGCCGCGTGATGGGACAAGCTACACGAGATGGGGTGGCGAAATGACGACACCGCTCTGGATCAAGATTGGATCCATCGTGTGCAGCACCATTCTGGCGTTACTATTCATCGTTGGCGGATTCTTTGAGACGCGCCGAATGTTGCGTAAAATGAAAAAGAATCAATAACGGTGTTACTGCCAGTTTTATGGTCAACATATTTGCTGGGGGAGGTTGTTCAAGAATGGCGAAGACAGGAACCGAAGTTGTAAAACGCGGTATGGCAGAAATGCAAAAGGGTGGCGTCATTATGGACGTCGTCAACGCGGAACAAGCAAAAATTGCGGAAGCAGCAGGTGCTGTCGCTGTCATGGCGCTGGAACGGGTGCCATCGGATATTCGCGCAGCAGGCGGCGTGGCGCGTATGGCAGACCCGACCATCGTGGAGGAAGTCATGAACGCGGTGTCCATCCCCGTGATGGCAAAATGCCGTATTGGACACATCGTGGAGGCGCGCGTCCTGGAAGCTCTGGGCGTGGACTACATTGACGAGAGCGAAGTGCTGACGCCGGCAGACGACAAGTTCCACTTGAACAAGAAGGCGTTCACCGTGCCGTTTGTCTGCGGTGCACGCGACCTTGGCGAAGCGCTCCGCCGCATTGCGGAAGGTGCATCCATGATCCGTACGAAGGGCGAACCAGGCACGGGCAACATCGTCGAAGCGGTCAAGCACCAACGCATGATGCAGGCACAAATCCGGAAAATCCAGAACATGTCCGAGGACGAACTCGTGGCGGAAGCCAAGAACCTCGGTGCGCCGTACGAATTGGTGTACGAAGTGCACAAGCTCGGCAAGTTGCCCGTCGTAAACTTTGCAGCAGGCGGTGTCGCGACACCAGCGGACGCAGCACTGATGATGGAACTGGGCAGTGACGGCGTGTTCGTGGGATCTGGCATCTTCAAGTCGGAGAACCCGGAGAAGTACGCGCGTGCAATTGTACAGGCCACCACGCATTACAAGGACTACGAGCTGATTGCGGAACTGTCCAAAGGCTTGGGGCCTGCGATGAAAGGGATTGACTTGAACACATTGCGCGACGAGGAGCGAATGGCGACGCGCGGTTGGTAACCGAATGGCGTCACAGTCGAAGTATACAGAGTGGAATCCTGCGAGGCGTGCCTGGCATTGCCTTCGCAGGATTCTTGTATTCGCTTTGTGGCACAGAGTACACGACTTCAATAGGACATAGAGGGACATGACCATGAAAATTGGCGTATTGGCATTGCAAGGCGCATTTCAAGAGCATCAAGAGATGTTGGAGCAATTGGGCGCAGAGACCGTGCTTGTGAAGAAGCCGGAGCACCTCGAAGGTATCGATGGTTTGGTTGTACCCGGCGGTGAAAGTACGACGATGGGAAAACTGTTGCGGGAATACAACTTGTTGGACCCGATTCGAGCCATGGGGCAACAGGGCATGCCGGTTTTCGGGACCTGTGCAGGCATGATTGTGATGGCCAAAGCGATTCAAGGTGCGGATGAGCCCCATCTCGCCTTGATGGATGTAGAGGTCAATCGCAACTCGTTTGGACGCCAGATCAACAGTTTTGAAACGGACTTGGACATTCCCGCAATTGGAGATGAGCCATTTCCTGCGGTGTTTATCCGCGCCCCGCACATCACCAGAGTCGGGGATAACGTCAAGGTATTGTCTACGTACGAGGATCGTGTTGTGGCAGCTCAACAAGGCAATCTGCTCGCACTCTCCTTTCATCCTGAGCTCACGGGTGACAACCGCATTCACAAGTATTTCCTTTCCCTTGTGGAAGAGCAGAAGTAACATATTGAGAAACATAAAGGCGCCGGAATCTCTTGGATTCCGGCGCTTTACTATGCACCTTGATGTTCTACAAACTTCGTCGCGTTTGCCGCGAATTTACTCAAAATCTGTTGTTCTTTCGCTGTCGTCAACTTGCCGTTTTGCACAGCTTTGTCAAGTCGTGCTTTCAGGTCTTTTTTCAGATCAGAGATCAGCGTGGCTTTCGAGATGCCCTTCGACTGGGCGATTTGTGCCAGGGATTGTCCAGATTTCAAGTCAGACTTGAGTGTGGCTTGGTCCATTCCAAGAATTTTTGCGACATCCTTCCATGCTACGACACGCCGGCGGTGCCCATCGGCGGCCTTCCACAGATGCTTGTCTTCCACCAATTTCTTCGCACGTTTATCGTAATTGCTCAGAATCTGCTGTTCCTTTGTTGCCGTCAACTTGCCGTTTTGCACAGCTTTGTCAAGCCGTGTTTTCAAGTCCTGTTTCAAATCAGAGATCAGTGTAGCTTCCGAGATGCCCTTGGACTGGGCGATTTGTGCCAAGGATTGTCCAGCTTGCAAATCATGTTTCAGTGTAGCTTCGTCCACCCCGATAATTTTGGCGATGGAAGTCAGTCCTGAAAATCTTTTCAGATGATGAGGCGCAGCTGAAACTGTTTTGGAGGTTGTGGATTCTGATGGCGCATTCGAGTTGGTTGCTGCAAACGCCGTTACAGACCCCAACACTCCAATGGTCAACGCTGAACCAAGTACCGCCATTTTCAATTTCATTGGATTGCCTCCTTGTCATTTGATGTTTTGCACCTCGGAGATCATCCTATCCAGTTGGTATGGATTTTCTGTGGAGAAGTTGTGCGGTTATTGTGTTGGGGTGTGATATCGGAATCTATGTGCAAGCACACGGCTCTATGTATTGGTCAGAGGCACCCCAAACCGTGGAGTGCCTCCTGTTCCGTTAAATGAAGAATCCTGGACCTGGCCACAGTCCAAATAGTCCAGCGTACGGCACAAACAGTCCCGGAGCTGGCAGGAAAAATTGGACTTGTGAGACGTCCATACTGTCTCCAGCTTGATGCAGCCCCGGCTGGAATTCTTGGGGATGCGGATTTGATCCGCTCGCTAGCTGCGTGTGGTGCACTAGAATGAGGCCATCGCTTAGCGCTCTGTGGACAATCCCTACGTGCATGCCGTACATCGAGTGGCAATGGACCCATTGGCCAACAAATCTGCGTGCATAGTCTTTGCTCATCTCCATCATGTCACCCTCCATACACGGACATTCGCTGCGGTGCGTATGCCTACACCATACGCAGGGATGCGCATTTGTTCTTGTACGTTTGTCATGGGTGTACGTTGGCTTCAACTGCTGGAGATGGAGAGCATGATGAGGGTGTAGCTGTCTACGCTGTAGCAAAAGCATATGAATTATCCACAGAATTGTGCGACAAAACTCTGGATATGTGTATAAAGTACGCAGTGGTCAAATGATTCACTCATCCGTTGCATGGACCTGTCTGGGTTATCCACAACTTTGAACTCAGATTCGTGGACTTTCAAACGTTATTCTTGCAATGAAAGCTGAACCTCTTCAGGTGCGTTCAAAACCGCCATCGCAACCCCGATGACAATCAGAACTCCACCAGCAAAGAAATTCCATGTGAGTTGTTCTCCGAGCAAAAGCCAACCAAACAATCCCCCAACGACGGGTTGAAAGAAAAAGAAGAGGGACCCAGGACCGGCATCCATTAACTCCATTCCTTTGTTCCACAGAAAGAACGCAAGCGCTGTGGACACGACTCCTAAGTACAGGACGCCCGCGAGGAGAAGTGGATGCGACAAGGCTTGAAGTTGATACGAATCCCACTGATGATAAGCGACAGGTGCGGTAAACACCAAAGCAAACGCCAGTGCGTACGTCGTCACTGCGAGCGAAGAGTGATACCTTGCTGCCACTTTCGCGTATACGGACAACAATGCCCAAGTAACGGCTGCTAGCAGCAAATATAAATTCCCCAGTAAGTGAGTCCCCTTGGAAAAGTTCCAGCCTACTACCACAATGACGCCCATGCTTGCGAGAACCAGAGACCTTACCTTACGACCCGACAACCGTTCACCTAAAAGAAAACGTGCGAACACAAAGATAAAAGCAGGGGAAGCTGCCGTAATGAGCGCTCCTGTGTGGGCGTCAGCCAATTTTGTACCTACAAACTGAGACCCGACGGATACGAAGTAACCGATAAAACCAATCCAGGCAAAGAGAATGACAGATTTCCACCATGTTGTCCGGGAACCTAGTTGCATGCTCGGTACTCGCCGGTTTCTTCGGGATGTGATCCACAACACTGCAGTCAAAACGATGACGCCGATAGCATAACGGAGAAACAAGAGAGGAAACGGCGATATGTACTTGAGAACATACTTGCTAACAACATACATACCACCCCAAATGCTGGCGGCCAGTGTTAAACAAATGGCTCCGAGTAAGGATTTTCGCATTGTGAAACCTCCGCCACCTCGTTTTCTTGATTGTATCTCACTCGCTCTCTCACAAGGAACGATTGATAAACCATCTTCCGCACGAATCAGGCTGTCGACATGTCCGGGGCTTTTCAACCATCAGATCCATTCCATGAACTCAAGTCGATTTCCGAACGGATCTCTCACGTAGAATCGTTTTACACCTTCATCTGCGCGTGCATCGTCTTCCATCACTTGGACGCCGTTTTGGAGCAAATGCTCTCGCAGTGCGTCAATATTCTGTACACGAAAGGCTGGGTGGGCCTTTGTGGCAGGAACAAAATCTTTTTGAACCCCGATATGTACCTGATGGATACCACATTGAAACCAAACGCCGCCCCGCATTCTCAGGTTTTCAGGCTTCGGGATTTCAGTCCATCCCAACAGTTCTCCGAAAAATCTACGCGCCTCAGTCTCACAACCTTCAGGAGCGGCGAGTTGAACATGGTCTATTCCAGAGAATTCGAATTTCATCTTTGGCCCTCCTTATGCGCTTTCCTGAATATTACCACCCCTCTGTGTGTATTGTCGCTGGTCATTGAAGGAATTGTGAGCGCACCATTCAGCCAATTCAGTTGATACGACCGCACTCCATTTGGTATTCTCAAGGAATACAGATGGCATAAGGGACGGTGGCATTTTTCATGTTGGACCTCAAAGCGATTCGGCAAGATCCAGACAAGTTCCGCCAGGGCGTAAAACGCAAAAAGTACGATCCAGCTCTCATTGATCAGCTGCTTGAAGCGGACGAAGCCTGGCGCAGTGCGCTCACTGAAGTGGAACGCTTGAAGTCCGTACGTAACAAAGCGTCCGAAGCGATTGCAATGAAGAAGAAGCAGGGGCAGGACGCGTCGGCCGAGATTGCAGAGATGAAATCAGTATCGGAAAAGATCAAGGAACTGGACGAGCGAGTCCGCCAGTTGGACGAGCAAGTGCACGAGATGTTGCTCGGCCTGCCAAATATTCCGCACGAGTCTGTACCAGATGGCGACGACGAAAACGATAACGTCACCATAAAGCACTGGGGCGATAAACCGCAGTTTTCGTTTGAACCGAAACCACACTGGGAATTGGCACAGGATCTCGACATCGTGGACTTTGAGCGCGCGGTCAAAATTACCGGAAGCCGCTTCGTGCTGTACAAGGGCCTCGGTGCCAAGCTCGAACGCGCACTCGCCAACTTCATGCTCGACTACCAGATTGAGAAAAACGGCTACGTGGAGATGTTTCCACAATTCATCGCGAATGACACCAGCCTCATCGGAACTGGCAACCTGCCCAAGTTTGGCGACGAGATGTTTAAACTGGAAGGTTTGCCGTACTACTTGATTCCAACGGCTGAGATTCCACTCACCAACTATTATCGAGACGAGATTCTCGATGCATCGCAGTTGCCCGTGAAGTTTGCGGGGTACAGCTCCTGCTTCCGATCCGAAGCCGGAAGCGCGGGCAAAGACACACGCGGCCTGATCCGACTTCACCAGTTCCAGAAAGTCGAGCTCGTGAAACTGGTGACACCGGAATCGTCCTACGACGAACTCAATTCCCTCGTGGAAGACGCTGAAGATATCCTGCAGGCCCTGGAACTGCCATATCGCGTCATTGAGTGCTGCACAGGGGATCAAGGGGTGAAAGCGTCCAAACAGTACGATTTGGAAGTCTGGCTTCCCGCAGCAGGCAGGTACCGCGAGATTTCATCCTGCTCAAACTTTGAGGCGTACCAAGCGCGTCGCGCCAACCTGCGTTTTCGTCGGGACGAGACATCGAAGCCGGAGTTTGTGCATACACTGAACGGGTCAGGGCTTGCCATTGGTCGCACTGTCGCCGCCATTCTGGAGAATGGGCAACAGGCAGATGGGAGCATTAAACTTCCGAAAGCCCTTGTTCCGTACATGGGTGTGGAGACCATTACGCGGAGGGCATAAGCGATGTCTTGGAAAGAGGTCGTTGGGCTCATTGCTCTCATCGTGATTGTGATTTGCATGATGTATCAGCACAGAGCACTCAACAAGATTGCCTTTGGCCGCTCCATGTTTATCTCGTGGAGCGCCATTGTGATGGGGTTTCTCGTCGGCCTGCTTCCCACCATTGAGGCAGGCGTCGTCTCCGTGGTGCTCTTGTTGCTCGGCTTTGGCATGATTGTGTTCATGGGTGTGAAGTCGTTCCAGCACTTGCGCAAGTTGAGATACCAACAGCGTACCCGGGACGCTGAGCTGCAACAGTAACGAGGAGGGCTATCCTTGCGGATTTCCCACGTGCGTGTGGACTTGAGCGCAGACGACATCAACAGTCTGATTCGCGACTTTGCCGTAGACTCAAACCTCCGCATCACAGACATTCGCGAGGACGGCATCCATGGACAAGTGAAGTTACTCTTTCTCAACGTCGATTTCATCGCCAAGCCATCGTCAGGCAGCGAGTACGAAGCGTCGATTGATATTGCAGCTCACAAACTCGTCGCCATCCCTGGTACCGTCGTGAACCGCCAGTTGCGCGAGGCAATGAAGGACGCGCCGCCGGGTATTGACGTGATTCGGAATTCGCTCGTCGTGCACATCCCGTCTTTGCTGAGAGCGCTCGGAGTTGGGATTAAAATCCGCGAACTGCGGTGCTACAACGGATATCTTCGTATACATGTCGACGATGTGGAGTTACCGCTGTTTCGGAAGTTGGCGGGGGTAGGAAAGTAGATATTTCGGATGAACCATCTCATTGCGGTGATGAGTACATGGATCTTCGTTCTCATGCCGAGAATATTGAATCGAGCGCCGGCCATTGATGCGCGCCGGCGCAGCACCTATCTTTGTGAAACCAGGAACTACATCCGAAGTTTTCCTTTGCGCAATCGGTTGTATTTTTTATATAATGTTGTAGTCAACGTGCACCCGTAGCTCAGGTGGATAGAGCGGTGGTTTCCTAAACCGCGTCTTGCGGGGGTTCGAGTCCCTCCGGGTGCGCCACATTAAAAAATGCCGTTTTGACGCGGCTTTTGGAACATCGGACGAATGAGGGATACATGGCTAGACCGCGTTCGTGATTTGGCGAGTCCGCGTGAGTTACGGCCTCCGTTTTGGCGTTTTGTCGAAACGGAGGTTTTTTGTTATGGATAAACGTAAAGGACGAACGATTGTACGCAAGCTACAGACCCAGAATGATGACGCAAGTCTCATCCGCGAATGGATTCTCCATTCGATGCATGTTTTGCTTTTGTACGAAGAGGGGTATTTGACGACGAATCCTACCCAATGAGTGAAGTTGCTGAAGAGCGGGCACATCGGTTTGTCGAAGAATGGACGAATTGGTCGAATGAGCGAACGATTGATGAGCGATTGAATTGCGAAAATTGGTCACAATTACTTTGCTGACGGTCACCATCCGACCAACCCCGGCCACCCCATTTTGCACAGACGGTTCTATACGCGACTCGTACAGATCTCGATGGGTCGAAACTCTGAGCGACGAATCGACGACGCACCTAATAATAGGCATTGTGTGTGATTTTTATCTGGAGGTATACTATTCTAAAGTTCTGAATGCGAATTGAAGAATGAGGGTAGGGTAGTGAAAAAAGTCATTATTGGGTCTAGTGCGCTAGTAGGTGTTGCCGCTATCTCAGCCGTCATTTGGTGGTATTTACCCAAATATGAAGCGAATCAACACGCGGTATCCATCGCAAAGAGCAAGCCACCATCCATTGATTTAACGCCGATAGAAAACACCGTTACGCATCTGAGAGATAGGATTGACGCCGACACAGGGTTTGCACAAATGGACTTACTGTCAAGCGGGGATAGCTACGGGTGGAGTTTACCATTACAGGACGGCGAGCTTGTACAAGGTCCGAATGAGCTTGAATCTGAAATCGGAAAGTGCGTAGCACCTGATGATGTAAAGAAGAAGCTACAGGCAGACGTTTCAAACTTGAAGCGTCTTTACGAGGTTGCAGCCCAGGAACACAACGCCAAGGACTACAAAGACGGTGCCCAAGCATTGAAGTATTACCATCGTGTCACCGAGGACATGAACTTCTACATAACGAATCAAGGTGAGCATTACGAAGTGTCACACATTCTAGGCGGCTATCAGACCGTCGAGAGCTTCATCAACGCCCATCTCGACCACTAAAAATAGGGAGGGATGCGGGTGTTCGTGGTAACCACGCTGATTTCATTTGTTGCGTTTTTCGTGGTGGCATTGACTGTGTATGCGGTATTTTCTAAGTCTTTCAAAGGTACAAGCAGATCGACAACGCTCTTAGGCGGTGCTGTGATTGCTGCCATACTTGGAGTTGTGGGCCTATTATTGAATGATAAGGATGCGTATGCCTTAATAGCGGTCTCGGTCTTGTGGTTTTCGACAGTGTGTTTGAGAGGAAGGAAGCCAAGCTAATGCTGTGGCTAATTGTAGACAACTAGGCGAACTACAGCTACGAGTACCTCTATCTTCTTTTCTCAAAGAAAATAGAGATGCGAAAAGTCGTGTCAGCTCTGTTTGTTGCAAGCGGAGGTACCCTAATGTCAATGATGGGTAAATCAATTTTTGGCAACATTGGTGTAGGAATACTTGTGATAGGGGTACTCATACAACTTGTCGAGAGTGTAAAAAGAAAGTAGTGTCTGTAACTGCTAACGAGATAGTCCCGAAACTGCAAGTGCAAGAAAGTCGCCCTTGGCTGTGTGCCTTGGGCGTTCTTTCTTGATATACGTCTCGCCTTTCGACACAAGCCACACAGTCGGTGTGCCAACTGTCGAAGGGTGAGACTTTTTTCATGCAAGAAACTGTCGTTTGAAGGCCGTTGAAGGAAGCAAAATGGAGCGATTAACAGAAGTTTTGCGGGGCAGCAAGCCAAGTAAGAACTGCTTTATGGCCATTCGAGCGTGTTCGTCAAAACTTCTAAAATTACACCCGTTGTCTTTGTCTGATAAGTCCGTCTATAATCACATCAACAGCAACGGAAGTAGGCGCGCCAGACATCATAGGCAATGAATACAAATCGGGAGTGATGAATAAATGTTGTTGGTGTATGTGGTCATCGGCTTGTTGACCTTGGGCATGGGATTGATGTTGACGAATCTCAATCGGTCGGTCGCACGTTTAAATGAAGAACATGGGACACTTCGTCAAGAACACATGAAACTCCGTGCTGAACATATGGAACTTCAGAAATATTGCTCTGTACTTGAGAAGCGCATCTTGTATCTGGAACGAAGTCGACGACTTCTCTCTCACATCGTGAAGAATGCGAACGTCCTCAGGAGTACCGGCACAGAACCGGGATTGCGCTTGATTCGTTGATAGCCATGTGAGGCACGTCTCGTCGTATAGGGAGCTCGTCATTGGCAGATTATCATTGGCAGAGGAGGATTCATGAAATCAAATCTTGTTGCGGATTGAGCTGTTATAAAGCCAAATCAGAAAGTGGAAGGCGACTTCAGGCGATGTGCTGAATGCGATGTTAAAAAAACTCAACACAGCCACTTACAGGAATTGTTGGATGCCGAAATTATGGAAGTAATGAGATACTGCTGAACCGGTCACACAGTCGCCTACGCTTTGCTACGGACGATGGGATGTAGAGGTTGCGAGATGCTGATAATCCCATCGTCCATACCCCGGGGATTGCTTAGGAAACATTTTTTCTTTCTGGCTCTGGGCCTGCTCCTATTAATGATATTCCTCCAAGGCTTGTTGCAAAGTTGCCTTCGTCTCTACCTTTTCAGTAAATGGGATTCCTAATTCAATCATTGTGTTCGCAATTTCTGGGCGAATACCCGTGATAACCGCTTTACATCCGAGTAAACCAATTCCTTCTACAATTCGAAACAGATGTCCCACCACAGCCGTATCCATAAACGCAACACCGGACAAATCAATAATGATTCTTTGTATTTTTAGGCTAGAGATTTGATTTAATGTCCGTTCCTGAACTTTCTTAGCCCGATAGGTATCTAATGTGCCAACAATGGGTAGCACCGCCATAGAATTGGATAATGGTATAATGGGAACTGACAAGTCATCAATCGTTTCGCGGTGAGTACGCAGTAATTCATCCTTGTACTCTATATAACTTGAAAAATAATGAAAAATGTAATGGTCCAATATGAAATTGGTCTTTATTCCGAGTTGGAAAAAACCTTCCATATCGAGTTCGACATGTCTATAATAGTTGTGTAAAAAATTCCAATACAATTTACGAAATGCCTGAGATAATTCCAGTTTTATGACCAAAGGAACATCGTTCTTTGCAGCATTCTTTCCAACTTCCTTTGCAAGGATAATCAGTTCATGCTGCCGATCTTCGACTAAGAGTTTTGCCTTTTTATCAAAAATCGCACGCGCATCCAGCTTATACTTGGATTCTTCAATGAGTTGAATCGTATCTTTCGTTTCTAAAGCAAATAACTCGTTAAAACGATCCTGATTCAGCAAAAAAAATTCTTTAAAACTGTGACCGCTTACATATTGTAGATCCAAATCAATCACTCCAATTTTTTCAGTAATCTCAGTTGGAAATCGAATGGTAAACGTAGTTCCTATTCCTTCTGTACTTTGCACATCGATTGAGCCTCCATGTTGGTAGATGGTCGAAAACACCTGAGTTAGCCCCATTCCCGTGCCATCATCTTTCGTTGTAAAGAAAGGGGTTCCTAACAGTTGAATCTTATCTTTAGGTACACCAACGCCTGTATCAGAAATGATGACGTAAACGAAGTCACCCATGCGGTAGTGTTCGATTGCAATGATCCCTTCATTCGGGATGGCTTCAAATGCGTTTTTCAAGAGGTTAAAAAATGCTTTCTTTAACTGATTTCTCTTCCCATAGATTGTATCATCGCTATTATGAAAATTCTTAACAATTCGAACCCGGTAGATTTGATCCTGAAACAAATACAGCAAAGACTCTAATTCTGAACAAAGATTAATAGCAACATACGACTCGTCTTCCAAGTCAGGTTTAGAAACTTGCAATAAATCTTGTAATGTAGAGATTGCCTGATCCAGTTCTGAGCTAGCAAAGTCTATATATTTGTGGGAAAACTCCTTTTGTAGCAACTGGAGAAATCCCTTCACCGATGTTAGTGGGTTTCTCACTTCGTGTGCAATTCCCGCCGCAATTTGACCTATGGAAGCAAGACGGCTTAATGTATGATCCGTCTCTGTGACTTTTTTATTTTCCTGCCCATTTGATAGCAACGATTTTCGTTCCTCTCGTCGAAGTCTCAATCTGAAATTCATCCATTAATCTCTTCGCACCGGACAATCCGAGTCCTAATCCACGCGACGAAGACGTCTTTTTTCCACTCAAAGCTTCATCTACATTGCGAATTCCTGGACCGTGATCTATTACCATAAAACGTATTCCCTTATCAATTAACTCACAATAAAAAATCCCCTTGCTACAGGCATGATCCAAAACGTTTCGGGTTAACTCTGAAACACTCACAAATACCTTCTGTTGATCTGACTCGGAAAAGGGGAGTCGCTTCATAAAATGACGAACGGCACTTAGTGCAACATATATATCATCTTCTGACGAGATGTTCACTTGCTGATAGGTCATCGGCTAAGGAATCCCCCAAGCGGCGAAATTTCATCTATTATTTAATTTGATTATATTGACTCTAAAGAATATATCAATGGGCATTATTTTGCAGTGAATGACCATCACTTGCAGTGGAGGGGGCGTTCGCGAGGACGGATCTCACGAAGCATCGTTTTTCGGAAACTTCGTCCTGCGTCACCAGCAAAACGTGGCTGTACATATTAAGTAGCAGCTATGCTGTCTGAGTGTGACGCAGGACGTGGATTCGAATTTTTGATACTTCGAACTTGGCTACAATCCTACGCCGGATTACTCCATATTGCTGTGACGCAGGAAGGCCGAGTTGTTGTCTTCTCGAAGCTGTGCTGCATAATGGAGACTAATTGCATCCAGCGTGACGTGAACGCACTGGTCAAAGAGGGACCCGAGTGGCTGAATGCTTTCTTGTTCTCCAGCCTGCCGATACTTTGTAGCAGCCGGAATGAGAAGTAACGCATCAGCGACTTTGGCCAAGTCCGATGCACGGTTTGTAGATACTGCAACAATGACAGCCCCGACTGCTTTCGCCTTTTCGGCCACACGAACCACCTGTTCCGTCTTCCCAGAGCCTGAGATGGCTACCAACACGTCGTTTTCCTGAATCGATGGTGTGATGGTTTCTCCAACCACAAACGATGTGGCGCCAAGATGCATCAGTCTCATCGCGAATGCACGTCCCATCAGCCCAGAACGTCCTTCGCCAACCACGAATACACGAGGTGCGCGAATCAGACGTCCTGAGATGTCCTCCAGACTCGTTCTATCCACGTGCGCTAACACACTGCTTATCTCATTCACAATGGTCTCCATGACGCTCATCGCCACACATCTCCTTCAACTCATTGTTTTTTCGTTATCCATTGCAGATTGAAATTGCCGTGCAGCTTCAATGGGGTTGTCTGCCTTTGTGATGGCAGAACCAACAATGACAATGTCAATTCCACGACGCTTGAATTGTGGAATACTCTCAACTGTAATTCCCCCTGCAACCGCCGTTTGAATCCCCATTGGACAATCCGCTATGTTCAGGGTTGTCGCTGATTTTCCCTGCCCCTCCTGCTCGTCCTTGCTTACGTGGTAACACCACTTGACGCCGGTCAAACGAGCCAGTTGGTGATACTGTTCCGGCGGGACATTCAGTAAGTCCACCATGATATGTCCGCCATATTCGTCGGCCACCCGCTTACACATTTCAAGCGTGGCAAACGGTGCTGCCCCCATGACAGTCGCTACGTTGGCCCCTGCTTCGAAACATAACTTCATTTCATACGCCGCGTTATCAAAGGTCTTCATATCTGCTAGGATGGTCTTCGTTGGAAAT
The DNA here is from genome assembly GCF_000472905.1 of Alicyclobacillus pomorum DSM 14955. Taxonomy (GTDB): domain Bacteria; phylum Bacillota; class Bacilli; order Alicyclobacillales; family Alicyclobacillaceae; genus Alicyclobacillus_A; species Alicyclobacillus_A pomorum. The sequence goes on along the minus strand of NZ_AXAR01000018.1, from coordinate 41,735 downwards.
GCCTTGCGAAAGGCCCGGACGCTCTCCATGCCAAACTCTTTGATGAGCGATGTTCCCACTTCAATCCAGTCCACATAGTCCTCGACGGACGACGCAAGGGCAATGGCTTCATCGATACGGAAGCGGTCCAGTGCAAGTTGAATCTTCATTGACTCACAGCTCCCTCTGAAGACGTATTGGCAAGCAACACGTTTCTACGTGTGCGCACAACAAGAGTAAAGACCACGGACAACAGAAGGCACACAGCCATAAACGCATAGGACAGGCTCGGATTACCGGTCAGACTGTTTAAATAACCGACCACGTATGAACCAGCAAACGATCCAAGTGCACCCATTCCATTGATCAATGCCATAGCTCCGCCGGCAACATTTCGAGGCAGCATCTCAGGTATCATCGCAAAGAAGGAACCGTACGGCGCATACATGGCTCCACCTGCAATGACGAGAACTACAAAGGACATCCAAAAGTTTGACGCACCTAGGAGATAGGACCCGTAAAACGCAACGGCCCCAATGAAGAGTGAGACCCACACGAAAGTCTTGCGATGATTCGACCGATCCGACCAATAAGACGTGAGGATCATGAGAATGGCAGCCAACAAATAAGGGACGGACGACAGCCAACCGGTGCTGACAATCCCCACCTTCGAGGCGGATCGAATCATGGAGGGAAGCCAAAGTACAAAACCGTACACCCCGATACTCCAGAAAAAGTATTGGAACGACAATAAGACAACCGGCTTCGAACGAAATGCTTCTCGATAATTTTTTACTTCTTCCAAGCCGGACTGTTCGCTGAGGAGACGATGTTCTACCGCCTGTTGTTCGGCCGGAGAAAGCCAGGTTGCGTCCTTTGGTCTATCTCGAACCACTGCCAACCAAACAAATGCCCAGATGACCGAGGGAATCCCTTCAATGAGGAACATGCCTTGCCAATGGAACCATTGGACGAGATACCCCGAAATGACCGACATCCAAAGAACGGTCACAGGGTTGCCCAGGATTAAAAACGTATTCGCGCGAGATCGCTCTTCTTTCACAAACCAGTGGCTGATAAATACCAGCATGGCTGGCATGACAGCGCTTTCTACGACGCCAAGCAAGAACCGGTCTACGAAGAGTAGAGGTATATTTGTTATGACACCCTGGGTGGACGCCAGAATTCCCCAGGAAATCAGCGCCCAGAAAATCAGTTTCCTTGCGCTGTATTTTTCCGCGTAGTGTGCTCCAGGTACTTGAAAAAAGAAGTAGCCCAAAAAGAACAAAGCACCCAGTAATGCGGAAGCTCCACCGGTAATATGAAGGGCTTCCTTCATCCCGGCCGCTGCGCCAAAGCCATAGTTGGATCGGTCCAGATACGCAAGACTATACGTGATAAAGACCATGGGAATCAGTCTTGCCCAACGCGATTTTGGTAGTGCCACGTGTGAAGAATTCATCCGTGTACCCTCCCTGCAAATGGATTCATGAATGCGTTTAACTTGTCACGTGTAGGAAGTCCCTCCAAGTCGCCTTCAGACGTGACTGCCAGTGCACCAATCGCGCATCCGCGTTCTATTTCTGCTTGTTCCGACACTATCAATGAAACCGGTTCCATTCTGTTGAAAAAAGAGAATCACAATTGTTACACATTGGGCGTCGAGCCGCGAACCATCAATTCCACTGGAAGCGCAATATGTTGATACGGTTCCTCCTCTCCATTCATCCGTTTTAACAACTGCTCGACCGCTTGAACGCCGATAAGATATGTGGGTTGAGCCAATGTTGTAATCTGAACGATTTCTGCCCAGTCCGGGTTATCGAAACCGAGTATCCCGACTTCTCTTGGCACATGGATACCTTGACGCTGTAATTCAAGAACCACTTTGAGCAAAATGACAGCGTTTCCGGCAAATATGACTCTCGGATGTTCTTCAGAGCTTGAAAGGAATCGCTGGATGGACGAACGAATTTGCTCTTCGCTATCCACTTCATATACATCTTGATTCGTCGCTAAACCAGCTTCGTTCAATGCCGCTGAGAAAGCCTGGACGCGTTCTGTTCGAGTACTGATGCCACGAATCGGCTGCGTAAAGTACGCAATTCGTTTGTATCCCCGGTGAATCAGGAATTGGGTGGCCTGCGCTATCGCCTGGCGATTATTCACCGTCACCATGTCTGCATTGAAATCAGGAATTTCTCGATCCACTAGAACAATCGGCAAATTTTCTGCGCTCAGCGTTTGCAACAGGGTGTTGTTCTGGCCTGTTGTATTGATAATCAAGCCGTCAATATGATGCGACTGCAACATGAGTATGTAGTTCCGCTCTTTTTCTGGGTTGTTGTCGGTATTACAGGCCAACAAATTGTACCCATGCTTGTGGCAAGCGTCTTCCGCACCACGGAGTATTGCTGTGGAATAGGGGTTTGTAATGTCCGCCAAAACCACACCGATGAGGTAACTGCGCCTGCCTTTTAAACCGCGCGCGAGTTTGCTCGGACGATAATTCAATGCCTCGATGGTGCGCGCAATTCGTTTGAACGTGTCTTCGGCAAGCGATTCGATATCCCCACTGATAAAGCGAGAAACGGTCGTTTTCGATACACCTGCTGCCTTTGCGACATCTGTAATCGTCACTCGCTTCGTGGTGCCTTTACCGCGCATCAGACCATCGACCCCAGCAAAAAAGTATTATGAAATCGATTACTGAAACCGGTTCCATAGAAAAAAGACTAATCTTTTCGACAACGGGTGTCAACCAGCAACGACCTGTCGGGGAAGTGTATGAGCCGCATTCGCGGTAAGAAATCACAATCCACGGGAATTGAAAGCGAACGTGTGCAGGCCACTCAGAAAAACTTTGCAAGCAAAGTAAATGAATAGAATCGCAGACGTCAAAGAGAGCATGCGTATGAATTGAGGTCCCATATACTTCCGAGCTTGGCCACTAACGTACGCCACGACGAGTGACCACAGCACACCTGCACAAAAGAAACCAACAAAGAAAGCCACCAATGAACCGTTGCTCGTGCCATGGTGATCTGTTGCCGAGATAATACTACCTCCCACAGTAGCGAACCATAGAATGGCTGATGGTGAGGATAAAGCTAAGCCAGCTCCTGTCAGCAATGTCCCTATCCAGGATTTTGACCTTGTTGCCGAACCTTCGAGAGACATGGTCAGGTTCTTCGGCCACAAGGTTTCCTTCATCATGTTGAATGACAGATACAACAGTACAAGTGTTCCACCAATCCACAATATCCAACGAACCACTGTAAACTGCATGAGTAATGACATGCCCACCATCGAGAGCAGCGCATAGATTAAATCACCGAACGATGAGCCGAGACCGACCAAAAACGACGGTAATACGCCTCTCTCCAGCCCCGTCTTTACTACTGCGACATTCACTATCCCTAAATCAAGGCATAGCGAAAGCGATAGGAGAAAACCAGATACGAATCGCTCCATCATCATCACGTCCGACTCTCTTTCGAAACAGAAATTATCAACATCGTTAGTTTGTCAGTGTTTCTGACCCATGTCGACCTCTCGGCTACACGGCAGTTCAACCGGCGCGCACAATACAGGCGCACATCACAATTGGAAGGGACGGACGTAATCACAACAGAGAGCTCGAATGATCTGTAAGTGCAAAACATAAGTGCCGAACCGTATGGGCGGGGGACAATTTTCCTTTTGGGGTGAAAGACATGATGTCGAGGGCACCTTTCTGCCCGAACCCGTCAGCTAACCTCGTAGGCGAAAGAAAGGATGAATTCAAATGAGCAACCTCTATTTCACTGTTCTCCTCGCATCGCATGTTGACCATTTAACTGCCAAAGAACTCATCGAATTGCCACGTTTCTCGTGAAGTGATTCCCTAGTTTCATACCCACAAATCATAAATATACACACGTGAACAGGCATCCAACGCTGGTATGTTGTCGATGCTTGTTGAAATGTATATTTCGTGAAGCGAATGATTTTGCGCTTTCCAGGCGACTCGAAGACATTGAATCATCTTACGTTACATCATCAGGCGTTACGGCAATTGGAAGGTTTTGCACTGGAGATAGGAGAGACGTAGAGTTGAAAGTAACCACAAAAATACTCGTTGTCATGTCTACCATCACAACCGTCGTAGGAATGACGACCCAGTTGTCGATGGCGAGCACGCTGTCTGAAAAACAGCAGTTGATGCGTCAATTACAAGCTCAATCACAACAAACGGCGGAAGACGTGTTGAAGAACAAGCAACAAGCAGAGAAGTTGCAAGGGAAGATTCAAGATTATCAGTCTTTACTAGACAGTATCCATCATGAGATTGCAAACAATCAACAGCAACTCCAAGACCTTCAAAAGCGGTTGGACCAACTGAACCAGGAAATTCTCCAAAACCAAAAGCAGCTGAAGCACGACCAACAGAGCGTCAACAGCATGCTCCAAGCGCTTTACGAAGATGGAAATGTACCCTACATAGAGGTGCTGTTACAGGCAACGAATTTCAGCGATTTTCTCAGTCGACTGCAGATGCTCTCCATGATTACGGAGGCAGACAAAGAGTTGTTACAAAAAGTTGTGGCATTACACCACAAGTTGGAGACAGAGAAGCAGGCTCAAAAGCATGCCTATCAGTCCTTGCAGAATAAAACGAAGGACCTGAAGGCATTGCAAAAGGTAGATCAATCGCTGCAAGCTCAACAAAAAAATGCATTAGCGCGTGTGCAGCAACAAATTCAAGCAGGCACCAAAAAACAAGGCTTTTTGAAGTACAAGATACAACTTACCCAAAGTCAAATTGCCCAATTGGAGCAACAGGTACAGCAGGAGGACGCCATCTTATCAACGAACGTTTCTGCAGTCACGGAAACAAGTCTACAGTACCAGCCCATTGCGCCGACGGCCCTCTATGCCTATGTTCGTTCGCGCAATTCTACATTTTCCCTGCAAGACATAGAAACCATATGTGCAGCGGCACAAAGATATAACGTCAACCCTGCATTGCTTATCGCCATTACTGGACAGGAGCAGCATTTTGTGCCGCCAGGGCCAGACGCGGATATGATTCGGAACAACCCGTTCAATGTGTTCTACAGCTGGCAAGTGTACAACACGAACTTAGCGGATACAGCAAATATTGCCGCTGACACGTTGCGACACAAGCTTTCGGCTCCACCGCCGGCAGGCGAAGATCCCATCCTTTGGATTAACGATCCCCGGAATCCTTGGGGCATTTATGCCACAGACCCGAACTGGGCCTATGGCGTCCGCGCCATTTTCAAGGACATCATGAAGTCAATTTAAACGACGCTACACTACTAGCAAATACCCGTAATAGGTAGCGCGCGTTCTCCAAGGAGGGAACGCGCGTTTTTTGGTTCAGATGAGAGTGAATTACACCATGTTGTGTTGATGATGCGGAGGAATCGCCATCTGAGTGGAGAATTGATTAAAAGACGCAATATGGTCGGATGGACGAAAAGTGACGTAAACGCTGGTCTGACATGGCATATCGGCGATTAGCGCAAAATCGGCGAATTGCGCTAATCGGAGTGAGCGAATTTGCGGAGGGGTGAGCGAATGAACGAAGAATGGGTGAGTCTGAGTACGATTGCCAGAGAACTGGACATTGCGGATAGTACTGCTCGACGATGGGCTTCGATGTTTAGCGACTTCTTAGAAGCAAAAGGTCGCGGCGCGGGGAGACGTTTTAATCCACAAGCGAGAGACGTGTTGCGACGTGTACAGCAGCTGTACGACAAGAACTTAACTGCAGACCAAATTGCGGATACGCTCCGTCAGGAGTTTTCCGTGGTGGTCGATGTGCAATCGGAAGATGAGCGGACGCCATCCAATGTTCCAGCGGTGAAGACGGAGGAAGTGCTGCACATGATGGCACAAGCGATGGCTGAGCAACAGCGCAGGCTGGTGAACGAACTGCGAATCCAGCTATCGGATACATTGAGTGCATTGCGCAACGAGATAGCAGCGACACGGGAGGAAAACGAGAAACTGAGGACAATGCTGGATGAGCGATTGAACGAAAGCGAGCAACGTTTACAGCAGCGCGACAAGATGCTGTTGGATACACTGCAAACCATGAACGAAAGAGCGAATGAGAAGAAGTCCTGGTGGCAACGATTGATGGGCAAGTGATACGGCGTGCGACATTCGGTTCCGTATCAATTCCCGTATCACTGGTCGTCTACCGTTTATTCAACAGCCTCCACATTGCCAAAGAGAACATGTATCGAGCACTACATCCACCCTTTCTTGATATCAATGCACTCATTCACACTTCGGTCTCTGAAGTTTCACTTGCACAAAACATGCGGGCCCATCCGTTGGGATGAGCGGCCCGCAGTCTATACCTGATGTCGAGGTAACAACGCGTGCTCCACGGAAAACTCATCTTTCATCTCCATACGTGGACAGTCATTTCCCGAATGTACACAGTCTTTATTTCCTCTCCATTTCATCACCCTTACAAATTCACAACCATCGGGCATACTCATGATTAATAACCTGAATTTTATGATGATTTACCAGAGGTGAGCGAATGAGCGAAGAACAGCAGTTTCAAGCCAAACAGGTCCATTTACCTGGCATGGCTGGGTTGGGACGTAACGTGGGATTCGGATGTAACAAGGTATTTGCAGCAGCTCTTCTCCAATCGCTCGCTGTGTCGCAACCAGTGATTGGGCTGATTCTTGGACTGGAAGGACTGCTGGGAATTTTGCTCAATCCCCTGACAGGTTACATCAGTGACAGAACAAGGAAGACAGGTTTTCGCCGCAAGGTATACCTCCTGATTTGTTTTCCAATGGCTGCTATCACTTGGCTTGTTTTCTGTCAAACACATGATCTCGTTGTTTCCCTTGTTGCCTTATGTTTGTTTTACGTGTTTCAGCAGGGCTCCATCAGTCCGTATCAAGCGTGGATGCCAGGACTCATTCCCCAGCGCTTCTGGGGCTTAGCTTCGGGTTATTTGAATCTATGGTGGCAAACGGGAAACTTGGTCGCATTTCTGGTCATTCCCCTTGTATGGGGACTCAGCCACACAGGCGCGTACGTGTTCACGGCAGTTCTCATCGCGACCTGCGGCATGATCACCGTCATCGGCGTCCCTGAGCAAGGTTCAGTTGCTGTGAACGAGGAACAACATGATAGGCCAATCGTTCGGCCGTCTTATCGGCCTTTATTTCGTGGCAACTTGATCTTGTATTACATCGCGCAGACGCTCGCTTGGCTTTCTTTCGAATCGATTGCGTCGTTTTTCACCCTCTATATCGTGCACTCCGTGCACGGAAGCCTCATGGATTCCGCGCTGGCCATGTCACTGTACACGTTTATGGGCATGGTGGCTGCTGTCTTTGTGGGGAAAGCATATCGTCGATTTGCACCACGTCACCTGTTGGTCACTTCGTTTGGATTGTTTGGGATACTGGCTTTGTCGGGGCTTTGGGTCCACAGTCTTCTTTTGGTATTCATGCTTGTCGGGGTGGAAGGCATATTTTGGGCCGCAACACTCACGGTGTCGTACGCCCTTGCTACGGACCTCCTCAGAGAGACGACAAGAGACGAAGCGCAGGAGAACGACCTGCGTGGTGGATTATATGGTCTAAACAACGTAGTGCAGTCCATCGGACTTCTTGTTGCTGCGCCCCTGGCGGGATACGTCATTCACGCTTCAGGTGGGGAATACAAGGACATGTTCATTGTCAGTGGTGTGTCAAGTCTCGTGGCCATTGTGTTTGTATTGCTGATTCGCTCAAAAGCAGTGCCTGAGCAAATGACTGAAGATCTCCAAGCTTGACCGTGGCGTGTGAGAGAACACTTATGGCCAGCGATTTGCAAATCAGTCTTCGCAATTTTAAAAAGTTGACTATTGAAATCAACATTATGACTCGATTACACTAACTCATGTAATTAGATCATACTAACAGTGTAAAACTGGAACTAGGAAGACACGGATGGAAACTCTCACACAGCCCATGAAACCCGTAGGATCCATGAAACGCGTGCTCAACGCCCTTGCTATATTTGGGCCGGGAATTATCGTCATGCTTGCCAATACGGATGCCGGATGTATTATCACAGCTGCGCAATCCGGTGCGGAGTGGGGGTACGCGATGGTGTTACCGCAGCTGATCCTCATTCCGATTGTATATCTGGTACAGGAAATTACCGTTCGTCTCGGGATTGTTACAGGAAAAGGGCACGGCGAACTGATTCGCGAGCGATTTGGACGAAAGTGGGCCATTTTCTCGGTGTCCACGTTATTCCTCTCTGCCATAGGGGCACTGGTGACAGAGTTCAGCGGAATCGCGGGCGTCGGCGAATTGTTTGGGATTTCGCCAAGGTACAGCGTATCCGTTGCGACGATTTTGTTGATTGTTATCGGGCTGACAGGGAGCTATAAGCGAGTCGAACGCATTGGGATTGCCATGGGTTTGTTCGAATTACTGTTGGTTCCGGCCGCCATGATGGCCCACCCAAACGCGCACCAGATCCTTCAAGGATTAGGTACCATCCCGATTCACAATCAAAGTTACATCTTTCTTTTGGCTGCGAATGTCGGTGCTGTGATCATGCCGTGGATGATTTTTTACCAGCAGTCCGCGGTCGTCGACCGGAAGTTAACGCATCACCACTTGAAAGGTGCACGATGGGATACATTGACTGGCTCGGTCTTGACGCAAGTTGTCATGATTGCCGTTGTCGTCATGATCGCGGCCACCGTCGGCATTGCCGACCCGTCACATCCGTTAAACACGGTTGGGGACATCTCACAGGGATTGCTTCCGTTCCTCGGTCCATCTGGTGCGAAGGTGATCTTTGGCTTAGGGATGCTGGGGGCCAGTTTCGTGGCAGCGCTTGTCGTCTCTTTGGCAGGCGCATGGGGGATTGGCGAGGTCGTCGGTTTCAAACACAGCGTCAACAGCAAATTTAAAGATGCAAAGACATTCTATACCATTTACACGCTGGCGCACATTGGTGGCGCGATTCTCGTGTTCAGTGGAATCAATCTTGTGAATCTTTCTGTGGACACGGAAGTCATGAATGCCCTGTTGCTACCCATCGTGTTAGGTTTTCTCCTGTTGCTGGAGGCAAAGGTTTTGCCGAAAGAGTGGAGAATGCGTGGCGTGTACAAATACGTCGTCTGGGGTGTCTCCGGTATTGTCATGCTCTTTGGTGTCTACATGGGAATTCGATTGATTGTGTAACGATGCAGCGTTGAGGACGAGTGTAAGGGCGAAAGTTGAAGACCCGTTGCTTGCTCGTGTCATGGAAACAATGGATACGCAGGGAATCATGCGAGGAGGTTCTTAACCTCCTCGCGATTTTCAATGGTGCGAGTCAGGGACCACCACGCTCGCGGAATCTGCAATTCGCTCCATCATGTACGGACTCGTATGTCTACCGTATGACGACGAAGGATATCCTCCATATTTTTAGAATAGTTACACAACAAGATGTCACCCACAACTTGGAGGGACCGCATATGGAACTCGCACGAGACGAACACGAAGAGTGGCTACGCATGTCGGACTTATCATGCGACACTTCTTATGACGAGTTGAGAAAGCGATTTCGATGGAGCCTACCGACGACGTTCAACATCGGTGTGGACGTGTCCGATAAGCATGCGGTCGACAAAGGAAAATTGGCCATCATTTACGACAAAGGCGACGGAACGCACGAAAAATGGACGTACTGGGAGCTTGCGATGTCGTCGAATCGCCTGGCGAACGCATTGTGCGGTCTCGGATGTGTTCAGAGAGACAGGGTGGGTATTCTTCTATCCCAAAGTCCCGAACTCGCCGTCTCTCACATTGCGACGTACAAGATGGGAGGTATTGCGGTTCCGCTGTTCACATTGTTTGGTCCGGACGCGCTCGTCCATCGACTGAACGATTCTGGGGCGCGGGCGCTTGTGACGGAAAGCGTGCATCTGGACCGAATTCTCGATGCTCGCGACGACCTGACCACTTTGGAGTTTGTCGTAGTGACCGATGCGGAGAAGAGTCGGAATGCAGGCAGACTCCGGATCTATGCTTGGGCAGATCTGATGGCGAACAGCTCGGCTCGGTTCCAGTCGGTGGTGACGACCCCGGATGATCCGGCTGTCATTATCTACACTTCCGGGACGACGGGGCCTGCGAAAGGGGCGTTGCACGGACATCGTGTTCTGCTGGGGCATCTACCAGGGGTGAGCCTGCCGCACGACTTCATGCCACAACAGGGTGACCTGTTTTGGACGCCAGCAGACTGGGCCTGGATTGGGGGACTGTTCGATGTGCTGTTTCCGGCGCTGCACTGGGGGGTGCCGGTACTGGCACAGCGGATGGCGAAGTTTGATCCGGAAGACGCGTTCCACCTCATGGAACGCTGGGGTGTCCGCAACGTCTTTTTACCTCCGACGTCACTCAAAATGATGCGTCAAATAAGAGATCCACGGAGTCGGTGGGATTTGGATGTCAGATCCATTGCCAGCGGTGGCGAGCCAATGGGAGAAGAAACGCTGGCCTGGGCGAGAGAGAATCTGGGCGTCTCCATCAACGAGTTTTATGGACAGACGGAATGCAATCTGGTGCTTGGAAACTGTAGCCAACTGTTCCCTGCAAAACCGAACTCGATGGGGCGTCCCATCCCAGGTCACGACGTGACGGTCCTGGATGAGCAAGGGCAACCGGCGAAGGCGGGAACTGTCGGAGAAATTGCCGTTCGAAGTCCAGATCCTGTGATGTTCCTGGAATACTGGAATCGACCGGATGCGACGAAATCCAAGTTTACGAACAGTTGGATGCGCACGGGCGATTTGGGCTACGTCGATGACGAAGGCTATTTTCACTTTGTCGGCCGCAGCGATGACATCATCAGTTCTGCGGGATACCGTATCGGGCCTGCGGAGGTGGAGGAAGTACTGGTGAAGCACCCTGGCGTCGTGATGGCGGCTGTCGTGGGCAGTCCAGACGCGGTTCGGGGAGAAATTGTGAAGGCGTTCGTTCAACTGCGAGACGGCGTTTCACCCACTTCAGAGTTGGCTCTGGAGTTGCAGAACTGGGTAAAACATCGACTCGGTGCGCACGAGTATCCGCGTGAGGTAGAGTTCGTCACAGAGTACCCGATGACGCCTTCGGGGAAGATTCAGCGCAATGTGCTCAAGCGGCGAGAGTACGACCGGAAAGGAAAGCGCGCAGGCGCACCTCCCACATGAGCGATATTGCAATCGCTGACATAGAAAAAAGAGAGACGGGCTCACCGGTTGGGGCGCGTCTCTCTTTTTGCCATGATGCCGCACTGAACATGAACGCTTACGGTCAAATATGTACCGCTTTGCCTACGGCTTGTAACACAGCCTCCCTCACGGCTTCGGACAAGGTGGGATGTGCCGAGATCAAATCCTCTACGGAGTCCACGGTCATCTCTCCATGTAACATGAGAGTGCCTTGGCCAATGAGTTCGGTAGCCAGCGGGCCGACAATCGTGACCCCGAGGATTTCGTGAAACTGTGGATCGACCATCACCTTCACTTTGCCAGAAGCTTCGCCGTGTATGAGCGCTTTTCCGTTGGCTGCAAACGGGAGTTCTCCGATGAGGATGTCACCGTATTGCTCCCTCGCCTGCTGGCTTGTCAAACCAACGCTCGCGACCTCTGGCGAAGTGTAAATGCACCGCGGTACGGCTCGGTAGTTTACTTTTTTCTGCTGGCCGTTCTGTGAGCACGCGTTGACGGCGGCCACCTCACCTTCGTGAAAAGCCACGTGTGCCAACTGAATCCCACCTGCCACGTCGCCACAGGCATACATGTGAGAAACAGTCGTCTGCATGTATTCGTTCACAGAAACGCCATGTTTTGTGTAAGTGACGCCAGTCAACTCCAGTCCGAGGTTGTCGATTCTCGGCTTACGTCCCACAGAAATGAGTACATATTGCGCCGAGACGTACTGTTCTTCACCATCACGGGTGGTAAAACAAACGCGCATCGTACTAGCATCCAACGTCTGAACCGACGAAGAGGTATGAATCGCTACGCCGTGGTGCTTCAGTTGGGCGTGCAATATCTCGGCGATGTCGCTGTCTTCAGCGGGAAGGATGTGATCCGCCGCTTCAATGATGGTCACCTTGGTTCCCAGTCGGCTGTATACACTCGCGAACTCGCAGCCGATGACGCCACCTCCGACAATCACAAGAGATTCAGGGATCTGAGAGAGTGTCAGAGCGTGGCTGCTGTGGATGACCCACTCGCCATCCACGGGTGCAAACGGGAGCTGCACGGGTTCGGACCCCGTGGCGATAATGAATCGGTCCGCCTCAAGTTCCTCGGTTCCGTCTGTAGTTTCGACGGCGAGCACTTGTTGATTCACGAAATGGGCTTGGCCGTGAATCACCCTGATCTGGTTCTTTTTCATCAGGTATCCGATGCCTGCGACCAGTTGCCGCACGGTCTTATCCTTGAAGCGCTGGATATTCACCCAATTGGGGACGACTTGGTCGACGGGCAAGTCGATGCCAAAATCGTAGGCTGACTTCACTTTTTGATACAAACTGACCGACTCGAGCAGGGATTTGGTGGGCATGCAGCCTTCATTGAGGCACGTTCCGCCGAGGTCCCCTTGTTCCACCAGTGACACTTTCGCACCGAGTCGCGCGGCCATGATAGCCGCGCAGTAGCCAGCAGGCCCACCACCAACTACGATGATGTCGCTTGTCACATGCGTTCACCTCCGATTAAAGCAACAAGTGGATAGGCGCTTCTAAATATCGCTTCACGGTGCCGAGGAACTGAGCGGCGGGGGCGCCATCCAGAGCTCGGTGATCAAACGTGAGACTCAGCGGCAATATGCTGCGTCTTTGTAATTCTGAACCGATGTACCGGGGCTGGTCTTGCACGCTCCCAACACCCAGGATGCCGGTTTCCGGGGGATTGAGGATGGGGGTGAAGTACTCGACGCCGTATGCACCCAGGTTTGTAATGGTAAAAGTCGATCCGCCCGTTTCCTCACCATGCAATTTTCCGCTTCGGGCGCGCTGACTCACCGATTTCACGGATTTGGCCAAGTCGATGAACGACAATCGGTTAGCGTTTCGAATGGTAGGTACGATGAGGCCATCGTCCAGCGCTACAGCGATTCCAAGGTGGACTCCGGTGTGCTGCAGGATCTCTGAATCCGAGAAGACACTGTTTACCTGTGGGTGTTCGAGCAGGGCGAGAACGGTGGCGCGTGCGACGAAGTCGGTGACGGTGAGCTTCGTATCATAGCGTTCACGAATACGTTCTCCGTGCTGTCTTTGTATCTCTAGCGCGTCCGTGACGTCGGCGCTCATGGTGATGGTTAACTGGGCTGTTTGTTGCAGGCTCTGCAACATCCTGTTTGCAATGGCTTTGCGCACACCTGTTACAAACACTTTGACTGGTTCCGAAGGTGCAGCAGACAGGTCTTGCGGGTTCTCTTGGGGTATCTTCGCGGCAACCGAAGGCGTCGCAGTCGTGGGCTTCGTTTCAACATGAGGGCCAACATCCGGGCTCCCCGCTGCAATCGCACGTTCAACGTCTTCCTTGGTGATTCGGCCGTCCGGCCCTGTCCCAACGATGCTGTCGATATTGAGTCCTGCAGCCTCCGCTATCTTCTTGGCGACAGGGGAAATTTTTATCTTCTTCTGTGGCGGAGCTGCGACAGCAACCGCGGTTGTTTGTGTCACATGAGAAGAATCCGTGTTGACCAGCTCTGCGGGGGAGCCCACGTAGCCGATGATGGTCCCGCAAGGCACCACACCTTCGTTTGGCACCGCGATGTCCAGGAGGACGCCATCCTCCGGTGCTTCCACTTCGAACTCAATTTTCTCCGAGCGAATTTCGACGAGTGTCTCGCCTTTTTGAACAGGATCTCCCACTTGTTTCTGCCAGGCCACCACCGTTCCTTTTTCCATTCCCATTCCTAGCTTCGGCATGACGATTTCGGTTGCCACTTCCAGCACTCCTTCCTGGTGATGAGGGGCGAGCCTCCCCTCGCCCCGTCTCGGCATGAATTGGTTAGGAAACGGCGACAATGGAGCTGTCTCCGAGTAACTCTGAAACGACTTGAATCACTTTTTTCGGAGATGGTAGATAGAGGTCTTCCAGTACGGGTGAAAATGGCACCGGTGTATGGGGACCGGTAATCAGTTTGATGGGGGCATCCAACGTGTCAAATCCTTTGTCTGCGACCAGTGCTGCAATGTCCGTAGCCGCGCTGCATCGGGACGTAGCTTCGTCAATGACAATAAGGCGGTTGGTCTTGGCGACAGAAGCCAGGATGGTCTCTTCGTCGAGCGGAGACAGGCAACGCGGATCTACGACCTCTACCTCAATGCCCCGAGTGGCCAACTTTTCTGCTGCGGTCAGCGCGGTATGCACCTGCTTGCCAATGGCGACAATCGTCAAGTCGCTGCCTTCGCGTTTAATGTCTGCCTTGCCCAAGGGGATGAGGTAGCTCCCTTCCGGCACTTCGCCGGTCATGTTATACAGCGTTTTGTCTTCAAAGAACACGACGGGATCGTTATCTGCAATGGAGGCGAGCAACAGTCCCTTCGCATCAGCTGGGGTGGAGGGGATGACGACTTTCAGACCCGGAATGTGCGTGAACAAGGCGTATAGACTCTGCGAGTGTTGCGCGGCCGCACGAAATCCGGCCCCATGCGTGGTGCGAATGGTGACAGGCACCTCTGCTTTACCACCGAACATGTATCGAAGCTTCGCGGCCTGGTTCATCAGTTGGTCCAGGCAGCTTCCAATAAAGTCGTTGAACATCAACTCGGCAATTGGCCGCAAACCAGTTGCCGCGGCGGCAACCGCAGCTCCGATATATCCCGCTTCGCTGATGGGTGTATCGAGCACTCGTTCGCGACCAAACTTTTGAACTAAGCCCTTTGTGACACCGAGGACGCCACCCCACGCTTCGTCGTCCTGAAGGTGGTCCACCTGGGCGCCTCCTGCAACATCTTCTCCCATCAAGATAACGTTTTCATCTGCCTCCATCGCCAGCGTCAACGCTTCATTAATAGCTTCTGAAAAACTCATCTTTTTCGACATGTGTATCCCTCCATTCAATCTGACACGATGCTCAGTAGGAAACGTAGACATCCGTCCACAGTTCTTCTTCTGCTGGGAACGAGCTTTCTTCGGCAAATTGAATTGCGTGTTCAATCGCTTGTTCCACATTCGCATCAATGTCGGACAACTCTTGTTCCCGTACCACCTGATGCTCTACGAGATACCGCCTAAACTGGGAGATAGCGTCCAGCTCTTCCACGTGTAGGCGCCTTTCGTCCTTGGTTTTGTATTTCTGCGCATCCCCCTCAAAGTGACCGTAGTTTCGATAGGTCAGGCACTCAATCAGGGTTGGTCCTTCGCCGTTTCGCGCCCTCTGGATAGCTTGTGCAGCCGCTTGGTAGACTTCAATGACATCCTTGCCGTTTACGACCACGCCTGGAATGTTGTAGCCTGCTGCCCTGTCAGCAATTCGGGTGCAACTGGATGCGTAGGAAAAGGGTGTCGCCTCGCCATACCCGTTGTTTTCTGCGACAAAAATCACGGGAAGCTGCCAGATGGCGGCCAGATTGATGCCTTCGTGGAACGTTCCTTGGTTGTTCGCACCGTCCCCGAAGAAACAGACGGCGACATCGTGCGTCTTTTTCACTTTGGCCGTCAATCCGGCACCGCAAGCGAGCGTGAATCCACCGCCGACAATACCGTTGGCTCCGAGCATTCCCTTCGTTAAATCAGCGATGTGCATGGAACCGCCCTTGCCTTTGCACAAGCCCGTCGCCTTGCCGTAGATTTCCGCCATCATGCCGTCGAGGTCACATCCCTTGGCAATGCAGTGACCGTGTCCCCGGTGGGTGCTTGTGATATAGTCCGTTTCGGCGAGATGAGCGCAGACACCAACAGCAATGGCTTCCTCACCGGCGTATAAGTGAACAAATCCTGGTAACTTGCCCTTTGCGAACAAGTCGTGCACGGCGTCTTCAAACTTTCGAATCTCAACCATCTTTTGGTACATCCACACAGCTTTGTCGTGTGTCAAGGCGGGTTGGATGACTTGAGTCATACTCACGATTCCATTCCTCCTGTGAATTGATTTCAAAAATTTCAGTTTCCATTTGAAAGGTTGCCAGGTCAGCGATTTGCAAAGTCACGACGAACGACTTCGTGGAATGTTGCAATTCGCTGAGCGAAAGGTTGACCACCTCCCGCCACCCTTACATAGCAAGATCCTTGCCAACCGAGCTCACCGACGTTTCGCCGCACATGCCTCGGGTTCATGGCGGCCATTGGCTTGGCGTGTGTGAAACAAAAAGAGACAAAGCGAGATCACTGTCTCACTTTGTCTCTTTTTGTCCTGGCACTCTGAGCGAAGCTTACAAGCCGAACTTCCGTATTCTTCGATAAAACGTGCTACGAGGGATGTTCAACAGTTGTGCAGCCTTCGTGACATTGCCTCCTGTTTGCTCGAGCGCTTGCAGCATCGCCGCCTTCTGCAGGCGTTGGCGGCACGAGAGGGCGCCTACTCTTGTATCCTGGATCTTCGTTTGTGGAGTCTGATCCTCCCGGTTTGCATACGCATCTTCCAGCCATTGTGGTACGTGAGTGATATTCGGCCTGCCACCATCCGCATGAATTCGAATTTGTTCCAGGACGTTGAACAACTCCCGCACATTTCCTGGCCAATCGTGATTCATCAACCTATGAGTGATTTCTTCAGGCATGTGGATGGGCCAATTTCGCTGCATACAGTAGTACCGTACCAAATGCGGGATATCTTCCTTGCGTGACCGCAGGGGAGGAACGTGCAACGGATACACGTGGATTCGATAATATAGGTCCTCCCGAAACTGACCGGTCTTGACTAACTCCCAAAGGTCTCGGTTGCTAGCCGCAATCAGTCGAAAGTCTAAGGCCACAGGCTTCTCTCCACCAATTGGGACGACTTCTCGTTCTTGCAGAACGCGAAGAAGGGCAACCTGCATGGCCTCTGGCATCGCTTCTACTTCATCGAGAAACAGGGTTCCACCATGCGCTTGTTGAAGCTTTCCTTTATACCCTCCCTTGCGTGCCCCGGTGAAGGCACCTTCGGTGTAGCCAAAGAGCTCGCTTTCCATGAGGTTGTCTGGAATCGCCCCGCAGTTGAGGGCCACAAAGGGTCCGTGAGAACGCAAGCTGTGTTTGTGAATGGTTTTGGCGATGAGTTCCTTCCCAGTTCCGCTTTCACCCGAGATGAGGACGGATGTATCCATTCTTGCGACGCGACAAGCGTCACGAAGCAATTGGCCGAACACATCACTCACACCGACTTCTCCAGGAAAGTGGTATACCGAATATGGGGAATCCATACTAGCTACTCTTCGCTTCGACGGTAAAACGTTTACACGATATCCAAGCAGATATGGAATGGGCGACGTTTCTCCGTGTGTCGGTGACTGAGACGCTAACGGCTGCCGATGCGCAACCGTGTATCCTTCAGCAAGCAGCCAATCAAGCGGTTTCTGAAACCATCGGCTGCCTGTCCAATCGATGTCCCGACTGACACCGATAATCCGGTGCTTCCTATCGATGATCACGGTATGAGTTACATTGGGATGGCGAAGTAAAGCGCTGGACTCACGGAGAAGTTCCAGTAGGATGGATTGTTCCCGACTACGCCAATCCTGCTCAATCGCGTATGCAGTCATCGTAACTGATCCGAGCATCTCAACATTGGCGGCCTCTACAGGACCAGATATGTCAATCACCCCACGGAGTTGTCCATCCGCATCATGAATGGGGGCGGCCGCACAACTCCAATCCTGGGAAGCCACTGCATAGTGCTCGCAACCGACCAGCAACATCGGTTCGTTGCTGATCAACGCATTTCCAATGGCGTTCGTGCCCACCTCATTTTCGGTCCAACGTACACCTTCGACGAAATTTATCTCTTTTGCCTTTTTTGTAATATCGGCGACGCCCATCGCGGAGATCACGTATCCATCTTCATCAGTCAGCAACACCATCGCTCCTGTGCCGCGGACGGAATGATAGAGGGATTTCAAATGCGGCGTTGCCACTTCCAGGAATGTTGCGTTTTCCTTTTTCTTCTTCCGAAGCTCTTCCCCTGATAAGATTTCGCTTCCATTGCCGCTGTAGGGATTCACCCCCATTTTTCTGCACCGCAACCAAGACTCGCACATGTTTCGGTGGAGGCGGTATGGATCTAACACGCCCTCGCGGACAAATCGTTGCCAAACGTCTTTTGAGAGGAATTGACCGACCATGTCAAATTCACCCCATTCCAGAACGGCTTGGAGATTTAGGCGACGAGTCAACTGATTATGATGTTAGTATAGTCTATATAGATGAAATTATCAGTTATATTGCGGCAATCGATATTGTAGATGGGTCCCTATAGACAAAGGTCAGATATGTCGCGTTTGGAGACGGCTTTTCATACAGTTTGTCGCGGTTGGACACGCAGGCATTGATTTATGATGGTGGCAAGAGTCGTCGGAAGAGGTGAGAGCATGGCGAAACAACTCGGCAATACCGAGACGAGTCAAGCGTGGCTGGAAAAAGATCGGAAATATGTGTGGCATCAGATGATGCCGTATACCGCCAGCCAAAATCCGATGCTTGTCAGTCGTGGGGAAGGCCCCTGGATTATCGATGAAAGTGGCAATCGATACCTGGACGCCATGTCGGGGTTGTGGTGCATCAACTTGGGATATTCCAATCGAGAATTGGCCCAAGCGGCTTTTGATCAGATGGTGGAGATGCCGTATTATCCGCTCACCCACAGCCACAAACCGGCTATTCAGTTGAGCGAAAAGCTCAACCACTGGCTGAAGGGAGATTATCGGATCTTTTTCTCCAACAGCGGATCGGAAGCGAACGAAGTCGCTTTTAAAATCGCGCGGCAATTCCATGAGCAGAACGGTCAACCGTCAAGATGGAAAATCATCTCTCGCTATCGGGCCTATCACGGAAACTCGATGGGTGCGTTGGCGGCCACGGGGCAGTTCGAGCGGAAGTACAAATACGAGCCACTCGCACCCGGATTTCTCCATGTCCCGCCGCCGGACTGCTATCGATGCCCATTTGGCCGCAAGCCAGAGGCATGCCATCTGGAGTGTGCCGAAATCTACGACCAAGTCATCAACTGGGAAGTCCCGGAGACGGTGGCGGCGGTCATCATGGAACCGGTCATCACGGGCGGTGGCATGATTGTCCCACCTCCGGAATATTTGAAACGGGTGCGCGAAATTTGTGATAAGTACGGTGTTCTGTTGATTGTGGACGAAGTAATCTGTGGATTCGGCAGATCCGGAAAGCCGTTTGGACACCAGAACTTCAACGTGACCCCTGATATCGTGACCATGGCGAAGGGGATTACAAGCGGGTATTTACCTTTGTCTGCGACCGCGGTACGGGCGGAACTGTTCGATGTGTTCCGCGACGACAAGCAATACGCGCACTTCCGTCACGTGAACACATTTGGTGGCAACCCTGTCGCTTGCGCATTGGCTGTGCGAACACTGGAGATCATGGAAGAGCAAAATCTGGTACAAAGAGCGGCAGACCTCGGTGCCGCCCTTCAGAAGAAGTTGCAAGTCTTATCGAATCATCCGAACGTGGGCGACTTGCGGCATTTCGGGTTCTTGGCGGGCATTGAGCTGGTCGTGGATAAATCGTCGAAGACACCGGCGCCTGCGGATTTCGTGGGGAAAGTAATTGCCGAGTGCAAGAACAACGGCGTGCTGATTGGCAAGAACGGAGACACGGTGCGCAACCTCAGCAACGTACTGACGCTGTGCCCACCGTTGATTGTCAGTGACGACGAGCTTGCGTTGATTGCCGATACGGTGATTCAGGCGATTGAACGGGTTGGAGCAGCAACAACGGTTTGAGCTCGAGTGAACGATAGAGACAGAGAGACAGGGGCAACTCAACGCCATCGAACGATGTGTTGTGACGGCTGCCTCTGTTTTAGGCGAAGGCGTTATTGTACAGGAAGAAATACAGGGAAACGTGTAGGCCCAAGCGCTGGACGGGGTCTTCGAGGTCGACCTGCAACAGTTGATTGAGTAGTTTGAGCCGGTGGTACAGCGTTTGCCTGTGGATGAACAGTTGTTCTGCGGTTTTTTGCTTGGAGCGGTCGCAGTCCAAATAGACCTTCAGGGTTCGCAACAAGTCTGAATGGTGTTTGCGGTCGTATTCCAATATCTTCTGGATATCCATGGTGATCCATTCCCGCGCATCATCACTGTTGTTGAGATACGGGGCCCACCGATACACGCCGGAATCATCGTAAAAGTGCACTTCCTTTGGGAACGCTTTTCGGCGAATGTTCCATGCCATGACGGCGGTCTTGTAGCTTGCAGCCAAATCGGTGGCAGAGACTTCGTGTCCCACGCCCACTTCCATCTCAGAGCGAAGTCCGCTGCGAGCCAACGCTTGTTTGAATTGCTGAACGGCGGATTCAATTTTTGACTTTGGGGACTGTGTCGAGTTGTCCCATTCCAGCACAGCGACAGTCATATCCTGTCGGACGGACAGATACGGGCGGAATCCCTCTTTCGAGAACGCCAGTCGCATCATCATCGCCAAGTCTGTTTTGCGGATGACCCAGTCTGTTTCATCTGTGGCCGTCGTCGACGAGGTAGCAGTTGGAGTGGACAGCGTACCCATACCCATGGGGTCTGTGCACGTGATGACGGCAACGCGGAATCGTTTATGGCGGACGCGGGCGTCCTTCATGAAGGTGGGTAACTCTGCCTCATCGTTGCGGACCATTCGTTCCACCCAGTCCGCTTCGCGAAACAGCTGACGTTCTTCCATAGACAATCGACGAAATTCGTCGAGAGACAGCGCGTTGGTGACTCTGTCTGTCATGAGCAACAAATAGTCGTCCACTTGACTGCGATTCACGAACATCGCGAATGTACCGCGAGGCATGCCCAAGACCATTGCGGACTGTAAAATGACGGCATCGCCGAATGTCCGCAAGGTCACACACGTATCGGGAATATCCCGGATTTCGGGTTCAATGAGGGGATCGGCCTCCATTGGGAAGTACGTAGACCACTCCGCTAAAAGATGGCTGCTGTTGACGGTGTGGGTACCTACGGCGACGGGCCGCAGTCCGGTTCGAGCATACATGACGGTGCATCTCGTCGACTCGTGAATCAACTGAAGCATTTGCGACGTCCCCATGGCACTTACGGTGAGTTGTTGCAACTTTCTTGATAATCCTTCCAAATCGTCAATGAGTTTGTGGTGTCGGCTTAAAATCAGCCGGTGTATATCCTGCGTGATATCGACGAAGTGGACCTGTGTGGAAAATACAATGAGCGGAAATTGGTGCATCTCTGCAAAATCCAAGACATCCTGTGGAATGTCCGACACGGCCGTCCCCAATTCGACGCACAATCCGGTCGCGCCCCCCTGGATGAGCTGTTGCACGTATTGGAAGAATCCGTGTTGCCGCTGGACAAAGCCAAGCCCGGTGCTCAGAACCAATTCACCGCCGCGGATGAGGTTCTGCGGTTCCGGTACATCCAATATGTGCACCCATGTGACGTGGCGATTCAGCCCGGATGCACCTGCCACAACATGCGCATCTCGAAAAACAGGTCGTTTTAGGATATCTGTCACTGTGATGGGACCGTACATCAAATCACTCCGGGGATGCTGATATAGTCTGTCTATTTACAATAGTTGAAGATCCGAGTGGCGTCCATGTCTTGGGCATTTCATGAGCTTTCAGCGATTTGCAAAGCGGGTCAATGTGCAAATCGCGCCATTCTACGTTGAAAGTGAGACGAGAGCGATGAGGGCATCGACAGAAGTACAAACGGTAAAGAATTTGATAGGGGGACAGTGGGTGGAATCCACATCTGACAAACAGGTGGAGGTTCCAAACCCCGCAACAGGTGAGACGGTGGCTTACGTACCGTTGTCCAATCGGGACGATTTGGAGAAAGCGGTGGCAGCTGCAAAAAGCGCTTATACGACCTGGAGTCAAACGCCGGTTCCAAAACGCGCACGCGTCTTGTTCCGGTACCAGCAGATACTTGTGGATCACTGGGAGGAGCTTGCCGAACTTATCACCATAGAGAACGGGAAGAGCTACAAGGAAGCCTACGGTGAAGTTCAACGTGGCATCGAATGTGTGGAGTTTGCTGCAGGCGCGCCCACGCTGATGATGGGCACACAGCTTCCGGATATTGCAACGGATATCGAGTCGGGAATGTACCGCTACCCGATTGGCGTGGTGGGTGGGATTACCCCGTTCAACTTCCCGATGATGGTGCCGTGTTGGATGTATCCCCTTGCCATCGCCTGTGGGAACACCTTCGTGTTGAAGCCTTCCGAGCGGACGCCTCTGAGTGCCATTCGCCTGGCTGAACTGCTTGCAGAAGCCGGTTTGCCGGACGGAGTCCTCAACATTGTCCACGGTGCACATGACGTGGTGAATGAAATCCTGGAGCACAAGGACGTGACTGCCGTTTCCTTTGTGGGTTCACAGCCGGTCGCCGAATACGTGTACAAGACGGCAGCTGCCAACGGGAAGCGCGTTCAGGCATTGGCGGGGGCGAAGAACCATACCATTGTCATGCCGGACGCCAACCTGGACCTTGCAGTGAAAGAGATCATTGGTGCGGCTTTCGGCTCTGCAGGCGAGCGCTGCATGGCATGTTCCGTGGTGGTGGCGGTTGGCGATGTGGCGGATCAACTCGTACCCAAGTTAGTGGCTGCCGCCAATGAAATCACCATCGGCAACGGGCTGGACGAAGATGTGTTTCTGGGTCCGGTGATTCGTGAGGCGCATCGGAACAGGACGGTCGAGTACATTGAGATGGGTGAAAAAGAGGGTGCGATTCTGGTCCGCGATGGTCGGAAGGACGACGTGGCTGCGGCTGGGGACGGATACTTTATTGGGCCGACCATCTTTGATCATGTGAAGCCCGGTATGAAAATCCGGCAAGATGAAATTTTCGCTCCGGTGCTCAGCATAGTGAGAGCCGAAGATTTGGATGAAGCCATTCAAGTTGCGAATCAGTCCGAGTTCGCGAACGGTGCGTGCCTGTTCACAGACAGTGCCAAAGTGGTTCGGAAGTTCAGGCAGGACATTGATGCAGGGATGCTTGGCGTGAACGTTGGCGTTCCGGCGCCCATGGCATTCTTCCCATTCTCCGGATGGAAGAAGTCCTTCTACGGGGATCTTCACGCAAACGGCCGTGACGGTGTCGAATTCTACACGCGCAGAAAAATGATGACGGCACGATATGTCTAATCCGTAGAGACAGAGTTGGATTGGCATTGAGTCCCCTTTGGGTCTAGAACCAAGTCACAATGAGCGACAGACATGTCCTGTCGCTCATTGTGTTGTGGGAGGAGCTTCGCGTTTCGAGGTTTCCTATCTCCACAGTATCCTCAACACTGACATGGTATATTGTCGTTAAACGTGCTGAACTCGATGTTCGTCGTTTTTTTGCACATCGCTGATGAGATGTAAGTATGCCGAAGGGTGGAGCTGGAATGACGAAATTGTTCATCGATTGCGATCCAGGCTTGGACGATGCGATTGCGATATTGCTGGCGGGGAAAGCGGAAAACCTGCAACTCTGCGGTGTTTCCACCGTCGCGGGGAACCAGACCGTGGCTAAGACGACGGAAAATGCCCGGCGTATCGTCGGTTTAGGTAACCTACAGTGTCCCGTGGTCCAGGGCGCAGCGAGGCCTCTGTTGCGTGAGCCCATCATAGCGGACGACGTACACGGCGAGTCGGGGTTGGGTGGAGCCGAATTGCCACCTGTTGATGCACCGCTTGCGGCTGAGAACGCCATTCTGTGGCTGGCCCAACAACTCCTGAACGAAGAGGAGCCAGTGACGCTGGTTTCGATTGGGCCAATGACCAACACTGCGCTACTGCTGTCCACCTTTCCAGATGTGAAAAAGAAGATTCAACGCATTGTCATGATGGGCGGCTCGGTTGGACAAGGCAATGTGACGCCGTCTGCCGAGTTTAACGTGTTGGCGGATCCGGAGGCTGCGAAAATTGTGTTCCAATCTGGGGTGCCGGTGAACATGGTCGGATTGGATGTCACGTATCAAGTTCTAGCTACCCCATCCATCGTGGAGAAAATCCGCAAACTGAACAACTCCGTCAGCGAGTACGTCAGCACCTGGCTCACAGATTACATCAACGCGTACTACAAAACGCACGGTATCGAAGGTGGGGCACTACATGATCCTTTGGCAGTGGCAGTCCTCATGGACAGCGACGTGGTTCAGTTCGAGGAAATGTACGTGGACGTGGAGACGCGCGGTGATCTCACTTACGGCCGTACCGTCTGCGCCCGGAAGGGTCAAACTGGAAAGGCGCCAAACGCGCAGGTCGCAGTGGGGGTGAAGCCGGACTTGTTTTGGGACATGTTGTTCGCGGTCCTGATGCGGTACTAGGAATAGAAGGGGAGCGGTAGGGCCATCCACAAAATCTATTTCAAGTGAACGTTGTTCGTCGAGATTTTGCAAATCACTGACTTGCAAATACTTTATAAACTATTTATTAAAAATAATGTATTGAGTAATTCACTCCAAAAAATGAACCGGGAAACCTGCGTACGTGTTGATCCACACAAAAACGGGGGGATTTCGATGAAAGCGATATCAAGATGGTTAGTTGCTGGAGTTTCCAGCCTGATGCTCTTCTCCACCACAGCATGTGGTAGCACGGACAATAGTAGCAATACCAGTAACCCAAAGGGGCCAGTCACCATCACCTTCGGAACATGGGGCGGCGCGGAAGAAGACGCGCAGCTCCACAAAATCATCGACAAGATCAATGCAGAACACAAGAATGAGTTTCAAATCAAGGAATTGAATGTACCGTCCAACTACGACCAGAAACTGAAGACGCAGGTTGCAGCAGGCACAGCCCCAGACATTTTCTATCTTCCCGACGGAGAAGCGGCTACATATGCAGCAAACGGCGTGTTGTTGAACTTGCAGCCCTATCTGGACAAATACAAGAGTCAGTACACGGTGGCAGACATCAACAACTATTACCCTGCGACGTTGAAAAACGATGTTTACCAGGGCTCGTACTACGCCTTGCCGTGGATCGGTCAACCGACTGTGATGTACTACAACCCGGAAATCTTTAAGCAGGCTGGACTGTCTGAGCCGAAATCCGGTTGGACGTGGGACGATTTCCTGAAAGACTGTGAGGTCATCAAGCAGAAGACCGGGAAGTATGGATTCCTCCTCTCGAACGGTTGGCCGCCGGTATACGACTTCATCTGGTCTTACGGAGGAGACTTCTGGAACAAAGATCTGACCAAGAGCACGTTCGACTCGCCCCAAACCATCAAAGCGCTGACCTTGTTGCACACGCTAGTGACTGAAAAGTTGGTACCGAGCCAGGCAGAGTTGGCCAATGTCGATATTGAAGATTTGTTCCGCCAAGGCAAAGTTGCCATGTTCATGGGCGGAGCGGCCGACGGTAACTATGCAGCCCAGGGATTCACAGCGAAAGTCGCCGTGTTGCCGAAAGGTACGCAACAAGTGACTGACCTCGGGATTGACGACATGGCCATCAACGCGCATACCAAAGTTGACAAGGAAACCGTGTTCAAAGCCTACATGGCACTACTGGATGCCATTGACCATTGGAAAATTGTCCCGCCCATCAAGCAATACGCAGCAAACCTGGAACAGATGGACGTGCCGGATGCGCCGGGAGGTCACACTCCGGCAGACAGGGTACAGCCGATTCTGGATTCCATGAAAGTTGCACGTTTGTACCAGACATTGCCCAACCCGACGGCGATGCAAAACTTCTGGAACGTGCTTGCGAACGATGTGTACGAGCCGTTGTTGATGAATACGTCGACACCGGAAGAGATTGCGAAAAAGACGCAAGCGGATCTCGATGCCCTGCTCAAATAACTGATGTGGATTTGACTTTCTCCCCCAATCCGCAGTCGGGTTGGGGGGACCAGAGGTGACTCGAATTGAAAATGAAGCACAGGGAAGCACTCCTCGGTTACGCATACATCAGTCCCTGGTTGATTGGCTTCGTTGTCTTGACGCTAGGACCGTTCGTCGCATCGTTTTATCTCGGATTTACGCAATATAACCTGTTGACTGCGCCGAAATTTATTGGCTTGCAGAATTACATTCACATCTTGAAGGACCACGACTTCTGGCAGTCTCTGTACGTGACGTTTTACTACGCGATATTTTCAGTTCCACTCGATTTGCTTGTGGCATTGGTGCTCGCGATATTACTCAACCAGAAAGTTCGGTTCATGCGCTTGTTCCGAACCATCTTCTACTTGCCAGCCATCCTGCCTCCAGTCGCAGTCGCTATCCTTTGGAACTGGATATTGAACCCACAGTACGGCATTCTCAATCGATTTCTCGGAATCTTGCATCTCCCACAACCACAGTGGCTCGTCACGCCGCAGTGGACAGTGCCTTCTTTCATCGTGATGAGTGTATGGGGCGTGGGAACGTGGATGATCACGTTCTTAGCGGGCTTACAGGATGTACCCAGAAGTCTCTATGAGGCGGCTGTGATTGACGGCGCATCGGTTTGGAAGAAGTTTTGGTACGTAACGCTTCCAATGATTTCTCCAGTCCTGTTCTTCAATTTGATTATGGGATTGATTGGCGCGTTCAGTTACTTCACACAGGCGTTCGTAATGGGGGCCGGATACGGAGGTCGAGGTGCAGGGATCAACAATGCGGGATTGTTTTATGCACTAAATATTTACATACAGGGTTTTACGGAGTTGAACATGGGCTACGCGTCCGCGCTTGCGTGGGTTCTCTTTTTCATTGTCTTGCTGCTCACTCTGTTGGTCTTCAAGAGCTCGTCGCTCTGGGTGTACTACGGAGGTGAAAAAGAGTGACTCCCCAACGGTTGAAACTCCATGCGAAGGCACTACCTATGAAGCCAAGCAGTGGTCGCGTCGGGACTCGAGTGAGTCGACTGGTTGTCTACCTTCTGTTAATCGGCACGTCGATTTGTTTCTTGATTCCTTTTGTCTGGCTCATTCTCAGCGCGCTCAAGTCGAGTGACGAAATCTTTGTTTTTCCCCCGGTTTGGCTGCCTAAGCACTGGGAGTGGGGGAACTTTGGTAAAGCTCTGACGGCGTTGCCGTTTGCACGGTATGCACTGAATTCCATCATCATTGCCGTCGTCAACGTGATTGGCAATGTCGTCTCCTGTGCGTTTGTGGCGTATGGGTTTGCACGGTTTCGATTTCCCGGACGGAGGATTTTGTTCATGGTGCTCCTAGCCACCATGATGATTCCCAATCAAGTGTTGCTGGTTCCTCAGTTTATCTTATTTCACGACCTAGGCTGGATTAACACGCTGTTACCGTTGACGGTGCCTGCGTTTTTCGGATCCGCGTTCTACGTGTTTTTGCTGCGCCAGTTTTTTATGACGATACCTCCAGAATTAGAGGAGGCCGCGATGCTAGATGGGGCTGGAAGTCTGCGTACGTTTTTTACAGTGGTTCTTCCACTCGTCAAGCCTGCGTTGACGGCGGTCGCCATCTTCTCGTTCCAAGGAGCGTGGAACGATTTCTTAGCGCCTCTGATTTACTTGAACGATCCGAGCAAGTTCACACTACAACTGGGGCTATCACAATTCCAGGGTACATTCCACACAGAGTGGAATCTGATTATGGCTGCAACGGTTGTGGTCATGTTGCCCATGCTCGTCATCTTTTTCGCCGCGCAGCGGTACTTCATTGAAGGCATTACATTGACAGGGACGAAAGGCTGACGCGAGAATTTTCGTGTCCAGCATTCCTTGACTACAAACAGCAGCCGTTCCCACGGCCACCCAGTGCTCGGCATTGCATAGTTGGTGAAAGCGCGGTTGTCATGAAGACAGACCGCGCTTGTTGATGTGGAAGAAATTTGGCTAAAGACGCATCCGGAGCGTTTTGATGTGCTATGTGTCTGTGTCCCATTCTGATCTAGAGATGTATATCGTTTCTGATATATCAGAACCAATGGTTGTAAAACGACAAACCCATAAAAGCGTGCGACATTGTCGCAGAATAAAATCATAGCCTTGTTGACTACACGAAAAAATAAATATGCCATCTCCACATTCTTTGAATCGCATTTTCGTTAAAATGTTTTTACCGGCTTGGGATACAGCGTATGCAATGATCCTATCTACAAATACCCCCCGCTTACGGAGTCTCTTGAGATGGTCTTGTAAGTGAAAGAACAAAAATTCCCCTTTGTAATACGGGAACTGTTGTTTATCAATCACGATGGACGAGAGATAACCACAGTATGTCCCCACGTGGTCGAAGGGGATGACCTTGTGCTCTAGATTCCTGTCGTGGATCAATCCCCTTTTGATTTCTCCGTACACTGACGAATCAATCGGATAGAGTGAAATGTAACCCACGAGATGTTCTTGATGTAAAACGAGGATATCTGTAAAAGAGTTCAGCTCAATCCTTTCCAATGTTGCTTTTACATCGGATTGGTATTCCAGTGGATATACTTTTGAGTCAAGATTCAGCAATTTCTCCACATGATCCGGTTGAAGATATTGGGGTACGAAGACACGTTCACCTCTATGCGAATGGATCCTGGTGATGTTGTTTTTACGTATATGACCATCCATCAGTTTTTATGTGATGGAACATACCCGAAAGACAATGATTCTGCTTGTCTGCATTATTGCATCACCCGACCGAAATTTACATAATAATCTTTAAATTATCGTGTGATTTTTCGATTCACCCCTCCGTGCAGGTGGATATCTTGGGTTCTGTGCAGCTGTCTTCGGTGATGGTGTGCCACAAACCGATAGGGAGATGTTCAAATTTTCACCGACCACGTGCAGCGTGTCGTCATTGAGATACAACGAGCATGGTGGAGATTGTTCCAGATAAATTCGATAGATACTCCGGAATGCTGGGAAGAGCGCCATTACCCTTGCTCGAAGGCGTTGCGTTGTCGCAGGTTTCATCATAAGTTTCATCGTATCAGCTATCAACTGTAGCGATTTGCAGTATGAGCGATTTGCAAATCGCTCTGATATGGCTTCTGGGCCATTCATCCTCCAGATTCACTACACGAGATAGCAACAAAACCGGAGGGACTTGATGTGAGCGTACCTTTATCCCGCGTGTCGTTTCCGTTTGGTCCATTTGTCAAGAACGAAAGCAATCCCATTTTGGGGCCGCAAGGGGACTCGTGGGAAGCCAAGGATCTGTTTAACCCTGCCGCGGTAGTGAAGGACGGCAAGGTGTACATGCTCTATCGCGCAGAGGATCACAGCGGCGCTGGGGAGTGGAACGGAACCAGCCGCATTGGGATTGCCGTCAGCGAAGACGGCGTGCGCTTTGAACGCCATCCTGAGCCGGTACTAGTGCCAACCGAGAGCTATGAATTACCGGGTGGATGCGAAGATCCTCGCGTGACGCAGATTGGCGACACGTATTACCTGACGTACACAGCGTTTGATGGACACTCTGCAACCCTATGCTTGGCCACGTCAAAGGATCTCTTCACATGGGAAAAACACGGGGTTCTGTTTCCCGACTGGACTGAAGGTTCCGATAGGGTGTGGTCGAAGTCTGGGGCGATTCTGTCTGAACCCATCAATGGCAAGTACATCATGTACTTCGGCGATACAAGTATCTGGCTTGCATATTCGGAAGACCTGGTTCACTGGACGCCGGTGAAAGAACCTGTGTTCACACCGTCCACTGATCCAGAGGCGTTTGACAGCGCGCTGATTGAGCCAGGCCCGCAACCCATGTTGACGGACGACGGTATCTTGTTGATTTACAACGCTGCGAGGGTGATCACAGACCCGCAAGATCCGTCCTTTGGTAAACTCCGCTACTCTGCCGGGCAGGTTCTGCTGTCGAAGGAAGATCCGACGAAAGTCTTGAAACGCACGGAAGCACCGTTTTTCGTCCCAGGCACGCACGACGAGATTGTTGGACAGGTCGGGAACGTGGTATTCGTTGAGGGCCTGGTAGAGTATCAGGGAGCGCACTACCTGTACTACGGGATGGCCGATTCCAAAATTGGCGTGGCCATCTATCGCCGTTAGTGTCTTCGCGTAGATCTGGCACTGACGAACTCGTACGTTGCACAGGAGGCATGTGCACCATGAAGATCTACCGATACCAAGAAAACCCGCTGATCACGCCGAAGGACGTCCCGCCGTTGCGGCCGGACTTCGAAGTGATTGGCGCTTTTAATGCTGGCGTTGCTGAATACAATGGCGAGCTGATTATGCTGTTGCGCGTGGCAGAACGCCCCATCCGCACGGACGCCCACATCGTCAAGGCGCCGGTGTTCAACCCAAGCACGAGGGAGTTGGTCATCAAAGAGTTCGACCTGCGGGACCCTGCGTATGACGTTTCCGATCCGCGCGTCATCCGCGAACGGGGCAAAGAAACATGGTCCTACCTGACTTCGCTCTCGTATTTGCGCATTGCGCGCAGCCGAGACGGTCACCACTTCACCGTCGATGACGGGGCATTCCTGTTTCCAGCTGACGCACTGGAGACGTTCGGCATCGAAGATCCGCGCATTACGTTCATCGAAGGCAAGTACTACATTACGTTTAGTGTGGTGTCTCCGGTCGGTGTAGGGGTTGGCTTAGCGGTGACCGATGACTTTGTCCATGCGGACAGGCTTGGCGTCATCTTTCCACCGGAAAACAAGGACGTGGTGTTGTTCCCTGAACGCATTCACGGCAAGTACTACGCACTGCACCGCCCCGTACCCAAAGGGGCGGGGGCTCCGGAAATCTGGATTGCGGAATCGGACAACCTGCGCTACTGGGGCAATCACCGTTACCTGATGGGGCTCCGCCCGGACCACTGGGACAACACGCGCATCGGTGCCGGTGCTGTGCCCATCAAGACGGAGATGGGATGGCTAGAACTGTACCACGGTGCGGATGAAAAGAACCGCTACTGCATGGGCGCCGTGCTGTTGGACCTCGACAACCCAGCGAAAGTGCTGGCACGCACTGAGCAGCCCATCCTTGTGCCGGAGGCTCCGTATGAAACGGACGGGTTCTTTGGCAACGTGGTGTTCTCTTGTGGTGCACTGGTCGACGGGGACACCGTGAAGATGTACTACGGCGTCGCAGATACGTCGATGGCCTGTGCGGAGTTAAGTCTGCGCGAGATCATGTCGGCGCTGACTTTTCACTGAGGCATGGAGGAGAGACATCCATGGTGACGCTATCAAATTGGAAGATCCAGTCCTTCGACGACGGTCAGGTTCCGGACCTCGTGGTGTCCCATCCGGATTACATCGACCATTTTTGGATGTCGGCAAAGGTGCCCGGCGACGTGCACTCCACACTCATTGACAAGAAGGTCATTGAACACCCGTTCTTTGGGCACAACGACCTCAAGTGTCGCTGGATTGAGGAAAAAGTCTGGTGGTACCGAACCGAGTTTCACTGGGATGAGGACCTCCAACCCGACGAGCGAATGGAACTGACGTTTGAAGGGCTCGACACATTTGCCACCATCTACTTGAACGGCGTGGAACTGGCCTTTTCGGACAATATGTTTGTACCAGTGACGTTGGACGTGACGCGAGAGCTGGTGCGCGGAAAGAACGTGGTCGCCGTGAAGTTTGACCCTGTCTCCAAACACGTGGGCGGCAAAGAAATGACGTATTGGTCGGGGTTTAGCAAAGAGCGCATCTGGGCGCGTAAGGCGCAGATGAACTTTGGTTGGGACTGGGGGCCGAGACTTGTCACGGTTGGTATCTGGCAACCGGTCCGACTCGCGAAGAAGAAGTACGCAAAGTGGGACTCGGTATTTGCGAGAACGGTTTCGATAGACGAACAGGAAGCCGTGGTTGCCGTGGATCTTCACGTGCAAACCTTTCGTCGCAGGCCTGTGGGGTACGGCGCAGCATCGGTTACCGAACCGCCTCGGACACTGACGGCTGTGGTTACTCTGCAGGATGAGGACACGTGTGTTGAGACCCGTGTGGAATTGGGGGGAACTCCGACGACCGCGGAGTTGCGCGTACCAAACCCGAAACTGTGGTGGACCAGGGACCTGGGGACTCCACATCTGTATCAGCTGTCTGCCACACTCTACGTCGACGGGGAGGCGGTGGACACGTTTACCTCTCAGTTCGGCATCCGTAGCTTGTACGTCAAGCAAAAGGCGGAGGACGGGAGGAACGTGTTCACCTTCGTCCTGAACGGCAAGGAAATCTTTGCAAAGGGGGCCAACTGGATCCCCGTCGACAGCTTCATGGGTACCGCACCAGATTCCCGCTATCGACACCTCATTTCGCTGGCTAGGGAAGCCGGCATGAACATGTTGCGGGTGTGGGGCGGGGGCATTTACGAGAAACCGGTGTTTTACGAGGAATGCGACAAGCAGGGGATTCTGGTTTGGCAGGACTTCATGTTTGCGTGTGCCCTGTATCCCGACTACAACGCAAACTTCATGGCGAACGTGGAAAAGGAAATTGTGCATGTTGTGAAGCGGTTACGGAATCACGCCTGCCTCGCGCTCTGGTGTGGTAACAATGAAAACGACTGGATCTACGAGTCGATGCTGTCGAGTGGCACCATCCACACTCCATTTTACGGCGAGAAAATCTACCACGAGATGATGCCAGCGCTACTAGCGGATTTGGATCCGACTCGCTTGTACTGGCCGAGCTCTCCGTATGGAGGCAATGATCACAACTCGGCCGAGGAAGGGGATAGGCACAACTGGCAAGTGTGGCACGGTCACGTCTATCCGCGGAAGTTCGGGGAACCAGAGCGCATCGACTACAGCGTTGAAGGCGTGTCTTTCAAAAATTTCGCGAAATGTCTGTCCACATTTGTCAGTGAGTTCGGCATGCATGCGGCGTCCAATCGGTACACTTTGGAACGGTGGATCCCGGAGGGACAATGCTTCTGGGGGAGCGACGAGCTGGCCTATCGCAACAAGGACTACCACCACCCCAAGGGACTTCTGCTGATGGAAGGCTACACTGGGATCCCGGAAAATCTCGACGAATACGTCAACTACTCGATGCTGACGCAAGCTGAAGGTTTAAAGTATGGAGTCGAACACTACAGGCGAAGGAAGTTCCAGTCCAGTGGGACGCTCTTTTGGCAGCTGAACGATTGCTGGCCGGGTACAAGCTGGTCCGTGATTGATTACCACTTGTTGCCCAAGGCTGCATACTTTTACGCAAAACGGTTCTTCGCCCCGATTCTTCTGTCCGCGAACATTGACGATGCTGGCCACGTTGAACTGTGGGTGGTCAACGACACCTTGCAGAACTACAAAGATCAAATTCATGTCGAGGTCATCGATTTTACCGGCAACGTCGCTTGGGAACACATACAGGACGTTTGCGTGGCTGACAACGGTAAGCTCAAATTCCTGGAGTTGACTGAAGCAGAGATGTTGCGTGGTGTAGACGCGCGCCACGCCGTCCTTCGCCTGTCGTCGAAGAGCGGCAAAGCGCCGACGAATATGTACTATTTCCGCGACCACAAACACCTGTTGCTCCCTTGCGCGGCGTTGACGGTCGAGGTAGACACGGCCGCAAAGACAGTGACCGTTTCCACAGACCATCACGCGCGAATGGTGAACATCGCGTTTCATCAACCACATGTCACTTGGAGTGATAATTACTTCGACCTCATCGCAGGAGAGACGAAGGTGGTTGAAATAGGTCACTTCGATGGAGACGATGTCGACTTCCCAACCATTCGTGTTTCGGCCATCAACGCCCCAGCGGCGGACATCTCCTTCGTCAAGACCGGAAGGACTGCCGCTCATATGCCTGTTCGATTCTCGTAATCAGCATATGGTAAGCGGTCGCCACATCTTGATAATCTGCTTCTCCGCTCGATTGGAACTGCCATAACAGCTGCTCGAACGCCTTTAGGCCTTCCCTCACAGGTTGCCCCAAGAGGTGAAGGCCTTCGTACAGTAACGGGCGCATCTTCTCGACATATGGCTGTGTGTTGATATCTGGCACATCAAAATCAAACAGCCCGTATTCTGCGTGAATTTTGAGTACTTCGTTGTATATCTGAAAGCGTCGGTCACTCTCGGCAAAGGATTTTTGCAGCATAGCGAGTTGCTGTTGGCTGCGCATCTGCCTATTTCCGGCCACAAAACTGCCCAGCACCCCCACGCAAGCCCCCAATATACCCGTTGCACCTGTGATTGCGGTCGGCACCCAATCCGCATTCACCATGATATCCCCACCCACGCCATCACTTCTTATGAATCAATGTACAGTGAATTCACACCCGTCATGACTGTCAAAACCGAAAACTGCTGTGATGAAACCGTTGCAGTGAATTCCGCCAAAGGTCCACTGTCTGCGTTGCAGGCCGTGGGCTGTTGTTCTTGTCGGCCTTGGCCGCACAAAAAAATAGGTATTTGGTCAAAGGTATAGGCCTTTACAGTGCTGACGCTTGCGACATACATGTACAGCATGCTGCGGTGAGGGGAGGGTATGGATGGGCGAAGTACTGGATGGATGTTTGTGTTCGTGAATACACGCTAGGTAGTCGTGTTTCTGATGATTTTCGTTGTATTTATGGTGTACGTTCCTGAATCGGTGGCCTATTCAAATTCAGAATCGGAGGTTGTTTACAACATGGATGATTTCAAAAAAGAGCTCAAAAAGTTAAACATTGATGAGTTTAAGGCGAGTGAAGTGACTCCCACGGAGGACAAAGGATCTGACGACGCCGCCCTTGCTCAATTTGGCGGATTTGGCGGATTTGGCGGATTTGGAGGCCGCTGTTTCCGCTGTTTCCGCTGTTTCCGCTGCTTCCGCTGCTTCAGGTGTTCCCGTTGTGGTGGTGGTGGCTTCTGTGGTGGAGGTGGCTTCTGTGGTGGAGGTGGCTTCTGTGGTGGTGGTGGTGGCTCCTGTGGTGGAGGTGGCTTCTGTGGTGGAGGTGGCTTCGGCGGGTAATCTCTCCGAGGTTTAGTTTCCAGTAGACAGCAGAATACCCCTGTGCGAACAAGCCTCGTTCGCACAGGGGTTCTGTTTTTGGTAAGCGGGGACAAACAGCGCTACATACGATGAGGAAGAACATGATGACAGTGGACGTGAAAGCGGCCGACGGTAAGGAGGAGCGGGATGACAAGTGTAAAGCCTTCGATGCGCCTGAAAGTGAAGGGAGATACGTTTTTTCTCCCTGATGGGAACGGCGGTGTGTACTTCCGGAACAACGAAGGATGGTTCCGAATGGAAGGGCGGAGCATTCACCAGTGGATTGAAACGCTAATACCGGTGTTCAACGGGGAACTTTCGTTGACAGATTTGACGGATGGATTGCCGGGCCCCCACCGGGAGATGGTGTACAACATCGCAGACGTGTTGTACCAAAACCACTTTGTGCGAGATGTGAGCCAGGACCGTCCACACGATTTGTCGGATGCGGTTCTCCAAAAGTACGCGTATCAAATCGAGTTCTTGGACAATCTGGCGGGTTCGGGTGCCCACCGCTTCCAGCAGTATCGGCAGGCCAAGGTACTGGTCATTGGCTCTGGATCGGCATTGGTCTCGTTGGTTTCGGCGTTGCTGGAGTCGGGACTCCCCGGCATTCACATGCTTGTGACGGACTCGCTGCCGATGAACCGGTCTCGACTGTCGGAATTGGAGGAACACCACCGAAAGTCCGATGCAGAGGTGAAGTTGACAGAAATCACTTTGGGGAATTCAGGCTCTGAACGCTGGCGTGCGGCCATTCGGCCGTTTGACGCAGTTCTGTACGTATCGGAAACGGGAGATATTGAGGAACTGCGCGCGTTGCAACAGGCTTGCAGAGACGAAAAGAAGGTGTTGTTACCCGCCCTGTGTTTGGAACAGGCAGGCGTTGCTGGGCCGCTTGTGCACCCAGACTCGGCCGGAAGTTGGGAGTCAGCGTGGCGGCGTATCCACGAAACTGCGATTTGCAAAGACCCACAGTTACACACATTTTCCTCTACAGCGGGGGCCATGCTGGCGAACGTCATTGCGTTTGAATGGTTCAAGACAGTGACCGGTGTCGCCGAATCCGAGCTGAAGAACCAATTCTTCCTGTTGAACCTCGAAACATTGGAAGGCAGCTGGCATCCCTTTCTCCCGCATCCGCTTGTGGCCGGACATCCGCGCCCCGTATCGGTGGAGGATCTCAAGAAGCGTTTGAAGCAATCAACAGCACCCCCTGAGTCCCCAGGATTGCTTCCGTACTTTCAGGAGTTGACGTCTACCGTGTCGGGCATTTTTCACCAGTGGGAGGAAGGGGAACTGATTCAGCTTCCACTCGCTCAGTGCCGCGTTCAACCGGTCGATCCCCTGTCCACCGGCCCCGCCACACTGTTGCCGGGCATCATCTGTAACGGCATGACGCATGAGGATGCTCGCAAGGAAGCTGGACTCGCCGGGATTGAAGCGTATGTAACGAGATTCGTTCAGCTCTGGAAGGCGGAATCTCGTGAACAGGGGAATGGCGAATTCGTCCTGCCAGAGGAATTTGTCGGCGTGGGCGCTGGCGAGTCGGTCGCGGAGGCCGTGTGCCGTGGACTGCAAAAATGCCTAACAGAGGCACTAACACGAGCATGCACAAACCAACCTCCAGCGGTGTCCCGCGTGCACGTGCGCAAAGTCTCCGATGACCGGTGCCAATTCTACTTGCAGGCGTTGACGACGATGCAAGGCGCTCCAGTCATTGGATTGGGGCAACCCATCTGGGGGTTGCCTGTGGTGTGGCTGAGCACGGGGGAGCGCTGGTACGGCAGTGCCGATTTGAACGTCACACTCGCTTTGCGAAAGGCCCTGCAACAGGCCTTACTGGTAACACAAAACCCGGATGATTCCGACCTTGGCATCGTGTGTACGGTTCCAACCGTGTTACTGCAAGACGAGGATCCGGACGAGGTTGTGGTTCCAGCGTCCCCGGATCTCACGGAACTTAAGGTGTTGCGGGCGGCACTCCAGACGTTGGAGCGAAGCAACCGACAGGTGTATGTATTTGACCTGGCACAGGAACCGTTTGTACGAGAGACGTTGGCTGGTGTCTTTGGTGTCGTGCTCTACGGGGAGGGATCCCAGTGAACGCTGTTGTTTTGGTGATTGGAGATGGCCTGTTGGCCAACCATGTAAGCCAGGCATTATCCGCGCAATGTCAGGTGGAGCGCCATCTGCATTTGACGCAGGAAGTTCCGGATAGCGTGGACTTGGCGCTGGTGCTCGACGACGGCTGGAATCCTTCGGATTACCAACAGGCGGAAGAAGTGTTTCAACAAGCGAACATCCCTTGGTTGCTCGGCTTTGTCTCATTCGGCCAAGGCATCGTTGGACCGCTGGTTCGTCCAGGCACGCCAGGGTGTTCGCAGTGTGCAGATGCAAGACGTCTGATGGCGGCAGACAACAGACAAGAACTGTGGGCTTTGCAACAAGCGTTGACCTCCGGCGGGGGAATGCAGCACGACGTCTGGGCATCATCGTCCGCTCTGCTGCAACTGACGCACCTGCTTGTGGCGGAAGTGGGGCGGGTACTAGGGGGCAACCGCGCGCACGCGGAAGGGCACGTATTTTTGATGAACCTCAAAACGTTCACGACGACGCGACACTTCTTTCTGCCTGACCCGCAGTGTGCGGTGTGCGGGCACTTACCGGACGACACGCCGACGGCGGCCTGCATGGCTTTGGAACCCAGTCCAAAAGTGAGCGCTGACAGCTACCGTTGTCGACCCTTGGCTGAACTGAAGGGCGTGTTGCAAAAGGAGTATTTGGATTACCGGACTGGATTTCTGAATGCGAAGGTATACGACCTCGTGACGCCGTTTGCAACTGCAAGTGTGAATCTTCCGCTGACCAACGGCGATGAGGGCTGTGCTGGCAGGACGCACTCGTACGCGGACAGTGAGCTGACGGCGATTCTTGAGGGATTGGAGCGGT
Organism: Alicyclobacillus pomorum DSM 14955; assembly: GCF_000472905.1. Taxonomy (GTDB): domain Bacteria; phylum Bacillota; class Bacilli; order Alicyclobacillales; family Alicyclobacillaceae; genus Alicyclobacillus_A; species Alicyclobacillus_A pomorum. The sequence goes on along the minus strand of NZ_AXAR01000018.1, from coordinate 3,775 downwards.
ACTGCGGCTTGATGCCCCGAGGGAAGCGCACCGTCGTTCGCGAAAGTTACCGGGATGTGGCAGATAAAGCACTGAATCCTGTTCGAGTCGGGCTGCACGCGAAGGAACAGTACGCAGAGCCCCAATTTCCGTTTCAGCCGTTTCACGAAGATGTACCTCTGGATTGGGTGTGGGGTTATTCGTTCCTGCAGGAACGCCCCATCCTCGTGCCCGAGCTGCTGGCCTACTACAGTTTGGGCTGTCGGGGCGGCTTTGTGTACGAAACTTCCAACGGGTGTGCGTTGGGCGGGAGCTTGGTTGAAGCCATCTTCTACGGGATTTTGGAGGTGGTAGAACGCGATTCCTTCCTGTTGACGTGGTACGCGCAGCTTCCTCTGCCGCGGCTCAATCTGCATTCCGCCAAGGATTCGGAACTCCAGATGATGGTCGATACACTGCGGGTGGTTGCAGGGTACGACGTACATTTGTTTAACGCCACCATGGAGAACGGAATACCAAGCGTTTGGGCGGTGGCGAAAAACCGAAAGGGGAAAGGGGTCAACCTGATCTGTGCAGCGGGGGCTCACCTCGACCCTGTACGGGCGGTCAAAGGCGCCATTCATGAGTTAGCCGGCATGGTGATGGTGATGGACGAGAAGTACGAAGCCAACAAGGAAGAGTGTTTGCAGATGTACCGTAACCCGTTCCGTGTCCGGAACATGGAGGACCATTCCATGCTCTACAGCCTGCCGCAAGCGGAAGAGCGTCTGCAGTTCCTGCTCGACGAACGGCGCCCGCTGCGGTCGTTTGACGAAGAATTCAAAGTGAGGCCGTGGCACGCGGATCTCGCCGACGATGTGAAGGACATCCTCGACGTGTTTCGCCGCTTGAATCTCGAGGTCATTGTGGTGGATCAGACCACGCCCGAGGTCAAGCGGATGGGACTCCACTGCGTAAAAGTAATTATACCGGGGATGTTGCCTATGACGTTCGGTTACCACTTGACACGGCTGGATGGACTGGAGCGCGTGTTGCGAGTGCCCATGGAACTCGGTTACGCAAGGAAACCGCTCACCCGTGAACAGCTCAATCCGCATCCACATCCGTTTCCATAAAGCTGCAGGGAGGTACGAAAGCATGGATTTAAAGACATTTCTGCACAACCTGCACTTTGACACCGACAAGGCCCGCCCTCCGGATTTTGAGGTGGATTGGGATGACGCGCCGCTCGCGTATAAGCTGTATCGCGGCCTGCCCACGTTTCCGCTGTCCTCAGACGTCCCACTTACACTGGAAGGACAGAGGCCAGCTTCTCTACCTGACCTGCGGGACATTGGGCATTTTCTGTGGTACGCGTACGGACTGACGGCCCTCTCACAGTCTGGTTTCGTCGGGGGCGGCGACCCGGGCACCCATGTCACGCAGGTGTATCGGCGGTTTGCTCCGTCTGGCGGCGCTTTATATCCAAACGAGTTGTACGTCTATTTGAATATCGAGGAGATACCTTGCGGTGTCTACCATTACGACGTCGCTCATCATCGCTTGGTATTGTTGCGCGAGGGACAATTCCACCCGTATCTTACCCAAGCCCTGGCCAACCGCTGCAATGTATCTCGCTGTTTTGGCGCAATTTTTGTGTCGACAATGTTCTGGAAAAACTACTACAAGTACAACAACTTTGCTTATCGGCTGCAAGGGCTCGACGCCGGCGCTCTGATGGGGCAGGTGCTGGAAGTGTCAAGGCGATTCGGCTTTGAATCCGCCGTGTACTTCCAGTTTCTTGACAACGCTGTCAACCACTTGCTGGGACTCTCCGAACGGGAGGAGAGCGTGTATGCCGTGATTCCGCTGTCTGTAGAACCAGCAGGGAGCTGGTTTACGGTTACGCCCACCGGGGGTAAGACAACTTGTGCAACCGCGTTGTGTCGGGCGTTACCTTCGGTTCAGCACGAACACTATGTCCGTTCGCGCAGTGTTCAGGATTATCCGATGCTCATTCAGATGAATGAAGCCTCCAAGCTGGAGACTGTTCCGCCTTGTGCAGGACAGCAAGGAAGACAGAACTGTTGCGGGGATTCCACGGTGTCTTTACCTTGTGTGACGCCGACATTCTATGACTTTGCAGCGGTCTGCAGATCCCGGTATTCGCCAGGGACGGACTTCGTACTTGGGAAGATACCCCAAGAGAAATTTGCGATGCTGCTGAAAGAGACCACTCAAGCTTTCTCATACCGCACGGATTTGAACCTGGACGGGGTACAAGGCGCCTTACCTCGCGTCTCGTTGTACGTGTGTTTGTACGGCGTTGAAGGTGTCGAGGATGGAGCGTATTGCTATGACCCCGCCGCCCACGTGCTACGGCAGATACGCCCAGGTGATCACCGCTTTCGGCTGCAAGACGGCATGTCCATGCACAACGTCAACCTATCGCAGGTACCGCTGTGTTTTCACGTTGCGGGGGATAGGGATCATTGGAAACCGTCGCTCGGGTACAGGGGATATCGCATTCAACAAATGGAGGCCGGAATGCTCGTACAACGTCTCCTATTGGCGGTGTCCGCCATGGGCATGAATGGCCACCCGCTCCTGGGCTTTGATGCAGAAATATGTGATGACATTTACAAGATGGTTCCGCAGGGAATCACAAGTTTGATTCAAATCCCGGTGGGCCCTTATCGCCTGGGGTCCAAACTAGAGGGCGGTTTGCACGCTTAGGGCGAGAACACGAATCTCCTTCAAACCATCGCACGGACGTGGCCAGTGGTCGATGGATGGGCAGAAGCGAAAAATGCAAAAATTAACCATTGATCAGGACCGGGGAATGATGTTATTTTAATACCTGCGTCTGAGATTTGTCTGAAGCCGCTCAGGTTTGAGTACGGCCTTCAAATCATGTGGGGGTATAGCTCAGTTGGGAGAGCACCTGCCTTGCAAGCAGGGGGTCGTCGGTTCGAATCCGTCTACCTCCACCAGAAGCCAAAGCCGACACAAGACGGCGTTTGGCCACCGTTCCTCGATAGCTCAGCGGTAGAGCATCCGGCTGTTAACCGGAGGGTCGTAGGTTCGAATCCTACTCGAGGAGCCAGCGCTCCCATAGCTCAGTCGGCAGAGCGCATCCATGGTAAGGATGAGGTCATCGGTTCGAATCCGATTGGGAGCTCCATCGAGACGACCTTGTGTTGTCACTGTGGCCCCATGGTCAAGCGGTTAAGACACCGCCCTTTCACGGCGGTAACAGGGGTTCGAATCCCCTTGGGGTCACCACCTTATGGCTCGGTAGCTCAGTCGGTAGAGCAGAGGACTGAAAATCCTCGTGTCGGCGGTTCGATTCCGTCCCGAGCCACCAAGCAACTCGTGTTGAGTTGCACCTGTCTGCGGAAGTGGCTCAGGGGTAGAGCATCGCCTTGCCAAGGCGAGGGTCGCGGGTTCGAATCCCGTCTTCCGCTCCATATGCGGGTGTAGTTCAATGGTAGAACTCCAGCTTCCCAAGCTGGCGGCGTGGGTTCGATTCCCATCACCCGCTCCAGTATGTATTACGCGGCTATAGCTCAGAGGGAGAGCACCACCTTGACACGGTGGGGGCCATAGGTTCGATTCCTATTAGCCGCACCAAAAGCTGCGGAGAGATGTCCGAGTTGGTCGAAGGAGCACGATTGGAAATCGTGTAGGCGGTTTAAACCCGCCTCGAGGGTTCGAATCCCTCTCTCTCCGCCACTGTGGCGGCGTAGCTCAGCTGGTTAGAGCACACGGTTCATACCCGTGGTGTCGGTGGTTCGAGTCCACTCGCCGCTACCAA
>NZ_AXAR01000017.1 GCF_000472905.1 Alicyclobacillus pomorum DSM 14955 | reverse complement strand
CTCACGTGCCCCGTGACTGCGGCCCATCCCATGAGCGGCGGCACTGCGCCAGCGCCGCCCCCAATCACGATGTTTTGTGGTGTGCTGCGCTTCAGCCACATCGTGTAGATGACCGCGTAGTAGATGAACCCGACCACCGACAACACCGCCGTCGTGGTGTTTAACCAGACTGCGCAAACCACCACGGAGAGAACGCCAAGCGCTAACCCGAACCACAAAGCCGCCCACGCCGGAACCAGTCCCATCGGGATGGGGCGGTTGGCCGTCCGCTTCATCACTTTGTCGATATCGCGGTCGTACCACATGTTGATGGCGGCCGATCCGCCCGAAGAAAGCGCCAATCCGATGACCAACGCCGCTGCCACCCGAAAGCTGGGCAAACCGCGCTGTGCGGCAATCGCCGCACAGTAGGCCGTCAACACCACAAACGCTGTAATGCGAGGTTTGGTCAATGTGACATAGGCTTTCACAATGTTCCAGAAGGAACTGTCCACCGTTGATTTCACTGCGAGTGACTCTGCTCGCGCGACTGACATGAGCGACACCTCCTTCCTAGTATGTTCCGACACCGCACATTTCTATGTGCAAATTCTCACACGTCCTGCTATTGAACTTGTGAGCTGAACGACATAATCCAAATCGAAGCACCGGCAAACACAACGGTGAAGAAGAACCCAATCGAGAGGACCACCGTTTGATAGGCAGGCTCCCCACTGCCATCCCCGTGCGTAAAGTGCATAAACATGAACAGTTGGACAAAAATCTGCAATACGGCACAGAACAGAATCCCTATCGTCAACGGCGTCGGAGTGAGCACGTGGTCAAGCACCAACCAGAGTGGGATGACCGTCAGCACCAGTGAAAGCACATACCCAATGACGTACTGCCAGGGAAACGACGGCTCATGATGGGCCGTCGGCGTTTGATGTTGACTCGCCATCTCACATCACCCCCATCAAGTAGACAATGGTAAACAGGAACACCCACACGACGTCGAGGAAGTGCCAGTACATGTTGACAATGTACACCTTGCGCGCCGTGATTGGCGTAATTCCGCGCTGGAACAGCTGGATGATGATGCCCGTCATCCAGAGAATACCGAGCGACACGTGGCATCCGTGCGTTCCAACCAGCGTAAAGAAAGCGGACAGGAAAGCGCTGCGCTGCATCGTTGCGCCCTCCATGGCCATGTGAACGAACTCGTTGACCTCGAGACCGACGAAGGACAATCCGAGCAGCGCGGTGATAATCAACCAGCCAATGACTCGGTTGCGATGGCCGCGGTGCATCTCAAAGGTCGCTAAGCCACCCGTAAAACTACTCGTTAACAAGATGAGCGTTTCTGCCGTGAAGATGGGGACGTCGAACAACTCTTTGCCCGTCGGTCCCCCGTCTGTATGTGTGCGCAACACGATAAACGTTGCAAACAAACAGGCGAACAAGATCAGGTCCGTCGCCAGGAAAACCCAGAAACCTAAAATCTTGAGAGCGCCGTCTTGGGTCTGGTATTCAATGGGCCTCTCGGGATAATCCACGTGAACATGGTCCCCGGCCCCGTGGTGGTGCTCCACGTTGTTATGGGCGAGCGTGGTCATCCTTGCAACCTCCCCAGTGCCGATTCCGTGTGGATAACTTCATCCACTGGAATGTAGTAGTCGGTGTCGTATTCAAACGAACGCCGGAACATACAGAAGGCAACGCCAAGGCCACCAATCACATCAAACGGAACGACGCCAAACACAAGCCCAATGCCGATGATGAAGAAACAGATGGACAGGATAAATGGACGCCCCGAATTCTTCGGCATGTGAATCGGCTTGATATCGCTCTTCTTTGGAAGGAAGGCGTTCTTATCGAGTTGTCCTTGCTTCGCCATCCACCAAGCGTCACGTCCCTCAATGGTCGGGATGGTGGCGAAGTTGTAGTGCGGCGCCGGTGATGGCAAAGACCATTCCAGCGTGCGGCCATCCCACGGATCGCCCGTCACATCGCGTTCACCGTATTTGACGCTGTAAATGACCTGCCAGACGATGAACAGGAACCCAATGCCCATCAGGTACGCCCCGATGGTCGAGATGAAGTTCGGGACGGTCCAGCCGAGTCCTGCTGGGTACGTGTAGATACGACGCGTCATACCCATGAGCCCCAGTGCGTACTGCGGCAGGAAGCAGACGTAGAAACCAATGTTAAAGAACCAGAAGGCCCACTTGCCGAGGCGTTCGTCGAGCAAGAAACCGAACATCTTCGGCCACCAGTAGTACATGCCGGCAATCATGCCGAAGACCGTACCGCCAATCAACACCTGATGGAAGTGCGCAATCAGGAAGTAGCTGTTGTGGTACTGGTAGTCCGCCGGTGCAACAGCGAGCATGACGCCGGTCGCGCCACCAATCGCAAAGCACGGAATGAACGCAACGGCCCACATCATGGGCAGCGTCATGCGAATCCGACCTCGGTACATGGTGAACAACCAGTTGAACACCTTGACCCCCGTCGGGATGGCGATGACCATGGTTGCAATGGCAAAGAACGTGTTAACGTCAGCGCCGGCACCCATCGTGAAGAAGTGGTGCACCCAGGTGAGGAAGCCGACGATACTGATGGCCACGAGCGCGAACACCATGGATCCGTATCCGAACGTCGCTTTCCGCGAGAACGTGGAAATGACTTCGGAAAACACGCCAAACGCAGGCAGGATGACGATGTACACTTCGGGGTGACCCCAAATCCAGAACAGGTTGATGAACATCATCGGATTGCCGCCATGCAGCATGGTGAAGAAGTGCGTACCGAGTGTGCGGTCCAACAACAACAAGGCGAGAGCAATCGTCAAAGCCGGGAACGCGAACAGAATCAAAATAGAAGTCGCCAGGACCGACCACGTGAACAGCGGCATGCGCCACAGGGTCATACCCGGAGCGCGCATCTTCAAAATCGTCACAAGGAAGTTGATACCCGTTGCAATACTACCAATACCCGAAATCTGCAGCGCGAGCAGGTAGTAGTTTTGGCCTGGCCCGTTGCTGAAGCCAAGTTCCGAGAGCGGTGGGTAACTGGTCCAACCAGCGTCTGGAGAACCACCAATGACAAACGAAATGTTCATCAAGAATGCGCCAAAGAAGAACAGCCAAAAGCTGATGGCGTTCAGGTACGGGAAAGCCACGTCCCGTGCGCCAATCTGCAGTGGTACAACAATGTTGAACAACGCAAAGACGAACGGCATAGCCATGAACAGAATCATGATGGTGCCGTGTGTCGTAAAGATCTCGTCATAGTGCTCCGCATCCAGAAAGGACAGGTTCGGAAGTGCCAGCTGTGTACGCATGAGCTCTGCGTCCACACCGCCGCGGAAGAGCATGAGCAACGCTGCAATCATGTACATGATGCCAATCTTTTTATGGTCAACGGTGGTCAGCCATTCGCGCCACAACCAGCCCCATTTCTTGAACTTCGTCAGCGCGAAGACAATCGCCACACTCGTCAGGACAATCATCACATCGGACCCGAGAATCATGGGTTCCGTAATGAAAATCCCCCAATGTGGAACGGTGTTCACAGGTGTTTCCTCCTCTCGTCAGTGACCCATGTTCATATTCGACATATCCATGTTCATGTTCGACATGTTGCCCGAGCTGTTTTTCGTGCTGTTGGAGTTGCTCGGTGTCTGACTGCCGTACATGTATTGGCCGCCGTTTTGCATCACGACGCCGTTGAACAATCCAGGTGGATATGCAGAATACGAAGCCTCTTTGGCCAAGCCATCCTTCTTCAGTTCGTTGTATCCAGCCTTCGTCAACACGGGCGACGAGGTCTTCACGTGCTTCACCCAAGCGTTAAAGTCGGATTGAGATACCGCAACGGCCTGGAAGTTCATGTGGGCAAATCCGGCACCCGTGAAGTTGGCCCCGTATCCGTTGTACTTGCCTGGTTTGTCCGCCTGCAGCCAGAGCCGCATGGCCATGCCGGGCATCGTGTATTCCTGACCGCCCAACTGCGGGATCCAGAACGAGTTCATCGGTGCGTCGGAGGTCAACTCAAACTGCACAGGCACGCCCGTCGGAATCTCACAGTAGTTGACCGTAGCGATTTTCTGATCCGGATACTCGAACAACCACTTCCAGTTCAGCGAAATGACCTGAATGGTGATAGGCTTCACGTTCGCTTCCGGCGGTTTGGTCAGCGAGAACGTGGTCTTCGCTGTAAAGGCACCGAGAATCGCGATAATGATGATGGGGATTCCCCACCACACATACTCCAGCGTCTTACTGTCCACCCATTCCGGGGAATAGGGGGCCCTGTTGCCTGGCTTATCTCTGTACCGATAGACAATAATGGCCAGCAAAATGAGTACAGGGATGACTACAATTGCAACCAAAATGGCTGAGAGAATAATGAGATGTTCTTCTGTCTTCCCGACAGGGCCGACCGGATTTAATACTGCGTATTCCGGACTGCAGCCTGTGAGAAGTACTGTAGCCGCGGCAACGATGGCCGAGATCTTGCCGAGGTGCGCGGGAAGTCTTCGAAACACTGCACCCCTCTCCTTTCCTAGCAATATCGAACAATCTCTCTCGGGCACGAACGCGCGTGTCAATGCGCCGTTTCGACCCTCTGACTAGTCCAGATGGACTCCCTTGCAAATCACAGAATACGCCCGATTTCGCGTCATGCCAGCGTCTTTCGACACAAGTTCATGAACTAGTCACAATGGTGTTCACAGACCTGTCAAAATGGTAGATGGCGCAATTATCAGAGAAAATCGATAAGTATGTCTAATCCGCGTAAAAATCAGCCTGTAACGTATCAACATGGCTGAGTCGACGCACGTAGCTCCTCCTTGTCTCATAGACAGAAACATCACATACTTGTGACAATAGATGAACGAGAGGAGAGCGCACGAATGAGCATACGCACACCGTACGAAGCGATTGTTGTTGGCGCCGGTTCCATGGGACTTGCTGCAGGCTATTATTTGTCGAAACAAGGCGTCAAGGTCCTCCTGCTGGATCCCCACGAGCCACCGCACACCTTCGGAAGCCACCATGGTTCCACACGGCTCATCCGCATCGCGTATGCGGAAGGAGCGACGTACGTTCCGCTCGCGTTACGCGCGCGTCAACTCTGGACGGAGTTGGAACAGGAGTGGGCGGACGCCCACCAAAAGGAGCCCACTCCACTGTTCGCAAAAGTCGGCGTATTGAACATCATGCACCTAGGTGCCACCAGTATCGAGGGCGTTGAATCAAGCGTTCGCGAACACGGCCTCCCCTTCGAGCGGCTCACCCGTTCGGAAGCCGTGTACCGTTGGCCTGGCCTCGCCATGCCGGAAGAATACATGGCCCAGTTTGATCCCTTAGGCGGTGTCCTCTTCAGCGAACGATGCCTCATGGCGTATAAGGAAGGTTGTCTGCGTCACGGTGCAACAACCCGCTTTGGCGGATCATTGGACGACATCAAACTTTTCCCAGACAGCGTGGAGGTCTCGTGGAATGGGGAGACATTTCGAGGCCAACATCTGTTGCTGTGTACAGGCGCAGGAACGCCCGCTGTACTCAACCGCTGGTTTCCGGAGTGGGCACTTCCGATGCAGCCGTTGCGGAAAGTGTTCGCTTGGTATCGGACGAATCCAGAAACGAACTTGGCCCCATCGCTGTACCGGGCACCGCACTTTCCAGGTTTTTGTGTGCAAACGCAGAGCGCGTGGTTTTACGGATTTCCAGATTTCGGGGACGGTGTGAAAGTTGGGAGGCACGACGGGGGAAGCCCCTGTACGCCGGACATGGTGGATCGGACGTTTCACACGGGAGAGGCGGAAGATCTGGAGTTACGCCAATTCCTGGCCGAGTTCTTACCGGGAACCAGCGGTCCACTCAAAGAAGGAAAAGTCTGTATGTACAACATGACACCCGACGAACATTTTCTCATCGGGAACCACCCTGGATACCCGCACGTGCACCTGGCCTCCGGCTTCTCTGGCCATGGCTTCAAGTTTGCAAGCGCGGTGGGCGAAGTGCTGGCACAGATGGTAACCGACGGGCACCCTAGGTTGGACGTGTCTCAATTTCGACCGGATCGGTTTTGAAATGGCTTTCTACATATCGGTCTCCCACGTTGGAACAAGTGGGAATCACTGCCGTAAGCACCGTACATGATTGCCGCCTCCACCACGCACAATAGTGCCTGCAGTTCAATCCCAGCACACAGGAGGTAGAGCAATGACCAATCCGCAAAAAGTGAAGAACGACATTCGTCAGGACCTTCAGCAGTCAGCTGGCGCCAATAATCAGATGCAGGCTCAAGCCCAATCTGCTGGACAAATGACCAACAGCCTATCCGGCACAAATCCGCAACAGGTCCAGAACGAAATCCAACAGGACCTTCAGCAGTCAGCTGGTGCCAGCAACCAGTTCCAGGCACAGGCCCAATCTGCCGGACCTGCTGGCCAAATGACCAACAGCCTATCCGGCACAGATGCGCAACAGGTCCAAAACGAAATCCAACAGGATCTGAGCAACTCGGCTTCCCTCGGGCTGCACTCGGGCACCAATGCTCAGAAGGTCAAGAACGACATTCAGAAAGACTTGAAATAAGCTCGACGACACCCCTGACGTGCCCGTCAGGGGTGTTTCCTCGTTCAGAATATTATGGGATAGTGAAGCGCTGATGATTCATGCATCGATGATGATTCATGCATCGATGCTCCAGCTGTTTGTCTACCTCGTCGAGAATGGCATTGACCAAGGCATCGTGAACGCCGAGATACGATGCAATTCGAGCACACACACCTGTCCCCCGTAAAACACGCGCAACCCGGTCCGGAAGCTTCTCCGTCAAATACCCAGCGAACCACAAGTACGGGAGTATCCACACTTCTCTCTCACCGCGCTTAACCATCGTCTCCAACACGCTTTCCATTCTCACGCCTGTGCCAGATAGATACGCAGTTTCCAGCCTGGAAACGTTGTGCTCCGTATGTAGCCTCAGCGCAGCTTGCTCGAACGTAGCTTGTGCCTTCGGGTCTTTGTTTCCGCGGCCAATCAACAAGACCGGTGCATCGCTGCCGCTCTCATAGCCTGCTTGGCGCAACCGCTCTGCGGCCACGCTGAGAAACGCAGGGAGATGGCCAAGAGACGGTGTCATCCGAAGCGTCACATCGGGATGGGATGCGCTTGCTTTCGCCATCATACCGGGCACATCCCGTTTGAGGTGCTGTGCCGTAAACAAGAAGATGGGAACGAGGAGTACATCCGTCGCCCCGTCGGCAATACACTGATGGATGCCTTCGACAACGGTCGGTTCCGCAAATTCCACAAACGAGTGATGGACAATGTGGACGTCACTCGGAAGTCGCCTTGCGACGTGAGATATGAGCGTACGAAATTCGGCCAATCCCTGTTCGTTTTTCGTACCATGTCCGACAAACAGTATCCCCGTCGTCATGGCGCGCCCAGCGCCCAACCGAGTGGCTGTGCGGCACTGTTTTGTCCCAGGTACACAGCGCGCATCACGGACTCGGCCCAAGGTGTTTCCGCATGGACTTCGTCGTATCCCTCTGCCAACCATTCTTCCAGCAGCACCGTTGCCGGATGTGTGTCCCCGATGTGGCGCCAAGGCAGCACTTGCACTTGGATCCCGTGCCGGAGCACAGCAATTGCCTTGTGCGGGTGGCACACAGGCACCTCTTCCGCGAAGACCCGTCCACGCAACAGAGCCGCGTCCACCCACAGCGACAGCGACTTGGATGCTGGCGATTCCGCCAAGAAATCCGGAACAATACCCTGTGCACGCAAGGCCTCAGCGGCTGAGGCACTGGTGGCTGCAAACTGCATGCCCGCCAATTGTCGGACGTCTTTCACAGACGCTCGCCAATGGTGGAAGAAATCCCGCACACCGAGCGCCGTGTGAAACACCCACGAAGACGGACCGCTGAGACTACCCGTAATCGCCGTCATCACGCCGTCACCATCTAACTGCAGGGCATCCTCTACCGCAAAGCCCACCGTTTCCGCGCCCAAGCGTTCCAGGCCACAGGACAACGCATCTGCAGACTCCCTCGTTTCTGCCGCCACCAGGATCCGTTTGCCGAAGAGCGGTCGCAGTTCCGACCACTGCAGCGTTTCCCGGGCGGCGACAACCGGGCCGATGACAATGCAGGCCGGCGCTTGAAAGCGCGCGGCTTCCACTTTTGCCACGATATCTGCCAACGTACCCACCAGCGTCTCCTGGGCAGCACGCGTGCCCCAGCGAATGAGCGCAATCGGCGTATCAGGCGCCTTCCCATGTGCCATCAGGTGTCCCACAATGTCCGGCAACTGACGTACGCCCATGAGAATCAACAGTGTCCCTTCTACGTTGGCGAGCGCTTGCCAGTCCAGTGAATCTTCTTGACCTTTGCAGCGATGGCCCGTGACCACGGTAAACGAAGGAGAGACCGCGCGATGGGTGACAGGAATGCCAGCATACGCCGGGACCGCGACAGCGGACGTAACACCTGGCACCACTTCCCACGGGATACCTTCCGCCTGCAGATACGCTGCTTCTTCGCCGCCGCGTCCGAACACGAACGGATCGCCCCCTTTCAGACGGACGACCGTTTTCCCCGCTTTGGCCAGCTCCGCAAGCAACTGGTTGATAGACTCCTGGGCCATGGTGTGATGATCCGCGGCCTTCCCAACAAAGTACAATTCCGCGCCGGGTTTGGTATACCCCAGCAATCTCGGCGAAAGCAGGCGGTCAAACACGACTGCGTCCGCGCGTTCCAGGCACTGCTTGCCCTTCACGGTCAACAGTCCAGGGTCCCCCGGTCCGGCACCAATGAGATACACACGGCCTGACACCATCGCTGCATTCCTCCCTACCCGACCGAAATCGACTCCAGCTCGCGCAGTCGCTCCAATCCGACACGGTGACAGAAATCCCCAAACCGCTCGTTGGGCAGGCGCTCTTCTGCGTACGCCTTCAACAGGGGGCGGACAGTGTCCACCAGGTTGTCGAGAGGCACCATTTCCTTGAACAGTTGGTTCAACCGCGTGCCTTCCGCATTGGCGCCAAGAAATACGTCGTATTTCCCGAGGGCGCGCCCGACAAAGCCGATTTCAGCGATATACGGACGTGCGCAACCATTCGCACAGCCCGTCATGCGAACGCTGATGCTCTCCTCAGCAAGCCCCAACTCCTCCAATACCGACTCAAACTGCCTGATCACCGCCGGAAATACCCGCTCCGACTCTGCAATGGCCAACCCGCAGGTGGGGAGAGCCACGCAAGTCATAGACGCCAGCCTCGTCGGTGGAAACTCGGACGCCAAGTGGATCCCTGCGGCCCGAAGCTTCTGTTCAATCTCATCCAGCGCTTCCACGCTCAATTCCGTGAGCAACAAGTTTTGCTGCGTGGTCAAGCGAATCACCGGGCGGTACGTTTGCACAATCTCGCGCAACACGGTCTTCAATGGAACTTCATCTGTATCCCGGATGCGCCCGCTTGCGATGAACAGACCCAGGTACCCCTTGCCGTTTTCATCGACGTGCCGCCCCAGGTGATCCGCAGAAGAATGCCAGACCAAATTTCTCGGCGGCAACAGTTTGGCGCCGTACACCGCCTCCACCTGTGCTTTGAACCAGTCGAGGCCTTTCGCCTCAATCAGGTACTTCATTCGTGCAAACTTTCTGTCCACACGATTGCCGTGGTCGCGTTGCACCTTCACGATGGCGGTGCACACATCGACCAACTGATCTCTCGTCACAAACGCCAGCGGCTTTGCGAGCGCCGGATGCGTATTTTTGTCGCTGGCCGTGCGGCCCATGCCACCTCCGACAACCAACGTGTAGCCGGCAACCGCATCTCCGTCGCGATGTGCGACAATGCCGATGTCATTCGAGTAAATATCACTGCAATTGTCACCCTCGTACGCGAAGGCAAGCTTAAACTTGCGTGGGAGGTACGTGCGCCCGTAGACCGGTTCCTCCGTTTCATCCTCGTCCAGAGTAACCTTTTCGCCATCCAACCAGATTTCGTGGTAGGCGTGCGTCTTGGCCGACAGGCGGTCGACCACGGCCAGCAAGTCGGCACGCACTTCATCGTAAAACGGTCCGTGATGCGGAGCGGCGCAACAGATGGTATTGCGCACCTGATCTCCGCAGCCACCGAGGGTTGTGATGAGCACCTCGTTGATAGAGCGAATGGTCTCTTTCAAGTTGTGCTTGAGCACACCGTGCAACTGGAACGTCTGACGCGTCGTGATGCGCAGGCTGCCGCTGCCATACAAATCTGCCAAGCGGTCAAACTGCAGATATTGCTCCGCATTCAACACGCCCCCCGGAATGCGGGCGCGGATCATCATCGAGTACGCGCGTTCTTTTCCTTCTTTCTTGAGCGCCTTGCGCAAGTCGCGGTTGTCCTGCTGGTAGACCCCATGGAATTTGAGGACTTGAAAGTTCTCCTCAGAAAAGTGGCTCGTTCCGTCCTGCAACGCCTCCGCAATGGTCCCACGCAAGTGGTTGCTGGCTTCTTTAATCAGCTCTACTTTGGACACATTCTTCTCGTCAGCCAACTGGAATCACCTCCGCCAGTCCTTGCACAAGCACCTCTGCCACTTCCGGCCGCGTAAACTTGGGTGATGGCCTTTGGCCGGATCGCAAAATTTGACGCACCTTTGTGCCGCTGAGCATGTAGCGGTACTCAGCGTCGTGTGGGCAGGTTTTCTCCGATGCCATACCGTCGCATTTCTCACAGTAAAAGCTGTTTTCAAAGAAGAGAGGTTGGATGCCGAGTTCCTCGGGACGAAAGTTGCGGAAAATGTGCTGAGCGTCGTAGGTACCGTAATAATTGCCGACACCGGCGTGATCGCGCCCTACAATGAAGTGTGTACAGCCGAAGTTTTTGCGCACGAGCGCATGGAACACGGCCTCCCGCGGCCCCGCATACCGCATGGCAGCCGGGTATACCGATAGGAACACACGGTCCTTCGGATAGTAGTGATCCAACAGGACCCGGTAGCTGCGCATCCGCACATCCGCCGGGATGTCATCTGCCTTCGTTTCTCCGACCAGCGGATTGAGAAACAGTCCGTCTACAATTTCCAAGGCCGATTTCTGGATGTACTCGTGCGCCCGGTGAACTGGGTTGCGCGTCTGAAAACCAACCACCGTGCGCCATCCGCGTCGTTCAAACGCCGCGCGGGTCTCGACTGGATCCAGGTAGAACTCCGCAAATTCTGTGGGCTCTTTGCGATTGAGAAGGGTAATCGGCCCGGCCAAATGGTATGGGCTTTGCTGCAAAAGGCGCTTGACCCCGGGGTGTTCCTCGTCGGTGGTCCCGTATACCCCCTTTGCTTCCACCCGCTTATCCACACGGTACGCCTCTTCCACGTCGAGCGTTCCGTAGATGACACCATCTTCGCCAACCAGTGCGACGGTTTCTCCGACCTTGACTGCCTTCGCAATGTGCTCCTCCACCGGCAAGGTCACCGGAATGGTCCAGACCAAGCCGTTCGACAGGTGCATCTCTTCGATAATGCTTTTCCAGTCCGCTTGGTTCACAAACCCGTTCAGTGGGGAAAACACGCCCACTCCAATCAGTTCAAGGTCGGAAATCGTCCAGGTTGAAATCACAATCTTTCGGAAACTCTGCGCTTCGCGAAGGGCTTCCTCCCTGGCCTGCCCGGTGAGTTGACGTTGTACCAACACACCGCCGTGGGGTTCAATGAGAGACACGTGATTCTCCTCCTTGATGTCATTGTCAGAAACTGCCCAAAACTCCACTTGATGCTTTGAACGAGCGGCGTTTGTGGGTTATTTCGCGAGTAAATTCCAGCTGGACCAGCCGAGCATCATGACAATCGCGGTTTGGACCGCCCACTCTGGCATGCGGACGGTCATGCGACTGCCCACGAGGATGCCAGGTATAGACCCGCACAACAGCGCGAACACCATAGGCAAATCCACGTTGCCAAAGGCCAGGTGCGCAATCCCGCCCACACCGGTCACTAACATGCCCTGCAAGATGTCTGTACCGACCAACTTCGCCGCAGATATGGGATACAGCAGGCCGAGAACAGCGATATACAGACTGCCGCTCCCGACCGAAGTCATGCCAACGACTGCTCCAGCAAAAAAACCGAGTGACGCCAACTTCCACCGCAACGTAGGTTTTGGTTCACTTGTCGTTGGCTTGACTCGATGACGAGCCAGCCAGCGCCAGATCATCGCGGCAAGTGCGAGGATGTAGACAACGCCAAGCAGTCGGCCGACGAGCGTGTTCACCTCGTGTTCCGGGTAGTGGCGCAACAACAATCCAATCACTGTGGCTCCAATCAGCGCTCCCGGTACGCTCCCGTAGGCGAGCCAGCGGAAAGCGAGGAAATCAACTGTTTTCTGGTAGATATGTTGGATGGAGCCGACGACTTTGGTGACCGACGAGTAGAGTAGATCCGTTCCAACAGCAACCGTCGGGTGCATGTGCAACATAAAAATCATCAAGGGCGTCATCACGGAACCGCCCCCCATGCCCGTGAGACCGATGAGGCTGCCGACGACGAATCCGACGCATGCAATCTTCCAATCCACGGTCATCCTCCTACGCACCACCCCATCGTGAGCCGGCGACTTCGGCGATTTGCCATTGTGACAACTAGTTCAACACACGAAGTGTTTCACACAGTCATGAAACACTTCGTGTGATGACGAAACGACGCTAGTGAAATCTTGCAAATCGCTCACTTGTGAAGACCGCACTCCGTTTTCTCAAAACCTGCCCACCGCCCGCTGCGCGGATCTTCCCCAGGCTTTACAGGACGAGTACAATGGAAACAACCGATGCTCGGGTAACCTTGGTCGTGCAGAGGATTGTAGGGAACGTCGTGGTCTCGGATGTACTTCCATACTTGCCCCTCTGTCCAAGTGGCCAGCGGATTGACTTTGACCAAATTGAACTTTCTATCTACTTCAAACACCTGCGCGTTCGCACGTGTCGGTGCTTGTTCGCGGCGTATCCCTGTAATCCACCCATCAAACTTGGCCAGCGTCTCGGTCAACGGTTGAACCTTTCGAATATTGCAGCATTGGTTGGGGTCACGTTCCCAAAGCGCATCGCCGAATTGTGACGCCTGCTCTTCGAGCGTCAACTTCGGTCGTACCTGCAGCAAGTTGGGAATGCCGTACTTCGCCACGGCCCGATCCCGCAATGCATACGTCTCCTCAAACAAAACGTCCGTGTCGAGATAGAATACAGTGGTCTGAGGAGCAATGGACATCAGCATGTCGAGCAACACCATATCCTCCGCACCGAAACTGCAGGCAAACGTCAGGTTTGCAATCTCTTGTACCGCCACCTGCAGGATTTCCTGCGGACTTGCATACTCTAACTCCGTGGCCAAACGGGCGATGTGATCAGTATCCAATACGCCTTGAGCCAACTCCATCACCCCATATTCCGATGAGTATTATTTAAATTGACCTGCAAGCATGGTACCCCCACTTTAGTTCACGTGTCAATCCCCATTCTTATAAATTTCACAACACACTCACTTCAGAAATAGTTTGACGAGCGGGTGACATGAATGATATATTTTCTCCAACATCACAACGGAATAGGTCGAACTCTTATCCAGAGCGGCGGAGGGACTGGCCCGATGAAGCCCGGCAACCACCGGAGAAATCCGGAGAGGTGCTAATTCCTGCAGGTGCATGCACCTGAGAGATGAGAGGAGTGCCCTTTGTCTGACCGTCGCCAGACACACCCACTCCTCGCGAGTGGGTTTTTTGTTGACCTGGTGGAGTCTGCCGAGTCTAGTGGGAAATGAGGGAGGACATCGACATGCAAATTGAAACCATCTGTTCGCAAGCCGGGAACCGCAAAGACCCGAGTACGGGAGCCATTTCCATTCCAATCCATCACTCCACCACGTACGGACACCCTGGTTTCGGGCAATCCACTGGTTTTGACTACACACGCAGCCTCAATCCGACGCGCCTCGCTCTGGAAGACACCCTGGCCAGCCTTCACAACGGGATTCGCGGATTCGCCTTCTCCTCTGGTATGGCAGCCATTGACGCAGTAACCCGCCTATTTCGTCCCGGAGACCACGTTCTGTTGTCCGACGATTTGTACGGCGGCACATATCGGTTGTTCGAGCAGCTTCTGCGCCCCGTCGGCGTTGATGCCACTTACGTCGATACGTCCAACCTCTCCGCTGTCGAATCGAACGTCCGTCCCACCACCGTGGCACTGTTTGTCGAGACCCCAAGCAATCCCACGTTGAAAGTGACAAATATCCAGGCTTGCGCCCATCTCGCGCGGGCAAAAAACCTGCTGCTCATTGTAGACAACACGTTTATGACGCCTTATCACCAGCGTCCACTGGATCTCGGTGCAGACATTGTGGTTGAGTCCGCGACCAAGTATCTATGCGGCCACAACGACGTGTTAGCCGGAACACTGGTGGTTCGCGATGCAGCACTCGCCGACAAGTTATACTTCATCCAGAACTCCGTCGGCGCCGTCCTCGGCCCCCAAGACGCATGGTTACTGTTGCGCGGTATCAAGACGCTGCACCTCCGTATGGAACGGCACGAAGAAAACGCCCGCAAACTGGCCAGCTGGTTGGTACAACATCCACTGGTCTCCCGCGTGTATTACCCTGGTTTGCAAGAGCACCCTGGTCGGTCCATTCACGAGCAGCAGTCGAGGGGATATGGCGGAATGATATCGTTTGAAGTGCACAGCGCAGACTGGATTGCTCCGTTTCTCGAACATCTCCGTGTGATCACGTTTGCCGAGAGCCTGGGCGGCGTAGAGTCGCTGATCACGTACCCGGCGCGTCAAACGCATTGCGACATTCCAGAAGATATGCGGAATCGCTGCGGAGTGACGGACAGGTTGCTTCGACTTTCCGTCGGAATCGAGAGCGCAGACGACTTAATGACAGATATCCATGCAGCCCTAACATCCGCAAGGCAGGAGGTGACGGTGGGATGAAGTTTGACACATTGGCCCTGCATACCGGGGTTGAGATTTGCCCACACACGGGCGCTTCGTCGGTCCCCATTTTCCAATCCTCCACCTTTCACTGGGAGAGCCTCGACGATACACCCAAATTTGACTATGCGCGCTCGGGGAATCCGACACGCGCAGCGCTAGAACACGCCATTGCGGCATTGGAAGGAGCCCGCCATGGATTCGCGTTCAGCTCGGGCATGGCGGCTATCACCGGTGTGCTGCTCACCCTCTCGGCCGGGAGCCACATCATTGCCTGTGAAGACGTGTACGGTGGCACGTTCCGCGCGCTGACCAAAGTGTTCACGCGGCTCGGGATTGAAACAACGTTTGTCGATACGACGGACTTGAACCAGATTGAAGCCGCCATTCGCCCACAAACCCGGGCCATCTACCTGGAGACACCGTCCAACCCGAATCTTCGCGTGACAGATTTGGCAGGCGCGGTTCACATCGCGCGCGACCACGGCCTGCTGTCCATCGTGGACAACACGTTTATGTCCCCTTGTCTGCAAAATCCTCACGCACTCGGCGCAGATGTCGTCGTGCATTCAGCGACCAAGTTTCTCGGCGGGCACTCCGACGTTGTAGCCGGCGTTGCGACCTGCAACGACGATGATTTAGCCGAAGAAATCTACCTCATTCAGAACGGATGCGGCGGCGTCCTCGGGCCCCAAGATAGCTGGCTGCTGATGCGCGGCATCAAGACACTCCCCTTGAGAATTCGTCAAAGCCAGGCCACAGCCAGTCAGATTGCCGCCTACTTGAGCCAACACAGCAAAGTGCACAACGTCTTTTACCCAGGCCTGCCCACACATCCTGGGGCGGAGATTCACCAACGGCAAGCGCAGGGGCCAGGAGCCGTGCTGTCGTTTGACTTAGGGTCTTCAGATGCCGTACGCAGGTTCGTCGAACACTTACATGTACCCATCTTTGCCGTGAGCCTCGGCGCTGTGGAAACCATTTTGTCCTATCCTGCACGCATGTCTCATGCCGCCATGCCGGAAGAACAGCGTCGCCGATTGGGGATTACGGACGGATTGCTTCGCCTGTCCGTAGGACTTGAAGACGCAGAAGATTTATTGGAGGACTTGGAGCACGCGCTGAGGAAAATCTGACTCCTGGGCGGTAGGGATTCGTCTCACATGCACAATGGTCCTCACACCAATGAAAAGGGTACCAATCCGGCCGATTGGTACCCTCTCTGTCACCCAGACCTCCTATACCAATAGGTAGGGCGAAGAACTCTGGGCCTCAAAACCAGGAGATACGCCATCAGTGACCCTGCAACGCCTTGTCCACGAATTGTGTCGTGTACGTAGCAGACAAGTTAATGTTTGCGTGTTTGAGCTGCGGGTTGAACGCGGTCAATACGTTCAAGACGGTCTCCGGACCATTCGTCGGCATTTTGCCGTCCGGTGTGAACATCGGCATACTCTTCGTCAGCGCCATCAGGTACATTTGCTTGTTTCCAGCATAGTACTCCGATGGAAGTTGGTCAGCGATTTGCTCCGGTGTATGCGTATGAATGTATTGCATCGTCTTCACAAAAGCGTCCGCAAGTTTTTGAACGACGTCTGGATGGGCTTGAACATAGTCCGCTTTCATATAGAAACACGACGCGGGATAGGTGCCACCAAGTACTTTGTTCATGGCATCCACTGACGCCATGTCAACCAACGGAAATGCAAGGTTCTTTTGTTCCAAGAGAGAGACGGTAGGTTCCGTGGTGACAGCTGCGTCAATCCGTCCCTGCTGCATCGCCGCGATAAGCGTCTGACCCGCGCCCACCGGCACCGGCGTGTAGCTTGATGCCGAATTGCCGCCCTTGACGACAAGGTAGCTCGCGAGGAAGTTCGTGGACGATCCGAGGTCTGTGACTCCAATTTTCTTCCCTTTCAGGTCGGCTAACGTCTTGATTTGGTTTTTCTCGCTGTTGACCACCATCAATCGCTCGCCCGGTGTCGCGTTCAACTGAACCACGTCGACCAAGTTTTTGCCCTTTGCCTGCAAGTCAATAATGTGGTCGTAAAACCCAACCACGCCGTCGACTTGCCCGGAGACCAATTCGTCTTCAGCACTTACGCCAGCAGTCTCATCGAGTAACTGTACATTCAGCCCTTCTTGTTTGAAATAGCCGAGGCGAGCTGTCAATTCCGCCGGCAGATAGATAATCTTGGACATGCCGCCAACCATGATTTTTATGGTCGGTGCAGAACTACTACTCCCCCCTGAGTTGGATGTCTTGGCGTCTGACGTTGGACTCGAATTCGTTCCGCAACCTGTTACCAGCAATGCGAACGCGGAAATCGCAGCAATGCCCGTGCTGAGTTTGAAGCGCAGTTTCATTTGACCATCTCCCTGAGTTTCGTTTTTATTTGGCCGTTGAACGCCACACAACGAATCGGCGTTCCAAACGAGTGACCAACCAATCCGCCAACAACGATGTGATGGACAGCA
Source organism: Alicyclobacillus pomorum DSM 14955 (assembly GCF_000472905.1). Lineage (GTDB taxonomy): Bacteria > Bacillota > Bacilli > Alicyclobacillales > Alicyclobacillaceae > Alicyclobacillus_A > Alicyclobacillus_A pomorum. The sequence continues at coordinate 44,122 of NZ_AXAR01000017.1, read as the reverse complement.
GTACCATCCCGGCAAAGACCCCGGTTGTGTCGAATGAACCTTGTGCTTCAGATATGAGGAAACCAAGTCCTTTGGTGGCGCCAATGAACTCTCCAACCACCGCGCCGGTCAACGCAAAACCAAAACTGGTGTGCAGACTGGAAAGAATCCACGTCAGCGCAGATGGGATAATCACGTGCCGCGCAAGCTGGCGCTGATTCGCCCCCAAAAGCAGGGCGTTATTGACGAGATTTCGATCCACTTCTCGAACGCCTTGAAAGGCGTTGAAGAACACGATGAAGAAGGTGAGCGTCACCCCGAGTGCGACTTTTGATGGCATACCAAGGCCAAACCAAACAATGAAAATCGGGGCCAGCACGACTCTGGGCAATGCATTCAGCATCGTAATGTAAGGACCAAAGATATCCGACAACAACTTGTTCCTGCCGAGCAGGTACCCCATCACGACACCCAGAATCGTGCCGATGATGAAAGAAATCACCGTTTCTTCAAATGTCACGACAAAATGTTCGTACAGCGGGCCAGCACTCGTCCCGTCTACCACCCATGTCTCAATGTGCTTCACAATGTCCACCGGGCTGGAGAAGAAAAATGGGTCAATCCAATGCCGACTGGAAAGGAGCTGCCACGACCCGACAATGAGAGCAAAGACGAGAATTTGCAGCACAAGTGTCCGCAGGCGATTTCGAATGGCTTGTGAGCGAAGCGCATTTTTCCGCGCTGTCATTTCAATTTGAGTTTGACTTACGTTAGTGGAGCTGTGCATAACTTGTCATCACCTCATCTCTCAAGTCATTCCAGATTTGTTGGTGGAGTTTTAAGAATTCCGGATCGAACCGGATTTCCGCGACGTTGCGGGGCCGCTCCAGGTCAATTCGGTAATCTCCCTTGATGGTGGCGGCTGGTCCAGCCGTCATCACAATGACCCGATCACTGAGTGCAATGGCTTCTTCAAGGTCGTGTGTGATAAACACCACGGATGCGGAAGTTTCCTCCCAAATGGACAGCAGTTCATTTTCCATCACCGAACGGGTGTGAACGTCGAGGGCTGAAAACGATTCGTCCATCAAGAGGATCTCTGGCTGCATAATCAGGCACTGTGCAAGGGCAACGCGTTTGCGCATGCCGCCGGACAGCCGACTAGGGTAGTGGTTCTCAAACCCTTTCAACCCGACTCTTTCAATCCAGTGCCGCGCTTGTTCGTAGGCCTCGGATTTTTTCATTCCGTGCAGTCTCAGGCCGAGTGACACGTTGTCGATGACGGTTTTCCACGGAAACGTATTGTCCGTTTGAAACACGCACGCTGCCGACGGATTGATACCTTGCAACAAGGTTCCACCAATTTGAATTTTGCCGGCGGTGGGTGCTTCAAAGCCGGCAATCAGATTCAGCGTCGTTGACTTACCACACCCTGATGGACCGACAATGGAACAAAATTCGCCCTTGCCGATTTGGAGGTTGATGTCCTGTAGAACGGTGTGGATTTCTCCTGTAGGCTTGATATATTCTTTTGTAACCGCTTTCAGATTGATCACAGGCGTCGAGGCATTGTCTGGAGCAACATATCGAACCATTCTCTCAGTTGTCATTTGTACCACCACCCATAACTGATTGGAATTTGTCTGTTATAGGTCAAAACATAAGCCAAATCCAATAGCCTGAATAGATATTTGACGAATTGTTTCAATGATTCGGTTTTAATGATTTTGACGATTTTGGCAGACTGAAAATGGGGTATCTGTCTCTGTGTATGGACGCTGAGGAAGTCTACTCAAGTATCCGTGGCGGGAGGTACATCGAGGTCGTGAATTGGAACCATTCATCGATTTATGTCTATGATAGTTGTAATATTATCAATAATTCAACAATCTATCAGTGTAAGGGTGGAATTCACGTGCGGAAGGCACGCCTCACACTCCGGGCGAAATTGAACTTATTTGTCGGCCTGAACGCGCTGCTTGGATTTCTCCTTGTCGCATCCGGCTTTTCATACATCACCATCAAAGACGAGTTTCAGGACAAGGGAGAGCAGTCTTTACAAATTGCGGAAACTGTCGCGGATATGCCCCAAATCATACAGGCGTTCCACGCGAAGAACCCGCCAAGCATCATAGAACCTCTCGTGGAGCGGATCCGACGCACCGTCGGTGCCGAATTTATCGTCGTGGGAAACATGCAACTCGTCCGATACAGCCACCCTGACCCCAGTCAAATCGGAAAGAAAATGGTCGGGGGTGACGATGAAATCGTACTGCAAGGGAAAACAAGCATTACGAAGGCAGTGGGAACCCTTGGCTTATCCATCCGCGGTAAGGCGCCCATTTTCGACGCAAACCACCGGCAAATTGGCGTTGTATCTGTTGGGTTCCTCGTCAGCGATATCTGGAAGCAAATTGGAATGTCGTTAATGGAAGTCATTGGCTTGAGCACAGGCGCCTTCCTCATGACTTTGTTGGGTGCGCATCTCTTATCTGGTCACGTCAAACGGCAAATTTTCGGAATGGAGCCGTCCGAAATCGCACAATTGGTTCAAGAACAATCCGCCATCTTACAATCCATCCAAGAAGGCATTCTGGCTGTAGACAGCACAGGACACATCAGCGCGTGCAACCAACAAGCAAAGCGGATTCTGGATTTGGAAGCTCACGATTTGTTAGGAAAGGAGCCAGAAGACGTTGTGCCGTACCCGCGACTCTGTACAGTCATTTCCGACGGCCCAGATTACGTTGATCTACCCATGATCATCGGAAACACAATGATTATGGTCAACCGCGTACCAGTGCTTCTCAACAATGAAGCGATGGGTGCTGTCATCACCTTCCGAGATAAGATGCAGCTGGACCAAATGGAACGGCGTCTGGAAGATATTGAGCGCTATGCGGACGCCTTGCGCAGTCAGCGACATGAGTTTATGAATCGCTTACACACCATTTCCGGACTAATTCAGTTAGAGGAGTACGACCTCGTCCGTGAACTCATCGATGACATCAACGGAGAACAGCACCAACTACTTTCCTTTTTCGCACATCGAATCCGCGATCCGGCGGTTCTGGCCATCATTGTCGGCAAGATTCACCGGGCTCGGGAGCTTGGTATCCAGTTGACCATCGACTCCGCGTCAAAACTGTCCGAACACTGCCCCCATCGCGATGTTGTCGTCACAGTCCTTGGCAACGCGATTGAAAACGCTTTAGAAGCTTTGGCGGGTGAAAGAACCAAAAGCCGCGAACCCATGGTGACCGTGTATCTGAATGATGAAGGAGAGTCTTTCACGCTGACTGTAAAGGACACCGGCCCAGGCATTCACCCGCAACTCGGAAGTCGAATTTTTGAGGACGGAGTCACCACGAAAGGTCCGGGTCGCGGTTTTGGTTTGTCACTGTGTTCTCAAATGGTCGCCAATGCAAACGGCAAATTGTCCATTCTCTCGTCTTCCCAGGGAGCCATCCTGGAAATGGTCCTGCCGAAAGGGGAAATCGTGGAATGCCGATGACAAATGTCCTAAAGGTCTTGGTCGTGGACGATGACTTTATGATTGCGCGACTTCACGCAAAGTACATCGATGCGCAGTCGCATTACAAGGTCCTCGATACAGCGTACACCGGTGAGGAAACATTACATCTGTTAAAGCAAAATCCTCCCGACTTACTGGTTCTCGACGTCTATTTGCCCGACAAAAGCGGGCTCGATGTCCTGAGTGAAATCCGTTCTCAAAAGATCCCTTGTGACGTCATTCTCATTACCGCGGCCAAAGAATTGGAAGTCGTTGAAGAGGGTTTTCGTTTAGGAATTTTTGATTATCTGATGAAACCCTTTAACTTGGAACGTCTCGGTGAATCCCTGCAGAAGTATGCCCAGTACAAGAAACGATTGTCCATGTCACTGTCCGTCGACCAGAAAGTAGTGGACCATTTGAAACAAATCCGCGCGACGGGCGTGCAGAAGCACGAAGGCGAATCTGGTATTGACCGGCGAACCCTTGACCGCATTGGCAGGGCGCTGGAGCAAGCAGGAAGGGCATGCACTGCGGAAGAAGTCGCCGAGCTGGCCGGAGTCAGCCGTTCTACAGCACGGACATATCTCGATTACTTGGTTGAAAAACAGATTGCGGCGGAAGCGTTGTCCTATGGAACTGTTGGGCGACCTCGACGCCTCTTCCGTATCGTTGAGTACCGACTGTAATCAAGACAGCAAACCAAGTTGACTCCAAAACTCTCGTACAACTTGTTTGTCGTTAAAGGGAACTTCTGTTTGCCCTAGAATTTGTACTGTCTCGTGGCCCTTGCCTGCAATGACGACGACATCCCCAGATCTCGCGCGTTCGAGGGCAAACCATATCGCTTCGCGACGGTCCGAGATTACGCGATACGCGGATTTTGGTACTTCACGTCGCACGTAATCAGAGGTCATGTCTCTCAATATAGAATCCGGGTCTTCTGTCCGCGTATTATCCAGCGTTAAAACAGGAAAATCGCTCAGTTCGAGTGCGATGTTGGCCATCACTGGACGCTTGTATCTATCCCTATCCCCTTCACACCCAAACACACAATATACCCGTCCGGAACTGACCTGTCGGGCGGTGACTAACAAATTCTTCAAGGCGTCAGGGTTATGCGCGTAGTCAACAATCACCTTTACCCCATTCCGGGATACCAGCGTGTCAAAACGACCTTCCACACCATGAAAACTCTCCAGTGCTGCCACCATCTGCTCCATCGGAATCTCGTGGGCCACCCCTGTACAGAGAGCAGCCAGCGCGTTGTAGACATTGTAGACGCCAGGAAGTCGCCAGTGTATGTGCACTCGAGATCCCAGGCCTTGGACGGTAAAGGACGTGCCCGATGGTGTTACACAAATATCTTCTGCCCTTACGTTTGCTCTTGATGACGTTCCGTAGGTCAGGATGCGCGCTTTCGTAGCGCGTGCATACACTTCAGAACTACTGTCATCGACGTTGAGAATGGCATAGGACGCATGTCCTGCGTCAGCAGATGGCAATGCGGAAAACAGTATTTTTTTAGCCTCTTGATACTCAGCAAAACTACGATGGTAGTCGAGATGGTCGTGCGTAAGGTTTGTAAACACACCTGTATGAAAGTGGCACTCGCGGACACGCCCCATGTGTAATGCGTGGGAGGATACCTCCATCACGGCGTACTTGGCACCGTGTTCAACCATGATATTTAGATATCGTTGAATCTCTAGGCTTTCCGGCGTAGTATTCCGCGTCTTTTCCGTATAATTACCGACAGTCATTCCTAAGGTTCCAATGGACCCGCTCGGGTTGCCAGACTCATTCAGCATGTGATTCAGCAACTGTACGGTCGTCGTTTTCCCGTTCGTCCCAGTCACGCCGATGAGTTTCAACTTTCTGCTGGGATGGTGATAAAACTGTGCAGCAATGACTGCCAGCGCAGCCCTCGAATCCGGTACGACGACCACGGGGACGTGTTTCGGAACGGAGAGCTCCCGTTCGGCGACGACAGCAATCGCGCCGCGTCCGATGGCATCATGAACGAATGCATGACCATCTTGGGCCGTTCCCGTGAGACACACGAAGAGGTCACCTGGGTTCACCTTGCGAGAATCAAACGCAATCCCTTTGATGTCCAGATTCAACTCCGCTTCTATGCGACAGGTTGTGAGTGGGGACAACAATCCGGAGAGTCTCATGTCGACATCCCATCTTTACGGAATATGAAACCGCTATGATCTTCATTGCCCCAAACTACCACTGCAGTTTTAAGATGAGATGAAAAGTTCCTAAGAATTTCATAAGGGAATCTTCGGGGTCGCGTCCTACCACATCATGTAAGGAAGGGCCCTGTCATTGATGAAAATCAAAAAGACGATGCCTGATTCGCTACAGGATGCAGCGCGGAGAGTAGACGCAGCTTGTGATAGCGCATTCATACATCCTACACAGCCAAAGTCGGCCGATATGTAACACGGAGCAGGGCTGTCATGGTCGGTACGGTCCAAACAGACTCGCATCCGCCCATGAATCAACGACTGCTCCGTTATCGTTCATCTGTGCGTTTATGAAACGCATTCCGTTATGACATTCTCATTAAAGTTGGCTCCTCCACTGAAACATCTTCTTGTTGCGCCAACTTACTGTGCCGACGGCCATAGGTGAAGTACACAACCAGACCAATGGCAAACCAAATGACAAAGCTAATCCACGTGGTATGAGACAGTTGCAAGAGTAGGTAGCCACAGGAAATGACAGCTAAAATCGGAATCCATGGAACCAATGGGACTTTAAAAGCTCTCTTCAGATTCGGCTCCGTCTTGCGAAGTACCACGACACCTATCGAGACAGCCACAAAGGCAAACAACGTGCCGATATTAGTGAGATCCGCAAGGCGATCCAATGGCACGATACCAGCGACCAACGATACGACAATGCCCGTCGTCCAAGTTGAAATGACCGGAACGCGACGTTTCGGATTAACCCTTGATAATGCCTTTGGTAAAAGCCCATCTCGGCTAATCGCGTACAGAAGCCGTGTTTGTCCATAGCTCATCACTAAGAGCACCGTGGTAATCCCCAGCAATGCAGCGAGTGAAATCAGCCCGGAAAACATGTTTTGGTGTACGTATTGCATCGCAAAAGCAACTGGGTCTTTCACATCCAAAAGACGATACGGAACCATCCCCGTTAAAACGAGGGATACAGCAATATACAACACGGTACAAATCGCAAGCGATGCAATGATACCAATCGGCATGTCACGCTGGGGATTTCGCACTTCTTCGGCAGCGGTTGATACTGCATCAAAGCCAATATAGGCAAAAAATACAGTAGCAGCACCTGTGGTCACGCCGGAAAAGCCGAACGGCATAAACGGTGTCCAGTTTGCTGGTTTCACGTAAAAAACACCGACTACGATAAACAATAAGACGACAGAGATTTTGACGATAACCATCACGGCATTCATCCGTGCAGATTCCTTCGCTCCGCGTGTCAACAAGAAAGTAATCAGGAGCATAATCATCACTGCTGGTAAATCAAAATACGTTCCTTTGGCTGGGTTATACGCACTGGTCAAAACGGTTGGCAAATGTATCCCGAAACCTTGGAGCAAGCCTTGAAAATAGCCTGACCACCCACTCGCAACCGCGGCGCAAGCGAGTCCATATTCTAAAATCAAATCCCAACCTAAAATCCACGCAATCATCTCACCGAACGTCGAGTAACTATAAGTATATGCGCTACCCGAAACCGGCACAGTAGAAGCAAACTCGGCGTAACACAGTGCGGCGAATACACATGCAATCCCCGACAGAACAAAGGATAGAATCAACGCGGGTCCTGCATGTTCTGCTGCAACTACACCGGTCAGAACAAAGATACCCGTACCGATAATTGCACCAATACCAAGTGTCGTTAGATCAAACGCTCCTAACGATTTCTTCAGTGCAGAACTACCGAGTCCGGAGTTGTTACCCAGCGTTATTGGTTTCCTGCGAAATAAATTCACGTATTAGTACCTCCATGTGAAAATTATGTGAACGAAAAGTTTGACGATTTGAATCGGATTTTGTCGAATGCAATCATATTAGTATGAAACATATAAATAAACAATATTGAAAAATATCCATATAGTTTACCAATATATAACGACACTCAGTGATTGGCAAGATCGGTTGGATTGGTGAGGGGTCAGAAAGAATAACTATCAGAAGATTACANTTTCTCGGATTGAAGCTATAATGGAGTTAGCGAACAGTGAGGGGGGATGCATGTAAAAACAATTGAAAGCGCTTACTACACTCGGGCTACAAGATGGAACTGTTATCGAATCAGCTGAAACAACCCTCAAAAGAGAACCCTCCGGAGGAATGTCCTGAAGATTCACCCATAACATGAATATCGGTCACCGTAAGTCGCAACGGACCATCTTTGGTCTCTCTCATCTAAAAAAGCAAATGAAAAAGGAGCTGAGTTCATTGAAAGCTGCACGCGTTGTCGAACATCGCACACCTCTGGTCATTGAAAACATCCCTGATCCGACGCCAGGCCCCCAGGACGCGGTGGTTCGTGTGGAGGCCAGTGGAATTTGTCGGAGTGATTGGCACGCATGGATGGGAGACTGGTCATGGATTGGACTAGCCCCCGAATTGCCGATTACTCCGGGACATGAATTTGGCGGCGAAGTGGTGGCGTTAGGCAAGGACGTCCAAGGATTCAAGATTGGCGACAAAGTCACCGTACCCTTTCATTACGCTTGCGGCCATTGTGAGTATTGCCATAGCGGGGTTCCGAACCGATGTGAAAACTTAGGAATTTACGGTTTCAACTGGGATGGAAGTTTTGCCGAATATGTCGTCGTGCGAAATGCGAGTTTCAATTTAATCCCCCTCCCTGAAAATGTCGACGCGGTGACGGCAGCTGCCATTGGCTGTCGATTTATGACCGGTTATCACGGTGTGATGCGTGGCAACGTCAAGCCAGGTGAATGGGTTGCCATTCATGGCGCAGGCGGTGTAGGTCTGTCCGCGATTCAAACAGCTTACGCGGTAGGTGCCCAGGTTATCGCAGTGGATGTGGACGATGAGAAGCTGGAAAAAGCGCGACAGGAAGGCGCGGTCGCTGGCGTCAATGCGCGTAAAGAAATCGTACCGGAAGCCATCAAAGAAATCACAAAGGGTGGCGCACATGTTGGAATCGACGCCTTAGGAATTAAGGAAACAGTACTCAATTCTGTGTCTTCCTTACGCAAAGGTGGTCGACACGTGCAAATCGGTTTAACGACCTCGGAAGAAGGCGGATTCGTCGCATTACCGATGGACTTCATCACCTGCGCAGAGATTGAAATTGTGGGTAGTTTGGGCATTCCCCATCCGGATTATCGAGGGCTGTTGTCTTTGGTGTCAGAAGGTCGCCTGAACCCGAAATCACTTGTTGAGCGAGAGGTGTACCTAGAGGACGTCAATGAAGTGTTTGATAACATGACCCATTTTCGGACAAAAGGATTCAATGTCATCACAAGGTTTTGACAGGCCGCCCTGGGCGGGTACACCCATGTGCAGTTTGCCAATGAGCTCACGCAGCAAGAGGCTTTCTGGCAAGAAGGGTTGAACAAGGTTGAGCCCACCGATACCTCGTGTGGGCTCGTCATGTCTATTGCAAAGTTTGATGACCGCTTCCGTACGGGAACTGCGTAGAGTAATTCTGAAACTGTTGTTGTGCCTGCTGAATTCTTTGCGGTGTCTCGGCCTCGAGCTTGTACCAACCTTTTTTAAACATCATGTTGTACGCATCTCTCGAAGCCTGATGCGTCTCCGTCAGAACGGTCATCACCGTTTGGTGCAGACGGTCGTGGCTTGCCTCACGTGCCGCCGTGTTGAAGCTGTCTGTCAAGTATTTTTCTGTTGACAGAATATCGTTCAGCCTGTCTCTGTCATTCATCTGCGGTCCTTTGACCTTTGGCTCGTTGGCGGGTTTCGGGTTTTGGATGGTCCGGTTCTGTTGTTGCATTGCGCGCTCCCTCCTTAATGCATTTGCGCCGTGGCACCCTGCGCACTTGTGTTTGCAGGTGTAGGTTGGCACTGTTGGAGCAATAGATTGTAGTGCCGCTCGTGCATCTTCTCAATGTTCTCGATGCACGCTCTAACCTCTGGATCTGTGCACTCCTGTGCGTAATGCGCACACTTTTTCATCGCAATGAGTTCCCACGACATCTCGTCCTTCAGATAACTCAAATCCTTCGAAGTGATGACCTGTGGCGGCGTCTGCATCACCGCTTGTTGCTGTATTTGGTTTTGCTGCTGCATTTGACTGAGTGCCTGAGCCTGGTTCTGTCCTGGCATACCCTGCTGCTGATTCTGTCCCTGCATCCCTTCCATCTCCTTTCGCCCGATTCTGGATTAGGTTCCCTTGACGGTAGGCAAGTTATTCATTACCGGTGCCGGCCACCCTACTGCAAAGACCGCAACAGTTGAATCATCTATCCCGATCCGCATTGATCTTGTATTCTGGGTTATCCACTTACTTATCCACGAACTTATCCACACTGTGCAGTGGATATTGTGGATATGTGCAAAATCGGTGTGGATAAGCAGCGACCTTACCCACATAACAGGCTAGTCTGAATTCCCTGCGAATCGATGAAATGGCCATCTACGGTACTGTCCTTTGTCCTCGTAAATGTAGGTGCCACAAGGCTTTTTTGGTGATCTCCATGGCAGAGTTCATTCGCAGGAACTGGACTTATCCACAGCTTTGGATTGGTTGTGGACAAGTTGTTCACAGCAAAAAGACCCTAGCCATCACAGCCAGGGTCTGATCACCGGAAAACAGCAGTTCACACGACTACCTTCCGAGAAAGGCAAGCACATCGCCAGCAATTTCTTGCGGCCTCATTCTCTGTGGGGATAACACTGATGCGTTTCCAATGCTCGCCAATCCAGGATGGATGGCTGTGGACAAACGCGTCAGGGAACAACATTTTGGTGCCCCCCGCCTTTTCGCCCCCGATGGTTATACCGGTGTTTTATCCAAGTATTCTTCCAGCGTCATTCCCTTTTTCGTCATCACTTCCGCCACTTCTTGCCCCACGTAACGGAGATGCCAAGGTTCATACTTATACCCAGTGATAGCTTCTTTACCTTTGGGGTAGCGGATGATAAATCCAAACTTATACGCATGTTTCGCCAGCCAGGTTGCTTCCTTCGTATTGGCAAATGCGTCCGTCACTGCATACTGGCCGGTGCTGCCACTCACGTCAATAGCGAGACCGGTCTCGTGCTCACTTTCACCAGGTAACGCGCTGTAGCGATTGGCCGCTGGGTAGCCGTCCTGTTTGGCGTAATCGTCGAACAACCATTTTTGCGTGGCATACGCACGGTAGGCTGACACCCCTGACAGGTAAATACCGTCTCTTTTCGCCGCAGCAAACATCTGCTCCAGCGCTTCAGCGGCAGGCTTGCGCATGAGCCGTTTCTCGCTTTTTCCAGAAAAGATGAACGGCACGTTCGGATCTACCAAATCCGGTGGCGTGTAGTTGGCGGGCAATGCGAAGTCCTTGTTCACCAGCACCTCAAGACTGGTGGGATTCGAAACCACCTGAACGGCGTCTGGCGGTGCCGCATGTGACAGCGACGCTGCGTTGGGCTTGTCTGTTGTTGTTTTCAACGAATTTCGCTTGATCTGGGGAGAATCGGAGAGTGGTCGAGTCGTATCAAACGCCCAGTGCATGCCGCCATAAGCGGCGGCAACAAGAACGACTGACACAATGAGGCTTGTCCGAATATTGCGCATGGTGTATCCCCCTTATGTCCAAGTCATTACGCCGCGTGGGGGCAAAAGTTGCACGTATACACCTTTCACTGTAGCCCTTTGCAAAGGCGGATATACCCTCTACATCGCTCTCCTTTCCATTGGTGGGACTATTCCACTCAACGATGTGCTTCGTACTGTTGCGGCTTGAGGTATGACCGAATGCACGAGAGCTCCTCCGGTGACAGCGAGCGGGTCGGCACACTATCCAGGTTCTCGAGTAACTGTTCCAAACGACTCGCACCAGGGATGGCCACGGTCACAGCCGGATGCGCGAAAATGTAGGCAAACGCCAACTCGGTCAATGTTCTGTCTGTACCCATCCTTTCACCCAGCTGTTGGCGCACAGTCCGAATCTCAGGGGCCGTGTAATCCAGAAAACGCTCTTGGCCGCTTTTCCCCTTTGTGGACAGCCACCCACGCGCCAGCGGGCCACGTGCAATCACACTAATATTGTGATCTTGAAGCAGATCCAATACGCTCTCCTCGGGGCGCCTATCCAACAGACTGTATTGGCTCATCACACTGACGATATTTGAGCGCCGGACGTACTCCCGAATCACGTTCGGCCGAATGGAGGAAATCCCGTAGTACCGAATCAGTCCTTCCGACTTCAGCTGCTCGAAGGCTTCGATAATGTCGTCTATCGGGTCTTCCAAAGTGCCTCCATGTAATTGATACAGGTCAATATAGTCCGTTTGCAGGCGGCGTAAGCTGTCGCGAACGGCATGAAGAATATAGTCTTTCGTGGGCCCCCAGTACCATCCTGGCTTGCCCGGTTCCCAACGATTGCCCACTTTGGTGGCAAGGATGACATCCCGACGGCGGTGTTTGAGCGCCTTCCCGACCCACTCTTCGTTCAATCCTTGACCGTACAAGTCAGCTGTATCAAAAAAGTTTGCGCCTTTCTCCAACGCAGCATGAATCAGTTCCCGCGCATTCTCTTCCGATGTGAACGACATACACCCCACACCTATGGGGTACACCCATAAGTCGCTTGTACCAAGGCGCCTCTTGTCCATGTTTCATCTCCCGTCCCGCTGGTATATGTGTCCAGTATACAGCACGCAATCAAACAGTGGGGCACGTGTCATCCACACGTGCCCCGGGATATTCGCTCGCTGATTTAACCGCGTGCCGCTCGAATTTGTTCCAGGAATTGTTGGCTCGCTGAACGCGGATTCGCCGCCAACATGACAGCAGAGACGACGGCAACGCCGTCCGCACCGGCCCGAATCACGTCCTGTACGTTTTCCAGGCTGATGCCCCCAATGCCGACTACAGGAATGCTGACTACTTGCAAGATCTCCTCCAACGCTTCCACGCCGCACACTTCGGCATCCGCCTTGGATGATGTGGGATAGAGGGCGCCTACACCAAGGTAATCCGCCCCGTCCCGCTCAGCCTGCTTGGCTTCTTCAACAGTCGCCGCTGAGATGCCGACAAATTTATCGCCCATCAAGGCCCGGACGTCCTTGCAAGGAATGTCCGATTGTCCGACGTGTACCCCATCCGCATCCGTCACGAGGGCAATATCCACCCTGTCATTCACGAAATACAGCGCGCCAAATTCCCGTGTGATCCGGCGAATGGCATGCCCCATCTCCACAAGACGGCGCCCGTCTTCGTTTTTGCGCCGCAATTGCACAGCTGTCGCTCCGCCAGCGACGGCCTCACGCACCGCCTGCAGAACGCTGTCCGTGTCGGGCCGTTCATCTGTCACGACGTATAATTGCAACCTGTCTTTCAGATATCCTAAGTCTCTCTCAGCCACGTCAGTCCACCTTCACCTGCTCTATCTTCGCGCATTCATTGACCACATCTTCCCGCAGTTGATACAGTGCATCAAACAGCCGCGCCTGGAACGTCCCTGGCCCGTCGCATCCGCGTGCCGCCAACTCGCCTGCCACATTCATGCACGTCACGGCCGACACCGCCGCCTCTGCATAAACGCGAAGCGGGCTGCCTTTCGGTACCACGCCGACGAAGCCACCCAACAAGGCAGTCAACATGCACCCGGATCCCGTGATGGCAGCCATCAAAGGGTGACCGTTGTGCAGTCGCCACACAGACTCTCCGTCTGTGACGAGATCCACTTCTCCTGTCGCCAACACCACCGTACCATGCTGCTTCGCGTATGCCTTCATGGCAGCAGGTAAATCTTCGCTCGCGCCTGCGGAGTCCACGCCTCTCACTTCCCCGCCGCAGCCCAGCAACACGCCCACTTCGCCCGCGTTCCCGCGCAACACCTGGATATCCAACTCGGACGTGAGTCTATGGGCTACTTCCGTGCGGTAAGGAGTGGCTCCGATGCCGACCGGATCGAACACAATCGGTACACCGTGCGTGTTTGCGGATTTACCCGCGAGAAGCATGGCGTCCACGATGTCCGCCGAGATGGTGCCCATGTTGAGGGACAGAGCGTTTGCAATCCGTGCCATGTCGGCAACTTCCTCCTTGGCATCGGCCATCACCGGAGATGCCCCAGCGGACAGTAGCACGTTTGCCGCAATGTTCGTGACCACGATGTTCGTGATATTGTGGACTAATGGTCGATGCTCCCGTACTTCTTTCAGCCAGTACCCGACGTTCATGAATACATCCTCCGTTCTCATTCCACCTTCGATAATTCCATCCAGTCGATTCCAGTATATAGGTAGAACCCGCCGGGGCGAGGTGCACCGGGGCTGCCTACTGGCGCACTATGATCCGTAGGGCCATGTCCAGTCCCAACGTCCCAGTTGCGCCCCCCTTCGATGGCGCGGAACACAAACGCCTTGGCCGCCGAGATGGCCTCGAGCAGAGCCGCCCCCCGCGCGAGCATCGCCGTCACGGCCGCCGAGAACGTACAACCCGTCCCGTGCGTGTTTTTTGTCTCAATCCGAGGCGTGGCAAAGTACGTAAATTCCCCACTGTGGTACACGATGTCAACCACAGGATGATCCTCGACGTCCACGCCGCCCGGTACCTCGTGACTCCATTCCACAGGGGCGTGCCCACCTTTGATGATGACCACGCGAGGTCCTAAATTGGCGATATCCCGAGCTGCCTGATGGCACGCCTCCCAGTCTTTCAGAGGATAACCGCACAACACTTCTGCTTCCGGCAGGTTCGGGGTCACCATGTACGCCAGCGGCAGGAGTGTGCGTTGGAGTGCCTCCACCGCGTCTTCCGACAGCAGGCGGGATCCCCCTTTTGCAACCATCACGGGATCCACAACAACTTGTTGTGCATGGACGGAGTCCAGGAAGGACGCGACTTCCCGAATGATGGGCTCGGACGACAACATACCGGTTTTGACGGCATCCGCCCTGATGTCTGAGTAAACCGACTCCAGTTGTTGCCGCACAAACGCTGCAGGTACTTCGTGAATGCCTTGGACGCCCTGCGTATTCTGGGCAGTCAGCGCCGTAATAACGGACATACCGTATACGCCAAACTGATGCATGGTCTTGAGATCCGCCTGAATGCCGGCTCCGCCGCCACTGTCCGAGCCAGCGATGGTCAATGCGCGCGGAATATGGCCGTTTAGCAATTGCTGCAATCTGTATTCCCCCTGATTCTACTTGCGTGATTGCGACTGTGTGACAGGTAGAGTCCAATCTTCTAGCGTGTAAGCCATGTCAAAGAATCGGTACTCGAGGTGGCATCCTGCAAGGAATGCGGCTTTCATTCGCTCAAGTTCGTCCGTCCCAGCTTTGTCAGCGTACGCGTCCAAGAGATGCAAGAAGTCTTGCAAACTGGTTTGCATCGGATCACTGGCATAGAACGAAATCCAGTCGTAAAACAGATGTTCTTTCGTGGGGCGATATTCGCGAAGCAGGTATTCGGCTGCGTCCACGTAGACCCAGTGACACGGCAACAGGGCAGCCAAAATCTCACCCAGGGTGCCCGCGTACGCAGTGGCAAGCATTTGGTGGGCATAGTGGTGAGCCGTCGGCGCCATATGTGTGGCATGGGTTTTCAGGTCTTCATACTGCACGTCCGCAGCACGGCAGAGATTCTGATGCGGCAGGGCTTCCCCGTCGAGGACGACGCCAATCCGCTCGTGGAAAAACTTCATCTGTTCGATGGTTTGCGATTTAGCCAAGGCCAGCCCGTAGACTTTCGCATACGTCTTTAGGTACTGGACGTCTTGCTTCACGTAGTGGATCAGTGTCTCGCGGGACAAGTTCTGGTGGGCCAGTCCCTGCACGAAGGGATGTTGCCGGATGGCTTGGAACACATGGTCTGCCTCGCGTCGGAGCTGCTCAGAAAAGGACATGAAAATAGCCTCCCTAGTATCGGAGGCCGCTGGGGGTAGGAAGCAAGGAATGTCGGATTGTACAAATGGCATGGACCCGACACGATTGCTTCACGCCACTTTCCTACGCTGGTATTACCCAGTTCAGGTGCTAAGGGTCCAAGGGAAAATCCCTTGTCTCAGCAGTGTAGCTCCCCTAGTGGCTCCAATTCATTTGGTTCAAGGTTAAGATATCACGGAAAACAACCGTTGCAAAGAGCGTAACGCTAGAGTTGCTTGATAGGAATATGTAAACGGTTATTCTTCTTACACATTTTTCTGTTGCGGTCCTGAAGGTGTCTCTTCCACTGCTTGTCCATCGCGAGCTCATGTTGTCCGCCGTCACATTGGGATTGTTGGGGACCGCGTACTCCATCGGTTCTATACTCGGATCCGCCGTATATGGACTGATGAAGACACCCAAACACCAGGGGATTGTGATGATTTGTATGATTATCGCATGGGGAGCTTCGCTGTTACCGATGATATGGCTCCACCACGCTTGGACCACAGTGATTTGCATGGGGCTTGCGGGGGCTACTTTTGCGGTGCATCCGCCCATGGCGCGAACGATGGTCCAGCTGATGGTCCCGACAGAGTTACAGGGTCGCGTATTTGGGATTCGTTCTTCCCTGATAAGTGTTGGTGTTCCACTTGGATCCTACCTGTCTGGACTGGCTTCGAACTGGCTCCATCCGTCCGCCATTGTTGGATTCACGGGAGGCGGAGTCATTCTGTTGGGGATTCTCGCTTCTACAGTCCAAGAATTTCGCTCCTTATAGCATTGTAAACATGCGCCACCGAGTGTAGAGGGAAGTTTCGCTTACTTTGTGGCGCATTTCAATCTTTCCAGGTGCATGGGGAACATTTGTTCTCTGGCGCATGGCGTGGTACAGTACAGGCAGAGGTGGAAATGATGCCCACACAACTCAACGTGAACAAAGTGGCCGTGCGGAGATTCCTGTTGGAGAAACAGAGACTTCACGCTGAGGGAAGTGCGAAGGTATCTGAACCGGACGACGTCCTGCACATGATTGAGACGCTCGAATGCGTTCAGCTGGATCCGGTCGCAGCCGTGGAGAGGAACCAACACCTGGTTCTCTCTGCCCGCATGCGCGGATATAGACCGGCGGCGCTCGAGCAGTTGCTCAGCGAGGGACGAGTATTCGAGTTCTGGGCCAACGCCGCATGTGTCATCCCGATGAAGGACTATCCGATGTTTGAAGTAATTCGACGCCAACGTTGCGAACGGCTTCAGCCGGAACTAGATAAACTGGGTTCCGTGGTCGAGGAGGTCTTGACGCGGCTGGAAGTGGAAGGTCCGCTGCCAGCCAAGGCGTTTGAATCTTCGGATAAGGTCCATGGCTACTGGGACAACACGCATCCGAAGACCAAGGCCACGTCGCATGCGCTGAACCTTCTCCACGATATCGGCCGCATCCAGGTCGTCCGGCGCGAAGGAGCCACCCGCTTCTTCGACCTTCGGGAACGGGCGGTACCCCAAGACTTGCTGGACCAGGCATCGCAGATGGATGACGCCGACGCGCGAGCAGCCTTGGTGGACAAGTACATCCGAGCGTACAGCGTGTTCCATCCAGGGGACCCCCGCTTCGGCTGGCACCGCATGACCGCAGGCGAGCGCAGGCAGGCGGTTGAACAGCGGGTAGCACAGGGTACCCTCGTCCCCATCCACATAGAAGGCGTGAAGAGCGTCCACTACGTGCGCTCCGAAGACGTCGACCGGTTGCTAGAACACCAGGCGTCCAGCGCCGACCCATGGCCTGTTCGGGTGGGCAACATCCGGTTCCTGCCGCCGCTGGACAACCTTTTATGGCGGCGAGAACGTATCATGGACCTGTTTGACTTCTCCTACACCTGGGAGGTCTACATCCCCGCGGCCAAGCGCAAATTCGGGTACTACGCCATGCCCATCCTGGCGGGCGACAGACTCATTGGCCGCATGGATCCCCGGTTGGACCGGGCACGCGCACGACTGGACGTCCAGCTACTCCAGATTGAACCCGGTATCCGTTGGACGAAGACGCTCTGCGACCGGCTATTTCGTGCGCTGCATGCCTTTGCGCAGTTCCATCAGGCAGAGGTGGGAAACATTGAACGGGTGGAGCCCGAAGGATTGACCGTGTGAAGGGCGGAGGATTCCACCCTCATCTTATCCCAACCGATACGCTGCAAACGGAGGCCCGTACACAAAGTCCTGACTCATCTCGTCCAGCGCTTGAACCGTTTCGTCCGTCAGCGTGACATCGAGGCTCTTCAAGTTTTCCTGTACCTGTTCAACGCGCGTAGCCCCGACGATAATCGTGGACACAGCTGGGCGCTGCATCAGCCAGGCGAGTGACAACGCACTTGCCGTGTAGCCTAACTCCTCCGCCAGGCGAGCCACGTTGGCACCAAGAGTCAATCGTTTCTCATCCAGCCGCTTTGCAAAATTCGGGTCTTTGTCTGCGCGCGATCCGCTCGGAGTCTCTCCCCCTGCGTACTTCCCGGTCAAAATTCCACCTGCAAGCGGGAAGTACGGGATGATACCCAAGCCTTGGTCCAGGCACAACGGCACCAGTTCCAACTCCGGTGTCCGGTCAGCCAGCGAGTAGCACGGCTGAATGGACACGTACCGATTCAATCCCAGCCGGTCACTGACAGCCAGTGCCTTCATCAACTCCCACGCCGCGTAGTTCGACGCGCCGATGTAGCGCACTTTGCCAGACCGCACCATGTCGTCCAACGTGCGCAGGGTTTCTTCGAGGGGTGTGTGCGGATCGAACGAGTGAATTTGATACAGATCCACGTAGTCTGTGCGCAGTCGCTTCAGACTCCCCTCCAATTCGCGCATCAGGTGCACTCTGGACGATCCCCGCCAATTCGGCCCCTCACGCTTCGGCAATCCTGCCTTTGTGGCCAGCACCACTTCGTGGCGCCGCCCTTCCAGCGCTTCACCGATGATACTTTCCGAGGCGGTGTTCGTGTAAATATTCGCGGTGTCGATGAAGTTGATACCTGCGTCCAGCGCGGCATGGACAATCCGGATGGATGTCTCCTTGTCCGCGCGTCCTCCAAATGCGTTCGTGCCAAGCCCGAGTACGGATACCTCCAGGCCACTCGCTCCCAATCGACGATACTGCACTGTGGTCACTCCTCCGATATGCCTGTAGTCGTTTAGTTTGAGCGTAGCGAAGTTGCCACAATGGATCAAACCGCACACAGACAAAGCCCCGCCCTCTTGTCCAAGAGCGGGGCCTTGTGACATTACCCGGTGATTGCTTACTGCGCTGTGACGCTGACGTCATCCACGAAGAAACTGGTAGGATTGCTGTAGTCGTTGGTGGCCTTGAATGCGATTTGAATCGTCTGCCCTTTGTACGCGCCGAGGTCAAACGATTGACTCCGCCAGCCAGCTGCCGTGCCGTCACTCTGCGTCTGCAGCGTCTTCAACACGGTGCCGCTGGCGTTGCGAACCTGCACGTACAAGTAGTCGTAACTGTGTGTGGTCTCAGTGGTGTCCACATCAGTCCAGTACGTCAACGTGACGGTCTTGGCCGTGGACGGCACGGAGATGGTTTGGTATATCGTGTCCGTGCCATTGTTGTACCCCGCCAGATAGGCAGAGTAGCTGCCCGTGTGAGGATACGTGGTGTCAATCAGTTCGTATCCACCGGAACTGCTTTCTACCCACGGTGTCTTCCCGTTTTCAAAGCCACCGTTGCTGAGGAGCTGTGTCTGCGTTCCGCCTCCACCGCCACCTCCTCCGCCACCGGAGCTCCCTCCGTTGAGGTCCCGGACGAGGTTGTACGCATCAGGTGTTCCGATGCCGCTGGCCATGTCGTAGCCGGCCGTCGCTGGATAATACAGGTTGTTCCCCTGCGTTACATCGTGGTACGCCGGGTAGGTCTGCGTGGTGTTGAACATCTTGTACAGTGTCGGATTGGCGTAACCCAAGTCGGCCTTTCCGTTTGCCTCGGCATACTGGTTGTTCAAGGCGGCCAATCCAGCCCAAAGTGGGGCTGCGCACGATGTGCCTCCATAGACCACCCATTGGCCCGCACTGTAGATGGAGTACCCCGTATTGGGATCCGCGTCCGCCGAGACATCCGGTACCTCTCGCTTCCCGTTGCTGTAACTGTTCTGAACCCCTGTCCCCGTCTGCCAACTAGGCTGGCTGTACACCGTCGACAGCCCGCCACCGCCGCCAGTCTTGTTGGTCGAGTTGGACCATACAGACTCGCTGCCGTAACTACCGCCACTCAAGGTCAAGTGTGTGCCACCGACGCCTGTAACATATGGATCGTTCGCGGGGCTATCTACTGCAAGTTGGGTATCCCCACCGTCGTACGCGCCACTGTCACCGGATGCAGCGAAGACACTCTGCCCCTGGGTGGCCATCTGTTGGAAAATCGTGTGCATGCTGTTCATCGTGGATGCACTGCTCTGCAACTCAGACAGTCCCCAACTGACACTGACCTGTTTGGCCTTGTCGTCCGATGCGATTTTTTGGTAGGTGTCAATGACACCTTGATCCGAATTCGGGCCCTCGTACACAGTGACGTTGGCTTTCGGAGCCATGGCGTTGATCACTTCAATGTCCAGCTCCACTTCGCCTTCGCCCTGTCCGGCAGCACCGTTGTATCCATCCACCAGGACGTTGGTCGGGGCGGGACTACCGAGGCTATAGTAGTTGTCGTAGGTCGTGATGTTCGATTTCACGTAACCATCCAATTCGAAGAGCGCTACGGTTTGACCTGAGCCATTCGTCCCCCCGCTGTTCAGCGGGTTCACGTCGTACGCAGCCCGCAGTTCACTCGGCGTGTATCCTCCCGCCGGACCACTCCCTACATGTGATGCCTCCGTGTTTGGTTTACCGGACACATGCGGTGAAGATTGTCGACCTTGCGCAGCATGCCGCCAGTGGGGCTCGTTGTCGAGACCTGTAATACCGGTAACCACGTCGGCAATGTCGCTCGGCAACTGCGGGTTGTTCGCATTTGCGTAGTACTGATGTCCCTCCGCGTTTTGATAGTTGTTCATGGTGACCCCAAACGCGCGCTCTACTTGTGCAACGGTACCACTGACCTGGATCAGCGTCCTTTCCGGCGATACGCTGTCTACATGCAACCCTTTCGACGTGAAGTAATGGGTGACTTGGTTGATGGTGTCACTAGATGGGCCAAACATCTGCGCGAACTGCTGTGGCGTGAGAAAATGCTTGTAGTTCGGTGACGAAGGATTGTACAGATCTGCAATGAAGCCGTCAACTTTGTCCGCATTGCGCAGATGCAGACTGATGGTCACCGAAACCTTTTTGTTCGCATCGGCGTGTCCCAGCAACTTGCCATGCTTGGACGCATTCGCGTTGTTTGGCAACACCATAATCGACGAGTTGCCCTGTGCAAATGCACGTGGGGCCGATGGCAGCGCCATTGCCCCGATGAGCCCGACCAACCCGAGTGCCACTTTGACTGCGTGATGCCACTCCCTCACAAGTAGCCCTCCCCTGTCCGGATTTACATCTCCGGTTGATGGATTGCAATGTCATACCCTCTAAGATGTGTCGCGTATACACCTGTTTCGCCGCCGCTTTTGCCGTTCCTAGGTTGTAAAATATGATGAATATCCGGCGCGTACCACCTATCCATCCTCGCATTTCATCCGCAGTGAACGTCTCTTTTTGTGTACATGGCAACACTTATGAAACATAAATTGTCCAGGCTGCCCCAGATTCCTGTAGTCGTTCATGTAAATTTTCCGTATATTTCATATTAAATGAATCCTGTGCACAAGGAACGCTTCACGTCCACCGACAGTACATCATCTCCTAACTGAAGAGTTGGAACTGCGAAGCCACCTGCTTCCATCGCTGAATGAAAAACTGGGAGGAGTCCGAAAAGAATGAACCACATTTCCTACGCGTACGGGAAAAACCACTACGACAGCGATTCTCATCTGAAAGCTGTGCTGCAACACTACTGGAAAGACTTTCAGCAGCACCAAGCGGATTTGCGCGCTTTCGGAGCATTCGCCGGTCGCGATGTGTATGAAACCGTTTACCATGTCGATCACGACGCTCGCCCCATCCTGGTTCACCACGACATAGACGGGCAACGGATTGACAGAGTGCGGCTCAGCCCAGTCCACCGCGCCGTGTTGAAAGAAGCGGCGCGTATCAACCGTCCTCCTTACGAAGGCGGAAGCTGGCACCATCACTTTGCCCTTGGCTATCTCATTGGAGACCCCGGGCTCTACTGCGTCGTGACTATCACCGGGCAAGCCGCGTACGCCATCCACAAGTACGCGCCTGCGTTTTCCGCGTGGAAGGAACAGCTGTTGTCTGGTGAAGCATTCGGGGCCACGTGGATGACGGAGTCGCAAGGTGGTAGTGATCTCGGCGCAAACCTCGCCACCGCCCGCCAGGACGGAGACGTGTGGCGGATTACGGCCGACAAATACTTCGCGAGCGGCGCAGGCCTCACCGACTACGCCATCACAACCGCTCGGCCAGAGGGCGCGCCATCCGGTCCAAAAGGCCTGGCTCTATTCCTTCTGCCTCGCCTCGACCGCAATGGAAATCTGAATTACCACGTCCGCCGCCTGAAGGACAAGAGCGCGACCCGCGCTGTCCCGTCCGGCGAAGCTGAACTGAACAACAGCGAGGCGTATCTTATCGGTCGCCCCGAAGAGGGCATTTACTACACGCTCGAAAACCTCACGGTTTCCCGCCTCGCGAACGCAGTCAGCGCCATGGGTACTGCGCGCAAATCCCACCTCGAAGTGTTGGGTCGTGTGTCGCGCCGACGCACGTTTGGAAAGTTACTGAAGGACCACCCGCTCATTCGCCGCGATTTGACCGATTTTTCCGTCCGACTGGCCGGTGGCCTTGCGCTTTCCTTCCACGCCATCGAGAAGTTTGACCAGGCTTGGGATGCTCGTCCACCGTATACGCCGGCCTACCATCACGCGCGTTTCCTCTCCCATCTCGCCAAGAATCGCACAGCCGATCACGCGGCTGCCATGACAGCCATGGGCATGGAATTATTCGGAGGTCTCGGCTTCCTGGAAGAATACGCTGTGGCCCGCTGGCACCGCGAAGCGCTGATCACGCCCATCTGGGAAGGTCCCAGCAACATACAGTCCCTCGATTTTCTGGAGACCGTGAACAAGCACAAGTCCTACGAGAAGTACCTGGAGGAAGTTCTCCCGATGCTGGAACGCGCCGATACGAGGGAAGCTCGAGACGCATCGGAATGCATTCAGAAGACGTTAACGCACCTTACTTCCCTCAATGGCCCAGCCGCACAATGGTATGCCAAACACGCTTTGCAGCAGATTGCCGACGCGACGCAGGCTGCCTTACTATACAACCTCTCGGAAACACAAGGAGAGTTGTATGCCAAACTCGCAGGATTGTACGTGAACCGGTTCATAGAGCATCAGGAGTACCCAGACTGGGCCTTCACGGACGAACAGGTGTGGGGAGCGGACCTCGATGCATAAGTGGAGCATTCCTGAGTAGCTGGTGCTCAGTCGCAAACCACCTGTGCCAACATATTAGCCACTTACAAAGCGAACCATAGGGACCGGAATGCCTGAGAGGGCACTGGTCCCTTTCTTAATTTGAGTGATTTGCAAAATTCCTCTAGAGCGGTTCGTCGTTATTTTGCAAATCGCTCATTTCACCGAGAGAAGATTTCGTTTTTATCCCGAATGATTCAAGGAATCAAAAAGGTGTTACCTGCAAATCCAGGATCATGCAGTTTTCGAAGGGTTAAAATGAAATTAAACTTCTGATAATATTCGTTATGTGTAAATCATTGAGACGTAGTTTTGAAAGGGGATTTATTTGTGAGCCAAAAATCGCTCAAGAAAGACCTCAAAATGCGTCACATGACCATGATCTCGCTCGGCGGCGTTATCGGCGCTGGACTGTTTGTCGGCAGTGGTGCAGTCATCCAATCTGCGGGTCCCGCAGCCGTCATTTCATACGCACTCGCCGGCGTTCTTGTCGTCTTGGTCATGCGGATGCTCGGGGAAATGGCAGTGGCACATCCCTCGCTCGGATCGTTCGCCGCATACGCCCGCGAAGCACTGGGAGATTGGGCTGGCTTTCTTGTCGGGTGGTTGTATTGGTATTTCTGGGTCATCGTTGTTGCAGTGGAAGCCACGGCAGGCGCCAAAACACTTCAGAATTGGTTTCTACCGAACGTCCCACTGTGGGTCCTTGCTTCCATCCTGTTGCTCTTGTTGACGCTGACCAACCTGGTCTCCGTTCGGTCCTACGGGGAATTTGAGTACTGGTTTGCCTCCATCAAGGTGGCCGCCATCGTGTTATTTATTTTCTTTGGCGCACTGTACGTCCTCGGCCTCTGGCCGCACGCACATCTGGATTTCAGCAACCTGACGCGGCACGGCGGGTTTGCACCGCTTGGTATTGTCGCCCTATTTTCTAGCGTGACAACGCTCGTCTTCTCCTTCTTCGGGTCAGAGATTGTGACGGTGGCTGCCGCCGAGTCAGCAGAACCCCGGCAGGCCGTTTCTCGGGCGACGAACTCGGTCATTTGGCGCGTGCTGGTTTTCTACATCGGATCTATTTTTCTCATCGTCACCATCTTGCCATGGAATGACAAGAGCGCGATGGTCAGTCCTTATGTCAGTGCGTTGAAAGTCATCGGAATCCCAGGCGCCGCTTGGATCATGAATCTCGTTGTATTGACCGCCGTTTTGTCCTGTTTGAACTCTGGACTTTACACCGCTTCGCGGATGCTGTTTGCACTCGCTAACCAAGGTCACGCACCAAAGGGCTTAGTGGACACGAACGACCGCGGCGTGCCGGTCAAAGCCATTCTGTTTTGCATGGTGATTGGCTATCTCTCCGTAGCGATGGACTATCTGTCGCCGAACACCGTGTTCCTGTTCCTGCTGAATTCCTCTGGTGCTGTCGGATTGTTCATCTACCTGTTGATTGCTGTATCGGAACTGCGCATACGGCGCAAGCTAGAACGGGAGTCGCCAGAGTCGCTGCGCGTGCGCATGTGGGCGTACCCGTATCTCACGTATTTAACAATCATTGCGATAGTCGTTGTAATCGCTTCCATGGCCTTTACAGCAGACAATCGTTCCCAGTTGATCCTCAGCCTCGTGAGTGTCGTGATTTTGATGATAATCTTTGCTGTAAAACAAACGATGTCCCGAAATTCTAAACTCCCTGGCAACATGTAAACGGCGCGGCGTGCCAAGGCACATCTGCTCTGGCACGCCGCTATGTTTGACCATTGTAGGGCCATGTGAGGACAAGGGTTCCAATGGCGCGCAATAGCAAAAAGGCATACCCCACTGGGCACACCCGTTCATTTCAACCTGCTACGACCTTCTTCAGCAACTTCACGTCAAGCTCGGTATCTTGGAGTCTGCCGGACAGCTTGTCCACCATCTCCCGTGTTTCGATAACCGACTGGCCTACAGCTTGCACTTCTTGCACAACGGCATCAATGCGCTTATGAACTTGATCGATGCGCACATAAACGTCATCGAAACGTTTACGAACGTCGTCCATCTGTTCATCGACATGCTGCATGATGCGCTGTTCAAGGCCAGCTATCTGTCGCTCAAATCGCTGTTCCAGATCTGCCACTCGTTGATCGAGCCGCTGTTCCATCCCGGTCAAGAACTCCAGCAGTTCCTTGTCCATCAGATCACCCCCGTCCACAGCTCCGGAGATACCGCGACCACCACCGCGACGCTATAGATGCTCCCAACATCCAAACTTCGATGAATCTAACGTACCATGCATGCCGTCAACAATAAATAATCGATAGGAAATTTTTTGAACGGACTCTACTTCATGAGTATACGCGTCCATCTCCCCTCACGCTCCACCAATGATTGGGTATGATAGAATCATCGTGGACACAAATCTAACGAATGTTACGTTTTTTATGTAATATTGATATCATGGGACGGTGATAGTCGACACGTTTTCAAGTGACCAACTTGTTCCATCTCGCGATTTCAGCTGTTTTCGTCTTCCGCGTCGGTTACGCATTCATCTTGATTTTACAGAATGATTCAACATTTTAGTGAGAGGAGTGAATTCTATGGCGATTCTCTTTCTTGTCATTGCCCTTGGACTGCTGATCTGGATGACAATGCGCGGCATCAACATCATTGTGGCCGGCATCATTGCATCCGCAGTCGTGGCAGTGACCGCAGGCCAGGACGTCGCTGCAGTGCTCACGGGGACGTATATGAAAGGGTTTTCAGGATTCTTTGCCTCGTGGTTTATTTTGTTCCTGCTGGGCGCCGTATTCGGCAAGGTGATGGCGGATACCGGTGCCGCGGACGCCATCGCCAGCGCACTCATGCGGTTTTTGGGCGAACGCTGGGTTATTCTCGCCACTGTCCTTACCTGCGCCATCATGACCTATGGCGGCGTATCGCTGTTCGTCGTCGGATTCTCCGTTTTTCCTTTGGCGCTGGCTTTGTTCCGGCAGGCAAACCTGCCGCGTCGGTACATTCCCGCAGCCATCATTCTAGGGTCCGTATCGTTTACCATGACGATGCCCGGTTCCCCGGAAATCCAGAATCTCATTCCCACGAAATACTTTCATACAACGCCGTGGGCAGGCGGAATCATTGGCATGCTGGTCGCCGCGGGTATCGCTGTCTCCGGTTGCGTGTACCTGATGCTTGCGGTGAAACGTGCGGTGGCACGGGGAGAACACTTTGAAGATTCCCATTCAGGCCTCAAACTTTCGGACTCCGCCGTTGAAATGGCGGCCACTTCAGAAGTCGCGGCTGAACGGACATTACCGCATTGGGGAGTGGCGGTGGTTCCGTTGGCCATGGTGGTCATCAGCCTCGCCGTGATGACCAACGCCTTTCACGTCGAATCGACGATTGCCGCGGTGTACGCGTTGACAGCTGGCATCGTGATAGCCCTGCTGTTGATGATCACCCATGTCAAGCGCTTCTGGGGCACGTTGGCTGACGGCGTACAGGATTCAGTCGTAGCCATCTGTAACACCTGTGCCGTCGTCGGATTCGGTTCTGTGGTGGCCAATACGCAAGGCTTTAAGCAAGTGGTGGATGCCGTGACGCACATGCCGGGGCCCCCGCTGCTGGGCCTTGGTATCGCCGTGACCTTGATTGCCGGTGTCACAGGCTCAGCTTCTGGCGGTCTCGGTATCGCTCTGCCGATTTTGGCGCCCATTTACACGAAGATGGGGATTGATCCGGGCGCAATGCACCGCGTCTCCGCCCTCGCCTCCGGTGGTCTTGACGCGTTGCCGCACAACGGATACGTGGTGACCCTCATCCGTTCCATCGCGAAAGATACCCACAAGCGCGCCTACGGACCACTCGCTGTGGTCAGCGTCGTCATCACGACCATTGGCATGTTTGTCGCCATCGCACTGTTCTCCATCTTTTGAGTCAAACGGGTTGTTGGGTGGGAAAAGCACAAAAAGAGCGGTCTCCTGTGCGAACATGCTCAGGAGACCGCTCTTTCACGCCTGAATGGAAGAGTCTGAAGTGGCTTTCGCAGCACTCCGCTTCGTAACCAAGCTCGCGAGTCCAACCAGGATGACGCAGATGACAATGGTCAAGATGTACGCGCCAGCCACGCCAGTTTTGGCAATCAACCCACCAAAAATACCGACCCAGCAGAAATCACTGTCACCGAACGTGGTGTTCGCCAGTCCGAGAGATCCAAGGAACGCGAGCAACAGTGCCGGAAGGACAGTGATCAAGAGGCCATTGATGAAGGCCCCAATGACGGCGCCGCGGCGTCCCCCTGTTGCATTCCCAAAGACACCTGCCGTACCGCCATCGAAGAAGTGCG
This sequence comes from Alicyclobacillus pomorum DSM 14955, assembly GCF_000472905.1. Taxonomy (GTDB): domain Bacteria; phylum Bacillota; class Bacilli; order Alicyclobacillales; family Alicyclobacillaceae; genus Alicyclobacillus_A; species Alicyclobacillus_A pomorum. The sequence continues at coordinate 16,708 of NZ_AXAR01000017.1, read as the reverse complement.
GCACCATGCCTGGTATGATGAGTGCCAGGCCCAGCGGGCCCATGAGAAACATGCCGACAATACCGCCGACGAGACTGGAGATGAACCCGACCAACACAGCCGTTGGTGCAAACGGAAACACCGTCGGACAGTCGAGTGCCGGAACCGCATTCGGGACAATCTTTTGTGCAATCCCCTGGAAAGCCGGAATGATTTCCGCCAGAATCATCCGCACGCCCATCAACACGACAGCGATACCAGCGCCAAACGTCATCGCTTGAACCAGAGAGTACATAATGTAGTTGCTACCCTGCGTGTAATCCGCAATGGCCTTCGGTCCTGCCGCAATGGCGAGGATCAGGTAGAGAATCATCATCGTGAGCGTAGTCATCACCAGAGAATCCCGTAGGAATCCCATCTTTGGCGAAACCTTGATTTCCTCCGTGGTTCGGCTGTTTTTGCCGACGAATTTACCGACTACAGCAGACGTGATGTAACCCAGCGTGTTAAAGTGTCCCAAGGCGAATTCCGCGCCGCCTGTCACCTTTTTCGTGAATGGATGCACAAATGCAGGCATGATGGTGGAAACGGTGCCCGCCAAAATAGCGCCAATGATGGCTTGGTTGGTCCCCGTGATTCCGGCACTTCCCAGCACAACGGCAATCACAGTCGCCATGAAGAAAAGGTGGTGGCCAGTGAGGAAGATGAACTTCGCCCGGGTAAACCGTGCAAGGAGCAAGTTGACCACAAACCCGAGCCCCATGATGATGGCGGTCTGTGCGCCGAATGCCTTTTGTGCGACGCCGACAATCGCTTCATTGGTGGGAATGACACCGTGCAGGTGGAATCCGGCTTGAACCATATTTCCGAGCGGCGCCAGCGCACCGACAATGATGTTGGCGCCACCAGACAGAATGAGGAAGCCGACAATCACTTTCAGCGTTCCAGTGATAATGTCGCTGAAGGACTTGCGAAGGGTAATTAAACCGATGAGCGCGATGATACCAACCAGCAGTTCGGCTTGGTCCAAAATTTCATGAACAATAAAGTGGATGATGCCCATTTGCGCCAGTCCCCTTTCTTATTTCGGCAGCACGGTCAACAGTTTGTCTTTCATTTCTTGTTTGTCGACGTAGTTTTTGATTTCCAAAATCGGTACCCCTTTGTCTTTCAACAGGGGAGCAAACTCGGACGACGTCACAATGATGTCCGCCATCTCAGACTTCGCCATGCCGATGTCCGAGGTGGCCACCGTTGCAGTGACACCCAGTTCCTTCAATACAGACTCAATCGTCATCCGGAGCACCATGCTGCTACCAAATCCCATTCCACATACCGCGAGAATTTTCATTGATTTGCATCCTCCTTATCCAGTTCAACGTATTAGGCAACGACCCGTCCAATGGTTTCAAGTACGCGCGCCACGGAATCCGCCGAGCGAATGTCTTTGAGCGCAGTTTCGTCCGCCAGAAGCCGCATTAAATCAGAGAGCGCCTGCAAGTGCTGGTGCTGATCCACGGCGGCAAAGGCAATCGCGATATCCACTGGATCGTTATCCTTGTGACCAAATCGAATTCCTTCCGAGAGCGTCACTAGACTCATGCACACACGTCGCACCCCATCTTCCGGTCTCGCATGCAGAATGGCTACGCCAGGCACAATCACCATATACGGCCCGTTCACTTCCAAGGACGTTTTCACGGCCTCCACATATCGAGGTTCCACTGCCCCCGCCTGGACCAGCAATTCACCTGCCACCTCAATGACTTCGGCTCGGTTCTGGGCGCGATTCTGAACCCGGATACAATCCTCGGTCAGTACATCGAGCATTCGTAAAACCTTCTTTCTGTTTCTCTCTACCGTGTTCATTTCGCTGTCCTGTCTACCCTGTCGCAAGAAGAGGTATGGGCTCACTCTATCGAGCATGCGGTCGATTTCCTCTTCGACCGCTGTCGGTTCCAAAATCTCGAAATACTGGCTGATCAGTGTTTGCATCGATGCTTTCAAACGGGCTGCAACAGATGCCGCGTTCGACTCGCCAACCACGGTCGCCACCCAACGTTGGAGTCTGTGGTAATCCGGAAGCGGCAACAACGGGTTGACCACGATGTGCGGACAGGGAACATGAGTCAAAGGCACCGTGGATACGATGACATCGGCGTCCACGAGTGATTTTCTCTGCACTTGCTCCTGATCCACGACTCGGACCACGTGTAGATTCGTCAAACTGGCCTCAATGCGGGACTGCAGAATCTTCCCTGTGCCGATTCCTCCAGCACAGACCACCCAAGCCCGGATTTTGCCGCTGCCACCTTGCGGTCGTTCTCGCCTGCGCTCCAGTGCAGCTCCAAAGTGCAATGCAATGTAACCAATCTCCGCCGCGTTGATGGACTTTCCTATTAGACTTTCGAGCCGCTGTCCTGCAACCACCGCAGCATAATACGCCAACGCGTGATCCTCTTTGATCTCATCCAACAACTCATTCTGGATGGCCACCCCGTGCAACAAGCGGTAGACCATTGGCTTGATGTGAAGAATAAGCCCGCGAAACAGCTCTTCATCCGTGCTAAACATGACCCCAAGTCCGGTGTCGACGGCAGACAACATCTGTCTCACCAAGGTTTCTGAAAACGGATCATATTGAGACTCTACATCTGCCGCGTCGAGTTCAAGATTGGGGTACAATCCCAGCATGTGCAGAGTCAGCGCGGCAGACTCCTCGTCACCCAGCGTCACGCGAAACACATTCCGCAGCTGGTCCACGAATTGAACCGCGAAGGCGTACTCGCTCGTCTCCTGAAGCTGCCTGACGTTAGATTTCGTCAATAAAACCTGGTGTCCGCGTTTCACTCGTTTCAAAGTGACAGCGGCGTACAGTGCGACCTTCGTCCACCACGGCGAGCTGTGCGGACGCTGCCGGACCGTTCCACCAAGTAGTTGAACAATCCGGACCAGATCCTCAACGTCCAGAAAACCTTCCAGCACATGACCGTCCACCTGAGTCGTCAGGCGTTCGCAGAATGACTCGGGGCCGTCACACAAATCCAAGTCCTCCACCCGTTGGCAAGCCATGAGCAGCAACTTGAAACAAGCGTGGCGCCGCAACAACTCGGAGCCTTCCACCTTCGCCCCGTAATGCGGCTTGCGAGTCAACTGTAAGCCCAATCCAACCAGCCAGGACTCTGCTCTGTCCATGTCGGCGTACACCGTACGTGGACTGGCTTGGAGCAAATCCTGAATCTGTTTGACGACAATCGGCTGTTCCGCCGTCAACAATACGGAAAGTAGCCGGTGCAACCTGAGCTCCGGAACAGCCACCGCCGAAAGCCCAGGAGATTGCCGCAGTTGCTCTTGGATGTGTGCCTTCGCGTCGGGTTCTCCGTCCAGCCACACACCGTTACGCTGACGAATCAGTCGTACCGGCAAGTCCTCGCACAGCTTCGCAATCTCATCGAGGTCATAGCGGATACTTCGTGTGCTCAGATGGTACCGCTCCGCCAACTCTCCAGTCGTTGTCGCTCCAGAGCGTCCCAGCAGGTCGTGAAATATCTCTCGAACACGGGACTTCCTGAAACGCAACGTCGCCAGCAGTGCTTCCGTGTTCACGTTTCACCCCTCCTGCACGTTGACGATCCGGAAGTGTATTGCAAGAATTGAATTCTATGAAAGCCCTTACAGAGTTGATTTTATGCCTATGGAATGGTGAATTCAATTGCAAAAAACAGCATCTAATTTCCGTTATGTAGCGGAAGAAAGGTGCGAAATAGTGACCTAGCCTCCGTTCGCCCGTCTCCACTCGTCAACGTAACCTTCTAACGCGGTGTGCAGTTCGCGCCCAATCTGCGCATATGCGTCGTCATCCAAATTTGCGAGAGAGACCCGGATGGACCATTCTGGACCGTAAAATCCGCCCCCGCTCAGCAGTACGATGGAAGAGTTCTCCGCCAGACGAAACAGAATATCCACCGGCTCATAGTGCTGCGTCAAGTAATCCGCGAAGGCGCTGCCATATTTCGCATTGGCCCACTCGGCCAGGTCGAACTCCGTGTAATAGTTGACATCGTATGGCACGTTCGGTACTGGCAATCCCAGTCCTTCGTAAAGAAGCTGCTTGCGTCGACGGCAAATGTCCTTCGTCAGTTGCTTGTAGCGTTGCTCTTTGTCCAATAGAGCAAACACAGAAAACAGCGCCATCTGCACTTGCTGCGGCGTAGACAAACCAGCCGTGTGATTTAACGCCACCTGGCGACTGTCGGCCACCATGCGGTCGATAAATCGAATGCCTTCCGGGTGCTGAGTCAGCGAAGCGTAGCGTTTGTTCAAAATCTCCACTTTGTCTTCCGGCAACTGCTTCAGTAGGTGGTCAAACACATTGTGTTCATGAATCGCCACAACGCCTAAACGCCATCCCGTCACCCCGAAGTACTTTGAATACGAGTACACACCAATCGTATTGAATGGCAAGTCCGCCATCAGAGAACGGAAGTGATCAGCGAACGTGCAGTACACGTCGTCTGATATAATCATCAAATTCGGATTGTGCTGTTTCACAATGTCGACCAGCTGTTGCACGGATTCCGGCTGTATCGCCACTGAGGGAGGATTGCTCGGGTTCACCAAAAACAGCGCTTTGATGGACGGATCTTTGAGCTTTTCCAACTCCGTCGTTGGATATTGCCAGGAATGGATGCCTGCGTCGGTCATCCCTGTCGCCTTGATACGCACGACGTCGAAGTTGTAGCGTGCCAAATGCGGAATCTCTACATAGGGTGGGAAGATTGGAACCATGATGGCAATCTTGTCGCCACAGGAAAGGAGGTAGTTCTCCAGAAGCGAGTCAAAAATGTAACACATGGCGGCCGTTGCGCCTTCTACCGCAAACACATCAAACTTGCCAGAGGATGTGTCGTGGTTGCACATCTCTTGAATCAGGTAGTCGTGAACCACCTTTTCCACGTGCACCAACATCCTGTCCGGCATCGGATAGTTGTCACCAATCGTACCGTCGACCAACTCGTAGACCCACGCGTCCGGGTCAAAGCCCTTCTCCCGTATCCCGTATTCCACGATGTCATATAGGAGCTTCATGCCCGGCATCTGCTCGTTGTTCCGTACGAAGTCCTGAAATCGGCCAGCAATCCCTGCGACATTCGGCTTTCCGGCCAGGTCGTGCTCGTCCCACACTCGGCGGCTTTCTTGAACCGCAAAGTACCCTAATGCGAAGAACGCCTCCCTGGGTGTCGCCGCAATCCAGTTTGGGTTTCCCCGGCCTGCGTCCAGCATTGCTCGTGCACTTTTCTTCTCTCCCTCTTTCGCGAGACGGATGAGTTGGTTCCGAAACTCGAAAGGGCTGATTCCCTCATATGCTCGCTCCATGATGCGACGTTCTGCTTGTTCATAGTCCATGTCCAACAACTCCTTACGCTGCGGCGCACACAGTGCAGTTCTGTCCGTTCTTGAAGCCGAAGATCATTATTCGCTTTGCGTGCTGGAGCTATTCTGCGTTCAGCCCACGATTGTCCATTTGACAAAACCTATCTCTCCTCATACACTCACTTTATTGCATAAAAGCACAAAAGCATAACAGCGATAAAGGGGCATCTTTGACACGGCAATGACGTGCCTCAATGTGGGAAGGAGACAACATGAGCGACATCAAATCTGACATGGACAGGCGGTTAAAGCCTCGTCACATCATGATGCTGACACTTGGCGGAACCATCGGGTCTGGAATCTTCAAAGGGAGTAGTTCGTCCATTGGACTGGCAGGGCCGGGCGTAATCATTCCATATCTCATCGGCGGAATGATTCTGTATATCGTGATGAAAAGTATGGCGGAGCTGGCCGTAAGCCAACCGAATGCAAGGACCTTGCGCGACCTGATGGAACCGATTTTGGGCAAATTTACAGGGTACAGCGTAGGTTGGTTGTACTGGGTCAACTGGGTTCTGGTCATGGCCGCAGAAATGGCCGCAGCTGCATCGTTCATGCAATATTGGTTGCCAAACGTTCCACTCTGGGTTCTTGCACTTGTCATGTCTCTCATCATGACCATCGCGAACCTATTTCCCGTTCAAATCTACGGGGAGATGGAGTATTGGTTGGCAGGCGTAAAGATTGCCACACTCGTACTATTTGTTGTCCTCGGTTCCGTATTGGTATTGGGTCGACACCCTCACGAAGCTGCGCAGAATTTGCTTGGACACGGTGGGATATTTCCGCATGGAGTCAGTGGCTTATTGTCAGCCATGCTTGTGGTGATGTTTTCTTTTGGTGGCGTTGAAATGATTGGTATGACTCTGGGTGAAACGCAGGACCCCGAAAGAACGATTCCGCGGGCGGTTCGCGGTGTCATCCTTCGCGTAATTTTGTTTTACGTGCTTCCAATTCTCGTCATCGTAAGCCTCGTTCCGTGGAATACCTTGGGATTTACGGAGAGCCCGTTTGTCCAAGTCTTTCGCGCGGTTGGCATTCCCTACGTCGGGAGTATCATGAACGCAGTCCTGCTCACCGCTGTCCTATCTGCGGTCAATACAGGAATGTACGCAGCATCCCGCATTCTCTACGCACAAGCTGTGCACGGTCAGGCACCCCAGTTTTTGGCCCGACTTTCACGAGGTAAAGTACCTGTACGCGCACTGCTCTGCAGCACCTTGTTTCTGTACGTAGGTGTCATCGTGGCGTTCTTTGCAAAAGGACAGACGTTTCAAGATCTAATGGTGTTCCCCGGCTACACGGTCATTCTCGTGTGGATCCTGCTGCTGGTGAGCAGGATGAAGCGCGGTGGTGTGACCTTTTCCGCGTTGGTTTCCTGCGTGGTCACAGTCGCCGTACTGATAGGAGTGGTGTGTACCACGCCCATCATCGCTACCCTTATCACCCTTGTAGGACTGGTCGCCATTGCCGCCAGTTACTGGGTACTACCGAAAGGGTTAGTTCCGATTTCCACTCCCCTGAAACAGCAGGACGCCTAGGAGAGAATAAGAAATACCCCGCTTGAGCAGCGGGGTATTTCTTATGGCAAGCCAATTGCAATCGCTCATTCCAACATGGAAAGCGCTAAAGACCATCCACCGAAGCATCTTTGTACAAGCCCCTGGACAGCTCATTGAGCGATGCCGAAGGAATCTGTATTGACGAAGTTTTCACGAGTGTGATTCCGTAGTTGGTCAGAAGCCATCGTGACAGCAGGAAGCGAGATGGTCACGGTGGTCCCAGACCCAACTTGACTTTGAATGTCCATCGTGCCGCCATGGCCTTGAATGATTTTATAACTGACCATCAGACCAAGCCCCGTACCGGTTTCCTTAGTGGTGAAGAACGGTTGTCCAATCAGGGGCAAATGCTCGGCTGCAATCCCATTCCCCTCGTCCACGAACTCCAAGTACACCCTGTCTCCCTGCGACTGGATCCTCACATACAAGTTACCACCGCGAGGCATCGCCTCGATGGCATTCTTGATGACATTGATGAATACCTGTTTCAACTGGTTCTCATCGCATTGGACCATCGGCGTGTTCTGCTCAAACTCCTGGTGAATTTGTACGTTGTTCAGGACCGCCCGTGAACTCAAAAGGGTGATGACCTCCTGTACGATGGAGACCACCTGAACCGCTTTGAATTTGCACTCTCGAGGCTTTGCAAGCATGAGGAGTTCATTCGTAATCACCTCGATACGCTGCAATTCACTGTGCATAATCTCGTAGAAGGGCAGGTCGTGGGACGATGCCTTGGCCCGCAGGATCTGAGTAAATCCCTTCAAGGCGGTCAACGGGTTCCGGATCTCGTGCGCCACGCCTGCGGCCAACTCTCCGACCGCTGCCAGCTTGTCCGACTTTCGCAACATCGCTTCAGATTCTTTGCGCTCCGTGATGTCCCGACATACCAACACCATGCGTCTCACGTTCTGCTGCTCATCGATGACCGGGACCCCACTCATTTCTACCGTGATCCACCGGCCCGATGCATGCTTCACACGGCACTCCGTCCGGAATGGACTATGTCCTTGAAACAATGTTTTGATACGCGGCAAATCATCTGGATGCACAGCTTCGGAAATATATTTTCCACCTTCTGCAACGAGGTGACGACCAATCAAATGTGTGTGTGACGGGGAAATATACTCTGCGGTTCCATCCACGTTCATGACAGCTATCGCATCAGTCATGTTTTGTTCTATTAAGCGAAACAACTCCGCCACGCGCTTGAGGTTCTCCTCCGTCTGCTTCCGTTGCGTCATGTCCCGAATCATGCATTTGATGGCTGGTCGACCATTATACGTCACGGGCACGCCAACAATCTCGACGACCCGAACCTCTCCAGTCAGTGTCAGAATCTGTTCCTCCAAAGCATCCGTAGCGATGCCTTGCTTCAATCGACCAATTCTCTCCTGTACAACTTCGCGATATTCCGGACAAACGAAGTCAAAGACAGGCTTCCCAATGAGTTCCTCTTTGTTGCGCGCACAAAAAAGATCCACGGCATACCGATTGGCATCGAGAATGATGCCATCACCGTGAATCAAAATCGGTTGTCGAATGCGCTCAACAAACAACCTGTATTCCTCGCGCGTATCGCGCAATGCTTTGTGCTGTCGGAAAAGGATGAGCAGAACCACCGGTACGACTACGGTTCCGAAAATCCACAAACCAAATACAGTGACAGGATACTGTACCCAGTGCGTCATCAACCATCCAGAAAAAAATATCCACATTAAGCCAATAAGGACGTAGAATACCCTTTGTTTCACCGGAGTTATATGGATTTTCCTCCACTCATGATCCCTGTGTTTCATATCCACAACACATATCCTCTCACTGTCAGACAATTTCCAATTGTATCCCTTCAACTATAAATATTCTTCGATTCTCCCTAATTTCCTCCTTATCTGAACGTTCGGATGCGCTGTAATAACTTCCAAATTACAGCGATGTACAAGATTCCACTGGCGTCGCTCAGCAGACCCGGGATGCGTCTTGCAAAATTCCATTTGGAATGGTTCAGCACACAAACGCGATGGTTTGTGCTGAACCAGTGGTAGTCTAGTGATTTTGCAAATTGCTAAGCGAACTTTGACGGCCACGTTACTTCTCCGCTGCCTCACTCACCTTTTTGACGAATTTCGCAAAGTCATGCGACTCATCTGCTCTCGGCAATCCAGTGAGCCGAATGGTCCCCTGGATTTTCGGATCAATCATGGTCACTATCACCAAGTCTTCAAACCGAACCCCCTCTGGTTTGCACAAACAAGCAGACACCTCTCCAAACAGCCGCTTATTCGGCTTCAGGGAAATGTCCACGTTGATTTCATACGTTCGTTCGGTTTGTCTACTTGTGACTTTGGTACTTCCCGTCCAACGAAACGTCTCCTGTTCCACATCGAAAGGGAGGGGATGTTTCTTGAATGCCCTCTCGATAATCCGCTTTTGTACTTCCAATTTGACCATGCATACGCCACCCGTTGTATGTAAGTTTGTCGTGGATGCCGGGGGCAAACCACCACGATATATTATCCGCCTGGGCGCGGCGCATGACAAATACCAGCGGAGAATCGCCTGCCGACAGGGCGGCGTTTGTCAGGCAAGCTTGGAGAAACAACGTCGATGCTTCCGGCCGAATCCGTTATCACAACATGTGCCCTAAGGCCTATCCTTCTTGGGAGACCAGTTGTACAAGCGTCTCGACGGCCTGCTCTTCGTCCGTGCCGTTGGCACTGATGGTGATCTCGCTTCCGTGACCCGCTGCTAATCCCATGAGCCCAAGAATACTCTTGGCATCCACGGACCTACCGTCCTTCGTAACCGTGATCTGGCTTCTGAATGTGTTTGCCCGTTTGACAAACTCAGCCGCCGGACGAGCATGCAATCCCTGGCGGAGTAATACAACAACGCTCCGTTCATACATGATATCTACCTCCACTCTTGTCCATGGGTGCTTTTGGTCTTAACATACCCGATTTCCGTGCCTCCTTTCATTCTCACTTTGTGATACAGTTCATCGAAATCCGGCATTGGAACACGCGTGCGCTACCTTGTAGGATCAAAGAAGGCCGGAGTATTTATTCGTTCATATACAACAAAATGTGACAGCAAAGAGGGGTTGCACTGTGGGGGACAATGCAGCAACAACGACCAGAGCACAGTTCTGGCAGGATTTTCACGGTCCCAATCGTGGCTACATTCTCGAGCTTTACGAGCAATATTTACAAGACCCAACCTCGGTTGATGAGGAAACTCGTGCGCTGTTTGACCAATTCGGCAACCCGGCGGACTTTGTCGGCAGCGGATCCGCAGGCGACGCACCGCTCGCAGCAAACGTACCGAGCAGTGTCCTGAGCCCGGATTTCGCGCGCCGTCTAGTCGCAGCGACGGAACTCGTACGAAACATCCGCAACTACGGCCATTTGGCGGCTCATATCGATCCGCTCTCCGAACCCACTCCGGTTCCCATTCTGGAACTGGCCGAGTACCAGTTGACCGAAGCTGATTTGGCGTCGATTCCCGCGTCCATGATTTGGCCCAACGCGCCACAAGATGTCCGGACGGGCTTGGACGCCGTCAAACGGCTGAAAGCGATTTACACTGGCGATTTGGCCTATGAATTTAACCAGGTCACGGATGTGGAAGAGCGCAAGTGGCTGGATCAAGTCGTTGAGTCCGATGAATTACACAGACCTTATTCTCCAGAAGAAAAACGCCAACTCCTGTATCGCCTGACTGAAGTGGAATCGTTCGAGAAGTTCCTGCATCGCACATTTGCCGGTCAAAAACGGTTCTCCATTGAAGGCGTTGACGCGATGGTCCCGATGCTCGACAAACTGGTCGAGTTGTCGGCTTCCGCAGGTACGCACAACGTGATGATTGGCATGGCCCACCGGGGACGCCTGAACGTACTTGCACACATTCTTCGCAAACCGTACGAAAAAATCTTTGCAGAATTTCACGGATCGCCAAACAAAGACCTGGTTCCGTCGGAAGGTTCCACGGGCATCAACCACGGTTGGACGGGCGACGTCAAATACCACATGGGTGCGAACCGCGTGATTGGCGAAGGCACGCAAGTGGAAGTCCGCATCACACTCGCAAACAATCCCAGTCACTTGGAATTCGTCAACCCGGTGATTGAAGGATATACACGCGCAGCGCAGGACGACCGCACGCACGGCGGCGCACCCTCGCAAGATGTGCAAAAGGCGATTGCGGTACAAATTCACGGTGACGCAGCATTCCCTGGGGAAGGCGTCGTTGCTGAAACGTTGAACCTGTCTCGACTGCGCGCCTACTCGACGGGTGGCACGATTCACATCATCGCCAACAACCACCTTGGCTTTACGGCTGAGGCAGACGAGGGCCGCTCCACCCGGTACGCGAGCGATCTCGCGAAAGGTTTCGAAATCCCTGTGGTGCACGTGTCTGCAGACAACCCAGAAGCGTGCCTGACAGCGATTCGCCTGGCGCACATGTACCGCGAACGCTTCCACAAGGACTTCTTGATTGACCTCATTGGATATCGTCGCTGGGGTCACAACGAAGGAGATGACCCATCTCCGACGCAACCGCTGCTCTACAAGAAGATTTCCGAACACCCGACGGTTCGCACGCTGTATGCGAACGCTCTGAAGACTGAAGGCGTGTTGTCCGAGCAAGACGCAGCGGCGATGGAAGCAGAAGTCCAACAAAAGCTGAAAGAAGCGTACGCAAGAGTCGGCGAGGTCGAGGAAGACGTTCCGTTTACCGAATGGGCGGTCTCAGACGTTGCCCCTGCACCCGTCTCGCTTGAGGAACTCAAGAAAATTAACGAGGCCTTGCTCACGTTCCCGTCCGACTTCGCGGTCTATCCAAAGCTGAAACGCATCTTGGAGCGTCGCCGCAACGCGTTGGACGAAGGCGGGAAAGTGGACTGGGCGCTGGCAGAATCCCTGGCGTTCTCCACCATTTTGGCGAACGGCACACCCATTCGCTTGACAGGTCAGGATTCAGAACGCGGCACGTTCGGCCATCGCCACCTCGTGTTGCATGACGTGAACACAAACAAAGAATTCGTTCCACTGCAGGCGCTGCCACAAGCAAAGGCTTCGTTTGCGGTGTATAACAGCGCTCTGTCGGAAGCAGCTGTGCTCGGCTTTGAATACGGCTATTCGGTATACGCCAAAGACGCGCTGGTCATGTGGGAAGCGCAATTCGGCGACTTTGCCAATACAGCGCAAGTTCTGATTGACCAATTCATCTCTGCCGGCATCTCCAAGTGGGGACAGTCGTCTGGTCTGGTGCTGTTGCTGCCGCACGGATACGAAGGACAGGGCCCAGAGCACTCCAGCGCTCGCCTGGAACGCTATCTGCAGCTGTCAGCCCAGAATAACTGGATGGTGGCCAACGTCACGACGGCAGCGCAGTACTTCCACTTGCTTCGTCTGCAAGCGGCAAGACTGGGTAAAACCGCTCGTCCGCTCGTCATCATGACGCCAAAGAGCCTGCTTCGCAATCAGAAGGCGATGTCGGACGGCACCGCGTTCAGCGAAGGCCGTTTCGAACCGATTCTGCGCGACACTCGCGCCTTGAAAGCGAAAGACATCAAGCGGTTAATCCTATGCAGCGGCAAAGTGGCTGTAGACCTCGAAAACGCGATGGAAAAGTCTGAACAAGACCTCACGTGGGTGGCCGTGGCTCGTATCGAGCAGCTCTACCCATTCCCGGAAGAAGAGTTGCAAGATGTCATCGCGCAGTACCCGGGATTGAAAGAAATCGTCTGGCTGCAGGAAGAACCGGAGAACATGGGCGCATGGACCTACATGCAACCGAAACTGCAAGCCCTGCTGCCTGCGAAGGTGAAGTTGCGCTACGTCGGTCGTCCAGAACAAGCCAGCCCGGCTGAAGGTCACGCACATGCACACAATGCGGAACAAGCTCGCATTCTCGACGAAGCACTGCAACCAACATTATCTGCTGTTTTACAGTGAGGGAGGCTGTCACAGTGAGTGAAGTGAAAGTTCCAGAGTTAGGCGAATCCATCGTCGAAGCAACGGTGGGGACATGGTTGAAAAAAGTGGGCGATACTGTCGATGCCGGCGAAGCCCTCGTCGAGCTCGAAACGGATAAAGTGAATATTGAAGTCATTGCCGACGAAGCAGGTGTGCTGCAGTCTATTGCAAAACAAACCGGAGACACCGTGGCGATTGGTGAGACGCTGGCTGTGATTGGCGCTGCTGGGTCCGCTCCTACGCCGGCTGCAGCATCTGCCGCTGCGCCTGCAGCACAAGAAGTGGCTGCCTCGGCTCCTGCCGCTGCGCCTGCGCCAACACCTGCAGCTCAGCCCACGGCAGCGCCGGAAGCAGAGTCCAATGGTCCAGTCCGGGCAACCCCTGCAATCCGTCGGGCTGCGCTGGAATTTGGCGTGGACATCAATAAAGTGAAGGGTACCGGCGAAAACGGGCGCATTGAACTTCGAGATCTTCTGGCCCATGTGGCGCCGAGTGCAAGTGCACCTGCTGCTACACCTGCAGCTCCGAAGGCCCCAGCACCGGCTGCGCCCGCAATTGTGAACAAGGGGTCGTTCCGCGAAGAAGAGCGCGTGCGCATGTCTCGTCGCCGCAGCACCATCGCGAAGCGTTTGGTCGAAGCGCAGCATACCGCTGCCATGTTGACCACGTTCAACGAAGTCGACATGACCGCCATCATGGAAGTTCGCAAGCGCCGCAAGGAAGCATTCAAGGAGAAGCATGGCGTTGGCCTTGGCTTCATGTCCTTCTTTACCAAGGCTACCGTTGGTGCATTGAAAGCATTCCCGCTGCTGAATGCAGAAATTCAAGGCGAAGACATCATCATCAAGAAGTACTACGACATCGGCGTCGCCGTCGCGACCGAACAAGGCTTGGTCGTTCCGGTGGTACGGAACGCGGATCGGTTGAGCTTTGCGGAAATCGAACGCGAGATTGCCACGCTGGCGAAACGCGCACGCGAGAACAAACTCAGCCTCCAAGACCTGCAAGGCGGTACGTTCACCATTACCAATGGCGGCGTCTTCGGGTCCTTGATGTCTACGCCTATCCTGAATGCGCCACAAGTGGGTATCCTGGGTATGCACGGCATCAAGGAGCGCCCGGTCGCTGTGAATGGACAAGTTGAGATTCGGCCAATGATGTACATTGCCCTGTCATACGATCACCGCATCGTCGACGGTGCGGAAGCCGTTCAGTTCCTCGCAAAGATCAAGGAACTCGTCGAAGATCCGGAATCTCTGTTGATTGAAGGCTAAGTTCGACAATATGAAACGGGGCTGTCTCAAGCGGGTATTGTAAACCACCCGCTCGGACAGCCCTTTTTTATGCAGTCCTTGATCCATTACATGTGCTGCTTCATTTCGTCGACAAGCGTATCGGCGATGGTACCCACGACGACCTGCGCATTGTGCTGATTCAGCTTGATTACGCCGCTGGCACCAAGGGCCTTCAACTGAGCCTCATTCAGCTTGCTTACGTCCTTCAAATTGAGCCGTAAGCGCGTCGTGCACGCTTCCACTTCCACGATGTTATCCGCTCCTCCGAGCGCTTCCACATACCCCTTGGCCTGAACAGACATCGGGTTTGCTTTCGCAGAGGTTGCTGAATCTGTGCGCTGTTCGGGGTCACCCGCAACCTGATATTCATCAAGGATGAATCCGCCGCCTACCGGCCCACTCGCGTCTTCGTCTTCACGTCCAGGGGTCTTGATATCGAACGCTTTAATGCTAAAGTAGAACACCACAAAGTAAATGACGCCAAAGACCAAGCCGATGGGGATGATCCACCAGCCATGGGTCGCGTAGTTTCGATTCAACACATAGTCAATCACACCGGCCGAAAACGTAAACCCGTCGCGAATACCCAGCGCGTAACACACAAACATCGAGACACCAGTGAGCACCGCGTGGAATACAAACAGCACGGGCGCAAGGAACATGAATGCAAACTCAATCGGTTCGGTGATACCGGTTAGAAATGCGGTGAATGCAGCGCTCCCCAGAACACCCGCGACAACGCTGCGTCGTTCCGGCTTGGCGACCAGAATCATCGCCAATGCAGCACCTGGTAGGCCGAACATCATGATAGGAAACATACCTGCCATGTAGCCGCCAGCATGCGGATCGCCCGCAAAGAAGCGGCTGAGGTCACCCGTCACGACACCGTGTGGGCCGTGGTAGGTTCCATATACGAACCAGATGTACGTGTTGATGACGTGGTGGAGACCAAGCGGAATGAGCAAGCGGTTGAACAAACCGTAGAACCCGGCGCCTATCGCGCCCGTTTCGCCCAGCCACTTACCGAGCGCATTAAATAGGTCTTGTACGTAAGGCCAAATGAGTCCAGCCACAATGGCAAGTACAATGGACAAAATAGAAATCAGAATGACGGCGAGTCCGCGTCCACCACCGATGTACTCGAGCATCCTTGACCGAGATTTCATTTCACTAAACTTGTTAAACAACCAACCTGTTAACAGGCCGCAAATGATGGCTCCCAGATAACTCAGGTTGTTATCCTTGTTGATGGCAACGGCGCCCCAGGACAAGATTTGATACGAGATAAATCCAGCTAAACCGGCGAGCCCGTGATTGTTTCTTGCGAACCCTACCGCGATACCAATCGCAAAGAGAAGCGGTAGGAAGTTGAACACCGCATTCCCCGCAGCCGCCATGAACGGTATATTCAACGTGTCCGGTTGCCCTAACCGCAGCAAGAGGCCCGCAACGGGCATGACGGCAATCGGCAACATGAGCGCCTTGCCAATTCTCTGTAGTTGACCGAGCATGAGTATCCCCCTTTATCGCCTGAGCATCAAAAGAATTAGTGCCAGGTGTGTCCAAGAATCAACGCGATGAACAGTGAAGCAAAGGCTGTGACCATTGGAACGAAGCGACGGCCGCCGAAGAATCCAAGCCAACTGGGCAGTTTTGTGTTGTAGAATCTGTTGTACATTAAGCCGGCAAGTACACCAGAGATAAGTCCAGCAACAAGAACAAACGCGCTTTTATCACTCGCGTCGATGGAGTTTTGAATGGCCGTCGCGCCTTGAATGATGACCTCATATCCCAGGAAAGCAGCCAATCCAGCCGCACCTTGGTTTTCTCTCGCAATGGCCACAGCCAGACCAATGGCCAGGATGGCCGAATAATTGGATAGGATTCCGTACCCCACAGAGAGCAGGAATGGCACGTTCAGCCCACTGGGCAGTCCCAAGTAGTATAGGATAGCGCCTATGAGGAAAATAACAGCCATCAAGAGAACGACTTTTAAGAGGCTCCCGTTGTTTTGCATAAACATCCCCCTTTTGTTGTAGTGTAAGCGTTTGCCGCCATGGACGAAAAAATGCAGACATGAACTATCACGTAGCTCATACCTGCATGCCATCCGCAGTAATACGCTAACCTTGGTCCTAAAATACATCAGGCAACCACATGATGCAATAGGTAGGTTGTGAGAGGTTAGAAATTACGTGCCTGCGGGCTAGACTTCACAAACCCAAGATAAGTGCTAACGCCCCGTTACATAAAAGAGCCCAGTGCGTGTAGCACTGAGCTCTTTTGCTCTCTTGCCTGGCGGCGTCCTACTTTCCCAGGGGCTCCCGCCCCAAGTATCATCGGCGCTGGAGGTCTTAACGGTCGTGTTCGGGATGGGTACGCGTGTTTCCCCTCCGCCATTGCCACCAGACATCTATGTATGCTCATCGCACATCTTGTGCGTTGAGTTACATCCTTC
>NZ_AXAR01000016.1 GCF_000472905.1 Alicyclobacillus pomorum DSM 14955 | reverse complement strand
GGAGGCTACGGTGGTGGCCAAGGCGGCCAACGTTCTGGAGGCTACGGTGGTGGCCAAGGCGGCCAACGTTCTGGAGGCTACGGTGGTGGACGCCCAGGTGGTCGTTCGAACGCTCCGGTGATGAACGTGGCAGCCAAGCCTGTCAGCCCTGCATCGAAGGCCAAGGAGAAAGAAAAGGAACGCGAACGCACGCGTGCGGACTTCCCACGGGATCGGCGCGAGCAGTTTAACGAGAACAAGCTGATGCGAAACGGGAAACGCCGCGCTGGTCAGCAAGAGGCCCGCAAACCGGAGTTCCCCACAACCATTACGGTCGAAGGCCCAATGACCGTCGGCGAGTTCGCGAAGCTGCTGAAGCGCGAACCGTCAGAAGTCATCAAGAAATTGCTGTTCCTGGGTATCGTGGCTACCATTAACCAGGACATTGACACGGACGCGATGGAGCTGATTGCTGACGAGTTCGGTGTCAAGATGACTGTCGTGGAACCAGTGGACGAAGAAGCGCTCGACATGCTCATTGAGGAAGACAAACCGCAAGACCTGGTGCCGCGTCCGCCGGTTGTGACCATCATGGGCCACGTCGACCACGGTAAGACCACGTTGCTTGACGCCATTCGCCAGAGCCGGATTACAGCGACTGAGTCAGGTGGCATTACGCAACACATCGGGGCGTACCAGGTGGAAGTGCAAGGTCGGCGCATTACGTTCCTCGACACACCGGGTCACGAGGCGTTTACGACCATGCGTGCGCGTGGCGCGCAAGTCACGGACGTCACCATTCTTGTGGTCGCAGCGGATGACGGCGTGATGCCGCAAACCGTTGAAGCAATCAATCATGCCAAGGCAGCCAATGTGCCTATCATCGTTGCGGTCAACAAAATCGATAAGCCAGACGCGAACCCAGACCGAATCAAGCAAGAGTTGACCCAGCATGGACTGGTTGCCGAAGAGTGGGGCGGAGACACCATCTTTGTGAACATCTCCGCGTTGAAGAAGCAAGGGCTGGATACGTTGCTGGAGATGGTTCTGCTTGTGGCGGACTTGCAGGAGCTCAAGGCGAACCCGAAAGCTCGCCCGCGTGGCACGGTGATTGAGGCGAAACTTGACAAAGGCCGCGGTCCAGTTGCGACCATTCTGGTCCAGAACGGTACGCTCAAGGTTGGTGACATTGTTGTTGCTGGGCAGACCTATGGCCGCGTCCGCGCCATGGTCAATGACGTCGGGCGGCGATTGAAGGAAGCGGGGCCGTCCACGCCAGTGGAAATTCTCGGCTTGAACGAGGTGCCGTCTGCAGGTGACCTGTTTGTGGTGTACGACGACGAACGCGCAGCTCGCCATTTGGTTGAAAAACGCCAGAGCCGCGATAAGGTGCAGCAACAGCAGAATACCTCGCGCGTGACGCTGGATGATTTGTATCGCCACATTCAGGAAGGCAATGTCAAGGAACTGAACGTCATTGTGAAGGCTGATGTGCAGGGGTCGGTAGAGGCGCTGGTGCAGGCGATTGAGAAAATTGAAGTCGAAGGCGTTCGGGTCAACGTCATTCATCGCGGCGCCGGTGCCATTACCGAGTCGGACGTGTTGCTCGCTAGCACATCAAACGCCATCATCATCGGTTTCCACGTTCGCCCTGACGCGAATGCAGCCCGCGCTGCGGAGGCGGAGAAGGTCGACATTCGTCTGTACCGCGTCATTTACAACGTGATTGAAGAAATCGAGTCGGCCATGAAAGGTATGTTGGACCCGACATACAAAGAAGTGGTTATCGGGCATGCGGAAGTACGGCAAACGTTCCACATTTCGAAAGTCGGTACCGTTGCGGGATGTTATGTGACTGATGGCAAAATTACCCGCGACGCGGAGTGCCGCGTCATCCGCGATGGCGTCGTGGTGTACGAAGGGAAACTGGATACGCTCAAGCGGTTTAAAGACGATGCCCGGGAAGTGGCACAAGGTTTCGAATGTGGATTGACACTGGAGAAGTACAACGACATCAAAATCGGCGACATCGTGGAAGCCTTTAAGATGGAGGCTGTCAAGCCAAACTAAAGGCGTCACGAGGAATGAGTGATCGCTGCCATCCGAAGGGTGGGCCAGTGGTCACTCAACCGATTGAACCTGTCGTTGAGGAGAGATGTGCCATGGGGCGAATTCGGGTAGAGCGTGTTGCTGAACAAATGAAGAAAGAAATCGCGGACATCATCCGCACCTCCGTGAAGGATCCGAGAATCGGCTTCGTCACGGTCACGCGCGTTGAAGTGGCGGGTGACTTACAACACGCCAAGGTGTACGTGAGTGTGTTGGGGAGCGACGAAGCCAAACAAGGGACGATGGATGCGCTCAACCGGGCCGTTGGATTTATTCGCGGAGAGGTCGGGCGGAGACTGCGCATGCGCGTCAGTCCGGAGCTTCAATTTAAGCTTGACGAGTCCGGGGAGTACAGTGCGCACATTGAGTCCGTACTGAAGAAAATCAACCGGAATTCGGAAACGGGGGATATGTCGCGATGAGTGAGCAGGTGCCCCTGTTGGACGATTCTGGATGGGACTGGGAACCGGCGCCTCGCCATCCGGACGCCTTGCGGGCTGTTGTGGAACGTATACGTGAGAACGACGATTGGCTGATTGTCACGCATGAGCGTCCTGACGGCGACGCCATTGGCAGCGCGTTTGCGATGGCGCACGTCTTGGCTGCGCTCGGCAAAACCTGGCGTTTTGTCGCTGAAGGTCCGATACCGGAACGATTTCACTTTGTTCCGCTGTCAGAGAAGGCGTACGTCGACGTAGATCACGTGGATCGCAAGTTCAAACACGTGATTGCAGTCGACTGCGCCGACATGGCGCGGTTCGCGTATGCACAGAAGTTCATCGAAGATGGTGCGGATATCGTCAACATTGATCACCACTACACCAATCCGATGTACGGTGTTGCCGCATGGGTGGACGCCGAGGCTGCAGCCACCTGTGAGCTCGTGTACCACGTGGCTCGCGCATTGCAGGTTTCGCTCACGAAAGAACTGGCGACCTGCCTGTATACGGGCATTCTGACCGACACGGGCGGCTTTGCGCAGCCAAATACCACGCGGGAAGTACACCAGATTACCGCTGAACTGCTCGCGAGCGGTGTACAGCCGTACGACATCGCGGAACCTGCGCTGGAGTCCCGAACTTGGGCGCAGATGCGGTTGCTACAAATGGCGTTGAACAACCTCACTGTGTCGAGCGACGGAAAGTACGCCATCATTTACGTGACGCAAGGCATGCTGGAAGGCGCGGGATGCACCGATGACGACACCGAGGGGCTGGTTGGCTTTACGCGGAGCATCGACACGGTTGAGGTGGGCGCGTTGTTTCGCGAAACGCGGGACCATCGTGTGAAGGTGTCCCTCCGCTCCAAGCGATACGTGGATGTCTCTAAGATTGCCCAGGCCTTTGACGGAGGCGGTCACACGCGAGCGGCCGGGTGTACAGTATCCGGTGACTTGACCGACGTCATTGACGCGGTTGTGGAACAAATTGAACGGGCACTGGAGGAGGCCAAACGTTGAGTTTGTCTGGCGTTCTCATTCTCGACAAGCCAGCCGGCTTGACGTCACACGACGTAGTTCAACGCGTTCGTCGTCACTTGCGCACCAAAAAGGTTGGTCACGCAGGGACGCTCGATCCGGACGTCACCGGCGTCCTGGTACTCTGTATTGGAGATGCGACAAAGCTGATTGAGTATGCCACTGCAGAGGACAAGGTGTACGAGGGAACGGTCTGTTTTGGAATGTCTACGGACACCGATGACGCCTCTGGCGAAGTGACAGCACGTGCCTCCGCGTGCCGGTTGACGAGGGACGCGATAGAGCGGGCGGCGGCCGAATTTATCGGATTACATCCCCAAGTCGTGCCGAAGTATTCGGCCGTACACGTCGGTGGGAAACGAGCGTACGAGTATGCGCGAGCTGGACTGGACGTGACGATGCCAACGCGCATGGTTGAAATTCACGAATTGGTCGTGTCCGATTTTTCGCCAGGCGATGTCGCGACAGCGGACTTTCAAGTGAAGTGTTCCAAAGGGACGTACGTCCGCGCGCTGTGCCGGGACTGGGGTGAAAAGGTGGGCATTCCCGCACACATGAAAGCCCTTCGACGCACTGCTTCCGGTCCGTTCAGGATTCATGAGGCGGTGTCCCTGGAGGCGTTTGAATCCAGTCCATCGCCAGAGCAGTTCCTGCTGCCTGCAGTCGCGGCTGTGCGATCCTTGCAAAAGTGCACGGTCTCGCGAGCAGATGCGGACAAGCTTGCGCAGGGACAAGCGGTTTCCATCACCGGCATGCAGCCGGCACCACAGGTAGCGGTTCTCGTCGATAGCGGCGACCTGGTCTGTGTGGCGCACGCAGTGGGACGTGGAACGAGACAAGTGGTATTGAAACCGAGAAAAGTCTTTTGGAAGAGGGACCGTTGAAGATGCACGTCATCGAAGTGGAAGGTGCACCGCCGGCGAGCGACCAACCGATGGTGTTGGCCATCGGCAAGTTCGACGGTGTTCACATCGGGCACCAGGCGATTTTGGAAAGGGCGAAAGAGCAACAGGGCACCCAAGCCATTCTCGGGGTCATGTGCTTTTGGCCTCATCCGTCTTGGGTACTCGCGCGCAAGGAAGGATATGACCGCTGGCTCACACCGTTTGAAGAAAAAGTGCGTCGGCTGGAATCTCATGGCGTGCAGCGGTTGTATCATGTTCACTTCTCCAGAGCGTATGCCAGCACAACGGCGGAAGAATTCGTTCATCGTCACTTGGCCAAGTTGTCGCTGACACACGTGGTCGTGGGTTTTGACTTTCGATTTGGCAAGGGCGGCGTGGCGGATGCAAACAAGTTGGCGGCGCTCTGCCGCGAGGTGGGGATACCCGTGACCGTCGTCAACCCAGTTGAAGAAAATGGGACCAAAGTGAGTAGTTCGCAAATTCGTGAACACCTTGCAGCCGGCAGGGTGGAAGCTGCAGAGGCTCTGTTGGGACGGCCGTACTCATTCGTTGGCAAAGTGGTCTCCGGCGATAAGTTGGGCCGACAGATTGGCTTTCCAACGGCCAACCTGGCGGAATTGGACGAGTATGTGCTGCCGGGAACGGGTGTGTATGCAGTGATGGTGGAAGTTCTCGGAGAATCCGACGACTCAGTGCGCGGGAACTGGTTCGGTGTGATGAATGCCGGCTATCGACCGACAGTTGGCGGTAAAGAATTTCGTCTTGAAGTTCATCTGCTTGGCTTTGATGGGGACCTATACGGCAAGCAACTGCGCGTGTCTCTTCTGCGGAGGGTCAGATCTGAAAAGAAGTTTCAGGGTCTTGAAGAGCTCCGGAGGCAGATTGCGGACGATGTCACTTTCAGCAAACAGATGCTCGGACTGACATGAGGTGCACGTCAAGCCTGTCCGATTGATTTACCATTCGTTTATGATATAATAGTAAAGTCTATTACGACGAAGCGTGGGCCGAAGATTCGGTTTCCTGAACTGCGACGTGGATCTGCGTTCCCTCCGGACGCCTTCTCCGTTGCAGGGATCTCGCTTCGAAATTGTCGGAGGAGGACTCTCTATGTTGTCAAATGACAAGAAGAAAGAACTCGTTGAAAAGTTTCAGCTGCATGAAACGGACACGGGATCTCCGGAAGTTCAGATTGCGATTCTGACAGAACGCATCAATCAACTGACGGACCACTTCCGCGTGCACAAGAAGGATCATCACTCCCGGCGCGGATTGTACAAGATGATTGGTCATCGCCGAAACCTGTTGAACTACCTTCGCAAGAAGGATGTCAACCGGTACCGTGAATTGATTCAAACGCTTGGACTGCGCAAGTAAGACTGGCGGGCTTCGGCCCGCTTGTTTTGCATTTTCGCGGAGTGGTCGCAGGGTTGAACTTGCACTATATTGGGAATCAGTATACATAATTAAAGGAGTGTCAATGTTCAAAGAACGCCAGCCTCGCTAGGCAGCTTTGTACATATTCCGCGTCGCATGGCTTCAGAAGATGGTGAAAGGAGTTTAACGAACACGCATGATAAAACGAGAATTTATGGTCGCAGGTCGACCCATGGTTCTGGAGACCGGCAAGCTTGCGAAACAGGCGACTGCAGCCGTCAACGTCAGGTACGGCGACACGGTCGTCTTGTGCACAGTGACCGCCTCACAGGAACCAAAGGACCTGGACTTTTTTCCACTCACGGTGAATTACGAGGAACGCTTTTACGCCGTCGGGAAGATCCCAGGCGGATTCATCAAACGGGAAGGTCGCCCGAGTGAAAAGGCCATATTGGCATCGCGGCTGATTGACCGGCCTATCCGACCCTTGTTTCCGGAGGGTTTCCGCAATGACGTGCAGGTCGTAGACATTGTGATGTCTGTGGACCAGAACTGCGCACCTGAAATTGCGGCCATGATTGGTACTTCGGCGGCACTCACCGCGTCCGATATCCCGTTCGACGGGCCGATTGCGGGTGTTATCGTCGGGCGGGTCGACGGGGAACTTGTCATCAATCCCACGCTGGCTCAGGCGGAAAAAAGCGATATGCACCTCGTCGTGGCAGGCACGAAGGACGCCATTATGATGGTGGAAGCGGGCGCGAACGAAGTCCCGGAAGAAGAGATGCTGGAAGCCATTCTGTTTGGTCACAAGGAGATTCAAAAGATTGTCGCGGAAATCGAGGCGTTCGTGGCAGAGGCGGGTGTTCCGAAGCGCGAAGTCCAGCTGCATCAGGTGGATCCGGAACTGGACGCAGCAATTCGCGCCTACGCCACGGAGAAAATCAAGGTGGCGGTGCGGAATCCAGACAAGCTTGCCCGTCAGGCTGCCGTAGACGCGGTGAACGCAGAGACACTCGAAGCCTACATCGAGCAGTTTCCGGAGAAAGAAAAGGATATTGCCGAGGTCTTGCACGATATTTTGAAAGAGGAAGTGCGTAGCGCCATCCTCTTTGAAGGGATCCGGCCGGACGGTCGCAAAATGGACGAAATCCGACCGATTTCCTGCGAAGTGAAGCTGTTGCCGAGAGCGCATGGGTCGGCGTTGTTTACACGTGGGCAGACCCAGGTGATGTCTGTGTGCACGCTCGGTGCACTGGGTGACGAGCAGATTTTGGACGGACTCGGCGTTGAGGAATCCAATCGTTATATGCATCACTACAATTTCCCGCCCTTCAGTGTGGGGGAAGCCCGGCCGTTGCGCGCGCCCAGTCGACGCGATATTGGGCACGGCGCGTTAGGGGAACGGGCGTTGGATCCCGTCATTCCACCACCGGAGGAATTCCCTTACGCCATTCGCGTTGTGTCTGAAGTGTTGGAGTCAAACGGGTCCACTTCACAGGCGAGCATCTGTGGAAGCACCATGGCCTTGATGGATGCGGGCGTTCCGATTAAGGCACCGGTGGCCGGCATCGCCATGGGGCTGGTGAAAGAGGGAGATCGCGTGGCCATCCTGTCTGATATCCAAGGCCTGGAGGACCACTTGGGCGACATGGATTTCAAGGTTGCCGGAACGGCAAAGGGCGTAACGGCGCTGCAGATGGACATCAAGATCAACGGGATCAACCGAGACATCCTCGAGCGCGCTTTACAGCAAGCCCATGAAGGTCGGATGTTCATCCTGGGCAAGATGTTGGAAGCCATTTCTGAGCCGCGTGCCCAGATGTCTCCATATGCGCCGCGTGTCATCACATTGCGGATCAACCCAGACAAGATCCGGGATGTGATTGGACCTGGTGGTCGCGTCATCAACAAGATTATTGAAGAAACCGGCGTGAAGATTGACATTGAGCAGGACGGACGGATCTTTATTTCGGGTACCGATTCGGACGGTGCGGCTCAGGCGAGAGAGCAAATTCTCAACATCACGCGTGAGGTAGAGGTTGGCAAGACCTACGTGGGAAAAGTGACACGTGTGGAGAAATACGGCGCGTTCGTGGAAGTTCTGCCAGGAAAAGAAGGGCTTGTGCACGTGTCACAACTGGATGTCAACCGCGTGAACAAGGTGGAGGACATCTGTAAGGTGGGCGACCTGATTACGGTCAAAGTGACTGAAATCGACGCGCAAAACCGGATTAACCTCTCCCGCAAGGAAGCCCTGAAAGACCAGGGTACTTCGGCAGGGTAATCCAATCCGATGCAAAGACCACAGACGCATCCTTGAGTCTTCTCAATCCCTCCAGGGTATGGAGGGTTTTTGCACGTATTGGGCACGATAATGCCGAGTGCGTGTGGAACGATTGAGGAGGGTGACGAGAGGATGCGATGGGTTCTGTTGACGTTAGCGCTCTTGCACACGGGGGGCATCGTCTGGCCGTGGCCAGTCATAGCGCAATCGAAAGTGACGCCTGCATATGCCAAGATGAGCGACTTGGACACGGTGCGAAAAGCGGGTGAAACCTATGGGCGGAGCCCGGTGGACGCGAGAATGGACCGCGTCTGGCACGCCATTCCCGGCTTGAGTGGGTGGAAGCTGGACCCGGCGGCGAGCGAACGGGAAACACAACGAGCCAAAGATCACCGCATTCACCTGGTTTGGCAAGCTGTACAACCTCATGTTTCTATCCGGCAACTCCCTCCTGAACCCATATACAAAGGTCCAAAAGAGGAACGTTCGGTGGCGTTGATGTTTAACGTGTCCTGGGGAGAAGAGTTCGTCCCGGGCATTCTGCGTACGCTGCAAGAGGAACACGTACACGCCACGTTCTTCCTCGATGGCGCTTGGGTCAAAAAGCACCCGGAGCTGACGAAGGAAATCTATGCGGCAGGGCACGAAATTGGCAGCCACGGATCTGGTCACCCTGATTTTCGCCGTCTGGCAAGCCGGGCTTTGGAACAGCAAATCGTTGTCACCAACACCGTCATCCATCATACCTTGGGAATAGATCCCACTTTGTTGGCGCCTCCGGCCGGTTCGTACGACCAACGTACTGTCGAGCTCGCGCATCGTCATCACATGTACACCGTGCTGTGGACGGCGGATACCGTGGACTGGAGAAGGCCAGCCCCAAGCGCTATTGTGGAGCGCATTCGAAGGCACGTGGAACCGGGCGCATTGATTCTGATGCATCCCACTCGGCCCACTCAACAGGCGTTGCCGACTTTGCTGGAAATATTCAGAAAGAATGGGTACACATGTAAAACGGTTGGACAGGTGGTCCACGAAGAGGCTGTGGTGAAGCCCCCTGCTTCCTTGAGTCCGAAATCGTGATTTGCTATATTTATCTAGCGTTTGTAAGAGGAGTGAACCCCGCTGAGGGAGGTAGCAACATGACGTATCGCAGAACGCTTTCCAATGGCGTCCGTGTGGTAGGAGAAGAAATCCCGTCGATGCGATCCGTGAGTATCGGAGTATGGATTGCAACAGGTTCTCGATATGAAAACATCCACAACAACGGTATCAGTCATTTTCTGGAGCACATGTTGTTCAAAGGCACTGAACGCCGGACTGCGCGCGAGATTGCAGAAGTGTTCGATGGCATCGGGGGCCAGGTGAACGCGTTTACGTCTAAGGAATACACGTGTTACTACGCGAAGGTGCTCGATGAACACTTTGGACTCGCTGTCGAAACTTTGTCCGATATGCTATTTCATTCAAAGTTTGCGCCTGAAGAGATAGAGAAAGAGAAAAAGGTCGTCATTGAAGAAATTCGCATGTATGAAGATGAACCAGACGAACTGGTGATGGACGTACTGGCGGAGGGTGTATACAGCGGCCATCCGCTTGGCTATACGATTCTTGGACTGGAAGACAACCTGCGGGCGTTCTCCCGAAACGATATTCAAGCGTATGTGTCGGATAGATATAAGCCCTCCAACATGGTCGTTGCTGTTGCAGGCAATATTTCTGAGGAACAAGCCATCGCTGAAGTGGAACAATATTTCAGTACTGCGCGTGCGCACACCGAGGGGGACGAGCCACAGTTGACGGTCCCGACCTTCACTCGCGGCTTGAGCGTGCGGCAGAAAGACATTGAACAGGCGCACATTTGTCTTGCGGCCGCTGGCTTGCCGGCCGGTCACGAAGATTTGTACGCGCTGGTATTGCTCAACAACGCACTGGGCAACTCCACCAGTTCCCGGCTGTTTCAAGAGGTCCGGGAAGACCGCGGGTTAGCCTACTCTGTGTTCTCGTTCCACACCGCGTATAAGGACTGTGGCATGTTCGGAATCTACACTGGCACGTCTCCCGAACACGTTGCCGAGGTCATGTCCATCATTGACCGCATCTGTGAGGACGTTGCCGAACATGGGTTGACCGAAGAGGAGCTCAGGAAAGGCAAAGAGCAGGTGAAAGGGTCCATGATGCTCAGTTTGGAGAGTACGAGCAGCCGCATGAGTCGCCTCGGCAAAAATGAACTTGTGCTCGGGCGGGAAGTGACACTGGATGAAACGTTGCGCGGTATTCAGAACGTCACCGCAGCGGACGTCCAACGCGTCGCGCGAGCCATTCTCACGCAACGTTTTGCGTTAGCGGCGGTCGGGCCCATCGATGAAGGTGCGTTTGCTAAATATCAATGATAGTGGAGGAACCGCATGAGTCAGGGTACTTCGCCGATTGAGGTCGGCTACGTCGCTGTTTCTCATTTGTACAAGCCCGAATATGAGCCAAAGTACGCGACGGCCGGTGCAGCGGGCATGGATTTACACGCGTGTATTGACACCCCGCTCACCTTAGCACCCGGACAGCGCATCCGGGTGCCGACGGGCATCGCTTTGCAATTTCCTGGTCCGTGGGTGGTTGGCCTGGTCTACGCTCGAAGTGGCTTGGCTTGGCGGCACGGAATTGGTTTGCCCAACGGTGTCGGCGTGATAGATAGCGACTACACAGGAGAAATCCAGGTCCTACTTACCAATTTTTCGGATCAGCCGTTTGTGATTCATCCGGGAGACCGCATTGCGCAAATCGTTTTTGCTCCGGTGTACACGGCGAGGCTCGTCGCCGCGGAATCGCTCGTGGAGACAGACAGAGGAGCGCGCGGATTCGGATCGACCGGGGTGGCACCAAGAAAGTCCGACATGTGACGCATACGCATCGGCGGTCTGGTCCTGGAAATACAGTGTACATGAAGAAAACCATCCCCGAGGATGGCTCTCACAGACGGCCTATGGATTGTGTAGGTAGAATTCGACTTAATGGCCTCCTCCGCCAGAATCCGCTAACCGGGTGCGCTCCATCCACGCCCACAGCGTAAGCGCCATGGTCAGCAGTCCGGGAATGACCACGGCCCAAAATTGTCCGATTTCATAATGCCCCAAAAACGCCTGTGCGGCGACGAACCATAATCCGCAAGCAAACGTGACCGCAGTTAACCCGTTGTGCCTCTCCACATGGTCCGTCATGGCGCTCCATATCGACACCCCCACCAAAATCAGCCCCACAATGACACTGGCCCGCGTTGCATATCTCTGATTGGATATGCCGAGCACCCACGGTGACAAGGCCAGCCACACACCGATGGCCGCGTTTACCCAGTCTCTCCATTTCACGAGGAATCCCTCCATGCCAGCCCTTCAACCGCTTGAAGGTGCTTTTACACGTATTGTCGCCCCCGACGGGAACAATCATCCGTTCACGCCATCACTTTCTCCGTGAATGGCCTTCTGCACCCCTACCCCAATCTGCTCATACATTACAGCGGAACACATTCCGGAAGAGATGGGGGTAAGGCCGTTCATGCTGACAGGCCGCAAACTTGCTTTCGTCGGCGGCGACGCGCGCCAGATTGAAGTCATTGCGCAAACGACGGAACTGGACGCCAGTGCAACGCTCATCGGGTTTGAAGAACTACCACGTCGGTTTACAGACACGGCGCTTGTCACGCTGTCGACGGAGGTGTTCGCGGACGTCGATGCGGTCGTCTTGCCGGTGGCAGGCATGGATGACGATGGTCGCGTGGAAACCCGGTTCAGTGGGGAAGGTCACGTGGTGCTCACGGAGGATCATTTTGCCGCCATGAAGCCTGAGACGTTTGTGTTTACTGGCATTGCGAGACCGCGGTTGGCGGATTGGTGCCGCAAGTATCCAGTAAACTTGGTGAAATTGATGGAATTGGACGAGGTGGCCATTTTGAATTCCATCCCGACTGCGGAAGGCGCCATCGCACTTGCCATGCAACATACGGACATCACCGTTCACGGTGCACGCGCGCTGGTGCTAGGCTTTGGCCGGTGTGGAAAGACGTTGGCGCGCACGCTGGATGCCCTGGGGGCGAAAGTCACGGTGGCGGCGCGTCGCCCAGCAGACTTGGCTCGCGTTCGGGAAATGGGGCTGCAGCCCGTTCACATGGGAGCACTGCTCGAAGCGGTGGCGGACGTCGAAATGGTGTTCAACACGATTCCAGACATGATTCTGAGCGCCGCCGTGTTGTCCCAGATGGCAAAGGATTGCGTCATCATCGATATTGCTTCCAAACCTGGTGGCACGGACTTCCGCTATGCGGAACGGAGAGGTATGACGGCCATGCTCGCACCGAGCCTGCCAGGTTTGGTCGCACCGAAGACGGCGGGGCGGATCATCGCTGACAGTGTTTGCCGGATTCTGGCAGAGTCTAGGCCGGTATCATAAAGGAGGTTGTCCTGTTGGAACTCAAGGGGAAGACCATTGGATTCGCAGTGACGGGATCGCATTGTACGTATGCAGAAGTATTTCCTGAGGTTGTAAGACTTGTTTCGATGGATGTAAACGTCATTCCGATTTTCTCGAATACGGTATTGCAGGTATCCACCCGATTCGGTGAGGCGGGTGAATGGGCCAAGAATATCGAAGAGGTGACGGGAAACAAGGCCATTACGACGCTTCCAGAAGCCGAACCGCTAGGGCCTTCCAAGAAGTTGGACTGTTTAGTGATTGCTCCATGTACGGGAAACTCCCTCAGTCGCTTGGCCAACGCAGCGACTGACTCGTCGGTGTTAATGGCGGCGAAGTCCACCCTGCGCAATGACAGGCCCGTGGTGCTTGCCATATCGACGAACGACGGCCTTGGGCTCAATCTTTACAATATTGCCAAATTGATCAATATGAAAAATATCTTCCTTGTTCCATTTGGGCAGGATGCACCACATGTTAAAATGAATTCATTGGTGTCTTTAATGCGCCTCATACCGGAGACGTGTGAAGCGGCACTGGAAAAACGCCAGTTACAGCCGGTGTTAATTGAGCGCTGGCGGGAGGAGCGTCCGTAATCCTCCAGACTCGCGGGAACGAAGGAGATAGCCGATGAAGAAAAAAGAACGGTACAATATCGCGGTGTTGGGCGCGACCGGAGCAGTTGGCCGCGCCATGTTGCATACGCTGGAGCGTCGAGGATTTCCCATTGGAGATTTGCGTCTGTTGGCGTCGCCGAGATCGGCTGGTCAGACTTTGGAGTTTGGTGGGCGCCTCTACGAGGTCCAGGCGGCTACTGAAGAAGCGTTCGCCGGCGTGGATATCGCCTTGTTCAGTGCCGGTGCGTCAGCTAGTTTGACATACGCTCCACTGGCGGTCAGGCAAGGCGCTGTCGTGGTGGACAACAGCAGCGCGTATCGGTTGGAACCGGACGTACCGCTGGTCGTTCCAGAAGTAAACCCGGATGCAGCCTTCTCGCACAAAGGAATCATCGCCAACCCCAACTGTTCCACCATCCAGCTTGTGGTGGCCTTGAAACCGTTGGTCGAATTCGGCATCGAGCACGTATCGGTGTCCACCTATCAGGCAGTCAGTGGCATGGGGCAAAAGGCCATCGACGCGTTGACTGCGGAGGTCGGGGGCAATGCCGAGACGACGTTGTTCCCCACAGCGAGTCAGGACACGCGGTACCCGATGGCTTACAACGTTTTGCCGCAGTGCGATGTCTTTCTCGACAACGGATATACCAAAGAGGAAATGAAGCTACTCAACGAGTCTCGCAAGATTCTCGGCCTGCCGGATCTCAAAGTGAGTCCGACAGCTGTCCGGGTGCCCGTCATCTACGGTCATTCGGAATCCGTCGCCGTGCGGTTTTCGAAACCTGTCAGCGCAGAAGAGGTTCGCGCCAAACTGACGGGTGCGCCGGGCGTGGTTGTGGTAGATGATCCACAGCACGCGCGCTTCCCACACCCGCGCATGGCGGAA
The DNA here is from genome assembly GCF_000472905.1 of Alicyclobacillus pomorum DSM 14955. Taxonomy (GTDB): domain Bacteria; phylum Bacillota; class Bacilli; order Alicyclobacillales; family Alicyclobacillaceae; genus Alicyclobacillus_A; species Alicyclobacillus_A pomorum. The sequence goes on along the minus strand of NZ_AXAR01000016.1, from coordinate 72,929 downwards.
GGAACCGGCGATACGTTTGTCGGACGCATCCGCCAGGACCTGGCTGATGAGTATACGGTGCTAATGTTTGTCGTAGCAGACAATCTGCTGAAGGGTGCAGCGTGGAACGCTGTGCAAATTGCGGAGCTGCTCGTACAAGGCGCGGAGGCGTAAGTCGTAGCCTCCGTACAGAGGCCGCGCTCAATACTGGATTGATATTCGGCGCACGCCGCGATGGCGTGCGTGTGGTCCATGATGACGGAAGAATTGCGTGGCAGCATTGGACAGGAAGGGTGGATCATGAAAATACTAGTACAGAAATTCGGAGGAACGTCGGTCGCGACACAGGAACGGCGGCTGGCTGCCGTTGCACACGTAGAGGATGCGCTCGCCAACGGGTACCGGGTGGTGGTTGTCGTCTCCGCCATGGGCCGTCGAGGCGATCCGTACGCGACAGATACCCTCCTGGGTCTCATTGATGACCCCAATCACGTCTCTACACGGGACTTGGATATTTTGATGTCCTGCGGGGAGGCCATCTCAGCGGTGGTGTTTTCCAGTGTGTTGCGTGCACGTGGTCACAATGTGCTGGTCTTGAACGGTGGCCAGGCGGGGATTGAGACAGATGACAGCTTTGGCAATGCGCGAATCCTGAGGGTTCGGCCACAACGCATCCTGGATGCGCTCTCTGCTGGACAAATTGTGGTTGTAACGGGCTTTCAAGGTGTCACGGCAGAAGGAGACATCACGACGCTCGGACGGGGAGGCAGCGACACGACCGCCACTGCGCTGGGCGTCGCGTTGGACGCCGAGTACGTGGATATTTTCACGGATGTCGAGGGTGTCATGACGGCCGACCCTCGGATTGTCTCTTCGGCCCGGCGTCTGGACCAAGTGACGTACGCCGAAGTGTGCAACTTCGCCTATTCTGGTGCTAAGGTCATTCATCCTCGAGCCGTTGAAATCGCGATGCAAAAGAACATTCCGATTCGCGTCCGGCATACCGAATTGAAAGATGAGGGCACACTCATCACGAACGACTCAACGGTCCTGGAAAGTCACTCGGTGACAGACCGATACGTGACCGGTGTCGCGCAGACAGCGAATATTACACAGATTGTGATTGACCAACCCGGTGTCAACGCGTACGACGTATTTCAAGCGATGGCCGAGCACAATATCAGCGTCGATATTATTTCCGTGTCACCGGACCGGATTGCCTACACTGTAGCGGATTCAGAGGCGCGGCGCGCAGTCGATACGTTGGCGACGCTTGGGTTGAACCCAAAGATGGTCCCGGATTGTGCCAAAGTCGCTGTCGTGGGGGCTGGCATCGCTGGTGTGCCGGGGATTATGGCGAAAATTGTGGGCGCGCTGATGCAGCACGGCGTAGAGATTCTGCAGACGGCAGACTCTCACACCACCATCTGGTGTCTTGTGAAACGCCAACAGATGGAAGTGGCTGTGCGGGCGTTGCACCAGACGTTCGGTCTGGACCATGCAAACGAATGAGAAAAGAGGAATGGATATGGACTTTGGAAGACTGTTGACGGCGATGGCGACACCGTTTGCGGCGGATGGGAGCGTCGATGTCGCTGGGCTGAAGCGGCTCGTAGACCATTTGATTGATACTGGCACGACGGCTTTGGTCGTATGCGGAACGACGGGTGAGTCGCCGACATTGACGCACGACGAGAAGTTGCTCTTGTTCGAGAAGACGTTGGAGTTCGCAGATGGTCGGGTACCGGTCATCGCGGGAACAGGCGGGAACAACACGGCCGAATCTATACGCTTGTCCAAGGAGGCACAATCCATCGGCGTCCAAGGTTTGCTGTTGGTTGCGCCGTATTACAACCGCCCGACGCAAGAGGGGCTGTACGCACACTATGCGGCTGTCGCGGAGCAAGTTGAACTGCCCATTATTGTGTACAATATTCCGCCGCGCAGCGCGGTCAACATCGAGGTCGACACACTGTTGAAGTTGGCGCAAATTCCGAACATCGTCGCCGTCAAGGAATCCAGCGGAGACTTTTCACAAGTACTTCGGCTATGTGCGCGGAAGCCGGATGACCTCCTGGTGTACAGCGGGGATGACAAGTTTACGCTGCCGATGATGGCCCTTGGCGCGTACGGCGTGATCAGCGTCGCATCACACGTCGTGGGTACGGAAATGACATCGATGATGGAGGCGTACCTGGGCGGAAATGTGACAGAAGCGAAACGCTGGGCGTTGCGACTCCTTCCCATTTTTGAGGCCCTTTTCCGGACCTCGAATCCGGCTCCCTTGAAGGCGGCACTGCAGTTACTCGGCTTGCCCGCAGGGGGCGTACGGCTCCCGTTGGTTCCGGCGCCGGAGCACGTGGTGCTGGAATTGCGTTCGGAGTTGGAGCGGCTCGGAAAACTCTAAATCGAGGGCGTGCCTAGGGTTGGACAGAGATGTCCAGCCCTTTTCTCGTTTCAGAGTTGTGCAGACCGGCTGGACTGGATATAATAGTATTAAAGTGACTGGTGCGGCTTTGAATTTCAAAGAACGAACATCATCACTATCATCGCGTGATGTATGGGGAGATCTGTGCGTTTTGTCGCTCAACTGGACGGCGGGCAAAAGAACGGCGACAGATAGGCAACCCGAAATGAAAATGACGCGGTAAAGAGACAAATATCCGTGTATCTTTTGGCTGTAATTTTATGTAAAAATATCATGATTTTAGTATGCTTTGCTTTGCGCAACGGAGGTGCAACTTTGGCTAAAAACAGTTTGAAACTTTCCATCATTCCGCTTGGCGGGGTTGGAGAAATCGGCAAAAACATGACGGCGTATCGCTACGGTGACGATATTATTGTGGTGGATGCTGGGCTCAAGTTTCCGGAAGAAGAAATGCTTGGCATCGATGCAGTCATCCCCGATATCACGTACTTGATGGACAACAAGGACAAGGTGCGCGGTATCTTCTTGACACACGGACACGAGGATCATATCGGCGCCCTTCCCTACGTGTTAAAGAACTTGCCTGTGCCCGTGTACGGCACGCGACTGACATTGGGATTGGTCGAGAACAAACTCCGAGAGCACGGGCTTCTGGAAACATCTAAGCTCATCAAGATTGACGGCAATCGTTCGGTGCGTGTCGGCGCCTTTGAAGTGAGTTTCTTCTACGTTAATCACAGCATTCCGGACACAGGTGGATTTGCCATCGATACGCCAGAGGGCCTGGTGGTGCATACTGGCGACTTTAAATTTGACCACACCCCGGTGGATGGTCGTCCGGCGGATTTGGCGAAACTGGCTGCTTATGGTGAGCGAGGGGTATTGGCGTTGGTGGCCGATAGTACCAATGCCGAGCGAGAAGGATTTACGCCATCGGAGCGGGTGGTCGGCAAGACCATAGACGAGATTGTGGCCAATGCGCCGGGACGTGTCATTTTGGCGACGTTTGCGTCCAACATTCACCGCTTGCAACAAGTGATTCAGTCCGCGGAACGGCATGGTCGAAAAGTGGCAGTGGTTGGCCGGAGCATGGTCAACAATATTCAAATTGCGTCTCAGTTGGGGTATCTGGAAGTCGGTCCAGCAACCCTCATCGACTTGGACGACGTAGGTAAAATGGATCCGGAAAAGCTGGTCATCTTGTCCACGGGTAGTCAGGGTGAACCGATGTCCGCACTGACGCGGATGGCACGGTCTGCACACCGCAAGATTGAAATTCTGCCTGGAGACACCGTGGTGCTTGCCAGCTCCCCGATTCCTGGCAACGAAAAGTATGTATTTCGGACAATCGACCAACTGTTCCGCGTTGGCGCCAACGTGATCTATCGCGGAGTGCACGTTTCGGGTCACGGCAGTCAAGAAGAACTGAAATTGATGTTGAATCTGACGAAGCCGAAGTACTTTGTGCCGGTGCATGGCGAGTACCGCATGCAACGCGTGCACGCGAAACTGGCAACCGATGTCGGTGTAGATGAAGAAAACATTTTTATTCTGGACCTCGGCGATTCCATTGACATTGAAAATGGTGTCGCACACCTCGGGGCGAAGATTCCAGCCGGCACCGTCATGATTGATGGATTGGGTGTCGGTGACGTGGGCAACATCGTGCTCCGAGATCGGAAGTTGCTGTCTCAGGATGGCATTCTGGTCGTCGTGGTGACCCTGTCCAAGGCTACAGGCGCTGTGATGTCCGGTCCAGATATCATTTCGCGGGGCTTTGTCTATGTGCGCGAATCGGAAGCGTTGTTGGACGAGGCCACCAAGTTGGTTGAAGCGACGCTGATTAAGATGGTATCCGACAACATCAGCGAGTGGTCGTCACTGAAGACCGCAGTCCGGGACACGCTCGGGCGCTTCCTGTACGAGCAGACACGCCGTCGCCCGATGATTTTACCCATCATCATGGAAGCGTGACGCACGCTGCTTCGTTGCGTGTGAAACGGCTCGCCGCCACAACGGCGGGCTGTTTTTGCATGTAGAGCGACTCGCTGTCCCATACTATTCAGGAGTGGCGATGCTGAAAGGAGTGGGGCAGCGTGGATTCAGATGAGCGCGTGGCCGCCGTGTTGCGAAGCACCACCACAGGTGCTGCGGAGACGGCGCCGGCGGAGCCGGCAGAGAACACCGAACAACGCGCGGGTGTGGCCCGAAATGTGGAGGCCCTAGGTCAGACCAATCCCGTGCAGTCGGAATCCAATATCTATTGCTTGACGATTATCGGCCAAGTTGAGGGACATGTGGTACTGCCGCCTCAGAACAAAACCACCAAATATGAACACTTGATTCCACAGTTGGTGGCTGTCGAGCAGAATGAAGCCATCGAAGGGCTGTTGCTGGTGCTGAACACCGTCGGTGGTGACGTCGAGGCAGGGTTGGCCATCGCGGAGATGATTTCCAGTGTAAGTAAGCCCACGGTGTCCATTGTGCTCGGCGGAGGACACTCCATTGGAGTCCCGATTGCTGTCAGTGCCGACTATAGTTTCATTGCGGAAACCGCGTCCATGACCATTCACCCGATTCGGCTCACTGGGATGGTGATTGGCGTCCCTCAGTCGTTTGAGTACCTCGAGCGGATGCAGGAGCGAGTGACGAGGTTTGTCGTCGAGCATTCGAACATCAGTGAGGACGTGTTCCGAAAACTCATGCTCAATACTGGAGAAATGGCCCGTGACATCGGAACCACCGTCGTTGGCCGCGACGCCGTGAAATACGGGCTGATAGACGAAGTTGGGGGATTAGGACAGGCCATGGCGAAACTTCACCAGATGATAGACATGCGCAAGTCCGTACGGACCGAAACAGGAAAGGATGCGCTACAATGACATTGTTGTGGTCGATTGTACCTACCGAGTTTGTGTTCGCATCCACGGATTCAGCGGCGCCCAAGTTCCGAGAGCTGAAGATGGAGGGAGCGACGATGGTAGTGGAACCGCTGCCTGGGGGCATGGGGAGAATTGAACGGGTCATCAGTGGCAATCCCCAGCATTACTTGCGCCCCGAGTGGCAGCCAGGGCAGTACATTGCACTGTCTCCCCTCGCGTTGTCGTGATCAGCGCATTGCAAAGTTTCACTCGGATTGTGGGAATCGGTGCGAAATGTGCGGTCGGTGATGACACCGGCCGTTTTTCATTGGCAGGAATGGAGACCGCAAACTCGAAGTTATTCAGGTGGCGATTCGTGCGCTGTATGCGGTGAGAACCGCGACACCCGTAGAACGTGGGAGGCACAGAATGGGAAAGAAGAAACACCAACAAAACATCTTTTATTACGAACTGATTGGTTTGGTCATCTTGACCGTTAGCATTCTGGCGCTGGGGAGACTCGGTGTAGTCGGCCGCAACTTGGATGTCATTTTCATTTTTTTGGCTGGGTCGTGGAGTTTCCTTGTGCCCATTTTTACGGGCTATGCAGGGATTTACATCATGGTGAAGCGCACGTATTTCCCATGGACGAGCAGACACATGGGAATGCTCGTACTGTTTGTCACATGGCTTACATACATACATCAAGGGTTTTACAGCGACATCGCCAGTTATCACACCACGTCTTTGTTCAATGCGACGTGGAACGCCATCATAGAGCTGCGGAATTACGTCTTAAACGGGCAAACGAGTGCCGGAGCGGCGCCCCCGGAAGCCGGTGGGGGGCTGATTGGGTATGTGGTATTCTCCGTCTTTCATTATCTGTTCGCTGCTGTTGGCGTGATGGTCGTCCTTCCAGTCTGCGCCATCATCGGATTGGCCTTGTTCTTGGAAATTTCCGTTGTGGCGGTGGTTCAACGCGGGACGAAGTGGATGGAAAAGCGGCTTGAAGGGTTGTGGAAAGGGAGCAAGCAGTACGTGGAACTGCTGTTCGGCCCGGACAAAAAAAGTGACGCTGAGGGCAAGAAGGACACCAAAGCCTCGAACAAGCGATCCCGTAAACCCCACAAGTCGAATCCGCTCGTGGTGGACGGAGAGTTGGTTGACGAAACACCGGCGTCGTCTGATGTAGAGGTTCATGAACCCATTGTTCACGACTTTACAGCGAAACTGCGGGCCAAGCATGCTGCCGAGTTGGAAAAGCCGGTGCTGGAGCAATCAGGTAACCAGATCACGGTGCGCTTTCCAGAAAAGAAGAGCGATGTGGTAGACCCACCGAAACGGGAACCGAAGAGCGAACCGTACGCGGTAGGCGCACCTGTGCGCGACGAAAGCTACGAATTACCGCCCGTTCGCATGTTCAAACTTCCGGCGGCGCCGAATGGACGGTTTTCGCAAAAGAGTGTGCAGGAAAACGCACGGAAACTGGAGATGACCCTAGAGAGCTTCGGCGTCCAGGCCAAGGTCCTTGAAATTAGCAGAGGGCCTGCGGTTACGCGATACGAGGTGCAACCAGCAGTCGGAGTGAAAGTGTCACGGATTGTCAGCCTCACGGATGACATCGCATTAGCGTTGGCTGCGCGCGATATTCGCATTGAAGCACCTGTGCCCGGCAAGCCGGTGGTTGGCATCGAGGTACCGAACGATGAAGTGGCCGTCGTGACCCTTCGTGAAGTTCTCGAGTCTCCCGATTTTCAAGCTGAGAAGAGCAAGCTTGCATTAGCCCTAGGGAGAGACATTTCCGGTGCCGCCATTGTCGGCAATTTGCAGAAGATGCCGCACTTGCTCGTCGCAGGGGCTACCGGTTCAGGGAAGAGCGTGTGCATCAACGGCATCATCGCATCGATTCTCATGAAGGCGAAACCACACGAGGTCAAGTTTCTTATGATTGACCCGAAAATGGTCGAACTGAGTGGATACAATGGAATTCCGCACTTGCTGGCACCGGTCGTAACAGACCCGAGGAAGGCCGCGTTCGCGCTGAAGAAGATTGTTGAAGAGATGGAGTCGAGGTACCGTCAGTTTGCCGATAGGGGGGCCCGAGACATTGAACGATACAACCAATTGATTCAACAGGATGGGCTCGATCCACTGCCCTACATTGTCGTGATTGTAGACGAACTTGCCGACTTGATGATGGTGGCCCCTGGCGATGTGGAAGACGCCATCTGCCGCATCGCACAAATGGCGCGCGCGGCGGGCATCCATTTGATTGTGGCGACGCAGCGCCCTTCGGTCGACGTCATCACCGGTCTCATCAAAGCCAACATTCCAAGCCGCATCGCGTTTGCAGTTTCGTCTATGGCCGACTCGCGCACCATTCTCGATGGTGGCGGCGCGGAAAAACTGCTCGGGCGAGGTGACATGTTGTACATGCCTGTGGGCGCCTCGAAACCGGTGCGCGTACAGGGGGCGTACGTGTCAGAACAGGAAATTGAAGCGCTTGTTCAATACGTGAAGAGCCAACAAAACGTTGTGTACACGGTGGACCTCAATCACGTGGAGGAGGCTGCGGAATCCGCGACCCAGCATGAGCTCGACGCGTTGTTTCCGGACGCAGTAGATCTGGTGGTCGACACGGGACAGGCTTCCGTATCCATGATTCAGCGGCGTTTCCGCGTCGGTTATTCTCGCGCGGCTCGGATTGTTGACCAAATGGAACAGGAAGGTCTGGTGGGGCCGTTTGAGGGCAGCAAACCACGTGAAGTGCTGATAAACCCGTTGCAGTGGCAGGAGATGAAGCAAAAGTACGTGCGGCAAGACGGATAAGTCAATCATATTCCGCGTGGCATCGACATACAGATGGTAAGGACAAGCGCTGGAGGTGTCCGAGTATGTCGATGTTGAGGCGGCCATTTCGACCGCGCAATCTTCTCATTTGTGTCATCATCCTATGCGCTGCTTCGTATACAGCGTGTTTAGCTAGTTTGCACCTTCAACCGCCGTCTTCGGCCGCCGCTGATTTGTCGGCAGCCACCGCGTCAGACGTTGCGATATCGCCCCAAGACGTCCCGGATTCTGTGTTGAAAGCTTTACAGTTGCATTTGACCGATGTGCCTGGCCTTCAGGAATGGGCGGTGTTACCCGCGGCAGGAGGAAACGGATATAGCGTCAGCGCGACCGTGGAACTCGCGCTGAATGGCGGCGTTGGGCAGAAGGACGAAACCGTGGACAGAGACATCATGGCATTCTTTCAGGGGATCTATGGAAGCGGCGCAGACGTGGCCGACGCGCACATTTACTTTCTGCAGGACGGCCGCCCTGTGGCAGGTGCAGGCCTTGGACAATCCACTTACGACAAACTCGGAGTCACAGCATCCACGTCTCCAGCGACGTTCACCAATGTCATTGCGGAACAACCCATGCAAACGAGTGATGGTCCGGACGACTGTTGGTTTGAATCCACGCTGGACGAGGGAGGGGCAGACGCAGAGTAACACAAAGGGGGCGCCGAAAGCGTCCCCCGTTTCATGCTATGGCCTGCGCGGCAGTCCTATCATGTAGGCCTGCGTGAAGCCAATGTTGCTTTTCCGAACTTCTTTCATCAAGGCACGGACAATGGGTTCGTGGCCCGTGCGCATCAGTGTCTCTATGATGGTCTGCGTCGTAAACGGTTCATCTACAGATGCGGCGACGTCAGGATTTTCACCTAGACATATCACCCATCGGTCATCGTAGTGATCGCCACGACGCGCTTTATACGCCCGTTCGTACAAATCTACCACGGTGAACGGCAGATTCAGTACGCGAAGATAAAAGTCTAACTGGTATAGCGCCTTTGCGACGGACAGGTGCTCTCCCCCCGTACTCGGCATGCGAATTCCCACCTCTCACGAACATTATCCGCTGTTCTCAATAGAAAGGCAAGAGAGAACTGGGGTAGAAAATGGTACAATAAGACGTATTCATCGTTTGTCGTGATTTGCGAGGGTCACATCTTAGTGCATAGTGAGTTACGAGACGTACTGTGGAGGCATACGCACGGGATGAATTTGGGACAAAAGATGCGCTTGTGCACTGCGGTGACTTCGGCACTGGTGTCGGCAGGCTGCGGCGCTCCTGATTTGCAGAATATGAAGCCATCCGTGTGGAAACCTGCTGCGCTGGTCATTGTCGTGAATGACCCCGCCAGTTGGTCCGACCAAGAGGTGCAGTCGCTGGCGTCGGCGCAAAACGTGGTTACGAAAACTGTGACTTGTACGGAGGCATCCTTGCCTTCTGTGCTGCAAACGGAGGGCGCCCGCGATACGGTTGGACTGGTTGTGATTGTCCGTCCAGGAAAGCCAACGCAAGAGATGGAGAACGCGGCACGACAACGTCCGGAGGAACGGTACGAGTGGATAGCGACGGATGCATCGTCCATCCACGTGCCGAACGTTCGTCAAGTTGTCACAGATTCCGTGACGACAGCCTATGCCATTGGATGGCTCGCGGCCAACGTGGCCGTCGCGCACAACGCCTATGGTCCCGCTGTCGGTTGGCTCGCGTCCGGAACCAACAGCGTGGCAACTGTGGCCAAACGGTCTGCGCTCGCAGGTGCATACGCGGCTGCTTCGGGTGTAAGTATGGTGCCGGTGCAGATACCGTCAAACCTTTCGCAGCCACTGACCAGGTTTCCCGACGTGGTCATTGCGGATCACCCGTTGTCCGCCAGTGAGGTTTCCGTTCTGCAGGTGTTGCATGCCACAGTCTTTTCACTGTGTCCTCAGCCAAACGTGTCCGCAGTCGCTGCACAACCAGGATTTCCTGGGCCGGATGCGGTGATGAAAGACGTTTCGGCCTTTGCAAACCGACGCTGGAATGATGGCACTGTAACCGCAACGCCATCTCCTCTGTTGCAGTTGAATCCGTCGTTGATTCCGTCAAACGTACTTGCCACGTGGCGAGGCATGTCGCGGACACTCGAGAATCACACCATCCCGGTAGACTCGGCTTGGAATCAAGTTCCGAGTGCACTGCAACAGCAGTGGCAAACGAGCCTTGGGTTGGGTCACTGAAGTCAATCACGAGGTTTATCTGTCAAGGGGAAGGAGTCAAGCGAGCGATGTCGAATGTACAGCAGTGGTTGCAGGGAGACGCTGTGGATGTGTACTTTCAGTACAAAATATTGAAGGACCGACCTGGTTTACTGGGAGACGTCGCGTCGCTTCTCGGGATGCTCGGATTCAATATTCTCCAGCTTGGCGGCGTGTCAGAAACAGGTCGCGGTTTTCTGTTGCGCACAAATCGCCCTGAATCGGTGGAAGTGCTGCGGACCATGGTGAAATCGTTGGAGGACATCGAACTCAGCGCGTTGCGACCACCGTCTCTTCGGGATCGCATTGCGTTGAGACACGGCAAGTTCATCGAACGCAGTGACACGGAGGCGAAAACGTATCGGTTCGTGCGCGATGAATTGGGGATTCTCGTCGACTTTCTTGGCGAACGCCTCAAGCGCCCTGGCCGTCAGGTGATTGGCGTGAGAGGACAACCGCGCGTCGGAAAAACGGAGTCCATCGTCGCGGCGAGTGTCTATGCCAACAAACGTTGGACCTTTGTATCGTCTACCCTGTTAAAGCAAACGATAGTTCGTGAACTGAGACAAGATCAGTTGGATTCGGACGCGTTCGTATATATCATTGACGGGGCAGTATCCACGCTGCGCGGAGATGAGCGGCACCTGTGCCTAGTGGACGAAGTGCTGGGCCTACCGGCTCCGATTGTCATTGAGCACCCTGACATCTTCGTCAAGCGTACGCATTTTGGATGGCAATTGTTCGACTTGCTCATTGAGCTTCGCCGTCACCCGGATGAACTCATTCAATACGAAGTCTACGAACAAGAGGCCGCCAGGTGGAACGAAGAGTAAGGTGATGTTTCGCAACAGGTTTGAGACAGGTTTGGCGCGAAGGTGCGTTGTCTGTCGCGAAAGCGGGAGCATCGTGACGGAGCTGAACCGTGTTTTCGTTGACGTGATGCAGAACGTGGAAGTGGCAGCTATACTCTGAAAGAGGTTGCCGCAGGGAGGGATTCGATGAAGGAATTAGGCCGAGTGTTGCGCAACAAGCGTGAACAGCTTGGAATCAGTCTCGATGAACTACAGGCGAAAACAAAGATCCGAAAGCGTTACTTGATTGCGCTAGAAGACGGAGACTGGGAGTTGCTCCCGGGCGATGTGTATGCCAGAGGGTTTGTACGCAGCTACGCAGAAGCGGTTGGCTTAGATGGCGCGGAGTTGCTCGAAAAGTACATAGGTGACCATGTGGAGGCAGATACCGAAGGTCGGCCGGGTGAAGGTGAATCGCCCGTGGGAGGGGAACTTGAAAAGCCTTCAGTATTCCCTGAGAAGGTACCACAGGAACTGACGGAATCGGTACGGCAGCCCCGGAGGAAAAATACGTCTATGTCGAGGTCTGTGGTGAACCCGCGGCGCAAGCGTGGCCGCAATGTCACGGGGGAGGCCGTTGCTGTGGTTGCGATTTTGGCGGTGGTCGGCGCAGCATGGTGGTTCATTGGCGGTTCGGGTCAAGGCGAGCATCCCAAAGACAACAACTTGTCCATGTCACCCCAGTCCAATGCAGTGAACAAGCCATCCAATACGACTGCAGCCGGGCAAGGCAATGCGGTGAATCACGGAGTAGGGAATCAAGCTATGTCGAATGCGGGCGGCGCGGGGAGAGGAGCCCCGACGGCGCTAAAAGTTGTGTCTCAATCGTTCACGAACAACGAGCAGACCTACGTTGTGGCTACTTCGGCTCCGCTGAACGTGCAACTGCAAGCGACAGGCAGCTGCTGGCTGCAAACGACGGCTGACGGCAAGATGGTGGATTCGGGTGAAACGGTCTCCGCCAACGGCCAGCGGTCATGGACAGCGAATCAGTCCATCCGCATTCGCCTCGGGTTACCGTCATCAGTTACCATTTCAGTGAATGGACAATCGCTTCAATTGCCAAACACCAACAATCCGATTTGGGTTACGGTGACAAAGGGGCAGGCACAGTAAATCGCGAGCGCCGAGCGCTCAAGTCTCAAGCCACTTAGACATCAGGCTTTGCTCTTCAAGGAGGGAATTCATTCGATGGCTAAGGACGCGTCTTTTGACATCGTCTCGCAAGTGGACATGCAAGAGGTAGACAACGCGGTCAACCAGGCGTTGAAGGAAATTCAAACGCGATTTGACTTTAAAGGAAGTAAAAGCGACATCAAATTCGACGGAGAGTCGTTGACGTTGATTTCGGACGACGAATACAAGTTATCCGCGCTCACCGACATTCTTCAGACGAAATGCGTCAAACGCGGAATTTCTTTGAAAGCGTTGAAAATGGGCAAGGTGGAGCCTGCCTCTGGCGGCACGGTGCGGCAGGTGGTGGCGCTTCAGCAGGGAATAGATCAGGACACCGCAAAACGGATTACGAAGTTGATAAAGGATTCCAAGCTGAAAGTGCAAGCGAGTATTCAGGGAGATCAAGTACGCGTGAGCGGAAAGAGTCGGGATGATCTGCAAACGGTCATCCAAGTGTTGCGCGACGCGGATCTCGACGTGCCGTTGCAATTTACGAATTATCGCTAGCAACCGAACCGTGTTTTGACAGCCTAATTTGCGGTGGGCTATACTGGTGTATGGCGAAGATTGGCTCCTGGCAAACGGGCTATCGATTGCAGGCGAACCCAGTCTCTTTCCGACAAGTTGGACACCGGAATGGGGAGTGTTTTGATTGAATCTGGCTAACCGAATTACGATAGCCAGAATCTTTTTGGTGCCTGTGGTCATTTTTCTTTTGTTGGTAAGGTTCGACTTTCTCACAGTCACTATCAACCATCGGACCACAACTGGAAGTGAAATGGTCGCAGCTCTTGTGTTCATCATTGCTGCCAGCACGGATGGCTTGGACGGATACATCGCGAGGAAGCGGAAAATCGTCACCAACTTTGGTAAGCTTCTGGATCCGCTCGCCGACAAACTCCTCATTTCCGCCGTTCTCATCAGCCTGGTTGAAATGCAACGGCTGTCTGCGTGGGTTGCCATTCTCATCATCAGCCGGGAATTCGCGGTCACTGGGTTGCGGTTGGTTGCGGCGACGGAAGGAATTGTCATTGCGGCCAGTAGGATTGCGAAGTGGAAAACGGCTTCGCAAATCGTTGCCATGGTGGCGCTGATTATCAACAATTTTCCGTTTTCCTACGTCGGTTTTCCCTTTGACGTCGTCATGGTCTACGTGATGGTTATCACTACGGTGATTTCAGGCATAGACTATTTCGTCAAAAACAAGCACGTGATTGAAAACGTCGGATGACGCGGAAGTGCTAAGAACGGAGCGGGATGTTTGAAACAGGAGTGCGTTGCCGAACATATTGCTATAGGCACCGAGATTTTGTTGGGGCAAATATTGAATGCTCATGCGCAGACAGTGTCACTGGAATTCGCAAATCATGGATTATTCATCTACCACCACCAGGCGGTTGGCGATAACTTGTCGCGTATTGTCGACGTTCTGAACCACGCTGCCGGTCGCTCCAACGTCATTGTCCTTACGGGGGGCATCGGGCCCACGGAAGACGATTTGACCCGTGACGCGGTCGCTGCGCACCTGGGTGTTGCCTTGGAGTTGGATGAGAAGTCCTTGCAGGACATTGAGTCGTACTTTCGCAAGCGCGGCAGGTCCATGCCTGCAGAAAATCGTCGGCAGGCGATGCGCATTCAAGGTGCAACCATGCTTCCGAATCCCTATGGAACAGCCCCTGGGCAATACGTGGAACACGGTGGCGTTCATTACTTTCTGCTGCCTGGGCCTCCCCTCGAGATGAAGCCTATGCTACAAAGGGAAGTGCTTCCACGCTTAAAGCGAATATTCCCAACTCCTCAGGTTCTCGTTTCCCGGACGCTCCATTTCTGTGGGATTGGCGAGTCTCACGTTGACGAGCAAATTCACGACTTGCTCTCCAGCGAAAATCCAACCGTCGCGCCATTGGCTGGTGAGGGCGAAATGTTGTTGCGAATCACCGCTCGCGGCGGTACACATCAGGATGCTGTCCAAAGCATTGCAAGGGTGGAGCAGGAGATTCGCAAACGCTTTGCGCCGTACATTTACGGCGTGGATGGCGAGACGTTGCAAGCTGTGGCGTTCCGTCTGTTGGCGGAGCAACAAGCCACGCTCTCCGTCGCGGAAAGCTGCACCGGTGGTCAGATCAGTACGATGCTCACCGGTGTACCCGGCGTATCTCAGGTGTTCGCCGGCGGTGTTGTGGCCTATGACAACGCCGTGAAGCGTCAGGCACTCGGCGTTCATCCGGAAACACTGGAGAGATACGGTGCTGTCTCGGAGCAGACCGCTCGAGAGATGGCTGAAGGTGTTCGCGAACGGCTGGGGACTGTGTACGGGCTGTCGACCACGGGAATTGCCGGACCTGGCGGAGGCAGCGATGACAAGCCGGTTGGATTAGTGTATATGGCGGTGGCTGGCCCTCGTGGGACAGAGGTCTTTCGGAGTGTGTTTTCCGGATCAAGAGAGCAGATTCGCCTACGCGCCGCAAAACACACCCTCTGGCGGTTGATTCGTACGCTCACCAGGGGCGCAGGTGCAGACGCATGAATGCTTGGATACAACGGATGTATAAATGGCCCGCAGACACAACATGGGACGCAAATGGTAAAGACGGTTCGTCTCGTCCAAACGACGGGCGCGGGGAGAATTCATTTTGATAGGTGAGATACTGATGACAGTTTTTCAAGAGTTAGCGCTGAGTCGCAAAGTTCAGCAGGCAATTGATGAAATGGGCTTTGAAGAGCCCTCTCCGATACAAGCAGCTTGTATACCTTTGGTGCTGGAAGGCCGTGACGTGATTGGACAGGCGCAAACGGGCACCGGGAAGACAGCCGCTTTTGGGATTCCACTGGTGGAGCGCGTCACGCCAGAATCCAGGGTACAGGCTCTGGTCCTGACCCCGACGCGTGAACTGGCCATTCAGGTGGCTGGCGAATTCCGCAAGATTGCGAAGTATAAGCGCGTCCGCACGCTTCCGATTTACGGAGGACAGTCGATAGGGCACCAAATTCGGGCCCTCCAACAAGGCGTGCAGATTGTGATTGGAACGCCTGGGCGCGTGTTGGATCACATTCGCCGCGGAACCTTGAAACTCTCTAATCTTCGCACGGTGGTGCTCGATGAGGCCGACGAGATGCTGGATATGGGTTTCATCGACGACATCGAAACCATTCTCAGGGAGACGCCGGCTGAGCGCCAAACCTTGCTCTTTTCTGCGACGTTCACGTCTGACATCAAGCGCCTGGCCGTGCGTTACATGAAGTCGCCTGAACACGTGACGGTAAACCGTGGAGAGGTGACGGTTCCACTCATTGATCAAGTGTACTACAAGGTCCTGGAACGCAATAAGTTGGAGAGTTTGTGCCGCATTGTGGACAGCGAAGAGGTGCAACTGGGCATCATCTTCTGCCGGACCAAGCGCGGAGTGGACGAATTGGTCGAAGCGCTCCTTGCGCGCGGCTATTTGGTAGACGGCTTGCATGGGGATTTGAGTCAGGCGCAGCGAGATCGCGTGATGAATAAGTTTCGCAGGAGCGAAGTGGAGTTGCTCGTGGCGACGGACGTGGCGGCACGCGGCATTGACGTCGACAACGTGACCCACGTCATCAACTACGACATTCCGCAAGATCCCGAGTCTTACGTGCATCGCATCGGACGGACGGGCCGCGCGGGCAAGCGCGGGTTGGCGATTACACTGGTGACGCCCCGCGAATTCAAGTTACTGAAACAAATTGAGCGCGAGACGAAGGCAACGCTGGTTGCCCGCGAAGTGCCCTCCTTGGCGGATGTAGCAGAGCGCCAGGCTGAGATCTGGCGTAACCGGATTATCGAAGCCATTCAGGACGGTGGGCTTGGTCATTATCGCGCGATTCTCGGCAACATCATCGACGAACACGATCCGATTGACGTCGCGTGCGCAGCTTTGAAGTTGGCTTCGGCCGGGGAGCTGGAGAACCAGGAAGAAGCAGACTACGACTTTGGTGATACGGGGGCAACGCCGGGTATGGTGCGCTTCTTCGTGAATATTGGGCGGACCGCTCGCATCAGCCCTGGAGACCTGGTGCGGACCATTTCCGAGGAAGCTGGCGTGCCTGGTCAAGTGGTCGGTAAGATTGACATTTTTGACCGATTCACGTTTGTTGAAATTGAAGAGGAATCCGCACCCTTCGTCTACGAGGCATTGCGGCAGAGCCGGATCAATGGTGCTCGGGTGAACATGGAGCCTGCGAAGCCGCGCGTTCGCTCGCGCTAAAGGGATGTCCGATGATGTCAGCGACTTGCAATAGCGACGAACAGTTGGTTCAGGACAATATACTGTGTTTCCGGCATGGGGGAAACACACCAGGCGTTTTGTAAGTCGCTCGATGCAGTTGCACCAGGGAAAACCGTCCGTAGGGCGGTTTTCTCTTTGCAACAAGAGCGAACAAACGTTTGCCTTTTGTATGAATGCTGGTACAATGGAAAGCAGGAAAGGAAGCCTCTAAGGCGAAGTAATCGATGGATTCCGGAGGCGGACCGATGTGGGTTTCGGATTCCATGGCAGGAATGCATATACGAGATAGGATGGTGTTTATGAGCGACCGTCGCGCGGCGCTGGAAGTTGCGCTGAAACAAATTGAAAAGCAGTTTGGAAAGGGCTCCATCATGAAGCTGGGCGAAGCTTCTGCCAGCATGAACGTAGAAACCGTGCCGTCTGGTTCCATTGCACTTGACATTGCACTCGGCGTTGGAGGGTTCCCGCGTGGACGTATCATAGAAATTTATGGTCCAGAGTCGTCCGGTAAGACGACCGTCGCCTTGCACGCCGTCGCGGAAGTGCAGAAACGTGGTGGCCAAGCGGCATTTATCGATGCAGAGCACGCGCTCGACCCTGTGTACGCCAGTAAGTTAGGGGTCAACATTGACGAGTTGCTGATTTCCCAACCGGATACGGGAGAACAGGCGCTGGAAATTGCAGAGGCCCTGGTTCGCAGCGGTGCTGTGGACATTATCGTGGTGGACTCGGTGGCTGCCCTCGTGCCCAAGAATGAACTCGAGGGTGAAATGGGAGATTCTCACGTCGGTTTGCAGGCGCGTCTGATGTCCCAAGCGTTGCGGAAACTGGCGGGTGCCATCAGCAAGTCGAAGACCATGGCGATTTTCATCAACCAATTACGTGAAAAAGTAGGTGTCATGTTCGGAAATCCGGAAACGACAACTGGCGGTCGAGCCTTAAAGTTTTACGCGTCCGTGCGACTGGAAGTACGCCGTGGTGAAGCGATTAAACAGGGCAATGACGTGGTCGGTCACCGCACGAAGATTAAGGTGGTCAAGAACAAAGTGGCACCTCCGTTCAAACAAGCGGAAGTGGACATCATGTTCGGTGAAGGGATCTCACGGGAAGGCAGCATGATTGACATCGCGACAGAGATTGACGTTATTCAAAAAAGTGGTGCCTGGTATTCCTACAACGACGAACGGTTGGGCCAGGGACGTGAAAATGCTAAGCAGTTCTTGAAGGAACATCCCGAGCTGGCCGAAGAAATCGAACGCAAGATCCGCGAAGCGTTTCAACTCGGCAGTCCGGTCCCAGTGACTGCGGTGGAAGACGACGAGGTGTTCGACTTTGACGAATGACACCGCACAGGTGGACATGCTCGTCGGTTATGAGGAGATTCCGGGCGCACCCGACTTGATACGGCTTCGGTTTGCGGAACACGCCACGCTCGACGTTTTCCTCAAAGATTTTGTTGACTATAACCTGCGCGTGAACAGTTCGCTTAGCGCAGAGCAGTTGAAGCAATTAGAAGAGGGTAGCATCAGGGCTTTGTTTTACCACAAAGCCCTGAATTACCTGCGCTTTCGCCCACGCACGAAGTCCGAGGTCATCCGCTACCTGCAGAGGCTACAATGTTCGACGGACATGGCCACGTCCATTGTTCAAGAGCTGGAATCGTTGCGCTACATCGATGACGTGCAATACGCCCAGCAGTTTGTCGAGGCGAAAGGAACGCGGCTCAGCCGGAAGGAATTGCTGTGGAAGTTGCGACAGAGGGGGATTGCAGCATCTGTGGCTGAGGAGGTCCTCAGGCAGAGCGCACGTCACGACGAATGTTCGGTCGCCATGGCGTTGGCAGTTCGCCAATGGAGGAAGTACCGCGGGGAGGTTCCTGCGCGCCGACGCGACAAGGTCGGTGCTTTCTTGCATAGAAAAGGATTCCCGATGTCGCTGATTTATCAAGTGCTCGACGCAGTGTCCAGCGCTGAAGATGAGGACGGGGACCTTTCTTGACAACGTTTGGCACAAAAATATAAAATCAAACTGCGTATCATTTACGGCCTCTAGCTCGAAGTCGTTGTAACACCCTGACACGTCGTGTCAGGGGTGAGCAGGGAGGCAGTTTTCATGGGACCACTGTTGTGGATCATCGTTGTGGTTTTGGCGTTTCTAGTTGGTTCTGGAATTGGGTATGTGGTACGTAAGTCCATCGCCGAAGCAAAAATTGGCTCCGCGGAGGCGCGTGCCCTACACATTATTGAATCCGCGCAGAAAGATGTAGAAGCGAAACAGAAAGAGATGTTGCTTGAGGCGAAGGATGAGGCGCATAAAATCCGCCAGGAAGCAGAGCGCGAGGGGCGGGAGCGACGCGCCGAATTGCAAAAGCTGGAGCGACGGATCTTACAGAAGGAAGAAACCATCGACAAAAAGCTCGAAGCGCTCGACAAGCGGTCTGAAATGCTGCGAGAGAAAGAGCGGCAATTGGAAGAAAAGCAGGCAGACATTGAGACCCTTCATCAGCGTCAGGTGAAGGAACTGGAACGAATTTCAGGTTTGACGCAAGAAGCTGCACGTGAGTTGATCTTATCGGCGGTGGAACGTGAGAGTCGCCACGACGCGGCTGTCCTGATGAAAGAAATCGAACAGGAAGCACGTCAGGAAGCGGAAAAGAAAGCGCGTGACATCATCGCGACGGCAGTGCAGCGGTGTGCTGCGGATCACGCAGCGGAAATCACTGTATCGGTTGTGAACTTGCCAAACGACGAGATGAAAGGGCGCATTATTGGTCGCGAGGGACGAAATATTCGAACTCTTGAAACCCTCACTGGGATTGATTTGATTATCGACGATACACCGGAAGCGGTGATCTTGTCAGGCTTTGATCCCGTACGCAGGGAAGTGGCCAAAGTTGCCTTGGAGCGCCTGGTGGCGGACGGACGAATTCACCCCGCCCGCATTGAAGAAATGGTTGAAAAGGCCCGTCGGGACATCGATGACTTGATTCGTGAAGAAGGCGAACAAGCGATATTTGAGACGGGTGTTCACGGGATGCATCCCGATTTGGTGAAACTGCTCGGACGCCTGAGATTTCGAACAAGTTACGGTCAAAACGTGCTCAAGCATTCGGTGGAAGTTGCGCACTTGGCTGGTTTGATGGCTTCGGAACTCGGGTTGGACGTAAATTTGGCAAAGCGCGGCGGTCTGTTGCACGACATTGGAAAGGCCGTGACCCACGAGGTGGAAGGTTCGCACGTAGAAATTGGTGTGGATCTCGCACGCCGGTATCGTGAGAACCCGGTGGTCATCAACGCGATTGCGGCCCACCACGGCGATGTCGAGTTCAGTTCAGCTGTGTCCGTGATTGTGGCTGCAGCGGATGCCATTTCCGCAGCTCGTCCAGGTGCGCGGCGCGAAACGCTGGATATTTACATGAAGCGCCTCGAAAAGTTAGAGTCCATTGCGGAGTCGTTCGAAGGTGTGGAAAAGTCGTATGCCATCCAGGCTGGCCGTGAGGTGCGTATCATTGTGAAGCCTGACATGATTGACGACGCAGAGTCGGTTCGAATTGCGAAACAGATTTCCAAGAAGATTGAAAATGAATTGGACTATCCAGGACAAATCAAAGTAACAGTCATTCGAGAAACTAGAGCCGTGGAATACGCAAAATAGAGTAGCCGCCTTGGCTACTCTATTTTTTCGATGCGGCATGGAAAGCTGGGCGTCCATCTGGAGGTGCAATGGTGAGAGTACTGTTTATTGGAGACATCGTGGGTCGCCCAGGTCAAGAGTTCGCGGCCGATTGTCTGAGGGACTTGATTCCGAAGGAGGAACCGGACCTTGTCATTGCAAATGGGGAAAACGCGACGCACGGAAAAGGATTGAACAGCGCCGCAGCAGAATACCTGTATGACATCGGGGTCGAGTTGATTACGCTCGGGAACCACACCTGGGATCAGAAAGAGCTGCTGCAGTTTATCGACAGTGATGCGCGCATTGTTCGCCCTGCAAATTACCCAGACGGAACGCCAGGTCGAGGCTTTACTGTGTGCAATGTGAGAGGGATGTCGGTACTGGTCATTAACGTGATGGGAAGGACGTTCCTGAGTCAGCTCGACTGTCCGTTCCGGACGGTGGACAAAATCCTCGAAGCGTACCCTGAGATTCGCCACGTAGTGGTAGACGTGCATGCTGAAACAACGTCGGAGAAAATTGCCATGGGTTGGTATCTAGATGGCAGAGTGTCAGCGGTGATTGGCACTCATACGCACGTTCAAACGGCCGACGAGCGCGTGCTTCCAGCAGGCACAGGCTTTATCACGGACGTTGGGATGGTGGGTCCGAACGACGGTATTTTGGGGATTGATAGAAAACTGGTGCTGCAGAAGATGCTGACGCACATGCCTGTCCGATTTCAGGTTGCCGATGGACCGAGGCAATTTTGTGCGGTCTTGTTGGAGCTATCGGATGAAACGGGTCGGGCCACCTCCATCCGGCGTATTCGGGTAGTGGAGTAGGAACGGACGCCGTACTGGGATTGGGAAGTGTGGTTGGACAGCACCTGTGAATCGCGAGGAAGACCTCTGCAAGCTTCTGCTTGTCACCGCGTAAATGTCAGAGGAATATATCAGTAAGCAGCGAATATTCATATAGTGTGCTAGTCCAGTCCCGTGGTCATCGAAGGAGGTCGCCTTAGGGTGGATGTATTAAAGGTATCGGCAAAATCAAACCCAAATTCCGTAGCAGGCGCTTTGGCAGGAGTACTTCGCGAACGCGGCACCGCTGAAATTCAAGCCATCGGGGCCGGTGCATTGAATCAAGCGGTGAAGGCTGTGGCGATTGCACGGGGATTTGTCGCACCCAGCGGCGTTGATTTGATTTGTGTGCCCGCTTTTACGGATATAGTCATTGACGGTGAGGAGCGCACCGCGATTAAGTTAATCGTGGAGCCGCGATGAGCGAGCACACTTCCTGGATTGCGGATGCTCACGTTGACGTGCTGTATCGGATGGAACGCGAAGGTTGCGACTTTTACGGTCCCTCTCCGTTACAGGCCAGTGCTGAACGATTAATGAGTGCCGGCATAGCAACTCAGGTTTTTGCCTTGTTCGTGTCGCCGAGCTTACCCTCGCAGTACCAGTTGGAGATTGTGCTGCGGCAGATAGATCTGTTTTACGAACGCGTCGTTCGCGACGCTGTGTTGCGCCCGGTTCGGGATCTGGCGGACTTGCATGGTGCGCGGCGCGAGGGCGTAATGGCGGGGTTGTTGTCTTTGGAAGGGGGCGGATGCCTCCGTGGACAACCTGAGATGTTACGCACTCTGCACCGACTCGGCGTTCGGGGCATTGGTTTGACTTGGAATGATGCGAACGAGCTTTGCGACGGTTGCCGGGAACCGCGGGGAGGGGGGCTGACCGCGCATGGACTGGCTGTCGTGCGTGAGGCTCACCGACTTGGCATGTGGGTAGATCTGTCGCATTTGTCAGACCGGGGTATTGCAGATCTGTTTGACCGCACATCGGGGCCATTGATGGCATCTCACGCGAACTGTCGCTCAATCCATCCTCACCCCCGCAATCTGACGGACGACGTCATTCGCGAATTGTTTCGCCGCGAAGGATGGATGGGGTTGGTGTTTGAGGGGAGTTTTGTGGGGAAGCCGGCAGACGTGACAGTAGATCAGTTGTTGTTGCACCTGGACCACGTGCTCCAGTTGGGCGGCGAAGACTATGTCGGATTTGGTTCGGACTTTGATGGAACGTCTCATCCGATGCCGGGTTTGTCCGATGCTGGAGACTACCGGCGGTTCGCGGATCTCATTCGGAAACGTTACGGATCAGCACTGGCAGAGAAGATTCTGTTTCAAAACTTCGAATCATTTTTGCAACGCACGCTTTCGTAATCATCGTCCGCATCATTCCGAGCTCAATGATATGTACTTGGATACGCCTTGGCGTGCCCTGGCATTGGCCAGGGCATTTTTGTGTACCAAGCCGCGGTCAAGCCCGATTTTTCCATGTGTCGGTTCTCTCCATGACACGTGCGGTGACAAATGCATACGATGTTGCGTAACGAGATGGGCGGCTGGTAGGGCAGGACCCCATACAGGGGTGTTGCGCGCACTGCACCAATGAACGCCGCCACGCATACTCATGCAGTACAACAGGGCTGGGCGGGTGCACAGGCGCGCGAAACTGCCCAGGGCCTGTGAGTTCAAGAGGAGGTAGCCGCATGGTGCTCTCAAACAAAGATCTGAGTTACCGCGAAATCATGGCCCACGCGGTTTGCGGCCGTGGCAGCAAGTACTCGCAGACCACATACACCATTCGCCCGGCAAATCGGCCAACGACAATTGGTGGTTGCTGGGTCATGAACCACTCGTTCGAAGCGGAATTGGTGGGCGACTACGTGGAGGTGCACGGGCGCTTCGACGTCAACGTGTGGTACTCGTACAACGGGAACTCCGAAACTGCAGTCGCCAAGGACACCGTGTCTTACGTGGAGCAAATTGCGCTTCGGGACCTGGATACGAACTGCGACCGCGACTCGCGTGAAGTGGATATTCGCGTGTTGCAAAGTCCGAATTGTCTCGACGCCACCGTCACCGGCAATGGTTCTGAAATCTTGGTGCGCGTGGAGAAGGAACTCGGCGTAGAAGTGCTCGGTCGTACGAAACTGTGTGTCGTTACGTGTGACGTTATCGACAAGAAGGATGAAGACTTCATCGAGGACGAGGAAGATCTGCTGGAAGAAGTGGAGATTGAAGACTAACACCCACGGGCAGCAACAGACCAATCGGTGGGCGAAGGCGGGGCGGAAACGCCCCGTTTTTGTTGCAAGGAGTGGCGCTAGATGGGGACGCGGGATAGCGTACCACGCAGCACAACTGGGCTCAAGTTGAACGTTTCAAAGTTGGCGGTCCGGCAGGGGAACAGACCTTCGCTTGGCCTTTATGCCGAGTGCAGGCCCGATGCCAAGCGGATGTTCGGAGAACAAACGAGGATGTTTGCAGAACTGGCGGCGTATGCCGACGAACGAGGAATGGACGTGGCGGTGCTACCACCCGGGTACCGTCGAACTGGACGGGGCTGGCGGTGGCATTCCGCGACCAAGCGGTGGCAGTCCGCCGACGTCTCCTTGCCCGGTGTCGTGTTGCGGAGGTCAGGTACCTCTCGGAACGTGGCCCCCCGCATCGTCACCGAGGATTTGAATTACTTCAACGCGGAAGGGTGTTTACATACTCTACCGCTCACCTGCAGTAACAAATGGGTGTTCTACCGCAAGATGTCGGAGTCCGCACAACTTCGGGATCACCTGCCCGGAACGCACTTCGTGCAATCGAAGGACGAGGTTCACCGCCTTCTTCATCAATACGGTGACATTTACGTAAAACCTCTGAACGGAGCCCGGGGCGTGTCCATCTTCCGCTTGTACCTAGTGAACCAGATGCCATTGGCAATCTGGGAGCGGCGCGTGAAACGCAGTGGAAGGTCGAATCTGCACGATGTAGAGGTTGTGGAGCGAGAACTTCCTACTGCTGCTGACTTCGACCGATTTTGGCGGGCAACGGGATTTCAACGCTGTCTTGTCCAGGAGACCATTCGCGTTCCACGTACGCGAGAGGGGCGTCCGTTTGATTTTCGGTGGCTCATCCAATGTACGCACGACATGGAGGTGATGGCGCGTGTGGCGAGGATAGGGGATGTCAAGTCCGTGACGACCAACATTCACACAGGAGGTCGTGCGGTTCCGGCGGAACAGGCGGTCGCGCACGTCTCCCCGCACCACATCGACGAAGTCATTGCGGCTGTGGATAGGGTAGCACTGGCGGTTGCGAAGCGATTACAGCGCCTGTATGGGCCTTTCGCTGAGGTTGGAATTGATCTCGCACTGCGAAACTCAGGGGAGGTTGTGGTGTTCGAGGTCAATCCGACGCCGGGTAGGCGGATGCTGAGATCTCTGCCAGGGAATATCCGCGAAATGTCACTCCATTGTCTCGTTGAATATGCTATCAGGGCGAACGGGATATCCGCTGGATCCCATCAGTGAAAGGAGCCCCCGCACATGGGAGTTGACCAAAAGATTCGGATTGCTGTGTTTCACAGCCCGAACCCGCTGATTCGAGTTCACCCGAGCTCCTCGCAACTCCTGAATGCGACGGAAGGGCGCAGATACCGTTGTTTCTTTGGGTGGCATTCGGCTGAAGCGGTCCTCTTTTTGGACCCGGCGGTTCCCGCGAACACGGTGTGGTTGAGTGATGGTCTATCGAGACAGGTGATGCTGAACGTGTCATCGGACTTGGTATCGGCTGAGATGACGACTTCGGGACTGCACATCGGACCGACCATCGGCATTCTTTGTAATCCCAAGTGGGATTCGAAAAAGAAACAACTGAAAAACACCAAGCAACTGCCGGGGCTTCAAAAAATGGTCGAGGCCGGGGCACGCCTCGGTGCGTTGGTGTACCTGTTTCGCATCCAGGACGTAGACTTTGCCAAGGAGCAGGTGAAGGGGTACGTGCTGGAAGCAGGTCAGTGGACCGTATTGGACCTGCCATTTCCCGATGCCATTTACGACCAGGTGATCTCCCGCAAAGTGGAGCGGGACCCCAAGTATCTTGAGCAACGCGTACGACTGAGTAAAATTTACGCACACCGAATTTTCAACGACGGTTTTTTTGACAAATGGCAGGTTCACGAGTGGCTCACGGGAGACCGGCGCACGCGCCCGTACGTCCCGCAAACTGTCAAATATACAAAAGGAACGGACATCGTTCAGTTCCTGAAACAACACGCTATGATTTTTCTCAAACCGGTCCACGGAAGTCTGGGACTGGGTATCATTCGGATTGCTCGGTACCCGGACGGGGCGTTAACGTATGAAGTCAAACAACAAACTGGCAAGTCGACAGGACGGGTATCGACGCTGGAAAGCGTTGTGGAAGCGGTCCGTCCCCGCTTGCGGTCACGTCCGTATTTGATTCAGGAGGGTATTTCGCTGGCGACGTATCACAACCGCCCATTCGATGTCCGTATCGTCCTGCAACGAGATGGTCGAGGAGAGTGGAGGCGGACGAAAATGTTTGCTCGCGTTGCGCAACCCGGTGATTTTACGTCCAATCTCAGCAGCGGCGGCGAGGCCTTGCTGGTGGATACGGTGTTAAAAGAGCTCTACGCCAGCGAAGATAAGCGCATCCGTTGCCGTCGTCTCATCCGCAAGGTATCGAGTCTCGTAACAGAAGTGATTGAGGAGCAGTCCGGGAAAATGTTTGGTGAGCTGGGGATTGATGTCGGCCTTGACGACAAAGGGCACGTCTGGATTATTGAGGTCAACTCAAAGCCCTGGAAGTCGCCAACCACCGAAAAGGGACGACAAGAGATTGTTGACCTTGCCTTTTCGCGTCCCATGGAATACGCATTTCGTTTAGCCAACATGAAATGACGACGGACCCTGAAAGGAGATGTAGCTCATGACCTACTATCTGCTGCATGCCGGGCAGCCTTCCGCACGGCGCCTGCTAAAACGGGTCCCAATACTCAAGCCGTACGTCTCCAGTTCCAATATTGGAAGTGGCGACGTTGTCATACGCTATGGAGGTAGCCCAGAGGCGGACCCTCATCAAGGAACGGTATTCAATCCGCAAAACGCAATCCAGCGCACGGCTTCCAGGGGCGCCATGGCCCGCTTTCTGCGGCGGATTGGAGTTCGTGTCTGGACGAAAGACAGGGGGCAGAGCGAAGACGCTCGATTGTTACGGCAGTACCGGATTCCGATGTTCGACCTTACCCCGCTGACGTGCTTCCGCTGCGATGGCAATCAGGTGTGGATCAATCAACGCATCCAACGTGTTCAGGACTCGTTCCGCGAAGTGCCGCTGGATGACGACCGAGTGACCGTGCGCGCTGTTCGACTCGCGTCGCGAGTGTTGCACGCGTTGGGGCTTGACCATGGTATGGTCAGCATTGGTATGGCGCAGCAAGGGGTGCTGTACGTCCTCGATGTCACGGCCTCGCCGGTTCTGCATGGGCGAATGCTTGACCTCTACGCCCGCGCCGTGGAAGACTTCATGGCCCGAGAGGACAGGGTTGCGGAGACGGGCACAAGTGCCTTTTTGCTTGGTGCCGACATGGAACTCATGCTGCGAAATCCGGTGGGCAAGATGGTCCTAGCCAGCAATTATTTCGGTCGTAAGGGACGCGTCGGGTGCGATGACCGAAGTTTGCAGTTCGATGGACAGCGACTCCCTCTGATGGAGTTACGGCCAGAACCGGATGCTTCGCCGCTCGGATTAATGGCGAACCTGCGCGACACGATGATGGAGGCCACGCGGAAGATTGACCGAGCACAAGTGGAATGGCGTGCAGGTAGCATGCCGTTCAAACGCTACTGCACAGGTGGGCACATCCACTTCTCAAGCGTGCCGTTCTCCAGTCGATTTGTAAAAGTGCTCGACAATTACCTCGGGCTGCCGCTGATGATGGTGGAAGATCCTCGAACTGCACGGCTGCGGAGGCCGCGTTATGGATTTCTTGGAGATGTTCGCCATAAGGATTACGGTGGATTTGAATATCGGACGCCGGGCAGTTTTATCGTGAGCCCAGACATTACGGTAGCGGCGTTTTGTCTCGCATACGTGGTGGCAGTTCACCATCGCGAGTTGCCTATCGTAGATTTGTACGATGAACGCTTGCAATTCGCTTTTTTTAACGGTGGACACGAAATCCTGAAACCGATTGTGGAACGCAACTTCGAGGCCTTGAGCGGATTGACTGCCTATGAACGCTACAAGAATTACATTGACCCCTTGTTTGAAATGATTCGTCAGGGTCAAACGTGGGATGAATCAGTGGATATTCGAACACTGTGGGGAATTCCCCTACACGGGCAGCGGAAGTCGTCGGTGCGACGCGTGCAACGCCGTGCGGCTCGTGCACGGGCGTAGCGACGAATGTGGGCGAGATTGGAGGGGGTGTTGTCGTGAGTGGGTCATGGACCGGTGAACTGGTGTGGGTGCAACGTCGGTCAGAGATGATGCTGTACGTCCTTGCCCCGCAGGAGCTATCCAGTGTGCTCGAGACCGCCGGTGGAGACGTGAAAGTCTCGAATCTACGGGTGCCTCTCGTTGGTTCGGTACCAGAAGGGCAAGTGATTTTCCGTCATCGAGTCGGTTTAACGCGTGATGGTGGCGGCGAATGGGTTGCGGGCCCTATCTATGCCATACTCGCGGGTTCCGGCAAGTCGTCATTTGTCGGCGCGAGATCCAATTTCCGCGACATCATGAAGACGGCTCGATTGCGAAACAGCTTTGTCTACGTGATTCCGACAGATCATGTCAACCGCAATGAATTGTGGCAAGGCTATGTCCGCAGCGGGAATCGGCAATGGATACCGCTGCCCTGTCCGAGGCCTGAGGCCATGTACAACCGCATTCCCAAACGCAACCTGGAACGATGCGAGACGACGCGCACGGCCAAAACCATTATTCACGGATTCGGCATCCCGCTGTTCAACCCAGGCTATTTCAACAAAGCCACCATCTATCGCATCATTCGGGCGGCGAACTTGCACGAGTATCTGCCGGAAACCCATGAATCCTTGAGTGCGGAGTCGTTGTACCGAATGCTGCGACGGCATCCAGCGGTGTATTTGAAGCCCACGGGCGGCAGCATTGGCCACGGCATGATTCGCGTAGAAGTGTGTGGTGCTGACTACGTGGTAAAGGTCTTGAAGAACGCTCACTGCCAAACGTACGTCGCGGACAGCCCGCGCAGTCTATGGGCGCTCGTAGAGCAACACCGCCTGGTCAGCCAGTATGTGATCCAGTCCGCCATACCGCTCATTGAGTGGAACCAACGGCCGTGCGATTTCCGGGTTTTACTGCAGAAGCGAGACCAGCGCTGGGTGGTGGTTGGGAAAGGGGTTCGTGTGGCGGGGGCCAACGCCATCACCACGCATGTTCCAAACGGTGGATCCATCGCGCACGCTGTGCAAGTCCTCACCCAGCAGTTTGGGGCGGATGATACACAGGTAGACCAGGAGATTGAACGCATGGTGGTTCGCTGTGCCGAAGCGATTGACGAGTATTACCAATACGAGTTAGGCGAGATGTCGATGGATGTTGGCGTTGACGAATACGGACACCCTTGGTTTTTTGAAGCAAATTCAAAGCCGATGAAGTTCGATGAGCCCGAGATCCGCCGCAAGTCTCTACAGGGGATTCTGGCTCACCTGGATGAATTGCGTCCGGCGTCGGCCGTCGCTCAGACGGCGACCGCCAAGATGAGGAGAAAGCAGCGAGCCGTTCGAAGGAGACCGAGCTTGTGACCGTCGAGTGACGAAATGAGATGCGTTTCGTTGCTCCAGTCGTCGATGGGAACGTTGCGAGCGGACGGCAACCACGCGGTCTGTTCGTTGTCGGGTGTCATTGGTCGACGAGCGGCCAGGGGAGGGAAAAGCGACTGGCGCCGCGCTCTACACGGGAGACGGAATGCAAAGGCACGTACACCCACCTTCTGGCATAGACCAGAAGTGCGTTGTGAGCCTTTAGAATCTCATGCAGATTGCACATATCGACTGCGACTTCGTCCTTCGTAGGGGAGACCACGGGGCCTTCAAAGGCTTCACTCTCACCGTATAGGTATAACTTAAACGTTGGGACATGGCGTTTTTCAGACATTGCAATCGCCTCCAAGCTGGTATCACGGGACAAGCTTTGATTGAAAATCTTTCCGGTCTATAATGAGTAGCAACACTTGGCTTTCGCAGAACTGGGTCGACTTCCTTTATAATGAGGGATGAAGTGTCTGTCGGCAAGGCGGACGCGATGGTGAAACGTATGCCCGAGTGGGATTCTATATCACGTTCCATGGACGTTGAAACAGCAGAGAAAGTGAGTGGTGCAAGGGTGGAGAACTTGATTACGAAACTCCGTGAAGGCCGCTTGCAACCGGGGGCAGGGATTGTCTTCGGAACGCACCGGCCCAACACGGCTGTTCGGACCTCGTTTGACATAGATGCGTTGACCAAGGATTACCAAGTGGGGACCAAGGCGTCCGGAGAACCGTATCGGTACATCATTAAGACCTATGGTTGTCAGATGAACGAGCATGACACGGAAACGATGGCCGGCTTGTTGCAAGCCATGGGGTATCGACCCGCAAAGGAAGACGCCGAAGCGGACTTCATCTTGTTTAACACCTGCGCCGTTCGCGAGAACGCCGAAGACAAGGTGTTTGGCGAAATTGGCCGGCTGCGTCCGCTAAAGACGCGAAACCCAGAACTGGTTCTCGGCTTGTGCGGGTGCATGGCGCAGGAAAAAGGCGTGCAGAAAATGGTCTTGGAGAAATTCCCTTGGGTGGACGTCGTTTTCGGGACCCACAACATTCACCGTTTGCCGCAGTTGTTGACCAACGCTCGGCACAGCCAGGAGACCATCCTCGAAGTGTGGGACAAAGCGGCGGAAACGGTGGAAGATATTCCGAAGGCGCGCAAAGACCACATTCGCGCCTGGGTCAATGTCCAATACGGTTGTAATAAGTTCTGCACGTACTGTATTGTGCCGTACACGCGCGGTGCAGAGCGCAGCCGACTTCCAGAAGACATTCTGCAAGAAGTTCAGCAGTTGGCAGCGGACGGTGTGAAAGAGATCACGTTGCTTGGACAAAACGTGAATGACTACGGCGTCGACTTAGGTTCAGTCACGTTTGCAAAACTGCTTCGCCAAGTCAATGATGTCGATGGCATTGAGCGAATTCGCTTTACGACATCCAATCCGTGGAACTTCACGGACGAGTTGATTCAGGCTTTGGCCGACTGCGACAAGGTCGTGGAACATATTCATTTGCCTGTTCAGTCTGGCAACAATCAGATTTTGAAGCGGATGAATCGGTCCCACACGCGAGAGTTCTACCTTGAACTGGTGAACAAGATTCGGACGGCCATCCCTGGCGTGAGTTTGACCACGGACATCATTGTCGGTTTCCCCGGCGAGACGGAGGAGCAGTTCTTGGACACGCTGCGGTTGGTCGAGGAGGTCCAGTTTGACAACGCGTTTACCTTTATCTACTCGCCGCGTGAAAACACACCTGCGGCGAAGTTTCCTGATGACGTGCCGCTGTCGGAAAAGAAGGCTCGTCTGCAGCGCTTGAACGAGGTACAGTACGCCATCAGCCTGGCGAAAAACCAAGCGCTGGCGGGACAAGTGGTAGACGTTTTGGTGGAGGGAGAAAGCAAGACGAATCCGGACGTTCTCGCTGGCCGGACGCGCACAAACAAGTTGGTGTTGTTTCAAGGTGACGTGGGGCTCACTGGTCAGACTGTTTCCGTTCGGATTGAGCAGCCGAAAACCTGGACACTGATGGGTACCCTCGTGGAGCGCCCCGAGGGGGTATTGGCGTGACCGAGGACTTGATGACCAAGGCAGACGCCATTGCGGACATGATTTGCCAGTCAGAGGCAGCTCGCCAGTATTGGAAAGCGCGCGAGAAGATGGAGCGGCATGAAGAAGCGCAGGCGTTGTTCGAGTCGCTGAAGTTGAAGACGAACAATCGACTCGGCTTGGCGCACGCACTGCCGGAGGATCACCCGAAAGTACAACAGTTGCAGGCAGAAATTCAGGAGATTGAGGAACAGTTGTACGAGATTCCAGTGGCCATGCAGTACAAGCAAGCGCAGGCGGAGTTGAACGAATTACTGCAAGGCGTCATGCACCTATTGTTGGTTCGGTTGTCGGATAAGGTACCGGTGGAACTCGGTCCCAAACAGGGTTGCGGAAAGGGACCTGACGGACAGGGATGTACCTGCGGCGGACAAGGTCACTGAGCGCGGAGTGCTGCGAAGAGGGATTCACTTGTGACGGGATCCCTCTTCGCTATCCCTTCTGCAGTATCCGCGATGCTTCTTCTCGCATGTACCCAATGTGTTGCCAGCGATTTGCAATACAGCGATAACTCGTATTGAACGGCTCGAAATGGCGTTCTGTACGTCTCTCACGTACATAGACGGACAGCTACAGCGCTGTGGTGTCGAACAACCGTGTCCAATCGACATCGACAGCGGACACCTGTAGCTTTTTTGACAGTTTTCAGCGGGGATGCGGCGATTCGCAATGCGGGACGCTGTGCCACGCGCAGAGACTTCTTTCATCGGTGGTGGGAATTTTGGCATTGACGCCCATGATGCAGCAATACCTTGAGATTAAAAATCAGCACCCGGACGCACTCCTGATGTTTCGGCTCGGTGATTTTTATGAGCTCTTTTTCGACGACGCTGTCACTGCCAGCAAAGTCCTGGACATCACGCTCACAGGGCGCGACGCCGGAAGTCAAGGGCGAGTACCGATGTGCGGCGTTCCATTTCACGCGGCAGAACAATATATCGACCGTCTCGTAGACCAGGGGTTTTGCGTAGCCATCTGCGAACAGCTGGAAGACCCCAAGCAAACCAAAGGGCTGGTGAAGCGAGATGTCGTGCGCATTGTAACCCCAGGTACCACTTTGCGAGACGAAGGTAGTGCCCATCGGATTCTGGCTGCGGTCGTCCAGAGGCGGGGGGGTTACGGCATCGGCATGGGGGACGTGTCTACGGGCGACACGTGGTATGCGGAGGTCGCAGGGGACGGACTTCGAGAATTATTGTCCCAGTGGACACCAGCCGAGGTGTTGGTTTACGACAGTCAGTACGAACATCCAGATTTCCAGGCCATCGTCGATTGGTGTAAAGACAACGGGAGTCGATTGGGACGATTGCCCGAAGGACGCCATGCGTCGCAGGCGGCGTACGAGAATCTGTACCGACAGTTTGCGGTCACAAGCTTGGTACCGCTTGGATTGGACACATCGCCCATCGCGGCAGAAGCGCTCGGGCTGATGTTGTCTTACGTCGAAGAAACGCAGCGCCAGCACCTCGTGCACATGCGCACACCCAAAAACGTGGCGAGCCGCGGGTACTTGGTCGTGGACTACACAGCACAACGCAACCTGGAGCTGATTGAGAGCAGTCGGGGTCGGCAAAAGAAGGGATCCTTGTACGGGTTGTTGGATGCCACCGAGACTGCCATGGGCTCTCGCCTCTTACGCGCATGGATTGAGCGGCCACTGGCAGACAAGGCGGCCATCGATGAGCGATTGGATGGCGTAGCTACGCTTGTGGAAGACGTGTTTTTGCGCGAATCGTTGCGGGAACTTTTGCGCGACGTGTATGATCTCGACCGCCTTGCAGGACGTATTTCGTTTGGTACGGCCAATGCTAGAGATCTTCGTGCCATCGGGCAGTCCTTGTCAAAGTTGCCGCGGATTGTGGAACTGTTATCACCGACGTCGAGTGATTTGCTCCGGTCTACTGTCTCGCGCATCCCCGATTTTTCGGAGTTGGTGAGTGAGATTGACCACTACATTGTGGACCAACCTCCACTTGGGCTGAAAGAGGGCGGGCTGATTCGCCCGGGCGCGGACGCGGAGTTGGACAGGCTTCGGTCGATGAACACCTCTGCCAAGGAGTGGCTGGCCAACCTCGAACAAAGAGAACGCGAACGTACCGGTATTCGTTCGCTGAAAATCGGATACAACAAGGTGTTTGGTTACTACATTGAGGTTTCCAAAGCGAATGTCCACCTGGTACCCGCTGAATACGAGCGACGCCAGACCCTCGCGTCCAGTGAACGTTATACGTTGCCCGAATTGAAGGTACAGGAAGCGAACATCTTAAACGCCGAAGAGCGGAGTTTGGAGCGAGAGTACGAACTGTTTTGCGAGCTCCGCGACAAGACGTTGCAGAGGTTGCGCGACATTCAACTCGCGTCGGAGTGCATCGCTGCCATTGACGCCCTCTGCGCGATGGCTACGGTGTCGATTCGATTCAACTACACGAGACCGACCATCCGTAATGAACGAGGCATCCACATTGTTCAGGGACGCCACCCAGTGGTGGAAGCTGCATCGCCCGGAACGTTTGTACCGAATGACGTGTCGCTGGGTGAGGACAGCGATTTGATGCTGATTACCGGTCCGAACATGGCCGGGAAGAGCACGTACATGCGCCAGACGGCGTTGATTGTTCTGATGGCGCACATCGGCTGTTTTGTGCCCGCGCGAGAAGCCGTTGTCGGGTTGGTGGATAGAATTTTCACTCGCATCGGCGCTTCGGACGACCTTTCCGCTGGTCAGAGCACGTTTATGGTGGAAATGGTCGAACTGGCGCAGATTCTTCGTCAGGCGACGGATAGGAGCTTGGTGTTGCTCGACGAAATTGGCCGTGGGACAAGCACCTACGACGGCATGAGCATTGCGGAAGCCGTGATGGAAGCGCTGCTGGAACCGGGTCGCCGTCCGCTCACCCTGTTTGCCACGCACTACCACGAACTGACGGCGAAGGCTGAAGCACTGGAGGGTGCCGCCAATTACTCGGTGCTGGTGCGCGAGACAGAGGAAGGTATTTCCTTCCTGCACACCGTTGTGCCACGTCCGGCAGACAAGAGTTACGGGATTCAGGTAGCGAAACTCGCCGGCATCCCAGAGTCCGTCATTGCTCGTGCGACGGAGTTGCTGCAAGTCCGGGAGACGGCCTCGTCTGCGCTAGAGAACGAACATCACGTCCGCGAAGCGGCCGCCGCAGAAGAGCCGGTGGAAGACGCACCGTTGCCCTTATTTCATTGGAAACAGGAAGCGCTGCTTCAGCAGCTTGCAAACACGCGAGTGGAAACGCTGACGCCGCTGATGGCCATCAATCTCTTAGATGAACTGGTACAACAGGCGAAGGAGGTTGTGTCATGGGGCAAATCCAAATCCTTCCCGACATCCTAGCGAATCAAATCGCAGCGGGGGAAGTCGTGGAGCGACCGGCCTCTTGCGTGAAGGAGCTGCTGGAAAACAGCCTGGACGCCGGAGCTAAGTCCATCTACGTGTCACTCGAGGAAGGCGGCATTGCCAGCATGACCGTCCAGGATGACGGTTGTGGTATGGACGAAGAGGACGCAAGACTCGCGTTTGCTCGCCACGCCACGAGTAAAATCAAGCACCAGCGCGACCTCTTTCGCATTGCGACCCTTGGCTTTCGGGGAGAAGCGTTGGCGTCCATCGCGGCCGTAGCGCGAGTGACATTGCAGACGCGACCGCACGAAAGCTCTCACGGCATACAGGTGGTTGTGGAAGGCGGAGACGTGGTCGTAGAGTCGACCCCGATTGGGATGCCGCCCGGAACGAAAATTGAAGTCCGGGACCTTTTTTACAACACCCCTGCTCGCCTGAAATACTTGCGATCCGTTGCGACCGAACAGGCCCGTTGCATCGACGTCGTACATCAGGCGGCGCTCGCAAGGCCGGACGTCGCATTTCGATGTGACGTCAGCGGTCACACCGTGTTTCGCACGAGCGGACGGGGAGACGTATTGGACGTGCTGGCTGCCTTGTACGGCGTGGGCGAGGCCAAGCAGTTCTTGCGCATTGCGAAGGAGTCAGCCGATTACAAGGTGACCGGATGGGTGGGCCGTCCGACCCAGTCGAAGTCCAGCCGAAGCCACGCCCGCCTGTACATCAACCAGCGTCCCATACGGAATATCGCCATCCATCAGGCTGTGGTGGCTGGCTACGGGCATCGCTTGATGGTCGGCAAACATCCGATGTACGCCATTCATATTCAGATGGATCCGACGTTGGTCGATGTCAACATCCATCCACACAAAGCGGAAGTCCGGTTCAGTGAGGAGCGGGACCTGGTACAACTGGTCCAACAAGCGGTACATGAGGCCTTGGACGAAGCGTTTTTGGTACCGACAGTGTCATTGCCGGGAGGGAAACCTGCGCAACGTCCGCAACCATCCGTACAGACTCAACTCTCGTTCAGTGCCACAGAGCAAAAGCCGTCGTATCATATACCGCCCGCTCCCGCGCGAGAAGCATACGCTCATACACACCTGGAGACCGCAGTGACGTCGACACAAGGTTCTCGCGTCAACGGCAGGCCGCAAGGGGAAGGGCGAGTGTCCGGCGACGCGTGGAAGCGGGTTTTGTTGCCGAACCCGGAATTCTCGGATGCGCAAGCCGACAAGACGGATTTGGCGGTGTCTCAGGAATCGTCCGCAGTGTACGAGGACTCGGCGTCGACACAGTCCCCGTCTGCCTCCGTGGAACCGCGCCCATCCGATTGGAAGTTGCGGCCCATTGGACAAGCGCTCGGTATGTACATTGTCGCCGACGACGGGGAGAACCTTTATATCATTGACCAGCACGCAGCCCACGAGCGGGTGCTCTACGAAAAGTTCAGCAAGCGCATGCAGGAGACCGAAGTGCAGTCCATTCAACTGCTTACTCCGCTGACCTTGACACTGTCTGGACAGCAATTCACGGCTGTGCACGACAATATGGAGTTACTCGCGGAGATGGGTCTCGTGTTTGAACCGTTTGGGGGTCGCGAGGTGTTGTTGCGGAGCATCCCAGGTATATGGGAGGGGCTGGACTACCCCCGCCTCGTCGATGACTTCTTACAAGCGCTGGCCGAGGCGACCGGCAAGTCAGATGTTCGCGATGTACTGCGGGAACGCGTGGTCACCAAGGCCTGTAAAGCGGCTGTCAAGGCCAACGAATACCTATCCAGCATGGAGATTGACGCTTTGTGCGAGGCGTTGTCGACGTTGGAGGATCCATTCCACTGTCCGCATGGCCGACCCGTCTTTATTCGACTTTCTTCGCACGACCTGGAAAAGGAGTTTCGGCGCATTGTCTAGTTCCATCGGTCAGAGGAATCCCGGTATGGCTGATTGGCCGTTGGCGTTGGTTGCGACCACGCCGGTGCGTGTGGATGGAGCCAATGTGGAGCGTATGGAGCGCGTAGCGAAGTGGTTCGGATGTAAAACCATCTCGCGGAGGAAAGACAGCTTGGCCTCCATTTTCCGAAAATCCTGCGCCGACGCGGTGATTGTAGCGGACGAGCCAATACGCATCTTCTTCAGGGAAGATCTCGACCACCCGCTGTTTTTTCACCCAGGGATGGCCCATCAACGCATCTCGCAACTGCGTAAGGGAGGTGCGGATCGGCTTGTGACGGTGGCCAATGTGCAGGCCGGCGACGTGGTCCTCGACGCGACCATGGGACTGGGCAGCGATAGCTTGGTCTTGGCAGAAGCGGTGGGGCCAAACGGCCGCGTCATCGCTGTGGAGTCATCTCTGTTGCTGGCCAGGTTATTCCAGTACGCACAGGTGTACGAAAGACACTTGCACCCGTTTGTGGTGGAAGCATTGGAGCGCGTGGAGGTCCACGTCGGCAATCACCTCGAGCTGCTTCGAGCGATGGACGAGGGTGCGGTGGATATTGTCTATTTTGACCCCATGTTTCGCAGCCCTCTGCACAATGCGTCGTCCAATTTGGAGAGTGCTCGGTCCATCACCAACCCTTCGCCGCTGTCACACGAGGCCTGGGAGGCAGCGAAAAGGGTTGCACGTAGGGCAGTGGTGTTGAAAGAACGACCTGGTTTTGGTGAATTTGAGCGGTTTGGCGTGGTGCCAGACAAACCGCGTGCAAAGTTTGCTTTCGGCGTATGGAGGAAGGAGAACCGTCATGGATGTCAGTAAGCCGCCTGTACTGTGTATCGTCGGCCCCACGGCCACCGGAAAGAGTGCGCTGGGGATTGAGCTGGCCAAGCATCTGTCAGGAGAGGTGCTGTCGGCTGACTCGATGCAGGTGTATCGGGGGATGGACATTGGGACGGCGAAAGTCACCCGGGAGGAGCAACAAGGGGTTCCACACCACTTGTTGGACCTCGTGTCTCCCGACGTGCGTTTTACCGTCGCCGACTGGGTGCAACGTGCGGATGCGGCCATTTCGGAGATTCACGCGCGGGGAAATCTTCCCATCGTGGTCGGAGGAACTGGGCTCTACATTCGCGCTATCACGGAAGACCTGTCGTTTGCAGAGGAGGAGGGTTCTGAAGAGGTTCGTCGGCGCTGGTTCTCCTATTTACAGCAGCACGGACCGGAAGCGCTGCACCAGGCGCTTCGCGAACGTGATCCGGCCTCTGCAGCGCGACTTCACCCAAACGATACGCGGCGCGTCATTCGCGCGCTGGAAGTGTTCGAATTGGGGGGGAAGCCCTTATCCGCGCACTACGACTGGCGAGTGAAAGGTGGCCGGTATTGGACGGAGCAATTCGGATTAACTGCGGATAGGGAAGTGCTGTATGAACGCGTGAACGCACGTGTGGATAGAATGATGGAAATCGGGCTGTTGGAGGAAGTCGCAGAGTTGCGACGCCTTGGGTACCACCGGAATCTCACGTCCATGCAGGCGATTGGCTACAAGGAACTGCTGACCTATCTGGACGGGGAAGTCTCACTCGAGCAAGCCGTGGCGGATATCAAAATGGCAACTCGCCGCTTCGTCAAACGCCAACTTTCGTGGTTCCGGCGCGATCCCCGCGTGCGTTGGTTGCACTTGGACGAAAAAGGTGGTATTCGTAGCGACGATTTACAAGACATTTTGACAATTGGGCGGCAAATGTTAGCAGGAATTCGGAACGCCAGCCGAGAATAAGTGTTAAGTACGACTCTGTGGTGAAAGAAGGGCACATCCATGAGCAAACAACCTATCAACATTCAAGATACGTTTTTGAATCAGATTCGGAAGGACAAAGTCCTGGTGACAGTGTATCTGGTCAACGGATTTCAAATAAGGGGCATGGTGAAAGCCTTTGACAACTTCACCATTGTGCTCGAAGCCGACGGGAAGCAACAGATGATTTACAAACACGCCATTTCCACGTTCACGCCGGTGCGCAGTGTCTCCTTGAACCTGGAGCAAAACAATGGGGAGTAATTGGTGAATTTTGTGAGTAAAAAGTGTGCAAAACGGCGTTGACAACGATGTTTTGGATGTGTTAACTTATATCTCGTCGCGGCGCCAGCGTAGCTCAGCAGGTAGAGCAACTGACTTGTAATCAGTAGGTCGCAGGTTCGATTCCTGTCGCTGGCTCCACTACGGAGGGGTACCAAAGTGGCCAAATGGGGCGGACTGTAAATCCGTTGCGAAAGCTTCGAAGGTTCGAATCCTTCCCCCTCCACCAGATGCCGTGTAACACGGCGATAGGGGCGTAGTTCAGCTGGTAGAACGGCGGTCTCCAAAACCGCATGTCGTGGGTTCGAATCCTGCCGCCCCTGCCATGGTGAGTATGGCGAAGTGGTTAACGCACCGGATTGTGGTTCCGGCATTCGTGGGTTCGATTCCCACTACTCACCCCACATCTTGATGGGGAGTAGCCAAGTGGTAAGGCAACGGACTTTGACTCCGTCATGCGAAGGTTCGAACCCTTCCTCCCCAGCCAACGGTCCTTTGGACCGCAATATGTGCCCGTAGCTCAGCTGGATAGAGCGCTTGACTACGAATCAAGAGGTCGGGAGTTCGAATCTCTCCGGGCACGCCACGGAGCATAGCGCAGCTTGGTAGCGCGCCTGCCTTGGGAGCAGGAGGTCGTGGGTTCAAATCCCGCTGCTCCGACCAACCCTCGTATTGCACGGTTTCCGTGTATTTTGTAGGGTTTGCAGGTGGTTATGGGGGTATAGCTCAGTTGGGAGAGCACCTGCCTTGCAAGCAGGGGGTCGTCGGTTCGAATCCGTCTACCTCCACCATCATACCTGCGTAAGGTAGAGATGTGGATCGTTTCGCTCTCACGCCCACGCAGAAATGTTGTTGATATTCCTCGATAGCTCAGCGGTAGAGCATCCGGCTGTTAACCGGAGGGTCGTAGGTTCGAATCCTACTCGGGGAGCCAGTGCTCCCATAGCTCAGTCGGCAGAGCGCATCCATGGTAAGGATGAGGTCATCGGTTCAAATCCGATTGGGAGCTCCACTGATGATGGCCCCATGGTCAAGTGGTTAAGACACCGCCCTTTCACGGCGGTAACAGGGGTTCGAATCCCCTTGGGGTCACCAAGTTGAATTTCGTGTTGCGTGGTCCTGCGTGACTGCGGGCGGTTAGCTCAGTTGGGAGAGCACCTGCCTTACAAGCAGGGGGTCAGCGGTTCGAGCCCGTTACCGCCCACCAATGTGGAGTGATGGCCGAGTAGGTCGAAGGCGCTCGCCTGCTAAGCGAGTATACGGGTAATACCGTATCGACGGTTCGAATCCGTCTCACTCCGCCATATCGGTGTTTGAAGAGAGTCTCGCGTTGTCGAGGCTCTCTTTTTCTATTTGTAGAGTCGTTTGAAGTGTACGTGGTGTTGCGGTTTTCAAGTTCGGTACGATTGTTGTTCAAGTCGTGTGTTCGCATGGTATGGGCACGCCCGGGGAAGTCTACCGAGGAGAATGAACGGCGGAAAGGCGGACTGTACGGCATGACGACTGCCATGGAGCGCGCGGAACAAACCAATATATCGTCTGACTTACACGAGAATGTCCGTTTTGTGAACGATTTACTTGGCATCGGTACGACGTGGGACATCATACAAAAACCGTTCCGATTTGGGGACGTCCACATGGCTACGTATATCATGAACGGTTTCTTCATGACCACGCACGTCTTAATCTTGCTGCAAAACTTCGAAAAAACAGTAGGAGATTTCGTGCGTGAACGCAAGTCAGACCAAGGATTCAGCGTTCACGAGCTTATGGAGTATCTCAACACCCATCTACCGTTCGTGCAGGTGCAAGTGGTCGACAAAATGTCGGACGCGATTCGGTTCATCCTATCCGGCCCAATGGTCACGTTCATCGACGGGTGTCAGGATGTCCTACTTGTGGACACTCGAGTTTACCCCATGCGAAGCATCAGCACGCCACAAGTAGAGCGCGTCATTCGGGGGCCGCAGGATGCCTTTACGGAGACCATGCTCATGAACGTGGCTATGATTCGAAGACGTCTTCGCGATCCACGCCTGCGCATTGAACTCATGCAGGTTGGAACGCGGTCGCAGACTGACGTGAGTTTACTGTATTTGCAGGATGTCACCAACGAGAATCTGGTCGATGATATTCGGAAGAAGCTCAAGGCCATCAACGTAGACGCGTTGGCGATGGCGGATCAAGCGGTGACGGAGTTGATTGGAAATGTGAAGTGGAATCCGTACCCGATTGTGCGTTTTACCGAGCGGCCAGACGTTGCAACGACGGCGTTGTTGGATGGGCACGTGCTCATTGTGGTGGATACGAGTCCGGAAGTGATCATCGCGCCTATCACGTTCTTTCAGCATTTGCAGCATCCCGAAGAATACCACTCCAATCCTGCCCTCGGCACCTTCCTCCGATGGGTGATTCTACTCGCGGTCATCTCCAGTATATTCATGCCGGGTGTGTTCTTGGTGGTGAACGCCCACCCAGACATCATGCCAAAACAGCTGAATTTTTTCATCGCCAGCAGGGCGGATCCATTACCGCTCTGGGTTGAGCTGATTGTCGCTGACATCGCATTGGACATATTGCGCTTGGCGCTTGTCAACACGCCGGCCACTTTAGCTTCCGGCGTGAGTATTGTAGCAGCGCTCTTGTTTGGTCAATTTTCAACGCAGATTCACTTGTTGCAGCCCGAAGTCTTGGTGTACATGGGGTTTGTGATGACTGCTCAATTTGCCACAACATCGTTTGAGTTGGCCATGGCGAACGAACTTTCGCGATATTGGATTATTGTCTGTACAGCGCTGTTTCGGGGGTGGGGCCTTCTCTTCGCAACCGTGGTGTGGTTCGTTGTTTTGTCCCGGACGAAGTCGTTTGGCATTCCCTACTTGTGGCCGCTCATACCGTTTCAGTGGAGGAACGGGATGCGTGAGATTTTGTTTCGGCGGCCCATCTCGTCCGTCACGGGCAGGCCGCCTGTCTTCAAACCCAAACACATGCGCCGCAAAGGCTGAGGTGGCGCGTACTCGCAGTTCCCGGTCTGACAAACCGGGATTTTTTATTGACTTCGGGCTTGGATATGGGCCATCACCCAGAACGCTCCTGCTGCATACGTTATCCTGCGCGCACATTCCAGATAAGGGCTGTGTACCAACCACCGGCCCACGATGGGATTGGGCTCGAACTGAGGTGATGGATGTTGCCGGTGGAAACCAAGCGAAACAACACGCGGACGTCTTCGGCGAACAGCGTGGTGGACCAGTATCGCCAAGGACAAATTGCGCTGTCCGAAGCGCTGCAAATGATGAGTGGGAATTCGCAAATGGCAGAGACCGTTCGACCAGGGGTTTCTAAGGAACGCCTTCACTCCATTCTGGGAGAACTGGATGAACTGGTGGGATTACATCAAGTGAAGTCCATCGTACGCGAGATCTTCGCGTACCTGTACATGCAGCAGCGACGGCAACAGCTCCATTTGAAATCCGAGCCTGTCGTCCTGCACATGGTGTTCAAGGGAAATCCTGGAACTGGAAAGACGACGGTCGCTCGTTTGTTGGCGAAGATGTTTCATGAGTGCGGCATGCTCGAGAAAGGCCATCTAGTAGAGGTAGAACGCGCCGATTTGGTGGGTGAATACATTGGTCACACAGCGCAAAAGACGCGGGAAATGGTGAAAAAAGCGCTCGGTGGAGTCCTCTTCATCGACGAAGCGTACTCCCTTGCCCGGGGGGGCGAGAAGGACTTCGGAAGAGAGGCCATCGATTGTCTGGTGAAGAGCATGGAAGATTACCGAGACCAGTTCATCGCGATTATCGCTGGTTACGAACAGGAGATGGAGTGGTTTCTGTCAACGAATCCGGGACTGCCGAGCCGGTTTCCGATTCACTTGACGTTCCCAAACTACGACATCAGATCTTTGGTCGAGATTGCACGGCGCAATGCTGCGGGTCGACAGTACACCATTAGCGCAGAGGCCGAACTCAAACTTCGCCGCCACCTGGAGTCTGTGGTTCAGGGACGAAGCGGACGGAATTTTAGCAATGCCCGGTTTGTTCGAAACCTCGTAGAGCGCGCCATTCGTCAGCATGCGGTCCGGTTGTTTGACGTCGTGGAGATCAATCGTGAGGCGGCAATGACGCTGCAACCCCAAGACTTCCGATGGGAGGGAATTGCAACGTGAACCGAGGGTTAATTATTGGTAAGACCAATGTGGGTAAGACGTTGTTCTGCATCCATTTTGCCAGATACATGGGGATAAAGGAATTACAGTGGCTGATGGAGCGCACGGACGGACGAACCGAACACAAACGCATGTCACTCTCGGAAGCGGAAGCGACGCTGTCCGGGCCCGTCCCCCATCGGACACGTAACTTGCAATCGGTCGCCGTCGATTTTCCGCGTGGCAAGGGAAGACATCAGCTGTTGCTTTCGGACACAACGGGGTTGACAGACGGCATCCATCCGGAGGCTGAGGTCCGGGAGGCCATGGCCCAGACGCTGAAAGCCATGATGACTGCCCGAGTCATTCTTCATGTCGTAGATGCATCCGACATTGGAAAGCACACTTCTCACGCCGCGGGGAGGCCTGCGTTTGGTTCCACATGGGACGCCCTGGATGAACAGCTGTCGAATTTCGGGACTCTCCAATCCGGCTACCTGATTCTTGCCAACAAGATGGACCTTCCAGACGCGAAGCAGGGCTATCGCCACCTATGCCAGCGGTTCTCGAGGCACCGCGTCATTCCGATTTCAGCGCTGTACGGAACTGGGTTTCGGGAGGTGAAACAACATGTATGGCGATTTGCTTGAAGTCGGGCGAACGCTTCTGTGCCTTGTACTGGCCGGTGCGACCATCAAACTGATGGATGATTACCTGGACGCTGAGTACGATATCTGCCGCGGAAAGCACACGCTGGCGGTCAAGCTGTCGCGAGGTACCCTGCCGTACGCGCTTGTGCTCGGCTTGTTGGCTGCGTACCTCAACCTTGACATCACGATTTCCGTCTTCTTCGGAAGTTACGCGGCCGGGATGCTCACAACCTGGCGGGAGAAACTGCCTACGCGGGTACCCGCATTCATCGAAATCATCGTTGCGTTCGGGTTGTCGACGCTATTGGTTGGATGGCACATCGCTCTGTGGGGCGCGTGCTTGATGGCGATGTTTGACTGGTTGGATGATCTTGTGGATCGGATGACTGACCACAAGACGGGGCAGCGCAACATGGCTTTGCGTATCGGCGTGGTGGAAACGACATTGTTGACCCTGATTGTAATGTGCGCTGCCATCCTGTTGAACGCGTGGTGGACGGCACTCGGGTTCATTGCCCTGACAATGCTCAC
This sequence comes from Alicyclobacillus pomorum DSM 14955, assembly GCF_000472905.1. Lineage (GTDB taxonomy): Bacteria > Bacillota > Bacilli > Alicyclobacillales > Alicyclobacillaceae > Alicyclobacillus_A > Alicyclobacillus_A pomorum. The sequence continues at coordinate 29,174 of NZ_AXAR01000016.1, read as the reverse complement.
GATGTTGTCGGAAGCGACCACGAGCACACTGTGGCAAGCCTTGGACGAAGACAATGGGGTACACTTGTAATGTCTGCGGAAGTCATCATCATCGGTTGGTTGGCTGTCTGTTTTGTGGGTTTGTTTGCCTATTCCATTGGCCGCCGTATGGGGCACAAGGAGGGGCGCTCCGCGGCCCTTTGCGAGGCGCCACTGCGACTGCGGATGGACGCCTTGGAGAAAGGGAACTGTCCTATCTGTAACAGCGTGTCCACTCACGCGACGTGGTACAATGAGCGCGAAGAGGTGATCAGGTGACCGAGACGACAGTGCAAAGTGTGGTGATTGGGTGCCGACGCAATCCAAGCGAGAGCGAACAAGCCTTTCGTGCCAGACTGGACGAACTGGTGGGTCTGTGCGAAGCCGCCGGTGGCCAGGTGGTGGAGGCATTTGTCCAGGTTCGTCGCAGCGTGGACGCCGGACTCTATCTTGGTTCCGGTAAAGTGGCGGAAATGGCCCAATGGATTGCCGAAAGAGAAGTCGACGTCGTGGTGTTCGACGGTGAATTGAGCCCAGGACAAGTGCGGAATCTCGAGGCGCAGCTAGGCTGTCGCGTCATTGACCGGACGCAGCTCATCTTGGATATTTTCGCGCTGCGCGCTCGTTCTCGCGAAGGGCGATTGCAGGTTGAAATTGCCCAGTTGCAGTACTTACTTCCGCGTCTAACCGGCCGAGGTGTTGAGATGTCTCGGTTGGGGGGCGGTATCGGTACGAGAGGCCCCGGTGAAACCAAGCTGGAGACGGACCGACGTCGCATTCGCCAACGCATCGACCATCTTCGCGCTGCGCTCAAACAAATACACACCTACCGGGCGACACAGCGAAGCAAACGGGCCAAGTCCGTTCCGGTCGTGGCGCTGGTAGGCTACACCAACGCAGGCAAGTCCACCTTGTTGCAGAGGTGGACGGCGGACAAAGGTACCAAGCCCGCGATGCAGGGTCAGGATCGCCTATTTGACACACTCCAACCAGTGGCTCGCAAAGTACGCTGCGGACCCACCGCTGACATCGTGCTTCTGGATACCGTCGGGTTTGTGCAAGACTTGCCACATCTACTGGTGGAGGCGTTTCGCGCGACACTCGAAGAAGTCCTGGCAGCCGACTTAATTGTCCACGTCGTGGACGGTGCCACGCCTTTGCAGCAGCGGATGTCTGCGACATACAACGTGCTGCAAGAGATTCACGCCTTGGACAAGCCCGTGATTACGTTTTTCAACAAGATGGATCTCGCTCTGACACCGCCGCCGCCCGACATGCGTGCTGTCCTCAGCCTACATGGTTCTGCTGCAACGGGTTTGAACATGGATGCACTGTACGCAGCGGTTGAACGACAACTTGGGCTCGACCGGGTGGAACTGGTGGTTCGCGGTCCAACGTCTTCTGTGTTGTCAGTGGAGTTCGCTAAACTCGGGGCGGTCGTGGACGTTCGGCCGGTGGATGACGCGCACATAGAGGCCACGGTGGCCGTGGAGCGGCGCTCGGCCAGGAATGTGTTGCAGTGGATGGTCGCAGATAGAGGATTCGATGTGGCGTGGAAGGAAGGCCTTCCGCCGTCGTAAGACGCGAAGGTCTTGGTGAAGGGAGTTTGAAATGGAATTGATCAACAAAGCTCGTGAACTGGTCGCACACTCGGAGCAGTGCGTTCAGTCGGCGTTTCAGGATGTGGACGCGATTGCGAAACACAATCAGAGAAAGGTGCTGGAGGCGTTTTGGCAGGAGAAAGTGAGCGCCGCTGACTTTCAAGGTTCCACCGGGTATGGTCTTTCTGATGAAGGCCGAGACAAACTGGAGAGAATATACGCGCGCGTCTTTGGTGCGGAAGCCGCTTTGGTGAGACCGCAAATTGTCTCGGGAACCCACGCGTTGAAACTGATGCTGTTCGGTGTGCTACGCCCCGGAGATCACCTTTTGTTTGCGACTGGAGCTCCGTACGACACGCTGGAGGCGGTGGTGGGCATTCGCCCGGCAGTAGGCAGCCTTGCAGAGTGGGGCATCCAGCACACGATTGTCTCGCTTGGGGCTGACGGATCCATCGATGTGGAGGCGGTCCTGGGTGCACTCCGGGACAATACGAAAGTGGTCATGTTTCAGCGGTCGCGCGGATACAGCGACAGACCCGCGTTGTCCGTGTCCGCGCTCGAGCAGGCATTTGCGGCTGTACGCAAACGTCGGCCGGACGTGTGCATCGCTGTCGACAATTGTTATGGGGAATTCGTGGAGCGGTTTGAACCGACCGACGTCGGGGCAGACTTAGCCGCAGGTTCCCTCATTAAGAATCCGGGGGCGGGCATCGCATCCACAGGTGGGTATATTGTGGGCAAAGCGCGCTGGATGGAAGGGATTGCAGCGGGGCTTACGGCACCTGGGGTGGGTGCGGAAGCGGGCCCGACGCATTCGTTTCTGCGCGAGTTCTATCAGGCACTGTTCCTGGCGCCCCACACCGTCAGCCAAGCGGTCAAAAGTTCCATTTTAGCGTCTCATGTGCTGGCATCGCTGGGACTGGAAGTGTCACCTGCGTGGGATGAACCGAGATCCGATATCATTGTGACCGCCAAGTTCGGGTCGCGCGCTCGTCTGTTGGCTTTCTGCCGGGCGGTACAGAGTAGCGCCCCCGTAGACTCTTACGTGCGTCCAGAAGCCGCGCCGATGGCCGGATACGAAGACGATGTTGTGATGGCTGCAGGCGCATTTGTACAAGGGGGATCGCTCGAATTGTCTGCAGATGCGCCAATGCGCGAGCCGTACATTGGGTACATGCAGGGGGGCCTGACATACGAACATGCCTACATTGCGATAGAAAAGATAGCGGCGTCACTCATGTTGACGAATTGATGTAAGTAAATCTTACATATGTATTGCGCGATGCCCGTGTTCAGTGTTACGATGTCTGCGACCAGGTACTTGGAGGGGAACGCTTGTGGACCTTCACGCGAGAAAGCAAATGCCGCTGTTTCCCATAGGGATTGTTCAGAAACTTACGGGTTTGTCTGCACGGCAAATTCGTTATTACGAACAACATGGGTTGGTGAAACCGGCGCGAAGTGAAGGTAACCAACGCTTGTTTTCGTTCCACGATGTCGAGCGTCTGCTCGAAGTACGCAGTTGGCTCGACCGAGGACTCAACATGGCAGGCGTGAAGGCGCAGTTGGCTCGAGGGGCGAACGGGACCTCGGACGCAAAGCGGAATGAACCTACAGACCGAGACCTGTACAAGTGGATGCAGCAGCAAATGCTAGGTCGCCCCGACGCTGGGAGTCATGAATTTCAAGGTGAGCTCTCCAGATTTTATCGCCGGAAGTGACCCGCGGAAGCTACATAGGCAGAGGAGGACTGTCGATGCGCAAGCAGTACAGTAAGGAAGAAATCTTGGCATTTGCCAAGGACAACGACGTTCGATTCGTTCGACTGCAGTTTACGGATCTGCTCGGCGTCATCAAGAACGTGGAGATTCCGGTGGACGAACTGCCGAAGGCGCTGGACAACAAAATCATGTTCGACGGCTCTTCGATTGAAGGGTTTGTACGGATTGAAGAATCCGACATGTACCTCGTGCCAGACCTGTCCACATGGCTGATCTTCCCTTGGACGGAAGGACAGGGGAAAGTGGCCCGCCTGATCTGCGACGTCTATCTTCCGGGCGGTGAACCGTTTCCTGGTGATCCACGCGGCGTCTTGAAACGCGTCCTGAACGAAGCGCGCCAAATGGGCTTCGATTCGTTCAACGTTGGTCCAGAGCCGGAATTCTTTCTGTTTAAACTGGACAGCAACGGACGTCCGACGCCAGAGGTCAACGACGAAGGCGGGTACTTCGACTGGGCACCGCTCGACTTGGGCGGAAACTGCCGTCGCGAGATTGTCGTGACGCTCGAGGAAATGGGCTTCGAAATCGAGGCGTCTCACCACGAAGTGGCTCCAGGCCAGCATGAAATCGACTTTAAGTACGCAGATGCGGTTGAAGCAGCCGACAACATTGCGACATTTCGACTGGTTGTGAAAACCATTGCGCGGAAACACGGGCTGCACGCAACCTTCATGCCAAAGCCGGTGTATGGGATCAACGGATCCGGCATGCATTGCCATATGTCGCTGTTCAAGGGCGGCAAAAATGCGTTCTATGATGAGAACGACGAACTTGGATTGAGCGAAACCGCTCGTCAATTCCTGGCCGGTATTCTGGAACACGCGCCGGCATTTACAGCCATCTGTAATCCGCTGGTGAACTCGTACAAGCGACTGGTGCCGGGCTATGAAGCACCGTGCTACGTAGCGTGGTCCGCGAAGAACCGCTCTCCGCTCGTTCGCGTGCCTGCCGCTCGTGGGCTCAGCACGCGCATCGAAGTGCGTAGCCCAGATCCATCTGGAAATCCGTACCTCGCCATTGCAGCGATGCTCGCAGCGGGACTCGACGGTATCCGCCGCGAACTGCCGCTTGTACCGCCGACCAACCGCAACATCTACATCATGAGCGATGAAGAAAAGGAAACAGCGGGCATTCGCAGCTTACCGGAAAACTTGGGCAAGGCTCTTGAAGAACTCGCGAAAGATGAAGTCATCGTCTCGGCACTGGGCGAACACGTCTACACGCACTTTGTTGAAGCGAAGACCATTGAGTGGAACATGTTCCGCACGCAAGTGACAGAGTGGGAACGGGAGCAGTACATCAATAATTATTAAGCGTTGCGCGGGAACACGCCAGTTGGACCGTCGTGGCGCTCCTTCCCGGTGAAGGCGTCGCGATGTGTACCTGGAATCGCCGCACGTCATTCAGCCACCCTCGATATCGCGAGGGTGGTTTTTTGTTGTTCATATATGTTGTGTGCTCGTCGATTTCATGCAGTATATGGCCAGTTCAGTGACGGTACGAAAATCTGCATTTGTATCGGTGGAGTATGGACGTGTATCCCCGTGGCACGTTCCAAGGCATGTCTGTAGAGATCTGATCACTGAGGGACACAGTCTCTCAGCGTTCCGTTTCGCTTTGCTCGAGGCTATCCTCAAAACGAAAAGAGCTTCCTAGACGAAGGTCGTCACGGAAGCTCTCGGCGTCACACGGGAACACAGTACGAAATTAGTGTAGTTGACGGAAGACACCTATCACTTTTCCGAGAATGGACACATTGTGGTAGCGCAGGGGTTCCATATTCGGGTTCTCGGGTTGCAACCGAATGTGATCCGTTTCTTTGAAAAACCTCTTCACGGTTGCTTCATCATCCTCAGTCATGGCAACCACAATGTCCCCGTTGTTCGCGTAATCTTGGCGGCGAACGATGACAAAGTCTCCGTCAAAGATACCTGCGTCAATCATGCTGTCGCCTTGTACTCTTAACAGGTACACGTCGTCATTTTTGGCCATGCTCCTCGGCAGGGGGAAATAGTCCTCCACGTTTTCAACGGCGGTAATGGGCTGGCCGGCCGTAACCTTCCCCACAATGGGAACCATGACCGCAGATTCCGGGGATAACGATGCGCTGTCGGAGGCAGAATCGTCCAGCAATTCGATGGCTCTCGGTTTGGTGGGGTCGCGCCGCAAATATCCTTTCACTTGTAACCGTTCGAGATGCCCGTGAACCGTCGAACTCGAAGCTAGACCAACCGCCTCGCCAATTTCGCGCACGGACGGTGGGTATCCCTTTTCACGGACGTTTTGGCGAATAAAATCCAATATCGCTTGTTGTCGCTCAGACAGCTTCGTCAATGCAATACTCCTCCGATTCACTGAACTTGGTAACAGTATACCAACGCACCCTAGTGTTTGCAAACGTTTGTTCGCATGCGGCTTGACGGAACGTATGTTCGTATATATAATCTCCAACAGAACAAATGTTCGTGAGGGGGATTATTGATGTACCATCGGCATCATGGCGCGCATCGCAAGAACAGGAGGAGTCGGCTTGCAGGGATTCTCCTGTTGTACGCAGTGTGTTGGACCGTTGGCATTGGGTTGTTGTGCCATCAGTCGGGGAGTGTTGCATCTGCGTATACGAAGCGCAGCTCGTACATTGTGGAACAAGGGGATACCCTTTGGTCCATTGCGTCTCATTTGACACATGGCGGAGATCCTCGAGGCGTTGTAGATGAAATGATGGAAATGAATCATTTGCAGTCGGCGGACCTGCATCCGGGAGATAGGCTGGTTTTACCCAACCCCTGAGGCATGCATGTTAAGGGTGATTCCCATGGGAATGATGAAAAGCGCCATGGTCCGGCACTTTTCACCACATTCCGACTGAATCACGCGTATACCCGCATATTCGAAAGCCAGTGAATGATTTACGGTATGAGGTGCAACCGTTTGAGGGCGAGGTAGACTCCATTCTCATAGGCTGGTGCTGTCTCAAGTTTGGCGTGCTTTTTGACTTCGTCAGTGGCATTTCCCATCGCCACAGAGACACCCAATTCTTGAAACATCCGTATATCGTTACCTCCGTCACCGATGTGCATTGCGCGTTCTTTTGAAATGTTCCATCGATGGAGAAGTGCCGTCGCCCCGTGAATTTTGTCGCAGCCCCGCTTCTGCAGATCTACGGCCTCATCATGCCATCGGTATAGCAAACATTCTGGGAATTCGTTTTGTACTTTCTGGTCCCACGTTCCGCTCATGAACAAATTCATTTGGTAGATCTGTTCTTCGGCTGCGGTCCATTCGTTTCGCGAGACTCGTTGCAGCGGTGGATACTTGAACGATTCGATGATGGGCAGGTATTTGTCGGGAAGCGGATGAAAGACCAGTGTTCGGGACAGGGAGTGCAGTATGATGGGAATGTCGTTCCGCTCGCTGAAATTAATTGCACGCTGTACGACATCTTCCTCCATCGGACTAGATAAGACAACGTCGCCGTCCGAAATGGCTAAGCCCCCATTAAAGTACGTGGCGTGCGAAATGTTCAGTGTCTGTTGCACTTCGGTGGTGTGTAGGATGGAGCGTCCTGTGCACAGCGCGACACGTATGTTTTGTCTTTGGAGCAGCCGAACAGCCTCCTTGGCGCTCTCAATCAATGTTCCGTCGTAAAAGATGGTCCCATCGATGTCTAAAAACACAGCTTCGATGGTCCGTTGATGTCCATGATGATCCACATTTCCCACTCCCAGCTGACACGGACTTCAGGCTTAGCCTGCTACCTCTACTTCGCCCATTATACGGTGGGGAATTTCTTTGCGTCAAAACAGCGTTTGCGACCGCCCGTCTCGTGCGAAGTGGCCGTTGACCGTTAGACACCGACGGTGAAATCAAGTATCATAGCGCTATGTGCAGTTTGGGAACGGAGGAAAATGTATGACAGTCACGATGGAACAACTCGTTGCACTCGCGAAACACAGAGGATTTATTTTTCCTGGCTCGGACATTTACGGCGGGCTTGCGAATACGTGGGACTACGGACCGCTTGGTGTGGAACTGAAGAACAACATTAAGCGGGCTTGGTGGAAGAAGTTTATCCAGGAGTCTCCCTACAACGTTGGGCTCGACTCCGCGATTTTGATGAATCGCCAGGTTTGGGTGGCTTCGGGACACGTCGGCAACTTTAATGACCCCATGATTGACTGCAAGTCTTGCAAGGCACGTCACAGAGCCGACAAGCTCATTGAAGATGCACTGGCTGCGCAAGGCGTTGAGAAGATTGTGGACGGGCTCTCGTTCACGGAGATGGAAAATCTTATCCAGGAATACCAGGTCTCGTGCCCAGTGTGTGGGAGCAAGGAATTTACGCCAATTCGGCAGTTCAACATGATGTTTAAAACCCATCAGGGAGTCACGGATGAAGCCGCGAACGAAATCTTTTTGCGGCCGGAGACGGCGCAGGGGATATTTGTGAATTTTAAGCACGTGCAGCGCACCATGCGGAAGAAGCTGCCGTTCGGCATCGGCCAAATCGGGAAGAGTTTTCGCAACGAGATCACGCCGGGCAACTTTATTTTCCGCACTCGCGAGTTTGAGCAGATGGAGCTCGAGTTTTTCTGTGAACCAGGCTCTGATGTAGAGTGGTTTTCCTATTGGCGTCAGTTCTGCTACGACTGGCTGCTGTCGCTAGGCCTGAAAAAGGAAAATCTGCGGCTGCGCGACCACGAGAAGGAACAGCTTTCTCACTATAGTTCCGCGACAACGGACGTGGAGTACAATTTCCCATTTGGTTGGGGTGAGTTGCTCGGGGTAGCGGATAGGACCAATTACGATTTGACGCAGCATCAGGAGTACTCTCATGAAGATTTCACAGTGTCCGAGGAGGGAAAAGAGCCATTCGTGCCTTACGTGATTGAGCCTTCTATCGGCGCGGATCGACTGTTGCTGGCCATCTTTGCGGACGCTTACGAGGAGCAAACCTTGGAAGCTGGCGATGTGCGCACGGTGCTGCATTTTCATCCGGCGATTGCGCCATACAAAGCGGCTGTGTTCCCGTTGAGCAAGAAGCTCGCTGACGGTGCGACAAAGGTGTACGAACAATTGGTGAAGGAATTCATGGTGGACTATGACGACTCTGGTTCCATCGGGAAACGGTACCGTCGTCACGATGAGATTGGCACGCCGTTTTGTATTACGTACGACTTTCAGTCCGAGGAAGACGGTTGCGTAACCATCCGCGACCGGGACACGATGGAACAGTCGCGCGTTCCGATTGCGGACCTTAATGCGTGGATCCGTGAAAAGGTCTCCTTTTGATGTGGGATGAAACCCCTGAGGAATGGGTACACCATACAACGGGGGGTGGCTTACATGTCAAACGAACACACGGAAAACCATAACGATGCACTCACGTTTTCTGGCGCACTGCTGAGCAATGACCGCTACGAGGCTATCGTAGGGCGGCATGACCGGGCGTTTCACGACGCTGCGTTAACGCCGATACCGTGGAAGCAGATTCACCGGGCGAATGTGCCGCACCTGGGCCGTCGCTCCAACTGAATCAAGCATGGCACTGTGAAGTTTCACACCCCAGGGAGTCCTCGGACTCCCTTTTTGTTTTTAGGAATGACAACATGCCGAGTGAGAATGAAGACCACGGCGTACGGTCATGGTAATGGGGAGGGGGGCAAACATGAACAAGCGCAAATCTGATATCGACACCGATTCTGAGAGGGCGGGCCATCAAGCACTAGACGCCGTGATCCTCGAATCTGTCGTGGACGGCATTGACCGGATGCGGGACGAAGGTGGCATTGCTCCAGAAATCCCACATCAGGAGGAGCGTGTCAATGTAGAGGCCGGAACCACCAATCCAGAGAACTTGTAAAACAAAGGCGCCCCTCGGGCGCCTTTGTTTTAGAATAAATTTCTGTGAAGTAGTTTATTAGCGGCGAACCACTGTAACGGAATGTTGGAAAACGCTGTGCGTCGATGTCGCTGGCGATGTGGTAGGATTCTGAAAACCTTTTTGGGAAGTGGGCCCATTGGCGACGACTTCTACGGAGGCGGGAAACACCATTGTTGGGGGATATGGTGCAAGCGCCAATTGTTCTGGGCGGCGGCGAGCGGGGAGACAGGGATCTCATCCACGACACGCGCTGTGGCGCCAAACCTGTGAAACCATTGCCGGACTAAAGGCACTGTCTGTGTTGCATCGGTCATTGTAGATGTGTAAGCACAATGAGTTGGACAATTGGGTGTATGATAGTACGGGAGACGAGAAGATAGGGGGATGTCACGTGGAACTCGGTGTAACCAACAAAACAGTGCTTGTGACTGCAGCCAGTCGTGGCTTAGGTTTTGCGACGGCGAAAAAGTTTGCTGCAGAAGGTGCTCGAGTTATGTTGACCAGTCGCAGTGCCGCGGCGCTGGAGCGGGCTGTAGATGAAATTCGCCGCGACACAGGCAATGTTCATGTCGCGTGGTGTGTGGCGGACGTATCCGTGCCAGAGGACATCGAACGGACATTCGCGGAGGTCGAACAGACGTTTGGGGGCGTTGACATTTTGATCAACAACGCGGGTGGACCCGCGGAAGGTTCGTTCGATTCAGTGACATTGCAACAGTGGGAAGATGCATTTCAGTTGTCGTTAATGAGCGTGGTACGCGCGGTGCGACTGGCGTTGCCGCACATGCGAGCGCAACAGTGGGGGCGGATTGTCAATTTTGCTTCCTCCTCCATCAAGCAACCGATTGACAACCTGATCTTGTCCAATACCTTCCGCGCCGCGATTGCGGGTCTCTCCAAATCATTGGCGACGGAGTTGGCGAAAGACAATATTCTGGTGAACACGCTTGGACCCGGCCGCATCGCTACGGATCGGGTGGCTGCATTGGACGCAAGTTTCGCAAAGCGAAAGGGAATTTCGATAGAAGAAGTTGAGGCGCTTAGGAAGTCGCAAATCCCCTTGGGGCGCTACGGGCATCCGGACGAGTTTGCAGCGTTGGCCGTGTTTCTGGGATCGGCAGCGAACGGATACATCACAGGACAATCCATCCTGGTCGACGGAGGCATGGTGCGCAGTTTGTAATTGTCATCCTGCGTGAGCGGAGGGCGTTTCAGCCGGGCAAGGGGCCGGGGCCAGTCGAATAGGCGTACTCCAACCAAGGACCGGGAAGCAATCTACTGTACAAACGCAAAATCTGTGATATACTTCGTATAAATTCAGTGTTTCGCAAAATACCGACATCAGCTTGGTTGCGCACCACCTGTAGTGTTTCGTGCAACACTGGAAAGCAAGGTTTCATCGCGCTGAAACACTTCAATAAAATTTTGCAAAACGCAACATCAAACTTGATACCTTATCAAGAGTGGCTGAGGGACTGGCCCTATGAAGCCCGGCAACCTGTGTAAAATGCACGAGGTGCCAATTCCAGCGAACCGTGTGTGCGATGATACACACGGATTCGGAAGATAAGGGTGATACGTCGTCGTACGAGCGCCCTTTTGGGCGCTTTTTGTGTACAGGTGGATGAGGTGCTATATACAGACCAGCGATTTGCAAATCGCTCACAGAGAACAATCAGGGGGATGTCCGTATGGGGACTCAACTGGAAACTGCGCTGACCAACAAGATTCTCGTCCTTGACGGCGCCATGGGAACCATGATTCAACGTCAATCTCTCACGGAAGAAGATTTCGGGGGAGCACTGTACGACGGGTGCAACGAATACTTAACCGTGACGCGACCAGATGTGATTCGCGGCATTCACGAGGCGTACCTCGCTGCCGGAGCCGACGTCATTGAAACCAATACGTTTGGCGCGACGCCGCTGGTGCTCGATGAATACGGCTTGGGTCACCTCGCCCGCACGCTGAATCGCCAGGCGGCAGTCCTCGCCAGGAAAGCAGCCGAGAAGTTCAGTACACCAGAGTGGCCGCGCTTCGTGGCAGGCGCCATGGGGCCGACCACCAAAAGTTTATCTGTCACAGGCGGTGCCACTTTCGAAGGCCTGATAGAGGCCTACACCGAACAAGCCACTGGCCTGCTGGAAGGCGGCGTGGATTTGCTGCTTGTGGAGACTGCGCAGGACCTGCTCAACGTGAAGGCCGCCGGGTTTGGAATTCAACGCGCGTTCGAAGCCACGGGCCGTCGGGTTCCAGTCATGGTATCTGGGACGATTGAACCGATGGGGACCACACTCGCGGGTCAGACCATCGAGGCGTTTTATCTCGCGGTTCGCCACTTGAACCCGATTTCTGTTGGTCTGAACTGCGCGACCGGTCCCGAGTTCATGCGAGATCACGTCCGCACCCTGTCCCAATTGGCCACCTGTGGCGTCAGCTGCTACCCCAACGCCGGACTTCCTGACGAAGAGGGCCACTACCACGAGACTCCGGAAAGTTTTGCGGTCAAAGTGGCAGAGTTTGCCGAGCAAGGGTGGATCAACATCGTCGGCGGCTGTTGTGGAACCACGCCGGATCACATTGCAGCCGTGCGGCAGGCTGTTTCTGGCATCGCGCCAAGAATTCCCGCCGCCAAGCGCTATCACGCGGTGTCCGGACTGGAAGCCGTCTTCCTCGAAGACGGCAACCGCCCCATTTTGGTCGGGGAGCGGACCAACGTCATTGGATCGAAAAAGTTCCGCAAGCTGATTGCCGAGGGGAACTTTGAAGCAGCGTCCGAAATCGCGAGGAAGCAGGTCAAATCCGGGGCGCAGGTGATAGACATTTGCCTGGCTGACCCAGACCGAGACGAAATGCTCGATATGGCGCAGTTTTTGCCGTTTGTCGTGAAAAAGGTCAAGGCGCCACTGATGATTGACTCCACCGACGCAGCAGTCGCGGAGCTCGGTTTGAAGCACAGCCAAGGTAAGGCCATCATCAACTCAACCAACCTGGAAGATGGAGAGCCACGGTTGGCGAAGTTCGCGGGGCTTGCCAAGCGCTACGGTGCCGCTCTGGTCGTGGGCACCATCGACGAGCAAGGGATGGCAGTCACCCGCGAACGGAAACTCGAAGTCGCACTGCGCAGTGTGGACTTGCTGGTGAACAAGTACGGATTACCTATTGAAGACATTATCATCGATCCGCTCACGTTCCCGGTGGGCACAGGCGACGAGAAGTACATCGGCTCCGCGAAGGAGACGGTGGAGGGCATCCGTCTCATCAAGGAGCACCTCCCGGACTGTCCGACCATTCTTGGCATCAGCAACGTGTCGTTCGGGCTGCCGCCTGCTGGACGGGAAATTCTGAACTCCGTCTTTCTCTACGAATGCACCAAGGCCGGTCTCGACTATGCCATCGTGAACAGCGAAAAGCTGGAGCGGTACGCCAATATCTCACCGGATGAGCGACGCCTTTGCGAACGGCTCTTGTTTGAGACGAACGAGGAGCTTGTGGCTGAGTTTACCGCGTTCTATCGCGAAAAAAAGTCCACACCGACCGTCGCCAAAGAAACGTTGCCACTGCTCGAGCGCATCGCCCGCTACGTGGTGGATGGCAGCAAAGAAGGACTGATTCCGGATTTGACGGAAGCGCTCTTGACCATGTCCCCACTGGACATCATCAATGGCCCATTGATGGACGGCATGAATGAAGTGGGACGCCTGTTCAACAACAACGAGCTGATTGTGGCGGAAGTCCTGCAAAGCGCAGAAGTGATGAAAGCTGCCGTGGCCTTTTTGGAACCGCACATGGAGAAAACGGAGTCGGCCACCAAAGCCAAGGTGCTACTTGCCACGGTCAAAGGGGATGTGCACGACATCGGCAAGAACCTTGTCGAAATTATCTTGGCCAACAACGGGTTTGAAGTGGTGAACCTCGGCATCAAGGTGTCTCCTGACCAACTGATTCAGGCGGTTCGAGACGTCCAGCCGGACATGATTGGATTGTCTGGCCTGCTCGTCAAATCCGCCCACCAAATGGTGACCACAGCCGAAGATTTGCGCCATGCAGGGGTTTCCTTGCCACTGTTGGTCGGTGGTGCTGCACTGACCAAGAAGTTTACGTTCACGCGCATCCAGCCGAGTTACGAAGGGATCGTCGCGTATGCGAAAGACGCCATGGAAGGGTTGGACATTGCCAACCGTCTATGTTCGCCCGAACAACGCGATGTGTTGTTGGAGGAATTGGAGGCGGCGCGCATCGAGATGGAGGCCAGATCCACAGTGGCTTCCGCTCCGACGGTATCCACCGGTCCAGTCAAAGACAAGACCATCTCTCACGATGTTCCGGTACATCTACCGCCAGATTTAGATAGACATGTGCTCCGCCAGTATCCACTGTCCTTGATTCGCCCGTATGTGAACTTGCAAATGCTGCTCGGCAAGCATCTCGGGCTTCGTGGCAACGTGGAGAAGTTGTTGCAGGAAGGGAATGAGAAGGCGGTATCGCTGTTGCGAATGGTCGAGGAACTGACAGAGATGGTGGAGCGCGATGGCGGCATCCAGGCGCATGCTGCGTACCGGTTCTTCCCGGCACAAGCGGACGGGGATACGGTCCTCGTTTACGATCCCGCCGATGCACGCACGGTTCTCGAACGCTTTCACTTCCCGCGCCAGGCCAACCCACCGCACCTTTGCCTTGCCGACTTCTTGCGGCCCGTCGCGAGCGGTGAAATGGACTACATTGCGTTGTTTACGGTGACGGCTGGACGGGGGATCCGAGACCTCGCAGAGCGCTGGAAGGCCAGCGGCGAGTACGTGAAGTCACACGCCATTCAGGCCATTGCCATTGAATACGCGGAAGGCTTCGCCGAACGTTTACACCACATGTTGCGCGACGCGTGGGGAATCCCGGATCCCCCGAACATGACCATGCGCGAGCGGTGGATAGCGCGCTATCAGGGAATTCGCGTGTCATTCGGTTACCCAGCGTGTCCGAACATCGAAGACCAGGAAAAATTGTTCCGCCTGTTACAACCTGAAGATATCGGCGTTCAGCTGACGGATGGCTACATGATGGACCCCGAAGCGAGTGTATCCGCCGTCGTATTCGCGCATCCACAGGCGCGCTATTTCAACGTCGAATAGAGACGAGAGAGGGAGAGGAGAGGAGCGCATGACACGTACCGCGACACTGAAAGAGCGGCTTGCCAACGGATGGATTGTAGGCGATGGCGCGATGGCGACGTTGCTTCATCAGATTGGCGTGCCAGCACGCACTTGTTTCGAGGGCCTGTGTTTGTCCCAGCCGGAGATGGTAAGAGACGTCCACCGCGCTTATGTGGCTGCGGGGGCGGAGTTGATTCAAACCAACACGTTCAGTGGTCACCGCGTGGGACTTGCACGATACGGCATAACGGCCCACCTGAAGGAATTGAACCAAACTGCAGTACGGCTTGCCAGAGAAGCTGTGGGTGAGAGCGGTGCCTTTGTCCTCGGCACCGTCGGTTCCACCAGCGACCTTGGGGCGGGAGACAGAGAACAACCCGCTTCGAATGCATCTTTGTCAGACATTTTCGAAGAGCAGATGACGGCGTTGTTGGAGGCGTCCGTAGACGGTCTATTGCTTGAGACGTTTTCTGATCTCGAAGAGATGATGATTGCGCTGGAAACGGCGCGGAGGTTAACGTCTCTTCCCATCATTGCGAACTTAGCCCCAGATGTCGTAGGCGTCACGCGAGACGGATACTCCGTGGTGGACGCGTTCGCGACCATGCGCTTGGCGGGCGCTGATGTGGTTGGGCTCAACTGTCGACTTGGCCTTTCCGGTATTCTTCGCACGTATGAAAAATTCACTTTAAATTCGGATTTCATTTACGCCGCCTACCCGAACGCGGGCATGTTGCATTACTCGGATGGAGATTATTCGTACACGGCCGACGCCGAGTACTTCGCTGAAGTTGGCGGACAGCTGGCTGCACGGGGGATTCGTGTGCTAGGCGGATGTTGCGGAACCACGCCGGACCATATCCGCCGGCTGAAGCAGAGGATGGAGAGTGGCCACGTGGAATCGGTCTTGGACCAATCGGGATCAGGCAAAGGTTCATTGTCTGCGTCCACAAAGACAATCGCGACAGTGGAGGTTCAACCGGTTACAAAGGTGCAAGATGCTGCGCATGGGCAGCGCCCGTCAGAGCCATCCACGTTCTCACTGCTGGAGAGCGTTCGCCAACGCATGTCCATCGTGGTGGAATTAGATCCCCCGAAGACGCTGGACGTCACAAAATACCTTGCGGGTGCCGCAGCGCTGCGCGAGGCAGGCGCCGACGCAGTGACGCTCGCGGACAATTCCCTGGGCACCGTTCGCGTAAGCAACATGGCGCTTGCGAGTATGTTGAAGCAAAACGGCATAGAACCGCTGGTGCACGTGACGTGCAGGGACAGGAACCTGATTGGCCAGCAGTCTCACCTGATGGGTCTGCACGTACTCGGAATCCATCACGTCTTGTTGGTGACGGGTGACCCCTCTCGCTTCGGCGACCTGCCAGGCGCCACATCTGTGTACGACGTTTCATCCATAGAACTGACAAAAATGGTCAAGCGACTCAACGCGGGCATCGGATTCTCCGGCCAGCCTATGAAATACCCTTCGCGCTTTATCATCGGGACGGCCTTCAATCCCCACGTGCGGCACTTCGACAAGGCGTTGGAGCGATTGCGGCGAAAACTGGACGCAGGGGCCGACTACGTGATGACGCAGCCCATTTTTGACATTCGGCTATTCGAACCGATTGCTCGTGCTGCCGAAGAATATGGGGCACCTGTCTTTGTTGGAATCATGCCGCTGGTGAGCGCCCGCAACGCGCGATTTTTACACCACGAAGTACCTGGCATCACCATTCCGGAGTCCATCTTGAGGCAAATGCTCGAGGCAGACCCAGAATCCGCTGCGGATGTTGGGCTCGACATTGCAAAGACGTTGCTGAATGAAGCTCGGAACTACTTTAACGGCATATACCTCATTACGCCGTTCTTGCGTTACGACCTGACCACTGAGCTGACGCGACATCTTCGCGAACAACAAGGGGTGGCCACACCCCAGCGGGCAACTGTATAGGCACGGGCTGACTCCGGCATCATACGTCCGGTGTTTTACATCAATTGGTATTCCTTCAGCTTACGGTATAAAGTGCTGCGGGAGATACCGAGCGCTTTCGCACAGCGGCTGATGTTTCCTTTGTATTGTCGAAGGACGCGCTCCACTTCAGATCTTTCCTTCTGCCAACTGCTCAATCGGATGGAGTGGACACTTCGAATGAGTGAAGTCCCTGCATCCGGTTGTCCGTTTGGCTGGAGATCCCCTAGGACAGGTTCATCAGGCTGTATGTCCGGCTCATTCAAGGAACCCGTGGCGTCTGCTTTGGGGCCTGTCCACAACAACTCTGGAAGATGCTGCAACGAAATCGTCGGCGCATTTCCAGATAAATAGAAGGCCCGCTCGATGACGTTTCGCAATTCGCGGATGTTTCCCGGCCAACTGTACGTCATCAACATGTCCATGGCACGACTATCGATAGACTTCAAGGGCATCCCGGTTGTCTGGCTAAATTGTCTGATGAAGTGCTCAACCAACTCGGGGACATCTTCCTTGCGCCTTCTCAACGGAGCGAGTTCAATCGAAAATACATTTAATCGGAAGTATAAATCGCTGCGGAAGGAACCGTTATATGCAATTTCTTGGGCCAACCGTTTGTTGGTCGCGGATATAATCCGGACGTTGACCGAGATTGGATGAGTTCCACCCACCCGGACGACCTCTTTTTCCTGCAACACGCGCAGCAGGGCTGCCTGTTGCTCCACAGGCATGTCGCCGATTTCATCTAAAAACAGTGTACCGCCGTTTGCGGCCTCAAACTTTCCGGGGTTGCCACCGCGTTTTGCGCCAGTGAAAGCCCCTTCCACATATCCAAATAACTCAGCGTTCAGCAGGTCACTGGGGAGGGCTGCACAATTGATGGCGATTAAATGGTTGATCACTGCGCGCACTGCCTTCATGAATTGCGCGTGCAAACAATTCTTTACCAGTGCCACTCTCGCCCAAAATGAGCACGTTTGCGTCCATTTGTGCAGCGAGTTCAGCCATCTGCAGATTTTTGAGGAAGGCGGGACTGGAACCCACGAGGTCTTTCGTGGTTTTTCTTTGTTTTTCAGTTGACTGTGTCTGCATGCAATCAATTCGTTTGAGAAACACGTGCTGAATTCCATTTTTCATCCGGCCTCTGGCTTCAATGACGTGTTGGGAATCGACGGAGCGAATCCGAAACTCACACTCTGTTTGTGTTTGTAGGGGCTCTTTCACCCTTTCTACGAGGGTGGCATCTTCACTGAGGATTGTCTGTGCCAAATCGTTCATCACCAGTACATGTCCATCTCGCACGGCCATATAGCCCTCTGGAAATAGATTGATGGTTCCAGTGAGCAATGATTCAAAGGCACATTGACGGCTTCGCGACTCGAGGGCTTCTACGGCACTTTCCACGAGTTGCTTTAATGCGGTGCAAAGCAGAGAAACCGCGTCAGGGCTGATGGCCCAATCCGGAATGAAGACACCTAGGACACCATGGAATCCCCCGGATTTCCCTTGTATCGGGATCCCGATGGAAACCCATTGCCGGAGCGACTCGCGTTCATGATCCATTCCCCGCACGACGGCCTGACTGCGTCCAGTGAGGGCCATGGCAATTCCGGATCGGCCCAGAAGTTGTGGGGTGACTCGGATCCCTGTCCGTAGGAAAGGGGGGAGTTCCGGTGTATCTGGAAGTTCAGCTCCAAAGACCGACAGGATGAGACCATCTGGATGAAAAACGGCGAACTGGTAAGGAAAATACTTCGTCAGATCCTGTAATGCTTCGATGAGCGGACCATAGTCGCACTGGGCATCTTTTAGCTCTACCGGAGCGCTGACGTCTCCTGCATCCTGGGTGTCCTCATGACTGCTTTTGGCGCGGAAAAAGGGGAGTGGAGGAATCGGTTCATCCGACGCCCAGACAATATCGAACTCTCCTTTCTCATTGACCTGCCCAATTCTTGAGTGTAGCCAAAGGTGCTGATTTCTGTCGTCCACTCGAATTCTCCCTTGGGGAGCTTCAAATTCGATTCCTTGCAAAGCCACACGGATGGCATCCGATTCTGTCGAACGAGCCGTTTTGATTGCCTCGGCTAGTAGCCAGACACTATAATACGCACTTTCCATCACAAAACTGACGGTGGAAGTGCCGTAGCTCTCCATGAACAATTTTCGAAATTCACTGTTTTGAATGGACTGAATAGAAGAAAAGTAGGGGAATGAAGTATAGTGGCCCTGCGCAAACTGCGCACCCATCGCCTGAATCTCTGTTTCGCCGGTAATGGCGCTGGCGATTGGAATTCGCAGACCCGTCTGGTGGAATTGTTGGTAAAACGCAATCGCACTGCTACCAACCAGATTTGAAAAGACCACATGGGGATTGGTTTTTGAGATGTCCTGCAAGGCTGTATGGAATTTTTCTAATCCGAGTGGAACATAGTGTTCCCCTACGATGGCTCCGCCATGGGTTTTCACCAATTGGCGGATATGTTTGTTACTCTCCCGCGGATACACATAATCGGAACCAATGAGGTAAAAAGCAGAACCGATGTTTCCTACGAGCCAAGGTATGAAATGCTGAAGTTGTTGGTTTGGCACGGGTCCGCAATAAACCACATGAGGAGATAGTTCCTCCCCTTCGTACAAGGCGGGATAGAACAACAACGTATTATATTTTTCGAGAACGGGTATTGTGGCTTTGCGGCAGGCGGATGTATACAAGCCTACGATGGCAGTGACACCGTGGTCTTGGATGAGCTTCTCCGCTTTGATGGCGGCAAGGACGGGATCCGATGCAATATCCTCTGTTACAGGAACCAGCCTTGCACCGTGAATACCACCTTGTCCGTTGATTTGGCGGATAGCCAATAATGCGGATTCATACTGTCCCCTTTCTGTGACACTGGTCGTCCCGGTTAGAGAGAAAAGCAAACCCACCTTAATATCTGAAATATTCGACATCGTAAAGCCCTCCGTTCCCTCATCCCCTCGCTTAGGTAGATAATAAACGATTCTGATGATGAAGTGAACAAGGGTGTTTCATCCTGTTTCACGTCTGATCGAGGCTGTACTTTTACACATTGACATCCGGTTGATACAACATGTGAACAACTCCGGACGAAAAGAGACAAACAGGAAGCACGTTTTTGGTTGGGTGCTCGCTGTTCTGAATTCATTTTTATCGTGTCAACACCAAAGATTGTCTACGCAAGGGCATTGATCAACCCAGCAATCAACTTGGCGCAGGACGGGTCCTGGTCCGCAGTTTGCGCCATCTAAACTCATGCATGTTATATAAATTAACACAAAATCTCGGTTTCATTGCTTTTTTCTTAAAAAAAGCATTTCCCATGTTAACTTATATTACGTCAATTGATTGAATATTCATGGTTCAATTGATAAAATCGTTCCGAGCAAGATTTAACTCAGATGCAGGAAGCATGAGAATGACTTACGAGAGGGGGCCACTTCAATCGCTTGTCTAAATCGTGCGAGTCATCAAAAGATTTGGCACAGTTCATGCATTTATCTGTGTCATTGAATACCTAGTGAAAGGATGTTTGCAGATGAGACACGGGGACATTTCTAGCAGCCCGGATACGGTGGGCGTCGCAGTTGTAAACTACAAGATGCCACGTCTTCACACTCGAGAAGAGGTACTAGAAAACGCGCGCAAAATCGCCGATATGATTGTCGGCATGAAACAAGGCTTGCCGGGGATGGATCTGGTCGTTTTTCCGGAGTATAGTACGATGGGCATCATGTACGATACCGATGAAATGTTCGAAACAGCTTGCACCATTCCTGGTCCAGAAACGGAGATCTTCAGTCAAGCGTGCCGCAAAGCAAATACGTGGGGTGTGTTTTCGTTGACGGGAGAGCGCCACGAAGAGCATCCTCGTAAATCTCCGTATAACACTTTGGTGCTCATCAACAACAAGGGAGAAATTGTTCAGAAATACAGAAAAATTCTACCTTGGGCACCGATTGAAGGGTGGTACCCAGGCGACAAGACGTATGTATCGGATGGCCCGAAAGGCCTGAAAGTCAGCCTCATCATTTGCGACGATGGAAACTATCCAGAAATCTGGCGTGATTGTGCCATGAAGGGCGCAGAATTGATTGTCCGTCCGCAAGGCTATATGTACCCAGCAAAGGACCAGCAGGTGTTGATGGCCAAAACCATGGCATGGGCCAACAATGTTTACGTTGCAGTGGCGAATGCTGCGGGATTTGACGGAGTCTATTCATACTTTGGTCATTCCGCCATCATTGGGTTTGACGGTCGGACCCTAGGTGAATGCGGTGAAGAAGAATACGGAATCCAGTACGCTGAACTGTCGATTTCCGCCATTCGCGATGCCCGTCAAAACTGGCAGTCCCAGAACCAGTTGTTCAAATTGTTGCATCGAGGCTACACGGGAATTCATAACTCTGGCGATGGAGACAAGGGGATTGCGGAATGCCCGTTTGACTTCTATCGCACCTGGGTTCTGGACGCAGAACAAGCAAGAGAGAATGTCGAAAAAATCACTCGTTCGGCGCTAACGACGGCGTGTTGTCCGGTGGGGAGTTTGCCCTACAATGGCAGGGAGCGCGAAGCCGTAGAGTAACCGCGAAGTCGGGGTAGATCAGACCGGAATTGGCCTGGTATACCCCTCTTCCTGCGCGGTTTGCACAGTGCTCATTATTCTTCGACGAAGGAGGATTGCTGTGCCCTTTATCAATGACATGGTAGACAGCTTCGCTAAGGAGCAACGAGCGCTCGATGAATCCGGATCGAAAGCCGCTGACACGGTCCCGACTCCGTCGAAGGTCGTAACGCGATTCACGTACGACGTCGAGAAGGTGATGAAGTTACTCAGAAGCCGGATTGTCGGTCAATCTGAAGTGCTTCAAACGATAGAGGAAATGTTGCGGTGGGTTCGGGTTGACATTGCAGACCCTCAGCGTCCGCTCTTTGTCTGCCTCTTCCTTGGCCCGACTGGAGTTGGAAAAACCGAACTTGTTCGATTGTTGGCAGAAGCGATACACGGAAACAGAGAATCTTTCTGCCGGGTAGACATGAATACGCTCTCGCAAGAACATTATGCCGCCTCTCTGACCGGAGCGCCCCCCGGCTATGTGGGGAGTAAGGAAGGCCAGACCATTTTAGACAAGGAAAAGATAGAAGGCTCCTTCCGCGCTCCCGGAATTGTCTTGTTTGATGAGGTCGAAAAGGCGAGTTCCACGGTTCTGCAAGCGTTGCTGAATGTTTTTGACAATGGCATCATGACGGTCGCTTCGGGTCAACTCCAGATCAACTTCCGAAATTCATTGATTTTTATGACAAGTAACATTGGGGCGAGGGAGATTCAAGAGTATGCACAACGGAAATCCCAGTCCTGGTGGAACCGTTGGTTTGGAATTCGAGGTGTTCCAAGCAAAAGCAAGACCCAAGAAATGATTCGAAAGGGTTTAGAGGAAAAATTCTCTCCGGAGTTTCTCAATCGCATGGACGAGATTGTAACGTTCAATTGGATTCGCGGTGATGTGTTACATGACATCATCTCGTTGGAAATCGAGCGGCTGAATCACCGCATCGCCAAACATCGGTGCAAACTTTGTTTGGATGTTTCTCTGATCAATCACTTAGCCAATGTCGGTTTCGACAAGCGGTACGGAGCCAGGTCGTTGAAGCGGGCTGTCCGTAAGTATGTTGAAGTTCCCCTCGCGAATTACTTGTTCACACGCCCTTGGAATCCAAATGCCCCGCTGCAGCAGATTACAGCCGTTTGGAGCACCGAAACCTTGTTCTACGAAAGTCCCTGAGTCATCCACTGTCTAACCAAGTGCGTAAAGGAGAGGTAGATATGCCGGAAAATCAACCGTCGTCTTTCTGTTAATTTCATATCGTCAGATAAATTAATAATTTCATAAAATATACTTCATAATTTTGAATGTTTAGATTATAATGGTGTTGAAAACATTAAATTCAAGATAGGAGGTATACAAATGAACGGCATCCACGATGTTGGAGGTATGGATGGGTTTGGGAAAGTTATGTATGTGAAAGAACAGGACGACCCTTACTTCACTCGTGATTGGGAAAGGCTTGCTTTCGGTCTTGTGGCTGGTTGCATGGCACAAGGATTAGGGATGAAGGCGTTTGATGAATTCAGGATTGGTATAGAACGAATGCGTCCAGTGGACTATCTAACGTCATCATATTATGGTCACTGGATTGCGACCGTCGAATACAACTTAGTTGAGACGGGAGTATTGGACGCTGAAGAACTCGAAGCTCGAACACAAACTTTTTTGAAGGAACCGGAGACAAAAATTCCGCGCCGCGAGGATCCGAAATTAGTAAAGCTTGTAGAAAAAGCACTGTTAGAAGGATTGTCTCCGCTCCGCGAAATATCGTCTCCTCCCCGTTTCGAGGCGGGAGAGAGAATCAAGACGAGGAACATTCACCCAACGGGGCATACAAGATTCCCCCGTTACGTCCGTGACAAGTATGGTGTCATCGATGAAGTGTATGGGGCTCATGTTTTCCCTGATGATGCCGCACACAGGAGGGGAGAGAACCCGCAATATCTCTATCGCGTACGTTTTGATGCAGAAGAATTGTGGGGAGTAAAACAAAAAGATGCAGTTTATGTAGATCTTTGGGAAAGTTATTTGGAACCTATTTCAAACTAATCGTGAGTACAGGAGGAGTTTGTTATGGCTGATCATCACAACGTAGATCCCCGATTCCCACACCACCATCCACGTCCGCAATCGTTTTGGGAGGCACGGGCAAATGCTCTCCAATCGCTACTGATTGAAAAGGGGCTCCTTTCCTCCGACGCAATTGAAAGGGTTGTACATCACTATGAACATGAACTTGGACCCATGCACGGAGCCAAGGTCGTGGCGAAAGCCTGGACAGATCCCGTTTTCAAACAAAGATTGCTAGAGGATTCAGAGACTGTGTTAAAAGAACTCGGATATTTTGGTTTGCAGGGAGAACACATCAAGG
Organism: Alicyclobacillus pomorum DSM 14955; assembly: GCF_000472905.1. GTDB lineage: Bacteria > Bacillota > Bacilli > Alicyclobacillales > Alicyclobacillaceae > Alicyclobacillus_A > Alicyclobacillus_A pomorum. Next base: position 5,780 of record NZ_AXAR01000016.1, on the reverse strand, counting down.
TAGTGGAAAACACGGATACCGTACACAATGTGGTCGTCTGCACTCTATGTTCATGCTATCCTTGGCCGTTGCTTGGTTTACCGCCTTCATGGTACAAGGAACCAGCCTACCGGGCTCGGGTTGTTAAAGAGCCAAGAAAGGTACTTCAAGAATTCGGTGTAGACTTGCCCGATACAGTAGAAATCCGAGTATGGGACAGTAGTTCAGAAGTGCGATTTATGGTATTACCGCAAAGACCTGCGGGTACTGAAGGCATGACGGAGGCGGAACTTGCAGAAATTGTTACGCGAGATTCCATGATTGGTGTTGCCCAAGTACAACCGCCTACGGCCGATGTACGATAGGAGGAACAGAACCCGATGAAAAACTGTGAGACTAGTTCTACAGAATCAATCATTGCGTATATGCCCGAAGATACAGCACCGCCCAGGAAAAACGGTGAATTGGAATTCCAGGAGCCGTGGGAAAGAAACTCATTTGGTATGGCTCTTGCTTTGTACGAGGAAAAACGTGTTACCTCGTGGGAGGATTTTCGAACTCGCTTGATTGCAGAAATTGCCAAGTGGGAAACCACCGAGCATAAGGAGGACCATGCCTGGAACTACTATGAGCAATGGTTAAAAGCCTTAGAACGACTCGTGGTGGAAACCGGAATGCTAGACAAGAGTGAAATAGAAGCCCGTGCCAACGAATTTCTCACTGGTGAACGAGATGAAGTGTTTTATTAACAACAAAAGTTCACAAAACGGGACAACACTGCGTTGTCCCGTTTTCAGAAAAAACAAAAATAGTGTGGTTGAAACGGTAAGCTAACGTCGCCCGCATGGTGATGACTTTGATGCAAGGTTCGTGATTGTTTCAAATTCACCTTAATGCGAGCTCATTGAAGGGTGGATGGTAGAATGCTTAATGTATCGCTTATATTTCTCGTACTTACATTGGGGCTTCGTCATGGACTGGATGCAGATCATCTAGCCTATATTGATGGTCAGACCCGTTATAATTGGCGTGTGGGTAGTCCAATTGCACGTTGGGTAGGAACGCTGTTTTCGTTTGGACATGGATTCGTCGTAGCCGGTGTGGCTGTTGTTTTAGGAATGTTTGCCCATAATTTCAAGTTTCCCGATTACTTCGATACAATCACGACATGGGTATCCATCATTTCGTTATTCCTCATTGGCACGTTGAATGTGTATAACCTCCTCAACTCAAAGTCGAAAGCGGATGATTTTCAGATTCGTGGAATCAAAGGAAAGTTCATTCCGAGGTTTGCTAAGGAAACAACGAATCCGATTGTCATCATCTTTCTTGGTGGTCTGTTTGCGATGGCGGCAGACACAGTGAGCCAAACTTCTGTTTGGGCGATTGCAGCAGGTGGTGATTCAGTCAGCTATATGCCATTGATTTTAGGACTGGTCTTCATGGTGGGAATGATGACCACGGATACCATCGATTCATTGGTTACGTATCGAATGGTCAGCCATTCTGGCCAACTAGGCCAGTCTGCTTCGAGACTTATGGGATGGGTCATTGTGATTCTTGCGTACGGAGTTTCAAGTTATGAAGCAATTACGATATTCACTCCTTCAGTGCAACTGAACTTTGAGACCGTAGGTATTGTAGCGTTTCTGTTCTTGATTGGCTGTTATCTCGTGGCACTATATTCGAAAAGAAAAGACCAGCCATGGATCACGGATCAGCAATAATTTCAGGAATTAACGCACAAATACAATCAATCGTCCACTGCTTTACTACATCATGGAGGTGATGGTATGGAATCGTTGGCTCAACCTGCACTTCAACAGACCACAAAACGACAGGTGCTGGCTCAAATATTTATCTGTTCTGGATGTTGCTGTGGACACACCGAAAGAGGAAAACCTCCTGTTCCAATCGAGTGGCTGAAGGACCAGTGGAAAAAGCGAAAGTTAAAGCCACACGTTCAATTGACGATTAGCGGTTGCTTGGGGCCATGTGATCTCGTCAACGTCGTTGCCATTATGACTGCGAACGAACAAATCTGGTTGGGCGGCATCCAAGAAGACTCGACATATGAAGCGATTATGGATTGGGCTTCTTCCTCTGTGACGTTGGGATATCTACCACCATTACCTGTGAAACTTCACGAGCACATCTTTGAACGATTTGAACCAGTCCGCTCTGCGGAACATGTGTAACTCACGAACAGGGATCAACGACAGGACGCCGATTCACCACGACGAAATCAGGTCGGCGAAACGGTCGTTCCCTTGAAGTAATGCACCGAGATCACAGGATGACCACCACCTGTGATTTTTTCTGTGCACGGCAGCTGTAGCAAGTGCGCGGCCTCAAGTAACGTTTTGATGCGTTGCAGGAGAGTCCTTGGATGGTCATTCGGTGCTTCGCCGCCGAGGAGTGGACGACCAGTGGATGGAGGTGACATTTGGCATACAGTGTAGTGGAGGCGATGAACGATGCCAAGGTATAGAATTATCGTCGATGTGTCGGACCGAAAACTACATTTGCTGGATGACGATAGAGTAGTGCGGACGTTTCCGGTCGGGATTGGGAAGATGCTCACCGAGACGCCGATTGGAGAGTACACCATCATGAATAAGCAACCCAACCCTGGTGGCCCCTTTGGAGTATACTGGCTTGGTTTGTCAAAACCCCATTACGGAATCCACGGAACCAACAATCCTTCTTCTATCGGCAAACAAGTATCACACGGGTGTGTCCGGATGTACAACGAGGATGTCACGTACTTGGCGAACACCGTTCCTATCGGAACGCACGTCACCATCCGGCAGTGACGACGGTGTCTATATCGAATTGTGAGACAATGAGTGTTTAATCCTGGATCGAAATGTTGTACCATATACCGTGTACATGATGACATCTTTCACACCTGTCACCACCACTTGGGGGGAGACCGTATGATTTCGGATAGCGCAGCCAACACGTTTCTGTATGCGATGACCATCATCGGCATTGTTGGGTTCGTTTTATGTGGCATGTGGTGGTGGCGAAGGTCGTAGGAATGCGAAGATGCGGCATCGAGTCTGCTCGCTAGCATAAGGAGGGATGTTTCATGAGTAAGAAAGTACTGATTCTGACTGGAGACGCGGTAGAGGCGCTCGAGGTGTTTTACCCTTATTATCGGTTGCTGGAGGAAAATATCGAGGCTGTCCTGGCTTCCCCTTCCGTGAAAAAGTTGAACACCGTGGTGCATGACTTCGTCGGATGGGAAACGTACACTGAAAAACCGGGGTATCTACTAGAGTCACACGTTGCTTTTGCAGACGTCAAACCAGAAGAGTACGATGGTCTCTTGATTCCTGGTGGAAGGGCGCCGGAGTATATTCGATTGAACGAGGATGTGCCTCGCATTGTGCGTCACTTCTTCGAGGCAGGGAAGCCGGTCGGGGCGATTTGTCACGCCGTCCAGGTGCTCGAAGCGGTCCGCGATGCACTCAGTGGAAGGTCGCTTACGGCGTACATTGCATGTAAGCCAACGGTGGAGGGCATGGGAGCCACCTATGTACACCAGTCGCTCCACGTCGACGGCAATCTGGTGTCGGCCCACGCATGGCCAGATCTTCCAGGATTCATGCGGGAGTTCCTGAAGTTATTGAATCAGTGAGTACCCAATGGGACGAAGGACCTCTTCCTGCGAAGGGGTCCTTGTTGCACTCGGCTTTGCCGCTACGTCAACTTAGTCTCGGTATTGGTCTACTGTAACAGTGAGATTTTAAACTAATCCGGCTGCTTTCAATCCATTTACGATTCCATTGTCATCTACAGACGTCGTTACGAAATCGGCAACAGGCTTCAATTCTTCCACTGCATTCCCCATTGCGATTCCGTACCCGACCAACGCCAACAATTCTCGGTCATTGAGACTGTTTCCGAAAGCGACCGCTTGAGCCGGTTCGAGGTTCAATGCGTGCAGCAGATCCAAAATTCCTCTTGCCTTCGATCCGCCTGAAGGCAGTACATCGAGTGCAAAGGGGTGCCATCGGACCAACCGCAAGTTTGGCAATGCTCGTTCATAAACATGTTCTTCTTCAACTGTGCAATGTAGAAAAACTTGATAAATGTCAGCTTCTTGCCAGTACAATGGGTTGTAACCCGGTAACTCCACTTTTAAAGAACCGACTGATTCTAAGAGGCGAGGGTGATTTTGGGCGTTGGAAAAGTAGCGCTGATCCCCTAGAAATACCAACGGATGTCCATGTAATTCAGCACATCGGATCAGCGTCTTGAGATCCTCTTTCGGAATGGGATAGCTTTTTACAATCTGACCTTTGTAAACTACATAGGCGCCATTTAGGCTTACAAATGATTCGATGCCAAGCTGTTCCGTAATGGATCTGAAATAAGGTGCCCGTCCCGTTGCAATCACCAACTCGACGCCTGTGCTCTTCAACTGGTTGATCGCGTCTATTGTAGATTTAGGGATTTCCTTATCTTCATTGAAGAGCGTACCATCGATATCAAAAAATACAATTTTGTAATCCATGGTGTAATCCAATCCTTTTGCTTCTTCGTTACCCTGGCGAACATATATAATCCTGCTCTCATGGAAATTGTGCAGTCATCGCAAAGGCGAATTTCCATTGTCTTGCATAAAATCGAGAATCTCCTCCCGAGTCGGTAAAGCTGGAATTCCACCCGTTCTCGTAGTGGACGGGAAATCGTGGAGAAACCACTCATAGTGAACATACTGAGTTCTTGAATTATCGGGGGCATTGATGCAGTAAGTCACGCAACGTACCTTATTGGACCTAAGGAGGACGTACAAAGACTTCGAAAACATTATTTAAGCACATATGGCTTGGAACTTTCTTTTTGGGAAAACGATTCGAAATGACTCAATGGGTTAGAAGTCAACATAGTCATAATGAACGACATCGGTGCTATTTCGCACGTCGGGGATTACACTGAATCCGTCGAAAACAGTGCAGAGCCACATACGAAAGGGGCCGGCACTGTGAAGAGTATCACAAAGTTCGTTGGTTTGGATGTGTCCAAGGAGAAAATAGCAGTTTCAGTCGCGCACGAAGGCTGGGGTGAGCCCAGGGGATGCTTCCTCATAGAGGCCGTAAGAAACTTCGTACGTCAACTCGACGGCGGGGGAGTAAAACTGGAGTTCTGCTACGAGGCTGGACCCACAGGGTATGGCCTGTATCGATTGCTCCATGCAATGGACGTCTCTTGTACTGTTCTGGCTCCTTCACTCATTCCAAAAAGACAGGGCGATCCACGCTACGGATACGTGCAAGATAGGGATATCAACTGGTTTGACTGACCTTCACCATTATTGTACAATTTCAGAACATTGTACCATCGGACAGGCAGGAGGGGCGCGTTTGGATAATACGGAATTTTCCTTGGTTTCACTTTTAATTGTGACAGCACTTGGACTTCTTGTTCCGCTGATTGTGACGCGAATTCGGGCGGTACGTATTCCCATCGTGGTAGGTGAAATTATCGCTGGCGTAGTCGTCGGCAAAAGCGGATTTAACATTATTCAGAATAGTGAATGGCTACAATTTCTGCAGTTTTTTGGTTTAGCCTTTCTTATGTTCGTATCGGGCTTGGAGATTGACTTTGCTACCTTAAAGCCAACCAAGGTGGGAAAGGGCAACCGTTACGCGCGTTTCCTGACGATGCCCCCAGTGTTTGCGACCTTCGCAACGGGCCTCACGTTTGTCCTGTCCTACAGTTTGTCCCAAGTACTCTTCAATCTTCATTTCATAAAAAGTCCACTACTCTTTTCGCTCATTCTGACGACG
>NZ_AXAR01000015.1 GCF_000472905.1 Alicyclobacillus pomorum DSM 14955 | reverse complement strand
GTACGAGAGGACCGGGATGAACCGACCGCTGGTGTCCCAGTTGTTCCGCCAGGAGCACAGCTGGGTAGCTAAGTCGGGACGGGATAAGCGCTGAAAGCATCTAAGCGCGAAGCCCCCCTCAAGATAACGTATCCCATCCGGTCAACGGAGTAAGACCCCTTGAAGAAGACGAGGTAGATCGGTCCGGTGTGGAAGCGTAGTGATACGTGGAGCAGACGGATACGAATCGGTCGAGGGCTTCACCTGAAAAGACAGGGTAACCTGTAGGAGAGGATTCGCTGTTTAGTTTGCAAGGTACATGGTGTCCAGTGGACACCGTTCATGTCCGCGATAGCGCGGAACAGAGTATCTTGGATGAAGGATGTACCTCAACGCACAAGGTGTGCGATGAGCATACATAGCTGTCTGGTGGCAATGGCGGAGGGGAAACACGCGTACCCATCCCGAACACGACCGTTAAGACCTCCAGCGCCGATGATACTTGGGGCGGGAGCCCCTGGGAAAGTAGGACGCCGCCAGGCAAGAGAAACGAAAGGGCTCAGCACGTCTGCTGAGCTCTTGTCGTCCACATCTGGTATTGTGACTTCAGATGTGATATAATCTCATGTGTTTGAAGTGTTACATGCGGGTGTGGCGGAATTGGCAGACGCACCAGATTTAGGTTCTGGCGGGCAACCGTGGGGGTTCGAGTCCCTTCACCCGCACCACCGAGACGGTACATGCCGTCTCTTTCTTTTTGTAAAAAGCGACATGTACACGTTTCCGGTGTGAATCGTGATATGATAGTTTAAAATTGACAGAGGGGGTGGTTTGCTTGACAGTCACCATCTACGATGTGGCTCGTGAAGCGAAAGTGTCCATGGCCACCGTATCTCGAGTTCTAAATGGAACCGCTGTCGTGAAAGATGAGACCAAACGACGTGTGCTGGATGCCATTGAACGTTTAGGATACAGGCCGAACGCAGTGGCTCGAGGATTGGCAAGTAAGAAGACACGGACCATCGGGGTTATTGTACCTGACGTTTCGGCTGCATTTGTTGCGGAAGTGGTGCGCGGCATTGAGGATATCGCGACCATGTATGATTACCACATCATTTTGAAGAATTCCGATGCCCAGCTTTCCCGAGAGATAGATCTGGTCGGCACCATGTGGGAGAAACAGGTGGACGGCCTGATTTACATGACCAATCGACTTCAGAAGGAGCATGTCGATGCGTTTGAACAGGCACAGATCCCTGTTGTTCTTTGCGCAACGGAAGATCCGGAACGCAGGATTCCATCCGTAAACATCGACAGTGCACGCGCCGGACGGGACGCAGGTCAGTACTTGCTCTCCAAAGGGTGTAAGCGGGTTGCTTTCGTCACCACGGAAGAAGGGTTGTCTGTACTGGCGGATCGTCGTGGTAACGGTTTAGCAGCGTGTACGGGATTTGAACAATTCATCCGGATAGAAACGGGATCCGGTCGGTACGAAACCGCTTTGCCGAAAATCAGAGCTTGTTTAGAAAACAACGTCATTGACGGCATTGTCGCTGCAACGGATGAGTTGGGGTTGGCTTCCATTCATGCGGCTCAGGATGCGGGTTTGGACGTGCCTCGTGACGTGAAAGTTATCGCGTTCGACAACACGCGCTTGGCGACGATGGTTCGTCCGGAAATGACGGTCATTGCACAACCGATGTACGACTTTGGAGCCGTATCCATGCGCCTCTTGACGAAGCTGTTGTTGGATGAGCCGGTGGAGAACTATTCGGTCACATTGTTGCACAACATTGTTGAACGTCAGTCCACGTGACTTGACCTGAAAGATTCCTTGTTCACAATGGAGGGCACAGCATGTTTGAAACGTACGTGCAACAGCACCGAGAAGAAATGCTTACAACTTTGCAAACCCTGTTGCGAATTCCTAGTGTCAAAGGACCGGCAGCGCCGCAATACCCATTTGGGTTGCATGTAGGAGCGGCGTTAGAGTACATGCTCAGCCTTGGAGAACAGCACGGATTCACAGTGAAAAACGTAGATGGCTACGCAGGACACGTGGAATTTGGATCCGGGGATGAATACATCGCTGTGCTGTCGCACTTGGACGTTGTCCCTGAAGGAAAGGGGTGGACGTATCCACCGTTTGGCGCGGAAATCCATGATGGTAAGGTGTTTGCCCGCGGTGCAATAGACGACAAGGGACCCGCCATGAGCGCGTTTTGGGCGTTGGTCGCGCTGAAGGAACTGGGGTATCGACCGCGGCGCAAGATCCGCTTGATCTTCGGATTGGACGAAGAATCCGACTGGGATTGCATGGACTATTACTTCAAGCACGAACCGTTACCGATTGGCGGTTTCGTGCCCGACGCGGATTTTCCCATGATTTATGCGGAAAAGGGTGTATGCACCATTTGCGTCAGTGTGAAAGCAGACGCAGATTCCATGAACCCACAGGTCATCCGGTTTGAGGGCGGCCACCGCGACAATATGGTGCCTGACTACGCCATGGCGGTGGTCGATTGTCATTCCGAAACGGCTGCACAGGAATGGGAGCAAAAAATCCGCCGGGATGCCAGAGCGCGGCAGGTTGAAGTGGACGTCGAGTTGCAAGGGGCGCATGTTCAGATTGTTGTGCGAGGCCTCTCGGCGCATGGCAGTATGCCGCACAAGGGTGTCAATGCCATCGTGATGCTCGCACAACTGTTGTCTGCGCAACCTGTTTCGAACGCCTCCATGTGGCGGTTCATTGCCGGACAAGATCCAGACGGCAGAAACCTCGGAATTGCCGCATCGGACGACGTGACAGGGAGTTTGACAAGTAATCTGGGGTTAGCGGCGCTGCGCGACGCTGCGTACCAACTCATGTTTAACATTCGTTATCCGGTTGACATGACTGTGGACCAGATTGTGAAGGCGTGCCGCGAATACGTGTCGGACAAGTGGGATGTTCGCACCGTCCACGACCTGCCGCCGCTGTACGTGCCGTTGGACAGTCCCGTGATTCAAGTACTGCAGAAGGTCTACCGCGAGGAAGTTGGAGAGGACGCAACGCCGCTCGCCATTGGAGGGGCCACATACGCACGGGCTATCCCGAACGCAGTTGCGTTCGGCCCGCAGTTTCCCGGACAGCCGGATTGCGCTCATCAGGCGGATGAATCGTGGAATTTGGACAATTATTTTCGCTGTATTCAGATATACGCTCACGCAATGTTAGAATTGGCGAATACGCTGTAGCAATATAATGGTGGTGAATACGTTACATCGTATTCACGCCCGTCTTCACCAAGTGATCCTCGGGCAGAAACGGAGGGAGACGAATGCGGGTGGAGCGAATTGCCAAGGACAAAGTTCGAATTTTTATCAGTTACGACGATCTCGAAGAACGCGGCATTGACCGCGATGAGATATGGCAAAATGGGCGCAAGGTCCAAGAGTTGTTTTGGGACATGATGGAGACTGCGTACGAAGAAGTTGGTTTTGAAATTGCCGGGCCCATTTCCGTAGAAGCGTTCACAATGCCCACCGAAGGGGTTGTCGTAATTGTTACGCGCGTCCCAAGTCTTCCAGGACAGCCGAAATCCGAATCGGACGACGATGATCCAAATGTGGAAGTGAACATCGCGTACTACTCGACGTTCGTCTTCCGGTTCTCCGACTTTGAAGAGGTAGTCCGCGTTGCACACGCCTTGTACGAGCACGATATTGACGCTTGCTTGTACCAATACGAAGGGGCGTATCACCTGTTTATCGACGAAAACTCCGTTGGCGATTTGGCGTACGACGGTGTCTGGGCCATCCTTCACGAGTACGGGGAGTATTCAGAGGTTACAAAAGCGGTGTTGGATGAATACGGGAAACTCATTTTACAGGATGATACCATTCGTCAGCTGGTTGAGTGGTTCCCCTTGTAAGAGATATAGCAGAAGACCCCGGGGGATGTTTCTCCGGGGATTTTGCTTATCCGTGGAATTTTTCGTAAATCGAAATGATGAGTGCGGCGATGGCTGTGGCCATCAGCGGCCCCACAGGCATACCTCCGAACCATACAATGCCTACGACGCTTCCTATCACAACGCAAATCAGTAGGGAAGGGTACATCTGCAATAACTCGAGGCCCTTCGCATTGATGATGGTCGCTACAACACCTGCGACTATCGTGATAATCCCCAGTGGACTGAAGATGCTCTTCATCATGTCGCGTGCCTCAATCTTACCGCTCGCAAGTGGGACGAGGATGGACACCATGAGAAACAACAGACCGAGTTCCAGGCTCCTGCGTTCCAACATCGGGAAAAAGCGTCCCACGTTAAGCATGCGCATGACGAGAAGCAAGCTGGCGGCGACGGAAATGATACTGACCCTGCCTACCACGCCTACGATGATAAAAACAATGAGGAGAATTTCGGGGGTTAGCAATGGCTCGTGCCTCCCAACCACTTGTCCTCACTATTGATATTCATCGCTGACAAGGCTCATGAACATTACGTCCTGGCCTTGTGTCGAGCCGGAAGTGCAGGTCGCTTCACGGGAGCAGGGCCCTTATCAGACGTCGCCTTCTCCGGACGGACAAACAGCACAGCCAAAACCCCACACAATGCAGACAAGCACGCAACAGAGATGAACATGACGGGTGTTGAGATGCTCAACAACCAGGTGAATACGGGTGGGCCGAACGCCACACCGAGAAACCGCACACTGCCGTAGAAACTTGTCACCACACCTCTGTTTTCCTGCTGGACGGCTGAGGTAATGAGCATGTTCAAACACGGTAGCACGAGTCCGGTGCCAATGGCGCCCACGGACATCAATCCAACGAGCAACCAAGCGTTTTTGGCCAACCATGTCGCCGTAAGGACACTGGCGGCAAGTATCACAAATCCGGTGACCAACAACCACTTCATGAGGATTTTTTTCTTCTTAATCAGTGCACCTGTAATATATGAGGTCGTGCTGAGTACTAATAGTGGAATCGACAGCACCATGCCTTTGATCAGACCGTCCATCTTGTATTTCGATTCCAGTAAGTCGGATAAGTAAAACAACACGCCAAACAGTGTAAACAATGCGGTTGCCCCACACAGATAGGCGACGCTCAGCCAGCGACCTTCTCGTTTGGCCACAGCGGCCAAGGATTTCAGGTATTCTTTAACAGACTGAGTTTTCGCTTTGCTCTTTTTCTTTTCCGGGACCAACCACCAGACGGCTGCCGCCAGGGGAACGCATAACACCGGAAAGACAAAGAAGACAGCGAACCAGGCAATGAGGGCCACGGCTGCACCCAGTATGGGACTGATGACTTTGCCGAACGCATTGCCGGCTTCGTTGACACCAAGTGCCTTGCTCCGCAATTCCCCTTGAAACAAGTCGCCGAGAAACGCCATGGCGATGGGAGCAGTACCGGATGCACCGATACCTTGAATGACTCGTCCGACCAAGACCAGCGTATACGGTTTGGCAACCCACCATGATGCGAACCCGGCAATGACACCACCGATGCCAAATAGAAGCATCGACGGAACGATGACCCACTTCCGACCGATTCTATCCGACAAAAATCCGGCAAACGGAATAACGATGCCAGCAGGAACGGAAAACAGAGTAATCAATAAACTCACCTGAAATTTCGTGACGTGCATCTTGGATTGCATCTCCGGCATACCCGGAATGAGGACGGAATTGCCGAGAACCATGAGCAATGGAACCAGACTCAGAATGATGATGAGCAACCAGGGTGAACGCTGTTTCACTGGCGAAAGCCTCCTTGTGTCCGGTATGCTCCGCACAAAATCAAGCACAAACGACGAGGTCAGTGTGCCACTGTTACCTAAAAATTAATCGTGGATGTGCAGAAGGCTTTGAACATCGAGGAGCGAAGATGTATACTGATGGCGGCTTACATACCAGTTTATTAAAGGTGGTTTTCAAATTATGGCAATCAGTCAGAGCAACGCTCCAGCTATATCAGATTCAGATAAGGAAAACCTGGACGTCCTGACGAGTACACAGGCAATCATCCTCGAGGCACTGACTCGCCTCGGTTATGACTCGGCAATGTATGAGTTATTGAAAGAACCATTACGAATATTGACGGTGCGGTTTCCTGTGCGCATGGACGATGGTTCAGTGCAGGTGTTCACGGGATATCGCGCCCAACACAACGATGCAGTAGGTCCGACGAAAGGCGGCATTCGACTACATCCGGACGTGACGGAGGACGAGATTCGGGCGCTCTCCATTTGGATGTCCATCAAATGCGGTATCGCGAACCTGCCATACGGCGGAGGTAAGGGAGGAATCATCTGCGATCCGCGGACGATGTCCTTCTCAGAAATTGAACGGCTGAGTCGAGCATATGTGCGTGCCATCAGTCAAATCGTTGGTCCTACGAAAGACATTCCGGCACCGGACGTGTTCAGTAACTCTCAAAATATGGCTTGGATGATGGATGAATACTCACACATCCGCGAGTTTGATTCGCCCGGATTTATTACTGGAAAGCCCCTTGTGCTCGGAGGTAGCAAAGGACGAGAAAGCGCGACGGCCCGAGGCGTTGCAATATGTATTGAAGAAGCAGCCAAGGTCAAAAACATCTCGATTCAAGGCGCTCGGGTGATTATACAGGGGTTCGGCAATGCCGGGAGCTATTTGGCCAAGTTCATGTACGACTCGGGTGCAAAAGTGGTGGGCATTTCCGATGCATATGGAGCGTTGTATGATAGCAACGGACTCAACATCCCGGAACTGCTGGAACAACGGGATTCATTTGGTACGGTGACCAAGCTGTTTGAGGACACCATCACCAACAAGGAATTGTTGGAACAAGAGTGCGACATCCTCGTTCCGGCTGCGATTGAAAACCAAATTACCAAAGATAACGCCGCGAATGTAAAGGCGAGTGTGATTGTGGAAGCTGCCAATGGCCCCACCACCACAGCTGCCACGAAGATCCTCTCGGACAAAGGCGTACTCATCGTCCCGGACGTTCTGGGTAACTCGGGTGGGGTCATTGTTTCTTACTTTGAATGGGTCCAAAACAATCAAGGGTATTATTGGTCGGAAGAGGAAATCGACAAAAAGCTGATCGATTTGATGCGGAAAAGCTTCCACACGGTATACGAAGCAGCTCACAAATACGGCGTGGACATGCGGTTGGCGGCGTACATGGTGGGCGTTCGACGGATGGCGGAGTCGGCAAGGTGGCGTGGATGGGTCTGAGATTTTCCCGCACGTGCAGGAGATCTTTGACCTCTGACGAATGAAATAGCGGGTGCTGGAAAGTTTATCTTCTCACAGCACCGACGATACTGTTACGGATTTATCACGAATTAGGGGGTACAAAATAAATGCGGTCGGAGACACTAACGTCTGAGGGAGTGAGAGACAACATGGTCTTGCCCAACCAGCGCGTGAAGGTCCATATTCGGTGCCGCAGATGTGGTGAGACGTTCATTCTTCGTGGTGTACGTGACCCGCGCGGCCACATTGAAACAGGATTCAAACGTTGTCTTTGCGACAACGAAGAGGATTTCGACATTGAACCATTGCACTAATCCAAAGCAAGTTGCAATATGCCTGTCCAATTCAATTTGGACAGGCATATTTCTTTCTGTCTAAGGAACAATACTCCATGTCGTGACTTTGATTCCGGTGGGAGGAGTTACGTTCCGATGCGTAGACAAAAGTTTCTGCGAGTTGTCGCGAGCATTGTACTGACCTTGTCTTTCATCTCTCCGTTGTTATCCCGCAATCAAGTGCTCCCTGTTGCCGATGCTTTTACCGCACGTAACTTGATGTACGGTAGCCAGGGTTACGACGTGTACGAGCTTCAAAACCGTTTGCACTTTATTGGATACTATCACGGGAAAATTGACGGGGTATTTGGATGGAAAACGTACTGGTCTGTGCGCAATTTTCAAAGTCAGTTCGGCCTACCAGTGACTGGATTCGTGAGCCTGAAGACAAAACAGAAACTGGTTGCCGCATCAGCGGGATGGCGCTATCCATCCGCTGCCAAGTCGGGAAGGCACGGTACAACACGGTCTTTCACGTCGTCGACTGGGCCGATTCCGACAGCAAGTGGATTGAGTCAATCAGATTTGCAACTCATGCAACACGTCGTGTACGGTGAAGCGCGTGGCGAGCCGTTTGAAGGTGAAGTCGCGATTGCCGCGGTCATATTGAACCGCCTGCGCGATCCGAGGTTTCCACACACGGTCCCCGGCATCGTCTACCAACCGGGTGCGTTTACCGCAGTCGCTGATGGACAAGTCAACCTGCAACCCGATGCACAGGCAATGCGAGCCGTGGCCGATGCGGTGAATGGCTGGGATCCGTCGCACGGAGCCGTGTACTACTTCAATCCAGCGACGGCCACGAGCGCTTGGATTTGGTCGCGACCGCAAGTTCTAAAGATTGGGAAACACATCTTCTGTAGGTAGCGAGGGGGCTGAAAAGGTGCTGCACAGGACGACGTGGTTCGCCATTCCCATTGTCGGATTGGTGCTCATCGGCAGTGGCGTTGGCTGGTGGGGGTACAATCAGTACCAACAGCGACAAGCGTTGGCGCTACAAAACGAAAATCAGTACAACTCGGACTTTCACGCACTTGCGAATGACATGGACCGGCTCCAAAAAGAACTCGGGAAATCCTTGGTAAGCGGCGACAGCACAGCGTTCCAGGCGCATCTGCGGAATATCTGGCGTTTGGGGTACGCGGCCGAAACAGAAGTCGGAAAGTTGCCGTTTGACTTGATGCCGATGCACAATACGCAAAAGTTCTTGTCGGTTGTGAGTCATCAGACAGACACGTGGATGGATACAGGCGCGAGTCCGGCGCGCGCGGATGTCCACAACAAACTTGAACAAATGTATTCACAAGCGGGAAATCTTTCTCAGAGTCTGGCTCGTATCCAAGGTCAGGTGTTGAGCAATCAAGTGCGTTGGCAGGCTGTGAATCAAGCGCTCCTGAAGAACCAACGTGACAATCAGGTCGTGGACGGATTTCGGCGCATGGATACAGCAACGACGGCATTTGTTGAATCCCAAGACTCTCCATCGTCCTTGCAGCGTGGGAAATCCTTCGCCTTGGCGAAACAGCCAGACGTTTCGCAGGCAGCAGCAACTCAGGCTGTCAGAAGTCTGTTGAATCTGCCAAGCACCACGCAGTTAAAGGCGCAAAAGACGCAATCCGGTGCCTATCGACCGGAGTACATTGTCACTGGAACCACACCAAGCGGCCCTTTGACGGCAACGGTGAGCGCGGATGGTGGGCATGTACTGTCTTTTAACATTCGCCATGTGCCGAAAACAGGAGACTATGATTTTGCGGCTGCGGAAGACAAAGCTCATCACTGGTTGGCCGTGCATGGGTTTCCAGCAGTCGAGTTGATGCAGTCAAATCAGTTTGACGGCATTGGCTACTTCGTGTATGCGCCAAAGCGCCCGGACGCATCACTGGTGATCAGTCAGGGCATTGCGATGAAAGTCGCGCTCGATTCAGGAAGCATCGTGGGGTACGATGCGAACAACTACTATTACTATCCAGTGACCAACGTTCCACCGCGAAAGTATTCGGTCGCTGCCCTGCGTGCAAAGCTCAATCCGAATTTCAAAGTTGGGATGGAGCGACAGGTGGTTGTGCTGGACGAGCACCAACATTATCAACCAGCCGTTGCGTTCTACGGCACGGGGAACCGTGAGACGTATTGTGTGTACATGAATGCGAACACGGGGAAAGAGCTGTCCATTGAACAATTGAGCTAGTGCGGGGTGTTGACCGACCCTTCCTCCCATTTCGCCCTTCCTTTATAATGGGTTCAGGGCTTTAGGGGGGAAAGGGACGGTGGCAAACATTCGGATTGGACAATCTCTGCGAGTCAGGTTATCTGAGGCGGCGAAAGAGTATTACCACTCTCGACTCGTGGAACACAATGCGAAGGAGTACTTCGACGTCCCACTCCACCATCAAGACCACCGCATCCTCGAAGTGGCGCCGAAATCAAAAGTCTGGGTGGAATTTCAAGGTTTCGACGGTGCGTGGTGTAAGTACGCCGCGACGTTCCTAGAGCGATTCGAATTCCTAACTTGGTTTGGAAGATCACTCGACCGGAAACTGGGAAAATCACTCGGGAACAGCGTCGGGAATTCGTCCGTGTGGCTGCAAACTTGTCGGTTCAACTGGACTACACCAGCGAAGGTGTTGCAAAACACGCGGAAGTATATAGCCGTGACATGAGTGGCGGTGGAATGGCGTTGTATTTACCACGTCATGTCATCTTGCGCCCTGGTTTGATGGTCGAGATGCAGTTTACACTTCCACAACTTCCACACGGGGACTTTCCAGTGGATGTGAAGTCGACTGTCATTCGAGTGTCTGAAAGAAATGAAAATGGATTTGCTGTGGGTTCATTTCAGTTTGTAAATATGAAAGAATCTGTTCGCCAACGCGTCATCCAGTACACGTTTTCGAGGCAAAGAGCGTTGATGTAAGCGTTGCCTTTCGTCATGAAACCATCGCTGTGGTTGGGACATGTTAGGGATTGTCCTTGCATACCCTATGACAGAGGTGGTTTCGCTATGTCTCGACAAGGTGTCCAGGAGTCTCAGGAAGCAGTGAAAGACCGGCTGTGGCGGCAGTTGTTCAACAAAGTGGACGATGTACTGTTGCCAGTCGCCGGTGCCCTTCTGTGCATGTTAGTCGTCGTTCAGTTGGTCACGTCTATTCCGTCGGTCCGGAAGCAAGTGGACGCTACGGCAGGTCGATTTGTGGCGGTGCCACAAGACGTGGTTCCTGCCAGCGTGAACAGCGAACAGGCCACACTTTCGCTGTTGGCCGCTCCTGAGGGAGATCATAGCCAAGTCAAGGTTCAGGTCGATGGTCAAACAGTGGGTAGTATGGCATCTTCGAAGTTGGAAGTCACCGTGCGTGAGAAAAGTGTCGTCACCATTGTGAACGCAGGGAACAGTACCGTGTTTATCTCGGTGGATCACGACAATGCAAACCTATTGACTCCCGCGCCCGGTCAAACGATTGAGGTGGATGGAGGCGGTACGGGGCAACTGCCGCCCACCGAGTTCCTGCATTAGGTGTTCTTGCAGTGCCCTTATGGCTATGCTACTATTAAACTGCAAATCGCGTTGCAACGCCGCTTTCCCGCTGGTTCTTCTGTTGGTCTTTGGTTGCAAACACTTGTTTCGAAAGCGGGCAGGATGCCTGCTTTTTATTTTTAGAACGAGCTATGTACTTCGCTGGAGGGCCCAAATGCCACACATCAACATTGCCATTGACGGACCCGCCGGTGCCGGGAAAAGCACAGTTGCAAAAGAAGTGGCTCGCCAACTCGGATTGCTGTACGTCGATACAGGCGCGATGTATCGAGGAGTCGCTTGGCTAGCCTTGAACTACGGGGTATCGCCAGAAGACGAAGAAGCTCTGGTACAGCTGCTGGAAAAACACCCGCTGTGTTTCGAACGCAATGGTCAGGGTGGGCTAGATATTTACCACAACAATATCTGCATCAATGCGGAACTGCGCAGACCGGATGTATCCAGTTTGGTGTCGCAATTGTCCGTGTATCCAAAGGTACGCGCGATTTTAACGCGGTGGCAACAAGAATTTGCACGCAATCATTCTGTTGTGATGGATGGTCGAGATGTCGGGACCGTCGTGTTGCCGCATGCGGATGTGAAGGTGTATTTGACTGCATCGCTCGAGGAACGCACGCGTCGCCGGGCTGAAGAGTTTCAGGCTAAAGGGTTTGACGTATCCGTCGATGAGTTGAGACGTTCCATCGAAGAACGGGATCACCGCGACTCGTCGCGCAGCGTTGCACCACTGAAACCGGCGGACGACGCTCACTGCATCGATTCCACAGGGAAACCTGTGCAGCAAGTCGTCGAAGAAATTCTGGCGCTTGTGGAGCGGATTTGTAGATGATTGTCGTGCGCGACCGATACCGCTCTCCTTTTTATCGCGTTGCACGTTGCATTGTATGGTTGTATTTCCGACTTGCGTATCGCTTTCGCATTGTAAACCAGCATTACGTACCGAAGACGGGGCCGGTTGTACTCGGGAGTAATCACATACATAATCTAGATCCCTTAACGATTGGCCTAGGGACACCTCGTTTTGTTCATTTCATGGCGAAGCATGAACTGTTCAAGTATCGGTGGTTTGCCGCACTCCTACGATATCTTGGTGCGTTTCCGGTGCGGCGTGGCGCAGGGGATAGACAGGCAATTCGCCACGCACTAGCGATTCCCGAGCACAATGGCTGTCTTCTCGTTTTTCCTGAAGGACATCGGTCCAAAACAGGAAAGCTTCAAAGAGGATTGCCTGGGGTCGCGTTTATTGCTCGCAAAACACAATGTCCGATTGTGCCTGTCGCAGTGATTGGACAGTACAAATTCAGAGGCAAACTCACACTGCGGTTTGGTGAACCTTTTACGCCGACTCCAGAAGATACCAATGACACCATTCTGGAGGAACTGATGAATCGAATTCAACGGTTGTTGGACGAGGGCCATCCTTCATGAGTGTGCAGTTGCTCATCCAAGATCTAGTGGTTGCATGTGCGTTCGCCGCGGCGATTTATTTGTATAACGCCACATTGGTACGAAAGCTCGGCGAAAAAATGGACACCATGAAGGTACGAAGGATCTCCAGACGATTTCAGTTTGGAGCGATTGCCCTGACCGTCTTCCTGATGTTGGCCGGATTGGCGTACCAGTCGGGAATGGTCCAAGGATTGGCGGCATATGCGTTGGTGGGAACTGCTGGTGTCGCTATGGTGATTTGCTTACAAGTCTTCAAACGCCTCATGCGATGAGGAAGTTGTGTCCGCTTCGCGTTCGTCTGAAGGCTGGTGATAAATTTTTGCAGTATATGAGGAGGGCGCTAGCATGTCAGAGGATGTGCAAAAGATGTTGAACACTGCCGATTTATCTGTCGGTGACATTGTAGAAGGGACCGTCACTGACGTCGAGGATAAGAGAGTTCTGGTGGATATCGGCCACAAGTTCCCCGGGGTGATTCCAATTCGCGAATTGTCGCCGCTACGCATTGAACATCCGAGCGATGTCGTGTCTGTCGGCCAGAAGGTTGAAGTGGTCATCCAGAAAATCGACGACGAAGGGGAAGCTGTGATTTTGTCTCGGCGTGCGGCAGGTGCTGCCAAGGCATGGGCAGATCTGCAAGAAAAGTTCGAGCAAAACGCTGCGTTTGACGTGACTGTCCACGATGTCGTAAAGGGCGGATTGGTCACGGATGTCGGTGTGCGCGGATTTATTCCAGCATCGCTTGTGGATCGTCAGTTTGTAGAAGATCTGAACGAGTACAAGGGGAAGACCATCCGCGTCCGTGTTGTGGAAATTGACCCAGAGAACAATAAATTGATTCTGTCTCGCAAGGCGGTTCTGGACGAGGAACACGAGCAAGAAGTGCAGCAGAAGATTGCTGCACTGCAACCGGGTAGCACGGTGGAAGGTACTGTTCAGCGGTTGACGAACTTCGGCGCCTTTGTCGATGTTGGCGGCGTTGACGGTCTTGTGCACATTTCCGAGTTGGCTTGGCACCACGTGACTGACCCCGCTGAAGTGGTCAAGCCTGGGGACAAGGTGATGGTTCGGATTCTGTCTGTGGATCCGGAAGCTGGGCGCATCTCGCTCTCTATCAAAGACGCGGCGCCGAGTCCGTGGGAACAGTACGCGCACGAGTTTCAACCAGGAGACATCGTCACAGGCAAGGTCGTGCGGCTTGTGGACTTCGGTGCGTTTGTTGAATTGCGTCCTGGGCTGGAAGGCTTGGTCCACGTATCCCAAATTTCTCATCAACATGTGGCAACGCCGTCTGATGTCTTGGAAGAAGGTCAGGAAGTTCGTGTAAAAATTCTGTCTGTGGAACCGGAGCGGAAACGGATTTCCCTCTCCATCAAAGATACGGTGGAGGCGCCACGGAGAGAGCGTGAACCGCAACGCTACAACACTTCTCACGATGATGTTTCGGGCACAGGAGCCACACTCGGAGATCTGTTCCGCGACTTGTTCAAGAAGTAAAGATGTTCATACATCAGTAGAAGCAAAGACACGCTACAAGCATGTAGCGTGTCTTTGTGTTTTCGGAATGAATGTTCCTCGGCCCAGGTGGGCACCTTGAAATTGAGGCGAAGTCAATGGAATCGATGTACTTGTCATTGGTCAGTTGTGTATTGACTCTATGTACTCCCGCTCGACAGAAAGATACATCTCAACAGGACGGTGAACGTGCCGTACGGCTGGCAACTCTCGTGTACGTCGCGAGTCTCGCCACCTATTTTGTTCGCCCGAGCCTCGGCTTGCATCCGGTTTCAGTCACTTTCGCATGTGCTTGGTTTGCCTTGCTGTTTTTACCTCACCCCTCTGCCGTACGTAGTGTGCAGACGTTGGGCGCCGGATTGGTGATTGCGATGGTCACCATGAAATTTGTTGCCCTGTTTCCGTTTCATCAGTGGCACCGGATACCCACCAGTCTGTTGGTAGGTGGGCTATGGTTGGTTCTCAGTTCGGTATTGGCGGGTGGCGTTCAGTCTGCCCGATCCGCTGTCACTTCGGCGTACATATGGATATACCTGGCCTCTTCCACTGTGCACGAACCAGCGTTGTTCTCTCCTTTCTTATCGAACATCTCGCTTGCTGATTTGCAACCATGGGCGTGCAATGCGTTTTGGTTCGCGCTGTTCTGTTGCCAGTTGGCACACTATACCGTGTCCTCCGCTAGAAAAGTGTGGGAGACACGGTATAAGCCTGTCATTTGACGAGATGTGCCATGATGGGACATAATGAAGGAATGCGTGGCCAGGTCTTACTCTGTGCCACGGAGTCATTTTTGACAAACAGCGCCTTTTGCCTTTTGGCACGGCACAGATATAAACAACACCGAATATGACAAAGTAGAGGTGTTTGCATTGCCGAAAATCTATAAAGTTCAGCCGGGTTCTTTGGCCGAGGAACTGGAACTGGAACCCGGTGACGAGTTGGTAAAGATCAATGGACAAACCATTCGCGATATCGTAGACCTCCAATTTGCTCTCGCCACAGAGGAAATGGAACTTGAAGTCAAGAAGTCTAACGGCGAAGTGTGGGTTTTCGAGGTCGAGAAGGGATACGATGAGGGGCTTGGCGTGGAATGGGAAAACCCGACCGTGGATCGGGTGCACTTATGTCACAATAAGTGTGTATTCTGCTTTGTGGACCAGATCCCGTCCAATATGAGACAAACGTTGAATGTGCGAGACGACGACTACCGCCTGTCCTTTTTACATGGGAACTTCGTCACGCTCACGAATGTGAAGGATGAAGAATTGCAGCGCATCGTCGACCTGAAAATGTCGCCACTCAACGTGTCTGTGCACACCACCAATCCAGAGTTGCGCGTTCGAATGCTGGCGAACAAAAGGTCTGGTGAGATCCTCAGACAAATTGAGTTTCTGGCCAAGGGCGGCATCGAAATGAACACCCAGGTTGTCCTGGTACCAGAGTGGAACGATGGTGCGGAATTGGACAGGACGATTCAGGACCTAGTGAAGTTTTACCCAGCAGTTCGGACACTGTCCGTTGTTCCTGTAGGACTGACGAAACATCGCCGGGGACTGCACAAACTGAGACCTTGTACGCCGGAGGAAGCGAAGCGCGTCATCAACCAGGTGGCTTATTGGCAAGAACGTTTTCGGGCGCAACTTGGTGTCTCGTTTGTTCATGCAGCGGATGAGTTTTACGTGATTGCGGACAAAGATGTTCCGCCTGGAGACCACTATGATGAATTCGCACAGACCGAAAACGGGGTCGGTGTCATCCGTATCTTCCTTGATGAATTGGATGAAATCTGGCCGCGCGTGCCGAAGCGAATCGTCGGTACACGCCGGAATGTGGGGATTGTTACCAGCGTATCCGCTCGGAAGACAATAGAACAGTCGATTCAGCGGCTCGGTCACATTGCGGGGTTGGAGACGCACGTGTTCCCAATTGTAAACGATTTTTATGGCCATAATGTGACTGTCGCTGGCCTCATTACGGGGACAGACATCGTTGCGCAATTGCAGGATAAAGTATCAGGGCTGGACACTTTGCTGTTGCCAGACATCATGCTCAAAGACGACGCTGACGTTTTCCTCGATGATTCGACGGTGGACCAGGTTCGAGATGCGTTGCAAATTCCTGTGACTGTGGTACCGGCGACAGGCATGGGATTGATGTACGGCGTCCTCGGCCATACTCAATCGTTACCGCCGCGGCGCCGCTATGAAGCCACATTGCGAGTGCTGGAAAATCCGGAAGACGTTTCGACGGCGACGATGTAATGCACAGTTTCAGAGGGGGCGTGCCAAAGGTTGCCCCCGATTTTCCATGACGAATACGTATGGATAGGAATGGTAGATGTCTATGTCCTTACCAGTGGTTGCGATTGTCGGACGTGCGAACGTGGGCAAATCCACTTTGTTCAACCGAATTGTCGGGGAACGCATTTCTATTGTGGAAAACGTGCCAGGTGTCACACGGGATAGGATTTATGCGAAGGCGGACTGGAACGGAAAGGACTTTCACCTGATTGACACGGGCGGAATTGAGCTCGACGAACAGGATGAAGTGGCCAACTTAATACGGGTGCAAGCGGAAGTCGCAATTGACGAGGCGGACGTCATCATCTTCCTCGTGGATGGACAGCACGGACTCACTGGGGCGGATCGCGACGTGGCCGAACTATTGCGCAAGTCGGGCAAGCCTGTGGTCCTTGGTGTCAACAAATTGGATCATCCCAAGCATCACGAGGCAACTTATGAGTTTTATGAACTCGGATTTGGTGATCCCATCGCCGTCTCTGCAGAACACGGCTCGGGCACAGGCGACTTGCTGGATGAGGTGGTTCGCGCGTTGCCTGCGGGTGAAGACCCTGAGTACAGCGAAGATGTGATTCGCGTCGCGCTCATTGGTCGGCCCAATGTTGGCAAATCCTCGCTGCTTAACGCATTGGTGGGAGGAAACCGCGTCATGGTCAGCGAAGTTGCTGGTACAACCCGTGACGCGATTGACACGCCGTTGGAGGTGGACGGCCAGCGTTATGTGTTGATTGATACGGCTGGCATGCGCCGTAAAGGAAAAGTGTACGAGCGCGTCGAGAAGTACAGCGTGTTGCGCGCGTTGCGGGCGATTGAGCGGTCGGACGTGGCGTTTGTCGTGCTGGATGGTCACGAGGGCATTGCTGAGCAGGATAAGCGGGTCGCTGGATATGCTCTGGAGGCGGGCAGGGCTGTAGCGTTCCTCGTCAACAAATGGGACATCGTCGATAAAGATGACAAGACAGCGCATCAGTTCGAGCAGCAGATTCGCAACGAATTTCAATTCATGCGTTGGGCGCCCATCCTGTTTGTGTCTGCCAAGACAAAACAGAGGATACATAAAATTTTACCGCTCGCAAAAGAAATTGCTGAAAATCACGCCATGCGCATTGCCACGTCGACGCTGAACAGCGTGTTGCAGGAAGCGACGGCGTCCGTGACGCCGCCATCAGACAGGGGAAGAAGGTTGCGCATCTATTATGCAACCCAGATTGGGGTCAAGCCGCCCACCATTGCATTTTTTGTAAACGACAGTCAGTTGATGCACTTTTCCTACCAACGGTACCTGGAAAATCAACTCCGCCAAGCGTTTGGTTTCGAGGGTACGCCGCTCAAACTGACCGTCCGAAACCGTTCCTGACCGCCGCACTGGGTTAGGTAGAGTGTCGTATAGGGGGAGCCATCGTGTTGATTGTATGCGTAATTCTTGCGTATTTGATTGGATCCATCTCGCCAAGTACATTGTTCGGCAAGTGGATAGCGCACATTGACATCCGCGAGCACGGAAGCGGGAATGCAGGTGCGACCAACACGTTGCGGGTGCTGGGGCCGCGTGTGGCTGTTCTGGTTCTGTTGTTGGATATTTTAAAAGGTATGCTGGCGATTGCCATCGCCTGGAATGTAGGACATGGTGGCCCGTGGACGACGTACCTATCGGGCTTGGCCGTGATTGTCGGACACAACTGGCCGGTCTTCTTTGGTTTTCGCGGTGGCAAGGGCGTCGCCACAACCATTGGCGTGCTGTTATTGACCATGCCAACCCCGGCGTTGTTAGCTGGTTTGATTGCCATTGCGCTTGTCATTCTGACGCGCATTGTTTCTGTCGGTGCGTTGGTTTTTGCTGTGCTTACACCTGTGTTCCTGGTGCTCTTGGAACCTTACCGTACTGGTGCTCTTCTGTTTTCCGCGGTCGTTGCTGTGATGTCTATTTACCGCCATCGGAAGAATATTGAACGTCTGTTAAAAGGCCAGGAGAACCGCATATTTACGAAACGTTTTTAGGGACGATGGATCTCGGAGGTGCTTATGAAGGCAGTTGTACTAGGCGCAGGCAGTTGGGGAACGGCATTGGCAACCGTGCTTTGCGACAATGGACACGATACCGTGTTGTGGGCAAAGCGTCGGGATCTTTGTGACGAAATCAACAGCCGACATACCAACGAGAAATACTTGCCAGGCGCCAAACTCCCGAATGCCCTCTGTGCGAGCAGTGACTTGAAGGAAGCGTTAGCTGGACGCGACATTGTTATTTTTGCCGTACCATCCGCAGCGATGGTCGATGTCGTATCTGCCGCAAGTCCGTTGCTTCCGAGCGACGGAGTGATTGCTCACGCTGTAAAGGGGTTTGATGTCAAAACTGGACGCCGCATGAGCGAAGTGTTGAGCTCTGCTGGTTCCGACTTGGACCGACGACTCGCTGTCATTACGGGACCCAGCCATGCTGAAGAGGTGGTGGCACAGATGCCGACGACCATCGTGGTTGCGGCTTTCGAACGAGCCACCGCTGAGCTGTTGCAAGACGCGCTTATGAACTCGTACTTCCGCGTGTATACCAATCCTGACGTGGTGGGGGCGGAACTGGGCGGATCGCTCAAAAACATCATCGCGCTTGGCGTGGGAATGGCGGATGGACTGGGCTTTGGAGACAACGCAAAAGCGGCGCTGATGACGCGCGGGCTTGCGGAAATCGCACGCCTGGGTATGAAGATGGGTGCGTCACCGTTGACATTTGCTGGGCTTTCTGGCGTAGGAGACTTGATTGTCACTTGTACGAGTCGGCATAGCCGAAACTTTCGGGCGGGCCGATTGCTTGGTCAGGGACTGTCCCTCGATGAGGCCCTGCAACAAGTAGGGATGGCTGTCGAAGGGGTGAGAACGGTCCAGGCCACCGTCGAGCTGGCGGCCCAGCATCAAGTGGAGATGCCGATTGCGCGCGCGATATTCGACGTTCTATTTTCCGGCAAGCACCCACAGGAGGCGGTTGAAGACCTGATGGGTCGAGAGCGTGGCCATGAACTGGAGGAAGTGGCGCGCGAGATGTTTTCTCCCAAGTGGACCTGAGCCATCACCGATGCGGTGGAGCGACCCTGGGCAACATGACTGGTATGTCGTTCCTCTATTTGGTACACTGATACCAACGGGTGGGTTCACGTCATCAGGAGGCGGGCACATGGGGTGATGACCCGCTTCTCGGCACGGACGTATAACCCTTTTCGGATCACCACTTGAATACATACCTGTTGCACGGGAGGATCTCTATGAGCCACGTACCAGCCAATCTGAAGTATTCGAAGGAGCATGAATGGGTCAAAGTTGAAGGTCAACAAGCGCGCATCGGTATTACAGACTTTGCGCAGGATGAACTCGGTGACATCGTCTTTGTGGAACTGCCTGAAGTGGGTAGCGAAGTGAAGGTGAACCAAACGTTTGGCACGGTAGAGTCTGTTAAAACGGTGTCTGACCTGTTCGCACCCGTGTCCGGAAAGGTGGTCGCTGTCAATCAGGCCCTCACCGATGCACCGGAGCAGGTGAATTCTAACCCGTATGAAGACGGATGGATGATTGTCGTTGAAATGTCCAATCCAGCCGAACTGGATGACCTGCTCGACGCTGCCGGGTATGAGGCGCATATCGCAGATTGAGTGTGAAACGTGTTGCTGTGAACGGCCCTTTCTTTGGGGCCGTCTTTTTTTATGCTGCCAGCGAGGGATTCAAATTCTCGTGTCTCTCGTTCTATCGGTTTTCCTAGGACAATATACATAAGGAGTGTCTAGGACGGTGATACCTCTCCAGCATATCGCGGCCCCCCTGCGCATATACATGTATTGTCCTACTTCTTTGGACAGTTTCGGGGGATTGTCAGTGGCTCGGGGAGGATGTACGGGCGAAGCAATCTACGCCGGTCATATTGAGGGCCAGGTGCCCGCGAATCCTGGCACAGGGGTGTATGCCTGACAATCTGCACCCGAAAAGGCCAGCGGCTGGACACCGTGTTGGCCCGCGAAGCGAGGGGGAGAAAGCGTGGAAAAGTTCGACGTATTCAAAGACATTGCTGAGCGGACCGGGGGCGACATCTATCTCGGCGTAGTCGGCCCCGTGCGCACTGGCAAGTCTACCTTTATCAAAAAGTTCATGGAACTCATTGTTCTGCCAAACATCAAAGACGAGTCCGACCGGGTTCGTGCGACGGACGAATTGCCCCAGAGTGCTGCCGGCCGTACGATTATGACGACAGAGCCGAAGTTCATCCCCAACCAGGCGGTGGAAGTATCCGTGGCTGAAGGCCTGGACGTCAACGTTCGCGTGGTCGACTGTGTCGGATACGCAGTGGATGGTGCGCGTGGGTACGAGGACGAAAGTGGTCCACGGATGGTGACCACGCCGTGGTTTGACGATCCAATCCCGTTCCAGGAAGCCGCAGAAATTGGCACCCGAAAGGTAATTGCCGACCACTCCACGCTGGGCGTGGTGGTTACGACCGACGGCAGTATCGCGGAAATCCCCCGGGAGGGATATGTTGAAGCGGAAGAACGCGTGGTTCAGGAACTCAAGGAACTTGGAAAACCGTTTGTCATCATTGTGAATTCTGTTCACCCAGAGCACGAACGCGCGCAATACCTTCGCAGTGAACTCTCGGAAAAATACGACGTACCTGTGATTTGCCTGTCCTGTGCAACGCTCACAGTGCATGAAATACATTCGGTCATGCGCGAAGCACTATACGAGTTTCCGGTAAAGGAAGTCAATGTGAACTTACCGAACTGGGTGATGGTCCTCGACGAGGATCACTGGCTGCGCCAGCAGTTCCAGGACTCCGTGCAGGAGACCATCCAGGATATTCGCCGCATCCGCGACATCGACCGAGTGGTAGCGAATTTTTCAACGTACGACTTTGTATCGTACGCAGGTCTCTCACATATGGACATGGGCCACGGCGTTGCGGTCATTGACCTGTCAGCCCCCGACGAACTGTATGACCGTGTACTCACCGAGGTGGTGGGCGTTCAGATTAAGGGCAGAGACCAACTCCTGCGGATGATGAAAGACTTTGTTTACGCCAAGAAAGAGTACGACAAGGTTGCAGAGGCGTTGAAAATGGTCAAGATGACGGGGTATGGTATCGCCCCGCCGGCTCTGGAAGAAATGACGCTCGATGAACCGGAACTGATTAAGCAAGGCTCAAGGTTTGGCGTGCGGCTGAAAGCGACGGCTCCTTCCATTCACATGATCCGAGTGGACGTCGAATCGGAATTTGCGCCCATCGTAGGCACGGAAAAGCAGTCCGAAGAACTCGTGCGCTACCTGATGCAGGACTTTGAACAAGACCCACTGAAGATCTGGGAGAGCGACATCTTCGGTAAGTCGCTGGCAGCCATTGTCCGCGAAGGGATTTCCGGAAAGTTGGCGATGATGCCTGAGAACGCCCAGTACAAGTTGAAGGAGACGTTGCAGCGGATCATCAACGAAGGCAGTGGCGGTCTGATTGCCATCATTCTATGATTCGACGACAGCAACACTGGTAGAACGAATAATTTTCATAGCCGCAAACTACGGAGGCAGCACCGCTGCCTCCGTAGTTTTTTGGCATGAGGTGGGGTTCCGTGTTCTACCGGGTAAAGGTATACCACGTTCACGGATGATGTTTACTCGGTTGTCCAGGCGTTTGTGGAATCCCGCTTGAAATGAGTGGATTGCCGGTTGCCTGAATTTTTTTGAAAGCTCCGATGTATAAAAGTGGAGAAAGAGGATTAAAACGTTACTAGTTTCAAAATCTCTGTGAGGTGTGAGATAGTGAATAAAACGGAACTGATTCAAGCAGTGACAGAAAAGACTGGCCTGACCAAAAAAGACGCCACGCTCGCGGTGGAAGGTGTGTTTAACGCAATCTCTGAGGCGCTTGCGCGCGGTGAGAAGGTGCAATTGGTAGGCTTCGGGAACTTCGAGATTCGCGAGCGCGCGGCTCGAAAAGGGCGTAACCCACAAACCGGCGAAATCATCGACATTGCGGCGAGTAAAATTCCGGCTTTTAAGGCAGGAAAAGCGCTGCGTGAAGGCTTGCAGTGAGCGTTTTGCGGGCGAGGAGGGCGCTTCGTCGTCCTCCTCAGCTGTTGTCACCGATTTGGATTGCACAATGGAGCGGAATTCGGTATAATTGCAGATGCGCATAAGCGCCAGCGGGATGTGGCGCAGCCTGGTAGCGCGCTACCTTGGGGAGGTAGAGGTCCCGGGTTCAAATCCCGGCATTCCGACCAATGAACCAGCGTGTCGAGCGCTGGTTTTTCGTTTTTCACGGACGTTTTGTTGGAACGTGTAGGCAGAAAGGAGTTGTCCTTCGTGTCAGAGTCTCCCGTGTTAGGTGAGTATCTCGTGATTCGCGCACTTGAAAACGGTGTACAGGTCATCGGATTGACCCGGGGTGCGGAAACTCGGTTTCATCACGCAGAGAAATTGGATAAAGATGAGCTCATGATCTTTCAGTTCACGGAATACACTTCGGCCATGAAAATCCGGGGAAAGGTGCAGTTGTTGACGAAACATGGTATTGTCAATACAGCGGAAGCTGTCATTCCCAACGATTCAAGTAAGGGATGATGGGTTCCTGTAAATGCCTTTCTTACCCATGTGGTATAATAAGACGAGTAGTACATGACGTAGGAGTTGAGCCCGCGTGGTCCCGTTGGAGCTTGTGACGTTTGATGACTTAGATCAAAGAATAAAACAGCATACCTATCACAACCAGCTTCACCGGACAAACGTCGGGCCACACACCAGCCGTTTCCACTTTGAGGTGGCAAAGACCATCCTTCAGACGGCACAGGTGTCCACGCGCGTTGGTATTGACGTACTGGAGGCCCTGCTGCTATTGCAACAAGGATTGTCATTGCATGACCGCGTGGAAGACGAGCTCGGGTTGCGGCGTCAGCTACACGTACTCGCTGGGGACTACTGTAGCGGACAATATTACCGTGTGCTGGCTGGTGTTGCAAATGAAGAATTGCTGATGGAGCTATGCCAGGCGGTCATGAAGGTCAACGAGGCGAAAATGACACTCTACAAGGTGTCCGCGAGTCCTTCCCCGAACGGATACATGGATCTCCTCGAGGTGATTGAAGGGGAACTGTTGCTCGCGCTCGCACATCATTATTTTCGCGACAGCAGCGCCTGGGCACCACAGATCAGATCTCTTGTTCGGGCGCATATCGTCAAGAAAGAGATGGTGGCGCGCAGGGTTCCGAAATACTTCACATTGCGCCAGGCGTACGACTGGTTGACCGACGCGATGGATGGCATATTGCACATTCAGGCGAACGCCGTGCTCGAGCCCATCTCGTCTTTTATCATGGATTATTTGCGGCCTACGCAAAAGTACATTGAAACGCAGGCCTATGCTGAGGGGAATCGCTGATGATGGTCAGCCAAGAAACAAAAGCCGCACATGTCCATCGCGTGTTTTCGCGTATTGCAAAACGCTACGACTTGATGAACTCTGTTCTTAGTTTTTATCAACACAAGCTGTGGCGCCGTTTCGCGATGAAACACGTGTTGCTTGCGGAAGGTGGAAAGGCGCTTGATGTGGCTTGTGGTACGGGTGATTGGACGCTGGCATTAGCCAAACGTACCGGTCCGACAGGGGAAGTCGTGGGTATTGATTTCTGTGAGGAAATGCTCGAAGTTGCTGAAAAAAAGGTCCAGCGACGGGGGCTCAGCGAACGTCCCATCAAACTGGTGGTTGGAGACGCCATGGCGCTGCCGTTCGACGATTCTTCCTTCGACGTTGCCACCATTGGCTTTGCGTTGCGGAACGTCCCTGACATCCTTACGGTGTTGAAGGAAATGAATCGCGTGGTCAAGCCGGGCGGAAGAGTCGTATCTTTAGAGCTGTCCAAGCCCGAATTCCCGCCATTTCGCGCTCTGTACTACCTGTACTTTAACCGTATACTGCCCCGCATTGGAGCTCTGGCGGTGAAGGAGAAGGAGCCGTACGCGTGGTTGCCGGAGTCTCTCAGAAACTTTCCAGATAGGAAGGGGCTGGAGGCGTTGTTTCGTCAGGCCGGGCTGCGGGACGTGAAAAGTTATCCGTTGACCGGAGGAATTGCGGCACTCCATGTGGGCACAAAGGTGGAGGACTAATCAGAATGGAGTTTCTTGACGTTTACCAGCGCTATAAACCAGAATTGGCGCAGGTAGAGGCCATCCTGGCGAACGCCGTGCAAAGCAAAAATGCCGCAGTAACCAGTTCCTCGCTGCATTTATTGGAGGCCGGTGGAAAACGCATCCGGCCTTTATTCGCATTGGTGTGCGGACAGTACGGCGGCCAGAACCGGAACAAGGTATACACCTTGGCTGCGGCCATGGAGTTGGTACACATGGCGTCTCTGGTCCACGACGATGTCATTGATGACGCTTCCATGCGCCGTGGACATCCCACAGTACGGGCTGAATACGGAGATAGGCCGGCAATGTATGTCGGGGACTACCTGTTTGCCAAGGCAATTCAATTGCTCTGCAGCGTTTCCTATGCAGAGGTACATACACGTTTGTCAAACGCCATCGTCAAGATGGTGGAAGGTGAAATAGACCAGATAGAAGACTTTTATAACGTCAGACAGACGTTTCGACGATACTTTCGCAGAATTCAGCGCAAGACGGCACTGTTACACGAGATGAGTTGCGCGCTTGGGGCGTTGGTCGGGGGCGCGGACAGGGCAGCTGTTCGGGCCATGGGACGTTTCGGTCGGTTCACGGGCATGGCGTTTCAGATTATTGACGATGTCCTGGATTTTGTCGGCGACGAACGCGTCGTCGGAAAGCGCGTCGGTGGAGACCTGCTCCAGGGAAATCTCACTTTGCCCGTGCTCTACACCGTGAAGCGGACCAAGTTTGGAGCGGAAGTCGAGTCGTTGATTCACAGCGAAATGACAGAGGACGCTGTGGAACGGGTTTTGGCTATCGTCCGCCAAACGGATGGCATCGCGTACGCTCGAGAAATTGCAGAGCGGTACATGAAGAAGGCTGTGCAGGCTATCTCGGGGATTCAGCCTACAAGGGTCTACGACGAATTGATGGTGATTGGTGAGTTCATCAATCAGCGTTCGTTCTGACTTAGAGCCCAAGTCCCTTGGTGGAATGACCTATCGAAGTTGAAGCCATGCCAAAGATTCTTTACAATAGCTTTCGGAATCTAGGACAAGCGTCGGACGCAGAGCGAAGACGACTTGAATTGAGGAGTGTGCTGACATAGTGGCTATCGAAAAGACGTTTGTCATGGTCAAACCCGACGGAGTCCAACGCGGTTTGGTTGGGGAAATTGTGTCCCGGTTTGAGAAGAAGGGACTGAAGATTGTTGGTGCAAAGTTGATGAACGTTCCGCAATCACTGGCTGAACAACATTACGCGGAACACAAAGAACGTCCGTTCTTTAAGGACTTGGTGTCGTTCATCACGTCGTCTCCGGTTTTCGCGATGGTTCTCGAAGGTGAGAACGCGATTTCTGTTGCACGAACCCTGATGGGCAAGACCAACCCAGCGGAGTCTGCACCTGGCACCATCCGTGGAGACTATGGTCTCACCATCGGAATGAATATCATCCACGGCTCGGATTCCGCAGAAAGCGCAGCTCGCGAGATCTCCCTCTGGTTTAGCGAGGGTGTTGTTTCGTACGAGAAGGCTGTCGACGTTTGGCTTCAATAAGCAGTACCGTTGGCCCTACCCCCGGACGTCCGGGGGTTTTTTATTGCCGCTTTGGAATCGGACGACAATGCCGCCCTTGATTTGGTTTGCATGCCCTCCCGGCTTAGTGACACCGTCACGAATGACGCGAACAATCCGGTCGGCGTTGTTTAGCACGGCGTCCCGGCCTGCCGTGACACCGGACACCATGTCTCGGAAAGACACCCAGGAGAGGTGGCTGACATCCGGCTCAATCACAACAATGTTCGGTTCTTTGATGTCCGCTTCAACAGATTCTTGAAGCAGGATGTCGTAGGAACGTGCCAGGACATGGACCAACGTTTTTGGGTGCCAATGTTTCTGTAAGCTGTACAAGTTCACGGCGATAATCTTTTCGCATCCAGCTTGACGCAACGTTTCCACGGGCACGTAGTGACGAAACGCACCATCTACGAGCACGCGCGATCCGATTTTCTCGGGCGTCAGCATTCCGGGCAAAGCGCAGCTCCCTCTCACACATCGCGCTACGTCGACAATGGGGTCCGCGAGCCCGCTCTCGAGAACGAGTGGATCATTCGAATACGTAACGGGTTGGCCTGTGACCAGGTCTGTGGCAATCACGTAATAAGGCATGTCTGGAGTCCGTTCTTTGAACATCCGTTGAAAATACCGATAAAGTTTTTTCCCTCGCATCAACCCTGCGGGGACACGCATCTTTTCGCGGTCTGCGGCGTTTGTAAACCGGTACCACAACGCGTTGTAGATGGATGATGCGAACGGAAATCCGTAGTCAAACAGGGATGGACCAGGAAACCGCCGAATGAGAGTAAGCAGTTCCTCTGGAGTGTACCCGTGCGCGTATAAGGCTGCAACAAGCGCCCCGGCGCTGGTGCCGGCGACGCAGTCGGGGTAGATGCCGAGCTTATGCAAAGCGCTCAACACGCCAATGTGAGCGGTTGCCTTGAGTGTGCCTCCGCTCAGTGCCAGACCGACGCGGTGGTGAGAACGTAGTTTTGGCTGCAAAGGATTCCCTCCCATCGGGACTGCTATAAAGTCCGTGCCGGATACATAATTTTGCACGCGGGCGCCAAGGGTCTCGTGAACGTGGCCCGATTTTCATATCAAAGAAAGGAATCGAAACGGATGATGAGACGTCGTGCAGTGTGCTGTGTCATTGTGGCGTTGTGTGTTCTGGACGCGAGCGGTTGTGGTGCACCATCTGGCTCTGTCCATTCAGACAGCACAGGCCAGTATTCGGATGCCGTTCAACTGTTTGAGAAAAACTGCATCAGCTGCCACGGAACGGACCTCGAAGGCGGCATCGGGCCGAACCTCCAACACGTCGGGGCACGACTGACGGCTGCGGAAGTTCAGCATCGGATTGACGTCGGAGGTGGTGCCATGCCCGGATTCGGTCCCACGCACATGCACATTCTGTCGAACTCTGAAATTCAACGATTGTCGGATTGGTTGGCAACAAAAAAATGACGGGAGCACCCATGGGCTCCCGCCGGGGATTAGCACGTAGCACCTGCTCCGTATCCGGGTACGAGCAGGAAGAACAGTACAAAGATGATCAGGAATACCACAGCCCAACGCGTGTAACCGCCAAAGGCTCCGTAGTACATGGACGACACCTCCAGTCATCTTTCAAGATAGAATGACTTCTGGCGTCAGCATACAGGAGCAGCGGCTGCACCGACACCACCGTACGGTACCAACAAGATGAACAACACGAAGATAATCAAGAAAACCACAGCCCAACGCGTGTAGCCACCAAAGACTCCATCGTACATTCGGGACCCTCCTCCGAAGAATAGGTTCACACGTCGTATAGAATGTAAACCGCCCGTGGACTGTCCGGGCATTTGCCACGGTTGCACACATTTGGGCATGGTACGAGTACCCATTCGTTGTGATACTTGCTCAAACGTCGTATGTCATCGTGTTTGTCCTCTGTAGGGTGTCTGTTCACACGCTGAGGTTGTCCGACATAGAAGGGATTGGAGAAGAAATGTCAGATATGAAAACAGTTGACCTCACCATGGACAGGCGCGATACGATATTGAACCAAATTCGCGGGTACGTTCAGGAAAAGTGTGCTGGTGATGTCACGGGCCATGACTGGCATCACGTGAGACGGGTCGCTGCTCTGGCGCGTCAACTGGCTATCGCCGAAGGCGCAGATGCGTTCATCTGCGAAGTCGCAGCGCTTGTCCACGACTTGGTGGATGACAAATTGGTCAGTGATGTCGCAGCAGCGATGCGTGAGACGCTGATGTATCTACATGAACTTGGCATACCGAATGAAGCCACGCGCACGGTGGCGAACATTATTACCACCATCTCGTTTAAGGGGGGACAGCAATCACCGCTCGAGACGAAGGAAGCGATGGTGGTGCAGGATGCGGATCGGCTAGATGCCATTGGGGCCATCGGGATTGCACGTACGTTCGCATACGGCGGAGCAAAAGGGCAATCCATTTACAACCCGGACATCCCTGTTCGGGATACGATGACAGCCGTCGAGTATCGTACAGGGCCGAGTACGTCTATCAATCACTTTTATGAAAAGCTGCTCAAATTAAAGAGCCTGATGAATACGGAGACTGCGAAACGGCTTGCTGAAGCGCGGCATGCGTTTCTGGTCACCTACCTAGACCAGTTCATGCGCGAGTGGAACGCAGAGGTCTAATCCCGGGGGAGAGGAGCTTTCACCAACATGGAATTGCAAGTCCCTAAATATGAGGAAAGGATTGCACTCGTACTCGGATTGCGGCGAGAGCAAGTGCACGCCGCCATCCGCTTGCTGGATGAAGGAAACACAATTCCTTTTATCGCCCGCTATCGCAAGGAGATGACGGGGGAACTGGATGAAAACCAGTTGCGCAGCATTGCCGAAACCTACGAATCGGAAAAACACTTGTACGAGCGTAAGTCGGACGTTCTACGTCTCTTACAGGAACAAGGCGTTCTCGAGGATGAACGGACTCGGGAAAAACTTTTTACAGCCATTCAATCTGCGAAGACGATAACAGAAGTCGACGACATCTACCGACCATATCGCCCGAAACGAAAAACGCGCGCCTCGATGGCCAAGGAACGGGGACTGGAGCCTTTGGCTTCTTGGCTGAAAGATGCGGTACACCGAAGGGCCGCAGAGTCGGAAGCCCTGGAAGTGGCAAGACAGTACATCAACCACGAGCTTGGGGTTGCATCAGAGGACGACGCCATTCAAGGCGCCTGCGACATTATCGCCGAAGAGGTGGCAGACGCTGCAGAAACTCGTAAGTGGATTCGCCACTTCACCCAGAAACGCGGCTCGATTCGAAGTGTGGCAACGGACCCGGAGACGGAGAGTGTGTACGAAGCGTACTACGACTTTGAAGAGCCGCTCACGAAGACCATGCCTCACCGCATCCTTGCGATGAACCGCGGTGAGCGGGAGGGGCTCCTCAAAGTGTCCATCACGGTGCCACAAGAGGATATCATCGCGTATTTGATTCGAACGCATGTATCTCCCCGTTCAGGGAAGCAGGGTGGACCGATTCATAGCCCATCGTCTGTAGAGACACTTCTCGAGCGGACGATGTTGGACGCGTACAAGCGGTTGATTGCACCAGCCATAGAGCGTGAAATTCGGGCAGAGTTAACGTCGGCAGCGGAAGAGCAGGCCATCAACATCTTCGGTGAAAACTTGCGGAACTTGTTGATGCAGCCGCCAATCCGTGGGAAGGTTGTCCTTGGTGTGGATCCCGCATATCGCACGGGTTGTAAATTGGCTGTTGTGGACGATACAGGCAAGCTGCTGTCTGTGTCGGTCATTTATCCAACGCCTCCCCAGAACAAGGGGGATGCCGCCAAACGGCAGGTTCATCAACTGATAACGCAATATGGGATTGGCCTCATCGCTATCGGCAACGGAACTGCGTCGCGAGAAACGGAGGCGTTCATCGCGGACTGTGTCCGAGAGTACAAAGAGCAAACCGGGCGTTCCGTCCCATACCTCATCGTTTCCGAGGCCGGTGCAAGCGTGTATTCCGCTTCGGCACTGGCAGGGGAGGAGTTTCCGGACTTGGATGTATCGGAGCGGAGTGCGATATCCATTGCGCGAAGAGTGCAGGATCCTCTGGCGGAGCTGGTCAAGATTGATCCAAAATCGGTCGGCGTCGGCCAATATCAACACGATGTCTCGCAGAAGCGGCTCGATGAGAAACTGGCGGCTGTCGTTGAGTCGGCCGTCAACCAAGTGGGCGTGGACGTCAATACGGCTTCACCCAGCTTGTTATCCTACGTGGCCGGTCTAAACAAGACGGTTGCCAAAAACATCGTCGAGTTTCGTGAAAAGAACGGCCGCTTTCGCAACCGGAAGTCGCTCGCGAAGGTCCCCCGACTCGGGCCCAAGACGCTGGAACAATGCGTGGGGTTTTTGCGAATTTTGGATGGTGACGAAATCTTAGACGCTACACCCATTCACCCGGAATCGTACGACGCGGTGCATCGACTGTTTGAACGGTTTGGAGATCCAAGAGCGTTTTTTACGAATTCGGAGAAGCGGAGAGAATGGGTGGAAGGCATCAAGTCCGTGCCGCTGACCGTATTGTCTGAAGAAATTGGAGTGGGTGCTCCCACGCTGCGTGATATTCTGGACGCGTTGGAAAGACCAGGCCGCGATCCGCGCGAGGACGTTCCACCTCCTCTCCTACGCACAGACGTGTTAAAGATAGAGGATCTGGAAGTGGGGATGGTTCTGACCGGGACGGTGAGAAACGTAGTCGACTTCGGCGCATTTGTCGACATCGGTATCAAAAATGACGGCTTGGTGCATATTTCACAGCTTGCGGATAGGTTTGTGAAGCATCCTATGGATGTCGTGTCGGTGGGAGATGTCGTACGCGTCCGCGTGATACAAATTGATGTCAACAAAGGCCGCGTCGGGTTGTCGATGCGCGGTATGGATGAACAGAACAAAGTATCCGGATCCTAAAGAGATGTAGGATGTTTCGTAAAAAGGGCGCGCGAGACTGAACCGCGCGCCCTTCCATGCGAATTCATTTCCGTTGCCCAGGTTGAGGCAAATGCCGTTCATGTGTCGTAGACGACTCGGCTCCAATCCAACGCCTTGCTCTTGGAACGCTCCACGTAATGGATCATTTCTTCGAACGTAAACAGGTGCAGGGGGTGTGTGAGGTGCTGAGGCGGATAGTCAAAGTCAGCGATGGCCTCCTGTTTGTACGTGAGAACTTCTCTTGTTTTCACTTCTTCGATGTCGGGCATGTCTTGTGCAGTCAACAACGTCTTGTGGATTTCGTGTAAGGGATACACTTGACTGAGTTTCGCATTACACAACCGCAAATCTTCGTGATACATGTGATACAGCTCAGGATTTCGTTTGACTCGCGCTTCAAACCCCGAAAAGTCCGTTTTCATTGTCCATACGTCGTCCATGACAAGATGCGTCAGGTAACCGATGAAAAATGCGTCTGAAAACCGATTCCGATACTTTAATACAAA
Organism: Alicyclobacillus pomorum DSM 14955; assembly: GCF_000472905.1. Taxonomy (GTDB): domain Bacteria; phylum Bacillota; class Bacilli; order Alicyclobacillales; family Alicyclobacillaceae; genus Alicyclobacillus_A; species Alicyclobacillus_A pomorum. The sequence goes on along the minus strand of NZ_AXAR01000015.1, from coordinate 59,030 downwards.
GCGATGACAGTCGATAGGGCGATTCAGTGCATACGGATGAAGCTGTCCTTTGAAATGGGTAGACGCCTTGTCTGAAGCAGCATCCGGTGCAATGGCCCCTAACAGCATACGTCCTCTGTCCGAGATGCCAAGTTCCGTTGCTACGTAATCGGCTACGATGAGATGCATCAATCGGGATCCCAACTTCAAAAGTCCCCTTTCATTTCTTGTCACGTCAGGTGCAGTGTCTCAGTGTTTCAAGATGGCGCATATGTAAATGGTACATGAATTTGAAGTGCATATGGTGGATGGTTTTTCCACAAACTAGTGCGCAAAAGGCTCGTGTCGTCAGTATGTCTGACGGAGAAGTCGCATGTAGGGAGGACACCATGGAAAAGAAACATACGCACAAAGACGACCAGCAAAATGAGCGTCTCGCACCCGGGCTGGACGGTGTGGAGGGGCTCAACGCCGACGCCACGCCAGAGGACGTCGCGGAGGGGAACACAACCCAGGTCACCAAACTAGAGTACGACGAATACGATCCGAGCGAGCCCTAACCCACTTGACGCTGTCAAACGCTGCGCAATCACCTTCATGTCGCAACCCCTCATGTGTTTGAAAATACGCTTTCAGCGCTGCGTGCCAAAGCCGTAGCGTTTTCTGTCCACCCCGAAACATCCGTTTCAAATCATCATCGGATAACCGAAAAAACCGAATGATCTGACGTATCTATATGAAGGATGAACGATTCATTCAATTCGTGTTAGCGTGTTGCTGCAGGCGCAAGGCAGGCTGAGCGATAGCGGCTCCTGCCTTTTTTGTACCTCCGGCCAAGCGCTTTCACGAAGCAGGAGAGAGGAGTTTGAAGTATGTCAAAGCATTCGTCGACAACAACCACGACGGGGGTGCGTGCTGGTCTCTGCGTCCTTACCATGGGTGCTTTGTTGTGGACGGGGCTGGGGAATGCGGTTGCACAGGCAAGTACCAACAGTCAAAGGTGGCAGGATCCGAACAAGACTGGATGGAAAGATGACGCAGCGCACCGTGGGTGGATTGAAAGCAAAATTCGGCACATGACATTGGTGGAAAAGATTGGCCAGATGTTTATCACTTACGCGTACGGAGACAGCGCCTCCACGACCAATCCGCAGGACGTCGCGGCAAACCAGAAAGAGTTTGGTGTCGATAATGGCGCACAACTGGTGCAAAAGTATCACCTGGGTGGTGTCATCTACTTCAGCTGGAGCGACAACTTGTCAAACCCGACTCAAATCGCGAATTTGTCCAACGGCCTGCAACGTGCAGCGATGTCGGAGCGCTTGCCCATTCCACTGCTCGTGCCCACTGACCAGGAGCAAGGTCTTGTGACGCGCATCGGCCCGCCTGCCACACAGTTCCCTGGCAACATGGCGCTCGGTGCCGCTCGCAATCCAGAGTATGCGTATGATGCCGCGCACATCACCGGAACAGAACTTCGTGCCATGGGCATCCATCAGGACAACGCGCCGGATACTGACGTCAACGTGAATCCGGCGAATCCAGTCATTGGTGTGCGGTCGTTCGGATCAAACCCTGACCTCGTGGCTCTCCTAGGAAGTGCTGCTGTCCAAGGGTATCAGGATGCAGGAGTGGCTGCGACCGCAAAACACTTCCCTGGACATGGCGACACCGATACGGACAGTCACACAGGACTGCCAATCATTACACACACGTTGGACCAATTGAACAATATTGACTTGCCGCCGTTCAAAGCGGCGATTCAGAGCGGAGTCGACGTCATCATGTCCGCGCACATTGTTGTTCCAGCGTTGGACAACTCTGGTCGTCCGGCTACGTTGTCAAAGCCCATTCTGACCGGATTGCTGCGGGATAAGCTTGGTTACGACGGCGTCATTGAAACCGATTCGCTGCAGATGCAGGGTGTTCGAGCGTTGTTTGGGGACGACCGCGTCCCTGTAGAAGCCATTCAGGCTGGTGCAGACCTTCTCCTCATGCCGGAAGATCTGAATTTGGCCATTACCTCCGTCGAGAATGCAGTGAAATCCGGTGAGATCAGTGAAAAACGGATTGACCAGTCCGTTTACCGGATCCTGCGTCTAAAGTACAAGTTGGGATTGTTCCAGAACCCGTACGTAGACACATCCGCAGTAGGGAAGATTGTTGGGACTCCGCAAAACTTGCAAATTGCCGATGCCATCACCAACCAGACCATCACCCTCCTTAAAGATGATGATCACCTCCTTCCCCTGCAACCCAACAGCGGGAAGAAGGTGCTTGTCACTGGTTATGGGGTCAACACCGCAAACACCTTAGCCCGATCCGTGGGGCAGTATGGGGTTATCACCAGCGCCTATGCGACGGGGAGTTCGCCGGACGACATCACAATCCATTCCGTGGTTCAACAAGCGCAGCAAAACGACGTCGTCGTAGTGAGTACGTACAATGCTGCATCCTATCTGCAACAACAGAAGCTCGTTCAGGCTCTGGAAGCCACGGGGAAGCCGGTCATCGTTGTGGCGGTCGGAAATCCATACGATATCGCGTACCTGCCCGGAGTCAAAGACTATCTAGCGACGTACAGCGATAGTCCCGTGTCATTGAAAGCTGTGGCCCGCGTAGTCTTCGGTATTGTGAACCCGTCAGGAAAGCTGCCCGTCGACATTCCAGCGGCGTCCGATGCGAACGCCACCCTGTATCCGTTTGGATTCGGAATGAGCTATCCATAAGGGAGACTTAAGCACTTCTTACGTCAAGTTCAGCGGGGGGCGAGCGGTGGCACGTGCAGATCTACACATGGTTTACACATCTTTTCCACATTTTCTCCACATCTCAACGGTACACTGAACCCATACAGGACGACAACTCGTCCATCCACACCCGTGTAGGTGTCGCTCTCGAAATGCCCCCTTGAATTGTCACACCTACGACCTCACAAGCCTAACCCGGCAAAAACGCTCACATCCGTGAGCGTTTTTGCTTTGCCGAGATGGTATCGATGCAGAAAACGATTCGCCATAAGTCATCGCCACCAGAACATTCGAGACCTGGTATGCAAAACAAAACACGAAGACATGGAACATCATCGTTTGACATCCCTGGTGGGCGTCCCTATCATGTATCCATATGATCTTGGGTAACAGAAATTGGCTGGTGCCGGACGTTGAATTTTACGGAACTCCGGCTTGTTGAACATGTGGGAGGCATGTGGACTTGACCAACACAAATCATGCGACTTCATATGTACCAGAGCACAGAATGTGGCTGGCTGTCGTACTCGGATCACTGACCGCGCTGGCGCCGCTGTCGATTGACATGTACCTACCTTCCCTACCGTCGCTCGCGAGAGAACTACATGTCAGCACATCTTTCGCTCAACTGAGTTTGACGTTCTGCCTCGTTGGGCTTGCGTTGGGTCAATTGCTGGCTGGCCCCCTGAGCGACGCGTTGGGTCGCCGTAGGCCCTTGATTGCGGGACTGGTTGTGTACACGGCCGCATCCTTTCTCTGCGCCACGACCTCGTCGATTTGGATATTGATTGCGCTGCGATTGATCCAGGGCTTGGCGGGATCTGCGGGCATAGTCATTGCACGTGCAGTCGCACGGGATTATTTCTCGGGCAGCGAGCTGACGACGTTCTTTGCGCGTTTGATGTTAGTCAATGGTGCCGCGCCCATCCTCGCGCCGGTCGCCGGTGGACAATTACTCCGTGTCACAACTTGGCACGGTGTGTTCGTTGTTCTCGGCGCGCTTGGAGTTCTCATGGTCTTAGCGGTCGTCTTTGGTCTGCCGGAGAGTTTACCGAGTCATAAGCGGTCGAAGGGCGGACTTCGGAATACACTCATCACTTTAAGTAAACTTGTTCGTCATCGTACTTTTCTCGGATACTCGTTGGCTCAAGCACTCGTTTTCGCGGCCATGTTTGGGTATATATCCGGATCTCCGTTCGTGTTGCAAGAGATATTCGGTGTGTCGCCACAAACGTTTAGCGTGATTTTTGCGGTCAATGGACTTGGGATTATTTTAGCCAGCCAGTTGAGTGCCCGGTTCTCCACTCGAATCGGTGAGGCAAAGGTGCTGGTGGTTGGGCTGGGGTTGGCCGCTCTCAGCAGCGTCGTCCTTTTTTCCATGATATGGCTCGGAGTCGGGCTGTTTGCGGTGTTACCACCACTGTTCCTGGTTGTGGCGTGCGTAGGTATTGTCGGCACGACAAGTACGTCACTCGCGATGCAGAGTCAGGGGCGGTCAGCCGGTACTGCCGCAGCGCTGATTGGCGTCGTCCAGATGCTCATGGGAGCAGTGGCGACTCCGCTCGTCGGGATGGGAGGAAGCCGAACCAGTATGCCGATGGGCGTAGTGATTGCCGTCTGCGACATGTGTGCCATCCTGTGTTACTTTCTCCTCGTGTACCGCTCAGGGCACCTCGGGGCACAAGAGAATTCGTTGACCAGTCGATAGGTCTCCTTTATAATCTCCCATAATCGTGGGTATAGTCTGTCAATTCTCCGAAAACGACAGTTTCCGTTGTGTTCAGGGGAGGAGTATGGAGTGGGGGAGTCAGTAGTGGGGCATCGCACACAGGTTCACAACCGCATCCATGAAGCCATCCAAGAAATTCGCGCCGACATTGTGAAACTGAGTCTTGATCTACATCGTCATCCTGAACTGTCGTTACAGGAGTACTACGCGAGCGAGCGATTGACCGATTGGCTGGTACAAGAAGGTTTTGAGGTTGAAAGGGGCGTCGCCGACTTGCCGACGGCGTTCGTGGCGCGGCGAGGAACCAAGGCGCGCCCGGCAGTTGCCTTTCTATTGGAGTATGACGCACTTCCGGACATTGGGCATGCCTGTGGACATAATCTTATCGCGAGTGGAGGACTGGCGGCTGCGACAGCTTTACGACGAGCACTGCCGGACCCTAGCGGAAGCATCGTTGTGATTGGAACCCCTGGCGAAGAAGACGGGGGTGGAAAGATCATCGAGTTGGAAAAAGGGGTTTTTGACGGGATTGATGCAGCACTGATGTTTCATCCCGGGGACCGCACGATTCCTTGGCGCCACGCCACTGCGACAGCACATCTAGTCATTAAGTATCACGGGAAGGCGGCCCATGCGGCAAGTAATCCACAAGAAGGGCGAAATGCTTTGGCGGCTATGATTCAGTTTTACGTTGCGGTCGATGGGCTTCGTCAGCACATTCCCGAGACCGCTCGGATCCACGGCATTATCGTCAACGGAGGCTCGGCGCCAAATGTCGTTCCCGACTACACCGAAGCCTCGTTCTTGGTTCGAGCACTGACTACGGAAGAAGTCTTCGAGTTGGTCGACCGCGTGACCGCATGCGCTCAGGCAGCAGCTTTGGCGACGGGGACAACGGTTGAAGTGGAACACGGTTCCCCAATCTACGCGGAACGAAAGAATAACCACACCATCGCGTCACGTGTTTCGGAGTACCTCGAGGCACTGGGAGAACCGGTAGAGATTCCTGTCCTCAAAGGGGGGACAGGGTCGTCAGACATTGGCAACGTGAGTCTGGTGCTTCCAACGATTCATCCGTATCTGAAGATTGCTCCGCTTGGCACTTCTGGCCATACACACGAGTTCCGGGAGGCGGCTGCTTCTCCGGAGGCGCACGAGGCGATGCTGCACATGGCCGAAGCCTTAGCGAAAACCGGCGCAGATTTGTTGCTGGATCCCAGCTTCCTGGAGAAGGTTTGGGAAGAGTTTCGCACCAGCGGCCCAGACTTGCCGCAGTGAAGCGTTTACGACGATTCCGGGCAGTGTCTCGTCGGAAACATGACTGCCTTGACGCACAGGGGCATGGCCAGAATCACTCAATCACACATCACAAGGCATCCATTTCACACAAACAGCCGCTCAACGGCTGTTTTTTGTTTGTCTTTTGAGATATCAATCCAAATTGTATAAAAACCATTGGAGTAATCGGTTTTTATGGTTGACTTCATAAAATTGCGATATATACTCATTGTAACGGCAATTCGATAAAACAAATAAACATACTCGGGATTCGGTCAGAGGACGTCACATGTGGGGGGAAGCACAGAACACAAGAGGCATTGCCGGCCAGAAAGACCTGGGCAGTACGCGCTTACTTAGCGATCTCATAAATATCCATCGAAAGGGGATATTCGTGTGGCTCAGTACAAAATGAACCAAGACAAGGTCATTGAACAAATCCTTCATGCGTTGGAAGGATTGGAGTACGGTTCTGTGAACATTACAATCCACGATGCACAAATTACTCAGATTGACCGAATCGAGAAACACCACGAAGAGAACAACAAAAAAATGATGAGAAGCCCTGGAACAATGCGTAACAAAGGCTGGCTGAGAGGCCTATGTACCGTGGCATGTGGCACTGAAACGTACTCCCTTCAAACAGGCTTGGAATTCGATACAGATGAAAGTTGACTACTTTAATCATGTTTTCTCGTGTAAGTATAATCGCTTTATATGTCTAACTGCAATAGTTAGTTTATCCTAACTGTGCTGATTTACATGATGAGCTACATAGGATATGAAACTGCATGGAGAGAGCTCGTAGTATGGGGGGACCAATAACCGAAGGACGCCTGATGTGGGTGCTTGGTCGTGTCCTTGACCGACGCCAGCCTGGTCAGCAAAGAAATACATATTGAACATTTCCAGACGAAAAGAGAACCGTCTTTGGAGGCGGTTCTCTTCGTTCTAGACAGTCCTTATACAAGTCAATAATAGCCAGGATAATAGTACCCATAAGGAGGGTAAGCAGAAGCAGCTGCTAGACCAGCAAGAGCTACAAAAGGCAGGAAAAAGAACGGAAAGAAAGCTTCCGACACATCTGCTTTTCCATCGGTATCTGATATTGCGTGTTCGACCGCTGCCGTATTCACTGGTGCAGATGCCGGATGAAACCCTCTTGCATTCATCATATAGATACCATGATCTTCCACTGAATGCAAGGTTCCATGATACGTTGTGCCACTCACATGGTAGGCTACAACACTGTGACCGATTAACCTCGTGGCGTGATGCCTCATCACGACTGACATGCTTCCTCATCCCTTTTGTCCATTTTATCGCCTTCATAGATATCCTGGATGTAGAAAACAGGTGATGTTGTGCTAGGTGTCTAATATCTGCCGCGATGTGGAATAATCAGAATAAATAGAACAAGGATCATCAAGATCACGGCAGACCAATGGGTGTATCCTCCAAACCCTCCGTACATGTCATCTGGTGGTACATGCGACTCCCCATCTCTCAGCGACATGATACAAAGTATGAGACAGAATCAGTCGATGGGCACGGTATTGGCCCATCATTGCAATGCTCAGTTTTCGGGGTAAGCTCATCCAAGAACCATCCAACCACGACGGGCATTCCCGAGCGGGGAAGAAGGACAGCGATTCCTAAAACATGGGCCTTGTTTTCACAAGGCTCCTCATATCTGGAACACTTTCATTTCAGGATATACCTGCAATGATGGACAGTTTCGGCCGCTTGCCGTAGGTAACGATACATCATTGACTCATCTCGGTTTGTCCGTTAGATGATTCAGGATATTCTTGGCGCGCCAGCATTTCGCTTCTTTCATGGATGACGGCCCCGACTGCTTCAGTGCGTTCCGTGCGGTCGTCTTCACCACAATGACTGTTGTAACGGATGGCTCAGCCTGCTTTGGAAACGGAATAATCCTTCCCACTTCCTCACCTCCCCTAGTGCCAGACGGAAATACAATATGTTTGCAGGAAAGGTTGTGTTCAGACAAGTACCTACGGTGCCCCCGAACCGTGCGAACTTTGGTCTTGCGACGATTGCCTTATATCTCGAAAATCCCTCCTACACACGAACACGGTGTCTTGTTGGGAAAAAGAGGCGAATGGACTAAGTCATATGACCTTTTTGTAGGACAATCACCTAACAATATTCTAAGTTGACACTCAGCACAGGGGAGGGAAAGGGAATGTACGGGGTGTTCGGTGGCTATACGCATTGGGCAGTCGTATTTCTGATTATCTTCGTCTTGTTCTTCTTGTTAGTTCCAGGCTATGGAGCAGCGGTAGGGTGTTGATGCGCCAGTGGATGCGAGATGGTTTGTACGATAGTACCTGTTTACTCATGAACGCGTTGGAGCAAGGCTACTGTGCCTTTCTCATTGGAGAAAACAAGGAGGTGTCTATGCGATGAATTGCCCGCCGATTATGTGTCCACCCCGCTACTGTGTTCGGGATTGTTACATTCCCCGGATGGTTCCTTATGTCCATCCAATTGTAAACATCAACAGACACGTCATTGTGAACGTTCCACGGCACTTCTACCAACCCATCACTAGGAATATCGTCGTTGATCCAGGATGTCCAGGCGCAGGCTGCCACCGCCCCGGTTATTATTGAAAAAATGGGGGCATTCAAAACTACTTTCATTGATGTTTGTTTCGTAGGCTACATGACTGAAACGGAGGAGGTGTGACGAATTATGGACGGACACTTTGGTGGGTTCACTCGATGGGCAATCGTATTCCTGATTATCTTCGTGTTGTTCTTACTGTTGGTTCCTGGTTATGCTGGCTATACTGCAGCGGCAGCGACACCGTGCAGTGGTTATGGCGCGTACGATGGTTATGGAGCTGGCTATGGATATTGATCTCTGTGTGCAAACACCTGTCTTGTAGGCGGGTGTTTGTGTACATAATAAATAGGACCCGACAGGAAAACGAACAAACAGGACTCCGAAAAGAGACCAAACCGTTCTCCAAGAGAAAGGAGAACGGTTTTCTACACAAAAACCGAAGTCCTGGGCAAAGTAATTAATACACGCCATAATCGGGAGGGATTCGAATGCCAACGACGAGTGAAGTGATAGTACAGTCCGTTTTTTCCTTTATCGTGCTGTTCATTTTGGCACGCATCTTGGGCAAACGGCAGGTCGCTCAACTCAACTTTTTCGATTACATAGTCAGTATCACGGTCGGGGACATTGCCGCGAGTTGGTCGCTTGATAACATAAAAGGTATCCATGCCATTAGCAGCTTGGCGATTTGGACCGTTCTTTCCTTGATTGTGTCCCTGATACAGCGAAAATCATATAAGGGGCGTATCTTTCTGGATGGGCGACCAAGTGTGGTGATTCAGCATGGAAATGTTTTAGAAGAAAATTTAAAAAAATCAAACTTATCCATCGAAGAGATGATGATGATGCTACGTCAGAAGGATATCTTCAAACTGTCCGATGTAGAGTATGCCATTCTTGAAACCAACGGTACGCTGAGTGTCATGAAAAAGACCGAGTTACAACCGCTGACTCCCAAAGATGCTGGGATACCAGTCATTTCAGAGAACGAATCCCGACTACTCATCATTGACGGGCACGTTATGGAAAAATCCTTACAACATTCCGGTTATACAAGGGAATGGTTGCTGGGAGAAATCATGAAGCAGGGTGCATCAGATTTCAGGGATGTATTTATTGCACAGGTGGACTCAAATGGAAATGTGTACGTTGATCTCTATAAGGATGTGCAAAAGGAGCCGCCAATGAAAGAGAAACCTTTATTGGCAGCAACTTTGAAAAAAATCCAAGCAGATCTCGAGATGTTCACCTTGCAAACTGAGAATCGACTAGCCAAGCAGACCTATGGAGAGGCAGCGACTCATCTTAAAAACCTGATTACACAAATCGGCCCCTTTTTGAGGGAGTAACTGCTCAGGATTTACTGACTTTATGAGAGATGGAGATCACCAGTGTTTGGACGATGCCGTAATGTAATGGGGGTGAGTCCAATTGTCTTTGCCAAATCCGCCTCGATTGGAATGACTCGTTGAACAGAGTATCGGCTGTAGGGTTTATGGAGATTATCGCGTTGTATCTCCAAAACCAAGCCGGATAAATCTTTATCGTTTAATGTATCAGTTGATATCCTGTCTCCAAGGTCAAGAACAACATACCGCTTAGATTTCTTCTTGCCCAAACTTTCCGCCTCCTTTTCAGATACCGCAGTGTATGGGCAGAGTGTGGTATGAGACAGGGCGAATACCTAGGTACAACCGTTGTAACAAAAATTTATTCCGTGGACTCAATAGAAGAAGGCCTTTACTGGACTCTGATCTTCACAGGAAAATGGTAGACGGATTTCATCCATCTACCAGTTCCTTTGCGTTTGAATTCAGTACGTCGATGGAGAATCCTCATTCATCCCTCTGCCGAGCTCTTGCCGTGGTAGTCCTTCCAGTCGTTCGAGTCTGCGCTCAAGTCTGGCTAGCCTACGTTCATGCCTGTCAAACCTTCGTTCATGGTCCATGAGTCGTTGTTCATGTAAATGAAATGGGTGCGGATGTGTTTGTGGGTATGTCGGTTGTTGGTATGTCGGTTGCGGGTACGTCGGTTGTGCATAGTATGGTTGCTCATATTCTGCCGGCATCATCTGCGGTGGTAACTGTCGAAACGGATGCAATGTTGTTTCCTCCTCCATGGGTGTTTTCTCATGCCTAACCTATGACACGAGCACAAGAACCGTATTGGCTATTCGCCTATTCATGCGGATATTTGTGACTGAAATCTTCAATCCACTCCGCTCCATCACTCCTCACATTTCCGATTCATTCAGGCCCCCAGTTCGCGTACATCCCAACCTCATCAGACTTCAGCAATGGACTTTCCTGTTTCACGGTCGCAAAGCGAGAAACGACATGGAGAATTTCCACAGGTGATTTGATGACAAAATGGACAGACCGGACGAATCATCCGGTCTGTTTCGAGGGTTACGCCAAGTTTTGCGAGGAGAAAGCAATGTGCAAGTTACCAACATACCTTAACACCTTGATGTTAGAAAACTATAATTAAGCCATTAGAGTTGCGTGAGAGACGGCATATGGGGGGCGAAGGTAACGGGTAAGAGCAGAATATATCGGCCAAGGTTCCTTGCTTGATTTCATCCTACACAAATGTGCCTCCCATTGAATAAAGCTAACAACTCCGTGGCTTTATTCCGATTATCGCCATCGCAACTGATGAAGCGTTGTACATCGAACGATTCAATGTTTGCAGCCGCATAGGCTTCAAGCGTGAAGGAGTTTCGGTGATTCGATATGAGGACAGGAATACCTTTGGCAGATACCTCTTCGGCTACACGTGCAAGCCGCAGTTGTTCCTCGGGCCCAAACCCTCCGGCACTGTAGCTAGTAAAGTTCGCAGTATCCGATAAGGGTACATATGGCGGATCGCAGTAGATGACGTCACCAGGCTCAGCACGTCGCATCACTGTTTCGAAGTCCTCTGCCAAGAACTCAGCTGTCTGGGCTTTGTGGTAGAAGAACATCATTTCTTCATAGGGAAAGTACGGCTTTTTGTATCGACCAAATGGTACATTAAAGCCGCCTTCACTGTTGTATCTGCATAGGCCGTTGTACCCATGACGATTCAGATAAAGAAATAAAGCCGACTTGCGTACACGATCCTTTGTTTCATTGAATTCTTGTCGCAACGCGTAATAAGCATCAGGTGAGTTGTTGTCGGGTACAAAGAGGCTTTTGCACTCATCAATAAATGCTGGACCGTGTGCTTTTAAAACCAGGTATAGGTTAATCAAGTCTACATTCAAGTCGTTGACAATGTTATATGCGTAATTGGTATTCAGAAACACTGCTGCCGCGCCAGCAAATGGTTCAATCAGGCGCCGGCCCGGTGGAAGTAGCCCTCGTATTTTGTCAACAATGCGATATTTGTTTCCGGCCCATTTCAGGAAGGGTTTCATGTCGTCACTCCACAGTTTCTGGTCTACGACATTGGTTCGACAAGATGGTCCAAGTTTCCTCTCCGAAGTATTGTTCCGCCATCACGTAAAGGCTGAATCTGCATAGGAAAACCAAACGGCACATCATCTAAACTACGACTTGTCCTTTTGCGAAGTCAGTTGCATGAGCATGGACTCTATCGCAAACAATTTCCCATCAATGCGGTGCAAATGACTTTGCACATCGTCAATTTCGGCTTCTGCTTTGTAATTGATGGCAAAACTAATGACTGCCTCGTGTTTGTCACGGGCTGCCTGTCGGTTTTGACTCATCATAATGATTGGTGCTTGGAACGCGGCAGTACAAGAAAGAATCAAATTAAGCAGGATGAACGGTGGGGGGTCAAAGTGAGGAGTGAAATTTACCGAATTCCAGATCATCCAGAAGGCAAGGAAAAACGCCATTCCAATGATGAACTTCCAACTACCACCCAGTTGCGCGATTCGGTCTGCGAGTCGGTCAGCCCAAGTCGTTTTGCGCAAATACTCGTCATTGAGATGGGCCATAATGTGCTTTTCGTATTCGTTTACCAATCGGTCGATTCGCTTCACACTATCTTCATTCATTGGAATGTCAAATCCCTGCAACCTTTGATAACTTCCCAGGGCGTTTGCATCACTTCCCAATACGTCTTGAGGTTTAACAAAGTATTTTTTCCTCATCTGCTTCCCGTTCCCACGACATGGCTTGTTGTTCAGCGTTATGTTGTGCGTTCTTACGCCGAGTTATTACGGTTGAAGCCGATGAACAATGGATCACCACATTCCTGAAAGAAGGCGGATGTGTAGCGCGTCGGGATGACGAGTCGGAATGGACTAACGAGGGGGCGAGAAAACATTTCTATGTTTTTTGTCGAAAGCAGACGGGCTTTTTAACCCGAATCTAAAGAGGCGTTATGGACGATGGCTACCTTAGGAGAAGCGGGGGCGAATTGTTTTCTGACCTATACCGTATGCTCCAACACTTTAAGTATGCGTTTGACTCTCTTTTCGGAGGCCCTGCGGGTATTGTCAGCTGTCAAAGAACGGGAAATGATTTCTACATATTCCTGAGCAGTAATTTGCCCAGCGTAGTATTGATTCATGGGAGACGGAGAATGATTTTGGCGTCGTTGCTTGGTCGTATTACGTGCCACTTGACCCGGCTCCTTTCACATCGGTCGCTGCAGACGTCGATTTCACCTTATTTATTTCGAATTCTATGTTACGAGCAAACAGAAGTAAAGCAAGCTGGTTGGCGAAAAATTTGATGACATCTGCGTCATCAGCGGAAAACGCATCCTTTTCAGCGCAATCTACATTCAGAACACCCAAAGGATTTCCCAGCCACATGATGGGTACACATACAAGTGAATGATAGCTGTGCCGCTGCTGGTCGAGTTTTACAAATCCACCGGTGAGTGACAGTATGTCTCCTGTGTGATAAACCTCTTTGTTCCTAAATGCCCCCCCAGCAAATGAACTTTCCATTGGGAGAGTCAAATTTGATTGACCCTGAGGAGAGTATCCCAACCCTTTTAACATCACGAGATTTTCGTTGCTGTCGTCTGGTACAAATATGGCAATGCGCGAAAGGCCGCTCTTACCATCTCTCACGGAGTACTCAATGATATGCAGTATAAATGACAATGCTTGATCGAAATAGTTACGCATCTCTTGTTCCGTTGAATTTTCGGATGCACCAGATAAAACTGTTTGGAGTACCATTTGTGCGTTCTGTCCAACTTGGTCGAGGAAATTCAGTACAGCCACTTTGTGACGAGAGTCCCTGCTCACCGTTTCATACTCGGTAGTAAGTTTCTGTAATGCAGTTTCCAGGCGTCGAATCTCTGAGTTCGGTTTTAAAGTCACCTTCGTTATTTTGAAATCAAGTTCGATTTCGTCACCACGTTTATGCCGGACGATGGACATCATCACAATGAACAAAATCAGTATACAGATGCACAGCAACGCAACTGCAGTTCCGTATTTCCCGAGGTGTTCCCATGCTTGTCCAATGATCTCGTGCAATCGACTCATCCTCTCGCAAACACGGGATCGATGATGAGTATTTTTGTAATACATCAAACATAGCGTTTTCATGGTATGCTTTCAAGTCATCGCGAAGAAGTCCAATCGCAGATCCACAAGTGTGCATCCCAAGCCACAGCGGACTTGCTTTGAATCGCGAAAGGACGCAATTGAATATGTCATGAACGTACACACTGGAAGCGGAAACGGCGGTCACTGACAAAGAGGATGGATCCATATTGTCAGCGGGGGGCACCTTCATCAGTAACCGCCTTTCATGACTTGCATCAAATTTGTTCTTCTGGTTTTAACGGGATAAATTTTATTCCGTCACTGTAAATTTCGCATTGAAACCCTAGCGATGTTAAGTCGATTTCATGAGGGCCGATGATAATTTTCGAATAGTATTTCTCCTTTCGGTGTTTGATTCCCCATCCCCAGGGTGTTGCGATGGTTGTCCAGGGCTTCATCTTGTTTACATTGTTTTCATGCATCACTACACCTTCTCGCAGCTTTTGATTGGCCACCGCACAGGATTCAAGTGGACAATCCAGTACTATGCTCGTTACGCAGAAAGCGTTTGGGCAATGAGCTTCATATCATGCACTTAGCCGCACGCGTGTTACAATTTGTCGGGGAAACAAGTGAGCAATCCATTTCGTATATATATTTCGCAATATTGTGTGTTTTGTGAAGGGTGGATGTAAACTCGGTATCGACGAAATCGGCATGGGATCCGATGGTTGGCAATCGTTGTGCCATCCGAGTGAGTTTCCCGATGCTTAAACTTGCAAAAAATACAGACAAACCTCATAATGCTGTTATATAACAATGGTTTGATAAGTAGACGCTGTTACAGGGAGAGGGAATTCTTATGCAGACAACATTCGAAATCATCTTCCCACTGGATGAAAGTGCAAATTTAAGAAGTTACGAAGAAACAAAATCAACTTTTGATTGGAAGGAAATTGAAAAATGCTTTACGTGGAGCTCTACAGGTAAAGTAAACATTGTTTATGAAGCAATTGACCGTCATGTCGATGAGGGGCGTGGGGAGCAAATTGCGTTATATTTTACTGATGGAAACCGTGATGAAAGCTACACATACAAGCAGTTACAAGAGCTTTCTTGTCGATTTGCAACTGGTTTAAAAAAATTAGGAATCCAAAAAGGAGATCGCGTCTTTCTTTTCATGCCGAGAAGCCCTGAACTCATTGTCGCTATGTTAGGTATTCTTCGTATCGGTGCCATTGTTGGTCCTCTTTTTGAAGCCTTTATGGAAGAGGCACTAAAAGACCGTCTTCTAGACAGTGGAGCCGCGGCCATTGTTACTACAGACGAACTTCGAAAGCGCATTCTAGATTCTGAAATTGCAGAATTAAAGTATATCATCGTATTGGGGGAAACTTCCGGCTCTACGAAAGAGGTTTCCTACAATAGGATGTTAAGCGAGTCTGATGCCTATACCATCGAGTGGATGGATAAAGAAGAAGGCATGGCCTTGTTTTATACATCCGGTTCCACTGGCAAACCGAAAGGTATCCTCCATGTGCATTATGCGATGGTTCAAATGTATATTGCTGGTAAATATGTTTACGATCTACGTCCGGGGGATGTGTATTGGTGTACAGCTGACCCGGGTTGGGTAACCGGAACATCCGCTGGCATCTTGGCTCCTTTGCTCCACGGAGTCACATTGGTTTGCCGCGGTGGGCGTTTTAAACCTGAAGACTGGTACGCGACATTGGAAAAATACAAGGTCAATGTTTGGTTCAGTGCGCCTACAGCTTTTCGAATGTTGATGGCTCAAGGAAATGACCTTCCCAGGAAGTTTGATTTAAGTTCTCTGCGTCATATTCTGTCTGCCGGTGAACCGTTAAACCCCGAAGTGATTCATTGGGGATTAGACGTCTTGGGGCATCGCATTCATGATAACTGGTGGATGACAGAAACGGGTTCTACCATCTGTGCGAACTACCGAAATATGTCGATTCGCCCTGGTTCAATGGGTAAGCCTCTGCCTGGCGTGGAGATGGCTATCGTTGATGATGAAGGAAATGTTTTGCCTCCTAGCCGGATGGGAAATCTGGCGATTAAGCCCGGCTGGCCGTCGATGATGCGCAAAGTTTGGGGGAACGAAGAAAAGTACCAGTCTTATTTTCTCAATGGCTGGTTTATTTCGGGCGATTCTGCTTATCAGGATGAGGACGGCTATTTTTGGTTCGAGGGACGCGTTGATGACGTCATTAATACTTCAGGTGAACGCGTAGGTCCTTTCGAAGTGGAAAGCAAACTTGTTGAACATCCTGCGGTGGCAGAAGCAGGAGTCATCGGAGTTCCTGATCCCGTTCGTGGCGAAATTGTGAAAGCTTTTATCACGCTTCGCGCCGGATACGAACCGAGTGAAGAACTAACCAATGAAATATCGCAATTTGTGAAACAAAGATTAGCCGCCCATGCTGCACCACGTCTTATAGAATATAAAGAAAAACTTCCAAAAACTCGTTCGGGAAAGATTATGCGCCGCGTTTTAAAAGCTTGGGAACTAGGTTTACCCGCTGGAGATTTATCCACCCTTGAGGATTAAGAGTGAGTACCTTGCAGCGCAATGCCCCTTATGGAGCATTGCGGGCAAGTCCTCGGAGGAGATCTCGAATCATACATCATTGGATTGTGTTTCTTCCGGAGTCGACGTAATGGCTTCATTACGTTCCAATAACGAACGTTTTTGGAATTGTACTTGTTGAACTCCAGCGTACTTAAGGCTTTTCTCACGAATACTCGCTCATTCTCAGGATTTCATCACCTTGTGTCAGTTGGAGAAAACGCGGTTTCTTTGTAACATTGGATTGACCCGTCAGAGCGTGAGCGGGAACACGAAATGAGAGTGGAGCAACATGAAAAAACAAGTCGTTGCTATTGGTGTTTTAGCTAGTCTTTTGTTTCCTCATCCTGTTTTTGCTGATGTTGCGGCCGGGGATCGAATCATCACATTGGGGAACGATCTCACGAGCGCTCAAAGACAACAAATCGAATCGGATTTTTCCAAAACCAGCTCAGATAAAGTTATCACTGTAACCCATGCGGACGAAGAGCAGGCGTTACACGGAATTGTTTCCGATGCGCTCATTGGTACCCGAGCCATTTCGTCTAGTTTGATTGTGTTTCAATCGCCGGGTTACGGGATTCGCGTGTCGACAAAGAACATTACATGGGTAAGTGCAAGCATGTATTCAAACGCCCTTCTCACAGCAGGTGTCAAAGATGCCGATGTGACGGTGGAAGCGCCTTTCCCTGTCTCGGGGACTGCCGCGCTTGCGGGGATTACCAAAGCATTTGAAGTGGCGACTGGTCATCAACTGGATCCCACCCGAAAGGACGTAGCAAACCAAGAAGTCGTACAAACGGCACAACTCGGGCAGCAAATTGGCAACCCAGATAAGGCGGCAGCTTTCGTGAACGAGTTGAAAACCAAGCTGTCGCAAGAGCATCCGCAAACCGACGATCAATATCGGAATTTGATTTCAGAAGTTGCAAACCAAATGGGCATTCAATTGAATGACAGCCAAATCAATTCTTTGGTCGATTTGTTAAAAAAGATTAACGGATTGCATATCAACTGGGACGCGGTTTCCAAAGAAGCACTCAATGTCCGAGACAGTTTGAATCAATTTATTCACAATCACCCTAAACAAGCAAATGCGATTGTTCAATTTTTCCACGACATCATCCTTGCGATTGCTGGGCTCTTTAAACAGTTGTTTGGGTAATAGCAACGGGTGATTTGCGTAATGAAGCGCACAAGGTCATTGCAAAAGGGTGTCGTAATGCAATAAGGGGTAGCCGAAAGGCCTCCCCTTATTGCGCTAGATGGAGTATTGACATTCCCCATATCCGCCTCAAACACGGCCTGTTTCTTGACAAGGTGTCCGCTTCGCTGTTTGCCCTTCGCACATCAATCCATGGGTCAGCATTGCTAGGTCTTACTCCGCCGCGACAACTCGTGTTGCTTCCACAACCTCAACGGGACTCTTGTTGGTGATTGCCATTAAGCCGCACCAAATCTGGTACAAACCAATGACGCAGGAGATAATCCCCGCCCAACCCCCAAACGCACTGTTCAAGCCAACTAGGTTTGACAGCGTACCGCCTATAAAAGCCAGATCAACAAAGACGAACATCCAACCAAGCGTTTTGTCCTCACGGAAGACGGCGACGGTATAGACCAGCGCTATGATGGTCCACACGAGAAGGAATGTTCCCAGTGCTGGAGCGGCAGCGTTACCGAACTTCAGCGTTCCGTTTAACTCCCATAGGACGAATAGACTCAGTGATATAAAGAAGGCGCCGAAGGTTCCAAAAATAATCATGCTAAACTGGTTGCCGCGCAAGTACTCGAATAGGGCACATAGAAGCTGAATACCGCCGCCAAAAACAAGAGTGACCGTGACAAACAGGGGAGTGGCCAAAGCCGGAACAAGATGGGTATTGGGAATGTTCAATAAAGCCTGCGAGACGACAAACGCGGATAGTCCTAAGATGCCGGGATCAGGGAACTTGCTCTTCTCACTCATACTCATTCTCCTTTTCACGTGTGAACAGTGCGCAAGATTGCAGCGCGAACATACGGTGCAGAGCAACACGAGAGGAAACGCTGTAACCCTCCGGACATCTGTTCTGAATCATCTGATAAGTCGAATCATACATGTGGAATGTAAGCGCTGTCAAGAAGGTGTTTTCAGATAGATTTGACATGGTTGGCCTCGGAAAGTTATCATAATATTTTATTATAAACATAATGTCGAACGTGAAACCGACAGATTTTGACGCCTTCACGAAGCGACCATCGCTTTGCACAGGGGCATGGGCTTGCCTTCATACATCGAAGTGGGAGGGCGAAAGCATGAGGAGAGAAAGTCGTAGTATCACTGTTGTTGGGTCTGCTCCAACGGGATCACAGTGGGGAGGCAAGAGTGGCAAAGGTTGGTATGAATACAAATGAAGATAACGAGCCACTTGCAATTCTGGCCGAAAGGACTGCCGCACTCTCTCACGTTGCCTGTTACCCCGGTCCACGATAATTTAGCCGTGACGGCGCGTCGTTACCCTGATAAGACAGCGATTTACTATTACGGAAGAACAATTTCGTACGCATTTCTGTGGCACCAAGTGGAGGCGTTCGCGGGATACTTGCAAGTGGCGTTGGGGGTGAAGGCAGGCCAGCGCGTTGCACTGTACCTCCAGAACTCACCCCAATATATCATTGCGTATTACGCCATCCTGCGCATTGACGCAGTGGTCGTGCCTATGAATCCGATGACCCTCACTGCAGAACTTGATCTTTACCTGCGTGATAGCGGCGCGACAGTCATCGTAGCCGGCCAAGAGCTGCTACAGTACGTGCAACCTCTCTTTCATCACCTGCGTCATGTGGTGGTGGCGGCATACAGCGATTATGCCCTGCAAGACGGATCATGGTCCCTTCCAAATGTGGTCGCCAGGGCGGCTGCACCGATACCACCTGACATAGCGGAGATGGTTACGGCTTGGACGGACGCCTTAGCGTCTGGGTACACTCCAGGGCCAAGTCATGCCGGGGCGAACGACATCGCGGTGCTGCCGTACACGTCGGGCACAACCGGGATTGCGAAAGGCTGCATCCACACGCACAGCACAACTCAGGCTAACATCGTAGGCGGTGCACTTTGGTCGGGCTTGACGACCGATTCAGTGGTCTTGAGTGCCTTGCCGTTGTTCCATGTCACGGGGATGGAGCACTCGATGAACGCACCGATTTTTTGTGGTGCGACCATTGTCCTTATGACGCGATGGGATCGAGAAGTGGCGGCTGCAATGATACAACGCTATCAGTGTTCGCACTGGAAGTGCATTTCTACGATGTTGATTGATTTCTTAAACACTCCCAATCTTCGTCACTACGCCTTGTCCTCTCTTTGTTACATCGGTGGCGGTGGTGCGTCGGTTCCGGCTGCCATTGCTGAAAAGTGCAGAGACATCCTGGGCATTGATTACATCGAAGGATATGGATTAACCGAAACCATGTCGACATCACACGTGAACCCAGACCATCGGGCGAAGGCGCAATGCGCGGGAATTCCTACGTTTGACGTCGACGCACGCGTTGTACATCCAGAGACCTTGGCTGAACTTGGTGTGCGGGAAGAGGGCGAGATTGTTGTTCGCGGTCCGCAGGTGTTCAAGGGATATTGGAACCGACCGGATGAAGATGCAAAGGCGTTTGTCGATATTGAGGGAGAAGTGTTCTTTCGGACAGGGGACGTCGGATATTACGACGAAGACGGCTACTTTTTCATTGTCGATCGCGCCAAACGCATGATTAACGTAGCAGGCTTCAAAGTGTGGCCCACCGAGGTGGAGTCCATACTTTACAAGCACCCAGACATCGAGCAGGTATGCGTCATCGGCGTACCTGACGAACGACGCGGCCAAACGGTCAAGGCCCTCGTCGTGTTACACCCGGACAGACGTGGTGCTTTGACGGAAAGGGACATCATTGACTGGGCGAAGTCGCAGATGGCCGCGTACAAGTATCCACGAATTGTTGAATTTGTTGACAGCTTACCGATGTCTGGAAGTGGTAAAATCCTCTGGCGTCAATTGCAAGCGGAGGCGATGCAGAAAACAGGGGAAAACAAGCTTTAATTTACCGGAAGAACTTCTATTTTGGCATAGCCAAGCTCTGCCTCAGACTCCGCGTCCAGCATCTCTTGCATAGTGCTAGCGCGCACCAACTCTCAGGACTGCCAGTACGTCATCCATGGATTTGAGGTTGTTATCTCTTATGAACTGCCGCACCTACTCCTTTGAAACCAAAGCGATTCTCTGTCCCCTCCCAATCTTCTACTGCCTATCGGAGATTGGGAGTTTACACAACCTAGAGCTAGCGTTACAAACCTGTTCGTTGAGATATTTACTTTGCAGTCTTCCTCATGTATCGAATTCTTCGATACAGAGTTTTATCAGGTAACAATTTAAAATTGCCCCTAATTAGCGGTTCAATATTCACCTCGTAAATCCATATCCGCTTCTTGGGGTCAATTCCTATGTCTACGGCGTACTCTTTAAGATTTGGATACATTCGACTTACATTGTTAACGGTTTTGACGACACATTTCTCTACTTTCTGAATCATATCCGATGTTTCTCTTCGGGAATACCTTAAATGTCGGGTAAAGAGTGTTTTGATGAGCGTTGGGGTACCGCCGGCATGAGATGTTGTCACAACACTACCCCGTTTCCCCAACCTTCCACAAATACCGCCAATCTTCCATTTACCGTTGATTCTCAGTACATGGCAACGAAGATCAAAGTGCCTCCGATCCTTCGTCACACTGTCTATAGCCTGTTGAATGAGATACCTCCTGTCTCTTGTCAGGTCCTTGATTTTTGTCCATAGCTCATGTGAATCTACATATTCCATGTCGGATCCTTGCCTTATTTTGAATCGGTTATCCTTTAACCTTTCTACCTGCATTACTCCCCTGGATTTTCTTCCCCGATCGGGCTTGATGTAGGCCTTACCATGTTTTTTCATCATGCGTTTGAACGAATTTTCGTATAGCAGTTCCGTTTCAGGAATATGGCCTTCAACCTCAGGTGTGTGCATGAGCTGGTAAGCAACCGCTAACTTGCTTTTAACCTGGTGTTTCTTAATTGACATAAGATCACCTTTTGCCGATCAATCTTTTTGCTTCTAGATATCTTCGATACTGATTTCGATCCAGTTTTCTCAAACCTTTGAAATCCGGTTTGGTATTCGCTTCGATAAACCATATTTTACCATGCTTATCGATACCCATATCTAAACCGACGATATTAAAGGGAAAATGAGAGCCCAATATTTGAGCCATTTGATATGAGATGTCTATTAATTCCCGCTGAACCTCAAACACGTTCAAAGGTTGATCTAATCCTTGTAACGTCTTGATTATTTTCACGTCCTTTGCTCCTTTTGACACATTGGTGACAACGGAAGTTTTTCGGGGTGCGACTTTTGCACTGATCCAGGTAAGATGCCACCGGTTCAAAGGCTTTTGTAGTACAACACGTACATCAAATGGACGATGGTGATAGGTTGCCAAATCAATACCCTGCTGAATGATGTACTCCTTTTTGGGATGCAGTATCTTTTTGAGTTCCACAATTAGTTTTTTCGTAGAGCACCTTTGAGATGTCTGTCTATACGAAATCTCACTTTCCGAATCGTTCAGCTTTTTTACCCGAATTACTCCGTTTCCTCTTCTACCTTTATCTGGTTTGATATACACGGTAGAATACGTGCGGAGCATGCTTTGGAGGCTTGTAACATGAAACCAGTGTGTTTCCGGTACATAAACCGAAATCATCGGATCATCCATGAGAGGTTTTCCCTTTTTCATTTTGCTGCGGATGACGGTATGCTTCATAAACTCAGCTCCACTTTAGTACCAAAGGCATCTGCTTTGCGGTTGACGATTCAGTAATGTAATTTGACATAACAGTGATACCTCCACGTTTTGCGTACGTTTTGTCGCCGATACCGTAGTTAATTCGGAATGCGGTGTGGTTGAAATGGACAACCACCTACATTTTTAATATCAAACAAAAAACGCCTGCGGTGAATGTCTACAAGCTACCATGTTATTTGGTTAGAAACACAGGAACAGGTCATGTATGGCGTTTGAACGCATTCCGAATGGTGATGACCACTAATCCAAATCCATATTGATCCCTGTCGTCTTGGTTCACGGTGGAAGGTACTATGTAGGGCTAGGGAAGGAGAGGGTGAGCGCTCCGGCTGTGGTGTAAACAAATTAGCGACAAGTGGAAGCTTTAAGCTTAGCCGTTGGCGACCTTCTGAATTAAACTCGTTTGTCCGGCATAAGTCTTTTCCTTTTTCCTCCACATTGAATATGATGACACATCACTGCTTACTGGGATGGAGGAGACTACGAATTGGCCACCATGGAACCCTCGCGAATCATTATCATCCGTCATGGAGAAAAATCACAAAACAAAAATAATAGGAATCTACAAATGCCAAAAGGATATGAACGGGCGGGTAAGTTAGCAACGCTGATACCCTTAAAATTCAAAAAAATCGACGTATTATATGCCCCCAGTATCGGGCCAGATAGACAAAGTATAAGAGTCATCGAAACCATTACCCCACTATCGAAGTTTTTAAATCTACCCATTCTAACAACCTATTTCAATTCGAAAGATGAAATTCAAAAGATGGTAAAGTTTATTAGGACAAACCCAGAGTACAGTGGGAAAACGGTTCTCATCTGCTGGCATCACCATAAGATTCCGTTTTTGACGAAAGAGTTTAAACCCATTAATATCAATCAAGTCCCGAATCACTGGCCGAATGACAGGTTCGATGTGATTTGGATACTCAAGAAAACACCGAAAGGTATCATATTTAGTCAGAAACCACAAAAATTGCTGATTGGTGATAAGGTATCTGTAATTCCCCTTAAGAAATAAAAATATGCCGTCTTTTCACTAGATTATCTATTTTCCCCTCCCTTCTAAATCGAAGCATTCCTAATTGGAAATGATATTGAAGCTCTCAACGGTTGCCATCGTTGGGTTCCGGTCTATGCAAAGCTTCGACCTTCGCAGTCTTCTTCGAGACAAAAACAAGGGTATTATTACATCTTGTTTGTCTGGGCAAATAACCCTTTTTGTAATTTTGCCCGTCACGAGCGCCTAAGCGTTGTCTAGGCGTTATTTTTATAGCAAAGAAAATCCACGAATTAATCAGTAGATAAGCCTGTCTCCTCTGTAACACTCTCACATAAGGTGTACAAATCCGTATACGGAAGAAGGTCAGGTTTCTCGACCGAAGACCATATTTCCCGGATAAACATTAAATATTATAGGTTTCTAAGCCAACACCATCTTGACGCGAATTCAAGTCGACGATTTGGTGCTACAGGAGGTATTTCAATGAAAAAGACATCTCAGTTAAAAACTTTAATCCACTCGCAACATCTGGAGTTTTTAATGGAAGCCCATAACGGGCTGTCGGCAACAATTGTGGAGGAAGCAGGTTTTAAAGGGATTTGGGCCAGCGGTTTATCTATTTCCGCGAGCCTGGGGGTCAGAGACAACAATGAGGCTTCCTGGACTCAGGTGCTGGACGTTTTGGAATTTATGAGCGACGCCACATCCATTCCAATTTTACTGGACGGAGATACTGGATACGGCAATTTCAATAATGCAAGACGGCTCGTTAAAAAATTGGAGCAACGCAATATCGCGGGCGCATGCATCGAAGATAAGCTGTTTCCGAAAACGAACTCGTTCATTAATAGCAAATCCCAACCGCTCGCCGATATCGATGAATTTTGCGGCAAGATTAAAGCGATGAAGGACACGCAACATGACGAAGATTTTGTGGTCGTGACGAGAGTGGAAGCTTTTATAGCGGGCTTGGGCTTGAAGGAGGCGCTGCGACGTGCGGAGGCTTATCGGCAAGCAGGCACGGACGCCGTTCTTATACACAGCAACAAATCAGACGTCACTGAAATTGAAGCTTTTATGAAAGAATGGAACGGAAGACTGCCGGTGGTTATTGTGCCTACAAAATATCATACGACTCCGACCAACCGTTTTATGGAATTAGGGGTAAGTGTTGCAATCTGGGCAAACCATAATTTGCGGGCATCTATTGATGCGATTCAAAAGATATCCAAGCAAATTTTCCAGGATGAAAGCCTTATCAACGTAGAAGGCAGGGTGGCCTCCCTTGAAGAAATTTTCCGGCTACAAAGAGTCGATGAGCTTCAAGAGGCGGAAAAAAAGTATCTTCCTTCAAAGTAATCAAAGTAAGGGTGATCAGTTGTGTTAAATACGAAAACATTCGGAAGAGAACTGCAAAAATTGGGGTTCACATTTTACACAGGGGTTCCGTGCTCCTATTTGAAAGATTTGATCAACTATGCCATCAATGAGCGCGACTACGTTGCGGCAGTGAACGAAGGAGACGCGGTCGCCATTGCCGCGGGTGCTTATTTAGGAGGGAAAAAGCCGGTTGCCTTAATGCAAAATTCTGGACTGGCAAACGCCGTCTCCCCTTTAGTGTCTCTCAATTATCCGTTCCGGCTTCCCGTTCTCGGGTTCGTCAGCCTTCGGGGGGAACCGGGCGTTCCCGATGAACCGCAGCATGAACTGATGGGGCGAATTACAACGCAACTGCTGGAATTGATGCAGGTCAGATGGATGTATTTGTCTTATGAGTTGGAGGAAGCGAAGCGGCAGCTGCTGGAGGCAAGCCGGTATATTGATTGCAACCAGCCTTTTTTCTTCGTGGTCAGACACGGGACGTTCGAAACGGAAGACCTGCAAAAGCAAGAACTCTCCTCTCATCGGAACCGAGTCAAAATCCTGAAAAATACAGCGGATCAGCTACCCAACCGAAATGACGTGTTGGCGGTCATTAATAGGTTAAAAGATGGTAAAACGGTGCAGCTCGCCACCACGGGAAAAACGGGGCGGGAATTATACGAGATTGAAGATACCTGCAATAATTTATATATGGTCGGTTCCTTAGGGTGCGTCAGCTCTCTCGGACTCGGCTTGGCACTAAGCAAAGACCATCTGGATGTCGTCGTTATCGACGGGGACGGCTCTCTCTTAATGCGCATGGGGAGTTTGGCAACAAATGGGTACTACAGCCCGCCTAACATGCTTCATATTCTTCTGGATAATCAGGCTCACGATTCGACGGGAGGACAGAGTACGGTCTCCCATAATGTAAATTTCGTTGAAATTGCCGCATCCTGCGGGTATGAGAAATCGATTTATATTCACTCTGTTAACGAGTTAGAACATCACATCAATGAATGGAAAAAAACAGGTGGATTGACCTTTCTTCATATGAACATTGTGAAAGGTTCCAGCACACAGCTCGGTCGTCCGAAAATGAAACCTCATGAAGTCAAGGAGCGGTTACAACTGTTTATAGGGAACAACTCTCTTAGGACTAAAGGAGAAGAACAAGGATGCGAACCGTAAAAAGAAACATATTACTTACACCCGGTCCTGCGACTACTACGGATTGCGTGAAATTCGCTCAAGTGGTCCCAGATATTTGCCCACGTGAAAAGGAATTTGGGCGTCTGATGGAACACATCGCCGAAGAGCTGACCCGTTTGGTTGCCGAACCGGAACATTACGCCACCGTCATGTTCGGCGGTTCAGGCACAGCAGCGGTGGAGTCCATATTAAGCTCTGTAGTGGGTAAAGATGCTGTGATTATCATCAATAATGGAGCTTACGGGAAGCGCATGTGTGAAATTGCGAACGTGTATGGGCTGAATTTTTATGAATTCACAAGCTCGCCGCAAACTCCAATAGACTGTGAAGAGTTGGAAACTTTCATTAAGAAATTCCACAGCAAAATATCCTATCTCGCTGTAGTTCATCATGAGACGACGACCGGCCTGTTGAACGACATTGAATCCATCGGGGAGACATGCAGAAGGTATCAGATTGATCTGATTGTGGACGCTATCAGTTCATTCGCGGCCATTCCCATCCGGACGAAGGAAATGAATATAAGTTACTTGGCGGCAAGCTCCAATAAAAACCTTCAAGGATTGCCTGGGATCTCCTTTGTCATCGCAAATAAACGGAGATTGGAAAGCTTGGGTGAACAGAAACCAAAGAACTACTATCTCAATCTGTATGCTCAATATAAGTATTTTTCGGAAACTCGACAAATGAGGTTCACCCCGCCCGTACAGACCTTTTACGCACTCCAGCAAGCGATAGTGGAATTAAAGCAGGAGGGTATAGAAGGGAGATATGCAAGATATGTAAAATCATGGGAAGGTTTGATTAGCGGTATTCAGCGATTGGGATTAAAACATATCGTGCCTGTGGAACATCATTCCAAGCTCGTTACTTCCATCGTTGAGCCGAAGTGCGACGGCTACGATTTTCATGTCATGCACGACTATTTTTACGAGAGAGGCTTCACGATCTACCCAGGTAAACTTGAGGAGTTACCAACTTTCCGAATCGCGAATATCGGAGATATTACTTGCAAAGATATTGAAGAGTTTTTGGAGGTGCTTGGAAAGTACCTTTGGAGTATAGACTTCCTTGTGAAAGAAGGGTGATCGATGAGTACGTCGTACATGCGCAGCAAATGGACAAAGTACACGTTCATGAGTGGATCTGAAGGGCTAAGGCCTCATATACCGAAAACGCGATTGTTCACGCAAAAAGCTTTATGGAAGTGTATGAACCAATATGGTGATGTAATCCTTAAACCTGTCTACGGCAGTCGCGGGGCAGGGGTGTTTCGACTATCTTCGGTAGGCCATGACGAATACCTAATACACTGTGAGAAGATAAGAACATTTGTACACGGGAAGAAAGAGGTATTCGATTATTTAAACGGGAAGATCGAGTCTCGCAGCTACATCGTTCAACGCCGGGTTCATCTGGCTAAAGTCAACGACCATCCTTTTGATATACGGGTTATCGTGCAGCGCAGAGGAAAATCCGATTCATGGAAAGTGACCGGTAAAGTTGCCAAAGTGGCAGGTAAAGGTTACGTCGTCACTAACATTACAAGAAGCGGAGGTACTGTGCTTCCGGTGAAAACCGCCATTCAAAGTTCTTCAATAAAACTGCATTCCCGGCGGTCCTTACTATCTGAAATAGAGACGGTTGCTTTACTATCAGCCAGGATACTGAGTAAAAGAAAATTATATTCAAACCAACGTATTTTTGGATTTGATATGGGACTAGATCAGGAAGGTCGCGTTTGGATCATTGAAGCGAATTTAAAACCAATGCTTTCCCATTTCCGTAAACTCAAGGACCGGACAATGTATCGTCGAATTTTGAAACATAAAGGGTTAGCAATTCGATAAAAAACATATCTCTTCTATCTAATCGTGACGAATCTGTGGTACACGTAGGTTCATCCAATAATCCTGCGTCGGTGCAATTACGAATATACGGAAACATTTCAAAAACCTCGTTGTCCTGGCTCCATTTTTGAACCGTAGCAGCAGATACAGCAAGTTTGGGAGGTGAATATAGCATGTCTGACCCGATGTTTAATATCTTGGTTTACAGACAGTACCTTCAAAGAATAGGTACACTGCGAACAACAATATTGAATGAACGCCAGACTGATTACAAGAGGTGTAGGTTACTGGGAGAAAAGTTACAGTCATGGCCGAATGTAGCGCATACGAGAGGATGAGCCTGATGGGGAAAAGGCAACAGCAGCAAGCATGCACAGATCCGTTGAGTATGCTTAAGATTGAGACTAACCTGTATTCGGTAATGGACGAGCACCAACGGGCTTACGCGAAGTCCATGCGAGCCACCCCAGTTACTTTCTGTGATGCAAAATCTGGGACAGGCAAAACGACAATCGCAGTAATGGTTGGGTTAGAGGGTTTGTCTAAGAACGAATGTCAGAAGCTTATATATGTTCGCTATGTCGATGACCGCTTCCTCAAGGAAGGATTTCTGCCGGGAAATGCGACCCCGGAAGAGAAAGAACGTGGCCTGTATCAACCATTCCTCGATTCTTTGACGGAGCTGGGGATTTCGGAATACCAGTACATTCAGTTAAGGAATAACGGGCACATCGAACTCATAACTGACCGGGCTATGCGCGGAACTAACATTGAGGATGCATTCGTTATCATTGACGAGGCTCAGAACGCACGTGAAATCGAAGACATGCTACTCTGTATTACGCGAGTCCACACATCAAATTGCAGAGTGGTCATCATCGGCCACTCCGGGCAACAAGACAACAAGAAGCATTGGCGTAGTAAACGCTTGGACTACAACGTTTTTCAAGCCTTCGCGTATCACATGAGCAAGAAGCCGTGGGCAGTTACATGTACTCTTATTAACGACTACCGCGGCGAAATTAGCCGCCACGCGGACGAAATCTGGACAAGTTTGGAGGAGATTTAGAAAAGTATCGAAAAAAGCTTGTGGTTATTGAAGCTGAACAGTGGGGGTCCGGTAAGCACGTGGAAGGCGTTTGCGGCACGAAGATCATGAGTTGATTGGACACTACGTACACGCGCCAGAAGTCCCATTAAAAGTATCCGAAGGCGACACAGAAATATCCCTGCAAGCCCAATATCTTTGAAGCTCATGACGACGAATGTCCCTGCACTGCAAATCTGGGACAATGCAAAAGTCGGATGGCCAGCCGAAGCGCTGGCAGAATGGTACGTAGGTACTGCGATGGGCTGTGGCAGGCCTCCTCGAGGCTGAGAAAAATTCCGGACCGCAAAGGGATTTCGCCAAATCCCCATGCTGATCCAAATATTCCACAAAGGTGTACATCGAGCATAGATCCAGAGAAAAATATAATACGGAAAAGGCCATCACCAAAATCTGCGAAGAGCACGATAAGGCCCTCATTAAGGGTATTAACTGACCACTTTTGGCAAAAATACATTGGCTATTGACAATCACCATTCCTTGTGCCGATGCTGTCCTATATCGAGAAATCTGTAAAAAAGGCAAGTACAGTTACTGCCTAGCAGTCTTCCTCGAATATTGATTTGTCTTGTACGCGGCCACTTTACCTATAGTTCGCCTGTCAAGTGTTCGTTTCTTGGCATACTTTCTAGTGCGAACGCGAGATGGACTCGATTTTCGTGCCAATATCTTTGCATATTGTAAAGGATTTAAATAAGTTTTTCGTAGCGTTTCTGTACCATAGGCTTTTCTTATCGAAACTTTTGCAGATTTAGCGTTACATTCGATCAACCATATAGCTCCGTCTCTATCCAAACCGAAGTCTATACCAATTTCACCAAACTTCCCATACGCTTTTTCAACACTTGAATATACAGATACTAAAAAATTCCTTATTTTATCTTTCAGTCCATCGAGCTGACTTGACGAATACTGAGGCAATAATTTACCTAAATAATCGTCAAATTTAAATGCGGAAGAATGAATAGTAATGGGGGAATGGCGTTGTCCAACGCGAATGGGAATTCCGACAATTTCTATTTCACCTTTTTTGTTTCTCTGCACCTCAGCACGAAAGTCTACAATACTATCTTGATCTGCTCTTAATAAATCAATCGCCTGCTGAACAATAATTCTTCGGGACCCCAAAAATGTTCTTACAGCAAGCAATAGATCTTCTATATTATTCACTTCTTTACGAACCAATTTCTCTCCAAAATAGCTGTACTCATAACCGCCTTGGGGTAGTTTAACAACTCGCATAACCGTCTTTCCGCGACTTCCACGACACCCCTTTATATAGATTTCATTTCGATTTTGGAGTACGTTTTTTAAGTCATCTATATTTTCAAGACGCTCGGTATAGGGTAAAAATGGGCGTACGTTTTCGTCTTGACTTAATTTTTGATAAAGATCCCATTTATCGAATGCGTATATAGGGTTAATTCTTTTGATGCCCATTCTCCGGAATTCTTTCAGAATATTTCTAAACGAAGCCCCGTGCCTCACACCACCTCGAACATATAATACATCTGGGAGCGGAAAATCTTTCTTTTCCCATCTCCTTTTTGCTGTATTGAAATACGTCCCTCTTACTCTTTCACGAGATAAATTTACATCTTCTGGTGAAAAAATGTAGACGGTATCCTTTGCTTCCTTATTTGCTTTGACAAGCATCGCAAATCGGATGTAAGACCAAAAGCGACGATTTTGTGCATTTAATAGCCGGGTCATTGTATTGGCTACGAGTACACCGACAATTGGCTTACGTGATCTAGAATTTACACCTTTTTTATCCACTATAAGCACCCCTCATTGTATTTGGGTCGAATGACAATAGCGGTTTTAGCCTAATCTATTATTCTTCTGTGGAATATCTGGCATCTTGTTGACGGATATGACATCTTCCGCTTTCTTAACAGGCTTCGTCCAATACTGTTCGTTACCTGGCAAATCATCAAACCATGTGGCACCTTTTGGACAGTCCAAAATCAAAAATTCTCCATACTCCTCGTTTCTCGACTGATGATACTTCAGATAAGCCTTTCCATTGTCAACCGCAAGAATCTCGATTTTTCCGGAAGTATGGCTCATACAAAGCTTGACACGCTTACCTAGACCTGAAGTTCTTGATTTTGCTTGCTCAACGATTCGATACACTTCTTCAAGTGTGAGCACAAATCCGCTGTTTCCGGCAACGGGTCTGTTAACAAAGAAGTAATACGGTGTAACCCCAGCCCAAGACAGTTGATCAAGCAATTCACCAAGTACGGCTGGGTCATCATTGATGCCTTTCAGCACAGGTGTTTGATTGACAACGATAGCCCCTGCATCGTGTAGGGCTTTGAAACACTTTCTGGCTTCCTTAGTTATTTCTCTTGGATGGTTAACGTGGGCCATAATGTAGATTCGCTTCTCTTCTGTAGAATTTTGGCGAATCAAATCGAGAAGCTCTTGGTCTTCGTAGATTCTCATGGGATTGAATACAAGCATTTTGGAACCGATTCGTATAATCTTGACATGTTCGATTGACCTTAGCCTTTCAATAATCATACGAAGCTTGTTGGTTGCTAACGCTAATGGGTCGCCACCTGTGAGTAGGACATTGTTAATTTCAGGGGTTCGTTCGATGTAATCAAGACCTTCTCGAACGTCAGACATCGCTTCTTTAACGTCTGAGCGAAACAATCGTTTTCTAAAACAAAATCGACAGTATGCCCCACATACCTCTGAGACGATCAACAGGGCTGTAGTTTTGTATTTATGCTGGCAACCCTTGACAACGTAGTTTGTGTCTTCATCAGAAGCATCCCAACGACCGTATTCGAGAAGTTCACTCGAGTCTGGTATCACTAGTCTCCGCAATGGATCATCAGGATCCGACCAGTCAATCAGGCTTAAATAATAGTCATTAACACGAAAAACGTACTTTTCAGTGACGTGTTTCAATGTTTCCTTTTCGCCTTCGGTTAAATTGGGGATTTTATCTAAGTTCGTAAGATATTTTGCAGGCATAACACGGACACCTCCCGTTTTGTAGCCGATACCGTATTTAATTCGGTATGCGGTGGGATTGATACGGCCAACCACCTACATTGAGGTCTCAGGAGGGCAATCGAGCTCTTTGAGCTGGCCAGTCGCAGCGTTGGTAATCATCGGACTTGATGAGGACAAGTGGGAGTTACAGCAGCTGCTGGACATGTATGAGCGGGTTCAGACGACGATTCAGAAGGCCATCAGAGAATTCAAATCCTGCTCTATGAAATCCCATAAACAAACCTGCTCAGTTAAGTTGTTCTGAGTGCGCCTTGGAGACAGTACGTGATCTGGGCCGAACAGAGAGCCGGTAGAGGGCGCGGAGACAAAGTATACGGGAGGAAAGAACAGTGGTCATTACCATGGAACATAAGCTGGCCAGTCGACAATGTCATCTATAGACTACCATCGTC
Source organism: Alicyclobacillus pomorum DSM 14955 (assembly GCF_000472905.1). Classification (GTDB taxonomy): domain Bacteria; phylum Bacillota; class Bacilli; order Alicyclobacillales; family Alicyclobacillaceae; genus Alicyclobacillus_A; species Alicyclobacillus_A pomorum. The sequence goes on along the minus strand of NZ_AXAR01000015.1, from coordinate 26,795 downwards.
ACGATTGGTGATGTCGTCGTGGGAGTGGGTGAACCGATTACGAGTGCTGCCACCATACTCATGGCAGCGACGTAGCGCGGAATGACGACTCCGCAGCAATCACTAACACCACAGGAATTTGCGAAACTGATACGCAGACTCGGCCAGAAGATGACTGACTCCGCTCAGTTCACGAACGCCTGACTTGTCAATGCAACCCACGATGTCGTGGACTCTCCGTGCAAGCCGTCTCACGATGAATTTCCCTCCATACGCTAAATAAAGTTCTGAGAAATGAGCTGCACAGCTCGTTCATTGTTATGAATAGTAGGTAGTACCCGATGATGTGAACGATAACGCGAGCACCCAAGGAGGGGTCACCGCCGATGGATATGTCCTTCATCGTACGCTGCATTGTCGTATTTCTGGTTGTCTTCATTCTGTTGATGTTTTTCGTGTTCAGTTTTATTCGCAAGCGGGTTTGAGTGTGTTGGTAGTCTGCGGTCCCGCCGAATTCGATGGAGTGCGATTTGGAGGCAGCACACACGGCGTAGAGAACCAAAACGGTCGCTCAGGAGGCCGCTCCGTCCGCATGTATGAAGGTACTGTACCAAAGCGGGACCGCGGTATCACGGTGGTAGGGTAAAGAACACCTGGTTTCATGTGAAAATTTTGTACAAATGCCGTTGGACAGATACCGCCACGATACATTTGTCCCACCCAGATACCAAGGGTATCAGTAATATTAAGAGGATGATAATGTAATTGAGGTTATCAGACTAGAGAAGATAGCCATCTCGGGTGCACCAATTGCCGGCCAAGTTCGAGCTGAAGATACCTAGGTATTCGCCCTTTTTTAAGCGGGCTTTCAGAATTGGAGTTGCGTCAACCTGCACAGCTAAGAACCCCATTTGGTCCTGGATCCGCTCCGTATCCAGTGCTATTGGTCAAACATTTACAAATCTTTTTAAGCGAACACGGTATGGACCTAGAGAATCCGCGTCAATGCCCTACCAGGGAAAACTCTCGGACTTGAAAGATACCAGCCAATGCTCGTACGAAAGACCGCCATTATCTTAAATTCCGATGAGAAGCGATCTTTATCTTTTTTTCAACTGCAGAAAGTGCAAAATTATTTGCCGTTCCTCAATATCGTTCCGTTAGCTGTTTGAATGCTTTCTGTAAGCGGCTGCCAAACTTTTAATCCTGCGGTAGAATGTTTTATCTTGGAGCCGATTAAACAGTCCGTACGAAGGATATAAAAGGTTTACTTCAATAATCCATATATATCCCTTTTTGTCCACGCATAAATCTATTCCACTTTCATGAGTTCGGTAACCGTTTTTCGTTGCATGACGAACAATCTCAAAACCAATGCTGATCAGCTTCCGTTTCACTTTCTCGATCCGTTTTCGGCCGTAGCCTAAAGATTGGGCCAAAGCATCATCGACTGTCGCGGCATAACCTCCGCCGCGCCGAACATTGGTGATGACGCTACCTTTTCCCGCTACTTTCGCCAGCATTCCCGCGTATTGCCATTTTTCTTTTCCGTCCTTCATCAGCATGAGACGAATGGAGAAAGGCCTCCCGTTAATGCTGGCCAAATCGATTGCTTTTTGGACAACGATGGACCGACGGGGTCTTCCATCCTTGATCTTATCATATAGATCCTTGAACGATTGCACATCAACCGCTTTACCTCGCACTTTCACGAAGCGATAACCATGTTTCATTTTCACTGCCTTTATAATGCCCGCCCCGGTATGCTGATTGCTCCCCTTGATGTACACCGCTCGATAATCGTCCAAGTATTGCTTCAGAGAACTCGAACTTAAACTCGATGTCGGCGGCAAATGCTTGCTCAGATGAGGATGCTTGGAATACAACCGGTGAAGCTCCAATTTGGACGGATCCCCATTCGACGGCATACCATCATTCCTCTCCTGCTCGGAATTGACTTTTTTAACATATCGAGAATCCCAAAAACATTTCCTTTACCCGCAAGATGTTGCTTCAGTGCATTGAATGCAGACGGCTTTTTTACGGACTTCCTTGGCATAGAAATATCCCTCCTCCTTTCTCCGTCGTGTCTGCTTCGTTCGTGTTTCTACCCATTGCCCCATCATGGATTGCTCACTATGCAGGGGTTATCACCATCAACTCTTTAAACCAAAGTTAATTTAGGGTATGGCGTGAAATTCAGTCGTGAGACGGCTTGTATCATAGAAATGCACGGCTTGTACGCCCTTATTAGACAAACAATAAAACGCCCCCTATGCACGGGGACGTTTTATTGGGCTTGTACCTATCAACAGAACGGGAAAAGAATGAAGAACAGTACAAAAATCACGAGAAACGCAATTTCAGCTCGACGCAGTCGGAACCCATCTGACATTCAGAGTCACCTCCTTATAAGCCGAAGTTAATATAGGGTATGGCGGGAGATTCAGTCGTGAGACGGCTTGTATCATAGAAATACACGGCTTGTACGCCCCTATTAGACAAACAATAAAACGTCCCCGTACAGAGGGACGTTTTATCGGGCTTGTACTTAAAACTCGCCAAATGGGGTGAAAAGAACGAAGAACAGGACGAAAATCACGAGAAACGCAATTTCAGCTCGACGAACGCGAAAGGACATTCTGAGTCACCTCCTTATAAACTAAAGTTAATATAGGGTATGGCGGGAGATTCAGTCGTGAGACGGCTTGTATCATAGAAATACACGGCTCGTACACCTATTAGGCAAACAATAAAACGCCCCTAGGTACGGGGGCGTTTTATTGGGAGATGAATGCACGATGATGGCTTTGGTGGTTCATCGATGGGTAATTTTAATATATGCCACCACAGTTCAAAAACAACGGCTTGTACCTATCTAGCAAATGAAATAAGACAGTCGTCCATTCCAATTCTAGACTATGATACATGCTGATCTGTGGGACCGATTGAATCTAGGTGGACAACTATGTACGCTGGTTTTCCACCTAGATTGCACCTCCGAATACAAATCCGACTAAGATCACATAGTCAAATCCATCCTATCAGTGCCAGAATAGGGTCACGGGCTTGTGTCCGTAACGCTCTGGTTGGCGATATAGTTGGTTTCCGATGAAAAACAACTTCCCATGCAAGTGCATTTGAATGTAATTTCCTCTCGCTTGATGAATGTGAAAGAGGGGGGGAACATTCCTGTAGACGTTAAGAAATAGAGTTTGTACAAATATAAACGCCTCGATACGATGGGGGTGTGCCGGGTCAAAAGCCCTTAAACGGATGTAGAGCAGCGGTACGATGTCAAGACCATAAGGCAACATAATATCTTTTGAATCACTGCTTTTTTGGAGGCGGTGCCGAATTTGGCAATGCTCAACTAAGCCCACCCTACCCGGTTTTTCACATTTTTCCTTTGTAGCTAGGAACTGGTGGCCCTGGTGTCGAGCACGTTTCTGTTATGCCTCTTGTCGGATCACCTCCGGAGTGTAGAGTCGGTTGGTCTTTAGCAGATAGAAGACCACCCGCATCAGTTTCCGGGCTGTAAGCGCAAGGGCACGTCCCTCGGCAAATTCTTTGGGCTCCGCTTTCTTCTTGGCGTAGTACTCGGCAAAAACAGGGTCGTGCACCCGGACGCTGTTGGCCGCTTCAACCATGTAGTACTTCAGATAGCGGTTGCCAGAAAGAATGAGTCGAGTTCGGTTTGCTGTGAATTTCCCGGATTGGTTAACAGTCCAAGCGAGCCCGGTGTACTTTGCTGCTTCCGCGTGGCTCCTGAACTGGCTAACGTCTAGTTCAGCCACAATGCCAGAAGCGAAAATGGGACCGATACCGGGAATGGAATCAAGCGTTTGTGGGATCGTTGCCAAGTGATCCTCAATGCCTTTACGCAGCGCCTTGAGTTGCTCTTGTGCCGTTCGAATCATGCGAATGCTGGAAGCCATTGCAAGATTCACCGAGTCCGACATGGACTGCGGCAACCGGTACGAAGAGCGAGCGGCCTTCTGCAAAGCCTGAGCGACTACCTCGGGATTGTCGAAGCGATTCTTTCCATGCTCGACAAGGAAGTCAATAAGACGCTCAAGGGGCATCTCAGCGAGTTCCTCGACGGATTCGAATTCCTCTATGACGGCCAGCGAAGTGGCAGAGAGCTTGTTTCTACGAAAGGGTCCAGTGAGGGAGTAATCACTGAACTTGAGAAACAGGTTCGTCATGAGGAAATTGCTTTCCCGAGTCAGATCCTGCATCAGATGATAGCGAGCACGTGTCAGGCGTTGCAGCGCCATAAGCGGTTCGCTCCAGATAAACGGATGCGGGAGAAGGCCTGTCCGAAGTTTGGCTGCGATGAACCAGGCATCCACTCGGTCGTTCTTGGGGGCGCTCAGATAATGGGACTTCTTAAACTCCCGGATGAGACTGGGATTGAAGACGTACACCTTACGCGGAACGCCGAAGTCCAAGTGACGTTGCAGATACATTGCGGCATGAGTTGAGTAACAGCCGGTATGTTCGAGACCGAAAAGAATCTCTTCAGACTGGAGCTGCTGAGCCAACTTAGTAATGCGATCCTGAAACTCCAGAATGCCGGGACGATTGTTGGTAACAGTGAATCGGCTAACAGGTCGCTTCTCATCGTCCCTCGTTAAACAGCAAACCACGTTGGACTCGCTGCCTACATCAATTCCGACAAACAATGGAGAGGACATGTAAAATCACCTCCTTTGGTTGGAATGCAGATGTCTATGGCCTTGGGATGACCCTGGGAAACCCATGAACGACAGCCTTGCGAGCTATTGGAATACACCGGGCGTCATCGGTGCACGAGCCTCCCTCTGCTGGCAGGAGGGATGACTGACCGGGAAACAGTCAGCGTGTAGGTCTATTCCATGGGGCCAGGGGAACACTCTACGCTCGGAAGACACCCTATAACGAGGGGCAACGGGAGGCATTGGAACATCCCCTTGGTAAACACCTAAGGCTATTTTCCCAAGGTCAGCCCAAGGTCGTAAACACCCTGTGACGTGACTTGATAGTCACGGTGGATGGACTTCTAATGGGTCTCGGCTGTGTTGCTGGGGTTACGCTCTCCAGAAATCTAAAAAGAGCAACCACAACCTGGATTTATGTAAACCAAGTTGATAGCTGCTCTTAATATACAAGGAGGCGTTACTATGAAGTCTAGACTGAACAAGGCTCAGAATCAACGAGTAGAGCGGATTTCCTCTTGAACACTAGTAGTTGGAAACGGCCTTGCACGCCGGTTTATCGAAAAGGTTTCTCATGTGTGAATAGAGCTATTCACTGATTCTCTTCATGTCTATCCCCTGTCATATTCCATGATTCGACGATACATCGTCTTGTCCTTCAGGTAACGAAAGTGGGAGAACAGGGGCGCAAGGTTCACTTCAATCACCCATACATGGCCGTCCTGATCCAATCCTAGATCCATTCCAAAAACGCGTTGATCCGAATATAGTTCAGTGTTACCAAGCCTCTCGGCTGACAGTAAGGAGACTTTGTTTATATCTGATACTAGAGCTCGGCGGGAACAGTGTTTGAGTGATGACCGTTCGAGTGCGGTTTTCAGGGGGAGGACGGAGCCTTTACTCTTTTCGATATTCGTGACGATATAGCCTTCGCCTGCCACTTTCGCAACTTTCCCGGTTACTTTCCACGCATCCGATAATTTTTTGCGCTGCACAATGACACGGAGGTCGAACGGCCTGCCATCAATGGTTGCCAGAGGAATCCGACGCTGAACGATGTGGCTGCTCATTTTCCCCATGCTTCTCACAGATTCATACGCCTTTTCCTTCCCTGTTACAGTTGTCTGGATATTGTCCATGTGGATGACATACAAATCTTGTCCTACTTCAGAGATTCGACATACTCCCTCCCCACGACTTCCGAAATCGGGTTTCACAACAATATCTCTGTATTTGACCAGCAGATCCGTAAAGGCTTTTTTCGTCAGTCTTCGGGTCTGCGGTAAGTGTTCCCTCAGTTCTTTAAAGCTTCTCATCAACTGAAATTTTGTCCATTTTCCGGACCAGAAAAACGTTTTCATCGACCATCTTCCTTTTCTTAAGTTTCGCAAAAGATACCTATTCTCAGAAGGTACCTTTCGAGCAATTTCCAAAAAGCTTGATTCGGAAAGTGTCTACGTCTGAAAGTTTTTCGGGATAGATGGTGAGGCCTCTCTCACACAAATAGTCATGCATTGCATGGATTAAACTCTTTCAGGTCGTGAGATGAATTCGGCACCTCCTATAGCTGTAGTACATGCTCTTCCTTCGTTATCCGTGTTGGCGGAAGCGGAAGAGCTGTCATCAGGAGGTATGGAAACACTATTTGGCAATGGCTCAGCCAGGCTTTGCATAGGGGTGAGGTTTCTTATGCTGGTGTTAAGATTCCGGGAACAATCCAATTCAAGGCAGACACGGCAGGAAACCCACGCAGCACAGGCTACGAATTTTAGAGGTGTTGTACTCACCAACCGTGTAATCATGTTCTCAAACACCCCGGGACGGGTTAGAACACCGGGAACGTAGCATGCGGAAGTTGCAGCAGGTCCACGGCATGGACGATGTCATCGTAGGAATAGAGCGTACGGGGCATTATTGGTTCGTGTGACATGCAAGCTGTTGGTAATCATGTGGTGTAAGCCCACCCACTCAGGATTGTGAGTGCGAGCCTATCACGACGTGGGAACTGGTGACGGAACTCACGGAGTGAGTGAGACAATGTAGCCATAGCTGGAAGGGTGTATCCGGCGTGGAGCTAGGCTAGAGATACATGGTAAACGAGAGTGAATCCTTTATAAACTGCGTCAAATGTAACAAGCGAAACACCCTGACACGCTTGAGCCAAAATGGCACGTAGCTGGAGTCAGTGCTGAACCATCACTGATTCACAATTCCATAACGCTACCGCAGGATTCAGGATACCTAAACATCTCACTAAGGGGTTACCAATGGAACATGGTAATCCTCATGGGGTCTGCACAACTAGTAAACCAATCGTAAGAGCGGTGAATCCCCAGGAGGTATGGGAACGGGTAAAAAGCGAACGCCATCCTGTAATGGGATGGATAGGGACGGTACAAGGTGCCAAACTTCATGTCCTGACGCGAAAGCGTGCTGACTTGCCCATGGTCATCCAGCTAGAAGTCACTCGGCAGATAGATGAGAGGAGAGGAGAGCCTGTTATGAACAGATTAGCCGCATCTAGCGAGGCAACAGGCTCAAAACGCAAGATGTCTCAGGAACCCATTGAAGATGAGGTCATGCGAGCATGGCTTGAAGCCCAAGACTCCGCATCGAACGAAAACGTCCTCAGCGAATGGACAGACTGGAATGAAATCGAGCGCCACGTCTATCGGTTGCAGCGCCAACTAGCAAACGCAGTCGAACACGGAAACCGCAAAGCTATCCGCCATTACAAGTGGCTCATCCGCAATAGTCAACACGCGAAAATGCTGGCCATTCGTAGCGTTACGCAGGAAAACAACGGACGAAGAACCCCAGGGGTCGATGGAAGAATCTACACGACGCCAGAAGCCCGTTATGAATTGCTCACGCTGGTGAATCTCCAGAGAAAGCCCCTTCCAGTTCGCCGGGTATACATCAAGAAAAAGAATGGCAAACAAAGGCCACTCGGTATCCCCACTATCCACGACCGCGTGTGTCAGGCGATACACAAAATGGCCATGGAACCGGAATGGGACACCCAGTTTGCACCCAATTCATACGGATTTCGTCCAAGTCGTTCGACTTGGGACGCCATCGAACAACTCTTTATGGTTCTAGCAACAAAGCGTGCACCGCAATGGGTCATTGAGGGTGACATTAAGGGGTTCTTCGATAATGTACATCACGAGAAACTGCTGATAAAGTTAGCACCGGAAGACCGCACATTCATCAGAAGAACCTTAAAAGCCCCCGTCATTGAACCTAAGCGAGGAAGAGTCCCCAGCATCCAGGGAACACCGCAGGGCGGGATTATTTCGCCTCTTCTCGCCAATATCGCACTCCACGGCAGAGGGACTGAGGGAACGGGCATTCCAAATGGGGTTCGGTCCCCAGAGAAAGAACCCCGGAATCAATATTGTGGTCTACGCGGACGACTTTGTTATCTCCTGCAGAACAAAGGAGCAAGCTGAGCAGTTCGTCCCGGTGGTAGCCAAGTGGCTACAGGAACACGTTGGAGTCGAACTAAGCCTAGAGAAAACCAAAATCACTCACATTGAAGAGGGATTTGATTTTCTCGGATTCAACGTTCGGAAATACAACGGAAAAATGCTCATCAAGCCTTCCAAGGAGAGTCAGGTATCCATCCTTCGGAAAGTGAAAGAGCTACTAGCCTCGAACAAAACGGCCAAAGCGGAAACTATCATACGAACACTTAATCCGCTGCTTCGTGGATGGGCGATCTGTTTTCATCATATAATTCCCCTTCGTCTTGGTGGCCACACTACGGTTAACAACGTGTTCGTCACCCATCGTTGGTGTCGTGAACAGCACTACAAGAAACACGGACACGATACCATGCCTGACAGGCCGGAACGGTTTCTCTGTGAGAGGGAAGCCTTCATCAATGGAAGAGTTGTCTGGAAGGGTGAACCCAAGGCCGCTCATAACTAGGCTACGGATACTGCAGGATGGCTTGAGCCGGATGAGGCGAAAGTCTCAAGTCCGGTTCTTAAGGGGGAAGGGAGCCGCAAGGCTCCTGACCTACCTGACAACATTGCTAGGTGGCTGGTAGGCCATTTAAGCATTGATTTTAGGTTCCGCTCTAATAACACGTTTGACGCTGTGTTAAGCATTTCTATTGCCAGTTGGAGTTCCATTTTGCTGGTGTCGATCTTTGTTTCTCCTGTCCTTTGGTCGTATTCAACCGTGAATTTAGTATATGGTTGTCCATGTTTCCGCTCCTAATTCGAGTAATCATGTGGAACCATATTGCGAAGGTGGGGGATATAGAAACGGCGGGTGTTAAAGTCTCAAGTGGTGGTGTAAATTCTGAGGCTTCATGTTGACGAAAAAGCCATCGAGTGCAATCTACTAAAAGTGACGAGCAATTAGTAGAAGGAGGCACATCGATGGCTTCTATGGATAAGATCGCACTTTTGGAGCTGATTCGCAAGATCGGATTGGATGGGGATGTCGATTTTCTTCGGGAGGGACTGAAAGTCCTAACCCAAGCCATCATGGAAGCNGAAGTTAGCGAATTGGTTGGTGCCGAGCGATTTGAGCGCTCGAANGAGAGGAAAAACTACCGAAATGGATACCGCTCCAGGGAATGGGATACGAGAGTAGGCACCATTGAACTACAGATCCTCATGCTTCGTAAAGGCAGCTATTTCCCAAGTTTGCTCGAGTCACGGCGACGAGCCGAAAAGGCACTGTTGTCTGTGGTTCAANAGGCATATGTCCATGGGGTGAGTACCCGCAAAGTCGATGAATGAGTCGAATCCCTTGGCATTGACGGTATCAGTAAGAGTGAAGTTTCCCGCATCTGTAAGGAACTTGACGACGTGGTCCAGGCATTCAAAGACCGTCCGTTGGAGGGAGAGTATCCGTATGTTTGGCTGGATGCCACTTTTCCCAAGGTTCGTGAGGGTGGACGAGTTCAGAGTATGGCGTTCGTCATTGCGATTGGTGTGAAAGCCACCGGCGAGCGTGAGGTGTTGGGATTTGACCTTGGGACCAGCGAGGACGGTTCCTTCTGGCTGACATTTTCTACGGAGCCTAGTGGCAAGAGGACTAAGGGGCGTGAAATTTGCGATTAGCGCAATGTATTGAGCCAGGTGCCGAAGTCCTCTCAAGCCATGTATCCTCGATTGTTCGCACGATTTTTGCCTAGCCAACACAGGAGGCAGCAAAAGAACAGCTTGCCCTCGTGGTGGAGCAATTGAAGAGCCGTTTTCCGAAGGCGATGGATGTGTTGCAGCGAGCGGAAGAAGATGTATTGGCGTACATGGCATTCCCGAGGGAGCACTGGCGGCAAATCTGTTCAACGAATCCGCTTGAACGGTTGAACCGGGAAATTCGCCGACGCATGGATGTAGTTGGGATCTTCCCAAACCGGGACTCTGTGATCCGTCTTGTGGGAACCATTCTGCAAGAGCAGGACGAGGAATGGAGCATTGGACGTCGTTACTTCAGCTTGGAGTCGATGTCCAAGGTTACAGGTAACCAGGCGTTACTGNCCCCGACTTCGGTTCTGCATAAATGATGTATGTCACGTAGTAGAGGCACTCGACGAAATTACACCACTTGACGGGACACTACCTCTCAGTTTCACCACAAGATTTTCCAAGCCAAAGCCTGACGTTCCACTCGGAACGAATTTTGAACCATTATTCATCGAGATAGCCGCAGCAGTCGTTATTGAGTGTATCCCAATTATGCTGATACGACTATTCATGAGAAAGTAACACAGCACCTAAGCGCCTATCTGTTTTGGTTGTTAATCGGTGAGGTGTATGTCAACTGCCTGCTGAACGAGCATAAATAGGTCATGCAGTTTTGAAAACACCTACGTAGACGCTCGGAATTGGGGCTAGGACGCCTTAGAATCCATTCTAGGTCGCAAGGACGAGCATGGAGTTGTGAAGTGAATCAGAGTAGTCAAAGGCATGCATCTACAATGTGTCTGTATTTTCGGGGCTGCTTGACGAATTGAGCACTGTACGACTTGATTTTTCCTGATGGATCCAGTATGATTGATGTGTTCAAGAGCCATCATGCCTCTGTACAACATACTGAGCCGTTCTTTTCTGCGCCTCATGTGGGAGCAGAATAGGGCGGCTCGTTATATTTGGACGATCGACAAATTATCGTGCTCGAGGAGCACCAGGAGGAATTTGTTTGAATCAACAAGGTACAGTGAAATGGTTTAATTCAGAAAAGGGTTTCGGGTTTATTGAAGTTGAAGGTGGGGAAGATGTTTTCGTACATTTCAGCGCGATTCAGGGAGATGGTTACAAATCCCTCGATGAAGGTCAACGTGTGACGTTTGATATTGTTCAAGGTCCGAAAGGCCCGCAAGCAGCAAACGTCGTTGCATAGGTTGTGAACAGGCGGGACTGTCCCTGTAGCCATCATTTAGACACCTCAAGGGCAGTCCCTTTTTTAGTAAACCTCGTTTCGAATACATCAATTTTTATTTACTACAGGCGAGGAGGTATCTTCATGAGTTACTTTAACAATAGGAGAAAGCCACCTTCTGAACACGTCTACGCCGATACTGTTATCTGGCAGTGCTCGGAATGCAATTGTTGGTCGAGGAAAGAGTTTATTTACGTCGATGAACCAATTTGCCCTATGTGTACGGGCAGGATGAATCAAGAAGCAAAAAGCATTCGTGTCGAATAAATGACTGCTATCCTTTGATACGTTGTTATCTTGCTTTTAAGTCACCCCTTTTCTTAAAACAGTTTGATTTATCATCTTGAATTCACCAATCTCCCTTTTCCTGCCTTTTCCCAAAATCAACTCGTCGGAACTGTACACTCCACTGTTTGAAGACAAGAAAGGAAGATGAATATCCAAGCAGAACAAAGTCACTGGAAAAAAGACATTGCTCCTTATCAAAGGTCGGATATCAGAAAAAGCGCATGGCAGCTTACAAATACCATCGTGCCTTTTTTGGTACTGTGGTGCCTAGCTTATCTGAGTCTGTCTGTTTCGTTTTGGATTACGTTGGCTCTCACCATTCCAGCGGCTGGGTTTGCGGTGAGGACCTTTATCATATTTCATGACTGCTGCCATGACTCTTTCTTTAAGAGTCGACATGCCAATGTACTTGTCGGAGTCATTACGGGGCTGATGACCTTTTTCCCGTATTATCAATGGAAGTACGAACACGCCATTCACCATGCGACAAGCGGTAACTTGAGTCGGAGAGGGACAGGGGATATCTGGACACTTACGGTCGATGAGTACCTGGCTTTATCTTCATTACGGCGAATGCTTTACCGAATGTATCGAAACCCGTTGGTAATGTTTGGACTTGGGCCCATCTACATTTTGCTGATTGAATACAGGTTTAATAATAAACGCGCCGGCCGAAAAGAGCGATTGAACACGTATGCAACCAATCTTGGACTGATCGGTATCATAGGGCTCCTTTGCTGGACATTGGGATGGGATAAATTTCTTCTTGTGCAAGGGCCTATTCTCTACCTTTCAGGTATGGCGGGTATTTGGTTGTTTTACGTGCAACATCAATTTGAAAAAACTTATTATGAGAAAGATGAGAATTGGGACTATGTAAGTGCGGCCATGGAAGGTAGTTCCTTTTACAAATTACCGACCATCTTGCAATGGATGACGGGAAATATAGGGTTTCATCATATTCACCACCTGAGTTCCCAAGTCCCTAACTATAATCTGCAACGCGCCTATAAAAATATTCCTTCTATGCGGAATGTTTCATCTGTCGGTCTCCTTTCCAGCTTACGCTCCCTTCGATACCGTGTCTGGGACGAAGAGAGGAAGAAATTTGTGGGGTTTAGAGCTATTTCGAACCTGAAATCCAAGATGTGACCCCAGTTTTTATGACGGTCTCACGCTCGATTCTAAGCTTCAACATGATTGATGACACGGAATTTGGGAGGACTTCGGATGTTGTGACATGTGAAGTCGAGAGACAGTTCAGGAATATTGTGGTTTCAGTGTAAAGAATGAAAGGAGAGGTTCAATATAGACAAGTACAGGGTGACTATCCATTCGAAGGACGGATCGACATACTTCTATACAGAAGAGGTCGGCTACAACAACGAGGAAGCGATGTGGGCTAAGGTGATGGATGACCTCTCCAAGGCTGCATGGGTGAGAGTGGAGAACACGTCGGGAACGACCGTTGCACTTCGAGGTTCAGAAATAAAAGACTTCGCCATCAAACGTCTAACAGACTACGTGAAGGAGCCCAGAGCAGACGGACGGCTTTGGTGAAAGAAAAAGAGAGAGCGTATGTCCCCATTTTTATTTCTTGTAGGTTTAAAAATCCGCCAGAAAAATGCAATCGCCGTTTTGAGGCAAATTTCGCCTTGAGCGGCGATTTTGCATTACATGATGAGCGACCGTACCAAGACCGGATTAGAGAGTGCAAGAGCACGTGGCCGGAATGGCGGCAGACTACGCAAAGATGAGGATAAGGTGAAATTGACACGCAGGATGTACGACAGCAAGCAATACAGGATCACCGAGCTAACCTAGGCTATAGGAGTCAGCAAACGACGCTGTGCAGATGTATCAAGGAACTTAACAACGTTCAATAACGCTGCACCCTTCAACACATTTCGCACAGACACCGCGTAATATACAGCGCGTGCCTACATCGCATGATTTGTTCTTCGATGAGCCGCTTGTTCTTGAATGTGGCATTTTTTGTGAACAATAAGTGCCTGTCAAAGGTGGACCTGCCAACATCGCCGCAGCTTACCAGGGAATCTGTGTCCCGTATATCATCTGGACATCCTACAAAAAATTAGTTTTTGGTTTTTTAATGATTGGTGTTTGGTTAACGTAATGTATCGTACGCATCTGGTGAATTTTACAATTCGTCGCTACAGTCGCGGCAGTCACCCACGTTTACTACGAACCTGGAGTCGTCGCAATGATACACCGGTGCCATCAAAGAACGGGGTGACATGATTGCGACGGGGACTCATGTCTTTGACAGCAGCTACAGCTGCGGTGCTCACGACGACTCTAACATCTGTTTCAGCACTCGCCAACAGCGTTACCAACCCTACTTCATCCACACATTCAGTTACACAGTTGCAAAGGGAGCTTGCCACGTTGGGTTATCTTCCGTTGACCGAATCCTTTCAGTGGAGATACAATGAACCATCTAGCCTGAAGGCGCTGTGGAAAACAGGATCATACAATGTGATGACGAAAGGCGCCGTGATGGAATTTCAATCGGCAAACCACCTTGCAATCGACGGGATTGCCGGTCCGAAGACGTGGACTGCACTAGATAAGGCATATCATGAGAAACGGATGAATCCGTATGGATACACTTACGTGCTTGTATCCGAGAAATCCCCAGAAACACTACAAATTTGGACAAATGGAAAACTTGTTCTCACTTCTTTAGCCAATACGGGCATTTCTCAAAGACCTACGGCTGTAGGGACGTTCCCGGTTTATCTTCGGTATTACTCACAAACGATGAGCGGCACGAATCCGGATGGAACGCATTATTCTGATCCAGGCGTACCGTATGTGAATTATTTTTATGGTGGTGATGCCATACATGGTTTCTGGAGAAAGTCGTACGGGTTTCCGCAAAGTTTGGGGTGCGTGGAACTTCCAGTATCGCAGGCAAAAATAGCATGGAGTTACATCAACTATGGAACTTTGGTTACTGTACAAAGAGGTGGTACCCCAACTTCGAATCCATCAGGCTCCTACTCTCACTATCCAAATCTTCATGAAGGAATCTATAACAATTCTTACGTGATGAAGCTTCAAAAGATCTTAGGGATTACTGCGGACGGTGACTTTGGTCCCAAAACCCTGACCGCAGTGAAAAGATTCCAACAGGCGCATGGGTTGGTGGTTGACGGTATTGTCGGACCAAAAACGTGGAATGCCCTTCTTTCATAAGTGACTAGATAGGTTTCATGGAAGATTCCATGTTTGGAAGACCGGCGACGTGTTGTGTCACCGGTCTCGTTTCGTTTGTCTGAAATGCCACGCCTCTCGGTGTAGATGCCCTCCGTCATGACTTCTCAGGTGAAGCGGTTTGGTACAAAGTTGATTTGTAGTGTCCAATGCTTCTTGAGCTCACTTGCGAAGAAAGGTTTTTCTCACGAATGCTCGCTCATTCGCAGGATTTCATCACCTTCTTAATCGTAACGTTGGAGAAGGTGGTTTTGGCGTGGAATACCGTGCATTCACCAGATTGGATACTGAATTTTCTTGGTATAAGAGTATGTGTATACTTCACGCAAACATCTTCTCAACCCTAAGCTCCGATTCTATTAGGGTCGAACTATTGTCAAGACCACAGTTCCTAATACTTGTGGCCAATCATGATGGTCGTGTTGTCGGCTACACAATCGGATGCCACGAGCGAAAGAGTCAATCATACGTGATATACTCATTCTGAACTTGCGTCATGCGTTCGATGTAGTCGGGACGTATACAGATGAAAAAGGAGAACCGAAAATAATTCTGGAGAAACGGCTGTAAGCCAATAATCCTTATTCAGTTAACGGAGGCATTAATGTAAGAAGACACACAATTGAGTTTATTTCACCGGATTTGGGAGGTGAGTCGTCAATGTATTTCAAGCCGCTGTTTGAGAACGATGTTCCCCAACCACTTCGCCCCTGAGCGAAGTGGATCGGAGAATGCGATCCTTTCCGTCTGGGGCATGCAAAGTCCAATCAAGACGGAGGGAAGCCGTAAAATGAATGAACGATATCTAGGTGCCTTCTTGATGGCACTTGCCGCCAGCATATGGGGTGCTATGTATGTAGTAAGTAAGATTGTACTCGACGTGATTCCACCCTTGGCACTCGTTTGGCTCCGGTATCTGGTCGCCTTGGTCGCTTTGGTGACCATGGCTTTCCTTACCCGTCAATCATGGCGGATTCGTTGGCGACATGTGCCGCTGGTTGTGGCGATTGGTGTCATCGGCTACGCTGTATCCATTTGGGCACAGTTCCTAGGAACAAAGCTTTCGTCAGCACAAATGGGAGCCATCATCACGTCAGCAACGCCGGCTTTTATGGTCGTGTTCGCCCGTATTCTACTCGGCGAAAAGATTACTGTGCGGAAGGCAGTTTCCGTCGGGCTGGCCACTGTCGGAGTACTGTTGATAGCGGGCGTTGGTCATGTCAGTCCATCCAATGAATTGGGCGGGATTGTACTTGGGTTGGCTGCACTCACGTGGGCGCTGATGTCTGTATTGGTCAAACGTGTACCAAGTGATTATTCACAACTCGTGATAACCATGTACGGCGTTCTTGTTGCTGCGGCGGTGATGACACCGGTCTCCTTGGTTCAGCTACATGGAGTGGCCATGACCGAATTTGCCAGACCGACAATTTGGGGTGGTGTCCTCTATCTCGGTGTGGTGTCGACAGCAGGCGCATTCTTCCTCTGGAACAAGGGCTTGCAAATGATTGATGCAACCAGTGGTGGACTGTACTTTTTCTTCCAGCCCCTAGTAGGCACTTTCCTTGGTTGGATCGTTCTGGGTGAACAGGTTGGAATCCCGTTTTGGGTGGGTGCTGCATTGATTCTTGGAGGTGTTTTACTTGTTGTAAGGGATTGAGATAGAGGTCTATGCCATGGGGGCGGCAACTTAGCCGCTCTCCAAACGACAGAGTATTAAATTTTTCTTAAGGGACATATCTCGGATTACGATTAGGATCAGTCGTTAATCCCGAAATGAAGGAGGTTCACATGGCGACGATAGACGATTTTCTTAAACTCGATATTCGGATTGGCACGGTTCTCACGGCGGAACCATTTCCCGAAGCTCGTGTTCCTGCAATCAAAATGGAAATTGACTTCGGACCACTTGGAGTAAAACGTTCCAGTGCACAAATCACAAAGCGATACACTCCGGAAGTAATCGTTGGTAGGCAAGTTGTCGCTGTTGTGAACTTTCCACCGAGACGAATTGCCGGTTTTGAATCAGAGGTCTTGGTCCTCGGAGGCATCCCAGACAAGGGAGATGTCGTGCTCCTCAAACCCGATGAAAATGTTCCGAATGGAACGCCAATTGCATAACTGCGGAAGATCATTAAACTATCCTTGTTCAGCTAATGTTCTATGGGAAAATGGTTCAGGTGGGGGCGAAACCGTGATTGTATTAAAGATTCCTCGGGAACACAAAGCATTGTTGGTAAACAAAATTCAGTCGTATTTTGTGACTGAAAGGTCCGAGGAAATAGGTGAACTCGCTGCAGGAAACTTGTTGGATTTTATGGTAGAACAACTCGGACCAATCATTTATAATCAAGCGATCCGTGATGCCCGAACCGTTGTCATGCAACAGATGGAACGAGTTGAAGAAGAGCTTCATGCCCTTGAACAGCCACTAGAATTGCTAAAACGCAATTAAACCAGCGTAACGAATTCTTGTTGAACTACGGGGGTATAAATTTAACAACGCCCCCGTGTTGGTTTCTGAATAAGCAAATAGCTTACAGTTCCCATCCTTACTGCATTTAGGGGCAGATTGGTTGAAGAAGTCCCATTACAATGAAACTGTGCCCTTATCACACGATACGTGTTAAGTAAGGAGGGTAATTTTTGCTCTTCCATTTTAGCGAGGAGTCTTCAATCAACCAGTTTATACCTCGTCGGTACCGCAGTTATCCGAACTCGCCACCACTGGTCTGGGCAATTGATGAGGAACATGCACCTCTATACTCTACTCCCTTCAGTTCTCAATGATTAGAATGCGCAATGCGAGTCGGTAGAGCGTCCATGCACACTATCTGTTCCAAACAGTTTGGCCACAACTATCCGACAATGGATTGCACGTCGTCGAGCACGGCTTCTACTCAGCCATCCCTCTATAGGATATACTGGAAATTAATCGTCTATTTTTGGAGGTTCGCATGAATCAGAACAAGGTAGCACTGATCACTGGTGGAACCAGAGGGATTGGAAAAGCGATTGCGACGAAATTTGCCAAGAACGGTTACGACGTGGTCTTGAACTTCTTGCGTAGCAAGACGAACGCTGAGAAAACAAAAGAAGAGTTGGAGTCCCATGGAATTCGTGTGCATCTAGTTAAGGCCAACGTCAATGACGTCGACAACATCAAGGATATGTTTCGTGAGATTGACGCCACGTTCGGAAGGTTGGACGTTTTCATCAACAATGCAGCTTCGGGGGTCCTCCGTCCACTTATGGAATTGGAGGAATCACATTGGGATTGGACGCAGGATATCAATGCGAAAGCATACTTCTTTGCCGCACAAGAAGCAGTCAAGTTAATGGAACGTGTCGGTGGAGGTGCAATTGTCGCACTTTCAAGTCTCGGTTCAATCCGAGTTTTACCAAACTATGTTGCAGTAGGGGTGTCTAAGGCATCCCTTGAAGCCATTACCCGATACTTAGCCGTAGAACTCGCATCCAAGAACATCGTTGTCAACGCGGTATCGGGTGGTGCCGTTGATACAGACGCACTAAAGCATTTTCCAAACCGACAAGAGATGCTTGAATCAGGTGCCAACAATCCAGCAGGACGACTTGTTGAACCCGAAGATATTGCTAACGTCGTTTACTTCCTGTGTACGGACAATGCCAACATGATTCGTGGTCAAACCATCATCGTGGACGGTGGATTATCCCTACTTTGCAGGTAATACGGTACAAAAGGCGTCCATCATCGGACGCCCTAACAAGCCATTCGACCAATCGCATGGTCATCTGAACTGAGTCATGTTTTTGACACAAACTAATGTACGTCATCGGGCAGAACCCAGTAATATACTCATCTATACTACATCTATCTACCGGTAGTTGTATTCCAGTGGTAGCTCGTTCCATTGGACAAGTGGGTCGGAGGTAATGCCATGATAAATTCACGCAAACGTCCCATTTGATCACCTGAGGGGCATAGCCCCGTAAGTGGAGAAAATTCCGGCCTCCAATGCGGGGCCTCTGAGGTGATGACAATGAAATATGGGCAAGGTTCTGCGGCAGCGGGATTTCCTGCTATTGACGGCTGGCACGGGCATCTCCACGTTGGGTGACCAGATCGGTTGGCTGTCGCTTCTCTGGTTCGTGATGTTGCTTACAAAGTCCTCACTTCAGATGGGCTTGCCGGGTTGTGCTATGAATTACCGAGTGTTGCCGTGGGTATGTTCGCCGGTGTCTTGATGAACCGGTTTTCACGCAAGCGGCTCATGGTGATGGACAACATCCTGCGGGGATTATGTTTTGTATCCATCCCCATGCTGCACTGGGCACACCTTCTTCCGTGGCTGTTGTGCGGGATGTTGGTGTGCGCCGGTATGTTAGCTCCCTTTACCACGGTCGGAGCGATGGCGTTCGTACCAGAAATCGTGCCGGTCGACATGTTATCCGAAGCCAATGCTTGGGACGAAACGCTGTGGCAAGCGGCATATCTCGCCGGCTCGCTTCTTGGCGGTATCCTCATCAGTTCTGTGGGGGCTCCTATCGCCATTCTGGCGGATGGGCTGTCTTTTTGGGCCTGCGCTCTTTGCCTGACGTTCATTCGGCGTACTGGTGGGGCGGAGGTCAGTAGCGGAAAAGGCGGCTTTACGACTGACTTGCTAAACGGCGCAAAGGCTTTGCTTTCCATGCGTGTTGTATTGGCGATCACGCTGATGGCATTGTTCCTCAATATCACGTATGTACAGTTGGATGTATCCATTCCACTATTCGTCCATGAGGAACTTCATCAGACCGGCTCTGTGCTCGGAATGATGTGGACCGGATATGGTCTCGGCGCAATCGTGGGGACTGCGTTGGTGGCATTCGTGCGTATGGATGGTCGTCAAGGGTTCTGGATGAGTGTGATGGTGGCTGGGATGGGTATGAGCCTCATCCCAATGGTTTGGGCACGTGGCCTATGGCTACCGATAATACTCATGTGGGCTGCGGGTTTCTGTTTTGGACCTTATGCACCACTTGCACGAACCATTGTGCAGAAGCTGGTGCCAGATGACCTGCGTGGCCGGGTGTTCGGAATTCGAACATCCATCATTGGTATCGGTGTTCCAGCCGGATCAGCACTCTGTGGAGTCGTGTTACAAACGATACACCCTTCTGTTTGGATTGGTGTGATGGGTGTAACGATCTTGGCGCTCGGGGTGGGCATGTTGGCATATCGAGGACTGCGAGCAGTCTAAGGTGCATACGTGAGCAGACGACAGGCACGATCGTCCTTTTTGGACGACTTAGTGACCGATATGGCCCCTTTAAGATGTATACGTGGGGACTCCTGGTGTTTGCGGTATCGTCAACATGTTTTCCGCGGTTCTAATTTGCAAAAAAACGCGGCGCTGTTTTATTCGCGTATACTGCATATTCATGCAAAATCATAGTGACATCTTGTTGCGTTATAGGGCAGGAGAGCGCAATATCAATTCCATCAACATATATTTACATACGGTAAAGTGCGCCAAGGCAGGAGCGGAGTGATTGGCTTGGGATGGCTCAGATCGCTTTTTTCCAAAAGGAAATTGATTTATTCCACGTTCAATGAAGCTGACTATATGAGCATCATGAACAAGTTGGATGCAGAGGGAGTACCTTACGTGCTAAAGAGCAAGGGTAGCAGCATGTATCTTGGTTCGCAATGGAGTAACTTGGGCAACCCTACCGAGTACAACTTTTACGTAAGGGTCGAAGATGAAGGTAGAGCATATAAGGCAATAAATCAGAGATGAGCTTGCTAAACTCCCTCGTAGAATAAGGGTTTTCTCACGAATGCTCGCTCATTCGCAGGATTTCGTCACCTGGAATTAGGGTCAGGAGCCACTTGAAGTGTGTAAGATGGACTTTGAGCCGTTACGAGTGCATGCGGAAACAGAAGGTGCGACCGAATATACAGCATCTTCCAAAACACCTCTGTGCTGCACGCTTCCCTCCACAAGGTCCTTGGGATTCACTCTCCCATATCTCGGCGGGTCTAAGCCCTTACATTCCTTCGTCCCATCTGTCCAAGGTGTGGAGTCCGATCAACGTTAAAGGAACGTGTCTAAGCCCTGAAGCCCCATAAACTCGGTACTCCGTGCTTTCTTTGTGAAATCCTGCGAATGAGCCAACGTACGTGCCTAGCAGTCTGACTTAAAGATATGCATTTTATGCTGCCTGGTTCTGTGCCCTGTCAGCGGAAAATGGTTGTCCCTCCCGAGCCATAGCGACCAGCATCCGCGCCAGTTTTCCAATTAACTTCATTATCGACTGCATCTTTGACATCCGCTTGACTTGAACGTTATGTGCATGCAGTGCCTGAAAGGCGCGATTGTGGGAGAGCAAGTGGGATACGGTGAAATACAAGTGTTTCCGCAGGAGTGAACTCCCTCGCTTAGACAGCTTAATTTTGCCTTTGTATTTACCAGAACTGCGCTCGGCTAAATTCAAACCTGCCTTACGTAGCAATTGGTTTCCGTGCGCAAGTTTACGCAAGTCACCACCAAAGGCAAGTATGGCTGCGGTTGCCGGTGCCGTTACACCAACCGACCTGATTAGGTCGGCGCAGGGGATTTCGGAGAGCAGACTCTGAATTCTTTCGTCGGCTTCGTCGATAATCCGCTGAACTCTTTGGTACTCATCAAGTAGGTGCTGTATCAGTTAATTCAGTAAAAGTCAATCCGTTATATAGGAGGACCTTTACGACATTTTGCTTTGTTCGCTTCATGGGTAAAGAAGACTGGTCATATCTGAGTAATATTGTCTGTAATCATACCACCCAGGTAACCAGACGACTTCTTTTGCATAGTTCCGAGTGGGTGTCAGCATCGGGTGTAAACTCCCCACTATCACCGGAACGTGATTCCCCATAATCATCGGTGAAAAATCCCCAAAATCATCAGAATGAAACTCCCCACCCTTTGTCGAATCTTGGCACCATCTTACTTAGGAGGTGCCGACGTGACGGAGAGTGAGAAAATGGAGATTAAGAAACTTTACGAGGAAGGCGTCAGGATTTCAGAGTTAGCTAGGAAGTATGGACGCGACCGTAAGACCATTCGCAAGGCGCTAAAAGAACCCGTGGTAAAGCAGTCATCTCATCAGGGGGCCAAATTGAAGCGCAGTAAGTTGGAGCCATTTAAGCCATACATTGAGAAGCAAATGAAGAAGGGGGTAATGAACGCGGTACGACTGTTGAGGGATATCCAGGAGCAGGGCTATACCGGCGGCATTACCGTTCTCCGGGAATTCATGCATCCGTTGCGGCCAGTTGTCTCTGCCAAGGCAACTGTACGCTTCGAGACAGATCCTGGTGAACAGGCCCAAGTGGACTTGGGGGCTTTCCCGTACATAGGGCCAGACGGAAAGCGCCACACCATCTGGTGTCTTGCCATGGTATTGTCCTACTCCCGAATGCTCTACGTTGAGTTTATCAAAGCGAGTGACCAGTTGCATATCCTTCAGGCCATGCGTAATGCATTCGAGTTTTTTGGCGGTGTACCAAGACCGTTCTAAGTGACAATTGTTCGCCACTTGTCATCTCGAACGACGGCCAAGGAAACGTGCATTGGCAGCCTCCATATCTGGACTTTGCAAAATACTACGGGTTTGTCCCGAAAGCCTGCAAACCGTACCGGAGTCGTACGAAAGGGAAAATTGAACGCCCAATTGGATACATGCGACAGAGCTTCTGGCCGGTCGAGTTTACCGACCAAACGGACCTAAACCAACAACTGTTTCAGTGGCGAGATACCGTGGCCAATGTGCGCGTCCACGGAACGACTCGAGAAATCCCTCTGTACCGGTTTGCTCAGGAGCGCCTGGGGATATTACCAACCAACCGCTATCCACTCGGACATAGCGCGCTACGAAAGGTTAGTAACGATTGCCGTGTATCTTGGAACTCAAATCTGTATTCTGTGCCCTGGAAACATGTCGGCCAGACTGTTTGGGTTCGGGAGTACGAGACAGGCTTACTCCAGATTGAGGCTGAAGGACAGATTGTTGCTGAGCACCGAGTGTTGCCTGGCAGGCATCTGGTATCTGCAAATCCTGAGCACACTCGAGGAATCACACCAACGGCAAGCGTTGCGTACGGAAAGATTCCCGGGACGCAAATTGGTCCAGAGGTAGAACAACGCGACTTGGCAATCTACGAAGAGATTGCGTTGGGAGGTAGATCGCATTGAGTGAACATCTTACCCTAGCCCAGGTCGAAGAATCTCTTCTCGAGCTCGGTCTCAAAAGATCTGCCGACCTCGTTGCAGCGAGTGCAGAGTGGGCGACTGCCAACAACGCCACGTACCTAGACTTTCTAGCACGTCTGCTGGAAGCAGAGAGGGAGGAGCGGTATAACCGCTACCTCCAGACTCGGCTCAAACTAGCGCATTTCCCGTACCGAAAAACATTGGCGGACTTTGAATTTGGGTTCCAACCTTCAATTGACGAGAGGCAGATTCGTGAACTCTCCCAGATGGCATTCGTACATGACGGCAGCAATGTTATTCTTCTTGGACCTCCAGGTGTCGGCAAAACACATTTGGCCATATCGCTCGGCATGGAGGCGATTAGGCAACGAATCAGTGTTTACTTTGTATCCATGCAGGCGCTGGTTAGTGACCTGCGGAAGGCGTACAACGAAAACCGTTTGGACCGACGCCTACGCGTCTACACTAAGCCCAAACTCCTAATTTGTGACGAAGTTGGGTACTTGCCACTGGATGCCGTGGATGCAGCCAACTTCTTTCGTTTAGTTTCGGAACGCTACGAACATGGTGCAATGATTATTACATCCAACACAAGTTACGCCAATTGGGGACATCTATTTGGCGACCAAGTGCTCGCTACTGCGCTTTTGGATAGATTGTTACACCATGCAACCACGATTAACATTCGTGGGAATAGCTACAGGATGCGTGAAAAGCTCAGAACGGGGGTGGTGCATGTTGTAAGTGAAACGGACAAATAGGCGAACGTATGTCCGGGGAATTTTCATCCGATGAAATTGGGGAAATCGTGACGATGATTCTGGGGACAGTTCATCCGGTGTTTGTGGGGAATTTCAATCCGGTGTTGACATGGGGTACCTTCGAAAAGGTAATCCGTCCCCCAAGGATGCTTCTAGTTTGTCGAAACAATCCTGAACACTCTTTTTGAATTCTCCTTCTTCGCAATGAATCGACTGATTTCTAGCTTCCCAAATGACCGTTTTCAATGGGATGCCATGAACCAAACGGCCAGGAGGACACTTATCTATCCCTCCGTATACTGTGGAAATCCCCTGGCGGGCAATTTGAAGGATGGCTTGACATAGAGAGCGAATCGAGTCTTCCTTACTACGCACAGATTCCCGTAACTCCTTCACAGTCTTCTCAATTTCCTGCTTGCGGAATTGTGCCTCCATAGCCATACGATAAGAGCGCTGTACCATTGAATCCGTTGTGAAATCTGACAGGTCATCGTTATAGAACTTGTTATACAACGCTTCTGCCTGAGAGACAGCAATCTTAAGTTGCTGCTCCAAATCCGCCAACCGGATCTCCTCATCTGTGGCAAGAGCAATTAACCCTGACACCGCGTAGCTCGTGTCACTAACATATCCCAAACAGAACATCTCCATTTCATGCTAGTCTGCCAGACACAAGTATAATAAGTTGTCCCTTTTTTACCTATAATCCGCTTATGAGGAACAATCCCATAGTTGCACTACACTGCGCCAGTGCAACAAGAATAGCGGGTCCAATGCGTATCAGTGTTTATTTTCACATATGTGTAATTGTAACATATTGACAACATCCAACAAAGTTTATATTTGAATATTAAGATTATTTTGTGGGGGAGGATGAAAGATGTCGTCACTTATCGATTTTGATGACATGCAACGTATTTGTCTGGAGTTGTGTGAAGATCGAGAAGAAAGGCCGATTAGGGGTACCACCATATAAGTGAGAAATTAGGCTTTAGTTACTCATGAAAAGCGCCCTTTTATTGAATAAGAATTTTCTTCAAATCGAGACGGATTGGCATATAACGTTTTCGCATTCACGAACCCTGCGAGCCTTAGAATGAAGTTCTTAGGCTCGCAGGGTTGTCGCCTGAATCTGCTTCCCTGCTTCTTCTCCTGGCGACCAAGGGGCTCGGAGAGTCCCGCAGCGTGTATGCTGTGTTATATGATGTACCCGACTTCTTCGAGTTACTTTTACACTTCTTTTCTGTTTCAATTTTTACTTCAGTAATGTATATTTCAGTAAAGGCTTTTTATAAAACGTCACTTACTTATTTGTTACCGAGTTGTTCCGCCAAACCGATTAGAAGTCCTTCGGTTCCACGAATGTAGCAGAGCCGATACGAGTCCTCGTACTGAACCACTTCGCCAACGAGCTGAGCACCATACTTAGTGAGTCTGGATACCATTTCGTCAATGTCTTCAACGGTGAACATGACGCGTAGATAACCGAGGGCGTTTACAGGAGCAGTCCGGTGATCTGATATAGTAGGTGGGGTGAGAAATCGCGAAAGTTCAAGTCGGCTGTGGCCATCTGGGGTAACCATCATAGCAATCTCTACGCACTGAGAACCCAGTCCGGTTACGCGACCAGCCCATTCACCTTCGACAGTGGCTCGCCCTTCGAGGTTCAAGCCAATCTCCTCGAAGAAAGAGATTGCGTCATCAAGGGATTCTACAACGATGCCGACATTGTCCATTCTTAGTAATTTGTTTTTTGCCATAGTTTTATCTCCTTATGTGTAAAAATTTATTATCTGATCATCTTCATAATTATATTCTATTAAAAAGTTACAAATTCCTTCCAAACAAAAAACACCTTGTCACAGTTCATGATAACAAAGACAAGTCACAGTATAGGAAAATGTGAAATTGGGTTTTCGGGTATGTCATATAACATCTTGTTAACGAACAACACTTCGTAAACCCTCTGCTATTGGAATATTCGCGAACCTTATTTCGTGAATGCCATCATGTTCAAACCTCTAGCGCAAATTTAAGCTATTGATAACGAATGGCGGAACTGTCATTCTAATTGATCATCTTACCCTTGATGGTACTAACATGCTCTCCAACCCAGCGCTAAATAACCAGGCCCTTTTATCCCTTGGCGGAACCGCCATTCGCGTTGCTACGTTTCTTTATGTATCTGTACAACGTTGTCTTACTGACTCCTGTAGCCTTGGTTATCTCAGTGATGCTGTATTGCTTGCTGTCGTACATCTTGAGTGCCAATGTTACCTTATCCTCATCTTTGTGTGGTCTGCCACCTTTCCGCCCACGCGCTCTTGCACTTTCTAGTCCTGCCTTGGTACGTTCGCTAATCATGTCACGCTCAAACTCGGCTAATCCGGCAAAAATGGTGAACACAAGTTTCCCAGTGGCTGTCGATGTATCAATGCCGTCTTTGAGTGATACAAAGTTGATTCCCTTCTCACCGAACTCATTGATCAAATCAACAAGGTGCTTCGTACTGCGTCCGATACGATCTAGTTTCCACACTACAACCGCATCGCCTTTTCGTAGGTACTTGAGCATGTCATCTAACTGCGGTCGTTCGCGTTTTGTTCCAGTCATCTTCTCCTGAAATATTTGATCAACACCATATTGCATCAGGGCATCAATCTGTAGATCTAAGTTTTGGTCTTGTGTGGAGACACGAGCATATCCGAATATCATCGAGCGTCGTTCCTTCCGTTCTACATCATGTCTCAATGGTATCAAAAATGTTCAAGTAAAGGAGTATCGAAACTTTGATTTTAGAACGGGTTTTGGAACCTATTTTTGATAGCCTTTAGGCCAGTTTATGACGTCCTAATAAAAGTACCGTAAACGTTCGTTTTTGGGACTTAAAGAAGCAATAAATTAGGCTCCGCGAACATGGTTGTACAATGGTGGATGAACGGTTTATATTGCGGGAAGGGTGGCCTTTAAGGTTGGCGTTCTACCCGGACATTGCCTTACCACTACTCCAGCTTGTATGAACTAGCTGACCTGATAATACGAAATCACGTTATTGGATGGAAAACCCTTCGTCCATCTATCTCTGGTAAGGTAGTGTCCCGTCAAGTGGTGTAAATTTGTTGAGTGCCTCTACTACGTGACATACATCATTTATGCAGAACCGAAGTCGGGGCCAGTAACGCCTGGTTACCTGTAACCTTGGCCAT
>NZ_AXAR01000014.1 GCF_000472905.1 Alicyclobacillus pomorum DSM 14955 | reverse complement strand
GCGATCATGACACTGCGGGCTCNTACGCGACCGTCCTCCCGGACTTTGACCACGAGAGCATCCACCAGCAGAAAAGGGTAACGGTGCTCCTTGAGCGGCCGTTCATTCCAGGCTTGTACAATGGTATCCAGGCGTTTGCAGAGCGCGGAGACGGTGGACTTGGAGAACTCCGTCCCACACAGCTCCTCCGTGATTTGCGCCACCTTTCGCGTCGAGACCCCTTGGACAACCATCTCCATGAGAATGGGCTGAGCGTAATGGTCAACACGGGTATCCCTTAGCTCAATCCGATTCCAAGTCTCTAAGCCGTTCCACAACAACATCATTCCGTCGTTTTTAGATGTATTGACAAAAAGTAAGTAACTATAGTATTGTAATCAACGGGTAAGGCAAAACGGATGGAGTACAATTTGATTCTCATTGCAATTGCCATTGGTGTCGCACTGATTCTGATTGGCGCCGGAGCGTCTGCGCTGAAATCTGGTGAGGGGAGCGGACTACACATGAGTCAAGGTATTTTGGGGATTCATCACATCACTGCTATGGCGGGTGCCGCACAAAAGAACGTGGATTTTTATGTGGGTGTTCTTGGACTTCGATTGGTGAAAAAAACGGTGAATTTTGATGCACCGGATGTGTATCACTTCTATTACGGGGACACAGTGGGCAATCCCGGAACCATCATGACATTTTTTCCATTCGGGGAAGGTCCACGAGGAACGAGCGGAGCCGGACAGGCGACCGTTACGTCGTTTTCCATTCGTCATGAATCGATTGAATTCTGGACCCAGCGGTTAAAGGAACATGGCGTATCTTTTAGCGGTCCGGAAGAACGCTCACACCAAAGACAGGTCATTTTGTTTAGAGATCCCGATGGAGTGGCCTTGGAATTGGTTGCACATGAAGGTGCCGATTCGCGGCCGGGGTGGGAAGATGGACCGGTGCCCAGTGAGCACGCGATTCGAGGGTTCTATAGTGTCACGGTGAAAGTCAGAAATCACGCGCCGACATTCGCGCTTCTGACGGAGGTGATGGGATTTCGTTTGCTGGAGGAGGTTGGGCAACGCTACCGGTACGAAGTGGGCGAAGGCGGAGCTGGAACCATCATTGATGTGATTCGTCAACAAGACGCTCCGTACGGCAGAAATGCCATCGGCACCATTCACCATGTCGCATGGCGTGTGGCCAACGAGGATGAACTTCTCCAGTGGCAGTCCAAATTAAGGGGCGCAGGGATGCGCGTAACCGAAGTGAGAGATCGCAACTATTTCAAGTCGATTTACTTTCGTGAACCAGGCGGCGTACTGTTCGAATTAGCCACCGATCCACCGGGATTTGCGATTGACGAATCGGTCGAAACCCTTGGCACGGATTTGAAACTACCGGAATGGCTGGAATCGTCCCGTTCACAGTTGGAAGCACAGTTGCCACCCATTCAATCTCCAACCATTGCGAGGTGAAGATGGTGGACTTCATACACAAATTTATTCCGTCCAACACGGGTGACAACCAGATCACGTTGGTTCTTTTGCACGGAACGGGTGGAAATGAAGAAGATTTGATACCCCTTGGACAATTCTTGGCACCAGATGCAGCGTTGTTGGGGATTCGGGGTAAAGTCCTTGAAGGAACGGCACCTCGATTCTTTCGTCGCTTAGCGGAGGGCGTATTCGATGAACAGGATCTCATTTTCCGTACACATGAGCTGGCCCGATTCCTTGAACAAGCGACCAAGGAGTATTCGCTGAACCCCTCACGACTGGTGGCTATAGGCTATTCCAATGGGGCAAATATTGCAGCCGGTTTGCTGTTGCTTGAGCCAAGCATTCTCTCGGCGGCGGTGTTATTCCGTGCGATGGTTCCGCTTGAACCTGAAAAGCTACCTAAGCTTCATGGAAAACAAGTGCTCATGCAGTCAGGAAGACACGATGCGATTGTGCCACCTCATCATAGTGAGCGGTTGGCGGAACTTCTAAAACAAGCAGGCGCTGATGTTACGCTCAACTGGCAGAACACTGGACACGGCTTGACGAATCCCGAACTCGCGATGGCAAAAGCGTGGATGAAAAAACTTGCATTGTAATTGTTTAAGGTTCCGCCCGCTGGTTCTAGCGGGCGGAACCCTTCATTATCGGGAGCTTTTCACAGGGCTACATCCTTAGGCTACACGTGGGCTTATAGAGCAAATGTCCAACATCATCGTCATGTACAGGTAGACAGTGCCTTGTCACGTGAATCTAGGATTATGACAACCGAATCCTGTCAATCGACATCGTGTCATTTTGTCGATACATTCGATATGATGAAATATATTGTAGAATAGTGGAACAAAAGAGAAGCATGGGTTGGGGAAGAGGTACAAAAATGGAAAACGGAGAGAGGGACACTGTACTCGAGTTGCTAGAGAGAGAAAGAGGCCGGCTTGCCAGGGACATCCACGATGGCCTAGCGCAGTCGTTGACCAACACGGCGATGCGCCTGGAGGTGGTCAAGCGCCTATTGGAATCCAACAAGGTGAATGACGCCGTGAGAGAGGTTGAAAGGTTGCAGAGCCTGTTGCGTATGACTGTGAACGACCTGCGCCGCATGATTTTTGATCTTCGCCCCGCTTTGTTGCAGGAAGGCCTCGAAAAGGCAATGCGAATGTACGC
Source organism: Alicyclobacillus pomorum DSM 14955 (assembly GCF_000472905.1). Classification (GTDB taxonomy): domain Bacteria; phylum Bacillota; class Bacilli; order Alicyclobacillales; family Alicyclobacillaceae; genus Alicyclobacillus_A; species Alicyclobacillus_A pomorum. Next base: position 89,816 of record NZ_AXAR01000014.1, on the reverse strand, counting down.
GGAGCGTTTTCAACAGGCGTTTGGGATACCTGTCTTGGTTGCGGGGACATGGTCGGACAAGAAGTTTGATCACGCGGAAGAAATCTCGCTATTTCGTATTTTTCAAGAGTTGCTCAATAATGTACATAAACACGCGCAGGCGACAGAAGTCAGGGTTGAATTCTACCGTACCGAAGGATGTTGTGGTTTCCGCGTGCAGGACAATGGACGCGGGTTCAATCCGAGTGCGGCGTCAGCAAAGTCGTTCGGGTATCAGGGCATGCAGGAACGAATTTCTTTTGTGCAAGGGCATTTGAGGGTAACCTCTGTGTTGGGGCAAGGAACGTGTGTGGAGTGCGAGGTGCCGATTCGGCATGACTGACAAGTGGCACGAGGGGTTTCGGCACTACCAGCGCGGTAACTACTATGCGGCCCGCGATATATGGAAGAGCATCATGAAATCCGCCGAGGACGCAAACCAGAGAGTCCGTGCTTGCAACAGCCTTGGCGCAGTTTACAGCATTTTGCAAGGGCCCGAACAAGCCCTTCCGTATTTCACCGAAGTCTTGGCCATGGTGGAGCGCATCAACCCGGAGGATCCCTTGCGGATTAAGTATCTCAGCAACATGTCCTGGGTCATGACCTATTTGGACAACGCCAAGTTCGCCGTGCACTACGGCCAGGAAGCTGTGAAACTGTTAAATCTCGAACAAGCCTATGAGTCGCTGTTTGCCTTGAATACGTACATGATGGCGCTCTGTCGGTTTGGATTGCAAGATGCGATACTGCGCCACGCCTGCGAAATCACCGATTTCATTGAAAAAGCGGCACAGCGCGAAGGTGTGGATAAGGTAGATGTTGCGCGCAGTTTCCACTTCATGGGCCGTGCACATTACTGGGCCAAAGATTATCACCACGCATCGTATTATTATCAACGAGCCGTCAGCGTTCACGAGATGCACACGACCGTTCAGGAGCTGGCTCGGGTACAGTTGCTTCAGGGGCGGTTGGAAGAAGCCCTTCAACAGATTTCGAAACTGTACCAGACGCTTTGGATGGAATGGATCACCATGCAAAAGGTGGACCTGGCAGACACCATGGTACTGATTGGCATGATTGCGTATTTTGCCGGCCGCAGCCATCTGTATCGCCGCTGCATGGAGAAGTCTGAGTTGTACTATGGGCAATCTTTGCGATGGAACCAATGGGCCTTCGTTCGCGCCGTCGAGGAGACATTGTCCACCATCCACGTACCGTGTTCAGCAGATGCACTCGATTGGACGACATGGGAGCACTGCCTCGACGACATGTCGCTGTTGGACGGCATCGAGGCGATGTTTCCGTCCCTCTTCCGGTGGTCTCAGGTGGCAAATCACCTCACAGTGCGCCTGGCCCATCACGTGACCGACGATTTCAGTGCAGTTTGGCCCCTGATTCGCATCGCTGGACGCATGGTGTATCTCGGGATGACGGCTCTTGCCAGCCACGAAAGTGAAGCGCGTGCACTGCTGGCGGATACTCGTGCGCAGCAAGACATTTCTTGCTACGGAGCCCGTATCCTCGATGCGTATCCGCATGCTTTTGCGTACAGAGACTTAGTCAGGTATTACCGGGATGGAACGGTGCAAGACCTGCCGCCTCGTATGCGTACGCTCGCGCAGTGTATTGGCATGGCAACAGAGTTTGTGGAGTGCGTTGAACTCCACCAAATGACGCACCAACAAGCTGTGGAATGCATTTTGGCGACGGGGCGCTCTCGGTATGATGCAGACGTGTTGGCTGCATTCCAGCAGGAGACGGGGCTGGGCGGCTAGGGGAAATACAGCCCATCCAATGCCAGATCAACGGCCTGTTGTACAGTGTTCTTGAATTTGTCAACAGGATTTTCGCGAATCATGTCGAAAAGTCTCGAAAGAAACCTATTTCGAGACTTGTTTTGTCTGTCGACCCTTTGGCTGCAGATGAACAGGTGTTCGACGACGTTTGACACCTGGGGCTTGGCAGGGTCGACTAGAGTAGCCCGTGGCTCGTCGACGCTGCGAAAATATGCATGAGGAGTGCTTCTATGATAGAAATGCAGGACGTTTGGAAGGAGTACCCAAACGGCGCAAAGGCGCTGAATGGCATCAACGTGCACATCACGAAAGGCGAATTCGTGTACGTGGTTGGGCCGAGCGGCGCTGGCAAGTCTACGTTCATCAAGTTGATGTATCGCGAGGAACGCCCAACCAAAGGGCATATTTTCGTCAATGGGTTCAACATTGAGCGCCTCAAAGACCGCAAAGTTCCTCTCCTGCGGCGCAGTATTGGCGTCGTCTTCCAAGATTTCAAGCTACTACCGCAACTGACCGCTTATGAAAACGTCGCGTTTGCTCTCGAAGTGATTGGAATTCCCAAGCGTCATATCAAGCGTCGTGTCATGGACGCGCTCGACTGGGTTGGGTTGGCGGACAAAGCGGAAATGCTACCGTCTCAGATGTCTGGCGGGGAGCAGCAGCGAATTGCGATTGCTCGCGCGTTAGTGAACAACCCTGCAGTGATTATTGCCGACGAGCCAACAGGGAACTTGGACCCCGATACGTCCTGGGAAATTATGAAACTGTTCCAACGCATCAATGACCGTGGCACGACCATTGTAATGGCAACGCACAACAAGGAAATTGTCAACACCATGCGCAAGCGGGTGATTGCGATTGAAGCTGGTCAAATCGTAAGAGACGAAGAAAAAGGACTGTACGGATATGACGATTAGAATGCTGGGTCGACACCTCCGCGAAGGTTGTAAAAACTTACTGAGAAACGGGTGGATGACGTTTGCATCCATCAGCGCTGTTGCGATTACACTTCTGATTCTTGGTGCCACCTTGGTCATTGCGCTCAACGCGCAGCAGTTGTCCAACTACGTGGCAGGGCAGTTGCAGGTGAACGCCTATCTGAAGCAGAACGTCTCTTCTGCACAAGCTCAGCAAATCACGGCAGAAGTCAAGGCGTTGCCAGGCGTCTCCTCGGTTCGCTATGTGCCGAAACAACAGGGGTTCAAGGACCTCCAACAGCGCTTGGGGAAAGATTATCAGGATGTGTTGCAAGGGTTCTCCAATAAGAACCCACTGCCGGACAAGATTGTGGTGCAAGCGGCTGACCCTAAACAGACACTCAGTATTGCTCAAAAGATTCGAGCGCTGCCTGGCGTCGATAGAGTCGACGACGGAAAACAGGTGGTGGACAAGCTGTTCCGTTTCCTCGACCTTGTCCGCAACATCGGTGTGGTGTTTGTCGTGGGACTCGTGGTCATGGCGATGTTCCTGATTTCGAACACCATCAAAATTACCATCTTTTCGAGGCGGCGCGAGATTGAAATCATGAAGTTGGTAGGTGCTACCAACTGGTTCATCCGTTGGCCTTTCCTCACAGAAGGTATTATTATTGGGGTCGTGGGGGCTGTGCTCCCATTTGCCATCATTGCGTACGCTTACCACAGTGTGTATGCGCGCTTGGGCGGAACCTTTTTGGCGGTCGCATTCCCCTTGATTCCGACAGCCCAACTGGCGCAAAAACTGGCGTTGGTGATGTTTGGGCTCGGTATTGTGATTGGTGTATGGGGAGGTATCATGTCCGTCCGGAAGTTCTTGAAGATCTGACGGTTCCGCGAAACGAGGCCGGTCCGTAGCGGATCGGCCTTTGTATTGGACCGAGCGCACCCGGGAGGGGTTAGTCAACTTGACGCAAAAGACACGCACTCCGTTTCGAAACGCGTTCGCCAACATCCTACTCGGCGTCGCCATCGGCGCGGCCGTGACCTTGTTGGGACTGAAAGCTGCTGGTGTGCCTCTGCAACCAGGTCTGGACACGCCGGCTTTTCGGAAATTTCTTTCCATCTATACTGACCTACATGACAAGTACTTCAAGGCGGAATCGGATACAACGCTGATCAACGGTGCAGTAGACGGAATGGCAAAGTCGTTGGGAGATCCGTTCACAGAATACTTGCCGCCGACGGATGCCATGCAGTTGCAGAATATGTTGTCTGGATCGTACGTCGGCATCGGGATTACCATCGAGCAAGTCAATCACAAGTTGGTGATTCAGGCTGTCTCCAAGAACGCGCCCGCAGACAAGGCGGGTCTGCGGCCACAAGACGTCATTGTCAAAGTCAACGGGACGTCACTGGCCGGCATGTCGTTGGACAAAGCGACTTCGCTATTACTGGGACCGAAGGGAAGTCAGGTCACATTAACGGTGGATCGGCCTTCCGTACCAGGCCGCTCGCTTACCTTCACCATGAAGCGGGCTCAGATTCCCAAGCAAACGGTATTTTCGAAGATGTTGGACAAGCAAATTGGGTATCTACAGATCACGGTGGTTGCAGATCACACTGCGGACGAGGTGAAGCAGCAACTGGCCAAGCTGCAGCAGTCTGGGGCCAAACGTATCATTGTCGATTTGCGTGGTAATCCGGGAGGTTACCTGGACGAAGCGGTCAACATTGCGGGCAACTTCATCCCGAAGGGCAAGGTTGTCGTGCAATGGGTTGGGAGAGATGGTGGCAAGAACGTGATGAAATCTCCCGGACCGGGGATTTCACTGCCCATCGTCGTCCTGATGGATGAAAATACGGCGAGTGCCGCAGAAATCCTCGCAGCTGCACTGCACGAAGACGATGGTGCGCCACTGGTCGGCACCAAGTCGTTCGGGAAAGGTACGGCGCAGACGACCGTTTCCTTCTCCGATGGCAGTTCGTTCAAGTACACGATAGCCAAGTGGCTCACTCCCAAAGGCGAATGGATTCACGGGAAGGGGCTTACGCCAGACGTCCCCGTCAGTCTCCCTGCATTCACGTCGCTGCCGCCCGTTGATGCCAACCAATTGCCACTGCGCCCGAATTCCAACAACAGCAACGTAGCGATTGTGCAAAAATCGCTACAGGCGTTGGGCTACTCGGTGGATCGGACGGATGGATACTTTGATGTCAGCACGGAGGATGCGGTGAAAAAGTTCCAGGCGTCCAATCAACTGCCGCAGACGGGCCTGGTGGATGCGCAGACGGCGAACCAGCTGCAAACAGCCCTGTCTGATCTTGCGGCACGTTCCGACACACAATTACAAAAAGCGGAGCAGGTTGCGTTGGAACATTCCTCCTAGGATTCACTGTTGCTCGCGAAGCAGGACAAATGACCCGTTTGTCGAAATGAGTCTGTACGCATGGTTGGTACAGACTTCTTTTTTTGACCAAGGAAGGGACGACTTGATGTTTTCTAGTTTCCATACTCAACAACTTGAGCACGCAGTGCTGCACGGCTGTGTCACGCTGCTGCTCAATCCGATGGTCTACGTAGGGTCCTTTCTGGCGGTCTGGGAGCTACTGCGGAACGCGAAGGCGGAACGCAAGTTTTTTGGGATTCGTTTGACGAAAGTTCGTGGGCCGATACTGCGGCAGCTGGTGCTCGGTATTGTGGTGGGGCTGGTCCTGTCCGTTCTGCTGAGTGTGGCAGGCGCCATGGTGACGGAGCGTGAAATCTGGGTCGTCACTGTCATCAGTTTGCTGCTCGCACTGATCCGCGTACGCTTTTTTCAGATTCAATACGCCGTGGGATTACTCACTCTTTGTCATGTTGCGATTCGATATATCCATCTCCCGCACATGGCTTTCCTGCCAGCGGTGAGCTCGTTTCTCCGTGAATTTCACAGCGCCAGTTGGCTGGCTGTCGCCAGTGGCGCTGGTCTCGCCAGCGCGGTCTTGCTCCGGCTGAATCGAAGGACTGGAGCGGCCCCTGCCGTGGTCCTGGGCAAGCGGGGCGGTACGATGGGCGCCTTCGTGGTTCAACTGTCGTTCTTATCCGCGGTATTCTTGCCGGTGCCTGGTTCTGATGTGGTCCTCGAGAAGATGAACACAGGGTGGCCCTGGCTGGCTTCGGCCGTCGGAGGGCTCAGTCTCGCCTGCATCCCGCTGTTCACGGGGATTAGCGCCTTGTTTACGTCACAGCGGCCGATGGAAGGCATCCGGCGCGTCGCGCGTTGGAACCTGTTGACAGGACTTTTATTGGCAGGCTGCGCAGGTTTGACGGTGCGTCTGGATGTTGTAGGGTCGTGTGTCGGCGCCATGCTGTGTATTGGAATCCAGGAGTTGCTCTCCTGGTGGATAGAGAGACGCGAACAGCGCCGGGACTCGCTTTTTTCCGCGTCGAAACTCGGGGTGAAAGTGCTTGACACGATTCGAGGGTCCGTGGCGCACGCCATGGGGCTGTTGCCCGGTGAGGTCATTACGCATGTAAATCAAGTCCCTGTGCACTCGACCTACGATTTACACTTTGCGTTCGAACAGAATCCCGTGTACGCCAAACTTCAGGTCCTGGATTTGCGGGGTGAGGTTCGCTTTGTTGGTAAACCCGTGTACGAGGGAGAGCGGCATCAACTCGGCATCATCTTTGCGCCGGACACCAACGGTGGATTTGGCTATCACTGGATGAAAGCGGGTCTGTTTCAGTCGCTGTACCTGCACATTTTGCCAGCGACGCAAACCCGCGAGGTGTGGTCAGACACGGGCGCGAGAATGTCCGGAGAGACGCCGTAATGGTTGTGGTGACCGCCAGACGAACCGCGAGGAAAGAGACATAGAACAGAGCGGAATTATCCTACATCGAAGACCGACATCGCGCTGCAGCGCGGATTTTAGAAAGCGCCGGCGGATATGCGCCGACCATGGGGATTATCGGTACGGTCATGGGGCTGGTCCACGTCTTGTCGGATTTGAGCAACGTGGACAAGCTTGGACCACAGATTGCGATGGCCTTCACCGCTACTTTGTACGGTGTCGCCAGTGCCAACATCATCTGGATTCCGTTGGCTACGAAGTTGAAGCGTCGAAATGAGGAAGAAATCCTGGAGAAGGAAATCGTCATGGAGGGGATCCTCTCCATTCAGGCGGGTGAGAATCCAAACATTCTCGGCCAAAAGCTCCGCGCCTTTCTGGCACCGTCTCTGCGCGAACGCAAAGCGGCTAAAGTGGGTGAGGTACATGCGGAGACGGCGGAGGGATAATCCGGAGGGCCAAGAGAACAATGAACGCTGGCTGATTACATATTCCGATTTGATCACACTGTTGATGATTTTCTTTGTGATTATGTACGCCATGTCAAAAGTGGATGTTGCGAAATTTATGACGCTCACTCAGTCGTTGGCTGCTGCAATGCACAATGAAAATCAGATTCCGTTGAAGGATCTAGGGACAACAGGTCTTGTGGTGCCGGCGAATCCCCAGGATACTGGGAACAAGAAGGCGACCGGCGAGAGTGAAGAGGACAAGAAGATGGACAACCTCTTTCAACAGGTCAGTCAATACATCCAGGAACACCACCTTCAGGAGAACGTCAGCATCGTCTCGCAACCGCGCGGTATTCAAATTACCCTGAAGGACGTTGTCCTGTTTGACACTGGTCAGGCGACCATCAAGCCGGGGGCGAAGCAGCTTCTGGCAGGCTTGGTGCCGTTCTTTCGGACATTAGACAATCCGATTGTGGTGGAAGGGTATACCGACAACCGGCCCATCTCCACTGGCCAGTATCCGTCCAACTGGGAGTTGCCCGCTGCGCGTGCGACGGGCGTTGTCCGGTTTTTCGTGAGCCAGCACGTAGATCCCAACCGATTGACCGCATCTGGCTATGGCGAATACCATCCGGTTGCACCGAACGATACAGAGGCGCACCGACAAGAAAATCGCCGGGTGAACATCGTCATCCTCCGAGATGCCCCCGTGCAAATGCAAGACAGTCAGCATTGAGGCCCAGTACAGCTGCTTTTCAAAGGGAGATGGCTTTGGAAGCCATCTCCCTTACGCATGGAGCCGCTCTACCGGGAACACTTGTTCTTATTTTGCGGCGTATGGTAACATGGAAAGTAAGTTTTTCTCAAAGAAGGGGATCCGCCTGACCATGAATGACGGTAAATTTCAGTTGGTATCAGACTTTCAGCCGCAAGGGGATCAACCTGCGGCCATTGCGTCGTTGGTGGAAGGCGCCGAAAAAGGACTCAAACATCAGACGTTGCTGGGCGTGACCGGTTCAGGCAAAACGTTTACGATGGCGAGCATTATCGCGAAGTTGAACCGCCCGACCTTGGTCATTGCACACAACAAGACATTGGCAGCGCAGTTGGCTGCCGAGTTCAAGGAGTTCTTTCCCCACAACGCTGTCGAATACTTTGTCAGTTATTACGATTACTATCAACCGGAAGCGTACATTCCGTCTACAGATACGTACATTGAAAAGGACGCGAAGATTAACGATGAAATCGATAAACTCAGGCACTCGGCGACGGCCTCCTTGCTGGAACGCAACGATGTGATTGTGGTCGCCAGTGTGTCTGCCATTTACGGCCTCGGTAGTCCAGAAGAATACCGAGGACACGTACTGTCGTTGCGCCCCGGCACCGTGAAGAGCCGCGACGAGATTTTGCGGCGGCTGGTGGCCATGCAGTACGAACGCAACGACGTCAATTTCACCCGCGGCACGTTCCGCGTGCGTGGGGATATCATCGAGATTTTTCCGGCCTCCCGTGGAGAGCAGGCCATTCGCGTAGAATTGTTTGGTGACGAGATTGAGCGTGTGACGGAAATCGACGTATTGACCGGTGAGGTCCTCGGCACACGCGAGCACGTCGGCATTTATCCAGCGTCGCACTTTGTGACTTCGCGGCCGAGACTGGAGAAAGCCGTGGAGCGAATCCGGGCGGAGCTGGCGGAGCGTTTGGCGGAACTGCGTGCCAACGGCAAGCTGTTAGAGGCGCAGCGACTGGAACAACGCACGAATTACGACATCGAAATGATGCTGGAAATCGGACACTGCGCAGGTATTGAGAACTACTCTCGCCACCTCGAAGGCCGTGCGGCAGGTGAGCCACCCCATACGTTGCTCGATTACTTCCCGGACAACTTCATCACGCTGATTGACGAATCGCACGTGACCATACCGCAGATCCGAGGCATGTATGGCGGCGACCGTTCGCGAAAGCAGACGTTGATTGAGCATGGATTCCGTTTGCCTTCCGCTGCCGACAACCGGCCTTTGACGTTCGAAGAGTTTGAGCAAAAAATTGGGCAGGTGATTTACGTCTCCGCGACACCGGGGCCGTATGAGCTGGAGCACGAGCAGAACCGCGCGGAGCAAATCATTCGCCCCACAGGCCTGCTCGATCCGGAAATCTTCGTCCGCCCCATCAAAGGTCAAATCGACGACCTGGTGGGCGAAATTCGAGAGCGCATCCGCCGCGACGAACGCGTATTGGTTACCACGCTGACCAAGAAGATGGCCGAAGATCTCACCGATTATCTGAAAGAGTTAGGGATTAAAGTCCGCTACTTGCACTCTGACATCAAAACCATTGAACGCATGGTTATTCTGCGAGAATTGCGGCTTGGGGTTTTCGATGTGCTCGTTGGGATTAACCTGTTACGGGAAGGGTTGGATCTTCCCGAGGTGTCGCTCGTCGCCATCCTCGACGCTGACAAGGAAGGTTTCCTGCGCGCAGAGCGTTCCTTGATCCAGACGATTGGCCGTGCAGCTCGTAACGCCAACGGTCAGGTCATTATGTACGCGGACACCATCACGGAGTCGATGCGCATTGCCATCGAGGAAACACAGCGACGGCGGCAGAAGCAGATTGCATACAACAAAGCGCACGGCATTACGCCGCAGACCATTCAAAAGGCCGTGCGGGATGTCATCGAGGCCACCAAGGCTGCGGAAGTGAAGGCGGACTACGTGTCGGTTGCGCAAAAGGCGCAAGCCATGTCGCCCAAGGACAAAGAGGCGCTCGTGGCCAAGCTAGAGAAGGAAATGAAGGAAGCGGCGAAGAACCTGCAGTTTGAGCGTGCGGCGGAACTGCGCGACCTCATCATCGAAATTAAGGGCGCGTGACGCATGCGCATCCGCGCATGCCTACTGCGCCCATCTCGTTTACGTGCGAGCCGCAAGAAGGGAGTTCATCACTCGTATGTCTCTGGACCAGATTGTCGTGAAGGGCGCTCGCGCCCATAACCTGAAAAACGTGAACGTCACCATTCCTCGCGATAAATTCGTGGTGCTGACAGGCCTCAGTGGGTCCGGCAAGTCGTCTCTGGCGTTTGACACCATCTATGCAGAAGGCCAGCGGAGATACGTCGAGTCCCTGTCCGCCTACGCGAGGCAGTTTCTCGGGCAAATGGACAAGCCGGACGTGGACTCCATCGAGGGGCTCTCGCCCGCGATTTCCATTGACCAGAAGACGACGAGCCGCAATCCCAGGTCGACCGTCGGTACGGTGACGGAGATTTACGATTACCTCCGCCTCTTGTTCGCACGTGTGGGACGGCCGTACTGCCCGAATTGCGACATACCGATTGCGTCGCAGACCGTGGAACAAATGGTGGACCGAATTCTGGAGTACCCAGAAGGAACTCGTTTGCAAGTGTTGGCGCCTGTGGTGAGAGGAAGAAAGGGCGAACATCAAAAGCTGCTGGAGGAAATTCGCAAAAACGGCTACGTGCGGGTTCGCGTGGACGGGGAATTGCGCGAAGTGACAGAGCCGATTTCACTGGAAAAAAACCGAAAGCACACGATTGAAGTGGTCGTCGACCGCATCGTGGTCAGACCGGACATCAGCTCTCGGCTGGCCGATTCGCTGGAAACGGCGTTGGGGTTGTCGGGAGGTCTGGTGGTCATCGACGTGATCAACCAGGAGGAATTGCTGTTCAGCCAGAACTTCGCCTGCCCGAATTGCGGATTTAGCGTCGGCGAGTTAGCGCCGCGCATGTTTTCATTCAACAGTCCATTTGGCGCTTGCGAAACCTGTTATGGACTCGGCGTCCAAATGGAAGTGGATGAGGATTTGGTGATCCCGGATAAGTCGGCGACCATCGCGGACGGCGGTATTGTGCCTTGGGCCGGATCGACGTCGACCTATTATCCGCAGCTACTGGAAGCGGCGTGCAAGGCATTTGGCGTCCCTGTGGACGTACCGATTGCAGACATTCCGGCCGACATGTTGCGGAAAATCCTGTATGGTACGGGCGAGAAAATTCGCTTCACGTTTGAGAACGACTTCGGACAGGTGAAGACCGCGGAGATTCCGTACGAGGGGGTCATTCCCAACCTGCAGCGGCGCCATCGGGAGACCTCGTCGGACTCCATCCGCGAGTTCATCGAAGAATTCATGGCGACCAAGGCGTGCCCCAGTTGCCACGGACGGCGACTGAAACCGGAAAGTCTGGCGGTGCGCGTGGGTGATAAAAACATCTCCGAAGTGACGGACCTCTCCGTCACGGACGCGTTGGCGTACTTCGAATCCCTCGAGTTGACGGAGAAGGAGCAGACCATCGCGCGGCAGATCCTGCGCGAAATCTCGGCTCGTCTCGGATTTCTTCGGGACGTCGGTTTAGAGTATCTGACCCTCTCCAGGTCCGCAGGCACTCTCTCGGGCGGCGAAGCGCAACGGATTCGGCTGGCAACGCAATTGGGCTCCAGTCTGATGGGCGTGCTCTACATTCTGGACGAGCCGAGCATCGGGCTGCACCAACGGGACAACGAACGGCTCATCCGCACACTGGAACACATGCGAGACCTCGGCAACACCCTGATTGTAGTGGAGCACGACGAGGATACCATGTTGGCGGCGGACTACATCATCGACATGGGACCGGGTGCCGGTATGCACGGAGGAGAAGTCGTCAGCGCTGGGTCACCCAAGGAAATCATGGCAGATCCAAATTCCATTACGGGACAGTACCTGTCCGGACGCAAGTTCATTCCAGTTCCGGACAAGCGGCGCAAGGGCGATGGGCGTTTTCTGAAGATCAAAGGCGCCAAGGAGAACAACCTGAAAAACATTACCGTGAAAATTCCTATCGGCGTGTTTACCTGTGTGACAGGTGTATCCGGATCCGGGAAGTCCACGCTGGTGAACGAGATCATCTACAAGACGTTGGCAAGGGACTTGAACCGCGCGCGCGTGCGTCCTGGACAGTGTGCGGGGATTGAAGGCCTGGAACACCTGGACAAAGTGGTCGACATCGACCAATCNCCGATTGGCCGGACGCCTCGCTCCAATCCGGCGACCTACACAGGGGTGTTCGACGACATCCGCGACTTGTTCGCCACGACCAACGAGGCGAAAATGCGGGGCTACAAGAAAGGCCGCTTCAGTTTCAACGTGCGCGGTGGACGGTGTGAGGCGTGTAAAGGGGACGGTATCATCAAGATTGAAATGCACTTCCTCCCGGACGTGTACGTGCCCTGTGAAGTGTGTAAAGGCAAGCGGTACAACCGCGAGACGTTGGAAGTCAAGTACAAAGGCAAGAGCATTGCGGACGTGCTGGACATGACCGTCGAAGACGCGTGCCAGTTCTTTGAGAACATCCCGCGGATTGCACGAAAGCTGCAGACGTTGGTGGACGTCGGCCTTGGTTACATGAAGTTGGGTCAACCCGCCACGACGCTGTCCGGTGGGGAGGCGCAGCGTGTCAAACTGGCTTCCGAGCTCCATCGGCGGTCAAACGGACGAACCCTCTACATCCTCGATGAACCGACGACAGGTCTGCACGTGGCAGACATCGAGAAGTTGCTGGTTGTGCTGCACCGTCTGGTGGACGGTGGTGATACCGTGCTCGTCATTGAACACAATTTGGACGTCATTAAGACCGCCGACTACGTCATTGACCTAGGGCCGGAAGGCGGGGCCGGCGGTGGCCAAATTGTCGGCGTTGGCACTCCGGAAGACTTGGTCAAAGTCGAAGGGTCTTACACGGGACGCTTCTTGAAACCCATCATGGAGCGGGATAGGGCACGTGCGAAGGGCGCAAAGGTCCAGACCTTACCGCAGGAGACGACCGCATGAGTCGCTGGTGGGAAGGAGCGCTGCGCCGCTGGGGTGACGCGCTCCGACTCCACCCGGAAGTGGTTCAAGTTCAGGATGACGAGGCGCTCCCCCGAGTTGGTGAGTGGTGGCGTGAACAGGGCAACTGGTGCCTGCGTTTGGATCAGCAGCATTACGCTTTGTTTCACGCGGAGGTGGAGCCGGAGTCAGTTCGTCAGGCACTGTCGTGGACACTGCAGTTGAGCCGCCAGGCCTCGCACCGCTCTTGGAAAGACGTCGTCCTGAACTGGTTCCAGGAGTACCTGACCGCTGTGGGCATGGCACACGAAGCGGGGGAACGCGCGGTGATGACCGGCATCGGGGACTTGTCCGCCCTCGCTGCCATGCCACAGGGATACTTTGTCTGGATCCATCCCATTCGCCAGGAACTGCCCACCGTTGAGTCGGAACGGGCTGTGGAGGAAGTCGTACGAGCGATTGCTGGCAAAGGGTGGCTGGGATGGGTTCCGCCCAGTCCTTCCATCCCGTCCTACACCTTGCTCGTCTACTACTCCGTGGACGGTGCCGAGGAATCCGTACATGGCCTGGAGACAGAACCAAACATGGATGTATCTCCGGAGTACGCTGAAGCACTCCGGGTCAAGGAGCACGTGTCGTCCCTGCTCACACAACTGGAGGCGGACGCTTTTTACACGGCCAGAGCGGCAGTGGGTTGTAAGGTCACAGCGCCAGCGGAGGCGGTCGCAGGGATGCAAACGGCACTGGCAGCCTGGCGCGTGCAATCCATGGCATCGCACCCGGGACGTGTATGTCTCTGGGCTGAAACCCCCGTGGAACAATTGCTGTTGCAACTCTCCAGCGAGAGCCGCCGCACCTTTCGACAGATGGTCGGCCTGCGCAGTCGGGGACGCGACATTCAATTGACCCCCGAATTGCGGGAGACGTTGGAGGGGATTGTGGCCGCGAACCTCAACGTCAGCGAAGCCGCTCGCTTGCTCTATCTTCACCGCAATACCCTGCTGCACCGCATTGAGCGCATTCGCGAGCAAACGGGGTACGACGTGAGGAACTTTAAGGACGCCATGGTCCTGTGGCTGTTGCAGGGCGTGCAGGGGGCCGAACGTCCAGAATAATGCACACAGTGCGAACTGCCCATTGGTTGCTGATGAAATGGTTGCAACTTGCCTCTCTGTGAAACGACCTGTCCGCCGTATACTGGCTACAGAGGTTGTTTCGACAGGTCTACGATTCCTAGTCAACCTGACATTGACCGAGGGAGGCGTTCATGTGGCACGGGTAACACTACAACATATTTGGAAGAAGTATACAAACGATGTCGCCGCCGTCAAGGATTTCAATTTGGACATTGAAGACAAGGAGTTTGTGGTTTTCGTCGGTCCGTCTGGCTGCGGCAAGACGACGACGTTGCGGATGATTGCAGGTTTGGAGGATATTACGTCGGGCGACTTGTACATTGGGGATCGGCGAGTGAACGATGTGGCGCCAAAAGACCGAGATATTGCGATGGTGTTCCAGAACTACGCACTGTATCCGCATATGTCGGTGTATCAGAATATGGCGTTTGGTCTGAAACTGCGCAAAGTCCCGAAACCGGAAATTGACCAGCGCGTTCGCCAAGCCGCGAAAATTCTTGACATTGAGCATCTGCTGGACCGCAAGCCAAAGGCGCTGTCGGGTGGTCAACGTCAGCGCGTGGCGTTGGGTCGCGCGATTGTCCGCGAACCGCAAGTGTTTCTCATGGACGAACCCTTGTCTAACCTGGACGCGAAACTCCGGGTTCAGATGCGCGCGGAGATCCGCAAATTGCACCAGTCCATCCAAACTACGTTTATTTACGTGACGCACGATCAAACAGAGGCCATGACGATGGGGGACCGCATTGTCGTCATGCGGGATGGTGTCATTCAGCAAGCAGATACGCCGCAACAGGTGTACAATCATCCTGTCAACATGTTTGTCGCGGGCTTCATCGGGTCACCAGCCATGAACTTCCTGCGCGGCGAATTGGCTGAGGAGTCCGGCTCCATTTTCTTCCGTGCTCCGGAGATGTCCATCAAGTTGCCGAAGGGACGATATCCTTCGTTGCGCAACGCAGGTGTCGTGGGCAAGTCCGTGGTGCTCGGCATTCGCCCAGAAGATCTGCACAACGACGAGGTGTTCCTGACCACATATCCCGACGCGACCCTCAGGACCAATGTCGAAGTGGTCGAGCACATGGGTTCTGAGCTGTACCTGCATGTGACTGCTGGCGGCCAGACGCTGGTCGCTCGCGTGAGCGCGCGGTTTGACGTGAAACCAGGGACGTCCTTGCCGCTGGCGCTGGACTTAAACAAAGTACACGTGTTTGACGCCGAGACGGAACAAGCGATTCCGCATGCGGCGCAAGAGTAAGGAGGACTATGAGTAAATCGCGATCTGTCACTGTAGAAGAATTGATTGAAGACATCGGACTCAATGTCTTCACGCCCACTGCCGACATGTCGCGGAAAATCACCACGTCTGATATCCACCGGCCAGGCCTTGCGCTGGCCGGATATCTGCGTTATCACGCGGCGGAGCGGATTCAGCTACTCGGGCGTACGGAACTTTCTTTCCTGAACGGGATGGACAAACGGGAGCAGGCGTTGCGACTTTTCGCATTTTGTTCCTATGAACACACGCCTTGCCTGATTGTGACCCGAGGGGAGACGCCGCCGGAGCTGCTGCTCAAGGAAGCGAGTGCGCGCGGGCTTCCCGTTTTGGGTACGACCATGGTCACGACGCGCGCGGCGTCCGTCATCTCCAACTTTTTGGAGGAGCGCCTGGCACCAGAAATCATGGTCCACGGGGTCTTGGTCGAAGTATACGGGATTGGGATATTGATTACCGGCTCCAGCGGCATCGGTAAGAGTGAAACCGCACTGGAACTGATTAAACGGGGCCACCGCCTGGTCGCGGACGATGCTGTCATTCTGCGGCAAGTCGCGGACAACACGCTGGTGGGGAGTCCACCTCCGTTGTTGAAGTACTTGCTGGAAATTCGCGGTTTGGGCGTTCTGAACGCGATGACGCTGTTCGGAGCAGGGGCTGTCCGCACGCACAAGAAGGTTGCCATGACCATTCACCTTGAGGCCTGGCAAGACGACGTGGCGTACGACCGACTCGGTATTGACGAGCAGACGGTGAGAATTCTCGACACCGAAGTACCGTCTTTGACGGTTCCGGTCCGCCCAGGTCGAAACTTGGCCGTGATTGTCGAGGTTGCAGCGATGAACTATCGCCTGCGGCGGATTGGTTACAACGCTGCGCGTGTCTTTTCAGATGAGCTGGCACAAGCGATAGAAGAGCACGAGGAATGACGAGAACCCCTACCGATATACATCGGTGGGGGTTGTTGGAAAAGTGTCGTTGTAAAGAGGAACTTCGCGATTTTTGTCGAACATCTCTCCTTGGTCTTTTACAGGGAGGGATTCGTCGAGTGAAGCTGACAGCCAAGATGCAAGGCGTCATCCATCGCCTTCGTACTGCCAGCCGCAAGGAAGAACAGGAACACACACGTTGGCAACGATGGAAGAAGTACTGGAGAGAAGAATGGACTCGGGTATCACATCCGCGCCTGTATATCGCGAGCGCGGTGTCCGCAGCCGTATTGTTCGGAATTTCTTACGCAGCCATCAACCAGATTCAACATACATCCGAGTGGAAACAGGTATATACGGACGGCACGTATGTCGGCATGGTCCCCAATGACCCCAAGGTACAAGAATCTATGCAGCAAATTGCACTTGGGTACCATGTGGATTTACGTTTTCACAACGTCCACACAGATGTGCCCGGTGATTACGACTGGCAGGCTGTGGCGAGCCTTCCGACGCAAGCTGTCGCTATCACGTCGAATGGATCTCCCATTGTCTACACGGAAGATACGTTGTCTGCGACCAAAGTATTAGCCATGGTTCGGCAAGCTCTGGCACCGAAAGGCGTCGCGGATCTGTCACAGGTTCAGTTTGTGGGCAACGTGGCGTATCACCCGGTTGTCGTCAGTGCCTCCCAAGTGATGTCGCCGGATGCGGCTGTGCGCTATATCCTGCACCCTGCACACCAGCCGCTGGCCGGGCGTGGAACGAGCCTTGCAGTTATCGCCGGGGTCAAAGACCCGGTGTCTACATCCAAACATCAGAACCAGCCTCTGTTACAGGTCAGTGCAGAACAGACGGTGAGCAAGGAAGTCACCATTCCCTACGAGACTCACTACGTAAAGGACAATCACCTGGGTGTCGGCAAGGTGTCTGTGGTGACGCCTGGCAAGCCCGGTAAGGCGGTTGAGAAAATTCACCTCAAGTACCTCAACGGGTTGCTCGTTGCGCAGTCTGTCGTGCAGAAGGAAGTGGTCCAGGAGCCCGTGGCTGAAGTCGTCAAAAAAGGCACGAACGCCGGTGTGGCTGACGGAAATTGGCAATGGCCCAGCCCCTATCACGACATCACATCCGGGTTTGGGTGGAGATCCCTGGGCGGGGGTGAAATGCACCCGGGCGTCGACATCGGGTGTCCCGTCGGAACGCCGATTTACGCGTCGAACAACGGCGTGGTGGAAGACGCGGGCTGGAACAGCGGTGGCTACGGCAACTGGGTGAAAATCAACAACGGTAACGGCATTGAAACGGTGTATGGCCACATGTCTCGGCCCGTGGTTCACGCTGGACAAACCGTCGCGAAAGGGCAATTGATTGGTTACTCCGGAGCGACCGGTCACGTCACTGGCCCACATCTGCACTATGAAGTCAGAATCCATGGTAAGCCGGTTCCACCGACGCCGTACATGTGACGACATCATACCCCTGTCTTACGAAGCGTCAAAGCCAGACGTCAGTCGGGGCGTAGACATAGAAAAGGCACCGCGTCAGCGGTGCCTTGTTGTTTGAAGAGAGTCACTGATATCACATCGCTGTCGGAGCCTTCAAGCCGAGCAGATGTAACCCGTACGCCAGCGCCTTCCGCGTTGCATTCGTCAAGGCTAAACGCTGTGCGCGTTCCGCTTCTGCGCTGAGAATCGGACAGTCGTGGTAAAAGCGGTTGAAGGCGTGGCAGACGTCCAGTACAAACCGCGCGATGAGCGAAGGATCCAGGTCGTCGACGGCGCGTTCCAATACTTCTTGTGCTTGTCCGAGTTGATAGATGAGCCGCCATTCGGAGTCGTGTACACCCATTACCTGAAAGTCGTCTGCAGGCTGAAAACCAGACTCTTCCGCTTTGCGCAACACGCTGCAAGCGCGTGCGTGCGTGTACTGCGCGTACGGCCCTGTCTCGCCGTCGAAGTTGAGTACGTCTTCGAAGCGGAAGTCGACGTCGTGCATGCGGTAAGACTTCAAGTCGTTGAAAATGACGGCGCCGATGCCGACGGCTTCGGCCACGGCGTCTTTGTCGGCGAGGTTCGGATTCTTTTCTTCGATAATCTTGCGGGCCTCGTCGACGGCCTTTTCGAGCACGTCCTCCAAGTACACCACTTTGCCGCGGCGCGTCGACATGCGTTCGCCGTTGTACTTCATCATGCCGAAGGCGACGTGCTTGCAGTTCTTGGCCCATGGCCGTTCCATCAGTTCCAGGACTTTGAATACCTGCGAAAAGTGCAGTGTCTGTTCAGCCCCGACCACGTATATCAGCGTGTCTGCGCCGAACTCATCATGTCGGTAGTTAGCGGCGGCCAGGTCGCGCGTTGCGTAGATGGTCGCGCCGTCGGACTTGACGATGATACACGGTGGCATGTTCCACGCGGACAAATCCACGACTTCGGCGCCTTCACTTTCCACCAACAGGTTTTTGTCGCGCAATTCGTCTACGACAGCCTGCATCTTGTCATTGTAGAAACTTTCGCCCAAGTAGTGGTCGAACGTCACGCCCAGGCGGTCGTACATGCTGCGGAATACTTTGAGGCTTTCGCTGATGAACCACTGCCAGAGGCGGGTGGCTTCTGGATCACCATCTTCCAGCTTTTTAAACCATTCGCGGGCTTCTTCCTCGAGTTCCGGATTCGCCTGCGCTTCTTCGTGGAACTTCACGTACAGTTTAAACAGCTCGCGCACCGGGTTCTGGCGAACAACCTCTTCGTCGCCCCACTTGAGGTACGCAACAATGGTCTTGCCGAACTGCGTGCCCCAGTCACCCAAGTGATTGATGCCGACGACCTTCCATCCGTCCGCTTTGAGCATGTGGACAATCGCCTGGCCAATGACGGTGGAGCGCAAGTGACCGACGCTGAACGGTTTCGCGATGTTCGGTGAAGAGTAGTCGATGGCCGCTGTCCGGCCTACGCCGCGCTTGCGAGAAAACAGTTTTTCCGGGTCCTCCTGAAGGGTTCGGACCACGTCCTTGAACACAAGTTCCCGTTGCAACTTCACGTTCACGTAGCCGCCCACAGCTTCGACGCTGGCGAACTGGCCGGTTGCGGACAGGACACCTGCGACGTCCTTGGCGATGTCTTGTGGACTTCTGCGCAGCGTTTTCGCAAAGCGAAAACAGGGGAGCGCGAGGTCGCCCAGCTCTGGGTTCGGTGGGTATTCAATCATGGTGGAGACATCCGCTTCGGGCAGGCTGAGCGCGTCCGAAACGAACTTGGCAATCGCAGTCTTTTGCTGAAGCATCGTCGTTTTCTCTCACTCCAATTCCGGTCATCAATTGAGTCATTATACCACGTGCCAAAGGCCGTGGTGAAACTTCATCCTACGTGGCCCCTGTGATATACTCTAAATACCGTGAAGTTCACATAATAACATGTCGTGAAATTCCAGTGATGATAACATGAGCGGTTGGCCGTATTCCATCAGTCGCGATTGTGCAAACCGTTGAGTATAGATATCGGGATGACATTGAAATGGACTGGAGGTGTCCGCATGGACTCGAACCTACAGACAGAACCTTCTCAAAAGCGCAGCAAACCACACGGCAAAGTGATCTCCATGCGCTTGGACGCCGCCTTCTTTTTTGAGCGCGGTGTGCGGTTCTTGGAACGGAACGACCTCCAGCGCGCACTCAAGGCGTTTCGCAAAACCATTGAATACGAACCGGAAAACCCAATTAACCATTGTAACTTGGCTGGCGTGTTATCCGAAATGGGCGATTTTGAGGCGTCGAACGAGATTCTGTTGCACGTCTTAAAAGAGATTGACCCAGGCATGGCCGAATGTCGGTTTTACCTAGCGAACAACTACGCCAACATGGGGCAGTACGAGGCGGCGGAAGAGTGCGTACTCGGCTATTTGGACGCTGATCCGGACGGAGAGTACGCGGAGGAAGCCGTCGAGATGCTCGACATTTTGATGGATGAGTTTGGTGGAGGCCGCGCGTACGCACGGTGGGAAGCGAAGCGAAAGGAACAGGAACAGCAATCGGCTGAGCGCGACGGTCGGCATTTGTTGGAAAGCGGACAATTTGAGGCCGCCGTGGAATGGCTGGAGCGCGTCATCGCCCGCGAACCGGATAATACAGCGGCACGTAATAACTTGTCGTTAGCTTACTACTACACTGGGCAGTACGAGCGAGCCATTCGCACCGGTGAGTCTGTGCTGGAGAAAGAACCAGACAATATTCACGCGCTGTGCAACTTGACTGTTTTTTTCGCACACGTTGGACCTCGGAAATCGTTTGAGGCTTGTGTTCGGAAGCTGAAAAACGTGTTTCCGCTGAACTATGATCACGCGATGAAGTTAGGTACGACACTGGGGCTGGTTAGCGAGCACGCGGCCGCGCTGAGCGTCTTTCGGAAACTCGAGCAGATTGTAGAACAACCAGAACCGGCGTTGTTGCACTCCGTCGCAGCGGCTGCGGCCAATACCGGACAGTACGCGTTGGCCAAGCGTTGGTGGAAGACTCTCAGTCAGTACAGCGACATGGAGGAAGTTGCGGCGTACTACATGGAGTGCGTCGAGCGGGCCGAGCGCTTGGGCAAACCGCTGCGCGTCAGTTATCAGTACGATTTGCCGCTACAGGTGCAATTCACCAAGATGCGCCGTCGGTTGCAACAGGCAGATCTCTCTGCTTGGCGGTCCGATCCGCTGCTGCGCGCCTCCCTGTACTGGGGACTGCGCCACGGCGGTGAAGAGACGCAGCACGCGGTGATTCGTACACTGTCGCACATTGGTGACAGTGATGCGGAAAAAGCGTTGCGCGCCTTCCTCAAGAGAGCGGATATCTCGCCTTCCCTGCAAGCGGTCGCGCTGTACGCACTCCAACGCATGGGCGCACGGGGAAGAGTGGAGCTGTACAAGGACGGGGAACTGACGTCCATGCGGATGTCTGAGGTTCCGCGCGACATCATCCTGTCGGTGAATCCAGAGTGGCAGCGGATTGCAAACGCGGTAGAACAGTGGTTGAGAACGGCCCACAAGTCCCGCTATATCGGGGAAGCGAAACAAGTATGGATTGCGTTCGTGAAGCACGCATTCCAACGGACGGACTTTACCATCGGCAAGCCAGACATTTGGGTTGCCGCCCTGATCTACGCCGTGTTGAAGCGGCACCGTGAACCGATGCGACAGAAGGACATTGCGGAGGCGTTTCACGTCTCTGTGTCGTCTGTCAGCAAGGCCGCGGCGCGGCTGTCGCATTTCTTCGTGAAAATGCCATAACCGCAGCTTTCCATGTCGCGATTTTGCAAATCGCTGACCACAAAATCCACAATTCAGATGGCAATGTCACACTTTCTTAAACCCGCTGTAACACAAATGAAATCTAAGGGGGTTACGATGTAGGTGCATCACATTTGACCCCCTTTTTTAATAGAACTACATTGGGCGCCTGCAAAGGGCGCCAACTTTTTTTATGGGCAGCTTCCATGCTATGCTAGCGGTATGAGGTGAGGTAGGTGCAAATCATCGTGAACTGCTTCACGCCGTATCGCGGCGGTTTTGTCATGTTGCAAAAACCGCGCCGTGGCTGGTGGGTTCTGCCGGGCGGAAAGGTCAATCCAGATGAAATCTGGCCGTCCGCGGCCAAGCGAGAGATGCTCGAAGAGGCAGGACTGTTGGTGGACAACGTTGTGCTACGGGGCGTACATCTTTTATATATGGACGAACAAAGTACTTCGCCGGAACGTCTCATCGCGCAATTTTCTGCCACGTGTGTCGGAGGAGAACTCCTGACGGAGTGTAAGGAAGGGAAGCTGGACGTGGTGACAGCGGACAAACTGGCTGATTTGCCGATGGACGAAGGGGATCGGCTGATGGTCACCCGCACCTTGCAAAGCATTGAGGCAGGGGAGTCGCGAGTGTACTTTGGTTCGTTTCGGTACGACGCGAACCGACAATTATTGAACTGGAGCCTGGAACCGAAGGCTTGATGGTGAGATGTAAGCGATTTGCAAAACACCTGGTGTATGTGTGCATTCAAGGAGGCGCGTAAGTGACAGTGTTGTACGGGATAGACATCGGAGGGACTTCCGTCAAGACAGCATTCATCGGGGATGACGGCGCCATTTTGCACCGTGCGGAGTTTCCAACCCGTCCGGAGACCGGAATCGAAGATTTTTTGGATAGATTACACGCGACGTATGTGCAGGAAGCAAACAAGGCAGGATTGTCTCTGGACGATGTTGTCGGTGTCGGGGTTGGTGTCCCGGCGTTTTTCGACGCGGTGCGAGGGATGGTGGTAGAGGCTGTCAACCTCGGGTGGAAGATGGTTCCGCTCCCCCAACTGATTGAGGCGCGCTTCCATCGACCGGTGGCTGTAGAGAACGATGCAAACCTGGCGGCGCTGGGGGAATGTTGGATTGGAGCCGGGAGAGGCAAGTCCCATCTCCTCTGTGTCACCGTCGGGACCGGCATCGGCGGCGGCATTGTCCTGGATGGTGAAATCTACAGAGGTAAGAACGGCATGGCGGGGGAAATTGGTCATCTGACCGTGCAGAGACACGGCGGGATGCTGTGCAATTGCGGGCGAACGGGCTGCCTGGAAACGGTGGCTTCCGCCACTGCCATCATCCGCAACGCGCGGCAACGCCTGAGCCATGCAAACGGCGACGTCCAGATTCACGGTGCTTCCGATGTATTCCGCCTGGCCGAACAAGGTGTGGCAGAGGCTCGCGAAGTGGTCGCAGAGGCAGCAGACTGGCTGGGTTATGGACTTGCGCTCGCGGCCACCGCGCTTAATCCGGACTGTATTGTCATAGGCGGTGGTGTTTCTAAGGCGCAAGAGTTGTTCTTACGCCCGGTCCGCGAGGCATTTGAACGGTATTCTCTTGAGCGGATTCATGAGGCGCAAGTTATTCCGGCAGAATTGGGAAACGACGCCGGAGTGGTTGGAGCTGCTCGACTGATTCAGCAACGCGTAGCGCGGCGTCGTTGAGCATACCCTTGTCATAGAGGGACGAGGAGGCGAGCGTCATGACGGAGAGCATTGAGGTCCTCGTCATTACGGGGATGTCAGGGGCAGGAAAGACGGTGGCCATGCAGTCTTTAGAAGACATTGGGTATTTTTGCGTCGACAATTTGCCACCTGCGTTGATTCCCAAGTTCGTCGAAGTGGTGGAGCAATCCAGCGGCAAGCTCACGAAGGTGGCCCTTGCGTGTGACCTGCGCGGGGGAGATTTGTTTCAGCCACTCGTGGACACGGTGCGCCAACTCCGCGCAAACCCGCACGTACGGGTGAAAGTGTTGTTTCTCGACGCTAACGATGCGACGCTCGTCCGCCGCTTCAAAGAGACGCGGCGCAGGCACCCGTTTGTCGACGGGGCTCGCTTGCTGGAAGGGATTCAGGCAGAGCGGTTGGCGCTCAGCCAAGTGCGCGACGACGCAGATATCCTGTTGGACACGAGCGACTGGAAACCAAGTCGGTTAAAGCAGGAACTGGTTCAGCGGTTTTCCGAAAAGGGGGCATTGTTCCCAGTTCACATTATCTCGTTTGGGTTTAAGTACGGTATCCCGATTGACGCAGACATGGTGCTGGACGTTCGCTTCCTGCCCAATCCCCATTACGTTGAATCGCTGCGTCCGTATACAGGGGAAGACGCTCCCGTGTACGACTACGTCATGCAGTGGCCCGCCACCCAGGAATTTCTCAAGAAAGCGGAGGAACTGGTGGATTTTCTCATCCCGCAGTTCACCAAGGAAGGGAAGTCGCACTTGGTGATTGGGATTGGCTGCACCGGCGGCAAGCACAGATCCGTCGCCATCAGCCGCCACCTGCACAATCACATCAAGGACCGAACGGCCGCGTCCCTGACGCACCGGGACAGCCGACGGGAGGGCTAGCTGGTGAAAACCTGGTGGTTGTGGGCTTGGACCATTGGCTGTTTTGGATGCGGCATTTTGGCGGGAACACTTGGCCTCACCCGTTTCGGCAGCCATGGTTTTTGGGTGGGTGGCACTGTGCTCGTCTTTGCCATGGGGCTTCTTGCCTACGGGTGGTGGCGTGAACTTCGAGCCAGCCGCCGCAAAACCAAGCATTTGCAGCGGCGGCCGCGCATTGTCGCCATTGGCGGGGGCACCGGCCTTTCAGTGATCTTGCGTGGGCTTAAAGAGTTCGACATCGATTTGACAGCCGTTGTGACGGTGGCGGACGACGGGGGAAGTTCAGGACGACTTCGATCCGACTTTGCCATGCCCCCTCCGGGAGATATTCGAAACTGCCTCGTGGCGCTGGCTGATACCGAACCGTTGCTGGAACGGCTGCTTCAGTTTCGCTTCCCGAGTGGGGAAGGTCTGGCTGGGCACAGTTTTGGGAATCTGTTCCTTGCAGCCATGACGCACATTATGGGGGATTTTGAGTCAGCCATCCGCGAGACCAGCCGAGTATTGGCTGTGCGCGGGCGCGTCCTGCCAGCGGTTAAGGAAGACGTCATCCTCCGCGCTGTGCTCGATGACGGAAGTGTAGTCGAGGGCGAATCGCACATTCCGGAGTCACACCGACGCATTGAACGCGTGGAACTCGTGCCGAGTGACGTTGAACCGTTACCTGAAGTATTGGACGCCATTCGTGAGGCGGATGCGATTGTCGTTGGGCCAGGCAGTTTGTACACGAGTATCTTGCCGAATCTGTTGGTGCCAGGACTGTCAGAGGCGATTGCCAACAGCCGGGCCAAGAAGATATTCGTCTGCAACGTTATGACTCAACCCGGAGAGACCGACGCGTTTTCCGCGTCGCGCCACGTTGAGGTCATTTATAATCATGTCTCTCGAAAATTGTTTGACTATATTATTGTAAATGCAGCATCACTGCCACCTGAGGCACTGGAAAAGTACCAGGCGCAGCAGTCGTACCCGGTATTGGTGGACATTGAACGACTCAATCGGCTTGGCCTCCGCGTGATTGCCCGCAATTTCGTGCACTACGCCACGTACGCCCGACATGACGCCCGCCTGGTGGCGGAGCAAATTGTCAGTTTGATTGGCTACGAACGGCAAAGCTGAGGGATGCCCCTGGAGCTTTGCTGCGACGGGAGGGATGACACGTGTCGTTTGCGGCCCAAACCAAGAAGGAACTAACGCTCATCCAAGAAGATGCGTGCTGCCAGCAGGCGGAACTGGAAGCTATCGTTGGCCTCATTGGCCGCCTATCCACTTCGGACAACCGCCGACTACTGGAGATTGAAACGGAAAACGTGGCTACGGCTCGCCGCATTTATACGCAGTTGCGGGAGCTGTTTGACATCCACCCCGAGGTCTTTGTGCGAAAGAAGATGCGCTTGAAGAAGAACAACGTATATGCCGTACGCGTCCCCTTGCACGCCTTTGGCCCATTGGTGGGCCTGGGGTGGCTCGACGAAGACGGGAGAACGATTGCGGTGGTGCCGAGCCGCAAGCGGAAATCCTGTTGCCGCAGAGCGTTTCTGCGGGGGGCGTTCCTCGCATCCGGTTCCGTCAATGATCCGGGGAGCACCTCCTACCACTTGGAGATCACGGCTACCAATGCAGAATGGGCACGCAAAATTCAGTCCCTCATGAATGAGTACGGACTGCACGCAAAGGTGATTGCGCGGAAGCGGGGGTACGTCGTATATCTCAAGGAAGGCGAGAAGATTGTCGAGTTTTTGAGCCTGATTGGCGCACATCAGGCACTGTTGAAATTTGAGGATGTACGTATTCTCAAAGGCATGCGCAATCAAGTGAATCGGTTGGTCAACTGTGAAACCGCGAACATGAACAAGACCATCAGTGCGGCCGTCCGGCAACTGGAAGTCATTCAATTTATCGACGACCACATGGGATTGTCCAATTTACCGGATAAACTTCGTGAGGTCGCAGAAATTCGCAGGAAGTATCCAGAAGTCAATCTTCAGGAGCTCTGCGACAGAATGAGTCACAAAGTCAGCAAATCAGGTCTCAATCACCGTTTTCGAAAACTAGAGGAGATTGCTGACAAACTGCGAAAGTCGATGTGAGTATTTTGCCTTACACGGGTGTAACAGATGTGTGCGAGGTGCACCTTGGGAGGCGCTTTCACACCGTGGTATACTTGGCACAACGACTTCCCCCTCAGCAGGGGGACGAAACTGGAGTGAAGGAGGGGGGCTAGATGGTGGAAAAATCAGTGACGGTGCAGCTTCGGTCCGGGTTGCTCGCAAGGCCGGCAGCGTTATTCGTCCAGGAAGCCAATCGGTTCTCGAGTGAGATCTTCGTGGAAAAGGAAGGGAAGTCAGTCAACGCCAAAAGTATCATGGGGATTATGTCGTTAGCCATCGCACGTGGGCAAACCATCCTGATTCGGGCGGACGGTTCTGATGCGGACGCAGCCGTTGAACGACTGGCGGACATGGTATCCAAGGAGGCATAATGCTGCACAGTGATTGATAGACACGGTGTCCAATCGGCTCGAGGGGCACCGTTTT
Organism: Alicyclobacillus pomorum DSM 14955; assembly: GCF_000472905.1. Classification (GTDB taxonomy): domain Bacteria; phylum Bacillota; class Bacilli; order Alicyclobacillales; family Alicyclobacillaceae; genus Alicyclobacillus_A; species Alicyclobacillus_A pomorum. The sequence continues at coordinate 63,181 of NZ_AXAR01000014.1, read as the reverse complement.
GTTGTATCTTCGCCTGCGTCGACACGGGTGAACCTGTATGACCGTTTGTGTGCCTGGGCTTCGCTAAGACATGCACGTTCTGTCCAACTCCGTCAAGTCATACGTTATCAATAAGACTTGATCAGCGATTTGCAAAACGCAGGCACCATCTATGATGCGTGCTGAACCGTTCAATAGGAATTTTGCAAATCGCTCATGATGGGAATGGAGGGGGCGCAGTGCGAAATCGGTTCCGCGTGCGAAAGGGGAACTTCAACCGCAAACGGTTGTTGTTGCTCGGGGCAGGTCTATTGGGCGCTGTCGCACTGTTTGAACTGTACCAGCTCGTCATCCCGTTTCAGTCTGCCAATCCCCTGTGGCACCAAGTCACGACGGGAGAGACGGTCATCAACGATTGGAAGTACGAAGGGCAGGATGAAGAGGGGTATTTGAAGTTTTACAACCAAGGACAAACGAACTTGTTGCCGCCGAATGCCCGGACATTTGATGCGGACGGGAAGTTCGTCGTGATTGAAGGCCATACACCAAGTACGCTCACTTACGCGTTGCCGTACGAAGCCGTGCCGATGCGCTGGGTGGCATTGGTTGTGGGGGCCACAGGTATCGCTATCGGTGTCTGGGCCCTTCGAAAGAAGGTCAGCGGGAAGCGGTTGAAGTTTGCGCGTCGTCGCGGCACCCCAATACAAATCCGGGCTAAAAAAAGCGCAGAGCAGCGCTCCAAGAGCTTTCGTGTTCCGCGTAAGTTTCGCTTCTTTGACTGACTCCCCCCCAATCTGCACGCTCGTCTACAGCCAACCTTTTTCCGTTGCTATCTTCACGGCCTCTTGTCGCGTCTGGACGTTCAGTTTGGACATGATCTCGGACAAATAATTCCGCACGGTACCCTCAGACAAGTAGGACTGTGCCGCGATGTCGCGAGTGGACAGTCCACGCGCTGCCAGTCGCAAAACGTCCAACTCCCGCTTGGACAAAGGATTGTCCATGGACCACGCTTCCATCATGAGCGCCGGGTTCAGCACTTTTTCTCCGTGGTACACCCTACGAATGGCGTCTGCCAGTTCCTCCACCTGGGCATCCTTCAGCAAGTATCCGCTGGCTCCAGACTTCACCGCTCTTTGCAGGTAGCCAGGGCGGGCGAACGTCGTCAAGACGATGGTTCTGCACTGTGGCAGCTGGTTCTGCAGGACTTGAACGACATCCAGTCCACTGAGTTTCGGCATTTCAATGTCCACGAGGGCGACGTCTGGTCGCAGAGACAGGGCCAGGTTGACGGCCTCTTCGCCGTCTCGCGCGGTGCCGACGACATCCAAGTCATCTTCCATGTTGAGCAGTGAAGCCAGTGCTTCGCAGACCAGGACCTGGTCTTCAGCAATCAACAGCTTGATCATGTGTCTTCCCCCTCAAGCTTGTTCGGCCAAACGGTTTCATGGGTCCATTGGGACGAACAAATGAATCGCGGTTCCCTTTCGCCAAGGGATGACGTCGGGAAGTGGCGGCGTGGTCTTCGTCGTCGGCGCTCCGTTGGACCAAAAATAGGCCGTTCCTTGCACCGCAGCCATTCGCGCGCGTATGCCGTTCAAGCCGTTGCCACGCTGTCCTGACTCCATCCCGCGAAGTTGCGGGAATCCTACTCCGTCATCCGCTATCAACAAATGAATGATACCGGATTCAATCCACAACTTGAGTAACACCGTTCGGGCGCGGCTGTGGCGCACGATGTTTGTCGCAGCTTCACGTAGGCACATCGCGAGCGCCTGAGACACGTGGTGCCATTGTCCATCATCGCCAGGCCTCACCTGCATCTCCGCAAGGCACTCCATGCCTGCCGCGGTTAGCAACTTCACGGCGTCCTCCCATTCTTCTTCCACGCGAGGTTGCCGGATATCTGCGATATACTCCCTCACCCTGGTCAGCGCTTGGCGGGCAGCCTGCTCAATATCGTGCGCTTCGCTTCTTGCCCGTTCTGGATGGCGTTTCACCAACCGCTGAACCAGCTGGGCCTTCAGTGTAATCATTGACAATTCGTGACCCATGACGTCGTGTAGGTCCTGGCTGATGCGCTCTCGCTCTGCCACTTTGGTCAGTCGCTCAATCTGCAGGTTCGCTTTGCGCAGCTGCTGGTGCTGGCGGATGGTCCGATTTTGCCACATGACGCTAAAGCTGGCCGCTGATGATGCGATGAGTGCCGACAATACCATGACCAAGTCTCCAGTGCCAACGTCTTGCCGCAGTGACAACAGACACGCCGTGGCAATCACGAGTGCGTCCATCGCAGCCAACATCGCCGCCGTTCTTTTCTTTTCATCGCCTAGCAATCCGATTCCAGCTGCCGGGTAGAAAATCATCCAGACGTACCCGATGCCCAGGGCGGCCATCATGGTTAACATGAGAGCCACCTCAAGGCAAATCCCTACCAATGCTCGGCGACGCGAGCCGTAGATGGTGCACAGATAGACCATAGCGAATACCAAAATGAGTACGAGTCCCACGAGTGCTCGCTCGGGGGGCAACATCCACAAGTAAGCCATTGGGATGGACAGGTTGAGCAGGTACACGTAGACGAAAAATTTCGCGCGACGATTGGGTGGCGTCGGCCACTTTGCCCAAATGGATCTACGCATGGACCATCCCCCCTGTGCGACGTGAACACTCGTGGCGTCCAAATCTACCGATTCGCGAACGAACTACCCTTACTATACCGAAAGTATCACGCGTCTTGGACTTGTTTGCGGCGCAGCACCCACAGTGTCAAAGCGACGAGGACAGCGAGGTAGCCCAGCAAGATGGCGACGTCCTCAACCGGAATGGACTTTCCTCCAATCACTTGCCAGGTCACGTGAGCAAATCGGTAGGTCGGCGTTGCGTACGCGATATGTTGCATGACCTTGGGCATGATTGTTATTGGCCACCACAGCCCTCCAAGGATACCGAGTCCCATGTTCAGAATGTTGCAGACCAGGTACGTCGCTTCCGTAGAAAACAGCACGCCAACGAGTATCCCGATGGCGACAAAGGGCAATGAACCAAGCACCAGCCACAACAGGGAGATGCCCCACTGGCCGACGCTTAGGTCGACCCCTTGAGACACCGCGCCGACGAGGAACAATACCACGACGGATACCAGTCCGACCATCAGTTGGGATAGGCACTTGCCGATGACGTACGCGTAGTGCGGCAGTGGCGTTGTCTGCACCAGGCGCAACCATCCCTGCGTTCGTTCAAACGCGACACGACCGGCCAATCCAAACATAGAGGATCCAACGACGCTGAACGCAGCCATCGACATGAGGAAGTACGCCTTCCACGCCGTGCCCTCCACCTGCATGTTGCCTCCGTTCACTTTCACGAAGATGAAGTAAAAGATGAGTGGCATCAGCACGGAGAAAAAGATGAACTGTCGGTTTCGCAGGGCACGGACAGCTTCGAACTGACATTGTTTCAGCAGCGCGTTCACTTATATCGCCTTCCTTTCAGCATTCGGTTCTGTCAGTGAGACAAACGCGTCTTCCAGCGCGCCCGCCGTGACTTCAAACTGGCTTGCGTCGTAACCTCCCATGATCAACGCGCGCAACAGAGCATCCGAGTCTTTGGTGCGCACCCGGACCTTGCGTCCGCTTTTTTCCACATGCTCAACAAACGGCAGTGCTCGCAGGGACTCCTCTTGAAGCAGAGGGCCGGCGATGAAGGAGACGTAGCGGTTCCCCGTCATGTTCTTGATGTGGGTGGGACTCCCATCGGCAATCAGCTTCCCCTCGTGAATGAGCAGAATTCTGTCCGATATGCCGTCCGCTTCGTCCAGGTGATGCGTCGTGAATATCACGGTCTTTCCGTGTTGCGCGGCGAAATGCCGCAATTGGTCCCAAAACGCACGGCGCGACGTCACGTCCATCGCGGTGGTGGGTTCGTCGAGAAACAGCAACTTTGGATTTCCTGCCATTGCAAGCGCGTATTGCAAGCGTCTGCGTTGTCCTCCACTGAGTCTGTCGGCGCGGCGTTTTGCCTCTTTCGCTAATCCGGACATGTCCATCAGGGTGTTCGGCGGGAGCGGCGTGGGGTAGTAGCTGCGGAACAGGTTCACGCATTGCTCCACTGTGAGCCCTGGCGGCAAGTTCACTTGTTGAAGCATGGCGCCGATGTACCGACGACTGACGGGATGGGTTGGATCTTGCCCAAACAGACGGACAGTGCCGGACGTGGGGCGGGTGAGTCCTAACATCATGGAGATGGACGTCGTTTTGCCGGCACCGTTCGGGCCTAGGAGTGACACGACGGTGCCAGGTTCGATGGTAAAACTGAGATCATGCACGGCTGTCTTTTGCTTGAATCGCTTCGTTACGTTCCGAAATGCGACTGCGTGCTCCATTTGGAATCTCCTCTCGTCACTTCATTTCCAAGTCTGGAAGTATCGTAACAGGCAGGGAGGCTCGAGCTGTAGTCATCGGTGTCACTACAATCAGGTGACATGTGTCATGTCTTCTCGAGTGGAGTCACGACGTGGTCGTGTTGTTCACATCTGTAAGTAGTGGTACGCTAAAGGGAAAGGTAATGGGCGCTGCACGGGCAGCGCACGGGTGCGCACAAGCAAACGCACTTGACAGAGGAGGAGCCAATCAAGGGATGGCGTTGAGACCTGGCCGTGTCCAACAGATCCATAAGCGAGAAGAACGTGGTATTGACCGCAGCAACGAGCCCTTCAAGATAGAGCGGCTCATCCGACGGCCTGGATTCGTCTCAGTACAACGCCCTGCCTTCGAGCACGGGTATACGCACCATATTCGAGAGATTTATCCGCAGTGGGGAATTGGCGTAAGTACGTGTATAGACAACGGATCTCAGGTGAAGCACCCAAGACTGCGGTTTGATCATTACGTCGACCTTGTGAAGGTCTGGGAAGATCAAGAGTACATCTACGTCGAGGACATGTACATCGACGTATTGATTTACGAACGCTCGTATTACCACATCATTGACATGGAAGAGTTCGGGGAGGCGGTTGCTCTTCGACAAATCAGTACAGCCGAAGCGAAGCGCGTACTCGAGAACACGCAACGGTTTGTCGACTCCATCAAGCGCAGTCGGCTGTCTTATGCCATTTGGAAACAAAAGTACGGCACGCATCGGCGCCATCCATAGTTTTTGTCCAGGTGGCCAGCCACTACTCCAGCAACAGCGGGTACGCTGTGGCGTACACAACGGGAATAAGAGGCGGCACCAGGTTGTGCCGCCTCTTTTGCTGCCTGTGTGGTCATGAACGCACACAGTAGACCTTTAGTCTTGTAAGCTTTCCAGAACGTCGTCTGCGACTTTGGTCACGTCGGCGTTGTTATTGCCCGTTGGAATCACTCGACTGCGTCGTACTGTTTCCCAAGCGGCAATTCCGACACTCGCGCCAAGGAGCATCGCGGTCATCGTGCCCATGCCGTTATGGCGTCGCGGCATGAAGCGTCTGCGCATGCCGGTGGCCACACCATTCATGATTTCCCACATGGCAAGCACCTCCCGTGAACCGTATTGTATCCAGACGTGGTCGCAGTCACTCGTCCACATTTGCGAAAGGAGTGAGGAAAACATGGAAATCGTGGAATTAACCCAGCGGGTCAAAATGATTGCAGGCGCCGTCAACATCGGTCTGGTGATGACGAGCGAAGGGATGGTCGCTGTAGACACAGGACTTGATAAGCGCGCTGGGAAAAGTGTCCTCAAGGTAGCGGAACAGTTGGGCATGCGCGTATGTGCCATCGTCAACACGCACGCGCACGCCGACCACTTGGCGGAAACGCTGCCATCCTCGCGCAAGCGGAAGTCACGGTGTACGCACCGAAGGCAGAGGCAGACGTCATTCGCAGGCCGCGATTTGAACCCGAGTACCTTTGGCAAGGCGCTGCACCGTTCGAGGCGCTTCGCAACAAGTTTCTTCTGGCGGACGCCAGCCCTGTGCACGTGGACCTCCAGGGGGGACAGACGTTTGCCATTGGTGATGTTGAATTTCAATGCGTTCCCCTTCCTGGCCATGCGCACGGGCAGCTCGGCATTCGGGTGGATGGCGTCTTCTTCGCAGCGGACGGGTACTTTGACCCACCCGTCGTGGACAAGCTCGGGCTCCCGTACATGGTCAATTACACGGAGACGCTGGAGAGTGCCAAGTCGATTCCAGCCGTCGATGCCGAATGGGTTGTTCCCGGCATGGCGTACCGACAAAGGATGCGAGCGAATCAGTCGCGTATCTCGTCGATAGACACAAGTCTGCATACGCCAAGGTCCTGCAGCTGGTGCAAGGTGAGCCACTGGGATTGGACGCCATGGTGCAACGCATGTGCGACGCGTTCCAGCTCACTCCGTCCAACCCTGGCAGTTGGTTGCTGATTCGGACCACCGTCGGGGCGTACGTGGCGGAGGCCGTAGAGCAGGGTTTCATCTGCGTGGCCGTAGACAACGGTGTGTTAACATTCTCGGCGAACAAATAACTGCGGCTGACGGAGACATTGTGCAGCTTGCGTCCAACGGAGATGAGTATGGTCCAAGTCAATCCAATGTATCAAACCAACACAACAGAACCAGTGAAGATCAGAGAACAAGCACATACACTTGTACTGTGGTATCAACATCACCACCGTAACATGCCGTGGCGGGAGACACTGGATCCGTATTCCATTTGGGTCAGTGAGACGATGTTGCAGCAGACGCGGGTAGAGACAGTGATTCCCTATTACCACCAGTTCATGGAGTCGTTTCCGACCGTTCGCGAACTTGCAGCTGCAGATGAGCAGACGGTACTGAAGCATTGGCAAGGGCTTGGCTACTACTCCCGCGCCAGAAACCTACACAGAGCCGCCCAACAAGTGGTCTCTCTGCATGGCGGACGGATACCCGAGAAGTTGGAGGACTTTCGGGCGTTGCCAGGGGTCGGCCCGTACACAGCGGGGGCGGTGTTTAGCATCGCCTACAATCAACCGGTTCCTGCCGTCGACGGCAACGTGCTTCGCGTGGTCACTCGGTTTCTTGGGATTTTCCACCCGATTGAAACCGCTGCCGCTCGGCAGGCCGTCACTGCACACGTGGCGAAGTGGCTTCGGGAGGAGCAGCCCCGGTACCTGACGCAAGCGCTGATGGAGCTGGGTGCCACGGTGTGTGTTCCAAAATCTGCAAAGTGCAGTGAGTGTCCGCTGGCGGACACCTGCTTCGCGCGAGCAGAAAACGTCGTGGAACAGCTGCCTGTGCGTAAGCAGAAAGCGGATCGGAAATGTATCGACGTGGTGGCCCTGTGGTGGGAAGCCGACGGCAAGTTGTGGATGGAACAGCGCCCTGACAGCGGACTGTTGGCTGGCATGTGGCAACTTCCTGCATGGGAGGTAGGAGCCGCGGGCCATGACGACCTGGCGCTGGAGCGGGCCTTGAAGGAGCGTTTTGCCGAGTGGGTCTACCGGTTGCATGCAGAGCGCGCGCCAGCCGGGGATGACCTCCCTTCGTTCGCGAAGATTGCCCACGAGAAACATGTGTTTACACATCTGGAGTGGGATGTTCACGTGTTCCGGCCCATCTTTACAGAGCGCGGCCTTCCGGTGCCTGAACCAGACCACCGTAGACCAGTACCTTTGAACGAGGTGCACACGTTGCCGCTGCCAAGGGTCTATGAGAAACTATTGCAACAAATTTATGGATAAACTACGAATGTGAGGAGGGAACGCAAGAATGGAAACCTATGTACTGTCCAGAGGTTCCTTGTTGGGAAAAGTGTTTTTTGGGCTTTGTCTCAGTCTCGTGTCTGCGTTTCTGGGCGTGTGGGCAGGCACCCAGATCCCGACGGCGGTGATTGGCATTCTGATGATTGTCGAGTTGGTGATGATTGTGGTCGCCATGTTCATGCAGAGGCGGCGCGCCATCGGTATGCCGTTTGTTTTGGCGTTCACATTCATCTCAGGGATCACGCTGTGGCCAACCCTGCACTACTATGCGTACACGCTCGGGGCTGCAGTGGTCTTGAAGGCTATCGGCGTGAGCGCTGGTGCATTCCTGGTTGCGGCCGTGGTGGCGTCACGGACGAGCTTTGATTTCTCGTTTTTGGGCGGATTCCTGCTCGTTGGATTGCTCGCGGTGCTCGGGATGGGCGTGGTGTCTCTGTTCATTGGATTTTCTACGATGGCCGAGTTGATTTACTCGCTCCTGGGTATCGCCATTTTCATTGGCTACGTGTTGTTTGATGTCAACCGCATTGCCCACAACGGAATCGCGGAACGGGACATCCCGTGGGTGGTCCTGTCCCTGTATTTGGACTTCGTCAACTTGTTGCTGTTCGTGTTGCGCCTCTTTGGGGTGCTTCAGTCTGACAGACGGTAAGCAGGGGCGGTACACCTGTGCCTGATTCGTATCTTACCTTGATTCGCGTTCGGACACGGATTATAATCATTGATCAAGGTGGATATGGAGCCGTTGAAGAAAAGTAGTAGCAGTCATCGCACCTGTACAGAGAGCCGGCGTTGAGGTGAAAGTCGGCCAGGTGAGAATTGCGAACTCGTTTCGGAGGCTTTCGCGGGAAAGCAGATGCCAGTACTGCGAAACGCGAGCCAGCGTTATTGGCTGCAAGGGGAGTGGTTCGGAGCTGCACGTGCAGCGTCTGAATACTCAATATAGGTGGTACCGCGGGATTCCAACCTCTCGTCCTATACGCTGGACGAGAGGTTATTCATTATGTCAGTGATTTGCAAAATCGAACTGGTTCAGCACACGAGGAATTTTGCAAATCGCTCTAAAGCATCCATTCGTAGATTGACGAGCAGGAGTGGTCAGGGTGAACTACAATCATCGCGAGATTGAACAGAAATGGCGCAAACGGTGGCAACAGACCGGTGCGCACCACGTGAACGAAAACAGCGGCAAGCCGAAGTACTATTGCCTGGACATGTTTCCGTATCCATCCGGCAACGGGCTGCACGTGGGACATTGGCGCGGCTACACCATCTCTGATGTGTGGAGCCGCTACAAGACCATTCAAGGGTACGAAGTGTTACACCCGATGGGCTGGGACGCGTTCGGCCTGCCAGCGGAAAACGCGGCGATTAAGTTGGGGATTCACCCCGCCGTGTCGACGGCGAAAAACATCGCCAACTTCAAGAAACAGCTGCAGGAAATCGGCGCCATGTACGACTGGGATAGGGAAATCAATACGAGCCATCCGGACTACTACAAGTGGACGCAGTTCCTCTTCGTGAAGATGTTCGAGCGCGGCTTGGCGTACCGGAAAAAGATGCCCATCAACTGGTGCCCGAGCTGTAAGACGGGACTAGCAAATGAAGAAGTGGTGGACGGGTGTTGCGAACGCTGCGGCACAGAAGTTACGAAGCGGGAAATGGACCAGTGGATGCTGAAGATCACCGCCTACGCAGACCGGCTGCTGAACGACCTGGAGAGCCTCGACTGGCCGGACAAGGTCAAGCGCATGCAGGCAGCCTGGATTGGGCGCAGTGAAGGGGCTCGCATCTTCTTCGAAGTGAAGGGGTTCGAGGATAAAGTAGAAGTCTTCACCACGCGCCCAGACACACTCTATGGTGCGACGTACATGGTGCTGGCGCCAGAACACCCGCTCGTGGAGAAGATCACAACCCAGGAACAGCGGGAGCAGGTGGACCAATACGTCACGGAAGCGTTGAAGAAATCTGCGGTGGCTCGGCAGATTATCGATAAGACGAAAACGGGCGTGTTCACGGGGGCGTACGCGATTCATCCGCTGACGGGGCAGAAAATTCCCATCTGGATTGCCGACTACGTGCTGATGGAATACGGCACAGGCGCCATCATGGCGGTGCCGGCGCACGATGAGCGGGACTTCGAGTTTGCCAAGGCGTTCGGCTTACCGATTGTCACTGTCGTGGCTCCGGAAGACGGAAGCGTCGCGGAAGGAGAACTGTACGTTGGGCCCGGCCGTCTCGTCAACTCCGGCCCGTTTAACGGTCTTTCCGTGGAGGAAGGAAAGGAGGCGGTCGTGAAGCTGCTGGCGGAACGAGGTGTCGGTGAACAGACCGTCACGTATCGCATGCGCGACTGGGTTTTTGCGCGGCAGAGGTACTGGGGCGAACCCATCCCGATTGTGTACTGCGACCAATGTGGCACCGTGCCTGTGCCGGTGGAACAGTTGCCCGTCCGCCTGCCGGACGTCGAACGGTATGAACCGACCGGAACAGGCGAGTCACCATTGGCAGCGATTGAGTCGTTCGTCCACACTACGTGTCCGAAGTGCGGCGGACCGGCGCGCCGTGAGACCGACACGATGCCACAGTGGGCCGGCTCCAGTTGGTACTTTTTGCGCTACCCGGATCCGAAGAACGACAAGGAACCGTTCTCCAAGGAGGCGGTCAACAAGTGGCTTCCCGTGGACATGTACATCGGCGGTGTGGAGCACGCCGTACTGCACTTGCTGTATGCCCGGTTCTTCACGAAAGTGATGTATGATCTCGGTCTGATTGACTTCCAAGAACCGTTCCAACATTTGTTCAACCAGGGAATGGTGACGCTCAATGGCGCCAAGATGAGCAAATCCAAGGGCAACGTGGTGAATCCAGAGGATATCGTCGAACAGTTCGGCACCGATGCACTGCGAATGTACGAGCTATTCATGGGGCCGCCGGAAGAAGACGCAGAGTGGAACACCAACGGTCTCGAAGGCGTAGCGCGGTTCCTGGGGCGCGTATACCGCCTGGTGGTAAGCCACGCCGATGCACCGTCGCCGTCCAGGCCATCGCTGGAAAAGCTTCGGCACCGATTCTTGGCAAGTCTGCACGAACGCATGGAGAGTTTCCGGTTGAACACGGCCGTCAGTGCGTTCATGGAGTACCTCAATGCGTTGCAGGCGGAGGCGGCATCGGGCATTGACCGAGCGACCTTGGAAACAATTGCGGTCACCATCGCGCCGTTTGCGCCCCACCTCGGCGAAGAGCTGTGGGAACGCTTGGGCCACCGGGAATCCGTGTTCCAGGCGACGTGGCCTACGTATGATGAGAAGTGGCTGAAGGACGACGAAGTGGAGATTGCGGTGCAGGTGAACGGTCGCGTGCGCGCCAAGTTGGTCATTGCAGCCGATGCCGACGCGCCCACAGCTGTCCAGGCTGCGAAAGCCCATCCGGAAGTCGCTGAATGGTTGGATGGGAAAGAGATTGTGAAAGAAATTTACGTGCCGGGCCGGTTGGTCAACCTGGTGGTCAAGGGGTAGGCCAGCGGATACATCTGCTTGAAGGATTTTGACGGGCGATAGGGAATTGCGTAAGAGTATCCCTGTCGCCCGTTTGTTGTTGGACGTCGGTAGCGGAGGTGTCGTTCATGGTCGTGCAATCCACAGACCGGAAATTGTACGTGGCCATTGCTGAACAAATTCGATCCTGGATTGAATCGGGGGATTTGTGCCCTGGCGACAAGCTGCCGCCCTTGGCTGAACTGGCCGAACAATTTGGTTGCAGTCGGGCGACGGTGCGTGAAGCCTTGGGCGCTTTGCGCGGACAGGGACTGGTAGAGTTTCGGCATGGAGATGGAACGTACGTGCGGACGGCCAGTATTGACATGTGGATGGAGCCGCTGGACGCAGCCTTGTTGTTGGCTCCCTCTCACGCGAGCCAATTGCTTGAACTGACCGCCGCCATCCTGGCAGGGGTGGCAGGTGTCGCTGCAGAACGATGCAGCGACAGTGGGCTGTCGGAGCTCTCCAAGGCCTTATTTCGATTGGAGTGCGCCGAGCCTGGCGCGGAAGATGCGGTGTTGGCCGAACTAGGCTTTTACCTGACACTTGCCGAGTGCACGGGAAACGTGTTGCTGGAGAACGTGGTGCGTGTTCTACAGGAAGCACTGCGCAGTCAACTGCGGTTCATGCAGCCAGAGCGACCACTTGGCACGGATGTGTGTCGCCAGTTGTTCGACGCCGTTGCGGCAGGGGATGTGGAGCGGGCCAGATCCATTGCGTACGAATTCGGAGATGAGATGAGCGCCGCCATCCTGCAAAAACGGAGCCGACTGCGCCAATTGGACAGAGAGGAATACAGTAGGCTATAGACCTATTTTTCTGAAAATAAACCGCATACCACTTTTCAACCGAAAATGGCGCGTGTATAATACAAAATGTAAGCGCTATCATAATGCCGAGTTCTCCTTCGGAGAAGCGGGGGAACCGCGCAGCCGTTCCGTGGAACGCCGCGTAATTCTGGACAGTTACCCATCGGTGTACACCGCATGGCAGCGCTTGTGCGCGTCTGGAGTGGGGGTTGAATTCTCGCCGATTTGTGGTGGAGAAGGGGCAACTTGCAGTCCCGACCCGTCAGCTAACCTCGTAGGCAGTGCAAGGGAGACGAACGCGTATGCCAAAAATTTTGATAGCCGCTTTTGGAAAAGAGAGTTTAACGTACGTTCGCAGATCTCGGCAAATGGGACTTCACGTCCGCATTCTGGATTGCGTGGAAGCTCATCACGGGCAGTTATTGCGTTGGTTTGGGGACGACATATTACAAGTGAACGGGCACCGTTCCGATGTGCGTAAACGTGTGGCAGAGGAAGGGTTTGACGCGGCCATTGTACACGAGGACGACAACTTCGTCCGGTCGGCTTTAATTACGCAATCCGTTCGTGAGGCAGGCGTTCAACATGTGATGGTTGTCACGAAAGATCCGGTGCGGCACACGCTGTACCGCCGTTGTGGCGCACATCACATTGTCGTTGCAAACAGCGTGGAACAAGCATGGATGAAGCTGAGTTCGTATTTACCGAGTTTTGCGACGGCCTGAATCGGTTCGTCGCAGAAACAGAACGTGATGTCTCTGACCACGGTTGTCATTAAACCTGGCCTCGTTAGGCCAGGTTTTGGTGTGTTTCGGTGCAGGTTTGTGCTATCATCTAGGCAGTCTACCGTACCCCAAACAGACGAGGGGTCCCGACGTCGAAGGGGGGGACGCGTGTGTCGAGCACAGCAAAAGTAGTGTACTTTATTGTGGCGCTGCTGGTGATGGCGTGCTTTGCCGTCGGTAGTGTCATGATGGCGGAAGACCGGCCAGGGATTGCGGCAGTCCTGTTCATCGTCGCGATTGTCGGGGCAGGTGTTGGATTTGCTACCAAGCGGAAGGTCATGAAACGGTAGAGCGTCATTTTCGCCGTTTTCAAAAATTCAATCGAAACGGTTTTGCACTGATTCTCGTGTTTCCAGGCTGTTGGCAACACAAGACATCGTGCAGGGCCAAACGCTCATGGTCATGTTGCCACTCGCAGCAGATGTTCCCGGGAAGGGCGGGTTGATATCGTGTGGTTCCGTACCCAAAACCCATCTGTCAAACGGTACATTGGGCGATTTGCCGAAGTGGTCGCGCTGTTGATTCTCGTCGCTGTTCTCTGCTGGGCGTTTTTGAAGGTGGTCGATTACATACTCCCGTTTGTGGTGGGTGCCTTCTTTGCCATGATGCTGCTGCCGCTGGTTCGTCAGCTTGAGCACCGGGGGGTCCACAGGACCGCCGCTGTCATCACGGTATTGGTCAGCATCGTACTTCTCTTGCTGGCCATATCAACCTACGTAGTGATTGCGGTAGCCCGTGAGGCCACTATGTGGACGCAAACCATCACGGACCAATTCGGATTGATTCAGTCCTGGTTCACGGAGCAGATTTCCTTTGGTAAGGCCGTGTTTGGCCACCTACCGCCGACCATTGCGAGTGAACTCAACGACACGGTCAAGCACGCGGTATCGAGCGTTCAGACGATGTTTTCAGGTTTCGCAGGTGCACTCATCCAGGCTATTACACATTTGCCGGACACTGTATTCGTGACTGTGATTGCCTTGATTACGACGTTCTTTATGTTGGTCAACCGCGACAAGATGTACGACAGTTTTCTGAAGACGCTGCCCCCAGGTTGGTCCGACAAGGTTCGCGTGGTGACGAACGACATGATGAAGGCGTTCGGTGGCACCATTCGGGCCCAGGTGGTACTGATGTTGATGTCGGCTGTGCTAGGCATCATCGGCATGTGGATAGCGGGGATTCAGTACGCGGTCATCCTGGGCATCTTGTTCGGCATCTCGGGACTGGTGCCCATTCTCGGGTCCGCCATTCTCACGGTGCCCTGGGCCATCGGTGCACTGGTCATTGGCGATGTCCCGCTCGGCATCAAAGTGCTCCTGTTGCAACTCGCGATTTCGTTAATCCGCCACGTCGTGGAGCCGAAAATTTTGGCCGACAGTGTCGGCTTAGACACCCTTTCCACCTTGTTCGCCATGTACGTCGGCATGAAACTGATGGGGATTCTGGGACTGTTTTTTGGACCGATTGTGCTGATTGGCATCAAATCTCTGTTGCGGATTCGGCTGTTCATGGATTTCTTCCCAGAAGCGGAACCGGGGTCACCTCTGCCACCTGCCACCCCATGTGCAGAGCCAGAGGGCACGGTGGATCTGCTGGGCAACACGCCCAGTACGCCGTCATCTGACCATTCTGTGCAGAAGGGAAGGACGTCCAGGACATGAGGCTTCAAAGTCTACGTGGAGATGGGCGAATGCATCGGATCTGGCCTGAGGTATACGCAACAGATGAACCTTGGGCCTTCTTCATCCCTGCGAACACACCTGTCCAGGAAGAGGATGGCCGGCAGTGGTCTAGTCCGTATCCTGTCGTCGCGTTGTTCTGGCCGAAGGCGTATTATCAGGTTTTCATCCTACTCAAACCGCAGGCAACGGAGTATTACTGCAACGTGATTGCACCGCTGTGCTACTTGGTTGACCGACAAACGGTGGTGTTTACCGATTTGGACGTGGATGTCATGGTGACAGCAACGGGTGTCGAGGTGCTGGATGAGGATGAATACGAGGTGAGGAAAGGGAGTTATCCGCCGCGCTGGTGCGCGGGCGTGATGGATGCAAAAGCCGAACTGGTCGCGCTCGCGAAACAGCAGAGAGGCCCATTTTCGCCCGCCACGGCGAACCGATGGCGGGCGTACGTGCGGTCGTGTTCATCGCAGTAAAGCGGGTCATTCGCTGCGTTTTGCGCCATCCGTCTCAAGTAATTTGCGCGCTCGTTCCATAATGGCAAACAACGTTTTGGAGTCCTCTTCTAGTTGTTCGGGTGTAATTTCCGCAGGTGCTGCGGCGTGCACACTCTGCACGGCGATGGACTCCAATTCGCGAACCCGATCCACGAGGCGCGCCTTTTCCTGTTCCAACTCCTCGACTTGGCCCCGGAGCTTTTGGTACTGCATATCATACGTTTGCAAAAACAAAATGACGTCTTTCATGGAGTCGGACGATGTCACCGTTGTGGTTACGGCGGCGCGCCGTCCGGGGGATGCACTGACGCCGCTCTTTTGAGCTGCTTTGCGCTCACGCTTCGCCGACTCAATCTCAGTCCGGAGTTCCTTGCGCAACACACCGTTCCAACGGTATCCACAAGCTGCGGCCGTGCGGCCAAGTTCGTTTGCCGCTTCATCAAACGCCCGTAGTTGGGTACTCCCAGTACGGATATGGGTTAGTACGATGGATGACAGTCGCTCGTCGTCCTCCGAAGTCCAGGCATCTGACCTTGTCACCCATTTCTCAACGCTCTGCACGAATATTCCTCCCTCGCGTCTGTACTATACTTTATTTCCATGGTGTACGAGATTCATACAATTCCCGGTTGAGAGGGTCTATAACATGCTATGTCATGACTTCGAGAAGGTGACCTCGAAATTGAAAAAAATCGTAGAGTCCAACTTGAATCTGCGTCCGCACAGAAGAATTCACTGCCACAAGCGAACAGGAGTTCGCTGTTTCATGCAGAACTCTCATAGAGAGGAAAGGGGCTTCGGTGCATGCAACTAGCAATGTTATTGGACGAGTGGCGGAGAACGCCAGCGTTTTCGGAGCAGGTCACGCACTGGGAGATCACGCCGGCGCGGTTGGCTCGCTACCGCGATATCCCCGATTGGGTGCATCCGCAAGTTCGCGCGGCTTTAGCTCAGAAGGGCATCAAGCAGCTGTACTCCCACCAGCAGGAAGCGATAGAGGCGGTGCACGAGGGGCAGAACGTCATGGTGGTCACCCCGACTGCGAGCGGAAAGACGTTGTGTTACAACCTGCCGGTGCTGGATGCCATCTGCAAGGATGAAAACGCGCGCGCGTTGTACATCTTTCCGACCAAAGCACTGTCGCAGGACCAGGTCGCGGAATTGCACGAGTTGGCAGGACACCTCGTCACCAACGTCCAGTCCTACACGTATGACGGGGATACGCCGGTGCATGCCCGCCAGAAAATCCGCGAAGCGGGGCACATCGTGGTGACCAATCCGGACATGTTGCACGCGGCAATGCTGCCCCACCACACCAAGTGGTTGCGGCTGTTCGAGAATCTGAAGTACGTAGTGATTGACGAGGCGCACATTTATCGAGGTGTGTTCGGCAGCCACGTGGCCAATGTCATTCGGCGTCTGTCGCGCATCTGCACCTATTACGGCAGTCAACCACAGTTCATTCTCAGTTCGGCGACCGTGGCCAACCCGGAGGAATTGGGTCGAGAGTTGACTGATAGGACGGTACGGGTGATCTCTGAGTCCGGGGCGCCTCAGGGTGAGCGCCACACTATTTTCTATAATCCGCCCATTGTCCAGCCTCAGTTGGGCCTGCGCAAGTCGTCGTTGCAGGAAGCCCGCAGACTGGGCGTACGGCTGATTACTGAAGGGATATCTACCATTGCGTTTGTAAAGGCTCGTACGCAAGTCGAAGTGCTTTCGTCGTACTGGAAGCAAGGAGTTCCTGAGCGCCTCCGACACAAGGTGTTCGGGTACCGCGGGGGCTACTTACCCACGGAGCGGCGGAGTATTGAGCGGGGGCTCAGATCCGGCGAAATTCGTGGCGTGGTGAGCACGAACGCATTGGAGCTTGGGGTCGACATCGGATCGCTCGAAGCGTCGATTTCCGTCGGCTATCCCGGGTCCATCGCTTCCTTTCGCCAGCAGAGTGGACGGGCCGGGAGGAGACACGGGCTGTCGGTGTCTCTCCTGATTGCCAACGCTTCCGCGTTGGACCAATACATTGTGAATCACCCTCGCACCGTGTTGGACAGTCCTCCGGAAGCGGCGCGGCTGTACCCGGAAAACTTGCTCATTCTCGCGGACCACGTCAAGTGTGCGGCGTACGAGCTACCGTTTGCTGCGGATGAGTCTTTTGGTGTGGAAACCACGTCCGAGTTGCTCGAGTACCTGGCTCAACACCGGGTCTTGCACCAGGGAAGCGACGGCCGTTACTTTTGGATGTCTGACGCGTTGCCGAGCCACAGCATCTCGCTGCGCAGCGCCGCGCAGGACAATGTGGTCATCATCGACGAGACGCTGCCGAAGCCCAAGGTGATTGGCGAGACGGACCGGTTCAGTGCGCTGACGACGCTGCATGAAGAGGCGATTTACCTGCATCAGTCGAAGTCCTACCAGGTGGAGCGGCTCGATTTGGAGAACGGCAAGGCGTTTGTCCGCGCGGTGGAAGCGGATTATTACACAGATGCGGAACTGGCGGTGCGGCTCCAGGTTTTGGACGTCCTGGAGGAAGCGTCCGTGAAGAGCGGCGTCGCTGTGCACCGAACGGGAGAAGTCATGGTGAACGCGATGGCCACGCTGTTCAAGAAGATTAAATTTGATACGCACGAAAACCTGGGGTGGGGGAAGATTCACCTGCCAGAAGCAGAATTGCACAGTGTGGGCTACTGGTGTCAGTGGCGGCGGGATGCGCTGCCGTTTGACAACAGCCAGTGGGAGAACGCGCTGCTCGGCGCGGCGTACGCACTCAAGCAGGCGACGTCCTTGCTTTGCATGTGTTCACTGTCCGACGTCCATGCAACCGTGCAAATCCGGGACGTATTGGACGGGATGCCCACATTGTACCTGTACGACGCATATCCGGGCGGGGTCGGTATTTCGGAACGCGTGTTCCGGGTGGCGAAGGATGTGTTTGACATGGCCTTGCAAATGGTCACCGATTGCCCGTGTGAGGCTGGCTGCCCGTCCTGCATTGGCCCGCAGACAGAGCCTGCCGCAAAACGCCACGTCCAAGACCTATTGCGCACGGTGACATCCAGTGAAGAGGTGTTCGCGTAAATGGCCAGATCACTGAAGGAGCGGTTGGCAGCCCTTCAAAAGTCGGTGGGGCGACCGGATGTGGAAGGGACCCCGACGCCGCCACAGCCTCCGGTCAGAGAGGACGCTTTCGCCGCTGAGGTGCCTCCAGCGGAGGAGCATCCACTGGTCCCACTCGGGTTTCAGCCCTGCGGCGGAGCTGGCGCCGGCTGTTGGGTGCGTGTGTTGCGGTACGACTTGCTCACCGTGCACGGGAATGTTCGATTTGGCGACATCCTTTCCGCCAAGTTGGACGTGCTGTGCCGCGCTGTCCGGCAACCCTGCGCGGAAGCTGAGAACTTACGATTTTACGACACGGAGACGACGGGGCTCGGGACCGGAGCAGGAACGATTCCGTTTTTGCACGCCGTGGCACGCATCGAGGGCGACGAGTTGGTCTTATACCAGTACTTTCTCGAGGATTACGGGGGAGAGGCGGCGCTACTTGAGGAACTGTCGTCGAAACACTTCACCGAAGGCGTTCAAATCGTCAGTTTCAACGGGAAATCGTTTGACTGGCCACTACTGAAAAACCGCATGACCATGTATCGGATGCGCCAGCCCGAGCTCGGGCAAATCGACTTATTGTATCCAAGCCGCCGACTATGGAAGGCTCGATTGGAACGGGTCACGCTGGGCGCGGTGGAGGAAGCGGTACTTGGCTTGGTGCGCACGGATGATCTGCCGGGCAAGGAAGCGCCTGGTCGGTACTTCGAGTACGCAGTCCGGCGAGACGCCGAGTTGCTTGCGCCCGTGTTCGAGCACAACGCCACGGACGTCTGCAGTCTGGTGGGGTTGACGGTGACGCTGGCCGCCATCCTCGCGGGAGACCTCCCGGTCGAGCGTTCCAGCGAACACGTGGCCATCGGGCGGTATTACGACGAGTGGCAAGAGTACGACTTGGCCGCCAAGTGTTTTGTGGCGGCGCTGCAATGTCCAGATGCGGACTGGAAAAGTCACTGGTTGTACAGCCTGCACTTGAAGCGCCGCCAATTGTGGGCAGAAGCGACGCGCGTGTGGGAGCACATGGCGCACGCGTACTCGTGGTCCGTACAACCCGCCGTAGAGCTGGCAAAGTATTACGAACACAGACAGCGCGACTACGCCCTCGCGGAACATTGGACCGCCGTGGCACTGGAACGAGCGGTCGTCCAATCCCGCATCGTGTACCGCGGGGGGGTCAGTGTATCGCCCGACCTTGGAAGTGAAGCATCCGTCCATCCGGTGGTGGCATCCTTGCGGCACCGCCTGCAGCGCGTCCAGCGTAAAGCGCATAGGCAAGGTGCCACGCTTGCGCGTTGACCCAGGGTTGTCTACCTTTAATACAAAGCGTGTGTCCGAGAGGGATTTTGCAAATCGCCTAGATTCGCGTTGGATGGCGCCGTCGTGGACACGCGACAAAGGAGGAAGTACGGACCATGGAGTTTCGCGGATTTACGGAAGCGGACTTCGACGTCTTTGCAATACCAGGGTTGGAATCGCGCATGGAAGCCCTGAAGGCACATTTGAGCCCGAAACTGGAGCAGCTGGGTCGAGACGTCTCCACGTATCTGTCGGAGTTACTGGGAACCCCGGTCTATGCCCATGTGGCGAAGCACGCCCGCCGCACGGTGAACCCGCCCAAAGACAGCTGGGTGGCGTTTTGCACCGACAAACGGGGCTACAAGAAGCATCCGCACTTTCAAATCGGCGTCTGGCCCACGCATGCGTTTGCCACATTCGGGCTGATCTACGAGGCACCGGACCGGGCGCATTTCGGCCATCAACTCAGGGCTCACTTGGATGACGTGCTACGGCGGATTCCACCTGACTTCGAGTGGTACCCAGACTACACTCGTCCAGAAGCGGTGCCCACTCGTGATATGACGCCAGAGCGACTTGGACAACTGGCGGATCGGCTGATTACGAAGAAGCAGGGGGATCTGCTCGTCGGCATTCGAATTCCCCGCGAAGAAGCGCTATCGCTAGCGCCTGCCGCGTTCATCGAGCGCGTGCAATCGTGTTTCTCCACGCTGATACCACTTTATCGTTTGGCGACATCGGAGGTTGTACCGCTGTGAAGACGCGCGAAGAAGCTTTGGCATTGTTGCACGAATACACAGAGGGAGAGTCACTTCGCCGACATGCGTACGCGGTCGAGGCTGCGATGCGCGCGTACGCGGAAAAGTTTGGCGAAGACGTAGAGAAGTGGGGCATCACTGGCCTCTTGCACGACTTCGACTACGAAAAATACCCATCGCTCGACGAGCACACCGTTGTTGGGGCCAAAATCCTCAGAGAACGCGGATATCCGGAGGACGTCATCTACGCGATTCAGGCGCACGGTCACCACGGCCCTCCGCGCAACGACTTGATGTCGAAGGCCTTGTTTGCGTGTGATGAACTATCAGGCTTCGTGATGGCCGTTGCGATGGTCAAATCCACGCGGAACCTGGCTGACGTGGAGGTCCAGAGCGTCAAGAAGAAGCTGAAAAGCAAGGGGTTTGCTCGCGGAGTGAGTCGGGAGGACGTCTACCAGGGCGCGAAGGAACTTGGCGTAGACCTGGACGAACACATCGCCTTTGTCATTTCCGCCGTGACAAAGGTCGCGCCACAACTAGGATTGGATGGCAGTGAGAGCGCATAGACATTGACAGGGGGCGGGGTGTAAAAATGGTCGTCACGGGAGAACACGCAGAGATCCCTACCCTTCGTTTGTACGACATGCTCGCGAACACTGCACAGCGGCGCCCATCGCGTACGGCGACGGTGTTCGCTGGTGTCGAATGCACGTACGAGCAGCTGCATGGCAGTGTACGCAGAGCGATGGCTGCGTTGCGGGATTTGGGGGTACAACCGAGCGACAGAGTCGGTATCATGTTGCCGAACTGTCCGCAGTACGTCATTTCGTTTTATGCGATTACAGGCATCGGAGCTATCGCTGTGCAGTTGAATCCATTCTGCACGGAGGCCGAGTTGTCCTATCTTTTGCAGGATTCGGCGTGTCGATGGGTCATTGCATTCGATAAAGCGCTTCCTGTCTTGGACGAGGTGCGTTCCACGTTGCCTGTAGAAACAGTGGTGGCAGTTCGGTTTGGCCCGTCCGACCGTACGTTGCCCGTCGGGGATGTGTGGTTTGACGACTGGCTGGCGTCGGTCCGCGCACCAGGGGACCCAGCGGATTTGAACCCCGTCGAAACGGTGGCCGTGCTCCAGTACACCGGCGGTACGACCGGACGACCCAAAGGGGCGATGTTGACACATCAAAATCTCGTCGCCAACGCAGTGCAGGCGTACAGCATGCTGCCGGGCGGAGTCACTGAAGACGACATGACGGTGTGTGCACTTCCTCTGTTCCACGTCTACGCGCTGACCATGTGCATGAACTTGTCAATCTACACGGGCATACCCATGCTGCTCGTCCCGCGGTTTCATGCGCACGAGCTCGTGCAGCTGATTGAACGATACAGGCCAACGTTGTTTCCAGCGGTGCCGACCATGTACGTTGCCCTGACACAAGTCATTCCACCAGGTTCCGACGCGTTGTCCAGCCTGCGTGTTTGCAACAGCGGTGGGGCACCGATGCCCGTGCAAGTCATGGAAGCGTTCGAATCCTTGACGGGGGCTACGGTCCTGGAGGGATACGGGGTGTCGGAAGCTTCTCCAGTCACGCACCTCAATCCGTCTGCAGACCGCAGAAGAGCTGGAAGCATCGGCTTGCCCACGCCCAACACGGACGTGCGAATTGTGAGCCCCAAGGATAGCAGCGTCACGCTGCCGGTGGGGGAAATCGGAGAACTGGCTGTCCGTGGGCCACAAGTGATGAAAGGTTACTGGAACCGTCCGGAAGAGACCGCTGAGACGCTGGTGGACGGCTGGTTGCTCACCGGTGACATGGCAAAATTGGACGAAGACGGCTACACGTACATTGTGGATCGGAAAAAGGACATGATTATTGCCAGCGGATATAACGTCTATCCACGCGAGGTGGAAGAGGTTTTGTACAAGCATCCAGCGGTGTTGGAAGCCGCAGTGGTTGGCGCGCCAGATGATTACCGCGGCGAAACGGTGAAAGCTTTTGTCGTCTGCAAACCGGGTTATACGGTTACAGCCGAGGATATTCAGGCGTGGTGCCGTCAGTATTTGTCTGCCTACAAGGTTCCGACACTCGTGGAGTTTCGCTCGGATCTTCAAAAGACGGCCATTGGCAAAATACTGCGCCGCGCGCTGCGAGATGAGCAATCGGGGTGAGTTTGTGAACATTCACCTGCTGCACAGCAATGACGTGCACAGCCAATTGGAAAACCACATGAAGTTGGGACGCGCTTTGCGTGCGCTGCGAAAAGAATTGACGGACGCGGGGGAACCGGTCCTCACCTTTGACATTGGTGACGCGGTGGACCGAGTGCGGCCGGAAACCGAGGCAACGCTCGGCGAAATCAATGCCGCGATGCTGGCTGCGCTTGGCTACGATGGATGGGTGTTTGGAAACAACGAAGGACTGACTATCCCGTACGACCACTGGAATGCGCTCGTTCAACGGTCGCGGACCACCGTGTTCGGAACCAACCTGAGACACGCCGGGGGTGGACAGGTCCCCGGTTTTGTGGATTGGAAAATTTACTCTTGCGGTGGTGTTCGCGTCGGCGTGTTTGGGTTAACGCCGAGTTACGACAAACCGTATGAACATCTTCCAGCAACTGCATTACCGCCCATGGAGTGTGCTGAAAAAGCGGTTGCCGAGCTGCGAGGTGCAGGGTGTGACGTCGTGGTGGTTCTATCGCACCTGGGCATTTGGAACGACCGAGAACTGGCGGCGCGCGTGCCAGGCATCGACGTCATCCTCGGCGGACACTCGCATACCTTCATGGACGAGCCAGAATTTGTGGCCGGAACCGCTATCTTCCAAGCCGGGAAACACGGAGAAGCGTTTGGACACACCACCATTACGTACGACGAAGTACATCGCAAAGTGTTGGCCGTCGACGCCCGGGCGCTTCTCGTGTCTGCGCACGATCCGCTGGATACTGCGATGCTGTCCGCGTACCAGAGCTACCTCTCGGACGTTGACGCGACGCTCGATAAACCGGTGGCAGCCTTGGACAGCGCACTTCCCGTCCGCTTTGATGAGGAATCCCTCTTTCCAAACGCGTTGGCGGACGCCTTGTTGTCCGCGTACCCGTGCGATATGGCTATCATGATGGCGGGGGCGTTGAATGCCAGCTTGCTTCCGGGGGTGGTGACCCGACGGCACGTGCTTGGTGCGTGTTCCACGCCGACGCGCGCGTTGTTGATGAGCCTGAAGGGATCCGATGTGCAAGCCATTGTACAAAAATCGATTCGCCGGGATTACTACTGCGCACGGGGAAGGGGGTACGGGTTTCGCGGCTCCGTTGTGGGGTATCTCGCGCTTGCGGGGGCAACGGCGGTGATTCACGAGCACACAGACGACAGAGCAACGCAGCGGGTTCTCAAGTCGCTCTTCGTTGGCGGCCAGGAAATCGTGCCTGATGACACGTACCGCATTGTCACTTGCGAATACCTGTGGCTATCTCCGCTGTTTCCCGAGTTTCAGCGGGGATGGGACATCGATATCCGCCCTTCTTTGGTGCGGGAAGTTCTCATAGAACAAATGGCCGTGAACGCCTGGTTTGCCCGCGCCAAGCACCCGCGGTATCATGTGGTGAGGTAGTCCATCCGTCATGATTCTGTGGACAACCTCATATATTTCTCCGAGTGGAGGAAATGGAACCGATGAACCTGATGTCTCGTGCCAACACGCGCAGATTGTTGGTGCACCTGGAAGCTGCGTATCCGGACGCCAAATGCGCCCTCCATTTCGGCAACCCGTTTGAGTTGCTGATTGCGACGATATTGTCAGCCCAGTGCACCGACGCTCGTGTCAATATGGTTACAGAACGGCTCTTCAAAAAATACCGCGGTCCAGAGGACTACGCGGCAACCACTCCGGAAATACTACAAGAAGATATCAAAGAGTTAGGATTGTACCGAGCCAAAGCGGAGAACATTGTGGCCGCGTGTCGGATGTTGCTCGAGAAGTTTCACGGCGAGGTCCCGCGAACGCTGGAGGAACTCATACAGTTGCCTGGTGTGGGACGCAAGACAGCCAACGTGGTCTTGTCTAACGCGTTCGGCATCCCGGCGCTAGCCGTGGATACGCACGTGCAGCGCGTTTCCAATCGCCTTGGGATTGCCAACAGCATGAATCCGGAGATTACCGAGCGGCAAATCTGCCAGCGGATTCCTCAGAAACTGTGGTCAAAGGCGCACCACTGGTTGATTCACCACGGACGGCAGGTGTGCACAGCGAGAAATCCCAAGTGCGACATCTGTCCTGTCTCGCAATTCTGTCAGTTTTACAAATTGCTGCAGAACGAGAGCAAACTCAAGGAAAAAGTGTTTCCATTGAAGGAGGACGCGCAACAGCGTAAGCCTCGGAGCCGTCGCCGCTCGGATGGTTGAGGGCGTCGCTTACTCCGCGACATATGGCTCGTATTCTCCGCTCTCCGTGCGACGGAGTGGTTGCTCGCAGTGAGAGCAGGCGTCCGTTTGCCCTGTCAAACGCACGCGGACCCCACACCTCGGACATTCTGTTTCGTGAATGCTTTGGTTGACGGGACCGAAACGGAAGTATATGAGGATTCCGCCAACAACGCCCAAGCTTCCGATGACCAACAACAATGGAAGCAGAGATTTGTTGAACACGCCAAGATACATGACAAAGAATCCGCCAAACATGAACACCAGTGCGGCGTTGCGCCACTTGTTAACGTTCAATTGGGAATCCACCACCTTGGCTGTCGCCGAAGTTGCGGCGATACGTCAGCGATTCTATCCTAGCGGATCCCACCGGCAATGTCCACATCACCAGCGTCTCGAGACGTCGATGTGAGGAGGGGGACAGATGTGGAAAAAAGCGTTCGTGGCGCTCTTGTCTTTGAATTTACTGATTCTCGTTGGATTCACCTTGTGGTGGGGGTCATTACCTAAAGCCGCAGGTGTTCAAGCGAAGGTAAACCAGTTGGCTGGCCAAGACAAACCCGCCACCGTGCAGCTTGCGGTCGGAGAAGACGCGATTAACTCCTATCTAGAATACGCGGTGTCTGAGCAGAAGGACGTCCAACGTGTCCTTGCGTACGCGCGTGTTCATTTTGACACGAATTGGGAGGTACAGGTCGGCATCAAGCTCGCGGATCGGGTTGTGCCGTGCGATATTATCATGGCGCCGAAGACTTCCGGAGGGAATCTGACGTTACAAGTCTTGCAAGCGAACATGGGGGAACTCCC
The DNA here is from genome assembly GCF_000472905.1 of Alicyclobacillus pomorum DSM 14955. Taxonomy (GTDB): domain Bacteria; phylum Bacillota; class Bacilli; order Alicyclobacillales; family Alicyclobacillaceae; genus Alicyclobacillus_A; species Alicyclobacillus_A pomorum. The sequence goes on along the minus strand of NZ_AXAR01000014.1, from coordinate 37,804 downwards.
CGTTCCCACAAGCGCGTTGTTTTTTATCTTCAAGCACCTGCCGTGGCCGTCTTGGATCACGGTGGATTCGGAGCAGCATGCGTTGAACCTGCTGTTCACCAATCGACCACAGCAACCGTACGGTATTCAAATTATCGATTACTCCACGGCGACGAAACTTGTCACGCTCCGCATCACGATTGTTCCCAAATCCCTCTTAAGCCACTGACGACTGCGAACTCCGTACTTTGTCATTGCCACGCGCGTGGCTCGCCGCGTTGCTACAAATCGCGGAAGCTGAACTGGAATAATCAATGGCTCCCTGTTGCAAGCTAACTCCCGAGACTTTGGCTTGGGGGGAAACGTGTGCAAATACCGGGATGGCTCCGAAAAATCTTTACGGTAGACGACGGCGTATTGGATGAACAGTTTTCCCTGACGGATTCGCGTTCCAAGGGTCAACGGAATGCACCGAACGAACAGGGCGACCAAGGCGACGCTCGGCGTGAGGAACCGGCGCCGGACGTCGCCTTGGCCGTTGAGGAGCCAGATTTATTCATCCGTCGGCCAATCCCCATGCGGGAACTGATTCGGAACGCAGAGGATAAGGCTTCGCATCGCGCGCCGGAACCCAACGAAAAGATTCCTGACGACGTGGATGATTCCCACGCCATGTTAAAACAGATTTTTCACCTTCCAGAAAACAAGGACATTGTCATACGAGAGTTTTTCATTGGCACGGAGCCTCACGTCAAGGCCCTCACTGTATTCGTAGACGGCATGGCAGACAAGACCATTATCAACACGCACATCTTGCAGCCCCTGATGATCCTGACACACATCGGAGACGGACCGAAGGATAGGACGATGGACACGGTCAAGGCCGCGTTGCTACCCGGCAACCAGATTTCGGAGTTCGAGCAGTGGAAGGATGTCACGGCCGGTATTTTGACGGGATCCACTGCCGTCTTTGTCAACGGGTGCGCCTCGGCACTGATTGTCGAGTCCAAGGGCTGGGAGCATCGGTCTGTCGGGGTCAGTCAAACAGAAGCGGTCGTGCGCGGCCCGCACGACGCGTTCACAGAGAGTTTTCGAGCGAATACCGGTCTCGTCAGATCTCGCCTCCGCAGCGAACACCTCGTTACGGAAATGATGAACGTGGGCAAATTGGGGCGTACGGATGTCGGCATCATGTACATGGCCGGACTGACGAATGAGCGGCTGGTGGAAGAGGTCAAACGGCGCATTCAGGCGATTGAAGTCGATTATATGTCGGACAGCGGGTTGCTCGAGCAGTTCATTGCTGACAATCCCTATATGCTCATCCCGCAGGCGTTGTCGACGGAACGGCCAGACCGCATCGCGCACATGCTCACGGAAGGACACGTCGCGATTTTTGTAGGGCACCACCCATACGTGCTCGCGGTGCCCGTTGTCTTTTGGTCCCTCATGCATTCACCGGAAGATGCCTACTTGCAGTGGCCGTTCGGCACCTTCCTCAGGATTTTGAGGTGGTTCTCGGTCCTTACGGCATTGCTGATGCCAGCGGTTTACGTGGCCATGACGAACTACCACCCAGAGATGATCCCGACAGATTTGTTGTTGGCGCTCGCGGGCAGCCGCGAGCAAGTTCCGTTCCCTGTCATTGTGGAAGTGTTGTTGATGGAGTTTGCGATTGAGCTGATCCGGGAAGCCGGCATTCGCATTCCTTCGGTGATAGGGCCGACCATCGGCATTGTCGGCGCGTTGATTATTGGACAAGCCGCCGTGCAGGCAGGGATTGTCAGTCCGCTCTTGGTCATCGTGGTCGCTGTCACGGCACTGGCTTCGTTTTCGATACCCAACTATACCCTTGGATTTGCCGTGCGAGCGTTCCGCTTTATCTTCCTTCTGGCCGGAGCGCTGTTCGGCTTTTACGGCATCACGCTGGTATTCTGCGTGCTCCTTGCACGGCTTTCGGTGCAAAAGTCGTTCGGTGTGCCGTTGTTCGCTCCGGTTACGCCGAGCATGAATTCGTCGTTGGACGTCCTGCAGCGAGGGCCCGCGTTTACGATGAACCAGCGGCCGAGCTTTCTCCGAACCAGAGACGAGTGGCGGCAGCAACCACATACGCGAAGTTGGTCCTCATCGTCCAAGCGCCGCGGGGGCCGAAACAACGACAGGGGTGACGCCTAGTGCAACGGCCACAGCAAAAAGCATCCATCGGCGGCAAAGAAATGACCGCAATGTTGACGATTTTGGTCGCCGTGCACTCATTCTTGAACTATCCGCGCATCGTGTCCTCGTCTGCCTATGAAGCGGCATGGATGGAACCTGTTCTGTCGGGCGTCATTTCGCTGGTTGTCGTCCTGATTCTAGATGCGCTGTTTCGGCGATATTTCTCCAACATGGGCCTAGTGGAGGTATTTCGCGACCGCTTCGGGCCAGTCGTAACAGGAGCGCTCTCTGTCGTCATTGCGTTGTACTTTTTGGTCATTACAGCGACCATCATGCGTGAATTCTCGGAAAACGTGATTACAACGGTGTTACCCAACACACCCATCTACATTGTCGGCGGCCTGTTCGTCTGCGCCGTTGTGTATGTGGCATTTTGCGGATTGGAGGCCATCGCCAGGGTTTCCTTCCTCGCTTTGCCGGTATTCATCGTTGGCATCTTCGCCCTCTGCCTGTTCACCATCAACCAATGGAAGCCGGTACTTCTGCTCCCGTTTTGGGGTTCCGGGGTTCCGAACATCGTTTGGGGTACCTTGGATAGTACGACGATTTTCTCCAACATCATTGTGTTGTGCATGATCCGCATCCACACGCATGACCCGAAGGAATTTCGCACGATAGGCATTAAGAGTACGCTGTACGCTACGTTCATCCTGGCTCTGTTCCTGGTGGTGTATCACATGGTGTTTATGCCACAGGAAGCCAACAAGCTGACATCACCCATGTATTCCTTGGCGCGGATCATCCACATCGGTCGATTTTTTCAGAGACTGGAAAGTATTTTCATATTCATGTGGGTGAGCGCCGCAGTCGTGAAGATGGCCATTACGCTCTGGTGTGCGGCCTATGCCTTGAGTGTAGGTTTTAACTGGCCGGTGTTGCGTCCCATCCTGCCTGCCCTGGGACTGCTGTGTTTCGCGGGAAGCTTGTTGCCGAAAGACATGGCCTTCGTTTTGGACTACCTCGATGTGATTGTGTGGAAGTGGGCTTGGCTGATTGAATTTGCCTTGCCGATGGTCGGATTGTGGCTCGCGGCGCTGCTGCCGAGGAAAGGGAGGGTGGTGTAGCGTGATCAGGTTCTTCGCTTCCATGTTGATTCCGTTATGGATTTTTGTGTACACCATTCAGTTTGGACGATGGATGCAGAAAAAGAAGTTGAACATTGCAGCGGCGTCTGTATATGTCGTCGCGTGCCTTTCATTAGCGGTGGCCGGTGCGGTCTTTTGGAAAGTGTACCTGTGAGAAATGCCTTCCTCCGTGGCCGAAGGCATACTGTGAAACACAGCCCTTTCCGATGGTAGATGCAGTGCGTGCGTGCGCGGTTATAATGGGAAGTGGAGGTGTCGCCTGTGTGCCCACAACGCACGCGTGATTCGAAGGAAAAACCAACAGTGGTCATCTATACGGACGGGGCATGTTCTGGAAATCCAGGCCCTGGAGGCTGGGCTGCTGTCTTAACCTACGAAGGCAAGACCAAGGAGATTTCCGGCGGTGAACCCGTGACGACGAACCAGCGCATGGAGCTGAAAGCCGCGTGCGAGGCACTACGCTGTCTGAAAGTGCCGTGTCAAGTCACGCTACACAGTGACTCCGCGTATCTCATCAACTGTTTCAAGCAAAAGTGGTACAAGTCCTGGCAGAAAAACGGATGGCGGAATAGCAAAGGTGAGCCCGTTCAAAACCAGGATTTATGGCAAGCGCTGCTGGCTGAGGTGGACAGGCACGAGGTGGCTTTTGAAAAAGTCAAGGGACACGCAGGCGTTGAGCTGAATGAGCGATGTGACGCTCTCGCGCGTGCGGCGGTGCCGAAGTGACGGAAGTCAGTCTGGCCGACCTGCAGCGACTCGGTGCAGAAGTCGGCTTTGATTTGATTGGCGCCACCTCGGCTGACCCATTTCCAGAACTCATTCCGCGTCTGAGAGAGTACGCAGCGCGGGGACGAACGGGCTTTGAGCACAGCGATATTGAGGATAGGGTGAATCCGCGCCGTTGGATGCCTGACGCCAAGTCCTTGATTTCCGTCGCCATGCCTTATTTGACGCGCGAAGGGAAACAGGTTGCAAAGCGCCATCCTGCGGGAGGGCGCCACGGCGTTGTTACGGTGTACTCCTACGGCCACGACTACCACAACGTAATGAACAACAAACTGCGTGCGCTCGCCCATCGGCTAGAAGTGCACGTGGGCAGATCTATTTCCTGGAAGGTGGCGGTGGACACATCACCGCTTGTGGATCGACGGGTTGCTGAACGTGCGGGGCTCGGATGGGTTGCAAAGAATTGCATGTTTTACACGGAGAAGTACGGCTCGTTTGTATTTCTCGGGACGCTCGTGGTGGATGTGGACGTGGAGACGTCGCGAGATACATCCAACGCTGCACCGGGCAGCGAACACGCCACAGCGTGTGGGACGTGCGACCTTTGCCTCAAAGCATGTCCAACCGGCGCGCTGTTGGCTCCTGGAGTCATCGATGCACAGCGCTGTCTGTCCTATATCACGCAGATGAAAGGCATGATTCCTCTTGCCTACCGCAAGGCAATGGGGCGGCGCGTATGGGGCTGCGACACCTGTCAGTGGTCGTGCCCCATGAACAAGGACGTCGAGCATTCCGCCCATGAGGAATACCTCCCGCAGGGCGAACTGGAGCACCCGGATTTGCTCGAGATTTTGTCACTCAGCAATCGACAGTTTCTCCGCAAGTACGGTCACACGGCAGCCGCCTGGCGAGGGCTGCGGACGTGGCAAAGAAACGCCCTGATTGCACTTGGAAATACCAAACGCCGTGACGTCGTGCCACACATTCTTCCGTTTCTTCAACACCCGCGCGCGGAGCTTCGAGCAAGCGCTGCCTGGGCCCTGAAGGAGATTGGGGGAATGGAGGCGCGGGCGGCCGTTCGAGAAGCGTACGTGAAAGAGCAGGAAGATTGGGTGCGTCAAGAGATGGAATGGGCAGTGCAGAAAGGAGCAGATGCATGATGCACACACCCAGCGGGTGGTTGCTGTGAAACTGCTGCAAAATCAGTGGTTCGGCACGCTGCGCGTGGAAGCGGAACCGGGCGGGGTTTGCGCCATCAGTTGGGCGGATGATGCAACCGTCAGCCAAGCCGTACAAGGGGCGGATGACACTCCAGCAGACGACGCATCCGCCGAACACTGGGCCCATATCGCGGTGCAACAGCTGGAAGAGTACTTTGCGGGTCAGCGCAAGCAATTCGAAGTTCCGCTGGTTTTGCGAGGGACCCCGTTTCAGGTGTCGGTATGGAAGGCGTTGTTGCAGATTCCTTACGGGGAAACCCGGTCCTACGGAGATATTGCGCGGGCCATCGGAAGGGACAGGGCGGTTCGCGCTGTGGGACAGGCCAACCGGGCCAATCCGATTCCGGTCATCATTCCGTGCCACCGAGTGGTAGGCAGCAACGGAACATTGACGGGGTACGCGGGAGACCAGGTGCACTTGAAGCGACACTTGCTGGAACATGAACATGCAGTCCTGCCCGTCAAGTCCACCCGCCAACCCCGTATGGTTGAACCAAAGACCGTCATTCTACCTCTCGTGTAATTTGTTCCGCGTAGGCCTCCAGGAACGCTTGTCGGCGGACCTCCTGGGCGGCGTAGTCGCGCAACTCTTCCGTTTGCGTGCGGTCTTTGAGGACGTGGTACCGAGTGTGAGCCAGGCGCCAGGCTCGGTAAGGGAAGGTCAACAGACATTGCACCCAGAGATACTCCTCCGGGGTTATCGAGCGAACCGTGTCGTAGCTGACGAAACACGTGTACGCGATGTCCGATTGCCAATGCAGCATCTGGAGACTGCGGCGAAGTAGGTGCGCCATGTCCAGCACGCGGGGCGCAAACGTCGCGAGATCCAGGTCCAGCAGGAACACTTCTTTGTCTTGCGTATACACGAAGTTTCCGGGAATAACATCGAGATGGCACAGTCCAGGATTGTCTTCATCCTGCAGTAGAAACTTCCGGCACATCTCGTCTTCTGCAATTCGCAGAGATTTCTCTGCATCCTCGCGCAGCGTGGGTGCAAGGCGAATCAGGAGTTCATCAAATTCATCGGGATGCGCCTTCGTCTCCGCACGCATCAGGATGTTTCGCAAGTCTTCTGACCGCCTTCGTATCATGGAAGCTACGCCGTACTCGGCAGGCGGATTGTAACGCGTCGCTTCAAACCCACGGGAGAGTTCATGAAACTCGGCCAACGTTCGGGCCAAGCGGCCCAACTGAGGTAGTGAGGCAAAGTTGACGTGATTCCCCTCCACCCATTTGGTTGCGTAGTAGGTCCGGTTTTGACGGACCACCGCGGGCTGCTTTTTGGCGGTCAGCGCATACCGAGGAGCGTACGCGAATCCTTGCTTGCGCAGATGCCGAACGGCGTCGTGCAGGAACTGCACCCGCTCGACAGATACGTGCGTTTGTTTCAACGCGTACGAGCCGCTCTGTGTTTCTACTCTCAGAATATTCGAATGTGGAACGGCGTTTTGAACCTGCCAGCCGTACGCTTTCGCGAGTCCCACTGTGTACCCGGCCTGGCGAAAGACAGAGCTCCAGGGACGGGTTCGGGTGGATGCCTCTGCTTCACCGAGAGTAGTCGGTACGAATTCTGCATTCGCGTCGTCCTTAACGCCTTCGGGCATTTTCGAGGGCGTACGCGACTTGGATGCACTGCTGGAAGGACGCGGTTTGGGAAAGTCGCCGCTTTGTGCATCGCTGGAAGACCTCGGTGTGGGAGGGCCGGTGCTCGTTGCGTTGTTCCAGGAACGCGTCGTTTGGGTCGATTTCTTTGGCGGTGATGGGGTGGCCACGAAGGATTGGGATTCAGGGCTCCGGCCATCTCCAGGCGATGGGCTCGAGGCACGTTGTCGCTCCTGCATGAGGTGGTCCAGGAAGTATGGCGGCTTGGTGAATTCCTTCAACAATTGGCTGATCCATTCGGGCATCTGACGCTTTGTCAACAATGAAAACACCCCGCTTTCGGCCAGCGCTTATAGCGTCAGCCTATTCGCAGGGTGACCCACGTGTATGGGCAGATGTCCAGGGGATTGCTCAGGGATTTTCGCCGAGCGTCCTCCAGACTTCGAGTTTGGTTTTCACACGGCGAATGACTTCGTCTGTGAATTCCGTCGTACTGGTGCCACCACCAAGGTCAGCGGTACGAGACCCCGCGACGACGGCTTCGAGCGTTGCTTCGTAAATCGCACGCGAGACCATCTGGGATTGACGGTTGTCGTGGTAAGCCAACAACGATGCACCTGCAAGAATCATCGCCATGGGGTTTGCCACGTTCTTTCCGAAGAGGTTCGGTGCGGTTCCATGTGGTGCTTCCGCCATCACGACTTGTGGCTTCCATTGTTCGTCCAGAGACAACAGCATGGACTCTGAACCCGCGATGGATCCAAACATCTGCAACACCAAGTCGGACAGACAGTCGCCGTCGCGATTGAGGGCCGGAATGACGAGCGCCTCGCCCGCCTTCACCAGCAACAACGCGTATGTGGCGTCAATCAACTGCGGCTCGTACGGGACACTTGGATACCGTTTCGAAGCAGCGTCCAGCTCTTCCTTCAACATGCCTTCATATACTGGGCTGACCGTGAATTTGGGCCCGCCAAATACCTTTGCGTTGGTCCGTTGTGCGTGTTGGAACGCGTATTCGGCGACACCGCGGCACACTTTTCGCGAGATTTTCTCTGTGCGGAACGCGATTTCGTCGTCTTCCGTTTTTTCTCGCCATTCCTTTGCACCGTAAGCGTCATCGACAGCCATACGGACGACGGAAATGGGAGAAAAGACGCCCACCGGGGGAGCGATGCCGGGAATTCGGCGACCTGTTCGAACAATCACCGTACCGTTGATTTCCTTGCGAAGAATGGCGTTGGGGCTGCCGACATCGCCGCTTTTTTCCGGCGTGATGGTAGCGGCTTTCAGCCCGTATCGGTGTTCCTTCATCGCCTGGGCAGCTTCGTACACGACTCGATTTTCCGTCTTGCGGCGGTTTTCCAGGCTGAGGTCGAAGTGCAGAAATTCAATGGGGATGCCTGTGACGTCGCTGGAGAGGACGCGCAGGGCCTCGTTGAGCAACTCTTGCCCAGTCTGGTCACCTTCCATGACGACAATGGTAAGTTGACTCACTTCACACACCTCACTTGAATGAAAGTTGCGGGTGGACAGTTGACCATACGTTTGACGGGAGGGCAGGTGAACCGACTGACTCAATGTGAGAGCAGTTTGGTCACAAGCGCTGCCGATTCTCGAACAACGTCAATGAACTCCGACATTTTGTCCTGTGTGAACCGGGCCACAGGACCGGACACAGACAATGCAGCGACGAACCGATTGCGTCCAAAAATCGGGGCAGCCAGAGCGGCAGCCCCAGAGTCGCGTTCCTGAACACTGATAGCATATCCATCTCTGCGTATGTTCTCCAATTGTTTTAGTAAGTCGTCCTTCGGAAAGTCTGTCGGAATGGTTGGGTCCTGGAGCACACTTTCCAACGTCTGGGCATCGGCGTACGCCAGCAGCACCTTTCCAGAAGCACCTATGTACAGAGGATAGGTCTTCCCAATGCTTGCCACGTTTCGGATGGGTTCCAGACTTTCCACGGCTTGAATACGAATACGCTCATTACCGGATCGGATGTAAAGACTTACTGTTTCACTGGTGATATCGCGGAGACGGGTCATCACGGGGAGAACCACCGTGGAAAGCTCGTCAGACTGATAAACGTTATGAATCAGTTCTAATACTGTCCACCCAAGCAGGTATTTGTCGGACCCGGGATGTTTTCGGACAAACCCTTTGTTGAGCATGGAGGTCAGCAAGCGGTGGACGGTGCTCTTGTGCAATCCCACTTCGCGAGCGATTTCGCTGAGGCTCAAACCGCTTTCACTGCGGGAAAAACAGAGCAAAATGTCCAACGCCCGGTCGACTGCACGCACGCTCAATTGCGGCGCGTCGCTGTTCGGCATAGTGAGCCCTCCTGATGGTGTCCCGCCAAACGGAACGATGTTCCGAGCGGTAGTATACCACAACCTGTATGCACAGTCATCTCGGCAATTGCCCGCGTTGGTTGTCACGTCGGATGTCGTGTTTCATACCTTAAAGGTGAATGGGCGAATGTGAGGGAGTGGTACGGTGGAATCCTGCATAAATGCGATTCGTTCTTACTTTGAGGCGAAGAACCAGGTGTGGGTCACCGGAGATGTCGAGGCTTTGTTGCGGGCAGGCGGATCCCTTCATGGGGCGAAGTGGGCCCGTGAACTGGGTGCGAACATCGAGGCGAAGGTCAGATCCATGCAGCACCGACGCAGTCGACTGCTTCGCACACACTCTAAAGTGGCCATTCGCCGACTCGACGCGCTGGATCTGGGTGGCGTCGAAAAAGTGCGCGTCGACGAACGCGTGACCTGGGTCTATTCGGACGGAAACGACTACGGCGTGGAATCCCGCGTCATTCAACACCATCAGAAGTGGCTGTACCGGGGCGGGGCCTGGATTTTGGCCAGTGCCAGGGAGTCCAGTGAAAGCCACCCTGTGCCAGACACGGGCGCAGATTTTACGCCCGCTGTTCATCCAGAACCGACTCACCTGGACCTGACGGGACGAAAGGCGTGTGTGTCATATGACCGCGTTCGGGCACTTCGCTACGCAGAACTGTGGTGGGATGGGTGGAACCCTGATTTCCCGAAACTGGCCGACGACTGCACCAGTTTCATCTCGCAGTGCCTGTTTGCTGGTCGCATGCCGATGCAAGGGCAAGGGAATCGAAGGACGGGGTGGTGGTACCGGTTTGGTGCGCACAAGTCTTCAGAAGGGTGGAGTTACAGTTGGACGACCACACACGCGTTGTACCTGTTTTTGACAGGCAAGATAGGGGCGACCGTCGTCCGAGACCCGAAGGAGTTGAAGATTGGCGACGTCATTTTTTACGACTGGAGAGGCAATGGTCGGTACCATCATGCGACCTTCGTTGCAGACTTTGACAGTGCGGGCAACCCACTCGTCAACGCCCATACTGATTCCAGCTACCATCGTCACTACTTGTATCGCGACAGTCGCGCGTGGACCTCGCGTACGCGCTACCAATTCCTTCATCTCCCTGACAAGTTCTGTTGAACGTATGCTGCCAGTCCGGTATCGCCAGGCCATGCTACGTGCTACCATTCGCGCAACGTCACGGTTGTGATACACTTTCAATGTCAGCATGGATATGAGGAGCGACTGGACTGTGCATATTGTACTTGTAGAACCGGAGATTCCGGCAAACACCGGGAATATCTCGAGAACCTGCGCCGCGACTGGCTGCGTGCTGCACTTGGTTCGCCCACTGGGCTTCTCTACCGACGACAGGCACCTCAAACGCGCGGGGTTAGACTATTGGCACCTGCTCGACATTCGCTATCACGATTCGATTGAAGAAGTGTGGGACAAGCATCCGAACGGACGCTTTTTTTATGCGTCGACCAAAGGCAAAAAACGGTACACGGATGTCGAGTACCAACCGGATGATTTTCTCGTATTTGGCAAGGAAACCAAAGGTCTCCCAGAGGAACTCCTGCGCCGTTTTCCAGAGCAGGTGATTCGAATTCCCATACGTTCTGACGCCAGATCTTTAAACCTGTCTAACGCGGTTGCGATTGTCGTCTTTGAAGCGTTGCGCCAGGTCGGGTTTCCGGGGCTGATCTAGGGCGTTGCACGTCCCCGCGTGATATCAATCGAAAGGAGTGTCTGCCCGATGACGTTGCGTGCGCTGTTGTTTGACCTTGATGGCACGCTGTTGCCGTTGGAGCTGGACCCATTCATGAAAGGGTATTTCCAAGCCTTGGTTCCTCATGTTGCGCATGTGGTGGATCCCACAAAGATTACGGAGCAAATTCTTCGCGCGACGGAGGACATGGTGCAGAACGAAGATCCCGAGGTCACCAACTTGGAGGCATTTCGGACGTCGTTTTTTGCGCATACGGGTTTAGACGAGTCCCAGGTATGGCCGGTTTTCGACTCGTTTTATGAAACTGCGTTTGCGAATCTCCGGAATCTGACAAAACCGACGGGGATTTCTCGGGAAATATGTCGAACGGCGCACGACAAAGGGTACAAGCTGGTCCTGGCCACCAACCCGATTTTCCCCCGAGTGGCAGTGGAACACCGGATGCGCTGGGCCGGCATTGACGACATTCCGTTTGAACTGGTCACCACGATGGAAGATATGCATTTCTGCAAGCCCAATCCCAAGTACTACGTTGAAATCATGGATATCCTCAACCTCTCGCCGTTTGAGTGCATGATGTTTGGCAATGACGTTCAGGAAGATGGCGTTGCCGGAAAACTGGGGATGCAGACGTTTCTCGTGAATGATGATGTGATTGACCGCGGTGTAGGTCATATGGAGTTCACGTACGAGGGCTCGCTCGAAGACGCCTTGCGTTTTGTGGAACGACTGCCGTCGATTCGGTAGACATGAAAAAACCCGAGGGGATGACCCCTCGGGTTTTTTCATTCGGCATGCCGCGCTCCGTGTGAGAGCGACAAGCCGATGCCAGGTTCTCTTACTTCGACACAATGTGAATTGGAGATCCCAGCGCCACCTCGGACGCTTCCATCACCATTTCACTCAGGGTCGGGTGAGCGTGAATCGTCAGGGCGATGTCTTCCAGCGTTGCACTCATTTCAATAGCGAGTCCGAGTTCGGCAATCAAGTTCGATGCCTCGGTACCAATGACTTGTGCGCCGACGAGGACGCCAGTGGATTTCTCCGCAATCAGTCGAACGAAGCCTGCGTCTGCATTGAGCGCGACGGCGCGGCCATTTGCAGCGTACGGGAAGCGGCCAACCGCGATGTCGCCGTACTGTTCCTTGGCTTCCTTCTCGGACAGACCCACCGAAGCAATCTCCGGATCGGAGAAGACCACGGACGGAATGCACCGGTAGTCTACTGCGCTTGCTTGGCCGGCGATGGCTTCTGCAGCCACCTTACCCTCATACGACGCCTTGTGCGCGAGCGCTGCGCCTGGCACAATGTCGCCGATGGCGTAGATGTGCGGTACGCTTGTCCGACACTGAGCGTCGACTTCGATGAGGCCGCGGTCGGTCATCTTTACGCCAATCGACTCGAGTCCGAGTTCGTCCGTGTTCGGACGGCGTCCCACGGTAACGAGTACGTATTCGGCGGTGACCTTCTTTTCTTCGTCGCCGACCTTGAACGTGAGGGTAATATCCTTGTCGGTTTCTTCGACCGACTGAGCCAGGGCGTTGGTAAACACGTCGACGTTGTACTTCTTCAGGTTGCGCGTCACGAGACGCGTCAGTTGCTCATCGAACAGCGGCAGAATCGCGTTGGTGCCTTCAATGATGGTCACCTTCGAACCAAACTTCGCGTACGTCTGGCCGAGTTCGACGCCGATGTAACCGCCGCCGACGACGACCAGGCTTTCCGGCACGTGGTCGAGTGCGAGCGCTTCGGTGGACGAGAGCACGCGCCTGCCGAACGGAAGGGCCTTCAGTTCAATGGGGCGAGATCCGGTCGCGATGATGCAATCCTTGAAACGGAACCGCTGACCATCATACTCGGAGGAAACGCGCACTTCGTTTGCCGACGTAAAGATGGCTTCGCCTTGGACCACGCGAACGTTGTTGCCTTTCAGCAGCGTTTTGACGCCGCCGGTCATTTTGTTGACAACGCTTTGCTTCCATTCCTGAACCTTCGCGAAGTCGAGTTTCGCAGTCGTTTCAATGCCCGGGAACGGGGAGTCTTTGGCAGCCTCATAGTGGTGAGCTGCGGAAATCAGCGCCTTCGATGGAATACAACCGCGGTTCAAACAAACGCCGCCCAACTCAGCCTTGTCCACAACGACCACAGAACGGCCGAGCTGTGCTGCGCGGATGGCAGCCACGTAGCCACCAGGGCCGGCACCAATCACAAGTACATCAATGTCTTCGGTAAATTCTCCTACGACCATTCCATTACACCTCCATCAGTAACAGGCGCGGGTTTTCAAGCAGCCTCTTCAGTCGATTAATAAAGTTTTGCGCGAGCGCACCGTCAATGACTCGGTGGTCAAAACTGAGCGACAACGCCATCATATGAGCAGGGACAACCTCGCCGTTTTGAATGATGGGCCGTTCGGTAATGCGACCCACGCCGAGAATTGCCACTTCCGGATAGTTGATGATAGGCGTGAAGAACATACCGCCAGCAGAGCCGATGTTGGTAATGGAGATGGTGCTGCCTTTCATCTCGTTCGGCATCAGCTTGTTGGACCGTGCGCGCGTTGCCAAGTCGTTGATTTCCGCCGCGACGGTCCACATGTTCTTCTTGTCTGCATGGCGAACGACAGGCACGACTAAGCCGCGTTCCGTGTCGGTCGCGATGCCGATATGGAAGTACCGCTTGTATACAAGTTCTTGGCGTTCGTCGTCGAGCGACGAATTCAGTTCTGGGAAATCACGCAGTGCAGCGACCATCGCTTTGACGATGAACGGCAAGTACGTGATTTTTACGCCACGATCCGCAGCCAGTGGTTTGATTTCGGCGCGCAGCTTGACCAGTTCTGTCACGTTCGCTTCGTCCATGACGGTGACGTGCGGTGCCGTGTACTTGGACCTTGCCATCGCCTGTGCGATGATCTTCCGAATTCCAGGCAGTGGCACGCGCTCCTCAACCTCTTCGCCAGTGACCGCAACGGTTCCTGCCTTGGCTGTGCTCGTCTTGGTTTCAGCAGCAGGCGCGGTATCTGCCGGAGCCTGTGTGCCACCCTTCAGGAACGCTTCGACATCTTCGCGCGTAATCTTTCCGTTCGGACCTGTTCCTTGAACTTGTGTGATGTCGACGCCTTGTTCGCGAGCAAACTTACGTACGCCGGGCGTGGCCAGCACTTCACGTGCGTGGGACACACTGGCGCCTGCTGCGGGCTGAGCCGCTGCCGCAGGAGCTGCCGTGGTCTGTGCAGCTGGTGTCGCCGCTTGATTCGTTTCCGCCGGTGCAGCAGCCGCGGCCGACTGTGCATCTGCTGACACATTGCCTTCGCCTTCGACTTCAAACGTCACTAACACATCGCCGACAACCGCGGTGTTGCCCGCTTCCACATGGATTTTTGCCACTTTCCCGGTGACTGGGCTCGGCAGCTCAACCATTGCCTTGTCGTTTTCGACTTCAGCGATGGCGTCGTCTTCCTGGACCATATCACCCACTTTGACGAGCCACTTTTCAATGCGACCCTCATGCAGACCTTCACCGAGTTCCGGCAGTCGGAATTCGTACAATGCCATGTTGATTCACCTCCAGAGATTACAGGCTCAGTGCTTTGTTCATGCCTGACAGCACGCGTTCCGGCGTCGGAATCCATTCGTCCTCAATCATTGCGAACGGATACACGGTGTCTGGTGGGGTCACGCGCAATACAGGGCCTTCCAGGTAGTAGATGGCGTGTTCGTTGATTTGCGCAATGATTTCTGCCGCAGCACCTGCGGAACGTTGTGCTTCCTGAACCACCACAGCGCGGTGCGTCTTCTTGATAGAAGCGACAATCGTGTCGATGTCAATCGGGTTGATGCTGCGCAAATCGATGACTTCCGCTTTGACGCCCTTGGTCTTTTCCAGTTCGTCGGCTGCTTTGAGCGCCGTGTGTACCATCGCACCGTAAGCAATCACTGTCAAGTCCGTTCCTTCACGAACCACGTTCGCTTTGTCCAGGGGCAACGTGTACGCTTCGTCTGGAACCTCCATGCGCATGGAGCGGTAGAGCTTCATGTGTTCCAGGAAAATGACGGGATCGTTATCGCGAATGGCGGAAATCAGGAGTCCCTTCGCGTCGTACGGGTTGGATGGGATGACCACGCGGCAACCTGGCGTCTGCAGGAACAGGCCCTCGAGGCTGTCTGCGTGCATTTCCGGCGTCTTCACACCGCCGCCAAACGGGGACCGGAAGACAATCGGACAGGTGTAGCGGCCGTTGGTCCGGTAGCGCATGCGCGTCGCCTGACCTGCGATTTCGTCCATCGCTTCGAACACAAAGCCGAAGAATTGGATTTCAGCCACCGGGCGCAATCCTTGCATCGCCATGCCGACGGCGAGGCCCGCAATCCCGGACTCAGCCAGCGGCGTGTCGAACACACGGTCTTTGCCGTGCTTCTTTTGCAAGCCGTCTGTGGCGCGGAACACGCCGCCGTTCTGGCCGACGTCTTCGCCGAACACGTACACGTTTTTATCGCGCGCCAGTTCCAGGTCAAGCGCGTTGTTAATCGCTTGAATCATTGTCATTTGTGCCATGATTACGCTTCCTCCTTCTCGCTGTACTCAGCGCGCTGCGCCTTCAGCGAATCCGGCAACACTTCAAACATGCTGTCAATGAGGCTCGGGATGGTCATCTTTGGCACGGCGTCTGCCTTCTTCAACGCGTCGTTGAACGCTTCCTTCGATTCTTCCATGGCAGCTTCTTCGTCCTTTTCAGACCACAGCCCCTTGCTTTGCAGGTAGTTGCGGAAGCGAACCAGCGGATCCTTTTGTTCCCACTCGTTTTCCAGCTCTTTGGTGCGGTACCGGGTGGGATCGTCCCCGCTCATGGTGTGCGGGCCGAAGCGGAAGGTCACTGCTTCAATCAGCGTCGGGCCACCGCCTTCACGCGCCCGATCCACCGCTTCCTTGACGACCGCGTACACAGCGAGGATGTCGTTGCCATCCACTTGCACGCCAGGAATTCCGGCTGCAACAGCCTTTTGCGCCAACGTTTCCGCAGCCGTTTGTAAGCGGACAGGGACGGAGATGGCGAACTGGTTGTTTTGCACAACAAAAACGGCGGGTACTTGGTATGCGCCGGCGAAGTTGATACCTTCGTAAAAGTCGCCCTGCGACGTACCGCCGTCACCTGTGTAGGTGATGGCTACGCGCTTTTCGCCTTTCAACTTGAACGCCAAAGCAGTACCAGCCGTTTGCACATATTGCGCACCAATGATGATTTGTGGCATGAGTACATTTACGTCTTTGGGCATGTCACTGCCGTGCTGATGCCCGCGGGAGAACAAAATCCACTGGTACATTGGCCAACCGTGGAACAGCAGTTGTGGCACATCACGGTAACCAGGCAGGATAAAGTCTTCTTTCGTGGTGGCAAATTCGCTGCCAATCATGGACGCTTCTTGACCAGCGACTGGTGCGTAGAAGCCCAGGCGCCCTTGGCGCGTCAATTTGATAGCGCGTTGGTCCATGACACGGATGAACACCATCCGACGCATGAGCTCGCGCAGTTGGTCATCTGTGAGTTTCGGCATTAAGTCTTTGTCGACCACTTTGCCTGTGGGATCCAGAACCTGCCGGAACGGGATGGCTCTAGATGACTCCAAAATGGTACTCATGATCTCACCTCGTTTGAGTTTAGGGCGTTCGCAAACGCCGACGTGTCCGCACATTCCAATCGCTGTTCAGGAATGTCCTCGGGGGTGAAGATATTTGGTACAGTTCATGTTCATATTATAATACACTTTTTTATTCATTGCCGTATCCAATAAATTTAAAGTGCCTATCTGTTATATAATTAGATGAAAAAACTATGGAACAGTATTGATTCATCAGGTTCGGACAACCTCCTAAAGAAACGATGTAAGGAGCGCTGACAATGACGGACATAGACTACACGAAACGGAAAATTGAGGCCCACAATCTATACAGTTCCCATTTGTCTGAAGAAAGAACCGTAAAAGTGTACCTTCCGCCAGAATACAATCCAAATCGCCTGTATCCTGTCATGTATTGCCACGATGGGCTGGAATTTTTCACGCACGGACGCATCGCTACGCTCGCCAATCAGCTGATTGCGGAGGGGCGGCTGTCGCCTATCGTCATTGTCGGCATCGCGGTGCAGAAATCTACGCGCACGGAAGACTATTCAGTGGACGGCTCAAGACATGAAGCGTACCGCCGATTTGTGTTGGACGAATGTGTGCCCTTGGTTGAATCGCACTACGCAGTGGGGAGAACGCCCGAGATGCGTTTGATGGCCGGCATCTCACTCGGGGCGGCAGCTACGCTTTCCATTTACCTGAACCATCCAGACAAGTTCAATCAACTGGTGCTGTTCTCCGGGGCGTTTTACGAAAACGTGCGCGCCCTCGTCAAGGAGCGGTCCAGTCTCAGCGACTTGTCGGCGTACATGGTGGTGGGAGAGCAGGAAACCGCCGTTGAGATTTCGAGCGGATTGTACGATTTCTACCGTGCGAACCAAGTGATGCGCGACTTGCTGCGGATACGTGGGGCGAAGGTACGCTACGAGGAAGCACCGGGTACGCACATCTGGGGGTTCTGGCAGCGGCAAATTCCAAACGCGCTGGAGTGGGTCAATACGCAATTACATGACGCACAACTTCGATAACGGGGGACATCCCACGCATCTCTTGCATATCCTGTAGGTAATCGGTAGGTGACGTACACCTGTCGTGGGCAGTGAATCTCAGGTGGGTCATTCGTGGCACCGGAACCACAACATGTGCATGAAGGACGTGGATCACGGATGCGCTGCGAATGCCCGACGCCCGATGATGCAAAGATTTGAATTATTAAGACGAGATGGCCGGGACACGGTATGTGGCCAAGAACTGTGGGAATATCATCTATTAATCGCTGCCCATTCCCCAGTGATTTGGCTGACTCTACCCGCAGCAGTTTACGAACGGACAGGGCATGGGCCCGATGGAAAGGGGATGTTGTCATGAGTTTTCTCCACCGCTTGAGCGCCTTTCGTGCTGAAGAGGAAGGATTGCGCTGGGAAGGCACGTTTACCGAGTATCTGGAGATAGTGAAAGACAACCCTGGGGTCGCAAAATCTGCACACGCCCGCATCTACGACATGATTGCATCCGCCGGGATTGATACCGATGATCAAGAGCACAGACACTACAAGTTTTTCGAAAAAGAAATTTTCGGTCTGGACAGCGCGCTGGAGCGCTTGGTGGAAGAATACTTCCATGCAGCCGCGCGGCGCTTGGAAGTCCGCAAGCGCATTTTGCTTCTCATGGGACCGGTCAGCGGCGGAAAGTCGACGATTGTGACCATGTTGAAGCAAGGGCTAGAACGCTTCAGTCGCACCCCTGAAGGTGCTTTGTACGCCATCAAAGGATGCCCGATGCACGAAGAGCCGCTGCATTTGATTCCACCCGAGTTACGATCCGAATTTGAACAGGAATACGGCGTCAAAATTGAGGGCAATCTCTGCCCGGCGTGCAGGCTTAGGTTGGAAACGGAATACGGCGGCAACGTGGGGGATATCCCCGTCGAGCGCATCGTCCTGTCGGAGGAAAAACGTGTAGGTATCGGCACGTTCAGTCCATCAGATCCGAAGTCGCAGGACATCGCCGATTTGACAGGAAGTATCGACTTCTCCACCATCACTGAGTACGGTTCCGAATCCGACCCTCGCGCCTACAGATTCGATGGCGAATTGAACAAGGCCAACCGCGGTTTAATGGAATTTCAAGAGATGCTCAAATGCGACGAAAAGTTTCTTTGGCACTTGCTCAGTCTGACGCAGGAGGGCAATTTCAAGGCAGGTCGTTTTGCTTTGATCTCCGCCGATGAAGCGGTTGTGACAAAGGTGATGCCGATTCGGTATCATTTGACAGGCTGTGGTACGATAAAGGCGAAAAAGGCGAAGTCTCATCCCGAAAAGAGGTTGATGACATGGAAAAACACCGCGTGATGATTCTCGGTACAGGCCCTGCCGGGTTGACGGCAGCCATTTACGCAGCACGTGCGAACCTGGACCCCGTCGTTGTGGAAGGCAACGAACCGGGCGGCCAGTTGACATTGACTACAGAAGTAGAAAATTTCCCAGGATTCCCTGATGGCATCATGGGACCGGAATTGATGGACAACATGCGCAAACAGGCGGAGAAGTTTGGTGCCAAGTTTGTCGCTGGCTGGGTGACGTCGGTAGACTTGAGCCAACGTCCGTTCAAGGTCACTGTAGACGACACCAAGCAGTTTGAGGCAGAAAGCTTGATTATCTCCACTGGCGCTTCCGCCAAGATGCTCGGCATCCCCGGAGAATCGGAGATGATTGGGCGAGGCGTTTCTACGTGTGCTACGTGCGACGGCTTCTTCTTCCGCAACAAGAAGATCATCGTGGTGGGCGGCGGAGACTCCGCGATGGAGGAAGCCACCTTCCTCACCAAGTTCGCGTCTGAGGTCACCATTGTCCATCGTCGCAACGAGCTGCGCGCCTCCAAGGTGATGCAGCAGCGCGCTCGTAACAACCCGAAGATCAAATGGGTGATGAACGTAACGCCAGTGTCCGTGAAGTCTGACGGGAACAAGGTGAGCGGCCTGGAAGTCAAGGATAATGCGACGGGTGAAACGCGCGTCCTCGAGACCGAAGGTATTTTCATTGCCATCGGGCATTCCCCGAACACCAAGTTTCTCGCGGGCCAAATTGATCTCGACGACGTCGGCTACATCAAGACGGACGGCGTGAGCACGGCAACCAGCGTGGAAGGTGTGTTTGCCTGCGGTGACGTCATGGATCCGCACTACCGCCAAGCCATTACTGCGGCTGGCAGCGGCTGTAAAGCAGCGATGGATGTCGAGCGGTTCTTGGAAGGTTCGAGCAGTCACGACTGGTCTGTGTCAGCAACGGCGAATCAGTAAACGAGAGGCCACATATCAAATAGACCATTGCAGCGGGCTGTCCCCAAAAGCATCATGATGGCTTTGGGGACAGCCTAATTTTGTGAAGTTCCATTACATACAATGAGACAGTCATCATCACGCACTTCGGTGACGCCACAGGTACATCAGCGATTTGCAAGTCGCTCACGTATTCCGTTGTTGTTCCAGTGCTAGATTCGACGCAATATACAAGTCAAACTTCGCTGTACGCTTCTTACCTCCGCCTTTGTGCGTGAGCTGCAACTGGATGTTCTCAAACAGACTTCTCAGCAGTTGGTTGCGGAGTGCTGGGGTGGAGAGTGTTCGGTACAGATCCGACCAGCGTTCGATGGACGACAGGTGGGTCCGTACTGTATCTTCACCCACCCGGCACCCACCATCTGCTGCTTGCTTCGCGTCTGCCGCCACGTGCACCTTGGTTTTCGCGGCAGCTAACTGTCGCTCATATTGCGCCTTTGTCTCCAAATACTCTTCCTTCGTCAATGTGCCATCCAGCAACAATTCGCGTGCGCGTTGCAGCCGGGCGGTCAGTACGGTGGCATCCGTACCGCCCCATTCCCGACGAATGGACCTCAAAGGATGGCGCGCATCCACTTTGTGTGTTTCCGCCGCCAAGGTCGCTTTGTCAAAGTGCAAACAGTCCATGGCGTTTATCAACTGTGCTTCGCAATCTCGGTACTTCACCGCGTACCGACACCTTGGGCAGTACAGGAATTCCTTGACGTACACTGACGTGTGTCCGTCTTTGCGGTGGTATTTACGCCGAGATCCCTGTCGGACCAACTTCCCACCACAGTCGTGGCAGTAGATGAGTCCCGCTAATTCCCAAAGCGTCTTATGTGCAGCAACGGGCGGAGACTGGACGCGCCGCTGTTGGTTCCGTTGACACGCTTCCCATAGCGCTGGATCTACCAATGGCTCAAACGCATCCTCGACGACAATGTGATCTCGCTCTGGACGTCGCACGACTTTGCCGGTGAGCAGATGGCGCTCGGTCTTGCGAAACGTCAGCGTTCCGCGGTACGCGGGATTGCGCAGGATTCGGCGGATGACTTCGGGATGCCATTCCCGTTTGCCCCGCGGACTCAAGTGCCCGTGCTGCTGCAGGCGGGCTGCAATCCACCGGTACCCCAATCGCTCCTCTCCATACCAGCGAAAGATCTGGCGAACAATTTCTGCTTCGTCTTCGTCGGGTTCCAGGGTCTGCGTTCGCGGATTGTACCGGTATCCGTACGGTACAGACCCGGCCACCCAGTTGCCGCGCGCTGCGCCATCGTATTTGCCTTCCGTTAGTCGCCACAGCGTCATCTCGTACTCTTCGCGGTGAAAGAACAGGGAGAATCGGATCATGCGGAGATCACTGAAATTGCGTGGATCATAAATAGAGTCCTTGGTGATGATAAAAACCCGCTTTTGCCGAACCGTGTCGTAGACAATCCCCATGTCGCTGTAGCTGCCGCGGCCGAGGCGGGACAAGTCTTTGCACACGATGGCCTGGTACGTGTGACCGAGCTGCGGCAACAGGCCGCGGAACACCGGGCGCTGTGCGATACTGTCCCCGGACGCCACTTCTTCAGCAACGTCGTATTCCACATCGAAACGGGAGAGCACGTCGGATACCAACATCTCGCGCTGCTTTGCCAGGGTGTCTTCGCCACGGCGCTCCGCTTCCTCATCTTCCCGCGATTTGCGGACGTAACAAACCACTTTGCGGATGGTTGGCGGCAGTCCAGCCAAGGAAACCCCTCCTCCCACGGTGATACTCTTTGTATATGATCCCATCACATCAATCAGTCGAGTCCGTCGCGCGCTGCATGTCGAAAGATGGCGAAGGCATACAGTGGAGTAAGGCAGGGGGGAAGCACTTGGATATGAAGGAAGTTTGTCTGCAGACGGCCATTGGGAATGTCGTGGTCCGAAGTGGTCCCGTGCCAGATGCCGGATCGCCTAATGTCAACGCCGCGCGCACTCAGCGAGTCTACCGAGACGCAGCACGGTCTTTGCTGGAGGATACTCAATGGGCCACAGTTGGTGAAAACGACGCAAACGACACTGCTCAGCCGCTTGACCCATGAGTAGCATCCTGTCACCAACGCTGAAATGATTGTGGCGCATACCAATGAGTCGGAGTACCGGGCGTTCATCTCCAACAGGAAGAACGAGGCGCTGCAGTCGCGCATGATTGTCATGCCGGTGCCGTACAACCTCCGCGTCGATGACGAAGTCAAAATTTACGAAAAACTCATCAAGCAAAGCGACTTGAAAGATGTGCACATTTCGCCGCACGCGCTCAAGACGGCCGCCATTTTCTCGGTTCTGACGCGACTGAAACAACCGAAGAAACAGGGCGTCGATTTGTTGAAGAAGCTGTACCTGTACAACGGTCAGTCGGTAGAAGGGCTGAAAGATACGGACGTAAAGGAACTCCGTCACGAGTATCCTGACGAAGGAATGTCCGGACTGGATCCGCGCTACGTCATCAACCGTATTTCCACTGCACTGATTCGCAGGGACACGACGTGCATTAATGCACTCGATGTGCTGCGCGCGATGAAGGACGGACTCGACCAACACGCGGCGATTTCCAAGGAAGACAAGGAGAGATTGCTGAACCTCGTCGCGGTCGCGCGCAAAGAGTACGACGAAATGGCCAAGACCGAGGTGCAGAAAGCGTTCGTGTACTCGTACGAGGAATCCGCGAAGACATTGCTCGAGAACTACCTCGACAACGTGGAAGCGTACTGCAGCTGGCAGAAGTTGAAAGACCCGCTGACGGGCGAGGAAATTGATCCAGACGAGAAGCTCATGCGCTCCATCGAAGAGCAGATTGGCATTTCCGAAAATGCCAAGAAGACGTTCCGCGAGGAAATTCTCATCCGCATTTCGACGTACGCGCGCCGCGGGAAGAAATTCGACTACCACTCGCACGAGCGGCTCCGTGAGGCCATTGAGCGGAAACTGTTTGCCGACTTGAAAGACGTTGTCAAAATCACGACGTCCAGCAAGACGCCAGATGCCATGCAGTTGAAAAAGATCAACGAGGTCACCGCACGCCTCATTGACGAGCACGGGTACTGCCCGGTGTGCGCCAATGAACTCCTTCGCTACATCGGAAGTTTGTTGAACCGGTAATCACAGATGAAATCGCATCACGCTGGTGAGGAGGGATGCACGATGTCGGGTACACAGTTCACTTTGCAGAAGGACGACTGGTCGCTGCACCGCAAAGGCCAGCAGGACCAGCAACGGCACAATGAAAAGGTGAAACAGGCTATCAAGGAAAACCTAGGAGACTTGATCAGCGACGAGAGCATCGTCATGAGTGACGGACGGCAAATTGTCAAAATCCCCATCCGCTCCCTTGAGGAGTACCGCATCCGTTACAACTTCAACAAAGGGAAGCATGCCGGAACTGGGGATGGCGACACGCAGGTTGGAGACGTCATTGCACAAGGCAAGCCAGACGCCCAAGGTACGGGGAAAGGACCAGGGAAGGGCCAAGGCGCAGGAGATGCGCCTGGGCTTGACTACTCCGAAGCCAACGTTACGTTGGAAGACATTGAATCCATTCTGTTTTCCGAGTTGGAACTGCCGAACCTGGCTCCGAAACAACCCGACCGGGTGACTGTGGACGACATTGACTACAAGGACGTGCGCAAGACCGGGCTGATGGGTAACATTGACAAGAAGCGGACGTTAATCGAGTCCATCCGGCGCAACCAGTTGAACGCCACGGGCCGCGTGCAAATCCTGCCGGACGACCTTCGCTTCAAGACCTGGGAGGACGTGCGCAAGCCGGACTCGTGCGCGGTCGTCCTTGCGATGATGGACACCAGTGGAAGCATGGGACTCTTCGAGAAGTATTGCGCGCGCACTTTCTTCTTCTGGATGACGCGGTTCTTGCGGACTAAGTACGAGACTGTCCAGATCCGCTATATCGCGCACCATACGGAAGCCAAAGAAGTCACGGAAGAGTACTTCTTCACAAAGGGTGAAAGCGGGGGCACCATTTGTTCCTCAGCGTACGATCTTGCCTTGCGGCTGATTGAACGGGAGTACCCGTCGTCGCAATACAACTTGTACCCAATTCACTTCTCCGACGGCGACAACCTGACGTCCGACAACGAGAAGTGTGTAAAGTACGTCACACAGCTGTGTGAGTTGTCGCAGATGTTCGGATATGCCGAAGTCAATCAGTACAATCGAAGTTCGACATTGATGAACGCGTATTCCAAGTATCACCATCCGAACTTCCGCAACTTTGTGATTCGAGAGAAGTCAGCCGTCTACAGTGCGTTGCGGCACTTCTTCTCGCAACGAGCGGGCGAGGTGAAACCAGCATGAACCAGGCGGAAATGGTTGAGCTGGAAAAGAGTATTGACCAGATGATGGAGATTGCCCGTGGATACGGGCTCGATTTTTATCCCATGCGGTACGAGGTGTGTCCAGCAGAGGTCCTGTACACGTTCGGCGCATATGGTATGCCTACGCGGTACACGCATTGGTCGTTTGGAAAGTCGTACCATCGCATGAAGCTGGAGTACGACTTGGGCCTTAGCCGCATTTACGAATTGGTCATCAACTCGGATCCATGCTACGCATTCTTGCTCGACGGCAACACATTAATGCAGAACATGACCGTCTGTGCCCACGTACTCGCGCATTGCGACTTTTTCAAAAACAACAGTTCGTTCTCGCGCACGTCGCGAGACATGGTCGATAGAATGGCGTCCAATGCGCAGCGATTGCACGCATACGAAATGGAATACGGACGATCCCGCGTGGAATCCCTCCTCGACGCCGGCATGGCTCTGCAGGAGCACGTTGACGCATCCGGATACGTGGAGCGGAAGCAGAAGATGCGTGGCAGGCAGCAGGAGAGGACACGACATCGGGAAAGCAGGAGCGGATCGCCCTATGATGATCTTTGGGCTTTGGACGGAACTGGGGCGCCGCAGGAACCGGAGAAGGAAGTCCCTGCACGTTTTGCCGGGCTGCCGACCAAGGACATTATGTTGTTCCTGATTGAGCACAGTTCCGTGCTCGAAGAGTGGGAACGCGACGTACTGTCTGTCCTGCGCGAGGAGATGCTGTACTTCTGGCCGCAGTTAGAGACCAAGATTATGAACGAAGGTTGGGCCACCTACTGGCATTTGCGGATTATGCGTGACCTCGACCTCAATGAGTCAGACACCATCGAGTTTGCCAAAATGCACTCGGGCGTCGTGCTTCCGTCCCGAACCTCTATTAACCCATACCACCTCGGGCTCGCCATGTGGGAGAACATTGAGAAGCGGTGGAACGAGCCGACGGAAGAAGAGCGAAAGCGGTTTGGGCGCGAGCCAGGTAAGGGCCGCGAGAAGATGTTTGAAGTGCGGGAGATGGAAAACGACATCTCCTTCCTGCGCAACTACCTGACGAAGGACCTTGCTCAGGAGCTGGACTTGTTCTTGTTTCAAAAGGTTGGCAACGATTGGCGCGTCGTGGATAAAGAGTGGGAACACGTGCGCGACCAATTGTGCGCGTCTCGTGTGAATGGCGGCATCCCTGTACTGTACGTAGAGGACGGAGACCACAATCGCAACGGAGAGCTGTACATCCGCCACGCCTATGAAGGCATGGAATTGGATGTGAAGCACCTGGAGAAAACACTCCCCTACTTGTACCAGCTGTGGGGGCGCAACTGCCACTTGCAAACTGTGGTCGAAGGCCGCGAAGTGGTGTTCACGCACGATGGGAAGAAGACGCAGCGCAAGTTTTTGTAAATGTACCAATGAGCATTTGGGAGATAGGTGGTACGTTCACCTGTCTCCTTGTTCCGTGTCCTTCGACCGTCCTTATGCACGAATTCAATGGGGGGCATGGAACACTTTGGCGTTGCAGTTTGACGGGACAAGCTGAGACCAGCCTTTGTGGGGGGCAGCCTGAGCCGGATGCGTAGGACTATTCTACGTCTGTGATTCTTTCACAGAATTATTGGACTCCCTTTATGATCCAGAGGACGACGGCGCGGGCAGTGACGACATTGATCCTGCATTATGGGAACAGATCCTACGAAATGCGAAACAGGATTAAGGCGATAAAATTACGTCTCAATTAGAGGCTAAGTTAGGACGAAAGTTGAATGGCAGAGATTCGTTGGCGGTGGCCACACGGCGAGGTCGATACTGTATCACAACGCATGAGAAGCTAAGCGTCTTTACACATTGAGCCACGTTACTTGGTAGAAGTTTTGCGGTGGACCGACGTAACACTCACTGTGTTGGGAGTTTCTTCAGGATTCAATGGGTTGCCAGCACGAACATCGAGTGATGTTAAAAAAGGCCGTAGATTCAGGGGATACGAAAGCTGGACATCACCCCTCGTTCGCATTACCATGGATTTTGTGACGCGGAAAGCGTTGATATGCGCATTACAACGGAACATTCAAGAAAGGTGTTCACTCCGCGGAGTGACATAATAGGGAAACCGGTGAAAGTCCGGTGCGGTCCCGCCACTGTATGGGTGAGCCTCGACTCTCGATGCCACTGAGCGCGTAAACGCTTGGGAAGGTGAGTCGCCGGTGACGACCCCGAGCCAGGAGACCTGCCTTTCTTGTACACCCTGTACCTACGGTCGATAGGTCGGTGTCGCTGCACGAAGGTGCAATGACGGCTATCTGCCTTAGGCAGGTAGCTTCTTTTGTTTACAATATTTTCAAATTCCATCGAAGTAACATCGTATTTGATTATCGCTGAATTTATCTGTTGATAGGAGACGTAACGTTGGTACCCAACATTGTTGAACGGTGTGCGAGGATTCCTGAGCTGCATGTCGACGTGATGCAGAAGGCGCGCAATCGGCTGGATGACCTGACGAAGCCGCTTGGCAGTCTCGGGGTCTTGGAAGACGTGATTGTCCACCTTGCTGCTATGACTGGACAGGTGATCCCTTCTTTTAACAAGCCCGTTGCTCTTATGTTCGCGGCTGACCACGGCGTGAGTGAACAGGGTGTGTCTGCGTATGGCAGCCAGGTGACTGAAGAAATGGTAGTCAACATGTGCATGGGCAGTGCTGTGAGTAGCGTTCTGTCGCGTGCCCAGAACGTGACGTTAAAAGTGGTGGACGTCGGTGTACGGTCGCGGGTTCGCCATCCCAACGTAATTGTCCGGAAGGTCGCACCAGGTACCAAAAACTTCGCTTCGGAGCCCGCCATGACCTTGGAACAGGCGTATCAGGCCGTGGAAATTGGCTTTGACATCGCGGAAGAGTCGATTCGCGCAGGGGCGGACATTGCTGTCATTGGTGAAATGGGGATAGGCAATACCACCGCGAGCACAGCGATGATAGCCAGTCTTCTGCGCTTCCCTGTGGACCAACTTGTGGGTGTAGGGACCGGAATATCTGAGGATCGGAAACGAACGAAGACAGAGTTGATTACCAGAGCCCTCCAACTGCATCAACCGAATTCGGACGACCCTTGGGATGTGTTGACGAAAGTGGGAGGATTCGAAATCGGAGCCATGGCAGGCGCGTTCATCGCGTGTGCAAGCCATCGGGTTCCTGTCATTTTGGACGGAGTGATTACGAGCACGGCAGCGCTTTTGGCCAATCGTATCAATCCGCATGTCAGGAACTACTTGATTGCTTCTCACCGCTCTTCGGAACCTGCTCATCAATATGTGCTGAAGGAGTTAGGCCTATCTCCCCTTGTCGAGTGGGGGATGCACCTTGGGGAAGGATCAGGGGCATTGTTTGTTCTTCCTGTGATTCAGAATGCCTGCAAGGTTATGGCGGAGACTGCAACCTTTGAGGATGCAAGGGTGTCGAATCCCCACAAAGCGACTTCAGGTGTACAACCTCTTCCGTCAAAACCAGAAGCAGAGACTTTGAAAAGTCCTGTTGTACGGGATTTTGACGACGCCGAGCGAGAAGCCGTCTACAAAGTGATTCTGGCGCGGCGTGACATACGGTCTTTTCTGACGGAACCGATTCCTGACGATGTGCTGGAACGGATTCTTATTGCCGCACATCATGCACCTTCGGTTGGATACATGCAACCGTGGAACTTTATCTTAATTCGAGACAGAGAGCGCCTAAAGCAAATCCAGCGGGTCGTTGAGCGAGAACGGGTCCGAGCTTCGGAGAACTATCAGGATCTCAAGCAAGAGTATTATCTTCGGTTAAAAGTGGAAGGTTTATTGCAAGCGCCAATCACCATCTGCGTGACGAACGATTCCAGTCGTGGTGGACCGCACGTGCTCGGGCGTAACACCATTCCCGAAACGGACTTGATGTCCACGTCCTGTGCGATTGAAAACATGTGGTTAGCGGCGCGAGCCGAAGGTGTCGGAATGGGATGGGTCAGCATTTACCAAAAGGAGGATATTCGACAGATTCTCAACATCCCAGACCATATTGACCCTGTTGCGCTACTGTCCATCGGGTACACGGCTCACTTTCCAGAGATTCCGCTACTGGAACGTGTTGGATGGAGAAATCGCCTGGATTTACAGACTTTGATATACCACGACTTTTGGGGGAACCGGGAGGAATCAAAGGAATGAGAATATATACCCGCGGTGGAGACAAAGGACAGACTGCACTTATCGGAGGACAGCGGCGCTACAAGAGTGATGCACGCGTGGAGGCTTACGGCACGGTGGATGAGGCGGGCGCGTTTGTTGGCCTCGCACTCAGTCATCTCGATGAAGCGTCTGAAAAAGACATCATGGATCTCTTGTATCAGGTTCAGCAGACGTTGTGGGATGTCGGTGCTGACTTAGCGGCTGTACCTGGTGCAGAATACACGTTCCGCACCCAGGAGGATGCGGCTGCAAGTTTGGAACCGTTCATCGACAGGTACAAAGAGGAATCGGACAAAGTCACGAAATTTATCTTGCGGGGCGGAGACCAAGCTGCAGCTTATCTCCATGTTGCCTGTACTGTGGTCCGCCGCGCGGAGCGCCGGGTTGTGTCGCTCATGCAGGAAGAAGAGATTTATCCGCCTACGTTGAAGTACCTCAACCGTTTGTCTGATTTGCTCTTTGTATTGGCGAGGGCCGTCAATGCGAGGAGACAACAGAAGGATGTACTCTATGAGAACAGCACCGATGTGTTTCGGGAAGGCAAGCGTAGAGGTTGATGGGCTGGAGACCAGGGACAGTCAACTCCGTCGTCACAGTTCGTGGCAATTCGACGAAGGCGATTGACATTGTTCCGTCGATTCACTATGATGCAAACGAAATTGAAAAGCTCTTCAGGTGCTCTGTTCTACAGAGATAATAGGGAAATCGGTGAAAGTCCGGTACGGTCCCGCCACTGTAATCAGCGTTTTGTGGATCAACGTCACTGCGTTTTCGTGGGAAGGCGTTTGATGGGTTCCGCGAGCTGAGAGTCAGGAGACCTGCCTGAAGAGAGGTAGAGCGAAACCTTCGAGGAGAGGTTGCGTTGGAGGATATGTTCATCCCCTTCCGACCACAACCACTCTCTGCCGCTGGGCAGGGATTTCTTTTTTGAAGGACATCCCATAGAACATCAGGAGGTATCTCGATGAAAAAGTCAGTCGCCGCAATTCCCGTTGCTGTCATGGCCCTCGCTGTCATGGGGATCACAGGGTGTGGAACAAACACATCTTCGTCGTCAAATTCGTCGAACCAGGCGAAGACAACAAACACATCGCAACAATCCGCATTTCCCGTGACATTGAAGGACGATGCGGGTCACACGGTCACGGTTTCGAAGCGCCCAGAACACATTGCCTCCACCACGGAAGGTACCGACGAAATCCTGTCTGCACTCGTTCCGAAAAAGGACATTGCGCTCGTCACCACGTACGCTAGCGATCCGACCTATTCCAACATCACTTCCTTTGTCAAAGGCATTCCTGCCATTCAACAAGCGAATGCCGAGCAAATTCTCGCCGCCAAACCAGATCTCGTTTTGACAGCCTCTTATACAAAACAAGGTGTCGTAAATCAGATAGAACAAGCCCACGTTCCGGTCTATGAGTTTAACGACTTTAAATCCATCAGCGACATTGAACGCAACATCGAAGTTGTCGGGAAGCTTGTCGGAAATGAAGCCGGTGCAAAAAATGTGGTTCACAGCATGGAAGAAAAACTTCAAGCTGTTGAGAAGGCACTGAAAGACGACAAGAAGCCGAAGGTACTCGATTACAGTTCTTTTGGATTTGCTGCAGGTTCATCTACCACTGTGAACGACGTCATTGTGGATGCCGGTGGCATCAACGCCGCAGCGCAACTGCAAGGATGGCAGAAAATTACGGACGAAGAAATCGTCAAGCTCAATCCGGACGTCTTCATTGTCACGGACGACGACAAAGCTTTCATTCAAAAAATCCTTTCGGATCCCAAGCTTAAGACGGTGTCTGCGGTCAAGAATCACCGCGTGTACAGCGTCAAGGGTGCTGACTTGATGAGCGTGTCACAATATATCACCCGGGGGGTTCAGGATGTGGCCAAGGTATTGCATCCGACTGCCCAGATTAGACAATGAGTACAAGTCGTATTCGGTGGGCGTTTGTCACCCTCAGCATCGCGCTTTTCATTGCCGCCGTACTTGAATTGTCGTTCGGTCCCATGATGATTCCGATGGCAAGAATTCCATCGGATATTTGGAGCTTGTTGCACGGCGGAAGCGGTACGGACGAGGTTGTCCTCGGCTCCATTCGGTTGCCCCGTCTTCTCGTGGCTGCCTTGGTTGGGGCAGGGCTTGCAAGTACGGGCGCCGTGCTGCAGGCGATATTTCGCAACCCAATGGCAGATCCGGCCATTATTGGCGTGTCAAGCGGCGGATCGCTCGGGGCCGTGCTCACCATCCAATTCGGATTGTCGCAACTATCCCAGTGGTATACGCCACTGGGTGCGTTTGCAACAGGACTTATTGTCGTCTTTGTGATCTATCGTCTGGCCACTTTCAGGGGCAGAACGTCCATCTATTCGTTGCTCCTGTCCGGTGTTGCCATCAGCTCGTTTTGTAGTTCCGTCGTCACACTCGTGTTGTCACTGGCCCCGTTGGACATGATGCAGCAAATGTTGTTTTGGCTGATGGGGGGGCTCGATGGAACGACTTGGAGCGAGTTTTTCATCCTGGCGGTGTTTGTCAGTGCTGGACTCATCATTTATCTCCTTCAGGCACATGCGCTAGATGTTATATCCATTGGAGAAGAGCAAGCTGAGGGCGTTGGCGTGTCGCTTCAGTACACCAAGCAAATTACGCTTACGACGTCAGCCTTTGTGGTTGGCGCTTGTGTCAGTTCCACCGGTGTGATTGGGTTTGTCGGACTCGTCGTGCCTCATCTCCTGCGTTTGTGGATTGGTCCTTCGCATCGGAACCTGATTGTGGCATCCGCAATCGGAGGGGCGCTTCTCTTGCTGTTATCTGACCTCGTGGCAAGGATGGCCTTACTCCCGGTTGAACTCAATGTCGGCATTGTGACATCGTGCCTAGGCGCGCCATTTTTCTTGTACTTGTTGAGGCGGCAAGAAACAACAATGCATCGGGGGTGATGTCGGTGGGGGAACGTTGCGCATTGCTTGAACTTCAAAACGTGTCGTATCACGGCATCTTGCACGACGTGAATTTGGCGTGGTCGCACGGACAATTCGTTGGGCTGATTGGCCCCAATGGGGCAGGCAAGTCCACCCTGTTACGCATCCTTGCAGGCATCTGGCGCCCCACGACGGGCAGCGTATACCTCAATGGCAAGGCATTGAGTGACATGTCTGCTCGTCGCCGCGCCAAAGAGATTGCCTATTTACCGCAACACATGCCTGAGGACGTGGCGTTCACAGTAGAACAATACGTCGAAATGGGGCGTTATGCCTACCGAACACCCTGGGGACATTTGGAACCTGAGAGCAAAGAAGCGGTGACCAATGCCCTGAATACATTGAATTTACTAGATTACCGGAATGCGCACCTGCAACGTCTATCCGGCGGGGAGCGGCAACGTGCAGGCATTGCTCGCTGTATCGCGCAAGGGAGTCCCATCATCCTCTTGGATGAGCCCATATCAAGCTTGGATTTGTATTATCAAGTGGACATTCTTAGGCGGCTGCAACGCCTTTCCCATCAGGGTTATCTTATCGTGACAGCGATTCATAACCTGGAACTTGCGGCTCGCTATTGTACTCGGTTGGTTCTGCTGCATCACGGGCGAATCTACGCCCATAGCTCACCGAATGATGTGTTAACCGAGCGAGCGTTACTCGATGTGTTTCAGGTTTCGGCAAAGACGTACGCAGATCCTTATGACGGTTTTTTACGCGTGAGCTATCCGTCGTGATGGCGTGTTCAAAGGAGTGGTGAAGGTGGGGTGCACGTTTGTTCTCGGTGGAGCGCGGAGTGGAAAGAGCACCTTTGCAGAACAATGGGCGGGGCGTTTATCAGAGCTTCATTCACTGCCTGTCACCTACGTTGCGACAGCGCAATCTAGTGATGACGAGATGGAAGAACGAATCCTTCGCCACCGCCATCGACGACCGCAGGATTGGCTGACGGTGGAAGAACCGCTGGATGTAGCAGACTGGATGATGAAACAGAGCGAACCCACGGTGATTCTCATTGACTGCCTCTCTCTCTTGCTCAATAACTGGATGTTTGTCGAGCGGTGCTCCGAGCGTCAGTTTTTTGCCAGGCTGGAGCAGTTGGTGGCCGCCATCTCGCAATGTGTCCATCCCATCGTCGTCGTCAGTAATGAAGTGGGGCAGGGTATTGTCCCTGGCGATCCGGTATCCAGACAGTATCGGGATTGGCTGGGACTGTTAAACCAAGCTGTGGCCAAACAGGCTGACTCGGTCATTTGGGTGGTCGCGGGCATTCCGGTGGACCTCAAAAAACTTCAGGTAGAATTACCATAATTCATGGAAGACGAAGGCCAAACGTTGTGCTCATTCTTGGCTGTACTGGAGGAAGACTCGTGTTCGCTCCAATCAGATGGTTGATTCTCGCCCTACAATTCGCAACCATACTTCCCACGCCATCCGTCCGGACTGCCACAGAACGAGATATTCGTTGCAGCGTGGTGTGGTTTCCGGTGATTGGAATGTTGCTCGGCGTTCTACTGTGGGTATTCCAATCCTTTTTTGTCCACCACATGCCGTCTCTGGCGGCAAGTGTAGTCTCTCTATCCATCTACACGCTCGCCACGGGGGCTCTCCATTTAGATGGCCTTATGGATACTGCCGATGCAATGGGAAGTAGACGTCCGCGAGAAGCGGCGCTCGAAATCATGAAAGACAGCCGCGTGGGGGCGATGGGCGTCGTGGTCTGTCTCTTCGCCATCCTGGGTAAATGGTCAGCCATCGCGAGCATCTCTCCCGACCATTGGGAGCCTTTCGTGGTTGTCCCGATGATGTCACGGTTGGGTATGATTTGGTCGATGGTCGTTGCTCCGTCGGCTCGGAGTCAAGGTCTCGGCGCCTTGTTCGCACGGAAAATTCCAAGATGGACAGTCGCGGTCGCCACCTGTCTGTGTGGCGCTGTCTGTGGGCTCGTCCTACCGTTTCAGCAGTGCCTCTGGGTTCTGCTCTATGCCATCCTAACGGTCACGCTCTTTACCGGTTGGATGGTGCATCGCTTTGGCGGTACGACGGGAGACACGTATGGCGCGTTAAACGAAATCATGGAATGGGTAGGTTGGTACGTGTTTCTTTGTGCTAGTGCTTGAAGAAAAAGCTCCTACAAACCGAGCAGATTTGTAAGAGCCATGATGCTGCTTTTTCGTCCTCGGCGACATTGAAAGCCATAGATCCCAGCTTGATAATGGTATTTACCTTCAAAATTTCCACCCTCCTAGTGAACTCAGATCAATCCCAATGTATGACCACCTTACGATGAGTCATTGGACATGTATCCGCGGGCAGGGGTGGAATTTTTCGTTCGCAGTCAGCGCCAATCCATGCCGGATTCACACCTCATTGGCCTGCCAAACCGCTTCTCCGTCCTTGTAGTTCTCCCGTTTCCAAATCGGCACTTCCTTCTTCAAACGCTCAATCAGCATGCGAGCCGCCTCAAAGGCCACATCTCGGTGAGGGGAAGCAGCGGCGCAAATGACGGCAATCTCCGTCGGTTTCAGGGTGCCAATGCGGTGCCATTGCAACGTGATGGTGCCCGGGTATTTCTGCTTGACATCAGCTTCTATGCGCCGCATATGCTCAATTGCCATATCTACATACGCCTCATACTGTAATGACACGGTTTGCCGTCCCTTTGTCCACTCCCGGACGGTGCCGACAAACAGCACGGTCCCACCGCAATAGACACTTTCCAATTGCGCAAATGCCGAAGCGACGTCCAGTGGTTCATCCACAACCCGGCATGAATCGAACTCGTCGCAGCTTCCACCACCCACAGGGGGAATAAACGCGATTTCGTCCGTGTTTTGAATCAGCGCGTCGTCTGGAGCGTATTCCCGGTTGACCGCGACAAGGCAACGGCCGATTTCGTCCGCACATTGAGGATAGGCTCGGATGACGGCTTGTTTGAGTCCGAGTACCGTCATCTGGTGATCTCCGTCGACAGCGATTTCTCGCTTTCCGATTCGCTCCGCGAGACCCGCAAATAGTTTTACCGTGACGCTCAAATCGAAACACCGCCCTTCAAATCATACGTAACTGGCAAGGATTGTTGTCCAAATCATACTGACGGCGCGAGGGAATTTCAACTGCCCGCGGAAGCGTTTGACCAGCGGCTTTAGGCTTTATTGGATAGGATGGCCGCGACACTATGTCCATTCTCTACCGCAATCGCTGCCTGAGGTCTGTGATATGATGATACATACGCACCAACCACTAAATACTTATCGGCCATAGGGTCGCTTCTGACGATGTGGTGCGTAAAAACCGCGGGTTGCGGTGTACGTCGCCTCATCGCGGATGGCTGGCTTGAAAGAGAGGGGGGAACGGGTTGAAACAATACCTGGATCTCGTGCGTCATGTATTGGAACATGGAACGCAAAAGGCCGACAGGACGGGCACGGGTACCCTGTCCACGTTCGGCTATCAAATGCGGTTCAACCTGGCGGATGGATTTCCGCTTTTGACGACCAAAAAGCTCACCTTTCGCTTGATTGTGACAGAATTACTGTGGTTCATCGCCGGTGATACCAACATTCGCTACCTGGTGGAGCACAACAACCACATCTGGGACGATTGGCCGTTTGAGGCCTACAAGAAAAGCCCTGAGTACGCCGGCGAAACGATGGAACAGTTCGCAGAGAAAATCAAACGGGACCCTACCTTTGCAAGCAAATGGGGAGACCTTGGGCCAGTGTACGGAAAACAGTGGCGCAGTTGGCAGGCTCCAGATGGGCGAACCATTGATCAACTCGCCAATGTGGTGGAGCAAATCAAGACCAATCCCAACTCGCGTCGATTGCTGGTTGTGGCGTACAATCCTGCCGAGGTAGACGACATGGCGCTGCCGCCGTGCCATTCCTTGTTCCAGTTCTACGTGGCCGACGGGAAGCTGTCTTG
Organism: Alicyclobacillus pomorum DSM 14955; assembly: GCF_000472905.1. Taxonomy (GTDB): domain Bacteria; phylum Bacillota; class Bacilli; order Alicyclobacillales; family Alicyclobacillaceae; genus Alicyclobacillus_A; species Alicyclobacillus_A pomorum. The sequence continues at coordinate 2,481 of NZ_AXAR01000014.1, read as the reverse complement.
CCAACTGTATCAGCGTTCATCAAAGAGCGCCTTTAGGGGGAAACCCCTATCGAAAACTCTGCTAAACGGGGAACCTCTCACTGAGACAACCCCGTGCTAAGTTCCTGTCGTCTATAAAGACAGGATAAATGCCTAACGACTATCCCGAAAGGGAGTAGGGTGCAAGCGATTGGCACTCGAAACGCAGAGGACCGTATAGGTCGTGATATAGTCTCTTCTGCATGGTGACATGCAGCAGTTCCTTCGAGAACGGGCTAGGCGTAGCGAACCTAGCTGAAGGCGAAGTCCGCAGACATTTTTCTTGGCGTCCCATTTAACATTGCCAGTTACGCGCTCTTGACCCTCATGATTGCCCATGTCACAGGGCTCAAGCCCGGAGAGTTCATTCACACACTGGGCGATGCGCACATTTATAACAACCATATTGAGCAGTGCAAGCTGCAGTTGACGCGCGAACCGTATCCGCTGCCACAGGTCAGGCTGAACCCGAATGTGCGGAGTTTGTTTGACTTCACGCTGGAAGATATCGAGTTGGTCGGCTACCAAGCCCATCCGCACATCAAAGGAGAAGTGTCCGTATGATCTGCTTGATTGTGGCGATGGCAGAGAATCGCACCATCGGCGCCGAAGGCAAAATTCCGTGGCACATTCCTGGTGAATTGGCGTACTTCAAACGCGTGACGATGGGACATCCGATTGTGATGGGGCGCAAGACGTATGAATCCATCGGCAAGCCTTTACCCGGTCGGCCAAACTACATCGTGACCCGAAACCCGCACTACGTAGCGGAGGGGTGTCACGTGGTACATGAGATTCTTCCGATTCTAGAGCTGGCAAAGTCGCAAGACGTGTTTGTCATCGGTGGGGCGGAGGTGTACAAGCTGTTCCTCCCACACGCAGACAAGGTGTACCAGACGGTGATTCATCGGCACTACGACGGTGATGCCCACTTTCCGGAGTTGGAGGGGCGGTGGGAGCTCGTGAAGAGCCAGCCCGGTCCAAGTGACGTCGTACCACATACGTTCCAGGTATATCAAAGGATTCATTAATGAGCGATGGTCAGGGACGCGCTTCCTGACCATTCTTGTTATAGTACAGATACCCTTCGAAACAACCTGCGCCATTTCCACGGCAAGTGCCGAGCCCAGATTAAAGACCCGTCCAATAGCACATATCCCCGTTATTTCTCCGGTTTTGTACATGGCAGAAGGCTGTGACCTACAATCGTCCCAACTTTAACGGCTTTTTTGTGGAGTTGGGCACACAGTAGCCGTGGAAGACAAAAAATTTTCACAATTAACTGTATCATAACAGATTTACAAACATATTGATGTTATAGTACAGTACCAACATAAGCACGAAGGAGGAATTGACCATGACTCCTGTGTCCCCTGGGCGTGACAGTGCACCTTCAGACGAACAGCGCAAACAGTGCTGTTACTGTGGCAGAGAGTTTGACGAACAGGTCCCGTCGTACGCAGTGATCTGTGAGCGCTGTGTCAACATTCAAGATGAATACTCTCAATATTTGTAATGTTGTACAAAGTCGAAAGGAGTGGGTGAACTGGCCAAGATTCGCGAGCAAGTGGGGCAGGAGCGCTTCACAGGCGGGCGGTATCGGCAAGCCAGCGAACTGTTCTTGAACCTGACTGCAAACGACGAATTTGTCGAGTTTCTCACGCTGCCCGGATACACCTATTTGGATTAACCAATGAATCACATAGAGGAGGAAGATGGAGAGATGAGCCATTTTGAAACTGCGGAAGCGCTGAAGAAGTACTGGGAGACGGACAGCCGATGGAAGGGAGTCGAGCGGCCGTACAGCGCAGAAGATGTGCTTCGACTGCGTGGATCGGTCCATATTGAATATACCTTGGCGAAGCTGGGGGCCGAACGCTTGTGGAATCTGCTGCACACGGAGGACTTTGTGCGCGCACTCGGCGCACTGACAGGGAACCAGGCGGTTCAGCAGGTGAAAGCGGGCTTGAAAGCCATTTATCTCAGTGGTTGGCAAGTGGCTGCGGACGCCAACTTATCGGGTCACATGTACCCGGACCAAAGCTTGTACCCTGCCAACAGCGTGCCACACGTCGTGAAACGCATCAACCAGGCGCTGCTCCGTGCGGATCAGATTCAGCATGTGGAAGGCACAGGGAACGTGCACTGGTTGGCGCCGATTGTGGCCGACGCTGAGGCTGGGTTTGGCGGTCCGTTGAACGTCTTCGAGCTGATGAAGCAGATGATTGAAGCCGGAGCCGCTGGCGTCCACTTTGAAGACCAGCTCGCCTCCGAGAAAAAGTGCGGACACATGGGNGGCAAGGTGTTGATTCCGACGTCCCAGGCCATTCGCAACCTCACGGCGGCTCGCCTCGCGGCGGATGTCCTCGGCGTACCCACCATCCTGGTGGCTCGCACGGATGCAAACGGTGCGTTCCTGATTACGAGTGACATTGACGAGCGGGATCAGAAATTCCTGACAGG